>NZ_AP019716.1:435000-1635000 GCF_006742065.1 Clostridium butyricum | reverse complement strand
ATATTAATATATTATTGTTTAAAAATTCTTTTATCATGTATATCTCCCCAATTTTTCTTAATAATTCTATTGTAAGTATACTATAATTTTTTTTTCTAGTCTTTAATTTTTTATATATTTATTAAAATGCCCTTCCATATCTAAACGCAAAATTTAACTATATTTAATCTTTCATATTTATGAAAAAAAGATGTAGACTTTTCATCTACATCTTCATAAATTAATTTATATTACCTTGTTTTGGTTTTTCAACACTACTATCTGGCACAACTTCCTGAACTTTATTATCTTCTTCTAATTTTCCTGATGTTGTGTTATTTTCTATAACATTCTTATCTGGATCTATAACAGTGTTTTTATCCCCATCCTGATTATTGCTACTATTTTCACCTTCAGCAGGCTTTTCTGGATTAAGTTCCAATACTCCATTATTAATTTCTGACTTATCATTATTCTCTTCACTCTTATCAGAATGTGCTGGAGTTTTTTCATCAGATGGAGCTACAATATCAGGCTTATGATTTGCATTATTCCCGTTTTCCTTAGTCTCCTTAGTTGTAGCATTATTTGTATTACTATTATTGTCTGCTGGTTTGTCTGCTGGTATCATATTGATTTTATCTTCAACCTTTTCTTCTTTAGGTGCACTTACATCTTCAGCTTTATCTTCATCAGCATTATAGTATTTTACATTTTCTTTATCTTTAATTTGCTCTGTAATATCTTTAACTGGAGCACTTACTATTTTTTTCTTTGTTTCTTCATCAACTACTTTAGACGCTTCATATCTACCTAAGCTTATACCTTGTTCCTTAGCTTCTTCAACATCATTCTTATCGTCTACTTTAATGTATGCTACATTTTCAGTATCAAATGTTGTTAAAACAGCATCTATTATATTATCTTCATAAGCAGTCTTATCTTCATTTTTAACAAATGCAAATCCAACTAATACATCTTTATTATTTTTCAAATACTCTTTTTCTACAAGAATGTCTTTTACTGCTTTAATACCATCATTTATATTACATCCTTTAACACTAGAAAAATCTATACTCTTTCCATCATCATTCATACCTTCAACATTAATTATCTTTTTATTATTTCCAACTTCTAACTGTATACTTGGATTAATATCAAGACTAACAACTGCATAAGTTTTGTTTACATGTATATTATAAAAAAACGTAAATGCAATTAAGAATAATGCTGCAATAGATCCAAATGATTTCATAAATACATTATATTTAAATTTACTTTGAGTCGTCGTTGAAATTTTTACAATATCTTCTTCAAAGTAAAATATTTTTTGTCCAACTACCATCTGTGGCTTAACTACGATTTTATCCATACTGCCGTCATCATTTAACATAATGGCATATTCATCTTTAATTTCCATTATTAAACCTTTTTTCATAAATATCACCTACTTCCTGATCCAATTTTTCAAGGCGCTAAGATTTTTGTTAATAATTATAACAACTGCTATTATAAATTTTTTACTTCGTTTAACAACTTTTTCCGTGACTCCAAATCTAAGAACTATTTTCTTTATTGGTAGCCTTCTTTTTAAATACATGAATGATATAAATTCCTCTTCTTCACATATCTGTTTCGATAAATTTATAGCATTTTCTCTTGTTGCCTGTTGTTTTGGTGCTTCTTCCATTAAATCTTCTAAAGTAAAACCAAAGGAATTGATTTCAGCTTTCAGCATTTCAATCTGTTCTACTAACAAACTATTGTCTTCTTCCTGCTCAAAGTTTTCATCTTTAAATTCTAACCCCATCTCCGTAAGTTCTTCTAGAGATGAATGTTGATGCTTATTTTCGCCTTTCAAATAATTTTTTATTCTACTTGAAATAACAAGTTTAGCATAAGATAAAAAATGTCCTTTTTCATTATCATATCTCTCAATTGCTTCGTTAAAGCCAAGTAGACCAACACTTAGTTCTTCATCATTTTCACATGATACATATCTCCCTGTAACATCTGAAATACTCTTTATTATGAATGGCATATGTTTTTCTATCAGCCTGTCAACTGTAGTTTGTCCTTCAATATTTAAATCTATTAAAACATTTTCGAGCATACCTGCGCTCCCTTCCTCGGTCATTATTATATACAAAAAAAGTTATGTATTTCGGTACCTTTTTATTAATCTTCCAAAATTACTACAAAACTTAATTTTTTCCTTTTTAACTTGTCCACATATTAATATTAACATATTAATCATATTTAATTAACATTTAACTGTAAATTTATGATTCATTTAATAATGTACTATTAATAGTTATACAATATTTAAATTACATCTTTATAATATTATAATCGAATATCTTTTTTAGTATTTTATACGGTATATGTTTCCATCAAAATAGTAATATATTTCATATATTTATAATATAAGATATATTACTATTAATTAACATTGAATTTTATACTGTTAATTTATTTGAGAAGGTTAATCAATTCACTATTTGTTACTAAATTGAATACTTCACTATCATTTAATTCATTTGTCAATACATCATTGATTAGATTTCTTTTATCTTCTTGAAGAAGAACTATTTTTTCTTCTATGGTTCCTTTTGCTATTAACTTAATTACTTCAACATCCCTTTTCTGACCTATTCTATGTGCACGATCTGTTGCCTGATCTTCTATTGATGGATTCCACCACGGATCAAAGTGAATAACCATATTTGCACTTGTAAGATTTAATCCTGTCCCACCTGCTTTTAAAGAAATCAGGAATACTCGTTTATTCTTATCATTATTAAATTCTTCTACAAGCTTAATTCTAGCTGCTGATGATATGCTACCATCAAGATAGCAATACTGTATTTTTTCTTTATCTAGTTTTAAAGCTAGTTTCTTGAGAGCCTTTGTAAATTGAGAAAATAACAGAATCTTATTTTCTTTTTGATCTTTCTTTATGATATTTAACACTTCGTTAAATTTCCCACTTTCTCCATTGTATTCATTAGTAACTAACGAAGGGTCAAGACATAATTGTCTAAGAGTTGTTAAGAATGAAAAGATCGTTATATTATTCATTTTTTCACTATTAATCTTATCTTGTATTTCTTTAACACAAGCATCATAAACATCTTTTTGTTCTTTTGGCATATTAACCAATATTTTTTTCTCATATTTTTCAGGCATTTCTCCCGCTGCTTCTTTTTTGGTTCTTCTTAGTATATATGGCTTTATTAGTATTTTAAGTTCTTCAAGGTTGGATTCATTTTTTACAAACTTTTCATTAAACACTTTATATGTATATAAGTATCCTGGCATAATGAAATCAAATAATGACCATAATTCATTAAGATTATTTTCTATTGGTGTACCTGTAAGAATGAATCGATTATTAGCTTTAAGTTTTTTTACTGTAGTGGTTATCTGTGCTTTATAATTTTTAATATTCTGACCTTCATCTAATATTATATTTTTGAATTCTATATTTTCATAAAGATCAATATCATTTTTAATCAATCCATAAGTAGTAATTAAAACATCATAATCACAATAATTTTCAATATTTTTTTCTCTTTCTTTTTTCTCACCATTGATAATACAAACTTTCAAACCTGGAATAAATTTTTTAAATTCATCGCTCCAATTATATAAAAGAGAAGTTGGTACTACAACCATGGAAGTCCCATTTTTCTCTGAAGCAAGAAATGCTATTGTTTGAATAGTTTTTCCAAGACCCATTTCGTCTCCAAGTATTCCTCCAAGACCAAGATCACTAAGATTTTTAAACCAATTATATCCTTCAATCTGATGATCTCTTAAATTACATTTCAAGTTTTTAGGTATTTCATAGACATTATCTTGTTTTCTATGAAGTGCATCTATTAAATCCAGTATTTTTTCTCTATTCTTAAATACTATTACATCATCTTCTATTTTATCTTTTAAATAATATAATTTATCAATTGAAAGGTAAAATTTATCCTTTCCACTCATAATATCTAGATTTAAAGTATCTATAATTTTCATAATTTTTTCAATCTCTTTGCTTTTTAAGTCAACATATATATTATTATCAAGTTTTATAAAATTTTTCTTTTCTTTATATGCTTTTACTACATCATTCAGTTCATATGGTGATATATTTTCAAACTGCATGTAAAATTCATACATTCCTTTTGAATTTTCTTTAATTGACAAATCCTTAAATCTTCCATTATTTAATTTAAAGTAATCTATATATGATCTTTCTGTAAATATAGTTCCTATACTCTTTATTTCATCTATTCCATTCTTTAAAAACAAATAATATTCTTCATCATCTCCTAAGAATTCAAAATTCTCATTTCTATAATAAAATCTATATTTATTTAAAATACTTTCAATATTCATTAATTTCTTTGAAAAATTGAATTTATCATTATTTATTTTAATAGCCTCAGAATAGTTCATATCTATAATATTATTTTTGATTATTACATCACATACTGATTTTCCTTTTTTTCTTGAAAAATTAAAGTTAATTCTAACATCATCATTCATTTTACTTATTATTGCTTCATCATAAAATATATTTTGAGATATAGATGTTAATACTTTATTTAATACACCAAACTCACTATTATTTATATCACTCTTAAAAATAATTTTTTTGTCTTCTTTTATATATTTATATAAAATCCTATATAAATCCACTTGTTTTAATGAGGGAATATATATATTTCTATCATATAAAAATATATCTCTATTTTTACTTAAAGGTATCGGAAGTATTTTCTTAGTACTTAGAACATAATCTCCATTTATTTTCTTCATAGTAAATGTTAATGGTAGATCAGAATTTAATATGACACTTGTATAACTTTGATAATTATAGTTAAATTTAATCTTCTTATTATTTAATTTTTCAAGAAATTTTTTCAATAATTCTGAAGATATTCTTATAAAACTTGTGCTTTCATTATTTCTACTAATTAATATAATTTCATATATATATTTAATAAATTGTTCATCACTTTCACTAAAATAATACTTGTTCTTGTCATAAACAAGACCTTTTCCTATACAATACTCTTCATCTTTTATAATTGAACATACACAGTTTTTTATATTTAAAATTGGATACATATGAGTATTCCCAATATATATACTCACATCAAAATCATTACTACATTCTTCTTTTACCTGTTTTATTGATACATTAAGAACAAGCTTTTCTTTTTTATCAAATACCTTTTCCTTCTCATCACTGTGAATCAAATATATATTTTCTAATTCCTTTATTATTTTTTTGTCAATTCTCTCTTCTTCAATTCTTTTTAGAGCTAATTTTTTCTTTATTCCTTCAACAAACTTCATTGCTGCTGCCACTAGATGTTCACACATATAAATCTTATTTTCTAACTCGCCACCCTCAAAGATATTACAGTTGCATTTTGTAAAAGATATTTTTTTATTTTTCATATCTATTCTTAAGTGAGGATTACACTTTTTAAAATTATTCTCACTTTTAAAATTACCATAAATATTATAAAAATTATCTACCTTATGAACGTCAATAGTGAATGCTTTATCATCTAATAACTTTTTCCCTCTTGTCATGTTTATTTTAGATGTATTTCGTATAATTATATTTTCCAAATCAGATATTTTCATTTTATCACCACCAAAAATTGATTTTCAGCTTTTTAATATGCTCAAATATTATATCACTTTCCAATAATATGACAAATTTATTTATCTGCATATATAATACAATTATGAACATAAAATTGTTGCAAAATAAAAAGATATTTTAAAATATCTACATTTTAAAATATCTTTTTACTCTGCATTATAAAATTTTAACACATTCCGCCATTATTTCCACCACCACCGCCACAAGCATTCATATTATTTGCAGCAGCTGGTCTTACCCCTTGATTTGCATATTTAGTTGCATATTCTATAATTCTAGCCTGAAGAGTGTTCATACTGCTTATATATTCAGTATTGCCTGGATCTAGTTCTAATGCTTTCTTTATATAATTTAATCCAGTTTCAAACCATCCTTTTTGAACACAAATAAAACCTTCAAGATAATTCCACTCAGCATTGTCTCGTTCATTTATCATATTAAGTTTAGACTCTGCAAGTGGAAAATTTTTAATTTCTATTAATTTTCTTATTTCTGCATATATATTCTTGGAATTCATAAGTAAATCATAAGCTCTATTAAGTTCTTCTAATTTTTCCTGTGTTGTTTCATCTTGATTTAAAGTGTATTCTTCTGCTAAAGATTGATACTTTTCTTTTATTTCATCTTCTGAAGCATTTTCTTCAATTCCTAAAATTTCATAAGGATTCAATATAAATTCACACTCCTTATATCATTATCTTCTAATCCTTATTATTAAATATATTTTAAAGATAAAATATTATTACATTAGCAGTTTATAATTCTAATAATATTAGTTCCAATTAATAGGGTGTGTCTACAAATTATTTTAAGCTAAAATACAATGTTTCAATATAACAGCTCTTATACTTTCATATTTTGTATATTTAGGCAGAGCTTTTTTTAAATCTGATATTTTTTCAAAACCAACTTCATTTATTGCATTTAAAATGGCACTTTCTTCTTCTTCATTATAAAACTCTTCAAAATTTATATTAAACTTAATTTCTCCAAATTCTTTAATATATTCAGAAACATACCCAAGTATAGTTGAAACTGATAGTTCAAGTTTTTCAGATACTTCATGAATATTTACATTTTCTTTAAGCATATCTACCGCAATTTGATCACTATTTCTTGTTTCTCCATCAATTATCACTTTTCTTTTATTTTTTTGTATCCATACATGTTCTATATTATTTTCTAATATATAATTATTTACTATTTCTATTATTTCATCACCATAAGCTTCTATCTTTTTAGGTCCAAATCCACTTATATCTTTTAATTCTTCAATACTCACAGGATATCTTCCACTTATCTCCTTCAAAATATTCATGTGCATTATAGATTGAGGATACGCATTTTTTTCTTTTTCCGCCCATTTTTTTCTTGCTTCAAATAATAAATTATATAATTTATCATCTGTTTCTATTTCAAGCTTCAGATCATTATCATTGTTAGATGTTATTATTTCCAAAGTACCTTCGCCAGAAATTTTTATATTATTATCTTCAGAATATTTTCTTATTGTGTTTTCAAATAGCTCACCATATTTACTGTATTTAAGTTCACCAACTCCAGTAATATTAAGCATTGCTTCCTTATAAACTGGATATTTAACTGACATTTCCTTTAAGGTAATATCTCCAAAAATAACATATGGTGGAACATTATTTTCATGTGCAATTTCTTTTCTAAGTTCTTTAAGAATTTCAAATAACTCATTATTGTCACGAACTTTTTTGTGTGCTGCAAATTCTTTAAGCATTACTTTTTCTTCACCCACAAGGATTTTTCTTGACATTGAATTTAAGGCTAAAATAGGATACGTTCCTTCAACAACTCTTATATATCCTTGAGATACAAGAGTATTTATAAATGTTTTCAGTTCATCTGCTGAAAATTCTTTCATTATTCCATAGGTAGAAAGTTCATTAAATTTAAATTGCAATACTTTTTTATTTTTTGATCCTCTTAAAACATCTACTACCATCCCAGAACCAAACTTCTGATTCATTC
This sequence comes from Clostridium butyricum, assembly GCF_006742065.1. Taxonomy (NCBI): domain Bacteria; kingdom Bacillati; phylum Bacillota; class Clostridia; order Eubacteriales; family Clostridiaceae; genus Clostridium; species Clostridium butyricum. The sequence goes on along the minus strand of NZ_AP019716.1, from coordinate 1,627,343 downwards.
TATATATACATGATAAAACTTTCTGTGCATCTACTGTTTTATCAACAACTTCACCTTCATTCATACAATTACTGCAACTGTTGCAATCATCTTTAAGCTCTTCTCCAAAATAAGCTAATATAAATTTCTTATAACATTCATTACTGTATACAAAATCTATCATTTGTTGGAGCTTTTTATATTGTATATTCTGTCTTTCAGGATTTTCAATTGATGTTTCAATTAAATACTTCTGAATCTGAACATCCTGTGGTGAAAATAATAATATACATTCACTTTTATCACCATCTCTACCTGCTCTACCTATTTCCTGATAATAACTTTCCACATTTCTAGGCATATTATAGTGTACAACATATCTTATATCTGGTTTATCAATCCCCATTCCAAATGCATTAGTTGCAACCATAATATTTGCTCTATCATATATAAAACCTTCTTGGTTCTCTCTTCTAGCTTCTTCACTTAATCCTGCATGATAGTGCACAACACTATATCCTTTAGAACTTAGTAACTCATAAATATTATCTACTTCTTTTCTTGTTGAAGCATATATTATTCCCGAAACATCACTGTTATTATTAATATAATCTAAAAGATAATTCTTTTTATCTCCACCTTTTATTATATTTATAAAAAGATTTTCTCTATTAAATCCAGTTATAAATATCTTAGGATTCTCAAGTTTTAATAACCTTATAATATCATCTCGTACTTCTTCTGATGCTGTTGCTGTAAAAGCAGTAACTGTAGGTCTTTTATTAAGAATACCTATAAAGTGTGATATTTTTTTATAACTTGATCTAAAATCATGGCCCCATTGTGAAATACAGTGGGCTTCATCAACTGCAATTTGTGATATGCTGCATCTTCCTATAATATTCAAAAATCCTGATGAGCCAAGTCTTTCAGGAGCTATATAAAGTATTTTCACTTCATTTCTTTCAATTTTATTTATTATGTCATTCTCTTCTGCTGAACTTAATGTACTATTAATATATTCCGCTTCAACTCCCATGTCTTTCAATGTGTCAACTTGATCTTTCATCAAAGATATAAGAGGTGAAATAACAATTGTAAGACCTTCAAGCATAAGTGCAGGCACTTGATAACATATGGACTTTCCACCACCTGTAGGCATAATAGCCAGAACATCTCTACCCTGTACTATTGAATTTATTATATTTTCCTGACCTTCTCTAAATGATTTATATCCATAATATTTTTCCAATACACTTTGAGGTGATTTATTTATCATTAACAAAAACTCTCCTTTACGTATCTCGTATCAAAAATATAGTCACAATTTTACAAACATATGTTTGCATGTTTAATTGAATTATTGACTAATATCTAATTTTATATTCATATAACAAGTATAACACTTAATTATATGTTATTTTACTCATGTCATCAAATTAAAAACAGTAAAAGATTAAATTTTAAATAAATTGGAAAAAGCTATCTTAAATCAAAATTGATTTAAGATAGCTTTTTTATTTAATATACAGTTTTTATGCTTCTCATAGTACATGACAATATAAAATTAATTATAAAATAACTTGCTGCAATTGTTCCAAATAACAAGAATACCTGAGTTGAAGTAGCAAAACTTCCCATCAAAATCATACCTTTTCCTGTAAACTCCTCTATTCCAACTGCCCATAAATATGATGTATCCTTTATTACAGTAGAACTTTGAGATAAAATTGTAGGTATGCAGTTTTTAAAACTTTGAGGAAGTATAATATATCTCAGTGTCTGGATCTTTGAAAAACCTTGTGAATATGATGCTTCATACTGTCCAGCGTTCACAGAATTCATTCCGCCTCTAACTATTTCTGCTATTGCTGCTGTTGTGAAAAGAGTAAAGGATAAAATTCCTGAATACATCGGTTTTATAGGTATAAGAAACCTTATAGAAAGTATCCATAATAATGATGGAGTATTTCTAAATATTTCTATATAAATTGCAGCTAATTTTCCGAATATACCTTTAGAATAGTTTCTTAAAACAGCTAAAATTGTACCAAAAATCATACTCAAAAAAATAGAAATAACCGCTATGGTAAGGGTAAGCTTAAGACCTTGAAAAAGAAATAATATATTTGTTTTTGTAAAAATCATATCCATATTACACCCCCCCTTCAAGACCTGCTAAATCAGCTTTTTGATTTGCCTCTAATTCAAGCTTTGGTAACTTCTTTTTCCTAAGTTCCATCTTTCTTGCAACGACAGAAAGAGGATAACATAATACAAAATATAATATTCCTGTGACAACATATGCTGGACCGTAAAACATATTCTGACTTGACCATGAGTCTGCATTATGCATAAGATCTGCACCCGCAATCATAGCTAAAACAGATGTATTTTTTATTAAATTAACAAGCTGATTTGTAAGAGGTGGTATTATAATCTTTATAGTTTGAGGAAGAATTATATACCTCATTGTTTCAATGTGTGAGAAACCTTGAGAATATGATGCTTCAAACTGTCCCTTTGATATTGAAGTAATTCCAGTTCTTACAACTTCAGATATATATGCTCCATGATAAATACCAACTCCAAGAATACCTATTAAGAATACTGGAAGTACTATATTTATATATGGAAGACCATTAAATAAGAAAAATACCTGAATTACTAACGGTGTATTTTGAATTATTTCAACATATACTCTACTTATTATTCTTAATAATTTAATTTTACTAGTAGACATTACACCTGAAATTGTTCCAAGAACTATAGCTAAAGCCAGTCCTAAAAGTCCAACTTCTATTGTAACAATTAATCCTTCCAAGAATATATGGTAATCAGTAAATAAAGCTTCCCATTTGAACCATGCAAAAGGTCCATTCATTATTTAATTCCCCATTTTTCAATTAACTTATCCATTTCGCCTGAAGTTTTCATATCATTTACTACTTCATTAATAACTTTTGCCAAGTCTTTATTGTCTAATTTACTTGCTATACCATATTCTTGTGGATTATATCTATCATCTAAGATTACTGAATTATCATCAACATAACCATTTAAAATAGATGCATCAACTGCAAAACAGTCAACTCTCTTAGAATCAAGTGCTGCTTTTATTTCAGGGTAGCTTCCAAATTCTGAAAATTTTAGAGATATTCCTTGATTTGCTGCTTCTTCTTCAAGAGCCTTTTTAGTAGTTGAACTTTGAGCTACACCAATTGTCTTTCCATTTAAGTCTTTAAGGCTTGTGTAACCCGCATCTTTTTTAACTAATAACCCAACACCATCAGTTAAATATGGATCTGAAAAATTGTAGCTCTTCTTTCTTTCATCTGTAATTGTAAATGTGGCTGCTACCATATCTATTTCACCATTATCAAGAAGAGGACCTCTTGTTTTAGCCGTAACACCTTGAAGTTCAATTTTATTTTCATCCCCTAATATTTTCTTTGCAATCTGCTTTGAAAGATCTACTTCAAATCCTTCTATTTCACCTGTATCAGGATTCTTATATCCAAACTTTGGAACATCAACTTTTACACCAACTTTTAAAACACCATTATCCTTTATCTTCTGAATATCTGCCCCTTCAGCACTTGCTGATGCCTTTGATGATGTATCTGTACCTTGTGATTGTGATGTAGATGAAGAACTTCCACATCCTGTCATAAGCATACATGCCCCTAGTCCTAATGCTATTATTAATCTCTTTAATTTCATAATATATTCCCCCTTTAAATTGCTTTTTTATATATTTTTCATTATCTTATTATTTTGTTTAAAAAACTTCTTGCTCTTTCTGTTTTAGGAGCTTCAAAAAACTCTTTTGGATTTCCTTCTTCAATTATATTTCCGTTTTCCATAAATATAATCCTGTCAGCAACCTGTTTTGCAAAGCCCATTTCATGAGTTACAACTACCATTGTAATATTCTCTTTTGATAATCCTACAAGTACATCAAGTACCTCTTGAATCATTTCAGGATCAAGAGCCGATGTTGGTTCATCAAAAAGCATTATTTTTGGATGCATATTAAGTGCTCTTGCTATTGCCACCCTCTGTTGCTGACCACCAGAAAGTTGAGTAGGATAAGCATCTGCTTTTTCTTTAAGGCCTACCTTTTCAAGATACTTAAGCCCACTTTCCTCTGCTTCCTTTTTACTCACATTCTGAAGCTTTATTGGTGCAAGAGTTAGGTTGTCCAAAACAGTCATGTGAGGATATAAATTAAACTGTTGAAAAACCATTGCTGTGGATTGTCTTACCTTATTAAGAGTTCTTTTATCTCTAAGATTGTATCCATCAATAACTACACTTCCTGATGTTGGTTCTTCAAGATAGTTTATACATCTTATTAACGTTGATTTACCTGAACCACTTGGACCTATAACAACAACTTTTTCACCTTCCTTTACTTCAAGATTAATATCTTTTAAAACATGAAGATTTCCAAAATTTTTGTTTATTTTATTCATTAATATCATTAGTATCTTCCCTCCTCTATTTTGGAATTTTAATAAAAAAAGAGCCATTTCATGAAATTCATAAAACAGCTCCATTGCTGATGCAACTAATTAATTTATCAAAAACAGTTTTCACAGTGAAATGATTAAACCACTTTTAATTTTACTTATAATCATCATTGATTATAAAAAACAAAAAGCTATTCTTTAGTTATACTAAAGAACAGCTCCATTGCTACTCATTTTATAAATATAATACTTAAATAACATAAATTTGTCAAGTATTTTTTCAAATTTATATATTTTTGTAAAATACTCACAATGTACTTATTTAATCTTTTATAGAATATATAATTTATTTCTTACTAAATTTATTTTTAGTAAGCTAAAATTTCAACTCCGTCTTCTGTAATTAATATTGTGTGTTCCCACTGTGCAGATAGTTTTCCATCATCAGTATATATAGTCCAACCATTATCTGCATCTTCATAAACTTCATAAGTTCCTTCATTAACCATTGGTTCAACAGTTAAAACCATACCTGGAACAAGGAGCATTCCAGTACCAGCCTTACCTACGTGAGGTACAAATGGTTCTTCGTGGAATTCATTTCCAACCCCATGACCACCTAATAGCCTTACTACCGAATATCCATTCTTATGAGCATGGTCACCACAAGCAGCACCAATATCACCTAAATATCCCCATGGCTTTATAGCTTCAATACCTTTAATCATACATTCTCTTGCAACAGTAACAAGCTTTTCTGCTTCTTTACTAACTTCACCGATCATGAACATTCTAGATGCATCTGAATAATATCCATCAAGAATTGTAGATACATCAACATTAACAATGTCTCCATCTTTTAATATTACATTTTCATCAGGAATACCATGACATACTTCATCATTTATTGATGTACATACACTTTTAGGAAATCCGCAGAAATCTAAAGGCGCTGGAATAGCTCCCTGTGACACTGTATAATCATACACTATCTTATCAATTTCAGCAGTACTCATTCCAGCTTTTATTTTGCTTGCAACAAGGTCTAAAACAGCATTATTTACAGCCGCACTCTTTTTTATTCCTTCAATATCTGAAGCAGATTTTATAATGCTTCTGTCTGGAACTAAATCACCTTTTATTTTGTGTGACTCTATTTTTTCATCGAATTCTAAGTGGCATTTTTTATATTTTTTCCCACTTCCACACCAGCATTTTGCATTTCTATCAAATGACATTAACTTTGCACCTCTTTGTTATATTTTTTAAAATTTCATTTTTAAAATACTATTATCTCTATAACTAATAATATTTTCTCAATAAAAATTTGTTAATTTTTTTAATTTTAAGTTTAAATTTCTACTAATTCCTATACATTATAACGTAAAAGAGAATGTATAATCAAATTTTTCAGAAATTCATTATTTTTTCGCCCTATCACATTTTAGTTTTTTACCTTTAATAGTAATATTTTTTAATGCATCAAGTACTTTTTTTCCTTTTCCATTTAATATATCAACATAAGATATATTATCTTGAACATCTATTATTCCGATATCATCTCCAGTTAATCCATCTATTCTCGAAATAGCACCTACAATATCTCCTGCTCTTATTTTCTTTTTCTTGCCTCCATTTAGATATATTTTTGTTATATCATTATTGATAGCCTTGGCTTTTTCTGTTTTTTTCTTAGGCTTAGACTTAAGATATGATATTCCAGATTCTAAATTTTCACTTATAAATTCCTTTGTAAAGTGTTCTTTTACAGGTATTCCAAATCCAATATATTCTTCTATATTTTTAAGGTATCTATCGCCATGTTTAGAACATATTGATATGGCCTTTCCTGATTTTCCTGCTCTTCCGCTTCTTCCTATTCTATGTACATAAGCTTCTTTTTCAACTGGAAGCTCAAAATTTATTACATGTGTTATATTTTCTATGTCAATTCCTCTTGCAGCAACATCTGTAGCTGAAAGAATTCTAAATTCTCCTTTTCTAAAACTATCCATTGCAGATAACCTCTCTTTTTGAAGCATTCCACCATGAATTCTTCCACATGAATAACCTTTTGATTTTAAGAAATTATAAATCTCATCAACATTTTCTTTTGTTCTTCCAAATATCACTGCCGTTTCAGGTTTTTCACATATAAGAAGTTCATTTAATAATTTAAATCTTTCATTGTAATCAACATAATATAAACCATGTTCAATATTATCATTTACCACTTTCTGCTTTTCTATTGAAATGTCCACTGGTCTATCCATGTATTTTTCACATAAAGTTCTTATTTCATCTGAAATAGTTGCTGAAAAAAGTGTTGTAACTTTGTTTTTAGGAAGTCTTCTTATAACACCTTCAACCTGCCCTATAAACCCCATATTCAACATTTCATCAGCTTCATCAATTACAAAATATTTTATCTTTTTCACATCAAGACTTCCTCTGTCAATATGATCAAGCACTCTTCCTGGAGTACCACATACTACATGTGTCTTTTGTTTTAAAGCTCTTGCCTGCTCACTTATAGGCTGCTTTCCAAATACTGCAACAGATTTAATCCTTTTAAACCTTCCAATATTCACAAAATCTTCACTAACCTGTACAGCCAGCTCTCTAGTTGGACTTAAAACAAGTACTTGTGGAGCATTTTCATTCCAATCTACTTTTTCGCATATAGGAATTGCAAATGCTGCTGTCTTTCCACTTCCTGTCTGTGATTTTACGATAACGTCTTTATTTAATATAATTTCTGGAATAACTTTTTCCTGTACTTCTGATGGTTTTTTATATCCCAATCCATCAACTGCTTTTAAAATTTCTTCACTTATATTGAACTTACTAAATTCATTTTTCATATCTATTTTATCTCCTAACGTGACTGCATAATATATAACGCTTAGTACATTATATATTATTTCCATTCAAAATAAAAACACCTGTATATATTTTATTTTTTACAGGTGCACACTATATATTATCTTCTATAAATATTAGTTTTAATTTCTGTCTAAATCTTTGCTTATATTAACATATTTCTTCAATTGCAAGAAGTCTTGGTTTTTTATTTTTCTGTATTTGAACATATATTTTCGCCATTTTCATCTGAATTGTCTCAATCATTGTTTTTACCTTACATATAAAGTAATAATCTTCTATGCCATTGGTAATAACCGCTACCGGATTGAATTTCCACCCATATATTCCATCTAGTGCTATACTTAATATTTCCTTATCATAATCTGTTACTTCATTCTTTATTTCTAATGGTGCTATTCCCTTATCCATTTTTATCACCCTTCCATATTTTTATCTTATCTATACTTATGTTCTACATTATTTCCATTTTATCCGTTTATAATCCTCATTCTTAATTTTCTAATCAATATTTAACTTTATATCCTTAGTGTAATTTACAATTACATTCTCATATTATCTATTAATCTTTTTCCTACCTCTGTATTGTTTATGTGTTTATTTTACGATTTAATTCTGTATAATAGCTTAATAACTAATTAAGTTAATATTAAAAAATTCTTATCTTTAATTTGACATTTTTTAAGTTAATTACTATAATATTCTACAGAGTGTTGATTAAGGTCACACGAAGGGGTACACCACCACGGGTGTAAGTCTTTGTGTGGCCTTTTTTGCATTTCCCATTTTTTAGGAGGTGAGTATGTGATAACTATAAACGGCAATAAAATTGTAGACGCTGATAATCTTAAATTAAGCGATTTCTTAAAAAGAGAAGGATATAACTTTTCTATGATAGCTGTTGAATGTAATGGTTCAATAGTTCCTAAAACATCATATGAAGAAAAACTACTTGAAGATGGAGATTCACTAGAGGTTGTGAGTTTTGTAGGGGGTGGCTGATTTGAATATTTTTATTAATGGTAAACCTGTTTTTACACAATGTTCTACTCTTTATGAATTACGTGATAAGCATTATAAAAATACAAAAAATTTGATAACAATTTTTAACGGATTTCAAACTTATGATGATTTTATTATTAAGGAAAATGACAATATAAGTTTTATTATAAAGGGTCAAATGCCTAGTCAAGATGAGTTTGAAGCATTAATGTGTGCAAGACATACTCCTCATGTATTTGAAAAAGTTAAAAAAGCCCATGTAGCAATTGCTGGTCTTGGAGGTCTTGGATCTAACGTAGCTATAAGTCTTGCTAGAACTGGTGTTGGCCATCTTCATCTCGTTGATTTTGATATTGTTGAACCTAGTAATCTAAATCGTCAACAATACAAAATTAAACATTTAGGCATGTTTAAAACTGAAGCTCTTAAAAATGAAATTAGTGAAATAAATCCTTTTATAGAAGTAACAGTAGATACTGTAAAGATAACTTCAGATAATATAGAAACTTTGTTTAAAAATGAAGATATTGTCTGTGAAGCATTTGATAATCCTCAAGCCAAAGCTATGATTGTTAATACTTTCATAGAAAAATTTCCAGATAAAAAACTTGTTGCAGCTTCTGGAATGGCTGGATTTGAACGCAACAATACTATTTTAACAAAAAAAATCACAGATAATTTTTACTTATGCGGAGATGGGACAACTAGTGCAAAAATAGGAAGAGGTCTTATGTCCCCACGTGTTAGCATATGTGCTGGACATGAGGCAAATACAATACTAAGACTTATTCTTGGAATTGAAGAAGTGTAAGTTTTTAAATAATTAAATACCAATAAGTATAATGCAATAAAAAGGGAGATATAAAAATGATAAATAATAATGACAAATTAATAATTGGTGGACATGAATTTAATTCTCGTTTCATATTAGGAAGTGGCAAATACTCTCTAGATTTAATAAATGCAGCTGTTGAAAATGCTGGTGCAGAAATAATAACTTTGGCTGTCAGACGTGCAAATACCAACGGTACAGCTAACATTTTAGATTATATACCTGAAAATGTAACTTTGCTTCCTAATACATCAGGAGCACGTAATGCGGAAGAAGCCGTTAGAATTGCCCGTCTTGCTCGTGAAATAGGTTGTGGGAACTTTGTAAAAATTGAAATAATGCGAGATTCAAAATACCTTCTACCAGATAACTTTGAAACAATAAAAGCTACTGAAATTCTTGCAAATGAAGGATTTGTAGTAATGCCTTATATGTATCCTGATCTTAATGTTGCAAGAGATCTTGTTAATGCTGGTGCTGCTGCTGTTATGCCTCTTGCTTCACCAATCGGTACAAATAAAGGATTATCTACTAAAGATTTTATTAAAATACTCATTGATGAAATTGAACTTCCTATAATTGTAGATGCAGGTATTGGAAAACCATCACAGGCGTGTGAAGCAATGGAAATGGGTGCTGCCGCTATTATGGCAAATACTGCAATTGCAACTAGTAGAGATGTTGCAGCAATGGCAGGTGCTTTTAAGAATGCTATAGAAGCTGGAAGATGTGCTTATCTTGCAGGCCTTGGAAGAGTTCTTGAAGGAAAAGCTTCTGCATCATCACCATTAACTGGATTTTTACAGGATTAATTTAGGAGGAATTATAAAATGGAACAACGTATTGATCATATGAAATACCTCCCTAATATGGAGGTTTTAGAAGAATCTAATATCATGAATGAAGTAATCACAAGAATGAATTCTTATGATTATGAAAACTATACTTCAGAAGATGTTATGACTGCATTAAATAAGGATGTTCTTAATCCCGAAGACTTTGCCGCATTACTATCTCCTGCTGCATTTCCATTTCTAGAACAGATGGCACAAAGAGCAAAAATAGAAACACGTAAGCATTTTGGAAATTCTATTAATATGTTCACTCCTCTTTATATCGCAAATTATTGTGAAAACTATTGTATTTACTGTGGATTCAACTGCCACAATAAAATTAAACGTGCTAGATTAAATGCAGAAGAAATAGAGAAAGAAATGCAGGTAATTGCAGAAACAGGACTTCAAGAAATATTGCTTCTAACTGGTGAAAGCCGTTCCATGTCTGATGTAAAATACATTGGTGAAGCATGTAAAATTGCTAGAAAATACTTCAAGGTAATTGGAGTCGAAGTTTATCCTATGAATAGCGATGAATATGCATATTTACACGAATGCGGCGTTGATTATGTTACTGTATTCCAGGAAACATATAATAGTGATAAATATGAAACACTTCACCTTGCAGGGCACAAGCGTATTTTCCCTTATAGACTTAATGCACAAGAACGTGCTCTTAAAGGTGGTATGAGAGGTGTTGGTTTTGCCGCACTACTAGGTCTTGATGATTTCCGTAAAGACGCATTTGCAACTGGTATGCATGCTTATCTTCTTCAAAAAAAATATCCACATGCAGAAATCGCTTTTTCTTGTCCTCGTCTACGTCCCATAATCAATAATGATAAGATTAATCCTAAGGATGTACATGAACCTCAACTACTTCAAGTCATGTGTGCATACAGAATATTTATGCCATATGCAGCTATGACAATTTCTACTCGTGAACAGGCTCACTTTCGAGATAATGTTATAGGACTTGCTGCCACAAAAATTTCTGCAGGAGTGTCTGTTGGAATCGGCGGACATGCTTCTGAAGAAGAAAAAGGTGATGAACAATTTGAAATTTCAGATCCTAGAAATGTTGATGAAGTATATAATGCTATAATAAATCATGATCTTCAACCTGTAATGAGTGATTATGTTTATGTATAATATACTTGCAATCACAAATCGTCATTTGTGTAAAGGTGATTTTTTAGAACAGATAAAAAAAATCTGTCTTTTTAATAATAAAATCCAACATATTAACTCTTCAAAAAATTATAATAAAAAATCAGTCAATAATATAAGGTCAATATCAATAGTTCTTAGAGAAAAAGATTTAAATGAAAGAGACTATGAACTTCTTGCTTCAAAAGTTATTAGAATTTGTGAAGAATACAATACTGAGTGTATTCTTCATACTTATTATAATGTTGCAAGAAAGCTTGGATGTTCAAAAATTCATCTTCCACTTCATATATTAAAAAGCAAACCATATATTGCTGAAATATTTGATGTAGTTGGAGTTTCAATACATTCTGTAGGTGATGCACTGGATGCTAAAAAGATGAACGTTACATATGTAACAGCAGGCCATATCTTTAATACAGATTGCAAAAAAGATATTCCTGCTCGTGGACTTGCTTTTTTAAATAATATAGTAAATTCAGTAGATATTCCTGTATTTGCAATTGGAGGAATAGCATCATCTAATATAGGTTCTGTTATAAATTATGGGGCTTTTGGAGTATGCATAATGTCTGGATTTATGAATATTGAAAATCCAGAAGATTTTTTTCTTTAAAATAATTTTTTATGATCTAAAAGCTATTAATCCCTCAAAGCAATATAGTTAATTTTGCTTTAAGGGATTTTTTATCTTAATGATTATTCCTAAGAAATATTTACACTCTTATTAAACCACAAATTAAGTCTTATTTATTCATAAACTTAATTTTTCTTATAGATAAATACGCTGCAAATATTCCTAATATTGCAAATGATATTGGTATTATAATTATTGAATTTAATGAAAATCCATTATCATAGGAACAAAACATAATCATTAAAATAATAGATACTATAATTGTCATAAATTTTGATTTTCCTAATATCCCAAAGTATATAGGTATTATACTAATTAATGAAGATGTAACTCCATATATTACTATGGAAAATATATTTGTTTTTATAATATTTAAGTTCAACACATAGGGTAGTATATTGAACATTTTGTTTAAAGCACAAAAACTACTTTCCAAAATGATATCAGATAATATTATAGAAAAAAAAGTAATTATACATATAATAATAATTTTTGTTTTTATATTTCTTTCATATTTGTCTCTTTGGGTATTTGAACCATATTTTAATTCATTGATAATAATTTTACAACCAATCATACTTGAGAAAATCATAAATGTCGCTCTTACTAAACAGTCTATAACATAAAAAATACTAGTGATATTCCATATTTTAAATGCTCTTGTAGTATATGTTGAGACAAGCAAAACTCCAAATATTATAATATTAGCAATCACTATGTTTTTTATATGATTCGTTATGTTTATTTTCTTAAATTCACCTTTAATTAAATCAGTCATTTCGTTCTCCTTATATTTTAATCTATTAAACCCTATTGTATATTTTACCATTTTTTATTTTTAAAAACAAAACTGTGTAAAATAGAAAATTTTTAACAATAAAATTTAATTTCAAAATACTATTTATCAAAAAGCACCCCTTTATCTTTAAATATATACATGATCTAAACTATTAACTGGTAAAGTGGGCATAATAAAGTTATAATTAATTGACAATCAGTCCAGTCTTTTTATAATTTTATTTATAGACTGTTAATTAATATAAAATACAAAGGAGATATTATGACTACTTTTAATGATTTAAACTTAGATTCAAATATAATAGAGGGATTAAAAAAACAAGGAATAACTGATCCTACTTCAATTCAAGCTACTGCTATTACTCCTGCAATGGAAAATAAAGATGTTATTGGTGAAGCTTTTACTGGAAGTGGTAAAACATTGGCTTACCTTCTTCCTATATTTCATAAAATTGATACATCAAAACGAGAAATGCAAGCTATTGTCTTAGCACCTACTCATGAACTTGCTCTTCAAATTGAAGCACAGATAAAACTTCTTGCAGAAAATTCTTCTGTTCCTGTTACTTCTTTTTCTGTAATAGGTGATGTTAATATAAACAATCAAATTAAAAAGCTCAAGGAAATTAAACCACATATAATAGTAGGTTCCACAGGAAGAATCCTTGATTTAATAAGAAAGAAAAAAATTACTGCACACACTATTAAAACAATAGTTATTGATGAAGGTGATAATTTATTAGATCCTAAAAGAGCTCAAATTACAAAAGATATAATAAAAACTACTATGAGAGATCGTCAACTTCTAGTTTTCTCTGCTTCAATAAAACCAGAAACTCTATTAACATGTGAAAGACTAATGAAAGAACCTGTAATAATAAAATCTGAAGAAAAAGCTGAAATGAATCCAAATATTGAGCACATGCTTTTTGTCTGTGATAGAAGAGATAAATTTGAAACTTTAAGAAAAATTATAGTCGCTGCAAAACCTGAAAAGGCAATCATATTTGTAAATAGTAATGAAGATATTGAAATGACTACTGCAAAGCTTAACTTCCACAGTAAAGACTGCTTTGCAATGAACGGACACATTTCTAAAGAAGATAGAAAGCTTGCTATAGAGAGTTTCAGAAATGGAAAGATAAAAATTCTTGTTTCTTCTGATGTAACTGCAAGAGGTCTTGATGTTGAAGGAGTAACACATATATTCCACTTAGATCTTCCTTTAAAGGTCAACGAATATTTACATAGAGCTGGAAGAACTGCAAGAGGTAACAATACTGGTGTTTCTATTGCAATTGCCACAGTTAAGCAACTTAACATAATTAAAAAATATGAAAAAGAATTTAATATAAAATTTGAAGAAAAAGAAGCCTTTGGAGGCAAGATATTAGATAAAAACATTCCTAGTGAAGCGTATAATGAAAGAACTCCTAAAAAGAAAAGTAATTCTCGCAACAATAAATTAGGAAAATCTAAATTCTTTTAATTAATTTCAAAGAAGAAATCCTATATTTCATTCATTATAAAATCCAGAAATATATCTGCATGAATATTTCTGGATTTTATATATAATTATTTTTCATAAATCATATTGTAATATCTCTCTATATTTCTTTCTAGAGATAAAAGATCTATATTTCTTCCAATTCTTATACTCTCTTTTTCATCAACATATAAAATAAGCAGTGGCAATGAAAAAACATTAAATTCGGCACATATATCTGGATGCTTTTCACCATCTATTTCTCCACTTTTTACTCTTGGAAAGCTTTTTAAAATTTCTTCAACTTTGAATTTTATTGCTTCACATGCTCCACAATCTCTTCCTGTAAAATAAATTACTGATATATTGCTAGTATGAATTATCTCATTTATTTCTTTTTCAGTTTTTAATAACTTCATGAATACACACCTTCAATCATCTTATATATTTTAAATAAATTTATTATCTTTCTCTATCCACTCTACAATACTTTTTATAACATGATTTTCGTTATTATTTGTGATGACATCTGCATATTTTTTTACTGCGTCTGAGGCATTTTCTGGACAAAAAGCAATTCCACATTCTTGAAGCATTTCAGCATCATTCATATCATCTCCCACTGCGATGACCTTACTTTTATCAAGTCCAAATATATTTATTACTTCTGAAAGTGCATGACCTTTTGATGTTTCATCTGGAAGTATTTCTAAGAATCTATCACCACTCCGTACTGCGTAAATACCATAGTTAGTTTTTAAGTCATGTTGAATAGAATCCATTCTTTCTACCTCTCCTACAAGAAGTATTTTATTCCATTTTAAATCAAACAAATTTTCTTTATAATCATATACAATATTTAATAGTTTAGTTGCAGGTCTCTCTGCTGTTTTATTGTCTTTAAAAATGTATATATCTGTTCCACAATAAATTTCTATACCAAGATTCTCGTAATCAGTATTTATTTTATGAACAATATTCATCTTCTCTCTTTCCAGGCACTTTTCTTTTACAGGCTTTCTTTTCACACAATCATATATAACCCCACCATTATATACAATAGCAGGAATATCAATATTTACTCCATTAATATATTTTTCTGTTGCCTCAAAAGCTCTTCCTGTTGCGATTGAAAACTTTCCTCCATTTTCAATAAAATAATTTATAAATTCTTTATTTTCATCAGATACTTCCTTATTATTATTTAATAAAGTTCCATCTAAATCACTATAAATAACATAGCCATCAAATTTTTTCTTCACTTGCTTGTCCTCCTTTATTATATAAGCCTTATTTTCCTATACTTAAAACTTATCTTATTTAAGCTCTATTTTAAATTTTATAGTTCATTTATATTATACACATAATTTAAATTTATAGCATTAAGGCATAAATCACTATATTTCCTTTGCCTTTAATAATTATTTTTTATATACTTAAATATGGATTTAATAACATTAAAAGGAGATATATACAAATGAACAAAGCTAATAATACAAAAATAGTTTTTCTTAATATTATTGCATTTATAACTGTTACAATATGGGCTACTACATTTATTTCAAGTAAAATATTATTAAATAGTCTATCCCCATTTGAAAGCATGTTTTATAGGTTCTTAATTGCCTATTTTATACTTTTAATAATATATCCTAAATTTCACAAAATTTCTTCATTAAAAGAAGAACTTATTTTTCTTATATGTGGAATAACAGGTGGATCATTATATTTTTTAGGAGAAAATACTGCAGTAAAAATATCTTTAGCTTCAAATGTAAGCTTAATTCTTTCTACTGCACCTGTACTAACTGCCCTATTAGCTCACTACTTTACAAAAAATGAAAAGTTAACTAAAGATCTTGTTATTGGATTTATAATTGCAATTACAGGAGTATTTTTAGTTATATTTAATGGAAATTTTATACTAAAGCTAAATCCTTTAGGTGATATATTAGCACTTGGTTCTTCACTATGTTGGGCTATATATTCAATATGTATAAAATATTTTGGGAATAAGTACAATACAATATACCTTACAAGAAAAATCTTTTTTTATGCTTTATTAACAATGATTCCATTATTGTTTACTTCACAGTTTAATTTTAATTTATCAACTTTAATGCAACGTGATGTAATAATTAATTTATTATTTTTAAGTGTAGTTGCTTCAAGCATATGTTATGTAGCTTGGAATTATACTGTAGATAAACTTGGTGTAATTAAAACAAATAACTATCTTTATTTCCTTCCTGTAATTACCCTTATACTTTCTTATTTTGTTCTTGGAGAAAAACTTACTCCATATTCTTTTATCGGTGCTGTATTAATTTTATTAGGAGTTTATGTTTCAGAGAAAGGATTTTCTTTTCAAATAATACAAAAGCATACTAATGATAACTTACCTATTTAATATATAAGTTATTGTAACTAAGCAAATATTTTTTATAAATGACAAGCTCAAAACCCAATATGATTAATAATATTAAATCAACTAGAGCTTTGTCATTTTATTCTAAACCCTATATATAATTCACACAATCCACTTATTATAAAGTAACTTCCTATTATATATGGAACTGAAATAAAACTTATAATAGGGTTTAATAGTATTAACAATCCAAGTAAAACAATAATGCCTCCATAAATTAAACTAAACTTATTATTATCCATATCATTTCTCAATGCATCTACAACAATATATATTCCTCTTACAACAGACCATGCACCATAAAAGCTTATTATTAAATTAATACTTTCGGTTGGCATAGCAATTAATCCTGCACCTAGAATTATATTTATTATACTAATTACTATGTTTCTTCTGTCTCTTATTAGATATAATATTCCTAAACTTACAAGAATCAATCCTGTTACATTTGTTAATACTACCAATGAATTTATAGGATTGAAAACAAAAAGTATACCTAACACAGCAAATAATATACCTTCAATAACAAATATCTTTTCTAATAATTTACCCATAATATTCCTCCAAAATTTCTAAATTACAAGTAAAAATTCATTATTAATTTTTATAAATTTTCCTATTTAATATTATCTCCAAGCAATGTTCTTTATATGCATAAATTGCTTAAACATATTATTCCTAATAAATAGAAATATAAAAAATAGTATTAATGCTTAATCAATGTTTATAACATTTATCTTTATAGCATAAAACTATATAGACCATTTTCTAAAAGTTTAGAAAATGGTCCCAAGTATAACTTATCTATTTCTTAAAATCCTGTACAATCAGTTAGAGATGCTCCAGTAATTACATTTCCACCATTAATTGATGTGCATCCATTCATAATTGCTTTTCCAAAAGTAACTTCATATCCCAAAGCTGATGGTTTACCTTTAAGAGGAAAATTAAAATTATATTCTCCATTATTTTCACCAGTACAATTTGTCATTTTAACCACACCATTCTGATTATTTCTATCAAATCCACTTCCTGTATTTCCTATTGCAATACAATCAGTAAGTTCATGATTTAGTGGATCAAGATGTGCAGCTACTCCTGGAGTTTTATTATCTACTCCCCCTAATTTAAAACCATTGCCATCACCCTTAATGCCATCACAATTTCCGTTATTTATAGCCTTGCATCTTATAAATGTAACAGCTCCATGTGCTGCATATAAATCATATCCATCATCAGAATTTCCTTCAGCAGTACATTCAATTAACTTATTTCCTTCTCCTGAATGTAGCTTAATTGCAAACCCATCTGCATTTTCACCAGTTTGATCTGCATTACTATATGAATAAACATTTGTCAATGTATTATTAGCTGCACCATTAGATAGTTGAACTCCAGCATCTTTATTTTTGTATACATTTACATTTGTAATATTGTTTTTTGATCCTTCAATATATATTCCATTATCAGCTGCACCATAAACATCTAAATTTTTAATTGAAGCTCCATCACTTTTTATTACAAATCCTTTTCCCGAACTTCCTGAAGTTGAAGAAAAATCAATTTTACTCTTCCCCTTTTCCCCTGTTATTGTAACTCCAGCTGGCACATTTACAGTTCCTGATTTTACAGTTCCAGTTATATTAACTATATCTCCTGACTTTGCTTTTGCTAATGCATCTTTTAAAGATGTTCCACTATTACTTACTTCTATGGTTGTTGCTGCATTAACAGGTATTTGATAAAAACTACTTCCTCCAACTGCAATTAAGCTTAAAGCTGCAATTAAACATAAATTTCTCACTTTTTTCATACAATTTACCTCTCCCTTTTCTTTATTGTTATCGTTAACAATTTTATATATAATATTATGCATAATTTACATAACTTATTTTACACCCACATTTCTATTTTGTAAATATTTTCTTTATTTTTTATAAAATGTATTTTAAATTATAAATTAAGCTTACAACTATAAACAAATTCAAATTTTCAACATTTATATGATAAATGCAAAAATTTGAATTTATTTAATAATAAATTTTTAATTAATTAGAATCTTATAACAGTGCTATTTTTCCATTTTCCACTTTTATACCTTATAACTGAGACTGTAGAAGCAAATATCCAACCAAATGGAACAGCCCACCATATAGCCCCTTGACCAATAAATGATGCCAATCCATATGCAAATATAATTCTTGTAGATAAATTAGTTAATGTGCTTGCCAAAAACATTTTCATATCTCCACTTCCTCTAAGAACTCCATTAGTAATAACCATAAGTCCCATAAAGAAATAAAAGACCGATACAATTTTTAGGTATTGTGTTCCAATAGTAATTACTCCCTGGTTTGAAACTGAATCTACAAACATTCCTATTAATTGATGACCAGCTAAAAATAGTAATGATGCTGCAAAAACACAAAAAACACCGATCATTATAAGAGCAGATTTATATCCTTTCTTTATTCTTTCAATCTTTCCAGCTCCTATATTTTGTCCTGTAAAAGTTGATACAGCATTACTCATATTAGACATTGGTAATATGGTTATTGAATCAATTTTAGTTGCAGCTGCATATCCTGCAATTACAACTGCACCATATGAATTAACAAGAGCTTGTACAAATAAATTTCCTATTGAAACTATTGATTGTTGAAGTATTGATGGAACTGCTATTTTTGATATTTTTTTTAAAATTCTTATATCAAATTTTTTAACAGTCGTATCTGTTTTAATCATCTTAATCTTTTTTAATAGAAAACTTAAAGATAATAAAGCTGAAATACCTTGAGATATCAATGTTGCAAAAGCAGTACCTCTTACCCCCATATTAAACTTAATCACAAACAATAAGTCTAATAAGATATTTAAAATTGCCGAACATAAAAGAAACATAAGTGGAGTTTTTGAATTTCCAAGAGCATTAAAACAAGATGTTACAATGTTATATATAAATAAAAATACTACTCCCATAAAGTAAATCTTCATATATGAACTAGAATCATAAAATATATTTTCTGGCGTATTCATTACAGATAAAATCCAGTCTGCAAAAATAATTCCAAGTACCATTAAAATACAACTAAATATTGATATAAATATAATTGAAGTAAATATTGATGTTTTAACTTTTTCTAACATCCTTCCTCCAAAATACTGTGATATTACAACTCCACATCCTATACCTGCTCCATTTGCAACTGTTATAAGTACAAATGTTATTGGATATGATGCGCCAACCGCAGCAAGTGCATCTGCCCCTACAAAATTTCCTACAATCATAGAATCAACTATGTTATAAAGCTGTTGAAGTATATTTCCAAGTACCATTGGAATTGCAAAATAAAATAATATCTTTGACGGATTTCCTATTGTCATATCTTTGCTCATAGCATTCTTCCTTTTTACATTGTTTTCATTTTTCTATAAATTTTCATAAAATAAAAACATATATTATCATTAATAACCTACATGATAATATATGTTTTAAAATAAAGCTCAGATACAAACTTTTTAATAATTTCCAAAGCTATTGTTTTTATATTAATAAAAAATCGATACTAATTTTATATATTTTCTATTACTTTCAAAAGATCTTTATTGTAGTCTCTTATATGTTCACATATGTTCTTTTCATTTAGCTCAAGATACTTCTTATGCTTTATTGAAAACACCTTTAAAACTTTATATTCTTCATTAATCCAACTTTTATAATCATTAAATAATACTTTCACCATATCTTCAACTTCTTCACCAAGAACAAAATTTTCATTTTCAATACTTAATACATATAATTCGCATATTTCATCATCCAAAATATTACCATGATTTTTATTTTCTAGTTTTGTACCAGCATAATTTAGTTGAGACTTCTCCACTCTTAACCCAATCTCTTCTTGAAGTTCCCTAATCATTGAACTTGAAGCTTCTTCTCCACTATCAATATGTCCTGCACATGCAATATCATAAAATCCAGGATAATTATCTTTATCAAATGACCTTTGCTGAAAATATATCCATTTTGCATTATCTATTTTATTTATAATATAGCATTGAACTACCTTATGTTTAAATCCATATTTATGTACATCAAACCTTGATTTAACTCCAATCTTATTGAAATTTTCATCATAAATATCAATCATTTCCTCCATATACCAATCTCCCCCAACATTAAAAATACTTTTATTACTATTTTAACATGTTTTACAAAAAACATTTGTTTATTATTAAATTTCTCCTTTTTTAAAATCGCTGAATATTAATTTATTTCCAATCAACGATATTAAAATACCTATGGATACAAATAAAATCCTTTCAATAGCTGTTAATAATGTTCCATTTGTAAGTGCAACGGATGCTACAGTTGAAACTGTCACACATACCATTGTATCACGGTAATCTTCAAAATAAGAGTTTAAATATCCTGCTATAAGAATTATCAATCCTCTTAATGGTGTTGATTTAATAAACATAAAAAGAATTACAACAATTAATGCTCCTATAATAGTTCCTTGAATTCTCTTCTTTGATTTTATTCTGCAATTCTCTCCAAACAGTTCTGTTAATGAAAATATACTATACACCATCCATTTACCTTCTTGTATGCCATTAGGCAATAAAAATCTTCCATTTATAAAAGCTGTTATTGCAATAAGAAGACCCAATCTTAAAGCATAATAAGCTCTTATTTTATTAACCTTAAATTCTATTCCTAAAATTTTTACTTTCTCATAAGTATCATCACTTTTGCTAAACTCAAGTATATCACTTTTTTCAACTTCTATTTTTTTATTTCTTCCATATATCAAATATTGAATTAACATAATTAAAAATGGTGCAAATGCTAATGCTCCAAATCGTTTTATTAAGTTTTCTCCATATACTGGATCATATAAAATAAATAAATATTGAAGACCAAAAGGTAATATTATAGTTTTTGTTAAATTTACACTAAAATAATATCCAATAAACCAAAGAACTGAAAAATCAATAATAACTCCCCAATATATATTTTGACTTGCAATAAATGCTCCCATGCCTATTATGATATTTATCAATAGCAATTTCATAAAGTTTTTTATAGGTGAAACTGTTAAATTTTCAGACATTAAAATTAATACAGCTATAACAGTTGTAATTCCTACGGGAGAATTTGCATCTCCAAATATATGTTTAAATAAGCTAATAAATAGCAAAATACATATAAATGTTAATGTTTTTGATATAATCTTTTTTTTCATACCTCTAATATATCTGAATCAATTCAGATATATTTACCTCCATCCTTATACAATATTTTTAAATTCCTTTGACATCATAGTACTATTTACATAAGCACATCAAATTTAAAAATTTATTCTAATATCATGTTTTCTTAATTATTATTATCATTTCCCTATGTTTTATAATATTTTTTTAAAAACTTATTGACATTTACCTATATTTATCAATATAATTAATATAAATTCTATATATTTACAAGTATGATAAGGAGAAGTACATAAATTATTTAAGCAAAGAGAGAGAATGGATGGTGTAAATTCTCATGAGATATTTATGGAACTAGCCTTTGACTTTTAAAAGAAATCTTTATAGAGAGTAGACTTAAACGGATACCCACCGTTATAAGGGTATATATTAGTTCGATTTTATTGGTAGTATAAATTATTAACTTTCTAATAATCAGAATATACAATTTTTCAGAAAAATACTTATTATAAGTTCTCTTTATTGAACTTTTTGAAAAATATTTTTCAAGTTAATTTTTTATAGTAATACTTACCTTAATGAACTAATATTATAAAGTGTGTATATTATTATACAAATTTAGGTGGTACCGCGATGAACCCTCTTCGTCCTATTGTTTTGGATGAAGAGTTTTTTAATATCTAAAATTAATACAATATAAACTTATTCAAGGAGTGATTTTTTTGAAATATAATGGGGCTGAAATAGTTATTAAACTATTGGAAAATCAAGGCGTTGAATATATATCGGGAATACCCGGGGGCTTTAATCTTCCAATTTACGATGCTTTATATAAGAGCAAAATTAAGCATATACTTGCACGTCATGAACAAGGTGCTGGATTTATAGCACAAGGAATTTCACGAACTACTAATACAGCTGGAGTATGTTTTGCAACCTCAGGGCCTGGTGCAACAAATCTTTTAACAGCTATTGCTGATGCAAAACTTGATTCTATACCTCTTGTTGCAATTACAGGACAAGTTCCTCTTTCTGCAATCGGTACAGATGCTTTCCAAGAAGTTGATGCTTATGGACTCACTATTCCTATTACAAAACATAATTTTCTTGTAAGAAATATACATGATCTTTTTACCATTATTCCAGAAGCTTTTAGAATTGCACTTGAAGGCAGACCTGGTCCTGTCCTTGTAGATATTCCCAAAAATATTCAAACACAGGTTATAGAATTGGAGACATTTCCTCATAGTGCATATTCTCAGTCTAATAGACCTGAAACTGAAAACTATGATGATACAATAAATAATGATCATATAAATAAATGTAATAAAAAAATTTTTAAACGTTCAACTCTTGAATGTATGGCTGAACTTATAAATAATTCTCACAGACCAATAATATATTCTGGAGGAGGAGTCATTCGTGCTAATGCTTCTGAAGAACTCTGTGAATTTGCTAAAAAGAACAGTATTCCAGTAACATTAAGTCTTATGGGACTTGGTGCATTTCCTAGTGATGATATTCTTAATCTAGGCATGCTAGGCATGCATGGTGCACCTTATACAAACTATCTTATGAATGAAGCTGATTTAATTCTTGCTTTTGGTATAAGATTTGATGATAGAGCTACAGGGAATATTCAAAAATTCTGTCCTAATGCTTCTATTATTCATGTTGATATTGACCCTTCTGAAATAAATAAAGTTAAAAATAGCAATCTTTCTATGGTAGCTGATATAAAAGAGTTTCTAAAAGAAATGATTCCTCTTATTAATAGTAAAACAAGATTATCTTGGATAAAAAGAGTTGGATGTTTTAAGGAAAAGTATCCTCTTCCATCTTATGAAAATCCTTTACATCCTGCAAATATTATTCCTTATATTGCATCAAAGGTTTCATCAGATACTATTATATCAACAGATGTTGGTGAACATCAAATGTGGACAGCACAAAGATATCCATTCAAAAAGCCAAAGACTCTTCTTACTTCTGGAGGTCTTGGAACAATGGGGTTTGGTCTTCCTGTTGCAATAGGTGCTTCACTTGTAAATACTGATAAAACCATCCTTTGTTTTAGTGGTGATGGATCTATATTAATGAACATTCAAGAACTTGCAACATTGGCTGACTTTAACCTTAATGTGAAAGTAATAATTTTGACTAATCATCATTTAGGTCTTGTACGTCAACAGCAAAATCTTTTTTATAATGAACACTATATAGCTTCTCAGTTTATATCTAATCCTGATTTTGCGACTATTGCAAAAGGCTTTGGCATAAATTCATGTGATCTTGCCACTGAAAATGATCCACTAAAAAAACTTGATGAAATACTATCAAAAAGTGGTCCGTGGGTTATAAACATTCCTATAGAAGAATGTGAGAACGTGCTTCCAATGGTTGCACCTGGAAAATCTAATCTTGAAATGATAGGAAGTGGTGAATTAAATGATTAATACAAATTTTTATCTTATTGAGCTTCTTGTAAGAAATCATGCAGGTGTTATGAGTCACATTACAGGATTATTTGCAAGACGTGCATTTAATCTGGAAGGAATTTTATGTGCACAAGTTGGAGATGGAACTACAAGTAAAATGTTTCTTCTTGTAAAAAATGATTTTGTTCTTGATCAAATAATAAAGCAACTTGAAAAATTATATGATGTTCTTGAAGTTGCCATACATCAAGATTATGATGTATCTGTATTTAAAAATTTAGATAAAGTTCTTAAAATAAACTAAATTAAACTCTAGCTATTAAATATTTACCAATAGAGATAGCTAGAGTTTTTAAGATTTTATTTCAATAATCTTTAGAAATTATTGAAATATTCTATGATATAATATGACTAATATATTCTTTCAATATTGTGAGGTAAATTAAATGAGTTGTTTAGGTAATATTATATGGTTCATATTTGGAGGTTTTTTTAATGCTCTAGGATGGTTTGCTTGTGGAATTTTCTGGTGTATCACCATAATTGGTATACCTATAGGTATACAATGTTTTAAAATGGGCAAGCTTCAACTTGCACCTTTTGGAAAAGAGGTTATTGATTCAGAATCTTCTGGATTAACAAGCTTTGTTCTTAATATACTATGGATAATTTTCGGAGGGTTTGAATTGTGTATTGCTAATCTTTTAAGTGCATTATTGTTATGCATTACAATTGTAGGAATTCCATTTGCAGCTCAGTCTTTAAAAATGGCTAAGCTATCATTAATGCCTTTTGGAAAAGAAATTATTTAAATAGAAAACTATCTTGAAAATCCAAATTTTCAAGATAGTTCTTTTTTATTAATAAACTATAGTTTGCTTAATTTTTCATCTATAAGTTCCTTACAGACTTTTGGATTTGCCTTTCCTTGACTCTTTTTCATTACCTGACCCATCAAGAATCCTGCTGACTGTGTCTTACCAGCCTTATAGTCTTCAACAGACTGAGGATTTGCAGCAATTACTTCATCAATTAACTTTTCAAGTTCATCAGTAGAACTTATCTGCATAAGTCCCTTTTCTTCTATAATTTTCATAGGATCTTTATTTTCATCAAATATTTCATCAAGAACTTCTCTTCCTATATTATTACTTATCTTTCCTTCATTAACAACTTTAAGAAGCTTTGCAAAATTTTCTGCATTTAAAGGCATTTGATCCGTATCTAATTTCTTTTCATTAAGAATTCTTAAAATATCTCCAAGAATCCAGTTTGCTCCCATTTTTGGTGTTATACCTTCTTTTACTACAGATTCAAAGAACCTTGAAAGAACAATATCTGAAATAAGTATTTCAACTTCTTTTTCACTAAGTTTATATTCATTTAAGAATCTTTCTCTCTTTTCATCTGGCATTTCAGGAAGGGATTTTCTAATCTCTTCAATCTGATTATCATAAATTATTATTGGTGGTAAATCTGGTTCCACAACATATCTATAATCATGAGCTTGTTCTTTAGAACGCATTGATATTGTTTTACCTTTTGCTGCATCCCATCTTCTTGTTTCTTGAACAATTTTATGTCCTTCATTAAAGCTTATTAACTCTCTTTGTCTTTTTTCTTCTTTTTTAAGGGCTTTTTCAAGTTCTCTAAAAGAGTTAATATTTTTAAGTTCAACTTTAGTTCCATATTCTTGACTTCCTACTGGTCTTAAAGAAATATTAGCATCACATCTTAATGACCCTTGTTCCATACGGCAGTCTGAAACTTCTGAATATTCAAGTATTGATTTTAATATTCTTAAAAATTCTACTGCTTCTCCAACACTTCTCATATCTGGTTCAGTAACTATTTCAGCTAAAGGTACACCAACTCTGTTATAATCTATTAATGATATTGGCTCACCTTCAACATGGACTAACTTACCTGCATCCTCTTCTATGTGAATTCTATTCAATCTTACTTTTACATGTTTTCCTTCATAATCATATTCAACAGTTCCTCCACTGCATATTGGAATATCAAACTGTGAAGTCTGGTAGTTCTTAGGAAGGTCTGGATAAAAATAGTTTTTTCTATCCATTTTATTGAACTTATTTATTTTACATCCAAGTGCTGTTCCTGCTTTTATTGCTAAATTTACAACTTCTTCATTTAAAACTGGAAGTGTTCCAGGAACCCCTGTACATATAGGACATGTATTTTCATTAGGTTTTGCTCCAAATTTTGTTGAACATGAGCAAAATATTTTTGTTTTAGATTTTAATTCGGCATGTATTTCAAGACCTATTACTGTTTCTAAGTTCATATTTTTATCCTCCTATAATTCTACCTTCAAAGACTGCTCTAAACTGTAAGCTGCCTTGAATATTTTTTCTTCACATAACATATCTCCCATTAATTGAATACCTATTGGAAGACCTTCTTTTGAAACTCCTCCTGGAATTGATATTGCTGGTATCCCTGCTAAATTCACATTTATTGTATATATATCAGCTAAGTACATTGCTAATGGATCAGAATTCTTTTCACCTAATTTAAATGGTAAAACAGGTGATACTGGTCCAAGTATTAAATCATATTTTTTAAATGTTTTTGATAAATCATGTTTTAGTTTTGTTCTAAATTTATCAGCTTTATTATAATAAGCATCATAGTAACCTGATGATAAAGCATAAGTTCCTATCATTATTCTTCTCTTAACTTCTTGGCCAAAGCCTTCTGTTCTACTCTTTTCCATAAGTTCATCAACACTATCAAATTTTTCAGGTCTATATCCATATCTTACACCATCATATCTTGAAAGATTAGTTGATGCTTCTGCTGAAGACATTATATAATAAGCTGCAAGCCCATCTTTCATTATAGGAAGTGAAAACATTTCTACTTCTGCACCATTTTCCTTTAAAATTTCAATGGATTTCTTTACAGCTTCTTTTATTTCTTCATCTAATCCTTCACCAAAAAATTCTTCAGGAACACCAATTTTCATTCCTTTAACTCCATCTTTAAGAGATTCAGTATAGTCTATATGTTTAAGTTCTCTTATGCTTGTTGAATCATAAAGATCTGTACCTGCAATTATATTTAACATATATGCACTATCTTCAACATTTTGTGAAAAAGGTCCTATTTGATCAAGTGATGATCCAAATGCCACAAGTCCAAATCTTGAAACAAGTCCATATGTTGGCTTAAGACCTACAACCCCACAAAATGATGCTGGCTGTCTTATTGATCCACCTGTATCAGATCCTAAAGAAACTGGACACATATCAGCTGCAACTACCGCTGCTGAACCACCTGAAGATCCCCCTGGTACTCTACTTAAATCTCTTGGGTTTGCTGTTTTCTTGAATGCTGAATTTTCTGTTGAAGATCCCATTGCAAATTCATCCATATTAGTTTTACCAATTATAACAGCATCTTCTTCAAGTAATTTCTTTACAACTGTTGCATTATAAGGTGGAACAAAATCTTCAAGCATTCTTGAAGCACATGTAGTTTTTACACCTTCTGTACAAATATTATCTTTAATTCCAATTGGAATACCTGCAAGTGCTCCAAGTTTTTCACCATTTGCTATTCTATTATCTATTTCTTTTGCTTTAGCCAAAGCTTCATCAGCCATAACAGTTAAAAATCCATTAACTTTTGGTTCTTTTTCTAAAAGATTTTTTAAGTAATAAGATACTAACTCTTCACTTGTTAATTCACGACTTTTTATTTTACTTACCATTTCTTTTAATGTTAATTTCATTACATTTTCACCATCCTACTCAATAATCTTTGGTACTCTGATATAAGTATCCTGCTTATCTTTAACGTTCCTAAATAAATCGGTACATTCAAATTTCTTTACTTCATCTTTTCTAACGATTGGTTTTAATTCCTTCTTTTCATCTTCATTTATTTCTAAATCAAGTTCATTAAGATATTTAAAATTTTCTAATATTCCTTCAAATTCACCTGCAAATTTTTCTGCTTCTTCATCACTAAAATTTAATTTTGCAAGCTTTCCTATATATTTTACTTCATCAATAGTTACTTTCATAAATACACCATTTAGTTAGTTGACAGTTAACAGTTAACAGTTAACAGTTGATATTAAAATTTTCGACTCAAAGCTCATTTATCAATTGTTACTGTTGACCGTTCTTTAACTGATATATTACTAACCATCCTTTCTTTTTATATTATTTTTTAATTGATTTAACTTATATCCATTCATTGGGTAAGTTCGACTAGGGCATTAATCTCTTCATGTCTCTTGGGAATAATGATGCTTCTCTTATATTTCCTAGGTCTAACATTTGCATTGTTATTCTTTCAAGTCCAATTGCAAATCCTCCATGTGGTGGCATTCCATATTTAAATGTGTCAAGATAGAATGCAAAATCTTCAAGTTTTAATCCCCATCTTTCCATTTTTTCCTTTAACATTTCATAATCATGAATTCTTTGACCACCTGTTGTTATTTCTACGCCTTTATAAATTAAGTCAAAACTTTTTGTCATTTCATTGTTATCTTCACATTCCATAGCATACATTGGTCTCTTTGCTGTTGGATAATCTGTTAAAAATACAAAATCACAATCATAAGTTTCTTTTACATACTTATGGAATAAAGCTTCACCTTCATTATCAATATTACCAACTGGTGATTTTTTCCCGAATTCTCTTAATAATATATCTTGTGCTTCTGCTAATGGAATTCTTGGAATTTTTAATTTTTCTGGAAGTTCAATATTAAATAACTTAAGCTCTTCTCCACATGTTTCTTTAACATGCTTGAACATATATCTTAAGAAATCTTCTTCAACATTCATTAAATCTTTTTCATCTTTAATAAATCCCATCTCTACATCAAGACTCACATACTCATTTAAATGCCTCCATGTGTTATGAAGTTCTGCTCTGTATGCATAACCTACTTCAAAAACTCTTTCGAATCCTGCTCCAACCATCATTTGTTTATAGAATTGAGGACTTTGTGCAAGGAATGCTCTTCTTCCAAAATAATCTACAGTAAACATTTCTGATCCACCCTCAGTACCTGAGTTTATTATTTTAGGAGTATGAATTTCTTCAAAATTATTGCTTTTAAAATAAGTTCTAAATGATTCTTCAATTTCATTTTGAATTTTAAAAATTGCCTTTTTCTTAGGAATTCTAAGACTTATTGTTCTATAATCTAACTGAGTTTCAAGTGATACTTTGTTTTTATATCCTTGAATTTCAAATGGAAGCTTGTCATAATAAACTTTTCCAGTTACATCAATACTACTTACTTCTATTTCAATTCCTTTTAGAGCTTTTTCATTTTCTCTAACAATTCCTCTAACTTCTACTGAATTTTCAAGTCTCAAGCCTTTAATTTGTTCCTTATTACATACAAGTTGAATTATTCCTGATTTGTCTCTTAGCATTATAAATGATACATGAGCTAAATCTCTTATTTTATGAACCCATCCTCTTAATAAAACTTCTTCCTCACCTTTAATTGCTAAATCTTTAATAAATGTTCTTTCCATATTTATCGCTCCTTTTTTTATAATACAATCTCTCTTATTTACATTTTTTAGTGTTTTAGTAATTTTTGTATTTTATTTACATCCGTTTTTGCAAAAAGTTCTCTATTAATGCATAAAGATTATAAAACAGAATAAAAAAATCTCGTCCCTATGCACTTTGCATAGGGACGAGATTATATATTTATATAACACGCGGTACCACCCAAATTTAACTTTTAAAAAGTTCGCCTCAACAGACACAGAGCTTAATTTATTAAACAATCTTTTATTTTATAAATTAAACTCTGCAAATATTCAAAATACCTTAAAAGTTGAATTTACGTAATAAAATGTTCTAACTTTCTCTATATCCTTCACATATAACGGTGTGACTCCGGTTAAGTCTACTAATTAATTTCAAGTAAAATTAATGTTCGGTTAACTGCTCCAAAGTGTTCTTTCAATTCAAGACTCATACAGATATTCCACCATCATCTGCTCTCTAAAAATCGTCAATAGAATTTACTTTTCTTCATCAATGCATCATCGCATCTTATTTCATTTTTTTGCTTTCATCATTTCGTTGATGTTGTATTCATTATATTTCAAATTTATTTACAAATCAATAGTTTTTTTGAAACTTTTTTAATTTATTTTCAATTTAATTGCTTTAATACTACATAATTACTTTTTACTACATTATTTTTATTATACTCAAAATTTGATGTAATCAGACTTTAAGGTTAATTATAATATAATTTCATACCTCATAAAAACTTATATTTTAATGAATCAAGTGGATGCATTTCTATTCTATTGATATTACTTTCACAAGAATTCTCATCATATTTTTCAGATATTTCTTTACAATTATAATAATATACTCCAGAAAATAACAGCAATGCCCCTATGCTTATCATTAAAATTTTCCTTTTCATTTTAACCACCCCTTTATTATTAATATATCATATTTAAGCTTATTTTTATAGAATTTTATTTATTTTTATAACCTTTTATTATTATTTTATTAATAACAAGAGTGATATGATTAAAGATAATATTATTAATCATTTCAAAAACTTCGTAATTAAAATCTCAAAATATTCTCCATATATTTTAAATTTTTTATTAAAGCCATAATATTTTTAAAATACTATGGCTTTAATTATATGATATCTTGTTGGTACTATATTCCTCTTATTTAATATGCAATAAATCAACTTTAGTAAAAATCTTTAAAACTTAAAGGATATAGATTTAAAGTTCATTAAATAATAGAACTTTAAATCTATAAAACTCTTAAACTAAAAAACTTCTCTAATAAAAAGATTATTTAATTTATAAGTCTTCCTCATAGAATCTACGATAGTATTTTCTTTCTACATATCGTGTGAAGCCATAATCTATAATTACAGGTCGTCCCTTTATGATTCCCCAGCTGCTTGCTTTTTCGAAATCCCCTAATAGTAATTTGTATTTATTTTTAAGTCTCTGCATATGGGGTGATTCATAAAATTCATGCTTATTTCCTGCATTAAAGTAATTCCACACAAATCTTATATCTTTTATTTTTTTTGCTTTTCTCATTATAAGAAGACCATAATCATTTGATGCTTCTATTACCTTTGCAAAAATTCCTGAAGAATCATTAGCTGATATATAATATTCAGCACGATTTTGTTCTATTCCAGCTTTATTTTTAGCGACTTTAACAACATAGCCATTTTCTAAATCATAGACTTCCCTTGAAGATCCAGAACCAATATAAACATATCTTCCGTTTCTTAGTCCAAACATGATATCATTAAAATCTATAAACATATTTTTACCTGCTCATCGTTGATTTATTTTTATTCATTTGTTAATACTCTACATAGTGTATATTATTCATTTGGTATAAAATCAGTTCACAGTTTAGTAATATTTATAATATAAATTTTCTATTATTCTTTAAAATAACAAAAAACATCCTAAACTAGAATAAATTCTAGTTAGAATGTTTTTTTAACTTAATATTTTTCTCTATATTAAATTTTACTTAGCAGTGATATAACCAGCAGCTGTTAAATATTCAGCAGATAAAACTCCACCGCCTGCTGCTCCTCTTAATGTGTTATGTGAAAGACCTACAAATTTATAGTCGAAAATTTTATCTTCTCTAAGTCTACCCATAGAGATTCCCATTCCATTTTCGTAATCTCTGTCTAAATGTGTTTGTGGTCTATTATCTTCTTCCATATATCTAATAAATTGTTTTGGTGCACTCGGAAGATTTAATACCATATCTGAAGCTTTATAGTTATTCCATGCATCTATTATTTGCTTTTCAGTTGGTTTATTCTTAAATTTAACAGAAATAGTTGCTAAATGACCATCTAAAACTGGCACTCTAATACATTGAGCTGAAATAACTGGAGTTTTTGCATCAACAATAATATCATTTTCAACAGTACCCCAGATTTTTAGTGGTTCTATTTCACTCTTCTCTTCTTCTCCTCCAATATATGGAATTACATTATCTAACATTTCAGGCCATTCATTAAATGTCTTCCCAGCACCTGAAATAGCTTGATAAGTTGATACTACAACTTCTTCAAGACCAAATTCTTTTAATGCATTTAATGCTGGAACATAACTTTGAATAGAACAGTTTGGCTTAACTGCTATAAATCCTCTTGTAGTTCCAAGTCTCTTTCTTTGACTTTCAATAACTTTTGCATGTTCTCCATTGATTTCTGGTATAATCATAGGAACATCATCAGTGTGTCTATTAGCTGAGTTATTTGAAACTACTGGTGTTTCACACTTAGCATATCTTTCTTCTAATTTCTTTGTTTCTTCTTTATTTAATGAAACTGCACAGAATACAAAATCAACTTTACTGCACACTTCTTCAACATTATCAGCATCCATTATAACCATTTTCTTATACTTTTCTGGCATTGCTGTAGGCATTTTCCATCTATCACCAACTGCTTCTTCATAAGTAAGTCCACTTGATCTCTTACTAGCAGCAAGTGCTACAATATCAAACCATGGATGATTTTCTAAAAGACAAGCGAATCTTTGTCCAACCATTCCAGTAGCCCCAATAATACCAACTCTTAATTTCTTTTCCATTTTTAAAACCACCTTTAACTAATATCTTTTCTTTGTTTTGTAGTAATAACATAAACTACTTACATACTGCAACTCTATATATAATATATTGAAATACTTACTATCATATTTATAATATTTCTAACTAAATATTAAATAAAATCAAACTAATATTTAAAGTATATATTTTTGACATTATCTTTTAATTAATGAAATATAATTTACATGAAACTCCTCTTTCAAATATATAATCATTTTTATAAATTTGCAATATTATAATGATAATTGTTAACCCCAATAAGTAAGTTTTTGTTTTCCTGTCAAAATTATGATATCATAAATTTATACATTAGTAAAATTGATAATTTAAATTAAATCAATCAAATTTATTGATAGGAGTGATTTATTTGGACTTTAAACAGCTTAATGCATTTTTAACAATAAGCAAACTACAGAGTTTTACTAAAGCAGCCGATGCTTTAGGTTATGCACAGTCCACAATTACAACTCAAATTAAGCTCCTTGAATGTGAACTGGATGTAAAATTATTTGAGCGTATAGGAAAAACTACAACACTTACACACGAAGGTAAAAAATTATTACCATATGCTAAACAAATCCTAAAACTATCTACTGATATAAAATCAACTGTTTCTAATGAAAACAAACCTACAGGAACACTTACTATTGGAGCTGCTGAATCTTTATGTGTTCTTAGATTACCTGAAATACTTAAAGAATATAAGCACCTTTATCCTGATGTTGATGTATCATTAAAATTTGGAAGTTGTGCAGATTTCAGACATTATCTATCTGAAAACTTAATAGATGTTGCATTTTCTTTAGGTGTTAAGATAGACTCTGATGAATTTATTTCTGATGTTGAACTAAAAGAACCGATGCTCCTTTTAGCATATCCTGGTCATGACTTAATAAAGAAAAGAGAAATATTTCCAATAGATATTAAAGATGAATCACTTATTCTAACAGAAACTGGATGCAGTTATAGAGCTGCTTTTGAAAGAATACTTAAAGATAATGGTATAAAACCAAATATTACTCTGGAAACAGGTAGTGTGCAAGCAATAAAACAATTTACAATGAGTGGTCTTGGAATAACTTTTCTCCCAGAAATAGCTGTAAAAGATGAAGTTAAAGCTGGAAAACTAATCCCCTTAAACTGGGCAGGGCCTGATCTTAATATAATATCTCAGGTCATATATCACAAAGATAAATGGATTTCACCAGCTTTAAAAGAATTCATTTCACTTTCACATAGATTTTTAAAACAGAATTTATAACAGCACTTAAATCTCCCAAAACTACTTACTAATAAAATTACCATAAAATGCTACAGTTGCATTCTATGGTAATTACATTTTCCTATATTAATTAAAACTAATATCCCTTTTAATTCTCCTTTATTTTTTGAAATACAAGTTTTCCATTATCATCTAGTGCAATAAAGTCATCTTTTACATCAATAAACTTACCTGTATATGGATATTCTTTTCCTGTAGTTATATTTTTTATTTTTTCTTCCAAAATATTATTTACCATAATTTCACTCTTTGAATTAAAAAATATATCACTTGAATTTGCTGGTGAATCAAGTTTAATAGAATTCCACTTTGATGTACTCTCATCAATTTTTCCATACACTATACCAGAAATTTTATCTCCACTAACTTCTCCAATGTAAATAACATCATTTCTATCTATTCCTATAAGCCTCAATTTATTATTAGTATTGAATTTTAATTTTGTATTAGGACTTGTTGCATAAATACTACTATTTACAACATCGTCATAAATTAATCTATCTTTATGAGGTATTACTTTCATGTTTTCCATACCAGCTCCCTTAAGCGGAACATCAAACTTGTCATTATTTATATCTATTCTATAGCATCTGTCATATCCTTCATTATTTGATACATAAACATAGTACACACTTGTAAATACTGATTCAGTAACGTTTTTTATCTTCATTCCACTTTTAAAATCACATATTTCAGTTACTAATGTTGTGGCTGAATTTTTAGGATTATATGTTACAAGCTGTATTTTATCCTTTCCCTTTTTATTAACCTTTTCTAAAATTACAATCATATCTCTCTCATATAACCATTCATAATACATGACTTCTCCTTTGTTTTCCGTCTCAATACTTTTATCCTT
Organism: Clostridium butyricum; assembly: GCF_006742065.1. NCBI lineage: Bacteria > Bacillati > Bacillota > Clostridia > Eubacteriales > Clostridiaceae > Clostridium > Clostridium butyricum. The sequence continues at coordinate 1,592,369 of NZ_AP019716.1, read as the reverse complement.
TCCACTTTTTGTTTCGATCATGTTAAGTTTATCACCCTTAGAATAAGACATATACTTACCGTTATAGGATACTTTTATTTCATCTGCATCTTTTGGTATTTTTATGTTGATCTTATCTTCATATGGTTTATCTAACTCTATTTTTTTACTTTCAAATGCTGATGACTGTTTAAATATAACTCTATCTAATATAAATAGTGCACCAACTTGAATAATTAATGATAATATTGCCCATGCAACAAACCTTTTAATATACTTCATCTAACTGCCTCTTCCTCTACATTTAAAATATACATTTATTTCCATATATTATACAACAAATTCACATAATTTTCTCTAGTAAAATTATAAACATCCATATTAATTCTTAAAACTTCAATTTTCCTAGCCTTTAAAACAGTTGTTTTTCCTCATAATAAAAGATTACATATTTTTTATTATTTAGGCTCTTGATTTAATAATACACATTTTTAATATTTCAAAGTTATATACATATTTGACTGCATTACAATTTCATAATAAATAAAAAAGAATTGAAAAATGAGAAAATATCATCATTTGTCAATTCTAAAAAAGATTACTTTAACTAGCTTTTGCCATAATAGTTAATCCATTAACAACAAGATTTTTATATAATTTTAAAATATAAAATGGATTAATTGTCCTGTTTATAAAGCATCCTTTTATCGTAACTATAATGGTCAATACTGCAAGATATAAAGCATAAAATTTTCCTACAAGTAATATTGAATTTTTTATATAAACATTAATAGAAGGCACAGCCCATCCTAATGCATATGTAACAACTACTATAATTATAATTCCTATTATCATTACTGGCAGCATACCTTTTATGTCTGAATTACTAGGTGCAATACAGCTTATTAATATTAAAAACATTACAAAATTAAAATATATATTATCACTTTTAGAGCATATAACTGTAAAAATTATAATATTAAACACTGCTGGGGCTATTGAAACAACAAAACCTCCAATAATTCCTCTTAAATTTGATGGGGCCATAAACTTAACATGTTTAAAAATATTAATGTTAGTAATTCTAAAACCAAATATTAGTGCTGCTACTGCATGAGCCGCTTCATGTGCTGGTGCTCCAATCATTGAGAATATCTTATAAACACTCCTACTTATCATCTTAAGAGCTCCCCATGAATAACATTGTATGTATCTTAATACATAAATATAAATTAAAAAATAACTTATTATAACAACTACATTTTTAAGTGCAAGATTTTCCATAATCTATCCCTCCTTATATTTATAACAAAAATACTCTTTCAATATATCTAAAGTTGTAAATCCAATATCAAGTAATATATTAATAATTGGCATCTACTTTTTATTTTTTTAATTATATATATTAATTACAGAATGCTTGTCATACTTTTTCTAAAGACTACAATAACACAAATTTATAATAACTGCTAACTTATTATACTAGGTATACATTCTATTTTACAAAAATGCCCACTGTCACAAATGACAATGGGCATTGATTTTATTATCCTATATTTCAATAAAGTTAAAATTCAACAACGTCTGGAATTACTCCTGCATTTCTTAATTCCTTTACTGCTTCTTCATAATTCTTTTCTTCAGGAGCTACTTTTACTGCTTCTTCATAACAGTATAAAGCTTTTCTTTCATCATCAAAATGATAATAGCATGCTGCAAGTTTATTAAGAAGTACATGATTCACTCTATTTAATCTTAATGAATTCTTATAATATTTAACAGCCAGTTTATAGTTTATCTTAAGTTTATCTGTAGAGTCAAATTCTAAAACATCTTCTCTTGATAAATATATATTTCCCATGCATTCATAAACTAAAGCCATTAATTGTGAATTATTACTTTCCTCTTCTTCTGTTATGTTTTCTATAATCTTATTGAAAATATCAAGTGCTTTTTCACTATCTTTAAGTTCAGCAAAGCAAAAACCAATATTAGCTAAGCTTGCTAAGTCATGTTTTCTACTATTGCAATATTTAAAAGCTTTTATAGCATCTTCATATTGACCTGTAAACCTAAAGCCTAATCCCTGTAAAAACACTGAATATAAATTTTTCTTGTCAAATTTAAAAGAATTAACTGCAAAATAGAGTCCTTTTTCATAATTTCCTTTATCTATTTCACTTTTTGCAATTCTACTCAATAGTAATGACATATCTTTTTCTGTATTTATCTGTCCACCTTGAATTTTTATCTTATGCTCATTTAAAAATAAATCAATCTTCTTTTGAATTTCATTATTTTCCATTAATCACACCTACTTCTTTATAGTTTAAATTACTTAATTATACCATATTAAATTATTATGTACTATTTAAACCACTATTATTTTAACATGATCATATAAAATATATTTTTATGATATTTCCTTAATATAAAAAACAACCATCACATAGAAATGCAATGGTTATTAATAAAGTCAAATAGTCAAAATTAAATTTTTAATAAATTTCATAGACTTTTATATAAAGTTATATCTAAATCACTCAATAAATATATTAGAACTATTTTCTTTTGATTTTAATTCCTTAGGTAAAATCACTTTAAGTTCCCCATTTTCAAATTTTGCTCGAATCTTATCTTGCTTTACATTATCAAAATAAAATGATCTTGAAAACTGCCCATAACTTCTTTCTTTTCTTATATAACTATCTTTACTATCATCATGTACCTCTTCTCTCTTAGCAGTTATTATTAAGTTATTGTTCTTAAAGTCAAGATTTATGTCATTTTTATTAACTCCTGGAAGCTCTGCACACACAAGATATTCATTTTCAGTTTCTCTAACATCTGCATTGAATTTGCTCATATCAATGCCTATTCCCATTGGTGATAAAAAGTCATCATTAAAGAAATCGTTAAAGAAATCACTTAAAGCTCCTCCTTTATCAGTTGCATTATTTGTTCTAATTGGTATTAATCCAAACATATAAACGACCTCCTTTAATTATTATTTTTTATTATATTTTGAATTAATTTAAATTAGCATACTGATTCTAAATTTCAAGTTATCATATAGCGTATATTCCAATTACACACTATAGTGCTATTCAATTTAAAATCTACTCTTTTCTTTTGCACAACTATATTATATTTTAAAGGTCAAAGAAAGTCAAAGTTAAAATACTATTTACTATATCATTTTAACTGTATAATTTATTAAATATTGAAACTTGCCTTAAAGTTACAAGCTTTTTCTCTGTTTTTCTTCTATTTACTCCTGTTTTTATATTATACATATTAAGATCTAACATTTTTTAACTTAAAATATATTGACAATAAAGGTAAAAAGTTTCAGAATATAATTATCAATATTTTATAAAAAGGGGGATGAACTATGGAAATTAATTTTAGCAAAGTTCATGAAGAAAAAGAAATGTATGCTGTATTAAAAGCAAGTGTTATTAACGGAAAAGAAATCGAATCTCAATTGCTTGGAATTTATGAAAGTGAATATGATGTAAAAAAAGCAAAGAAAAAATTAAGTGTTGATGGACACAAAACTGTAGTTAAAGTTAAAGTACACATTGATCCAATTGAGTATTTAGGGGATATAGACAATATAAAATAATTTTTACCGTTAATTGTTCACGTGTGCATAATTAATACTTCTATACTATATAAAATTTATCCAAACATCTAAATTTTTATATTAACCAAAAGGGTAATTTTATAGTAACAAAGAAACATGCTCTTATTAAAACTATTTTTTAATAAGAGCATTAAATTTATTCTATATATTGTATATTGTTTTTTTTACACCATTCAATAGCAATTTCTCTTTCTGAATATTCTCTATAATCATACCATTCATTAATTAATCCTTTATTTCTAATAATATTTTTCACTTCATGCAACATCTTTCCTTCATCATTAAATTCTTCTAATTTAGGTAACTCAATATCGCTAAATGAACTACAAAAATTTATCATTATTTTTAGTTCATTTAATTGTTCTTTATCTGGGAGTTTAATATAGTTCTCTGGATTCTTCTTTAAATCATATAGTCCCTCTATGAGTTCCTTTTCCCATTCTTCCATAGAATCAACTCTATCTATATCCTCTGCAAAATATGAAGCTGTCTCCATATCTTCTTTATATATGATTACACCTGTATCTTTATTATAATAATGACTAAGCATATCATTTTCAAATTCCATTGCTTCTATTAAATCACTTAAGTTAACTTGCATATTTTTACCTTACCTATCTCATATATTTTTATATATTATATCATAAATTTATGAGTATTAAATTCTAATTAGTTTCTAATATTATTCCAATAAAAAATATTATTCCAATAAAAAAATTATATACAATTCACATATAAAGGCAACTGTCAATAATTATACTGACAGTTGCTTAAATTTTAACATTTAACTAATTAAACAATTCTCCCTGTGAATTTATTTTATATCCATCTATAATGCTATCAATAATCATTTTTCCACTCTCATCAAGATAATACCAGTTATCATTGCTGTTAATCCATCCAGTCTTCATACTTCCATCATCATTTAAATAGTACCATAAGCTACCATCCTTTACCCAACCTGTTCTCATATCCCCTGCTTCACCTAAGTAATACCACTTATCATTTTTATTCAACCAACCCGTCTTCATTTCTCCTGATTCATTTAAATAATACCACTTTTCATCTTCTTTGAACCAGCCAGTATTCATATTACCAGTCTTATTTAAATAATACCATTTATTATTATCATTAAGCCAGCCTGTTCTCATATCTCCTTCGTTATTTAAGTAGTACCACGAATCATTATCCTTTATCCATCCTTTAATTACTTCACCAGCTTCTCCAGTTCTATACCATTTTCCATCAATTTCAACCCAAGCATTAACTTTCTTTTCTCCATTGATCCATATTTCTTTGTTTCCATTTTCATTTATTACTATTTTTCCTTCTGATTCTGTTATATTATTTGATAGTGTATTAGAGCTATCTACACTATTATCTTGAATAGTGCTACTATCACTATTTCCTGATGAGCTTCCACCAGATGAAGAACTGCTCTTTTTCTTTAACGATAGTTCTATACTAGAAATTTCACCAGATTTAATTTTAAATTTATCATTTGCAGATATATAACCAGTTCTAGTTACAACTATAGTTCCATCATCAGTTTCTTTTAGATTGTTTATAAAGAATCTTCCATATTTATCACTCGTTCTTTTATAAATATCGCCATTTATACTAACAGTTACTTCTGCATTATCAATTATATTTCCTTTTGAATCTGTTATAATTCCAGAAATCATACCATAATTTGTACCTTCAGTGTTATCTTTATATGAGTTAAGTGATTTTAAGGCTTTACCATTAAAATCAAACAAAGTAGTGTTACTAACTACGTTTTCATCAACAATATCTTCGCTACCATCATCTGCAGCACCTTTTGCTATTGCCCATCCAATCCCTTCATGATTTATCATTATAGGATCCCAATATAAGTCTCCAACAATACAATTGTCATCAGCATTTCTCATTCCATTAAAAAGCTCATCCATAAATTCTTTCTGTCCCTGTGGTGTTGAAGCATGGCTTTCATTTCCATTATCAACAAGCTGACCTGGCTTACTGCCATCTGGAACTGTAGGATTCCAGTTATATCCTGTTTCCATAAATATTATTTTCTTTCCATATTTAGCATATAAATCATTACACCATGGTATTATCTGTTCTACTGAATTTCTTGTCCAATATGGATAATATGATGGTCCAATAATATCATAATCTACATTATATTTTTCACATCCATCTAACAGTTTATAATATCTGTTATTATCACCTGCTTCATCCAAATGAAGAATTATTTTTGTAGTATCGCTTACATCTCTTACTGCTTTTGCTCCTGCATTAAGAAATTTCGCTAACGTTTCCATATTATCTACTTTACCAAAAGGATATAAAAGACCTCCTTGCATTTCATTTCCAAGTGAAATATACTCTGGAAGTGTTCCTTGATCTTTTAAAGACTTCATCACATCATATGTGAAATCATATACAAATCCTTCAAGTTTTGAAACAGCCTCTTCCTCATCTAATCCTTTTATTGCTTCCTCCCATTCTACTGGTATATCATGCACAAGACCATTTGTCCACCAGTCACTATAATGAAGAGTCAGTTCTATCTGCATATTCACATCTTTTGCTCTTTTAGCTAACTTTAACATATCCTCTTTATTCTGATATCCATCTGGAAGGTAGAATTCACTTCCATCTTCATATTTATGACTGCTATCTCTTCCTGTTTTATTGTATATTCTTAATCTAGCAAAATTAAATCCGTTCTCAGCAAGTATATGAAATGGATCTCTAGGATTTCCGTCTTGATCATAAAATACAGCTCCAGTACTTTCAACATAATTTAATTCTGTAAGATCTCCACCTTTAAGCATTGTATATCCTTCATTAACCTTATATAACTTCACATTATCTATTATTGACCAGCTATAATTTGAAGACTTTGAGTAAAATCCTATAGTAGCTTGTCCGTCTAACACTTCAAAATCTACTACAACTTTTCTGTAATTGTTATCTACTGGCACACTTGTCCTTGCTTCACTCTTTCCTGTATCTTTAACATATCCATATATATTCTGCTGACCACCGTTGCTCTTTGCATAAAACTCCAATTTATAGTGACCATTTTCAAGCCCAGTAATAGTCTGTTCAACTTTTCCTTCATAGGATTTACTATCTTCAAATTTTAAATATGAACTATCATTATAACCACTTCCTTTAAGTGCTTGAACGGAATCCTTATTGCCAATAACATTCCATCCTTTTAGTCCATCTTCAAAAGTAAAGTTTTCAATAACGTCTAAACTTTTTCTTTTGTCTTCGCTTTTTTTACTTATTGTAATTTCATCAAAATTAGCCCATTCTTCCTTTCCCCCTTTAGCATGAAAACCTATAGTCATCTGTCCATTTGTTACTTCTACCTCTAAAAGCGTAATTCTAAAATTATGAGCATCCGTGATGTTTTCTCTCACTATTTTTTCCTTATTATCTTTATCAAACCCTTTTGCATAGAAATACAGTTCTTTCTGTTCTCCACTAGACTGTGCATATGCCTTAACAGTATAGGTTCCATTTTCCAATCCTGTTATAGTCTGATGTGTATCTGTTTCATACTCTCCATCTCCATCATACCACCCATAATTAAGACACCCTTTTGTATTTGAATTACCCCAATCACCATTCCATTTTACAATGCTTGATGTCCCTGTAGTCTCCCACCCATCAAGGTTATATTCAAAATCAGGATTTATAATTTTCCCAGTATTATCAATTACTTCTGCTTTATTTATTTCAACATTATCAAAATTAGCCCATGATAAGCCAGATGCTCCTTTTCCATAGAATCCTATTGTTAGATTATTTGATTTTGCTTGAAATTGAAGTGTTACTTTTGTCATATTTCCTGATGGGCTTATTTCTTTCTTTGTTACTAATTCCCCATCTTTCACATATACATATAGTTCATTAAACTCTCCACTATTCACATAAAAACTTAATTCGTATGAACCTTTTTCAAGTCCCACTAATGTTTGATATGTATCTATATTAAACATTGTTGGTTTTTGATCATTGTCCAGTTTTTGATCCATCCAGTAATTTAATCCATATTCATACTCATCATCAATCCACTTAACATTGGCAGAACTTGTTTCTCCATTTATAGTCCAATTATTAATTCCATTAGTAAAATCGCCATTTAAAACATAATTATCCGTACTATCTTCATTAGCTATAACTTGACTTTCAGTCGTGACCTTAGTTTGCATATAATTTGAAATATCTTCTTTGTTTTTTGAGTTTAGTAATACATTATTTTCATCACTGTTATAAAAAGTACCCTTTTTATTCTCAGAAGGCTCGTCTTCATTATTATCGATAAAATAATTTTCATTTATGACTTTTTCAGTTTGCTCTTGTGAATTATTTATAGAATCATCATCCACTATTGCTTGAACTCCATTCGATGCAATAAGATACATTAATAACGTCAATATAGACGTATTTTTTGTAATATTTTTTTTCATTTTTTACACCAGACCTTTCATTTAATAATGTGATATCACGCCGATGTAAGCGTTTAAATTATTTTATCACCATTTTTCTGAAAGTTCTTAGTATTTATTTTGTGTATTTTATAACTCTTTTAAGGTTATATGGTAAAAATCTGTAATATTTAAATATTTTATAAAAAGTCACAAATATTTATTTTATAAATATTTTTAAAAAACTGCTTAAGAATTGTGATATCTCACATAAGTTCTTAAGCAGTTGTTTTTTATAATTCTTCTACTATATATGAAATTTTTTGTGCTGAATAAATAGATTTATTCCCATTGAAAATATATGCAAGAGAACATGCTACAAAAAATAACGGTACATATTCAAAACCAAAGACCTCTGCACCTATAAATATTGGAGCAATAAAAGTATTTGTTGCACCTCCAAACACACATGCATATCCTAAAGCTGCTACAAGTTCTATTGGTAGTCCCATAAGATTACCTAAAAATACTCCAAGACTTGCTCCTATTGAAAATAACGGAGTAACTTCACCACCTTGAAATCCTGCAGCAAGAGTTACTATTGTGAATATAAATTTTAATATCCAATCATAATTATATATAAAACTTCCATTAAAGCTACTTGAGATAAGATTAGTTCCAAGCCCTGAATATCTTCCTGTATGCATTACTATTAATAGAATACTTAAAATTATACCTATAACAAATATCTTCAAGATTGGATTCTTTATTAAATCTCCAAGAATTTTTTTCATCTTTCCAAGAATATGGGCAAATAATCCTCCAACCACACCAAAAATAATCCCAATTAAAGCTAATTTAATAATGAAATTTAGATCTATTGTAATATTAGTTTTTAAAGCAAATGTAAATTTTTCTAATCCTAGTAAATGAGATGTTGTACTTGCTGAAAATGCACCGATTAGTGCTGTAAATAATGCACTATATTCAAGTGTTCCTGCCACCAAAACTTCTAATGCAAAAAATACAGCTGCAATAGGTGTTTGAAATAATCCAGCAAAACCTGCCGCCATTCCAGTTATTAAAAATATCCTTCCACTATTTTCAATATCTATCTTCCTTCCAATATTATGTGCTACTGTTGCACCAATTTGAACTGCCACACCTTCTCTTCCTGCACTACCACCAAATAAATGTGTTATCCATGTACTTAATATTGTCAATGGAATAAGTCTTTTTGGTATCACCGCATCTTCTTTATCAGCACTTTCGAATACAAGAGTCATGCCTTTTATACTATTCTTTCCGATTTTATTATAAATATAAACAATTGCTACTCCTGCTATTGATAAAAATGGAATTAATTTTAATGGATTTTCATTTCTAAAATCTGTTATAAAAATCAATACTTTACCAAAACACGTATCTATTATACCTACAATTATTCCTATAAAAACTGATATTATTCCCATAAAGATGATATCCTTATACTGATTATAAATTTTTTTAAACATACGTATTATCCTTCTTCTCTATTTGTATTTCTAAAGTTATTTTATATATTTTGAGTCATTATTATTTAGTATTTACAAATGTACACAAAAAAAGCTGATAAATTCTGCGGAAAATAAACCACAGAAGTCATCAGCGTTAATAGCACTTTAGATTATATCATGGGAGACTTCATTCCCTGAATAAAAGCTTATCTTATTTTTTAATATCTGTCAACAATTATACTACTATTTTTTCTTAATTATTATAAAATTCAATAAGCTGTTTAATATAAGGCTTTTGAATATCATCATTTTCTAGATATATTTCATGCTTTGCATTATCCATTTTTACAAGTTCACAATTCTGTGCATATTCTGCAAATTTATTCTGACCACCAGGTCTTACATATGCATCATCTCCAGCTTGAAATAATAAAATTGGAATTGTAACTTTAGACGCATTTTCTTTCTTTGTTATTTCCTTAGTAACCTTAAATGCCTCATCAGTCCACTTATATGATGCTTCACCTCTTTGAATTTCCTCATTTTCATTTATCAATTCATTAATATATGTCCATCTATTTTCTGAACTTGTCCCAACTGAATCAAAGGAATAACAAGGCGAAAAAGGTTTTTTCCCTATAACGTATTTTCCATCTTGTCCAAAAGCTACAGCTGCTTTAACTACAACTTTTGCAATAAAATCAGGTATATTTCCAGTGTCAACTTCCATCATAGGAGCATTCAGGACTGCCTTACTGAAATACTGTGGATAAACTTCTAAAAATCTGCTTCCAATAGCACCACCCATTGAATGTGCATAAAGATATAATTCCATTCCATTGCTATTTGGAACAACAACTTCATCCATAAAAGTTTTAAAATCTTCTATATAATCTGAAAATGAATTTACATATATCTGAGATTTATCTGCAACACCAAGGCTTCCAGATCTTCCATGACCTCTATGTTCTATTCCGAATACATTATATCCAGACTTCAAAAAATAATATATCATTTCATGATATTTTTCTAAAGATTCCGTATATCCATGAGAGATAACAATATTTCCTTTTGCATCATCTGCATTATATAATTCGTAATATAGCTTAGCATTGTCAATTCCATCAATATATCCACTTTTCATTCTATTTTCTATATATGGCATAACAATATTATTCATATTTTCTTTATAATTATCTTCTGAAATATAGAAACTATCTAAATTTATTCCACTCTCAGGATCTCTTTTAATTTCTGTATCTGAAATTTCATTTGAACTTTCTTTAATTCCATTATCAGAATTATCTTCACTACGTTTAGTATCAGTACCATATACTGTCTTATGGAATCCAATACTACTACAGAAAATTGTTCCTGCAGCCAAAATACATATACCAAATTTCAAAAAATTATTTTTCATACAATGATCTCCTTAACTGCTACTTAATGAACTTTTCATTATTTTAATCCTTATCAATATATAAAGTTCACCAAATCCTTATCTTTTGACAAATATGAAAACCCATATTTATAATCTATTCTTCCAATAAAGAAATTACCCATTTTCCACATGCAGTACATTTGTGTATTGTTATAACAAATAAGTCAAAGTTCATTCCATCAACTAAAATTCCCATAGCATCACGTTCTTCCTTTGTAATAAACTCATCATTTTCATCAATATAACCTATAATTTCAACTAATAAGTTCTTCTTTGTTTTATCACAGCATCCATTATCTCCAGCTACTTCTATCATTTCATATGATAGTGATGGACTTAATTCCTGTATTATTTCAATTATATCTTCAAAATCCTTTATATCTTCTAAAAAATCTTCTTCATAAAATATTAAATCTTTAACTTGAAATACTTTTTTCATATGCTTCTCCAATCGTATACTTTTTAAATTTATAGTCTATTGTATAGTATACTATAAGTCTAATTTTAATTAAAGCAATAAAAACTTATCTTTAAAATATATGTTATAAAGATATATAATCTTTATAACAAAAAACAAGATTGCCTTATAAGACAACCTTGTTTTTATATTTTTAGTAAGTAATTTAAGTTAAATAATCTACTTTAATGTTATTGTTTTTTCATAAAAATAACTACTGATTTAAATAAATCTCCATCAATTTCTACTTTAAAAATTCCTCCCTGTGCTTCAACAAAACTCTTTACTATTGCAAGCCCAAGACCAGAACCTTCAGTATTCCTTGATTTATCTCCCCTTTGAAATCTCTCTATTATTTCATCAGACTTATAATCAATCTCTACAGCAGACATGTTTTTTATATTTATTGTTACATCCTGTTCATTTTCAGTTATATCAACATAAACCCTAGACCCTTCCATTGAATACTTAGCTACATTATTTAATAAGTTTTCAAATATTCTAAAAGTTTTTTGACTATCAAGATTTAAAAATATTTTATTATCTGGAAAATTGTTCTTAACCACTACTTTTGCATTATCAAGCTTATCAGAAAGTTCAATTTCTATTTGTCTTATAAGCTCTATAATATCTACATTCACAGGATTCAACTTAATGTTTCCGCTTGTTGCTTTGCTTACTTCAAATAAATCTTCAATTAAAAATTTTAACCTTTGAGACTTGTTATCTATGGTATCAATGTATGATTTTCTTTCCTCATCAGTAATATTATCATTTTTCAAAAGATCTATATAAGTTATTATAGATGTTAAGGGTGTTTTCAAATCATGTGATACATTAGAAATAAGTTCTGTTTTCATCTTTTGGCTTTTAACTTCTTCATCCACAGCTTTTTTAAATCCAATTTGAATTTTTTTAAGTTCATCTTTAAAAGGATTGAACAATCCTAAATCTTCACTTATTTCAGTTTCTAGATTGCCCTCTGCTATTTTATTAGTAGCATTTAATAAATTACTGTAATCATTTCTTATCTTATCATAATATTTTCTTATTAATACAAATAGTATTATGTTATAAACAATTGCAGCGAATATTCCAAAGAACCATATTATACTTATAGCTGAAAGTATAGCAAAATTAATTAGAAGAACTTTAATTATTACTTTATTAGATTTGTCACTTAAATCTATATGATTAAGATAATCTAATCCATCTTCAGCTTTTCTTATAATATATCTAATTCCTCTTATTACTATTACTTTTTCCTTGAAATACTTTTTAAAGCCATATTGGAATATGTTTTTAAGATATGTTACTCCACTTATGATAAAGTATATTATAACAGACCATAACACCACATTAGATAGATATATTAATATATCGTTAAATTCACCATTAATACCTAAGAATCTAAGTATTTCGTTACTTTCACCAGTTAAAGTAACTGTTATCATTCCAATGGCAGACATAATTAAAATACTTGAGAATATTCCATAAAATATGCACGCTACTTCAAAAGGCATTTTTAACATACTCTTAAAACCTACAATTTTTCTTTCAAATTTATAAGGTATTATAAGACCTAAAAATAAAGTTATACATCCAACAATAAGACCAAAAATCATAATAGCATTATGGCTTATATATCTATCATTCATATTTTCTACTATATCTGATATTTTATCATCATATTTCAATTCTTTAGGTATACCATAAACTATTGTAGTATCTTTCATAGTATTATAGGTTACTTTAACTCCATCATAAGAATGTGAATATTGAGAATTTATATTATTACTAAATATATTTCTAATATAGCTGAAATCTGTTCCATAGTAATCTTTAATTTGAGCATATCCATTACTGTCATAGTTTATTACCACATAAAATCCATATAAATCTTTTAAGCTTTCATAACTTCCTGAATTCTGAGATAAAACTTCTCCAATGTTTTCTAATCCCTTATTGATTATTACATTTCCATCTTTATCCATAGCTGCATACTCTAAATTTTTCAAATCATAGTCTAACTTTGTTTGTAAATTATATAGCTGAGATTGAAGAGGATTTAATACTGCTTCCTCATAAATTGTTCTTTTATCATAACCAGAATTTGAGTCAACTTCATAGTTTTCATGTGTAGCATAATTGTCACTATATGATTTAATATATATTTCTTCTAAACTCTTTTCTGATTCACTTTGCTTTTCAACTATGTCTTTATAAAGAAGAAAACTACAGCTATCTATATCCGATAATAAATTATAGTCTTCATATGGTGTTCTCTTTTCATTATTTGAAATTATCTTTATTTTAGGATAGAAAAATATTATTCCAAAAGACATTATTAATATTGAAATAAATGCAATCACATTAATGATAAATTTGTTATCTTTTTTTATTCTTTTATTATTATTTGCTAAGTTCTCATTATCTCTTTCTATATTTTCAGTTATCTCTTCAGTTAATTCATTATTATCTTTATTTAATTTATTAAATCTTTTCAATTTTATATCCAACTCCCCACACTACTTTTAAATATTTAGGATTCTTACTATCAATTTCTATTTTTTCTCTTATATTTCTTACATGAACCATTATAGTTTCAGTACTTATAGCATCCTCTTTCCATACTCTCTCATATATTTCTTCTGCTGAAAAAACTCTTCCTGGATTTTTCATGAGTAAATGAAGTATGTTAAATTCCTTAGGGGTCATTTTTACTATATCACCATCTACAGTTACTTCCTTTGTATCTGTATTTAGTTCAATACCTCCAACTACAAATAGATTTGTTTTCTTTTCATTATTCTTAAGTACTTTTAAATACTTTGCATATCTTCTAAGCTGTGAATTAACTCTAGCAATAAGTTCCATAGGATTAAAAGGTTTCGTAACATAATCATCTGCACCTATATTAAGTCCCATAATTTTATCCATTTCTTCTGACTTTGCAGAAAGCATTATAACGGGAAAATCATGTTGTTCCCTAAGCTTCATAACCATTGTAATTCCATCCATTTTAGGCATCATAATGTCTACTATTGCAAGATGTATTTTTTCCTTTTCTATAATCTCTAATCCTTCAATACCATTGTAAGCCTTAAAAACTGTATATCCTTGATTTTTTAAGTATATTTCTATTCCGTCACATATTTCTTTTTCATCTTCAACTATTAAAATACTATATAAGTTCATATTCCACTCCTAAACTTTAATCGAATTTATAAATTTTATTATCTCAATACTCTACAGTATTAGTATTTAACAAATTAAAATACTAATAAATTATTAAATATATATTTGCTTTATAAATCCAACTAAATTAATTCTTTGATTTTTATATTTTCACACTAATTATATAGTACTAAAAAATTTTTTACAAAATTTCTACAATTAATCACTTCTCTTTCCCCATAAAGTATTTGCTCATCATATATTCACATCTTAAATCCTCCCTATTCACTGACTATAAACACAGTTTAACTTTATTTTTTAAAAATAAACTTTGGTAAATTCTAAAGAAATTCTAAAGAAATTAGTAAGATTCTACGCTAAGTCCACATCTTTAAGTAATTTTATTGTGATTTTTATACAATTTATTAAGTTAATGTTAAGGTTAGCTTCTTATAATCTAATCAATTAATAATTATAAAAGGTTGTGAGATCATGATAAAAAGAAGAAATAAGATAATAATTTTTACGGCTCTAATAGTAATTTTAATCTCTTCCTTGCTCTACTCACTTGCATATCGCTATTTAATTGAAAGAGATGAAAAAGCAGTTACAAATTCAATTTCATCCTCATCTACTGCAAAAAATGACGTAACTTATGATGATTGGAATTATTCTTGTAATAATTTTTCTATAAATATTGAAAAAAAAGAAACTGGAGATGGCGATAATAAGATAACCTACTATGTTGCTCACTTAAATGTTAAAGATATTTCAAGTATAAAATCTGCTTTTGCTCAAAATAGATTTGGTAGAAATATTACTGAAACCACCTCAAACATTGCATCTTCTAATAATGCCATTTTTGCTATTAATGGTGACTATTATGGTTTTCGTGAAGATGGAATCATTATACGAAATGGAACTCTCTATAGAGATGCCCCTGCAAGAAATGGACTTGCTTTCTTTAATGATGGAACAATAAACATATATGATGAAACAGCAACAAATGGTAATGATCTATTAGCTCAAGGTGTTACTAATACATTTTCATTTGGACCATCTCTATTAGATAATGGCAAAGCTATAACTAATTTTGATAATGTAAAAATTGATAGTAATTTTGGCAATAGAAATATTGATAATTCTAATCCTAGAACAGGAATAGGAATGATATCTCCTAATAATTTTGTTTTCGTTGTAGTTGATGGAAGAGATAATGGCTATAGCAGAGGAATGACACTTAATGAATTTTCACAGCTTTTTGAAGATCTTGGCTGTACATATGCATACAACCTTGATGGTGGTGGTTCATCAACAATGTATTTCAATGGAAGAGTTGTTAATAATCCCGGTGGTAAAGATTCTGAACGTAAAGTAAGTGATATTATCTATATTAATTAAAAGGAGAATGAATTATGATTGTTATTATTCCTGCATATGAACCTGATGAAAAATTAATTAAATTAGTTTCAGATTTAAAATCAAAATGTAATTTTAAACTTCTAATTATAGATGATGGCAGTGGTGAAAAATACGAGAGTATATTTGATAAAGCATCAAATCTCGGTGCTTCCGTATATCACCATAATGAAAATAAGGGAAAAGGAGCTGCTTTAAAAACTGCTTTCTCAATAATAAAAAATTTTGACGATGCTGAAGAAATTATCACTGCTGATTGTGATGGACAGCATACTCCAATGGATATTATAAAAATAGCTCAATGTATTAAAAATAATAAAAATAAATTAATTTTAGGAGTTAGGTATTTTACTGGCAAAGTTCCCTTTAGAAGTATTCTTGGCAATAAACTCACAAGCAGAATATTTGAACTTATAAATGGTGAAAAGATTTCCGATACCCAGACTGGATTAAGGGGATTCTCAAAAAGCATGATTCCATGGCTCTGCAGTATTAAAGGAAATGGTTATGAATATGAAATGAATATGCTTCTGGAATCTGAAAAATATGGATATGGCATAAAAGAAGTACCTATAGAAACTGTTTATATAGAAAATAATACATCTTCTCATTTTAATCCTTTGATTGATTCTTTAAGAATATATTTTCAAATTTTAAAATACAGTATGTCTTCAATTTTAAGTGGTATCCTAGATTTCATATTTTTATTAATAATCAAAGCACTTACTTCTAATCTCTTACTTTCTGTTGTTATTGCTCGTTTTTTAAGTTCATCTTTTAATTATGTTATGAATAAAAACTACGTATTCTCTCGAAATAAAGAAGAATTTAATACAACATTATCTTTGCCACGATATATTTTTTTAGTTATAACAGTTCTCATTTTTAACTATATAATATTAGATTATCTATGTAGTTTAGGGGTAAGCCTAGTCATAGCTAAACTTTTAACTGAATGCACCTTATTTATTTTTAGTTTTGTTGTTCAAAAAAGATTCGTTTTCAGATAAAATTATTCTTATTATACATAGTAAGCTGTCCAAACAAACTTGAGGCAGCTTACTATTGTAAAATTCATTAATCTATCTTATAACCTTAGCCTGTAAAGATTCTGCTACATCCATAGCTTTCTCATGTAAATTCTCATCAAAACTTGCACACAGATTAGAATCCACAATAATCTGTGCATTAACATATTGAGATTGAAATGTAATTATATTACTTATGACACAAATATCACTCACCACGCCTACAAATTCTATTTGATCAATATTATTTCCTATATCTTCACTGAGCTTAATCATATTCTTTGGTGACATACCAAATGATTCTTTGTTATAAT
This sequence comes from Clostridium butyricum, assembly GCF_006742065.1. Classification (NCBI taxonomy): domain Bacteria; kingdom Bacillati; phylum Bacillota; class Clostridia; order Eubacteriales; family Clostridiaceae; genus Clostridium; species Clostridium butyricum. The sequence goes on along the minus strand of NZ_AP019716.1, from coordinate 1,574,976 downwards.
GAAATGCATTTTTTACTTGCTTAAATTCTTTAAGTCGTCCATAAAGTTCATGTCCCTCAGTTCCTATGTAACAATGTGGAACTGGTAAATTTTTTCCTTCCCTTGTTTCAAGGTAATTTTCATAATGAGTATCATAAGTAAATACTACTTTATCTCCATTCTCTAAATATTCCTTAATCTTTTTATAAATACCCTCTTCAAGTGTTTCGGCTTTTTTAAATCCTAACGCTCCATCAACAAAATCCTTTTGATAATCTACGACAACTAATAATTTATTCATACTCCATTTTCCCTTTCGCTTTATATCATTTAAAAATTTTAATTATAATTATACTACATCTCAGTCTAAGTTTTGTAAATATATTTCTTAGCTCCATCAATCTTTACACATATATATTTTTTTATATCTATAAATTTAAGACTAAATAATAACAATGTTACTCATATAGATTCTAAATATGTATATATTTCCTCTTTATAATATATTTTTACTCACATTTCATTTATTTTCTCATAGTATATTTACTAAGTGAACAACTTATTGAAGGGATGAAAATTTTATGTACAAACACGAAGATAGTGGATGTAAAATGACACAGTATGCAAGATCATATATATTACTTCAAAAATATGAAAATCTTTTTTCTTGTAAGGAAGGCTTTAGCAAAGGAACAATCTTTAAAGATTTAGCTATTCCTTATGATGATAAACAGAAAAGTAAATGTTAAAGGAGTGATATGAGATGACTAAAAAAGATATATTAAATAGCATACGAATATACCACTTTTGTGCTATAGACCTAAATCTTTACCTTGATAATTTTCCTGAGGATAAAAATGCAACAGAAGATTATTGTAAAGTATCTGCTAAATTACAAAGCTTAATTGCTGACTATGAAAAAAGTTATGGCCCTTTAACAAACTTTGGTCATTCTTTTTTTGAAAATCCAAAAGCATGGGTAGAACAAAGCTGGCCATGGGAAAATGAACGCAAGGAGGATTAATATATGTGGGTTTATATGAAAACTTTACAACATGAAATTAACTTAAAAAGCAAAGATCTTAAAATGGCTAAATATCTTATTACACAATATGGAGGACCTGATGGTGAACTTGGTGCTGCTTTAAGGTACCTTGATCAAAGATATACAATGCCTACAGGCAAAACAAAAGGATTGCTTACAGATATTGGTACAGAGGAATTAGCTCATGTTGAAATGATTGCTACTATGTTCCACCAACTTATAGAAAATGCAAGTATAGAAGAAATAGAAAAAGCTGGATTAGGTGGACATTATGCGGACCATTCCAAGGCAGTATTTTACACTGATGCAACAGGAAAGCCATCACACTACAAAATACATATTTTAGCATTAAAATTTGCTCTTACAATTAATAAATTATAATTTATATACTATAAAAAATTATTTCTTACTGACAACTACCTAAAAATACTACATAATGTATTTAAACATAATAATTTGACAAGAAATTTAAAAATAATTAGAATATATTATCTGGAGGAAAATTTAAAGTATGGATGATTTGGATTGGATTTATATGATGGAAAAAATGCAGAATATTAAATTGTTCAGTAGGAATATGATTGTACGTGGTTCTAAAGAATATGAAATTCCAGCACAGCATTTAGAGTTACTATCATGTCTTGCACTGCATGATAAAAACATGACTCCACTAAATATTAGTAAAATGATGGGCGTAAGTAAAACGATAATAAGCAGAATTTTAGATAAATTAATAGAGGACGGTTATGTAAATAAAACTAAAGATGAAAATGATAAAAGAAGTTATAAAATAAATCTCACTGAGCTTGGGCGAGATAAGTTAAATAAAATATACAAATATTATTTAGCTCCTATCTATATTCTTCGTAAAGAATTAGGAAGCAAAGAATTTACTACATTAATGTCAAACATCGAGAAAGCAAATGAACTACTAAAAAATTATGATGATTCAGCAAAACACAACTCTTAAACTCAATATAAATAGACATATTATAAAAAAACAGAAACTAATAGAAAATTCCACTCATAAATATCTAGCTTACATATTTATGAGAACAGTTTAATCCATATGTTTCTGTTTTATTATTTATTAACGATTTTAAAATTTAATTTTCCATTTTATTAATTTAAATGTTTCTTACTTTTTACATATATAATATATGTAATTCCAATAACAACTCCTAAAATGCTCATAAATTGAGCTATTCTTATATTTCCTATCATTAAGCTATCAGTTCTAAGACTCTCTATAAATAATCTTCCTATTGAATATAAAACTGCATAGCTGGCTATGACAACTCCATTTTCATTTGATTTTTTCTTATGTAAAATAATCATTAATGTTAAAAAAATAAGTAAATTCCACATTGATTCATATAAAAATGTTGGGTTGTAATAATGTCCATCTAAATACATTCCTTTTTGTATGAATTCAGGAAATTTACTTATAAATTCATATGACACTACATCACCATGCGCCTCACCATTCATGAAATTTCCCCATCTCCCAATTGCCTGTGCAAGTATAAGTGATGGAGCCACTACATCAAGGTATTTCATCATTTCAATCTTTTTTAACTTACAGTAGATTATTGTTCCTATAAGAGCTCCTATTAACCCTCCATGTATAGCTAATCCACCTGTTCTTAAATTAAATATGGACCATATGTTATTTTTAAAATTATCAAACTCAAAAAACACATAATATGCACGTGCCCCTACTATTGCACATGGAAAAGCTACTAAAAAACCATCTATTATCTTTTCAAAATCTAAATTTAACTTTTTAGAATTATAATATGCTATGAACATACCAACAAAAATACCTAAAACTATTAATATTCCATACCATCTTATTTCGAAGTTTCCAATATTAAATGCAACTGGATTCATAATATTAACTACCTCTTTTTCATTTTATTTCACTTAAAATTTTAAGGATTTTCAATTAAATTTTTCATCGTTTCTTTTGACATTCCACCTGGAACATACTTAGTAATGTATCCTTCTTTGTTTATAATAAATGTTGATGGTAAAGAACTTATTCCATATCCAAAAGCCTGTGCTGCATTTTCATCAAAGACTACTGGGAATGTGAATCCTTCTTTATTTAAAAAGTCTTTAATATCATCTATAGAACCCTCTCTTCCAAGATTAGGTGTTGCTATTCCAAGTATAACTACATCATCTGAATTTTTATTATACTCATTATACAATTCTTCAATATGAGGCATTTCTGCTCTACATGGAGGACACCATGTTGCCCAGAAGTTTAAGAATACAGTTTTACCTTTATACTCACTAAGTGTATGCTTATTTCCATATTGATCATATAAAGTAAAATCTATAGGTTCTAATTTCTTTTGCGATTCTTCTTTCTTTGCTTGATCTATATTCTCTTCCTGCTTTTCATTAGCACTTTCTTTGCTATTAGCAGTATTTGTTTTGTTTTGAGATGAATTCATATTATTATTTGATGATATTTTATTTATATTAACTGCTCCAGATACAATCATAATTATACCAGAAATAATTATGATAATGCCACTGATTTTCTTTATCACTTCCATATAATTTTTTAATTTATCAAATTTCTTATAAAGCTTACTATAGAATAATGCTGCTATTATAAATGGAAGTATAAAACCTATTGTATATACTAAAATTAATAAATTTGCACCTAAAACACTGTCTGAACTTGAAGCCATAACAAGGACAGATGCAAGTATTGGTCCTATACAAGGAGTCCAACCAAAACTAAATGTAAACCCTAAAACAAATGCTGATACTGGTGACATATTCTTAGATTTTACATTGAATCTCTTTTCTCTACTTAATAACTGTGATTTGATGATTCCAAGATAAAATAATCCCATTATTATTATCAATAGTCCACCAATTATCATTATTATATTTCTATTAGCATTTAAAAATGTACTTAAGGCTTTTATTGATGAGCCCAATATAAAGAATGTTGAAGAAATCCCCAACGTAAAGAATATGGTATTTTTCAAAAGAACACTGTTTCTAAAATTTGATTCTCTCATATCCTGAACACTGCTATTAGACAGCATACTCAGGTATATTGGTAATATTGGTAATATACAAGGTGAAAAAATCGATAATATTCCTTCTATAAAAACAATAAAGAAATTTACATTTTCCATGTATAAATCCTCCTAAATTATAATTTTAATTAGTATTTATTAACTATATTTTTGTTAAAAAAATGACTACTTCAAAAGAGTAGCCATTTTTAAGGTTATTGTTCTTTTCCACACGAAAGATTGTTATTACTCCATTTTATCATCTTTTCCATTATAGGAAGTAATGCTAATCCTGAATTACTTAGATAATATGTAGATTCAACTATATTGTTAACAGTTTTTTTATCATTAATTATTATATTATTATCAATTAACAATTCTAATTGTTGTGTTAGGACCTTCTTGCTACACCCTTCAACACGTCTCTGTAATTCTCCAAATCTTATTTTCTGCTCTTTTATCTGCCAGATTATTTCGGCAACCCATTTCTTGCCCAATATACTAGATAAGGCTTCTACAGGACAACCATATATAATTTCATCTACACTATACATACTCTACCTCCAAATATACATATTAAGCTTTACAGACCACAACCTAAACTTATCAATATATCTCTAAAAAGTTTATCTTCATCAATATCATTTAAATCATTCACAACTCTTATTGATCCAACAAGCTTATAGTCAACTATTATACCATAATTTATATCATTATTAAATTTCATATTTACAGTATAAACTTCATTTTCTTTGCTCATATTTGTCATTTCCCCAGTAACTGGGTCAATTATAAATACATTATCTGTATCTACTCCCTTTAAATTCACAGTAAATTCATCCTGAATTTGAGCTACTGTAACAAAACTATCTAAATAGTCTCCATCAAACTCTTTATTGATAATATTCTTATTTGTCTTTTCAAAAGAATAGCCTGATACTATTTTTTTGTCATTTAAATTTTCTTGTACTGTGTCTGTAGAGCTTACTGTATTCTGAGTTTTTGATGTAATTAAAAAGCCTATAACGCCTCCAATTACTAATGTTAGTAAAGTATAAAATATTACTATTTTTTTATTCAAACTTTATTTATCCTACTTATATTAATGAAAACAAATCATTTAATGCTTCGCTCATTGTTGGATGTGTGAAAATATTATCTCTTAAGAATGTATAGTCTTCTCCTGCTTTCATTGCAGTTGCCACAATATTAATTATTTCGCTACCTTCTGCACATAATAGTGTACATCCTAGTATCTTACCACTTTTAGCATCTACTACAGCTTTCATCATTCCATCTATTTCTTCAATAACTCTTGCTCTAGGAATTGCTGCGCACTGTAATTTAGCAACTTTAACATCATAGCCTTGTTCTATTGCTTCCTTTTCACTTAGCCCTACTCTTGCAAGAGTTGGATCAATAAATACTGAGTATGGGACAATATCTCTATCATTAATTGTTCTCTTTCCATCACCAAATAGGTTATCTTTTATAATTCTAAAATCATCTAAAGATATATATGTAAACTGTAATCCACCAGTAACATCACCCATAGCCCATATATTAGATGCACTTGTTTTTAATCTGCTATCAACCTCAACAGCGCCTCTTTCAGTAACTTTAACACCTGCATTTTCAAGATTCAATCCATCTATATTAGGTTTTCTTCCTGTTGCAAGAAGTACAGCATCTCCTTTTATAGTTTTTTCTGAATTATCATTAAGCTCTAGATAACTAACTTCAACTTCTTCATTTATATCTTTAAAAGATTTTACACTTGAATTTAATATAAATGAGATACCTTTCTTTTCTAAGATTTCCTTTACATTTGTTGAAATGTCATCATCTTCTCTTCCTGCAATCTTTCCTGATGTTTCAATAACTGTTACTTTTGATCCAAATGTAGCATACATAGATGCAAATTCAAGTCCTATATATCCTCCACCAACTATAACTAAATGCTTTGGTAATTCTTTAAGTTCCATCATTGATGTACTTGTATATATTCTCTTACTGTCATTTATTCCAGGAATATTAGGTATAATAGACTGAGCTCCTGTATTTATAAATATCTTTTCACCTTCTATTATTTTTTTTCCATCTTTCATTTGAATTTCTACTTTTTCATTTGATATAAAGGAAGCCTTTCCATTATATATATCAATATTTTCATTATCATTTAACATATTAAAATTTTTTGTTCTTAACATTGTTATTAAATTTGTTTTCTTTTCTACTGCCTTTTTATACTCATCTGCTTTTTCTTCAAATGTATTGAGTTCCTTATACGAAGAAACTTTTGATGAATGTACCAAAGATTTAGTTGGTATGCATCCTATGTTAATGCATGTACCTCCATACATTTTATCTGATTTTTCTATTAAAGCTACTTTTTTACCGCTCTTTCCTAAAAAACCTGCTAATGTTTTACCACCTTTTCCAAATCCAATTATAATTGCATCATATCTACTCATATAAAATTCTCCTATATCTTATTCTAATTTTTATAATTTATCTTATGTATATTATTTTAAAATTCTCTTAAAGTGTCTTTTTTATCATATCTTTTAATGATTCTTTTGGCATAAATCCTACATTTGTAGTCAATTCTTTTCCATCTTTAAATATCTTTATTGTTGGTATATTCTTAACACCATACTCTGCTGCTGCATCTGGATTTTGATCTATATCAATTTTAACAATTTTTACGCTCTTCATTTCATCTTGTACTTCTTCTAATACTGGAGCTAACATTTTACATGGTCCACACCAAGTTGCAAAAAAGTCAACCACTACTACTCCATTTCCTTTTAATACTTCATTTTCAAATTCCTTTTCATTTATATGTTTTACCATTTTTACTACCTCCGAATACTTTTGTTTTTTGCTTGTTTTTATTATATGTTTTTAAATTTATTTCAACAATTAGGCACTTTTAAGTTACTACTGCCTTAATTGATATTTTTTATAGAATTACTTTCAACTTATTTATTGCTATCTAAATAAGAAACTGCGCTTAATGCTGCAATATTCCCTTCTCCAGCAGACTTAATATATTGATATGGCTTACCAACACAATCTCCTGCTGCAAAACATCCTTTTATATTTGTTCTCATTGATCTATCACACTTAATATGTCCCTCTTCATCTTCTATACCTGGAACTAACTGTGCTGGTGGAATTGCATCTTTTAATAAAAATACTCCATCAGTTTCAATTTCACGTTCTTTAAATACCACTTTTTTTACGCTATTTTCTCCTAAAATCTTTAAAGGTTTATCATTAACAATTTCAATTTTTTCGTTTAAATTATACTCACCTTTGTATAATGGTACATAATACACCTTTGATGCAAGTTCACTTACAAAATCTGCTTCATGTTCACCTTCTTTGCTTGATGCTACTATAACTACTGTTTTTCCTTTGTATAAAGGTGCATCACATGTTGCACAGTATCCAACTCCTTTACCTAAAAATTCAACTTCTCCCTCTAATGGCCTTGAAAATTCAACACCTGTTGCTACTATTACAGTTTTTGATTCATACATCTTATCATTTACCATAATATTAAAATAATCTCCCATGGAATAAACTGAGTTAACTCTTTCCTCTGTTATTTCTATTCCCATTGCATCAATGTGTTCTTTAAATGCTTCACCAAGCTTCATACCATTTGAATTTGGAAATCCTAGATAATTATTTATCTTTGGTGCTTTTTCAACTTTTGGACTCAAAGTCTTGCTCCCAAAAATTATGAATGATTTATTTCTTATTTTTGCATTAAGGGCAGCTGAAAGTCCTGCTGGACCACTTCCTATTATCCCTATATCATATCTTTCACTCATATTTTTATCCTCCCTAATGTGATTTTAAAATTAATATTTTTTATCACCTTTTAATTTTTTATGCTGTAATCATCTTAGATTAATATATTTGTATTGCAATCTTGAATATTAATATAATTTTTAAATCTCCATACAAAATTTTGAAAAGGTTACTTCTTCAACTTCAAATTACAATATATATTGTCTCTAAAAATCATCTAATTATTTGTGACTTGAATTTATTTTATCAGTAGTGATTCCATTGAACAATTAGGCACTTTTTAGTTACTAATCAGTTACTTTTTAGTTACTTTGTATAATAATCAATTTATAAAGAATACAAATCTATTTAAAATGTACATTAGATAAGAATTCTTTTGTTCTACTTTCCTTTGGATTTAATAAAACTTCATCTGTACGTCCCTTTTCTATAATGATTCCTTCATCCATAAAGACAATTACATCAGCTACATCTTTAGCAAATGAAATCTCATGAGTTACTATAATCATAGTTCTATTTTCCTTTGCTAAATCTTTAATTAGATTTAGCACATCAAGTACCATTTCAGGATCTAGAGCTGATGTTGGTTCATCAAACAATATAAACTCAGGATTCATTGCTATAGCTCTTGCTATTGAAACCCTTTGTTTTTGTCCTCCTGAAAGATTTTTAGGATAACTATCCTTTTTCATATGCATATTAACTTTTTTTAAAAGCGATAAAGCTGTTTCTTCACTTTCTCGTTTACTCATTTTCTTAACAGTAATGAGCCCTTCCATAACATTTTCAAGTACTGTTCTATTATTAAATAAATTAAAATTTTGAAATACCATTGCAGATTTTGATCTTAATTCTTTCACGTTATTTTTTGTATAATTTTTCGCATGGATTTTAAAATCATCAACTTTAATAGTTCCCTCATCTGGAGTTTCTAAATAATTTAAGCATCTTAAGAATGTAGATTTTCCCGAACCAGATGGTCCTATTATTACTATAACTTCACCATCTTTAACCTCTAAATCTATGCCTTTTAAAATTTCGGCATCACCATAACTTTTTTTTATTCCATTAATATTAATCATTGATTTTTTCCTCCTAATAAATCGATAACCTTTTCTCTAATACTTTTTGAAGATAAGTTAATATTTCTATTATTATCCAATATATAACTGCAATTAGTATGTAACTTTCAAAAAATTTATAATTAGCCGATGCAATCATCTGAGCTTTTGCAAGTATTTCTGCAACTCCAATTGTAAATGCTAAAGATGATCCCTTAATTATATCTATATAAATATTTCCTATTGATGGTATAGATATCTTTAAAACCTGTGGCAAAACTATTCTCTTTATTGCTTGTATATGATTCATTCCTATTGCTAAACAAGCTTCCATCTGCCCTTTATCAATTGCATTAAATGATCCTCTTAATACTTCTGAAATATATGCAGATGCATTAAACCCTAATGCTATGTAAGCTGCTGTAAATCCCCCCATGCCCTTCAAAATCGGAAATATTTCAGGAAGACCAAAATATAGTAAAAATAATTGAACTAAAACTGGTGTACCTCTAAAGAATGATACATACAGAGAAAAAATCTGACTTAAAACAGGAACTTTTAGATTTCTTATAACTGAAATAATAGTTCCTAACATTAATCCTATTATCATTGATATAATTGATAGTAATATTGTTACTTTAGCCCCATTAAAAACTGACTTTAAAAGTTTAGCTAAAAAACTATCATTATTTTTTGCAATAACATTTGTGTTTAACCATTTATTTGATATGTCTTCTAGAGTTCCATCATCTTTCATGTCTGATAGAGCAATATTAACTTCTTTAATTAAGTTCAAATTATTATCATTTTTAGTAAATACAAATGAATTTACTACCTTTTCAAAAGGTTCTCCTGCCAGCTCTAAGGGTAGCTTTTTTTCATTAATATTAATTAATGCAGAAATCTTATCTATTACAACAGCATCAAGTCTTCCAATCATAAGATCATTAAACGCTGCATCAGTACTCTGATAAGTAATAATATTAGCACCACTATCTTTATCTTTTAATATCTGCTCATAATTGCTTCCTAAATCAACACCTACTTTTTTTCCTTTTAAATCACCTACAGAAGATATAGAGCTTTTGTTTCCTTGTTCAACTACAATCTGCGCTCCACTTTCTACATATGGATCTGAAAAGTAGTATTTTTCTTTTCTTTCATCTGTTATTGTTATTTGGTTTGCTAGAACATCAACCTTGCTTGAATCAAGCATTCCGAAAAGACCACTAAAAGAAGCTGTTTCATATTCCACATTATATCCAAGTCTTTTCCCAATCTCATTCCAAATATCTATTTCAAAACCCTTGACATGATTTTCATCTAAAAATGTAAATGGATAATAGGTTCCTGATGTTCCTACTTTTATACTTCTGTTTTCATTATTTTTATTATCCACAGCATATACCTTAACATTTGTTATTGAAAAAAATAACATTAATAAAGTTAATATTGTAGTTATTCTCTTTTTCATCTTTTCTTCTCTCCTACAATTAAATATTAGCGCTTATTTAATGATAATTAGAAATGAATTTTTCATCAATTAGGCACTTTTATGTAATCACCTTCTTAAAGTATTTCTTTTCATATTGTTTAGTCATCTACTTGTTTCTTAGTCATTAAATTTTTTTGCTCATCTTTACACAATTCAATGTAAAATTCTTTTAAATTTTCATTTCCAAATTGATCTTTTAAAGCATTCCATAACTGTTTATAATACTTTTCAAGTAATTCTTCACTTATTTCCTCAGTAATAGTTACCGTAATATCCTTTTTCATAAAAAATATCTCCAAAATGAATAGTAGTTCTCATTTATATACTATTCACTCTTTTAAATTGTGTTCTTCATCTACAATTAAAGTAAATTAATTTAGTTCAGTTAATCATTATTTCTTACATATATATAAAGTAGAGATTAATATGGATAGTTCTTCAATTAACGCATCTTATTATGCTTAATCAAGAATGTAAATTGTTAATAAGGAGCTGACACAATGATAAAAATAGCTATATATTCACGTAAATCTGTTTTTACAGGCAAAGGAGAATCTATTGAAAACCAGATAGAACTATGTAAGAATTACTGCAACACGTATGTTAATAGTGGCAGTAATTTGGAATATATAATATATGAAGATGAGGGTTTCAGTGGAAAAAATACAAACCGACCAGAATTTCAACATATGATTGATGATATAAAGAAAAATAAAATTGATACTCTTATATGCTATAGACTTGACCGTATCTCAAGAAATGTTGCTGACTTCTCATCTACCCTTGAACTTCTTCAAAAATATAATGTAAACTTCATAAGTATAAAAGAAAGATTTGATACAAGTACTCCTCTTGGAAGAGCTATGATTTATATTGCATCTGTTTTTGCACAACTTGAAAGAGAGACAATTGCAGAAAGAGTTCGAGACAACATGATTCAACTTGCAAAATCCGGAAGATGGCTTGGAGGAAATATTCCTTATGGATTTAATATAGCCAGAAAAACTTATATTAGCGATTTTAAAGAAAAGGAATTTTCTATTCTTTCTCCTAATAAAAAAGAGCTTGAAACTGTTAACTTTGTTTATTCTTATTATATTAAGACTCACTCTATACGCCAAGTCACACGACTTCTTAATGTAAATTCAATAATTGGGAAAAATGGTGGAAGTTTTGATCTTACACAAATTAGAAGAATGCTTCGTAATCCTCTTTATGTAATATCAGATGATAAATCTCACCAATATCTTATAAAAAAAGGATTGAATGTATTTGGATCTCCTAATGGAAATGGATATATTACTTATAATAAAAGTAATCAAAAAAATATATCTGCAGATTCTAATCAATGGATTGTAGCAGTTTCCAATCATAAAGGAATAATAACTTCTGATAACTGGCTCAAAGTCCAATACCAGCTTGATAATAACAAATCAAAAATGCCGAGAATAGGAACAGGAAAAAATCATTCACTATTTTCTGGAATATTAAAATGTAAAAAATGCGGTTCAAATATGATTGTAAAATTTTCTGGAAAAAATAAAAATAATATACCTTATGAATATTATGTATGTTCAGGAAAACAAAATAAATATTTGAATAAATGTACTACAAAAAATATTAGGGTTGATAAACTTGATAAACTATTAACTAGAAAACTAAAAATCCATGATAAGACAGCTCTTATGAAAACTTTGAGAGATTCAATAGATAATATCTGCTGTGATTTTAAAAACAACCAAATTTCTAGCATAGAATATGAGATACATGAAAATAAAGTTTCGATGGATAATCTTATTAAACAGCTTACTAAATCTGCTTCATCAACAGTATCTGACAGACTTATGAATGAAATAAACCTTCTTGATAAAAATATTGTCCGTCTGAAAAAACATCTTGAAACTATAGAACTGGAACAGTCACATGATAAAAAAACTAATATTGATATAAAAAATATTATTAATGTACTAAATAGCTTCTCTGATACAATTGAATATATAGATGATACTGCTCAAAAAAGATTTCTAATTCAAACACTTATTAAAAGTGCGGTATGGGACAGTGATAACAATAATGTGGAAATAATATTCAATACACATTAAATTAAGTATTTTGATAACTTTAGCAAATCCATGGACAGCAACTTATATTCAAGCAAAAGGTGATCCAGTAGCAGATTTGCATGAAGATATGGCTGCTGAACAAAAAGCGAGAGCTACTTATGAGAATTTAATAAAATTAACTGATGATCAAGATATAAAAGATGTATTAAAATTCTTAAGAGAAAGAGAAATAGTCCATTTCCAAAGATTTGGAGAGGCTTTAATGGATGTTCAAGATCGTTTATGTTCTAAATAATAATTTGGAAATAACATAAGGCTGTGAAAAATCACAGCCTTAGGGACAGTAGATAGATTTGTGTAAAAACAAAATCTATCTACTGTTTTTTTGTATGAACAGTTGGTAGTTTTGGAATAATAAAACATATAAGTTTAGGAGGAATTATTATGACAAAAAAAATTGATACTAACTTTGACTACAATGAAGAAATAAAAAAATGTAAAACCATCGATGATGTTATGGGTAAGAATGGGCTAATACAAAAACTTGTAAAAGATGTCCTTGAAAATATATTAGAAGGCGAAATGGAAGAGCATCTTGGAAGAAATAAATATGAGCGTACAGAATCAAATAATCAAAGCAATAGAAACTATAGAAACGGGTATAGCAGTAAAAATCTACGAAGCTCCTTCGGTGACGTCGACTTAGACGTACCCCGTGATAGAAATGCAGAATTCGAACCTCAAATTATAAAGAAATATGAAACTGTCTGTACTGAGTTAGATAAAAAAATTATATCTTTATATGCTAAAGGTATGAGTACAAGTGATATCCAATCAGAGATTGAAGATCTATATGGAATAAAAATATCTCCATCGATGGTATCTAAAATAACAGATAAAGTACTCGCTAGCGCTACCGAATGGCAAAATAGAGCTTTGGATAAAATATATCCTATCGTTTATTTAGATGCTATGTACTTTAAAGTTAGAAGTAATGGAAAGATAATTAATAAAGCTGTTTACATTTGTTTAGGATATACAATGGATGGCTATAAAGATATTTTAGGTATATGGGTTGATGAAGCAGAAGGTGCTAAATTCTGGTTAGGAATTTGTAATGACTTAAAAAATAGAGGAGTTAAAGAAATATTAATTGCATGTATGGATGGTTTAAAAGGATTACCACAAGCTATTAAAACAGTATTTCCATCAGTAAATATTCAAACATGTATTGTTCACCAAATTAGAAATTCAATCAAATATATAGCTTCAAAGGATAAAAAGGCATTTATGAAGGATTTAAAAGAAGTTTACAAAGCATCAACTGAAGAACTTGCGTTGGCGCAGCTAGACAATTTAAAATCTTTCTGGGGTAATAAATACGCTATAGTTATTGATTCTTGGTATAATAATTGGAGTAATCTATCAACATTTTTTGATTTCTCTCCAAGCATAAGAAAGATGATATATACTACCAATGCACTTGAAGGGTTTAATCGTCAAATACGTAAATTTACTAAGGTTAGAGTGATCTTTCCTACAGATGAATCGTTAAATAAGTGTGTTTACTTAGCTACGATGGAAATAATAGAAAAATGGAGTCAACCTACTCCAAATTGGGGTGCTACGCTAGCGGAGCTATCAATAATATTTGAAGATCAACTAAAAGATGAATTAGCTTAGAAGCTTGTACTTTTATTGATTAATATGCATACTTTTAGATTTTATTGAAATACTAAAAAAGGTAATAAAAAACATTATTAGTATTTCTTAAATATAAAAAAATATTACTGGAAATCAAAATTTCCAGTAATAATAAATTGATAAAAATACTAATTACACAAAACTATCTAAACTCTCCAGCCTTATGTTATTTCCTATATAACGAAACTCGTCCAATTTATGTAATACAATTTTAAAAATTTTACTAAAACATAAATTTACTAAGTTCTTTAACATATATATCTATTGTAACCATACAAGTCACAAATTATAGCCCCAAATTTATATTTTTTATGAACTGATACTTGTTAATTAAAATATATACTCTATATTATACTTGATATATTTTTGTATATTTCTTTTAATACATAAGTCTCTCTTTCAATCCAGTTAGCTTTATTTTCATCATTTGAATTTATTATTTTAGTGTTATTTTCTATTGCTTCTTTTATGTCAACCCATACAGGTTTGAACTCTAATTTTGCTTCATATGCGTCAAGCTTCTGTTCTCTAATTATATCCGTAACTTCAGCTATATAATAATATGAAATCATTTTAAATATTCTGTTATGAACATATTTGTCTTTGCTTCTTTCAGTGACCATGCCAATTTGTTTACCAATTCTTTTGGCAACATAGCCTGTTTCTTCTTCAATCTCCCTTTTTAAAGCTTCAATCTTTCCCTCACCTTTTTTTATTCCTCCGCCGGGAAACTTATAATCTTTATTTTTGGAGTGAACCATTAATATTTTTTTATCTTTTATTATTATTGCTCTTACAGCTTCTCTATAATTTACATTGCCAACTGATTCACTAACTTTATCGATTTGAAACAGTTTATTGAATACCATCCCTATATCGTTCACATCCTTTCCTGTATATAATCCTTTTATATTATTATTTCATAATTTAACTATTCTATAACATAAATTATACTTCAATTATTGCATAATGTAAAAAAAAGTTAATACAAGTCAATTTTGTGATTAAATTTAAAATGACCTGAAAGAATAAAAATCCTTTCAGGTCTTATGATAATTTTATGATATGTATCTACTAAATCAACATGATATTTATATAATAGTGTGCCTAAAATGTATTATTTTTCTATTTGAAAGAAGTTAATTCAGTGTGTAGGACTGAATTAATATTTTATATGCGTCTAATATATCGATTTATTCTTGTTGTGTGGAGGTCAAGAACAAATCTTATCATCTATTTAATACGTTATTACTTTACCGATTTATTTTTTACCTGCATAAGGTGTGTGGAGTCTATATGCAGATATAATTATTGTAAAAGGAGTCTTTTATGCTTGATACTAAAATCCGCGATGAGTTTCCTTCAAGCATATTTTTTATTGTATAATGTTTTACCTCATCATATTGATTGAATATCATTTTTGCTTCATCAGAATTATTATATACTTTCCAATATCCACAAAGAAGACATTTCTTAGTAGTACATTCCATAAAATCTTTAACATCTTCAAAAGGTATTCCTAAAAATAACCCTAGTTCATGTGGACAATGATATTTTTCATATCTATCTTTTAATGTTTTTACATATTGATTAATTTCAATTTGCTCTGGATATCCAAGATTAATAAGAAAATCTATTTGTTCTTCTTTGTTTAATTCTCTTGTAAGTACTTCTTCATCATAAATCATTAAAATTATAGAATCATCATTTTCTCTAAGTTCTATATATTTCAAGTTTATGTCTGCTAAAAAATCTTTACCATATAGATTCCAGTTTTCATATATTTTTTCATCTTTCTTTTTAAAACCAATCG
Source organism: Clostridium butyricum (assembly GCF_006742065.1). Classification (NCBI taxonomy): domain Bacteria; kingdom Bacillati; phylum Bacillota; class Clostridia; order Eubacteriales; family Clostridiaceae; genus Clostridium; species Clostridium butyricum. The sequence goes on along the minus strand of NZ_AP019716.1, from coordinate 1,558,944 downwards.
TAACTGCTGGCTTAACTCCTGCAATTACCCATGAGGTTTTATATACTAGAAAATTTTCTATATATTCTTTATTTTCCATTGAATTTAATCGTTTATAAAAATCCAGATACTTCATAATAAAATCATCCACCTTGTCATATTATAATAAAGCTATTTTCTTACCAAATTCTATGCACTCATTTTCATCAGCTTCATTCTGATTTATTAAACAATCTAAAGTAATTGTGCATCCATAATTAATCATTCGTTCTTCAAATTCTCTCATCCACTGACCATCGCCCCATCCATATGATCCAAATAAAGCTGCTTTCTTTCCTGAAATCCTTCCGCTTATTTCTTCTATAAATGGTTCAAATTCACCTTCTTCAAGAACTTCATCACCCATTGCAGGACATCCTAATATAAGTACATCTTCTTTTAATAATTCTTCTATATTAACATTACTTACATTAACTAATTCTGCCTCTTTTCCACTTTCTTTTATACCCTTGGCAATTCCTTCAGCCATTGCTTCTGTATTACCTGTTCCTGACCAATATACTATTTTCATTTTTTTGTCCCCCTTCTATTTGAAAACTATTCTCAATTAGTATATTATAATACCCTAGTCCTTTTGTCAAGATTTTTTTGAAAATAATTTTTATTTGAGATACATTTTCATTTATCCTCATATTATTGTGCAAAATATAATAAGCCCATTTTATATTCACAGTGTTTGTGTAATATAAAACAGGCTTATTGTTTTATCTTTAAAATTATTTATTATTCTGTTCTTTATCAAGCTTCTTATTATTGATAAACATATATAGTGATGAACCAAATATTATAAGATATCCTATTACACTTAAATAATCTGGTAACACGCCAAATAAACATAAACTTATAATAGCTGAAAAAATTATATTTGTATAATCAAAAATTGATATTTCTTTGCCTGGCGCAAATTTGTATGCAAAAGTTATTCCAAACTGACCAAGACTGGCAAAAATACCTGCAAGAATTAAATATGTAAACTGAATTATTGACATTGGCTTATATGAAATAAGCATTAATGGTAGGGTAACAATACTAGAAAAAAGTGAAAAATAAAATACTATAGTATCTGGCTTTTCCTTTCCTCCTAAAGACCTTACACAGGTATATGCAGCTGCAGCGCTTATTCCACCTAATGTCCCTGCAAGTGCTGGAATCATTTCAAAGCTAAATGAAGGCTTTATTATAAACAATGCTCCTAAAAATGCTACTGCTAATGCAAAAAACTGATTAGGTTTTATTTTTTCCTTTAAAAAAATTGCTGAAAATATTATAACAAAAAATGGGCTTAGCTTATTAAGCATGTTTGCATCTGATAAAACAAGCCTATCTATTGCATAATAATTTAAAAGTATTCCTATTGTTCCAAAGGTTGATCTTAATATAAGTAATTTTTGATTATCTTTTTTTCCAAAAAAGCTTCCCTTATTCTTTACTATTAATGTAAGAGCAACTATTACAGAGATACTATTTCTAAAAAATGTTTTTTGAAATGATGGCAGGTCTCCAGAAAGTTTTATAAATGCTGACATCATAGCAAATCCAAAAGCTGACATTATAATAAAAATTATTCCTTTTGTTCTGTTACTCAATTTGTTAAAATCCATCTTTTCCTCCTTTTGTAATGAGTTATTTTTTATATTTTAAGGACTGCCTGAATTTTAAATTTATTTAAAGCAGTCCTAATATTTTTAAATATTATTATTTAATTTTCACTATTAATTAAATTTTGTATCTGCGTTTCAAGGGTCTCTTCATTCAATTCAAATTTTGCATCTTTTTGAATCAACCCATTTTTATCAATAAAAATTGTTCTTGGAAGAGTTGCGATTTTATAATTTATTCTAACATCATAATGATCATCAAATGTAGTATTGATGTTAATATTATTATCTTTTAAATATTTAAGAGCACTTCCTATTGTTTCACTCTCTCCATCTACAATATTAATCATAAAAAATGTTACTTGTCCTTCATATTTTTTTATTGCTTCTTCAAAATATGGAAGTTGTTTTGTACATGAGGCACAGCTACTGTTCCAGAAATTTAAAATCACATACTGTCCTTTATAATCTGAAAGTCTTATCTCATTTCCATCTTTATCATGAACCTCAAAATCCTTGGCTTCAGCTTTAAACTTTTGTTCTACATCTGGAGCTACATTATCTATAATTGATGGAGGTATATCCTCTATATTTTCTGGACTAGGCTCTTTATCTGATGAATTTTGCACTGCACTTTTAATCTTATTTTTCTCAGAATATATAAATGCTGCTGAACAAATTACAACTGCTACTGATGCTAAAATAATTGCTACTTTTCTCTTTTTATTCATATTACCCCTTTCTTTTGTCACTTATATTTTTTCTATAGAAATTTGTTCAAAATCAAATCCACCTTTTATATTATTCCATTTTTCACTTTTCATCAATACATAAATCATATCATTAAATTTCTCATTCCTATGTTCGTTCTCTTTAAAACGTCCTTTTATATCACATCCCATTGCAAGATGGGTGTTAAGATTTTTTTCATCATTTTCTGAAACAACAGTAATTGCATATTTCATTTTTAGCTCATCGAATAGATAATTATACATATTCCATAAAATTGATGAAGTTATATTTCTTCCTCTAAAATGAATATCTCCAATATAATATTCTAAAACACATCCATCATCATCTATATGATTTATATCTACAACACCAATTTTAATTCCACCATTATTTATGATCCAATATTGACAATTGCTGCATCCCATTATTTTTTCTCGCCAGTATTTTTTGTCATATTTAATAACCCCTTTAATGTTATGCTCATTTTCATAATTACCTTTCCATATGTCCATTAATTCACTATCTTGTTCTTTTAATTTTTCAATACTTATCATATCCTCATCTCCATTCATACACATATTGTGGTGTTTATTAATCCTTATTAATATGTTTTTCATCTTTTTTCACGATAACCATTATATGCATATTTTTTCAAATTGATACAATAAACGACCATATATAAACAAGATAATTATTAAACATTTATTAATTTTTCCTATTAAAATTAATCATTTTATTTGCCATAGCGGCTATTTTTTGATAAAATTTTATAAGCATAAAAAAAGGGGGAAAAATTATGAATCAAAAATTAATTATAGGCATAACCTTCACATTATATTTATTTGTTATGCTTCTAATAGGATGGTACTTCTATGTACGTACTAAGAATTTATCAGATTATACATTAGGGGGAAGAAAGCTTGGATATTGGGGGACATCTATAAGCGCTCAGGCTTCTGACATGAGTGGCTGGCTTCTTCTTGGACTTCCTGGTGCAGCCTTTTTGACCGGATTATCTGGTTCTGTATGGATGGCTGGTGGATTAGCTATTGGTACATATCTAAATTGGAAAATAATCGCAAAGAAATTAAGAATTGATACTCAGAAATTTTCTGATTCTATTACTATACCTTCATATCTTGAAAACAGATTTGGAGATAAATCAAGAATATTAAAAATTGCATCGTCAATTTTCATTATTTTATTCTTTCTTCCATATACTGCATCAGGTTTTGTATCTGGAGGAAAACTTTTTACAACTGTTTTTGGTACACCATATATTGTTTCTGTAATAATCTGTGCTATTGTTGTTGTAAGCTATACCTATCTAGGTGGATTTATGGCAGTGTGTTATACAGATATAATTCAAGGATTATTAATGTTCTTTACTCTTATAATTCTTCCTGTAATGGTTGTTGTTGAGGCAGGTGGTTTAAGCAGTATTTCAACATCTATTGATGCATCACTCTTAAATCCTTTTAACATTGAACACCTTACTGGTTCTACTTCTGGAACTTTTGGTATGGCTTTTATCGGAATTATATCATCACTTGCATGGGGGCTTGGATATTTTGGACAACCTCATATACTTACAAAGTTCATGGCAATAGAAAATCCTGAGGAAATTAAAATTTCAAGAAGAATTGCAACTGTATGGGTTATCCTTACTCTTACAGCTTCTACTGCAATAGGACTTGTTGGACATTATTATTTCCCAGATTTAAGTGGTGCTGATGCTGAAACAATTTTTATTTTACTTGTACATAAATGTGTACCATTACTGCTTACAGGAATACTGTTATCTGCAATTCTTGCAGCAATTATGAGCACTGCTGATTCACAGCTTCTTGTAACATCATCAACAGTATCTGAAGACTTCTACAGATCAATTTTAAAACCACATGCTTCTGATAAAGAACTTGTAAGAGTAAGTCGTCTGACTGTACTTGTAGTTTCAGTTATTGCATTTATCATAGCCCTTAACCCTGATAGTTCAGTGTTAAAACTTGTGTCATATGCATGGGCTGGATTTGGATGTGCCTTTGGACCAGTTATAATTCTTTCACTTTTCTGGAACAAGATGACAAGAAATGGTGCAGTTGCAGGTATGATTGCCGGAGGAATAACATCAGGATTCTGGCCTATTTTAAAAGTACATTTCAGTAGTTCAATTTTTCAACTTTATGAAATTATTCCTGGATTTTTAATGGCATTACTAGCTATTTATATAGTAAGTAAAATTGATGAAAAAAGAGGCATTATATGCACTCCTAATTATTCAGAAGACAATGTCGTAAAACAGGCTAATTAAGTGTTTTATAAATTTTAAATAAAATAACAGGATACATATTTATCTTAGTATATGTATCCTGTTATTTTTATTCCATCAATTCTAATACAGGTCTATATCCTACTGTTTCATAAGTTATATCTTTGTCACAGTAATTATTATAAGTTGTTGAGTACAATCCTCTTATTATGCAGAACTTATTATTTTTCCCGTATTCACTTTGTGTAAAACTACAACAGCTGCTCCAATGCCATAATTGATTGTTTTCGCCTTTTTCTTTGTCTCCATCTTCCTCTTCTATTGTATTATTTTTATCTTCATCTGTAGAAACTGGCAATCCATCAATTTCATTTAAATTTAATATATACTTATCCCATTCACTAGGGTTTTCTTCCATTTCATTTGGTGATCCTGTTAAAAGTCTCAACAAGTACTTTTTGCCACCAAGTCTAATAATTTTTCCATAAGCAAGATTCTGGTTATCAAGCTCACTCCATGATATTCCTATTATTAAATTTCTATCACATATAAGAAGCTTTTTACCATCTTCATTTATTTCTACCCATGAAATTTTATTGTTATCATTTTTATCAGCATCTCTTATCTCAATTGCACCACCGTCATAAGAAATTACATCTTCACAATTTAACTGCTGAGAAAGAATATCCTGCTTTATGTTATTTAAATATAAAGAACCTAGTTTTCGTACTCTCCCTGTTACATATATACTACTCTCAATTTCATTTTGTTTCTTTATTTTCTTCCATTTATTCTTCAGTATAAAAGTCCCCCCAACTGCTGCAAGCGCTGCCAATGAAACTCCTAATACTTTATTTTTATTAGTTTTTTTCATAAACTTTCCTCCCATTCTCAATCCTATTACTTTTTCTACCACCTTTATTATATATATCCTTTCAATACTATTATACTTCAAATAATGGAATATTTGTAATTATTTTTAGTTCATTCAAATAATTCTATAAAGCTAATAAATTTCTAAAATATTATGAATCATAGTTTATTTGTCTAAGTGTATAATAAAAAGCAAGTTGAAGTATTTTTATAGTTCAACTTGCTTTATATATTATAATTTATATCTCATATACAATAAACACCATAAGATACCTAAACTTTAACAAAGATTTATAAAATATGTTTAATAGCTGTTATAACTCATTTATTATATCTTTATTTATATTTAGAGCATTTTTTAATTCATCTAATGTATTGTTTACAAAATTTAATTGTTCACTTGTCATGCCTGATACTGCATTTGAAAGATTCTGACAGCTTGTACTTAATTCTGCAATTATATTTGCATTTCCATCTATTTCTCCAACTTCAGTAACTATTGACTGGAATGTTTCTTCTGTTGTTGCAACATTAGTTATACTTTCCTTAATTAATTCTCCACTTTCATTGGCATTGCTTGTTATCATCTCAATTGCGGCTGTAATATCATTAATTATTGCATCAACACTGTTTACAGCATTTTTAACATCATCAGCAAGCTTTCTTATTTCTGATGCTACCACCGAAAATCCTTTACCAGCTTCTCCAGCTCTAGCCGCTTCAATTGCCGCATTAAGAGCAAGAAGATTTGTCTGTGTTGCAATACTTCCAATTAGATGAATAATATCAATTGCTTCCTTAGTAGAGTTATTTGCAGCCTTGATTGATTCGTCAAGCTGTGTATTTGCTTCACCAATTTTCTTTATTGATGTATCCATATTAGTCATATTTTCACTTCCAACACTTACAAGATACATAGTCTTGCATATGGCTTCTGCTAATTTCATGCTATCATCAGATGCTTTAGTACATACATTATCTAATTCTTTAGCTTCACTTTCAATTTTAGTGACATTATCATTCACCTTTAATAAACTTTCATTAATGCTGTGCATTGATTTCTCTTGTGACTCTGCTAAAGTTTTAATTTCATCAGAATTTATGATATTGTTTTCATTGAAATGTATAATATCTTCATCCTCATGCTTAATTTCATTAGTAGGATCATCATTTACCTCTTCCTTAATCTGAACTGTCTTGTCCTCTTTTTCCTTTGATGATGTTGAAATTAAGTAAATTCCTGATATAACACAAGCACATACTGCAACTGCTGCAGCTCCGCCTACAGACCAGTTTAAAAAACTCGGAATAAGTGTACTAACAAATAACATTATGGACATTATAGCTATATCTAAAGTCCTCTTGTTCATAATATTTATTTCCCCCTTCATAAAACATAATATTTCTTCTGTTTTCTTTATACAAAATTTATTCCTTTGTACAAAAATACATAATAGTAATTGGCATAACTTATAATTACCCCAATTACTATTATACTCTTTTTTCTATGTATTTTCTATTAAAATGTATATTGTTACCTATTTCTTTTTCTAAATTTTCTAACTAATACAAATATTATAATTATTATAACTAAAAATGTAATTATATCAGCAATACATGATCTAAATCCATTATAAGCTGGTGCATAACTTGTATTTCCATAGCTATCTACATAAACTCTATTATTAGGAGTTAACATTCTAAAAAGCATATAGTTGCTCAATAAATTACTCCATCTGCTCCCACTATTATAATAATAATTATTACTTACAGAACGAGATGCATAACTATCAGGAATTGAACCATTAAAATTTTTACTTGATGAGCTAGTTGTTCCTGAGCTTGATTTAGGTGAACTGCTGCTTGATGAACTAGATGTTTTACTACTACTACTTGAGCTTGATGACTTACTACTATTGCTTGAACTACTAGAACTACTTGATTTAGTTGAACTTGGTGATGTGTTGCTACTATTTTTTGTACTTGTACTGCCACTGGATGGTTTGCTAGAACTTGAACTTCCAGATGATTTACTGCTACTTGGTGAAGAACTGCTTTTTGAGCCACTAGAACGGCTACTTGAGTGACTGCTGCTACGACTAGATGATGACTTTGCATAAGCTGTAATTCCACTAAATCCTACAAGAGTCATAAAAAATATACTTGCTACTAGTATACATATTTTTTTCTTCATTACTAAACCTCTCCTAAATATACTAAATTCGTTATTATTACATTTCTCCAATAATTTTCTCTTTCGTACATTTCTTCTATTTCTCTAATATCATCCACAGATAGAACTGGTTTATCTCCTTCCCAATTCATAACATCATTTGATATGTGTCTATCTCCTATACTATCCTCATAATCCATTACGACTAAATATCTTCTTACCATTTTTTATTTCCCCCTTATAACTATTATATTCAGTATTTTTATAAAATAATAAAAAGTAATACTAATATTATAACAGGTATTCTCAAACTTATCCTACTTATATTTGAAAATATAATAACATAAAAATTGCCACCAAATTTCTTTTGGTGGCAACTGACCGGAACCTGCAAGCTATTTGTTTTTTTCTTGATTTTGCTAAGCTCTTGGATGTGTATGCATATAAATGTAATTGATTTTATCGTTATTTATTATCTCGTAGTAAGTGTCCATATATGTTAATACCTGATTACCAAGAAGTTTTTGAACTGCTCTTACATTAGCTCCATTTTGAAGAAGATGAACTGCAAAAGAATGTCTGAAGGTATTAAGGTTTACATCCTTATCAATTCCTGCTTTTCTTGAATATTCCTTAACTATTCTCCATATGCCCTGTCTTGTTAACTTATTTCCGTTTAAATTAACAAAAAGATTGGATACTCCACATTGAGCAATTTTATATCTTATGCTCAAATATTCTGATAAGGCTTTGCAAGCACTTCTTCCAATTGGAATTATTCTTTCATAATGTTTATTATCCGTACATCTAACAAAATTCAATTCCAAATTGACATCTTCAACATTTAAATTAATAAGCTCGGACACTTTCATTCCTGTAGCATACATTAATTCCAACAATGCATTATCTCTTATCCCCTTCGGACAATCTTTTTCTACAATTCTTATGATTTTGTCTACTTCTTCAATGGTTAATATTTGTGGCAGTTTTCTATTGTTTTTAGAACTTTTATATTCTATTTTAGGTACCTCTTGTATAAGTGATTGACTTTTAAGATATGAATAGAAATTACGTAAGCTTATTACTATTCTATTTATAGATCTTTCAGATTTCCCCTGATTTAAAAGATTTTGAATGTAAGAAGCCACTGTAAGATTATCACTCTTATATATATCAACCTTTTTTCTATTTAAAAATTTTAAATAGAGAGTTACATCTGTTACATATGCATATATAGTATTTTCACTTTTACCACTCTCTAACAAATAATCCTTGTAATTATTTATACTATTTATCATTGTTCTCTCCTATACCATTGATTCTGATTAGCATTCGACAAACTAACTAAAACACTCTCTGCTTATATTCTTCATATGTTCTAATATGAATTTACAAATAGAATTTTGTAACCACAAATTTTATTAACATTGGTGATATATAAGTTTCTACCAATATTCCAGCTATAAACAATACTGCAATTACAGCCAGCTTTTTTACTATCCCTTCAGAAAATAGACTATCACCTTTGTTTTTCTTAAAGAACCTTCTTTTGAAACTTTCAGTAGACATTGAAAGACCAATTATGCTTAATCCAATAATGCATGGAATGTAAATTAGATTTTGAGGAATAATACTTATCATAGCTAGTCCAAATCCTTTGCCTTGAAATACAGTAGCCATGAATGAAAAAGTATACCCTAGTATGAAGCCTTTTAATAAATCAATAATTAATATTACAGGCCCACCAAAAAAAGTTAACCCAACTAAAAATATAGGTAAAATAATGATTACATTTTTTTTCACAACCTCAACTAGTAAACTTCCATAATTTATTTGATCATTTCCTAAAGAATTAGCAAAACTGGTAAAATAATTTATCAAATCGTTTTTATCTGCTGGTCCCATATATTTTACTGTATAAAGTCCAAAAGACAGTCCCAAGCAAAACATTATAAGTACAATAAAAAAGTAACCCTTTCTGCTGTTAAAACCTATATTCACTTTCTTACCTGAAATATTCATCTCTTATTCCTCCTTCTGTTACTCTAATTAATACTATGTTTAATATCCATAATTTATTCATCTTATTAATATAACTATGTAATATTATCTACTATTTTTTTTACATAAAATAAAATGCTGTTCAATCATCCGTCTTTTCTGACATTGATTGAACAGCATCTTATAAATTTCAATGAATTTTATATAATAAATCCTACTGTTTATAGAGAACTTTACATAATAATTTACTTTCAAAAATAATGTTCTAATTATAAGGTTTCCATTCTTAATTTAATATACTCTTTTATATATTTTACACTTTTTTCAATTCCTAACTCTCCAGTATTTATACACAAATCATAATTAGACATTTTTTCCCACTCTTTACCAGTATGATACATATAATATTCACTTCTATAATTATCCCATTTCTTTATATATTTTATTGCACCTTTTCTATCTGTACACAAATGACTCATTTCATGTTCAATGCAAAATTCCTCTGATGCATATAAAAATATTTTAAATACATTTGGCTTGTCTTTTAATATATAGTCAGCCCCTCTTCCAATGACAATAAAAGACTCTCTTTCTGAAAGTTCTCGTAAAACTTTTGCTTGATAATTAAATAAATTTTCATCAGATACAAAATTATCACTTTCAGGAGGTATTAACTCTCCTTTATATACTTTTTTTGATACACGATATAATATGCTATTTTTCACTCTTTCATCTGCATTTTGAAAGATAGCTTCATTAATACCACTATCTTCTGATGCTATTCTTAGAAGTTTTTTGTCATATAAATTTATACTAAACTCATCAGCAAGCATTTCACCAATTGTTGTTCCTCCACTTCCTGCACGTCTTGTAATTGCTATTACAAATCGTTCCATATTATTCTCCCCCCTTAAATTTATATTAATCACCAAGATATGCTTTTCTTACTGCATCATCATGAAGCAGATCAATAGCACGTCCTTCTAATACTATATTTCCTGTTTCCACTACATATCCACGATCTGCAATCTGAAGAGCTGCATTTGCATTTTGTTCCACAAGAAGAATTGTAGTATTTTCTTTTCTTATACTCTTTATAATCTCAAATATTTCTTCAACAACTATAGGCGCAAGCCCCATTGAAGGTTCATCAAGAAGTAACAATTTAGGTGATGCCATTAATGAACGTCCAATTGCAAGCATCTGTTGTTCACCACCTGAAAGTGTCCCTGCTAATTGATTTCTTCTTTCTTTAATACGTGGAAACCATGTAAAAACTTTTTCCATGGTTTCATTAATCTGCTTTTTATCCTTTTTTAAATAAGCACCTAAAAGCAGATTTTCCTCACATGTCTGATCTCCAAAAACACGTCTGCCTTCTGGTACCTGACTTATTCCTGATGATACAATCTTATGAGGTGGAATATTACTTATTACTTTTCCATCATAGCTTATAACTCCGCTTTTTACTGGATTCAAACCACTTATAGCTCTTAAAGTAGAAGTTTTTCCTGCTCCATTTGCTCCAATAAGTGTAACAATTTCACCATCATTTACTTCAATATTCAACTCATGAATTGCATGTATTGCACCATAATATACATTTATATTTTCTATTTTAAGCATATTATACTGCCCCCTTTCCAAGATACGCTTCTATTACCTTAGGATTCTTCTGTATTTCTTCTGGAACTCCATTTGCAATAATTTGTCCAAAGGATAATACATAAATATATTCACATACATTCATAACCAATTTCATATCATGCTCTATAAGCAGTACAGAAATCTTAAATTCATCCTTTATCCATCTTATCATTTCTGTAAGTTCTTTAGTCTCCTGTGGATTCATTCCAGCTGCTGGTTCATCAAGCAATAAAAGTTTAGGTTTTATTGCAAGAGCTCTTGCTATTTCCAATCTTCTTTGTTCACCATATGATAAATTTTTTGCAAATTCATTAAATTTATGATCTAATTTCATAATCTTTAGATAATTTATTGCTTCTTCTCTCATTTTTTCTTCTTCAATTATCTGGTGTGGTGTGTGTAAAATAGATCCAAGTAAAGTTGTCTTTGTCTGAAAATCAAAACTTGTCATTACGTTATCTAAAACAGTAAAATCTTTGAACAAACGAATATTTTGAAATGTTCTTGAAATTCTTTTAGATGCTATATCATAGGGTTTAATTCCATCTATTCTTTCATTGTCAAATTCTATTTTGCCGTATGTAGGTTTATATACTCCTGTAAGCATGTTAAACAAAGTTGTCTTTCCTGCTCCATTAGGTCCTATCAGTCCTACAAGTTTTTGTTCTCCAATTTCCATATTAACTTCAGATACTGCTGTAAGTCCTCCAAATTTTATTGTTAGATTCTCCACATTTAATAAAGCCATACCTACACACCTACCTTTGTTTCTGATTTATCTGATTTATTAGAAGAATTCTTCTTCGATAGTAATTTCTTTATTGATGTTTTTATTCCTTTTACAGTTATCTCTCTAGATCCTAAAATTCCATCTGGTCTGAATATCATCATTACAACAAGTAAAAATGCATATATAAGCATACGATTTTCCTTTAATACATCACTTAATCCGCGTAATGATTCAGGAAGGAATATTAATATTGATGTACCCAATACTGTTCCTGATATACTTCCCATTCCACCAAGTACAACATACGTAATCAATTCAAAAGATTTTGAGAAATTAAATGTTACAGGGTCAATGAATGTATTAAAATGAGCATATAATCCTCCAGCAAGTCCAGCCATACCACTTCCTATAATAAAAGCCATCATTTTATACTTTGTAGTATTTATTCCCATTGCTTCTGCAGCAATTTCATCTTCACGAACTGACATTATAGCCCTTCCTTTTGATGAGTGGAGCAGATTTTTAAGAAGTGCATAACATCCTGCTACACATAAGAAAATAATCAATAAACTTGACTTTGTAGGTATGCTTGTCATCCCTCTTGCACCACCTACATAATCTATATTCTGAATAATAACCTTAACAATTTCACCAAATCCAAGAGTACATATTGCAAGATAGTCACCTTTTAATCTTAAAATTGGATAACCAATTAATGCTGCCATGATACATGATAAAACTGTTCCCATAACTAAAGAAACTGCAAAAGGCATATTGAAATTCTGAGTCATTACTGCTGAACCATATGCACCAATAGACATAAATGCAGCGTGTCCCATTGTAAGCTGTCCAGTAAATCCTAATATTAAATTTAATCCAAGTGCTGCTATCATAAATATACCTATCTGTTTTACAATTCTCAATGTATAGTTATCCATTATTCCTTTTTGAATAAGTAATAATGCCATCCAGTATATTATTAATAAAACTCCTGTAGTAATCGCATATCTAATGTAGGTCTTTTTTATATTTCTATTTAACTCTGCTTTATTAACATTAATATCCATATATATTCTCACCTACACTTTCTCTCTTGAATTTTTACCAAATAATCCAGTTGGTTTTACTAAAAGAATTATTATTAATATTGAAAATGCAATGGCATCTGATAAACCAGAACTGATATAAACTTTAGATAAAGTTTCAATAAGTCCCATAATAATTCCACCTACCATAGCACCTGGTATTATTCCTATACCACCAAGAACGGCCGCTACGAATGATTTTAATCCTGGCATAACTCCCATTGCTGGTGTTAATTTTGGATATAAAAGTCCTACAAGTACTCCAGCAGTTCCTGCTAATAATGAACCTAATGCAAAAGTAAGTGAAATAACCTTATTTGTATTAATACCCATTAAAGATGCTGCATCCATATCATATGATGTAGCTCTCATAGCTCTTCCTACGCTTGTTTTCTTTATTATAAATTGTAGTAATATACAAAAGATAACAGTTGTAAGAATTGCTATAATCTGATAGTTACTTATAATAACACTTCCAATGTTGTATGATTTCAAAGGTATTATTTCTGGAAATGATTTTGTGTTAGGTCCTGCAAGCATGTCTGTCTTTATAAGATTTTGTAATAATAATTCAACACCCATAGTTGTTATGAATAATGTAACCTTTGGTGAATTACGCAATGGCTTATAGGCTACTCTTTCTATAAGCATTCCTAATGCAGCACATGCTACCATTGCAAATACAAGTGTTTCTGTAAAACCAAATCTTAATACTGAAACTGCAAAATATCCTGCATAAGCACCAAACATATAAATATCGCAGTGTGCAAAATTGATTAATTTTATAATTCCATAAACCATTGTATATCCTATTGCTATAAGTGCATAAACACTTCCCTGACAGACTCCATTTACTATCTGCTGAAGTAAAGTATTCATATTTTCCGCCTCCCTCTATAATGAAAAATCAAAGGCCTGCATTATACCTTCATCCTAAATGCAGGCTTTACAACATATTTTATATAATTACTATTTGGGTTGAATTTCCTTTACGAACTCAAATTGTCCATTAGAAACTTTGTTGATTACAACACTCTTTATCGGATCTCTATTTTCATCGAATTTATAGTGAGTAGTTCCACAGTTTTCATCTAACTTCTTTAACGCATCTTTTATTTCATCTGAGTCAGTGCTTCCAGCATTCTTAATTGCTGTTGCCATAATATAAACTGAATCATATGCAAGTACTGAGAATGCACCTGGGTCTTGTCCATATTTATTCTTATAGTTAGATACAAATGTTTTTAAATTTTCTGACTTAATAGATACGTGATCTGTAAAATAAGCACCTTCAACTGCATCTCCACCAACTGCCATAAGCCCTGGATCTGACCATGAATCACTACCTAAAAGTTGAATATTTAAACCAAGTTCTTTAATTTGTTTTGCAATTAATCCGACAACATCATAATCATCAGGTATGAAAAGTACTTTTACACCTTTGTTTCCTATTTCTGTTAGGTAAGATTTGAAATCACTTTCACCAGTGTTATACTTTCCTTCATAAGCTACTTCTCCACCTAACTTTTGGAATGTATCTTTAAATGTACTTGAAATACCAACACAGTAGTCTTTTCCAACATCATATAAAAGTGCAACTTGTTTTGCTTGTAAATCGTCATATGCAAATTCTGCTGCAATTTTTCCTTGGAATGGATCTATGAAACATGCACGGAATACATAGTCGCCGCCTTCTGTTGTAACCTTTGCGTTTGTAGATCCAATAGAAAGCATTACTTTTTTATTTGCAGTTGCAATTGGAGCCATTGCTATTGAACAGCTGCTTGCATATGTTCCTAAAACTGCATCTACTTTATCCTGATCTATTAATTTAGTAATTGCATTTGGTGCTGTTGCTGGTTTATTTTCATCATCTTCAATAACTGCCTTAATTTTTTTACCATTGATTCCACCCTGATCATTAATTTCTTCAATGGCTAGTTCTGCACCATTCTTCATAGCACTTCCTAAATTAGGAACACTTCCTGTTATGGGAAGTACGAACCCTAAGTTGATAGTATCTGACTGACTTCCTGTAGAACTTCCTCCACTGCTCGTCTCAGCTGTTTCACTACATCCTGTAAATGACATCATGCATATTGATGCTACAGTTAATGCAGCTGCTAATTTTGTTAATACCTTTTTCATAAGAATCCCCTTCTTTCTTTATGACTTCGTTTCATTTACTGCAAATAAATGTACTTATATATAAAAACAAGCAATGATATTACATATAAATATACTTATACACAACACCATTGCTTGTAATTATTTCAAATATTTTGCTTTAAATGTGTAAAAAAATAAGCGAAGCTTATGATAATCATAAGCTTCGCTGCTTTCTACTTATTCCTATTATATATTCACATATATAAAATTTCAATATGACACTTGAATAATATTTGTTGTGCAATTGCACAATCTGATATGTTAATTTTCTATAGTATTTATCTAAATTCTAATATCATTTACATATGAAAAAATATATTATACATTCTTTATTATAGTTTTTATTACGTTTCTTAAATTCATATCCATAAAAGTATATGTGCTATCAACATGTCCTATTATTTCTGGCGACAAATTAGAATGTATGTATAATGAAGATAATCCTACACTTTTAGCTCCATCTATATCACATATAGAATCGTTTCCAATCATTATACTTTCATTAACATTAATATTATGCTTAGTTAACAAAGCATCGAAAAATATTTTTTCTGGTTTGCAAATATTATAATCAGATGAGAAAAAAATATCATCAAAGTACTTTTCAATATCTAAAACTCTCATTTCATATGATGTAAATATCCTTTGAGCATTAGATAATAAGTATATCTTTTTACCACTTTCTTTTAAACATCTCAATAATTCTATAGCTCCATCATAAAGCTTTAGATATTTTATTGATAAAGTTCTAAAAACATGTGCCGTATCTTCAATAAGTTCATCAGATGGAACAACAGCTTTATCTTCATACAATTCCTTAAAAATTTTTTCTAAAGGAAAATCTGGATATCTAGTATTAGTAAAACTTTCTTGTAGTTTTTTTACTTTACTATCATAAGTAATTTTTAAATCCTCAGGTGTATATTTTGCTCCTTTGAAAGAATAAAATAGAGATAACTTGTACCAAAATTCAAAACTTTCTTCATCAGTATTAATATCAACTAATGTTCCGTAAAGATCAAAAATATAATTCTTATACATATTAGTCCTCCTGTTTGATAACTCTTTTGACCAATTAATTATTATATTTTTATTATAACATCTATGGCGTTATACATGCCTGTAATATGGTAAATAATTCATTTGTGTATATATATTTTTTTATTTTAAATAAAACACCTGCTGCATTAGTAAATACACTAATCTGCAACAGGTGTTTATTAAATAATTCAATATTATATTTATAGATATAAATCGTTAAAATCTACATAACATTTGTCGTCCTAGCTATCTTTTCATTTCAAACCTTGACACTATCACTGCGATTAAGACACTTTATTTTTAAGTCTTAATTTATCTGCAATAATTGCAATAAATTCACTATTAGTAGGCTTGCCCTTATCGTTATGAACAGTGTATCCAAATAGCTTATTAATAGCTTCTATTTGTCCTCTGCCCCAAGCTACTTCAATTGCATGTCTGATTGCTCTTTCTACTCTTGAAGCTGTTGTGTTGTACTTCTTAGCTATTGATGGATATAATTCCTTTGTTACAACTGAAAGAAGTTCCATGTCGTTTACTACCATAAAAGCAATACTTTTAAGACTTAATTTTCATTATTTTATACCTGAAATATTTCAATAAATTTCAAAATTATCAGTTGGTTTTTAGTATATCAGTTTGTTGGATATACTTTTTTAATAGTATACTATATTTTTAATATCTTAACAAGTATCATCTTTCATTACTAATTTTATAACTTAAACACATTCTATAAATATTTCTAACAGTTTTATTAATTATTTTTATATTAATTGAATATGCAACTACATAAATTTTTTTCTAGTGACTATTTCCCAAATATCTTTTAATTCTATTATCTCAATATTAATATTTTTTTCTTCATTAATTAGTTGAAACTTATACCCTGGCTCTTTTAATTCATTCTTTTTTAATATTAAATTTATCTTTTCTCCACTCATGCATAACCCAACAAAATTGTTATAAATATCTTTATGACTTATCTCCCAACAAATAATAGTATGTAAATTTTCTATGCAATTGTTAATCTCATTAGGTAATACCTTTTTAAAATCACACCAAAATAAGTTTTCTTCATCATTATCATAATAAGCTAACGAATCGTATGTTGTATTTTGACTATATGACGGAATATTTATATTTATGTATTTAGGATAAATATATTTTAACAACATAAAATTTCCATATAAATCAATCTCCGTATGAGGAACATAAATATCTTTTCCTTCAATATTTATAGACTTTTTAATATCTATATCTTTTTTTTGTTTTATAAATTCATTTCTAATTTTAGTAATATTTTTATTTTGATTCTTGATAAAATCATCTGAACTCACATTTTTTTTATTCTTTTTATTATCATTTTTTTCATTACTATCTTCAATAATTATTTTCGTTGGAGTAGTACTTTCTAAAGGGATATTTATATTAGTATCTTTAAGATATTTCTTTTTAAATTCATTACGAAACTTTTTTGAATTTTTATTTTGACTTTTATAATCTTGTACCAAATTATAATATTCTTCATATCTATCTCTAAGTATCTTTTGACTTTTTTCAGTTAAATTAGAATCAAACTCATACATATCATTTAATCCCATGTAAGAATTTCCTTCTCCAGTTTCTACAGCTTCGAGATATGACCAATCTTTTTCATCAATTTTATACCCAAAGCTTTGGAACTTTCTCACTATGCTACAACGTACTAAAGCTTTTTTTATATCCTTAGAATTTCCGCTAAATCTCTCTGCTAAATCTTTAATTATTTTTGATACTTTCTCTGAATTATTTAGTTTCCTACGTTCAATAAATGTTCTATAGACGTGCTCACACTTAGGTTTTTCATTCCAATCTTTTACCTTTAAAATATTTGCTTGCCCTTGGATATACATAATTTCAAGATTATATTCTTTCCTTTTAAAACTATCATTCTTTTCATTATCACTTAATCGAAAAATACTTACAGGAATATTATTACTCTCTTTTTCTAATGTATGGTCATATAGACATGCAAGTCTTGTATTTCCTTCAATTACAATATACTTATATTTGCTGATATCTGAAATATTTATTTTTTCTTTAGTCTCCAAATCTAAATCGTCAATAGGTCTTATAACTATTAAATTTATCCAACGAATACCTTTTTTCATAGATTCAAGCAACTCTTTATAGTCATTTCCCTTTTTTATATGTTCAATTATTTGCCTTTGTGTCATTTTTTTTAATTTTCCATCAAACCTTGGGTTAAATGGGTCTAAAAGTATTTCTCTATAGTCTATTTTCTTATCTACATCATAATACAATTTACACACCTCTTTTAAATTCTTTTATCTTTCTCATATCCACACATAACTTTCATTCCGCAAACATCATGAAAAATAATATTAGTTTCAAATACTGACCAATCCTTGTGTGATATTCTTTGAGCCACTTTCAGCGCTTCTATTTCTGTATCATAGGCATATACCTCTGTCTGTTTCCTTATATTCTACAATTGCCCACATTCTTCTTACTTCCTTTGGAAAATCCTCAATAGTCATTAATTTTTTATCATTATCTCTACCTTCAAAAAGATTTATTACTTTACTTTCTTGCATTCCCAAATCCCCATATAACTGATATTATAAAGATTAACCCCTTAGGCTCCAACTAAGTTCACTTTCCTTTACTATAAGGCTTTTTTCATCTTTTCTATACCCCTTTATTCAAAATAATTGCAACTCAAATAAAATATTAACTTTATTATATAATTCTTCCTTATTAGTAAGCTTCCGAATTTACTCTTTTATTAATAATCTATATTCAAATGGTTCAGCATAATATTTATCAAATAATACAATATTTTTTCCATGTCTATTATTGCATACTGTACTTTTATACATAATTCCATCATAACCTAATTGTTTAAAATATTTAGCTATACAATGAAACGGAACATATTGATTACTCTTATCATCACTTTTTACTGGTTTAAATAATTCTTGTGACATAAAATAAAAATAAATCTTTAATACAAATATCTCTGTTGCCTTGTATTGTTGCTTTTTCTGTTCTTCAGTTGCATAGATTGTAAGATAATTTCTAATTTTTTTATATTCTTTTATAAATTCTTCTTGAATTTCATCAATACTCTTATTATCTGATATTGTTAAATTAATAATATTTTTATCAGAACCATTCAATTTTTCAGGTATACGAAATTTACATACCCCATAAACTTCTCCCTTTTTAGCTCTTACTTCTTTTAAAGCAACTTCTTCTATGTATTTATAATTTCTTTCTTCTATTATTTTTTCATTACAAGCTAAATATAAATACTCTACATTTTTAGGGCTAAATCTATTGTCATCATTTATATACTGTTTATTCGGCAAAAATCTTTTAAATGGTAAAGGTTCTATGTCTCTATCTTTATCTATCTTAGTTGCTCTGCAAAATGTATAATCTCTATATAACTTACTGAATGGTACCTTTATAAGTTCATTATCCTTTTCATATTTCAACATATTATCAATTACTGATAAAAAAGTTTCTTTTTTAAGCCTCTCTAAATCAATATCCTTTAGTTCCTTGTTTACTAGTACTTGTCTAAATTCTTCCCATTTTTCTTTATAAGTTTTAATTAGTTGTGGTATATTTTCAGTATCGAACATTCCCTTCCTCCATTTAACATATTTATTTAATTATACCACGCAATATAATTCAATCCATAAACTTCTTACATAATTTAACTCTCACACAAAAGTGCAATTGGGACTTTATGAATGTACAAATATGTCGTAGTCATCTAGAAAATAACCATCGTTTTTCTCTCAAAAACAGGAGGGGATACAATAGCGCAGTGAGTACCTGAAGCGCACGAAGTAAGCAAAGGTTATATGTAATCACTTTATTAATTCTTATATTATCTTTATCTATTTATCCTGATATAAAAACTAGTGGGACAAATCTGTGCAATGAATTAGGTCAATACACGAATATGTCCCATTATATTATTCTAGTCTCTTACTTTTAACTTATCTGTAATTTCTGAAACTCTTTCCCTTTTCATATTAATATAAATTCTTCCATCTTTTACTGCATAATTATTAAATAATAATACCTTAGTGAAGTTTCCCCATCCCAATAGCCTTTTGTTACTATCTCTTAAATCTAATAATTTAATTAATTCCTTCTTTTCAGGAGTAGTAAGTTTTCTGTCTAAGTACTCTGTTGGAACTGCTATTACAGGATAGTCGCTTTGTACTGCTCTAGGTACTCTATACATCAATAATTCAATATCTTTTCTAACTCTTGAACGAGCCTGAATAATAGTATCAGATGTACTGTTATTTACTATTACTATTTCAACATCTTCATCAAGAACATTAATACCAGTTTCATATGCTCCGTTTATGATTAATACATTATATTCTTCGGGAATAATTCCAGTAGTTAATATGGATTCTCTCACTCTAAATTGTTCTTTATTCATTGGATTATCTTTATTGTTGGTACTCCATAAGGCTATTGTATTAATATTTCTAAATGTTTCGTTTAAATATGCTTCTGTTTCTTTGGCAGTTGTTACTCTGTCTGTATATATCAAGCATTTCTTACCATATTTGAATAGGTTAGTTCTAGCAAACCAGTAATTGATTTGTGTTATATCATTAAAAGCACTTACAAAGTTTTCTCTAAGACACTTTATATCTGTTCTATTTGATAAATTGATAACATTCCAGCTACCATTAAAAACATTTGTAACTTTTGAATCATCATTAGGTAATAAGCCATTCATTTCTCTTTTAATTCTTTCATGTGTAGCAGTGAAACCTACGACTTGAACACCTTGCTTTGCTCTTGACATAATATTCTCAATAACTTCTGTGTAATGAGTTGATTCTTCATTGTCAAATTTATCTTTATATTTATATAGATTATGAATTTCATCACATACAATAGTTTTTATATCTGCATATTCAGGCTTATCTTTCTCATAAAAGAATTTTGCATATGTCATGATTACGCAATTTGGTAACACAAATACATCTCTCCATTTAATTTCATGAACATTTACATTAGTGCTTCTAACTTCTTGTTTTATTTCTTCATCTTTTAGAATCATATCTGTTAAATTTGAAGTATCACATAAGTAAATTGCCTTTTCACCTTGCAACAAAGTATTGAAGATATAATAAGTCTTACCTGAACCAGCTGGAGCAACTATTAAATTTATCTTATTCTTATGTAGCATAACCCCCTCATTTTTAATAATCTCGTTAACCGTTAATTTTTTCATTTGTTAACAACCTCCTAAAAATTTTTAACTATGTTATTTTCATAGTATGTATTTAATTCATAGTATTTTTAGAAGCAAAGATTGCTGGAGCTTTACGCTCCAACCTCTTAATAATAATAACGGTTTTCACGTTGAATTCTTCGATACTCTCTTTCTTCTTCTTCCATTAGTAATATTTTATAGTTTTTTACTCGTCTTCCAAAAGCTAATTCAGGCTCCTTTCTTGTTGTATCGATTGGTGTTAAAGTAAAATTAAAATCTTCATGTTTTTTTGAATCTTTCATATTTGATATTCTCCTTTTAATTAAAATTATCATTTTATTTCTTTTAATTCTGCAACCATAATTGATTCGCTTTTCATAATTGCCTTATGTTTATATTGTATAAATCTTTCTCACAGAGTAAACTCCAACCAAAAAAGATTTGAACAAATTTTTTATTTCTTGTCCAAATCTTCCTAAATTTTATTTTTTTCTTTTATTGTTTTCCCTTATGAGAGTGCTTTTCGATATGCCTGTTATTTCAACAACTTCATTATAGCTTTTATCTCCACCGTTTACTGATAGCAAGCTCAAGGCATGTTGCAATTGCTTATCTGTATATGACTTAGGTCTGCCTTCTTTAAAGCCTTCCTTCGTTCTTGCTATTGCTTTTCCCTCTTGTGTTCTTTCAACTATCATATCTCGTTCAAATTCTGCAAAACTAAAGAATATGTTTCTTATTAACTTTGAAGCTGGAGTGTTATCCATAACCCCTATATTTAATATATTTACCTTTATTCCCTTTTCAATTAACTCATTAACAAGTTCGCTTCCTTGAGTCATGCTTCTAGCAAATCTGTCCAGCTTACATACTACTAATGTATCTCCAGCTTTTAGCTCATTCAATAACTTTGTAAACTCTGGTCTATCTGTTTTAGTTCCTGTAAAAGAATCTTGATATACCTTATCTGCTCCATTATCTTTTAACTTCTCTATCTGACTTTCTAAACTGTTTCCATCATTAGCCTGTCCTTTTGTCGAAACTCTTGCATAACCATAAATCATAATCAAAAAACCTCATTTCTTAGCCCAAACTTTTGACACCAAGTTTAGACACCATTCTATATACTGATTTTACGTTATGATTTTATCAGTGTCAATACTTTTAAGTTGTGACACTTAACACGTATATAATATTTACTCTATAAGTATAAAATTAAATCTGTCAGGCGATTTCTGATTTAATATTTCTGCCTTAACTTCATACCTATGACTCTCATTATATTTATCTTCAAAGTCAATCATAAATCTCACCACTAAATAATCTCCATGCAACGCAGTATTTTCAAATTCAATTTTAGCTTCTTCTCCGCTTAGCAATGCATTATTTGATATTTTACACTTTTCTTTACTATATATTAATTGTCTCTCTTTATCATGTACAGAAAAAGATGATACTATCAATCCATTTGCAATATTTTCCGAAACATTTTTTAAATGAATATACCAATTTGCAAAAGTACCATTTGATCCCATAGATGAAGTTATATTAAATCTAGGTATATTCATTTGCTTTTGTTGATTATTTATCAGCTCATTAAATTTTTGATTTTTAATTGCTAATTGTTGATTTTGCCACAATGCTAATCCACCCAATAATACAGTTCCTCCAAATGATAACAACGAGCCGTAAAATTGAAGTAATTCACCAGCTGACCATTTTGCCATAAAAAATTTACAAGGCATTTCAATACTATATAATATGTGAATCAAAAATACTGGCAAAAATATTATTACAAAACTTAATATAATTGAAGCTATTATGTGCTTTTTAACCCATTCCTTTAAATTCCCCATTTTTATCTCCTCCTAAAAAATCCTACTATAAGTCTTCTTTTACTTCATTATAAATTGAATTACATATCAATACCCCATATTCAGCCATGAATTGCTTTTGATTATCTGTAAACAGTTCTCTTTCCTTAAGGCTTTCTTGTGTTGAGTGCCTAAAGCATTGAACTTTTTTTCTTAAACTCTTTATATCATTTTCATTAATAAAGCCCAAAAAAATATCATCATAATCTAACGTAATGAATTTGTTATTTCTTTTTAATAAATATTCAATTAAATTTCCTATTTCTTTCAGTTTTTCATCAATAGCCATCTCATTAAATTGTGCATTTCTTGTTGATATTTTTTGAATTAATGCATCTACTTCTTCTTCAATAGTTATTTCATTATCTCCACTTTCTTTTAATTTTTCCATATCATTGAGCACTTCTTTAATTTTCTTTTTATCGTAATCTGTTAATTCATTATTTTTCATTCTAAAATCTTCATAATGCTTCATCAAAGCAATAACTAGTTTTGCAACTTTTATGTTACTTTCATTTTCTATAACTTGTCGCAATTTATTCGCTTTTGAACAATATTCTTCATACCCATCATCCTCATACACATCAAGATTAATAATACCCTTTACAAATCTTTGGAATGAACTATTAGAAAAATCTATTACATATCCTGTTTCCATTCCAAATAATTCTTCTATTGTTTCTCTTGTAGTAAACTTCAATTCTGACATATACCCTCCATTTGCTTTATTTTTTTCAAGTAATTACACAATTATTATAACCTTTTTTTTACATTATGTTAATTATTTGTTTAGGAACTTATGAGTTACTGAAATGTATAATTATCTTACCTATATCTACAATTCAATAGTTGTAGACATAAGTAAGAATAATATTTATTGTTTAGTTTACTCATTGAGAACCTCATTAAACACTTCTATTATTATTGCAGTTACTGCTCATCAGCTTTACCATTTATAACTTGTCCTAAATGTTTTATCCTTTGCTAATGCTTACCCATTCATTAGAATGCCAAGCTACCTCCACAACTGTTATTTCTAGGCTATCGGTCGTTGTCCACCTTGCATATGCTCAATACCTTGCATAAGTTCCAATAGAAGTAACTCCCTTATGATCAAGCACATAGTTGATTTTCTGCATTGGCTCAACTTACCTACTATTTATTTTATAGTTGCAATAGTGCATGACAACTGACCTATACCTTAAAATTGGGTATAGGAAATAAAGCCTTGCATTCTCCAATTTTTTCAATTACAATTAAGTTGCTAAACTGTTTGTAACCTCCTTTGTTGGAGTTGCAAAGATTTATAAAACTATATTTAGTTTTAGTAGTTACCATTACTGTGGTAGCTATTTTTTTATTTTCTCATATTCTCAAGAGGTGAAAACCGTTGATAGCTCTTTCTTATATCCTCTGATGTAACATCCAAATAAGCCTGTTCTGTTACAATTACGCTTGAATGCCCAAGTATCTTAGACAATATAAATATGTCCCCTCCTGACAGCAAGAAACGCCTTGCAAAGTTATTCCTTATCTGATGGCAAGTTATACTTTCAGCAATCCTTGCTCTAATGCAATATTTTTTAAGATTTTTTTCAAAATTCATAACATTAAAATTTGATCCTCTTGTACTTATAAATACATATTCAGTATCAAAGTACCTTTCTTTGTAATCAATCCATTTTCTTAAAATACCTTGCATTATTGTGCTGAAAAAGACATATCTGTTCTTTCTCCCTTTTGCTATTTCTGCTGGAATGAATATTGCTTTTTTATCAATAAGTACATCATCCATCTTTAAGTTAAGCGTTTCGCCTATTCTCATTCCAGTGTCCATAAGAAGCTGCAATATCACATAATCTCTATATTCAGCAAATGAGGTCAAATCTAGGGACTTAATAAGCTTATTAAAGTCAACATCCTTTATTTGGCTCTTAGGCTTTCTTCTGTGCTTATATGGTCTAATCTGCACAGTTGGATTCTTTTTAATGACTTCGCTATCATATAACCATGTAAAATACACTTTGATGTTCCTTAAGTAGTTATTTACAGTGTACATTGACACCTGCTTTCCAAAATCTCCTCTAGCAGTTGGGTTGTTAGACTTTCATGAATTGACATCTGCAACATATGAATATTTTCCTTTTGTTTTTGTAAACTCAAGATAATCCTTGATGTTTTTTGTTGTTACATCAAGAGGAGTAAAAACATTAACTTCATCCGCTAAATATTTAGCAAACAACTTTAATGTCCCCTCATAGGACTTCATGGTCTTTTTAGTCAAATCCTTATTGGTGCAGTAAATCATAAAGTCGTTAATGCTTTCGTCAAAATCATAAATTCTTTTCTTAAGTCTAGGCATAAAAAAATAAGACACCTCCTAATCAGTTATCTCAACTGATTATTCGATATCTTATTGAATATTCATATATTTGTTGGCTATACTTTCTAAAGGTTACATGACCTCAGCCCAATAAAATAGCTCTAGCTTACTTTATTTTTAAGTCTTAATTTATCTGCTATAATTGCAATAAATTCACTATTAGTAGGCTTGCCCTTATCGTTATGAACAGTATATCCAAATAGTTTATTAATTGCTTCTATTTGTCCTCTGCCCCAAGCTACTTCTATAGCATGTCTGATTGCTCTTTCTACTCTTGAAGCTGTTGTATTATATTTCTTAGCTATTGAAGGATATAATTCCTTTGTTACAGCTGAAAGAAGTTCCATGTCGTTTACTACCATTGTGATAGCTTCTCTTAAATACATGTATCCTTTAATATGAGCAGGTACACCGATTTCATGAATTATGTTTGTAATTTCTGTTTCAAGATCAACAGGCGTTTTTGATTTTGGTTCTGAAGTAAGAATATATGAAGAAGTTGTTGGATAAGAAACCCTGTTAGATTGTGCTGAACTTTCTTGTATTGTTGGAGCACTATTAAACATTTCTCTTATTCTTTTTGTAAATACTTCCATGTCAAAAGGCTTCACTGTATAATAATCAGCACCTAATGTAATCGCTTGTTGAGTTATTTTATCTTGCCCAACAGCCGATAAGATAATTATTCTTGGTGTCTTTTCCAAATCCATAGTATTTAGCTTTTCCAACACCCCTAAACCATCAAGATGTGGCATTATGATATCAAGAATAACTAAGTCTGGTTTTCTTTCAACAATTAGCTCTAAAGCTTCTCTACCATCTTTTGCAATCCCCGTAACCACAATATCTTTTTGATTTAATAAGTAGTCATTTAGTATACTGCAGAATTCCTTGTTGTCGTCAGCTATTAATACTGAAATTTTTGAATCTTCCATATTTTTCTCTCCTTTAACTATTAATGCACTTTTTATATGTTTTCCCCTATCAACACACACATATTGTAACTTTCCATTTGCTTACATCAAGATAATAATTCCATAAATTTTATCAAATTCCTCTTTTATTGTAGGGTATATATTTCTCTCACCATATTTATCTACTATATGTGGTTTATAAGATTTATTTCTTAATTTTATGGTTTTAATGTATTTATCTTCCACTATTTGTAAATTATACACTTTTTTTTGCTACAAGTAAATACCTTGAAAAAAAATACTTATATTATTTTGTTGAGAAAGTTACTTAGCACTCTACTTAACAAATATTTCTCTATTATATTATATAATTTTCTTGTCCTTTCTTCAAATAAATAATCATTTTTTTGTTAATAATAAGAGTTGATTCAAATATTTGTTATCCTTACAACAACTTTTTAAATCAACTCTTATTAAAATTATTTAATTATTCCTGCATCTTGCAGCATCCATTCTATGTATATACCATATCCAGTGTCAGGTTTATTTATAAGAACATGAGTTACAGCTCCCACAATTTTATTATTTTGAATAATAGGACTTCCACTCATTCCTTGAACTATACCACCTGTTTTCTCTAATAATCTTGGATCAGTTACTTTTATAACCATACTTTTCGAACTTGCAACATTTTGATTTAATAACTTTTCAATTTCTATTTCATATTCTTGTGGACCATTTTCATCGATTGTTGTTATTATCTTAGCTTTTCCTGGAACAATTTCATCTCTAAATCCTACTTTTAAGCGTTTAATATCAGATTTCTGAAGTATATTACTGTTTAATTGACCGAATATACCACTTTGTGTATTTTTATCAATTTCACCTGTTGGATTACTTTCATTTATGAAAATTCCTTTTAATTCTCCAGGAGAACCTTTTTCTCCTTTTCTTATGCTTATGATACTTGATTCAATTACATCACCATCTTTTATTAAAAATGGTTCATTTGTATCAGAATCTGTTATTGGATGTCCTAATGCTCCAAATTTTTTTGATGTATCATCATAAAAGGTCATTGTTCCTACACCTGCTGTCGAGTCTCGTATCCATAATCCAATTTTATAGTCTTTATTATTTTCTTTTTTCAAAGTTACTATTTTTGTTATATTTTCTCCATGTCTTAAAATATCAACTTTTATACTATCTTTTTCACTTTGTTTTATTGCTTTAACTAAATCTCTTGAATTATGCATTTCTATTCCATTTATTTTTAGAATTACATCTCCAATTTCTAAGCCTCCGACTTTACCTGGGCTTTCTTCTTTTTCATTATTGATTTCTATATCGGAATATCCTACGACAAGAACACCTTCGCTACTTACTCTAACACCAATAGGTACACCTCCAGGATATAACTCGAGATCTTTTATTTTTTCTACTTCTACACTTTTTAATGGAATCATTCCCAAAAATTTTATTTCGTATTTATTGGAATCATCATCAACTTTTGTTATTGTGTTTCCAATAGGAGCAATTGATGGGACTGTTTCATCATTTTTAGTGTAAATTTTATCTGGCAGCTTAATGAGACATACTGCGGTAATTAAAATTAGAAATAGGATTGGAGTCATAAGCAGACTAACTAAACATAAAAATTTTTTCTTCATATTTCTCTCCTCCTTTACTTCTTGATTTTAATTTCCCCACAAGACAAGCATATTATCCTATAAGAACAATGTTATAAAAGACAAAAAATTTACCTCATACTAAATTTTTAATAAAAAATAAATTTATTTCTTGCTCTCCCTTCCAACTATCATGGTCGAAAGCTTTGAGATTATTGGGGTTTCATATTATTCCAATTATTTTTCCATAAAATTCATATTAATTAGAATGAATTTACTATGTAAAAATTACAAAAAAAATAAAACCACGGAAATCCATGATTTTATTTTTACCAGTTTTTATAAGTATATGTATTTAATTTTTAATTTCTTTTTTCTTTTCTTCACTTATTCTTATCATTTCTTTTACATTATTTAAAGTTGCTTCTGTAACATCATTTCCAGACAGCATTTTACTTATTTCGAGCTCTTTTTCTTCAATTTTAAGAACTTTTATACTTGTAAAAGTCTTGTTATCAACTACATTTTTAGTTACAAAGTAATGATAATCTGATAATATAGCTATTTGTGGAAGATGTGTAATACATAAAACTTGATGAGTGCATGAAAGCTGATACATTTTTTCTCCAACTCTCTGTGCAACTGCTCCACTTATACCAGTGTCAATTTCGTCAAATATAAGCGTTGGAATTTCATCTTTTTCTGCAAAAACACATTTTAATGCAAGCATAATTCTTGAAAGTTCACCACCAGATAAAACTTTTTCAAGAGGCATTAATGGTTCTCCTGGATTTGTAGAAATAAGAAAACATACATCATCAAAACCTCTTTCATTGAAGTTTTCTTCTCTTTCAACCCTTATCTGCATTCTTGATTTTTCAAGTCCTACAAACGCAAGTTCTTTTAAAATTTTCTCTTCTAAAGCACCACTTTTTTCTACTCTTAATTCATGCAGAATAATCGCTGCTTCTTCCATAGACTTTAATATATTATTTTCTTTTTCTCTAAGTTCATTGATTATCTTTTCTGAATTTATTATTTCATCGTATTCTTTTTTAATTTTTTCAAGATAATCAAGTATGTCTTTAACTGTCGGACCATATTTCTTTTTATACTGATTAATTTCATAAATTCTTGAATTTATGCTTTCTAACGCATCATTATCAAAAACTATTTCTTCAGCCATATCTCTTATTTCACGAGTTGCTTCTTCTATTGTATAAAAAGCTTCTTCTATAACATCTTTATTCTTTTTTATTTTTTCAAAATGCTTTTCTACACCTGATAATTCTGAAATTACTTTAGATAGTGAATCCATAACACTAAATTCTTCTTGTCCGCTTAATAATTTATAAGAATCAACTAATGCATGATTAATTTTTTCTGCATTGGCTAAAATGTTATATTCTTCTCTCAAAGTGTCTTCTTCATTTTCTTTAAGCTTAGCCTTTTCAATATCTTCAATCTGGAATTTTAAATAATCAAGAAGCTTTTCTCTATCTTGATTACCTGTAATTCTTTTAAGATCTTCTCTAACTTGTAGTAAACTTTCCCTAAGGACAGTATATTTATTTAAAGGTTCTTCAATACTTTTATCTATAAATCCATCTAAATAAAGTATGTGACTGCTTCTAAGCAGTAGTTCTTGATTCTGATGCTGACCATGAATATCTAAAAGCTTTGCTCTGACTCTTTTTAATTGAGATGTAATTAAACTTTTTCCGTTAATTTTAATTAAATTCTTCCCGCTTTGATGTGATTCTCTGCTTATTATAAGCACATCATCATATTCAATATCAAGTTCATCCAATACTTCACAGACTTTAGAACCATCAAGAGTAAACAATGCTTCAACATATGTTCTGTCTTCTCCAGTTCTTATTAGGCTTTTTGAAAACTTTCCGCCCAGTACAAAATCTATTGCATCAATCATAATAGACTTTCCTGCGCCGGTTTCTCCTGACAGTATATTAAATCCTTCTTTAAAGTTTATTGTCATTTCTTCTATTAACGCAAAATTTTTAATATTTAATTGAATTAACATTTCATCCCATCCTTAACCTTATGACGACATTCTCTTTCTTATTTTAGACACTAAAAGTTCAGCACTTTCAATAGTTCTTACTAAAATAAATATTGTATTATCTCCTGCTACTGTACCTGCTATATCTGCACTTTCTAAATTATCTACAGCTTCTGCTGTAATAGGTGCAGATCCTGTTATTGTTTTTATAACAACCATTTTATCTACATTTTCTACAGATAATACAGTATTTGCAAGAATATTGCTTAGTCTGTCTATTATATTTTTCTGCTCGCCTGTAGATACAGCATATTTTGACTTTCCACTTGAAGACTGCATCTTTATTAATTTAAGATTTTTTATATCTCTTGAAACAGTTGCTTGAGTTACCTCAAAGCCTTCCATTTTTAGTGCTTCTGCAAGTTCTTCCTGAGTTTCTATTTCTCTTGAGCTAATTATTTCTAATATTTTTGTATGTCTTTTTGATTTCAAAATTCCTCACCATCACATTCTTTAGAATTATTTAAAATCTTATTCCTCAAAACTTTGAAATAATCATAATCATCAAACAAAAGAAGTTTAACATTTTTTTGTTTTTTATAAATTTTAACGCATGATTTTTGATTAACTTCCATCGCTTTTTGTCCATCAACTGTTAAATATATTTTTTCTTCTTCATTTTCTGCATATATTTCTATAATACTATCACCTTTAAGGACTATAGTCTGCATGCTTTTTGTATGTGGACATATCGGTGTTATGGTTATAAGTTCTAAATCAGGATAGATAAAAGGTCCCCCTGCTGAAAAAGAATATGCCGTTGATCCAGTTGGTGTTGCAACAATAAGTCCATCACCTTTAAAAGATGAATAGAGCTTTCCGTCAACATATATTTTAAATTTCACCATTCTTGATAGTGTACCTCTTGCAAGAACTACATCATTAAAAGCATTTAATTTTTCTTTTTTAAAATCATCTATATCAGCACAGCCTTTAATATTTTTTAATTCTTTTTTGCATATGAGTCCACATTCTACTATATTCTTAAACTCTCCAGCACACTCAAGCATCATTCTTTCCTGAATTTCATATTCATTGTTTTTAAGTTTTGTCAATGCAGTGTCGATATCAGATATCTCTATGCTTGATAAAAAGCCTAAATTCCCTATGTTTATTCCAAACAAAATTCCGTTAAACTCTTCTTTAACTGACCTTGCTGCACTTAGAAGTGTTCCGTCTCCTCCAAGTACAACAAGCAATTCAATACTTTTGAGATTTTGTCTTTCTAAATCATAAGAATTAAAAATATGAACTTCTTTTATCTTGAATACATCTTTTATTTTATTTATAACCATATTTAAGATTTTATTATCATTATCCTTTGACGGATTAATTGCAATACCAATATTTTTCATAGCCCCTCCAAAAGAAGTTAGATTTCTACATGAGATGCTTCTACCACTGCATCAATATCTTCCTTCACAAAACTGCTTTCCTTATCTTTATTTTTACTAAAGTAAACAAGATACTCTCTGTTACCTTCAGGTCCTTTTATTGGTGAATATCCAACACCAAGTACGTTAAGATCCTGTTCTAATAAAAAGTCTATTATTCCATGAACTACTTCTTTATGAGTGCTTATTTCTCTTACAACACCTTTTTTACCAACTTTTTCTCTTCCTGCTTCAAACTGAGGTTTTATTAAAGCTACTACTTCACCATCATCTTTTAAAAGACCTAAAGTTGCTGGCATTATCTTTTTTAATGATATAAAGGACACATCAATTGATGCAAAATCTAATAAATCATTATTTATATCTTCAGGAGTAACATATCTTATGTTTGTTCTCTCCATGCATACAACTCTTTCATCAGTTCTAAGTTTCCACGCAAACTGTCCATATCCAACATCAACTGCAAAAACCTTAGCTGCACCATTTTGAAGCATACAGTCTGTAAAGCCTCCTGTTGAAGCTCCAATGTCCATACATACCTTATCATCTAATGTTAAGTCCCATGTAGCCATTGCTTTTTCAAGTTTTAATCCTCCACGGCTTACATATTTTAAGGTATCTCCTCTGTACTCTATATCACTGTCAACTCCTACTTTTTCACCAGCCTTATCAACTTTTTGGCCATTGACATAAACTCTACCTTCCATTATGCATGCTTTAGCTTTTTCTCTTGAAGTGATTATTCCTTTTTCTACTAAAAGTATATCAAGTCTTTCTTTTTTTTCTGCCATTATGTTCTCCTTTTAATCATAAAGTTCTAATATTGATTCTCTAATGCTTTCGCAGTCAAGTTTATATGCTTTGTAAAGTATATCTACTTTTCCCTGTGGAATAAACTTATCATCATATCCTAATGATTTTATTTTTCCTTTGTATCCTATTTCCATAAGATAATCTCTTACTGCACTGCCAAGGCCGCCTTTAAGTATGTTATCTTCTATTGTTAATATATTATATCCTTTATCAGATATTTCTTTAATTAAATTTTTATCAATAG
The DNA here is from genome assembly GCF_006742065.1 of Clostridium butyricum. NCBI lineage: Bacteria > Bacillati > Bacillota > Clostridia > Eubacteriales > Clostridiaceae > Clostridium > Clostridium butyricum. The sequence goes on along the minus strand of NZ_AP019716.1, from coordinate 1,525,991 downwards.
GCTTAATAAAAACAGCATTTATTATAGTGGGATTTATGCCTTGTTCGTATAACATTTCCTTTGCATAAACTGCATGCTGGACCATCTTACCTGTTGCTATTATACATGTCTTGGATCCTTTATTTACAATCTCCCACTTGCCTTCTTTTACTTCTTTTATAGGAGGAATGTTGTCTATTATGTCTCCTCCTCTTGGATATCTTATTGCAACTGGAGAATTTTTATTAACAGCCCATCTAAGAAGAACTTCAACCTCAGCAAGACACTTAGGTGCTGCAATAGTTATATTAGGAATAAGAGATAAATATGAAAGATCCATTACTCCTTGATGTGTTTCACCGTCTTCACCAACGATTCCTGCTCTGTCCACTGCAAAGATTACAGGAAGATTTTGAATACATACATCATGTATTACCTGATCAAATCCTCTTTGTAAAAATGTTGAATATACTGCAAAGACCGGCTTTAATCCATTACTTGCCATTCCTGCTGCAAGTGTTACTGCGTGCTGCTCTGCTATTCCAACATCAAAAAATCTTTCTTTAAATTCTTCACTAAAGCATTTTAGTCCAGTTCCTTCTGGCATTGCTGCTGTTATTGCTACAATTCTCTTATCTTCTCTAGCAATTTTTGCAAGGGACTCTCCAAATGCTTTTGAATAACTATTTTTATGACTAACCTTTGGCTCTCCACTTTCTAAATCAAAAGGACTTACTCCGTGATATTTACTTGGACTCTTTTCTGCTAATGCATATCCTTTTCCTTTTTGAGTTATAGTATGTATTATTACTGGTCCATCAAAATCCTTAGCAATTTTAAAAACTTCAGTCATAGCTTCTATGTTATGACCATCTATAGGTCCTATATATTTTAATCCCATATTTTCAAAAAGCATTGATGGAACTACAAGTTGTTTTATGCTATCTTTAACTTTCGAAAGCTTAACAGCAATATTTTTGCCTATATATGATTGATTTAAAGAGTCATGAATTTCATTTTTTAGCTTATTATATGTTGGTGCCATTCTAAGTTTATTAAGATATCTAGATAGACCTCCAACATTTGTTGATATTGACATCTGATTATCATTTAAAACAACAATTAATTTTGTTTTTCTAAATCCAACATCATTAAGGGCTTCAAGAGCCATACCTCCAGTTAATGCACCATCACCTATTACTGCAATAACATGATAATTCTCTCTTTTCAAATCTCTTGCTCTTGCTATACCCAGTGCTGCTGAAATTGAAGTGCTGCTATGTCCTGTGTCAAAACAATCATAATTACTTTCATTTCTCTTTGGAAATCCACTCATTCCATTAAACTGTCTTAAATTTTTAAAACCATCTTTTCTTCCTGTTAAAACTTTATATACATAACTTTGATGACCTACATCCCAGACTATTTTATCCTTTTCAAAGTCAAAAGCCTTAAACAAACTTAAGGTAAGATCAACTACACCTAAATTAGATGATAAATGACCTCCTGTTTTAGAAACGCTTTCTATTAAAAATTCACGCAATTCATCACTAAGTATCTCTGTATCTTTTGGGGTTAATTTCTTAATATCTCTAGGGAAGTCTAGAGTATCTATTAATTTCATAATATCATTTCCTCTGCTAACTTTCTCTATTTAAAAGATCATATGTTAAATCCACTAAACATTGTGAATCAACAGTTAATGTTTTAAGCAACTCCACACATTCCTCGCTTATTGTTTTACATAACTCTCTACATTTATCTAATCCATAAACACTTATAAAATTAGTTTTGTCATGTTCTTCATCTGCATGTGTATTTTTGCCTAGAACATCAGCATCTCCTACAACATCTAGTATATCATCTTTAATCTGAAATACTAAACCTAATTTTTCTCCATATGTTCTTAAAATTTTTACATCAGATTCACATGCACCGGCAAGTACTGCACCACCTACAATTGAAGCTCTTATAAGTGCTCCTGTCTTTTTTGCGTGCATATACTCAAGTTCATCTTTAGAAATTTTCTTTCCTTCAGATATTACATCAACAACCTGACCACCTATCATTCCTTCTGCACCAGCTGAAGATGCTATTTCATAAGCTGCTTTTAAAGAGTTTCCTCCATTCTTTAGAGAATAATCCATCATTAAAATCATTGCTTCATTAAGGAGATTATCTCCTGCAAGTACAGCAATATTTTCTCCAAAGACTTTATGATTTGTTGGCTTTCCTCTTCTTAAGTCATCATCATCCATACATGGAAGATCATCATGAATAAGCGAATATGTATGAATCATCTCTATTGAACATGCCATTGGTAAAATATTTTTATACTCATTTTTGTAAATATAATAAGATAAAGCAAATAATATTGGACGTATTCTCTTTCCTCCTATATTTATGCTATAGCCGCTTGCATCATATATTACTTTGTTATATATACCTTTGTTTTTGAAATAATTATCTAAATAATCATTTATGTCTTTCCTTAAATTATTTATCATTATCAACTTCATTAAACTCCACTTCTTTTTCGTCTTTAACCATAGAAATCTTTCCTTCATACACGCTAAGTGTCTTATAGATCTTATTAACAAGCTTTACTCCATTTTCATAAGATTTCATAGAATCTTCAAGGTTAAGCTCATCATTTTCAAGACCGCTTAGTATTTCCTGAAGTTTAGATAACATTTCTTCATAACTTTCTTTTTTGGCCATTTTTAAACTCCTTATTTTAAGGGGATAAAATTCCCTTTAACTTTTCCATCTTTAAGAATTATATTTAATTTTTTTTCTTCATTCAACTGATTTTTTGAAATTATTATATTGTTTTCATCATCCTCTATTATAGCATATCCCTTTTCAATAACCTTAGTCGGATTATATGCAATTAGAAGATTGTTTAAATGTTCAATATTTTTCTTTTCTTTATTTAGTTTTGTTTTTATAGCAAAATTCAATCGTTCTTTAAGTTTATCAACTTCTAAATATGAATTTGCAATAAGGCTCAATGGTGAGTGTATTTTTAATATTCTTTCAGCATTATTAATTTCATTAATACAGCTTTTAATTTTATATTCAATATTATCATCAAGATTTTTTCTTAAATTGTCTATATTGTTTAATATTTCACTTTTCAATGGTACTGCTATTTCAGCACCTTGAGACGGAGTTGCTGCACGAAAATCACTTACAAAGTCACAAATAGTATAATCTATTTCGTGGCCTACTGCTGAAATTATAGGAATATGAGAATCATAGACAGTCATAGCAAGTTCCTCTTCATTAAAATTCCAGAGTTCCTCTATTGAACCGCCTCCTCGTCCTACAATTATTACATCAACATTGTTTTTCATATTGAAGTATTTTATACCTTCCATTACTTCTTTATAGGCACCTACACCTTGAACTTTTGCTGGATATAAAACAATATCTATAGAGTCATTTCTTCTTCTTGATACATTAATTATATCACGTATAGCTGCTCCTGTAGGAGATGTTACAACACCTACTCTCTTAGGATATGCAGGAATTGGCATTTTGTTCTCAACATCAAAGTATCCTTCTTTTGATAGCTTATCTTTTAATTTTTCAAATTTAATAAATAATTCTCCCTGACCTTCTTTTTGAATTTCATCACAATAAATCTGAAAAGATCCTGTCGCTGGATAAATCGATGCTCTTCCACATATTATTACTTCCATGCCTTCTTCAAGCTTAAACTTTAAAAAGCTGGCATTACCTTTAAACATAACACAGTTTACTTTTCCTTTATCATCTTTAAGAGAAAAGTAAATATGTCCACTGCTATGATACTTTAAATTAGAAATCTCCCCTTTTACAGAGAGATTATTTAAAATAAAGTCATTGTCCAAAACTCGTTTAATATAATTAGTTACTTCTGATACGGTTAAAGTTTTAATTTTCATCTTCCTTTAAAGCCTCACATGCATTTTTTATTAGTAGCGTAGTTGTTAATGCTCCTACTCCACCTGGAACTGGTGTTAAAGCGCTGCATTTATCTATAACTTTGTCAAAATCAACATCACCTGTTATCTTTCCTTCAAAACGTGATGTACCAACATCTATAACAACAGCATTTTCATTTACATAACTTTCATCAATAAATTTTGGTCTACCAATAGCAACAACCAGTATATCAGCTCTTTTACATACTTCTTTCAAATCCTTAGTTCTTGAATGACATATTGTAACAGTTGCATTTTCATTTAATAACAGTTGTGCTACTGGTTTACCTACAATATTGCTTCTTCCTAGTACAACTACATTCTTCCCATTTAAATCAATATTTAAACTCTTTATTAAAGTTACTACTGAATTTGGTGTACATGGTAAAAATCCTGGTTCACCCATATATAGTTTACCCTGACTTTCAAATGTAAGACAGTCGATATCTTTTTTAACTGAAATTTCTCTTATTATTTTCTTTTCATTTAAATGTTTTGGTAATGGAAGTTGAAGTATTATTCCTTGAATACTATCGTCTTCATTTAATTTTTTAATTGTATTTATTACTTCATCATCTGTAGATTCTTCTTTTAATTCAACTCTTAAAAATCCTACACCAAGAGTTACTGCTGCTTTTTCCTGACTATTCATATAATATATTGAACCGCCATCTTCTCCAACTAAAATTGATGCTATTTTAGGAAGCTTAAGACCTTTTTCTTTTCTATTATCTACAAAATTTTTGATTTCTTCCTTTACCTTTGCTGCTACTTCTTTTCCGTTTATTAATTGCCCCATTTTATTAATTCCCCACTTTCTCATTTGCGTTTAAAATTATAATATTCTTATTTGAATATACTTTACTCTATGTGTCTATTTTAACTTTACTTTTATATTTTTTCAATAATTGTTTATATATATACATTTCTCATTTTACTTCTAACAATTATTATATAACTTTATTCAAAATATAATAATTATAAAAACGATAATTTATACAGTTGATAGTTTATTCCAAAAATTTCTCTATATTAATTATTTGCCCTATATATTGTCCACTATTTAAATTTACCAAATTTCAATTCTGAAGTTATAAAAAAACTCAGGTTTGATAAATTATAAAATTACCAACTCTGAGTTTTTAATATATATTGTAACTACACATCTATAAATACAATTAAAACAATCCATGAAGAATTTTTTCAATTAATTATTCCTCTTCATCACACATATATTTCAATATTATTTTATTTTATCAAGTACTCCATTAACAAATGAAACACTCTTTTCATCTGAGTATTTTCTTGTTATTTCTAATGCTTCATTTATTGCAACGCTTCGTGGAACATCTTCATCAAATAAAATTTCATAAGCTGCAAGTCTTAAAATAGTTAAGTTCACTTTAGAAATTCTCTCAATCTTCCAGTTTTGAAGATTTGAAGATATTGCTTCGTCTATAGCTTCTTTATTATTTTCAATTCCTATTAATGCCTTTTTAATATATGTAAGATCTAATTCCTTTATGTCACCTTCATAATTGTCAATGAAAGTTTCTACCGCTTCTTCTACTGTGTCTTTACTGCAAGTCATCCCAAAAAATAACTCCATAGCTTTTTCCCTAGATAATTTTCTATTCATCGAATCCTCCTAAAATAAATGTCATATTAATTATGTACATCTAACATTATACACACTTTTTATATCTTTTAAACCCCATTCAAATTAAACACCCTCTGAAATTTCAGAGGGTGAGAACTAAACTATTTAGATTCATTTCCTTCTTCTTTTGGTAAGTAAATGTTTTGAACACAGATATTAACTGAATCTACTTCTAATCCAGTCATAGCTTCAACAGTCTTTTTAACATTTTCTTGTACTGCAGATGCTAAATCATTAATCTTTCTTCCATACTCAACAGCCACATTCATATCTATAATGGCTTTATCATCTTCTAGAGTTACTTTAGTGCCTTTTACTGCACTCTTTTTACCCTTAAATATATTTGTTAAGTTGCCTGCCACACCATTTTGACAGTCTAATATTCCATCAACTTCTTGTGCTGCAATTCCAGCTATAACACTAACTACTTCATCAGAAATTTTAACAATTCCGATATTTTCATCTCTATTTATATCTTCCATGCTATCTGAACCTCCTCGGTTTTGTAATAACAAAACATCCTAATCTTATGTTCATTATAACAAATAAAATTTAACTTTACAATTATATTATTTTTGATATATTATTTTTGAACTTCAATTATTACATCTTTAATATTTGAAACATCTTGAACAATCTCTTGAATTGCAACGCTATCAGATTCTTCTATTCCAGTAGATGATTTTACTATTACAGTTGCTTTATTATCTTCAAGCATACATAATGCATCTTCAAACCCTTTATTTTTTATGTTTAATTCTATTCTTCCTTCATTATCTCTTGCCATAGTCTTTTTAGTTAATTGTTTAGTTGCATCATCTTTTTGTTCTTTAGAAGTATTTTGATCAGAAATAATCGCATTTAAAGATTGTATTGTAGATGAATCCTGCTGTTCTCTTTGACTTCTAGCTTCATAAAAATAATTCTGTGTATTTAAAGTCTGTGTATCACTTTCAGCTTCCGCTGTTTCACTATTGTCCTTAGTTACTGTTTCTGATGATAAAACTTGGCTCAAATCTGTTGGATCATTTAATCCTCCATTATTTAGTTTTGCTGCAAGTACACCTGTACACAATATTAGTGCAAGTAGTGTAAAAATAATCCCACATTGTTTCTTTGTCATAATAAAACTCCCTCCCATTTCCTATCTATCTAATTATATGCTAATTCTTCATACTATATACATTAACCTTATCTAAACTTAAGTTATATAATTTTGAAACTGCTTGTTCAATTTCATATTTTGTTTTACTATTTTCAGCGCCTTCTGCAACAATTACTATACCTATTATCTTAGGCTTGTATGTTGTTAAAATAAAAGGTTCATTTTTGCCATCATTTTGTGTCATTACAACTTTTGAATTATCGTTATTCTGATTATTAACCCTTTTTCCTCCCTGTGTATCTGTTTCTTCTGTAGTTGCCTTTTGTTCTGTCTTATCATAAGCCGGAACTTTCTGTTCACCATTTTCAAATGTTATCATTACATCAACATCACCTACACCGTTCATCTTTTTAAGTATATTAATTAAATCTGTCTTCTGTTTTTCTTCGTAATCTTCTGCTGTAATAACTTTACTTGTATCTAAATTTACATTTTCTTGGCTTTTAGAAGAGCTTCCGCTGGATATTGATGTTATTTTACTACTCAGCTTACCGCTTCCGCCCACCACATTCATTGCAATGAGAATAAATACAAGAATTAAGCATATTACAATAAGATTTTTTATCTTACTGTTCTTTTCCAGAAAATCTTTAACATCATCTGTGACCTTTTTCATACTCATAAATTCATTCCTCCTATTCCTCCAGCATATACACTTCTATTTTATCTTCCGAAATATCAAACTCACTTGCTGCATAGCTTATTACGTCTTTGTACTCATCTCTGAGTGTATCTTTCTTTTCCTTTCCAATCTCAACTTTCTCTATTCTTCGTACGTTTTTATCTTTTATACCTATCTTCAAGTTCTTAACATTTATCTTTACATTGTTAAAATCAACATCACAATCAACTTCACTTTTGAAAGTCATATTATCGAACTTATTTTTAAGCATGCTGTCACAGTTTTTATTGAAATTGCTTATAAATGCCTTTTTACGTGCATCCTCACTATCTCTTGTACTTTCAAATGAAGTAGCTCCATCTGTATTTATTTTGTTCTCATTCTTTGAAAAAACTGTTTCATAATTTTCAATTCCTTGAAGAATACTATTTTCTCCATTTGTAATAAACTCGACAATTGGATTTAAAATTGTACTTATTAAAATCAAACCTAAAACAAATGAAATGTACTTTTTCATCTTTTTGTCTGGAGCAAGAATTTCTACTGCACTTATAAATATTAAAACCGTTGTTAGAGTAGCTACTAGAGCTTTTAACTTTTCCAAAATTATCAGCCCCCTACTACATAGCTGCCAGCCTGAGCCATAATTGCAATTAAAATAAAGAACATAAGGCTTACTGTAAGCACACATGATATTATGAGAACCATAGAGTCCCCAGCACATTCTAAGGATTTTGTTATTCTTGAATCACTTACTGGCTCTACTAATGCTGATGATATTTTATAAATAAATGTCATTAAGATTAGCTTTATTATTGGATAAAGTAAAATCAACAATACTACAACAAGACCAATTGAACTTACTGCATTCTTTATTATTAATGAGTAACCGGCAACAGACGTTATTGCATCTGAAAATGTCTTTCCAACTATAGGTATAAAATTATCAACTGCAAACTTAGCTGTTTTAAGAGTTACTGCATCCATAGTACTAGAGGTTATCCCTCTTATTGTGAGCAGGGCAATAAATGCAGTTAATATTATCCCCTGGAACCATAGTATGCATTGTTTTGTAAGCTTGCATAGATTAGTTATCTTATGTTCTTCTGAGATATTATTGGCAAATTCTAAAACAAATCCCATAAGTATCATTGGTATTATTATATTTGTGTATATCTTTGGTATAAATATTACAGCCCCAAGAATAAATGGATCTAAAGTAGCAGCCTGTGTTATTCCTCCTGCCAGTGCAATCATTGTAACCAATATAGGCAAGAGTGCATTCATAAAATTTGAAATATCATTTATAACACCCTGTGCTACAGATATTGAAATAATAAAGCTCTTTGAAAGAATCATTATGACAAGAGCATAACAGGCATAAAATGCAACTTGTGATATGCTTTCATCTGCAAATGAGTCCTGAAGATTCTTTAGAAGTGCACATAATATTGCAATTGTAACTATAGATATCACAAGAGCAAGTACGCTTCTAACTTCTTTGAAAAACAGGCTCAAAACAGCCTTCATTATCGTGTCAAATGATAAATTCCCTTTTCCATTAGAAATAAAAGCCTTAATATAATCTACCGGATCTAACCCCTGAAGAAGCTCCACATCCGTTTTCATCTTATTAATATAATCATATAGTGTTTCTATCTGCCCCTTTGCACTGCCACCAATATCATCAATACTTACATTTGTTTTTTCATTGGTATTATCATTTGTCTTTATATTACTTTCTTCTGTAGTCCCCATATTATTCTGAGTATATGAATTTTTTTCATCATAAGCTGCTAAAACCGTGTATTCTTTTGTATTCTTTTCCGCACAAGCATATCTATTATTGCCTGAGAGAAAAACTGGTTCATATAGTGTAAAAATTACCAAAAAGCTTATAAAAAAAACTGTTAACCTTTTTATCCTCGTCATATTGAATACACAACCTTTTAAATTTACTTACACGAAATTTACTGCTCTTCATATTCTTCGCTTTTCAAAACATTAGATGTTCATTGGTTTTAATCACATTATCTGCAATATAGAATTTAATACTGCCATTAAAATAGGAATAGCTAATACTAGAATCATTATCTTTCCTGCAAAATCAATTTGTGTTGCCAGACTGTCAACATTTGCATCTTTACATAAAGTGCTGGCAAAGGTTGCAATATAGGCTATACCAATAATTTTCAGGACAATTCCTATATATACTGTATCAATATTAGCTTTATCTGACATGGTCTGCAAAAATGTCATTATTTCCTTAAGCGGATCAAATATAACAAGAATCATTAATGCTCCTGCAGCCAAAGCTAATAGCACACCTAACGCACTTCCAGACTGTTTTAGCATAAGAATTAAAAATAGTGCTAAAAAAGCCATCCCTACAATTTTTAAAATCAACATAATACCACCTGCTACATAATAAACATGGTCTTTACTGTACTGAACAGATCTCCTATTATTGAAACTATCATCAAAAGTATTATTACAACTCCTGCAATATTTGTGATTGCTGCAATATCGGATTTTCCACTGCTTGTCAGAACTTTATCAAGAATAACAAGAATTATTCCAGCTCCGCCAATCTTTAAAAGAATACTTATATCATTCATTTTTTCTCCCCCTATGCATGGTTTTTATGCTTTCTGACTAAAACATATCTGATAAATTAATTTTTAAAAGTATTGACTATACAGCTTCATTATAAATTTTCAGAAAAATTTATCTGTTACAATCCTAATTACTGCTGTTAATTATTAATATTAAAAATATATTATGTTTATGAATCATAATACAAAAATTGTAAGCATTCCTCCTACACAGACTCCTAAATATCTATACAGCTTAACATTCTTTTTAGCTGTATCCTCAGCATCCTTTAAATTCATCCTTATACCTTCAATAGCGAGAGAAAAAATTCTTTCCTGACCAAAAACTCCAGAATCGCCAAGAGACTTAAAAAAATCCCCTAAAATCTTTATATCATTGTCATTTAAACTGAATTTTCCTTTAAGCTCCCTATACTCCTCTGCCACACCATCATAAACACTTTCAACACTTCCAGATACAAGTTTTTCCCTTATTCCATTTATAAAAGAATGAATCGGCTCTTCAACTTTATATGAAAAGTTTTCAAATGCTTCTGGTAGTGGTGTTGAACCATATAAAATATCATTTTGAAGTATTATAAGACTTTTTAGTATCTCTCTAAGCTGCATCATTCTTCTGTTGAAGCCTTCTCCATATTCAAATCCTACATATGAACAAATACTGAAAAGCGCACAAGCAATAACTAATTTAAGCATGTCTTCTCACCTTCTCTCAATTCATATATATTTTCAATTGTTCCAACACCTTTCCTTGAACTCAATACAATGGCTCTTTCAATTATTCCATTATCTAAAAGTTCATGAAAAACCTTTCTCTTATATAAATCTTCAATTGTAAAACCATGAATTGATGTTATTATGTTTACTCCTGAATTAAAAGCCATTAAAAGAGCTTCAACATCACCCTTTGTACCAATTTCATCACATATTAATATTTCAGGCGAAAGACTTCGTATTGCCATAATCATGCCTTCTTTTTTAAGACAGTTGTCTAATATGTCTGTACGCATTCCAAGGTCATTTTGAGGAATTCCAAAATGACATGCTCCAATTTCACTTCTTTCATCAATAACAGCTACCTTGCGTCCGTAAAGGCCTATTGAATTCATTCCATTTGAAATATTTCTAGCTATATCCCTTAATATTGTTGTCTTACCACACTTTGGAGGAGAAATTATTATAGTATTAAATATTCTATTCTCTTTTTGAGAGTATATATATTTTATTAATTTGTCAGAACATCCTATAACTTCACTGCATACTCTAATGTTTATTGATGAAATATTTCTTATGGTCTTAACTTCACCCTTTTCCATAACACATTCTCCTGCAATACCTATCCTATGCCCACCTTTTATTGTAATAAACCCCTGTCTTATATCTTCTTCATAAGCATATAATGAATAATTAGAAATTTTCTGTATCAAGCTTTTCATATCTTCTTTTGTTGGTACATAATTTACTATGTTCTCACCATATTTTGAATATACAAGAATAGGTTTTCCAATCTTAATTCTTATTTCATATATCTGTTCTTTTAACAGACGTTCCTTAAGTAAAGTTCCTATCTTTAGTGGCAAAATACCTATTATATCTTCTTCTGCTCTCACAATGTTAGTAGTACCTCCTTTCCTGTCTCCTTACTTAATTAATATTTTATTAAACAGAAAAATATTACTGATTACAATAAAAAAATATGTAAACAAATAAAAGCCTCGTAAAATAAACTTTAATTTGTTTATTTTACGAGGCTTTTTATTACTAATTATAATCTACTATTATTAATAAATTACTTTATGTTTTCATGACAGTAAGGACATGGAATTTGTTCTTTACTGGTTAAAACTGATTTTTCCATAAAAATTGGTTTATTACAATGAGCGCAATTAATTTCAACATACTCATCTTCCATATCACACAATTCATCAATGGATACTTCTTCAAATAATTCATCTTGAATGTTTGATAAATCATCATCTAAGAACTGCATATTTTCTTCTATTGCTTCTTGATTTACAACAACTTCTTCAATCTTATTTGCCATTGTGCTTAAAATAGATTGTATGCTGTCAAAGTATTTTTTATACTTGTCATCGTCTACATTAGATAAACTGTTCTTTAACTCTTCAATTTCGTTTCTAAGCTCTTCCATACCTTTTCACTTCCTGTTCATATTATATATTAAACATTCTAATAATCTAATTACATTCCTTAGTTCTAAACTCTATTAAATAAAAATTTAAAATTCAATTTTTATTTAAAGTACACATATGCAAATAAAGTTGCTAAGTATATTACTTAGCAACCTACATAAATACATAAAGATTAAACTCTTTCCATGTAGTCCCCAGTTCTTGTATCTATTCTGATAACATCACCTTCGTTAACGAACATAGGAACATTAACAATAGCACCAGTTTCAACTGTAGCTGGCTTTAATGCATTAGTTGTTGTGTTTCCTTTTACTCCTGGTTCTGAGTGAGTAATTTGTAATTCAACAAAGTTTGGCGCTTCAACTGAGAAAGCTTCACCTTTGAAGAATTTAATAGTTGCAAACATGTTTTCCTTTAAGAACTTAATAGCTTCTTCTACTTTTTCTTGATTTAAAGGAATTTGTTCAAATGTTTCTTGATCCATGAAGTAGTACAATTCACCATCATTGTAAAGATATTGCATTTCTTTTCTTTCAATTACAGCTTCTTGTAATTTTTCAGTTGGGTTGAAAGTTCTATCTACAACTCCTCCAGAGATAACATTTCTTAATTTAGTTCTTACGAATGCTGCACCTTTACCTGGTTTAACATGTAAGAAATCTGTTACTGTAAACACTTGTCCATCAAACTCAAAAGTAGTCCCTTTTCTTAAGTCTCCTGCTGATATCATAAAATATCCCTCCAAATTTATAAAATAATTACAATGCAAATTTAATACTTAAATACTAGTATATACACTTACTCGTTGACATAACAATGATATTTTATCAAAAGACAGTCATAAATGCAATTATTTATGATTACTTTCTCCTAAAAAATTATCTATTTTATCATATTTGTTCTTATTCATTGCCACATATATCGATTATAACACAATTTTCTGTATTATTTTTGCTTATAATATAATTGTTAATTTCATATTTTTCTAATTTTTTAATTTCCTCTAAAATAATCTGTTTATCTCCAGATATTTTCAACTGAGCATACCATATATTATTCTTTTTATCTGCACTTAATATTGATGTATTATTTAATTCACTTATCTCCCTATTTAACTGTGTTAAGTCCTTATATTTTTTTATTACCTGAGCACTTACTGGTTTTATATTTATTCTTTTAATTAATATGTTATTTAGGCAGATTTGAGCAAAAGCACTTAACATAAGGAGAACTATTGCAATATACTTAAGTTTACTCTTCATTTATAGAAACTCCTATCTTATATTTTTCATCTTCTATAAGTGACGCTTCGTTCATTTCCACTAATTTGCTTTTGTTTATATTTTCTGCAATTTTTAAATTATTAATAATAATTTCTCCAGCATGATTATTTATATATACATCTTCAAAATCATCTAAAAAAAGTTCATCAATGACACATATTATTGTATTCAAGTTAAAACTTCCTTTATCACTATATGATTCATGCTCATCAATTTTCACATTTTTTTCAGCTAAAATACTTAGATTTTTAAAGTTAATAGGTATAAATATAAGGTTAAAAATCACAAATAAATTAATTAATATATTTTGTTTTTTATTTTTTTGTTCACTAATTTTTATATAAAAACTATCTGGTATAAAATTTTTATATTTTTTATACATTCTCATTTATAGCCCCCACAATATCCTTTTTTATTATTTCCAGTTTTTCTAAAGAATATTCATCTAGAAAACATTTATTATCAATAATGATTGTTTCTTTTTCATATTTGGAATCTATATACTGACATACTTTTTCAAGATCCTTTGACACATAATTATCAATAAAGACATCATTGCTACATTTTATAAAATAATATTTATTATCAAATTTTATGAGACTCATATAATCTTTACATTTATTTTTAAAAATATTCTTTAACGTCTTTCTAATAATAAACTGTAATGGTGTAACTTCAAGAAAAACCGTGTGACTGCATAACTTCTCCACTTTTTCCTTTCCCCTAATAGAATATATATACACAGAGTTTGTATTCTCACTTTTTTCATAATCATAGAGTATTTCACCATTCTGAGAAAATATATTTTTTATTTCATTAGCTATATACTTTTCTAGTTCAAAATATTTAGATTTAATCAAAATACTTTTTATATACAACTCTTCCCCAAGCACAACTGCTTTTAAATTTTTAAATTTCATATTTTTATCTAAAAGTTCATAAAAACCATATTCATTATCTCTATAAACAAAGGAATTGTCTTTTATAAATACAATATCTTTTTTCATCAAGCACTTCCTTTCTTTTTCACTTTTCATATTACATATTAATGACTTATTTAATTTTCATTACAATTTATCAAATTCAGTATTAGTATCAATAAAATTAGATGTAGGCAATAAAATTATCCTGTCATTTTTTATAACATATTTTAGTTCTCTTACTCTTAATAAATTATATTTACCATAAATCTTTAATGTAATTTTATCTGCCGACTTCTCATATTTTAATTTATTCCCTTTGTTTTCTTCTTCAAAATCCTCATAAAATATATCTGTAATATTTAAACTTTCCTCAAAATCAATATATTTTACTTTATTTGAAACATTGCTCAAATTCTCATATTCATCATCACTTGTCACGCTTAAATCTTTATTTTCATGTTCATTATTCTTTAAGTTTTCATTTTTATTATTTAATATCCTCATAAATTCATATATTACTTTTTCTTCATTATCATCAACAGAAAATATATCATCATCTATGCAATACATAGATGAAATATCTATGTTATTTTTCATAAGACTGAACATAAAACTTGAAATTGACATCAACAATGAAATAATAATAATTGTATTTATTAGTGCAAAACCTTTTTTTCTTACACGCTGCATATATACTTATCACCATTTTCATCATATATCTTCATATAAATTAGATTTTCTTTTTTATTTATTTCTATTTTTTCAATATTAAAGAGCATATTATTGTAAGTCAAAATTTCATCTCCTCTTGAATATACAACTACTATTTTTTTATCATGTACACGTATGGTCTTTTTTAAATTATCTCCAAACTCACTTTTGCATAAAGTCATATAGTCATTACCGATAACTATATTATCAATAGCTCCTTCACTTATAATATTATTTAAATTAATATAAAAATTTTCATATTCATTAGAACGTATACTCTTGTTTTTAATCTCAAGATATGTTTTATACATAGGAATAAATAGATTTAATCCTTCTGCAATAATCATTGTTGATAAAAAAATATATATAATTGATTCTAATATTGTAAATCCACTCTTTTTATATTTCATCCATCCACCAACTTTTATAAAATTCCTCTTCCCTTTCATAATAAATATTTTCGTTATCAATACTTACTTTAATCTTATAATTAGTACCCATATTATCTTCACTTATTTTTTGAATTTCAATATCATCTCCACTTTCAAGACAAAAAATATCACTATCAAATAATTTATTATCTATATTCTCATCATACTTAAAATAAATTACATCATTGTCACAAAAAAATTCCTCTAACTCTTCTTTAGATTTATTGTACTTACATTCCTTAATCAACATATTAACAACCCTATTAAGTTTTTCTTCAGTACTCCTATTCTCATAATATCTTAAACATTTTAAACTTGTTGACAATACAAATATACCTGCTATAGATAGCATTAATATGGATGCCATTACTTCAATTAATATACTACCTTCTGACTTTTTCATAAGAACTACCTTCTCCTTAAATTATGAATCCTTTATTCATCAATTCTTATTGTGTCCACACCTACTCCAACTGTAATTTTAGTAATATCATCATCATTTTTTATTGATATTGTTGTTCCAGACTTTATCTTTCCATCATCGTCTAAATATATGTTTGTGTTTTTACCAAGACAATCAGAATTCTTTGATAAGTTCATTTTTCTAAACAAACTTGAAATTCCTCCATCATAATAAAAATACATTTCCTCATCTTTTGAATTTATAAGTATGTGACCATTAACATTTTCTTTTCTGCAGGCAGCTTTACTCAAAGTCAAAAAATTTTGTACTTCATAAATATCAGAATCATATGCTAATTGATTTTCTAAATTAGAATTCATAGCACTTATTGATGTAGTTATTGTAATTACCAATGTTAATATAAAAATACTTATTACTGTTTCAATTAAAGTAAATCCTTTAACCTTTCCCATATTAACGTATACCACTTTGCAATTCTTTGAATAAAGGAAGTACAAAAACTGAAATAAAAATAAGTACTATTGTCCCCATTACAATAATCAATAGTGGATTTAATGCCTTCAAATAATTTCTAATCTTTTTATGAATCTCACTTTCAAGCCTTATTGATAGGATTTCAAAGCCTTCCGCAATACTTCCTGTTTCTTCACGAACTTTGATAACAGCAAGAGTATAATTTGACAGTAGCATACTTTCTTCTAAAGATTCGCTTAAGGTTTTTCCTTTCATTATAGAATTTCTTATTTCTAATATTTTGCTGTTTAAAAACTCTGGTTTTATATTGTTACTACATAATTCAAGACCATGTAAAATATTGATACCTGAGTTAGTTATTATGGAAAAAATAAGTATTGTTATATATTCTAAAACATCTTTTATTAATCCAACTTTTAAGAAAAAATCAAATTTCCCATTGGAAATCATAAATTTAATAGTCATAAACCATATAACTGTCCAGCATAAAATATAAGTCATGTTTACAAAATAGCTTTCTGTAAAATTGTTTTGAAAATTATATACACATCTATAAAAGTAAGATGGTGTAATTCCCATAGAATTATATATTCCATAAAAACTAGGTATAATTTTGCATATGAAAATACCTATGAAACTTATTATTGAAATAATTATGAATAAAGGATATATGCAAGCCATTTTAACTTCATTTTTAATTTCACATATTTTTTCATAGAAATTACCAAGTCTTTTTAATATTTCATATAACTTTCCTGTATTTTCTCCAATAAATATAAGACCTATAAATAATTCTGGGTACAGAGGTGTACATTCTTTAAATGCTTCACTTAATCCCTTACCATTGTGTATGGCACTATGGATAGTTTTCAAACTATTCTTATATTCTTTATGTGATACACTTTCTCTAACTAAAGTAAGTGCTTTATTAATTGTAATCCCATCCTTATACATTTCCCCGAGACTTCTAGCAATAAATGATACTTGCTTTTCATCTGCACATCTTCTTATTACAAGGTTTCTTTTTTCACAAAATAGACTGCGCACTTTATTTACAATTTTCCCTTCCAAAACCTCATACATATCAGTTTTTCTCAATTTTTCTTTATTCATTAAGTCTCTCTCCTTCTATAAATTCAAGATAATCGTTGTAGGATATAACTCCACTTATAAGAAGGCTTTCTGCATCTTCTTTCATACTTCTATTTGATAAAAATTCTGAATTGTTTTTTAATGCATCATTAGACTTGTTAAAAGCATGTGTAAAGCTACATACAGAACTTACCACCTGTCGCCCCTCATATCCTGTAAATTTGCACAATTCACATCCACTTTTTTTAAATATTTTATGATTTTTATAAGTTTTTTCATCATCAACAAATTTACAATTTGAACATAATCTTTTAATAAGCCTTTGAGAAATGACACCTACAAGACTTTCCTTTATTAGGTATGGCTTCACCCCCATATTTTCAAAACGCATAAATACTTCTTTGGGTGACTTACAATGAATTGTACTATATACTTTATGACCTGTTATTGATGCCCTTATTGACATTTCAGCCGTTTCTTCATCTCTTATTTCTCCAATCATTATCACATCTGGATCTTGCCTCAGTATACTTCTTAATCCACTTGCAAATGTTATGTCAAGTTTCTTATTAAGGCTTACTTGATTAACTTCAGGCATCTGAACTTCAACTGGATCTTCAAGAGTTGTTATATTTAAAATTCCTGCATTTAGTTCTTTTAAAATTGTATATAAAGTACTTGATTTTCCCGAACCTGTTGGCCCACAAATTATTACCATGCCATTTTTTACAGAGATCATTTTTCGTATTATTTGTATCTTTTCTTCTGTAAACCCAAGATCTTCTAAATTATAGTTAAAATTATCACAATATAAAATTCTTATTACTAATTTTTCACCATTAATTACAGGAATAGTTGAAACTCTTAAATCATATTTTTTTCCATTATATTCAACAACTGATTTTCCATCTTGAGGTTTTCTTTTTTCTGCAATATCCATTCCACTCATAAGTTTTATTTTAGAAATTACTTTTACATACTCTTCATTTGGAATTTTATGCATACGAATTAGAGTCCCATTTATTCTGTGACGTATGTTTACCCATTCACCTTGAGGCTCAAAATGTATATCACTTGCATTATCTTCTATACCCTTAAATATAATATTATCTTCGGTATTTCCTTCTCTAAATGTAAAAATCATATTTTTTACTTCTTTAAAATTTTCTTCTGATACTTCCCTTAGAATAACCTTTTTTCTATAAATAAATTTTAGGTAATCAAGTTCATCTTCTTTTATGTTGTATCCTAATAAAGTAATATTTTTTTCATCTTCTTTAACGGGAATAACATTATATTTATCACTTATTTCTTTATTCAAACCATGTATAACATTTAAATCCACATCATTTATTGAATAATCTTTAATAAATCATCACCCCTATATCTATTTTTTACTGACTATATTTAGCTTAATTATGTCCACCTTTTTCCATTAATATTCATTTACTCTTTAATCTTCTACAATAAAAAAACAGCAGCTTAGATTAACTAAACTACTGTTTAATAGTATTTATTAAATTACATTCACATACTTATAAATTGCATCTTGTATCATTACTCTACGTATTCTACAAAAGCATAATCAGATGATCCATCTGAAATACTACTTATGCTTCCATCCTTTGAATATTTAAATACCTGCTCTTGACCAGAACTCGGATTATTTTTTCCTATGAATAAAATATTATTTTCAGAATCAGCTTCAATTCCTTTTTCTGTATCAATAACGGCTGGAAAGTCATAAGCCACTCTCTTTGTATTTCCATTTTCGATTTTATATAGTGAATTAACATTATCTTTTACTCTTCCAACAAAAAACACATCATTATTTAAATAAAC
Source organism: Clostridium butyricum (assembly GCF_006742065.1). Classification (NCBI taxonomy): domain Bacteria; kingdom Bacillati; phylum Bacillota; class Clostridia; order Eubacteriales; family Clostridiaceae; genus Clostridium; species Clostridium butyricum. The sequence goes on along the minus strand of NZ_AP019716.1, from coordinate 1,506,646 downwards.
AACATCTTTAATCTCTTCAATATTATTGTTTAATATTTCTATGTCCTTCGTATTTTTGTTTAAAGCTATAAACTGTCTCTCATTATCAAAATTTAATTGAAGAAATAATATATTGTCTATGGTTCCCTTCAAATAAGCTAAATACCCCTCTTTTAACTTATATAGAAGTTCTTCTTTATCATCCTCTATATTATATATAAATAATCCATTTACACCATCTTGGCTAACACCATAATATACAAGTGATTTATCATCATACCAGTCATATAATGTTCCTGATATAGACACATTGGATTTTATCTCAGCGAATTTATTTTCTTTAAGATTAATTATCTTTAATTTCATCCCGTTGTCATCAACAAAATATGAAACATAACTTCCACCAGGAGATAATTTTAATTTTATATATTCAGAATCTTCAATTTTAATTTCCTTTTCATTGTAAACTGCAAAAGTTTCTCCATTTTTTCTATAAACATAATTGCTACTGCTTTTATCATAAGTCAAAACTAGCTTATCAGTTTCCTGTTTTGTATACTTTTCACTATAATCATATAAATTATAATCCCCATTCTCGCTTTTTAAAACAGCTCCTGAATTTAAATTAATATTCTCTGCCATATTAGACGGTACTTCTTTTTTATTTGAATTGCACCCTAAAATGAACAGAGAACACACACTGAAAGCTAACACACATAAAAACTTTCCTTTGAACTTTGCCATATCAATCCCTCTTAATCATTATTTAAATATTAACTCTTTACATAAAAGCAGTCAGATTCCTTAAATTAAAGTATTTCCTTCAAAAACCACTTCAGCTGGTCCTTTCATATATACATCATCCCCATTAACTTCAATTATAAGTTCACCGCCAGGTGCTTTTACATAAATCTCTTTTTCTTTATTAACTAATCCTAATTTTTTTGCGACTACTACTGATGCTGAACAGCCAGTTCCACATGCAAGTGTTGCTCCTGCACCTCTTTCCCAAGTATTAACTCTTATATGTGTATCATCTATTATCTTTACAAAATTAATATTGCTTCCTTCAGTAAAAAGACTGTGTTTTTCTAAAGAAGGTCCATCTTCATTAACAACATATTCATCTGTATTTTCAAAAATAATTGTATGAGGAACACCAACTAAAACTGTAGTTGCTTTATATGTTTTCCCATTACATGTGATTTCACTATCTATAAAATCTTCTCCATGACTTAATGGAATATCTTCTGCTCTATATGAAGGCTTACCCATATAAACTTTTACATATTTAATTTTTTCATCTTCAAGTAATACTTCTATAATTTTAACACCATCACCAGTCTCCACTGAAAATTCTGTTTTATTTACTATATTATGTTCAAACACATATTTTCCAAAACATCTTATTGCATTACCACACATATTTGCCCTTGATCCATCTGCATTAATTATTATCATTTTTGCTTCTGCAACTTGAGACTTTCTCACAATGACAAGACCATCTGCACCAATTCCATAATGTCTATCACAAAGCTTAACAGCTAGACTACATTCATCATTTATTTGATTATTAAAATCTTCTACAAATACAAAATCATTTCCTGCTCCCTGCATTTTATAAAATTTCATTATTCTTCCCCCAATTCAAATTTGCTATTAATTAAACACTACTTATTAAATAATAAAAGTATTAGACCTAAATTACAATAAATATCATAAATTTTTCATAAATTTATGTTATTTTTTATATTTTCTTCTTTTATTTAATGAATATTTTTAAGATTAACCTAATAATTGATAATAGTCTCCATATAATGTTATACTATTCTTAATCCCATAAAGAAAGGTGAAAAATAATGGCATTAGATGGAATATACTTAAACAGTTTAATGAGATCATTAGAAGATACACTTCTAGGTTCTAAAATAGATAAAATAAATCAACCTGAAAAAGATGAAATAATATTAACATTAAGAAAAGATCGTAAAAATATAAAATTATTAATATCATCCTCTCCACGCTTTGCAAGGATTCACTTGACAGAAACAGTTAAAGAAAATCCAATAAAAGCCCCAATGTACTTAATGGTTCTTAGAAAATATATACTAGGCGGAAGGATTATAAAAGTAACTCAAAAAGACAGTGATAGAATTCTAATCATGGAAATTGAAAATAGAGACGAATTAGGTTTTGATAGTGTCTACTCTCTTATTATCGAAATAATGGGTCGTCATTCAAATATAACTCTTGTAAGAGATAGAGATAATAAAGTCATGGAATCAATAAAACATATAACTCCCGATATAAACAGTTATAGAGTTCTCTATCCTGGTGTAAACTATGTATTTCCTCCAAAATCCGAAAAACTCAATCCTTTCACTTGCAGCTATGATGAATTTAACAATTATATAAGCAGTAACAGTCTTATTTTTGATGATAAATTTTATTCTGCATGCTTTACTGGAGTAAGCAAGCTATTATCTCAGGATTTGTATTTTACACTAACTGAAAAAATACAATCACCTACAAGAACTGAAATTTACAATAACTTTAAAGATTTAATGGATAATCTTGATAAAAATCTATCTTTTAAAATATATACAACCAAAACTGGATTAATTAAGGACTTTTATTCTTTAAATTTATCTTTTTTTGAAAAAGATTATAATTCAATATCTTATGATGATCCAAATGAACTTATGGATGATTTTTATAGTAAAAAAGATAAGCAAGATAGACTTCAAAATAAATCAACAGATCTTCAGAAGCTTATTCATACTAATATTGAACGTTGTAATAAAAAAGCAAAAATACTTCATGAAACTTTAAAAGAATGTGAAGAAAAAGAAGAACTTAGAATCAAAGGGGATTTATTAACTTCCTTTATTTATACAATAAAAAAAGGTGATAAAGAATGTTCTCTTTTAAATTTCTATAATGAAAACGAAGAAGAATATATCACAATTTCACTGGACAGTAATAAAACTCCATCTGAGAATATACAAAGATATTATAAAAAATACAATAAGCTTAAGGTTTCAGAAGAATATGCAAAAATGCAACTTTCTAAAAATGAAGAAGAAATTGAATACCTGAATTCGGTACTTACAAATATAATTAATGTTGAGAGCTATGATGAAATTGATGAGATAAAAAAAGAACTTATTGAAACAGGTTATATAAGATTCAATAAAAATTTAAAAAATGGCAAGAAAAATAAAACTTCAAAGCCACATCACTTTGTTTCAAGTGATAATATAGATATATATGTTGGTAAAAATAATCTTCAAAATGATTATTTAAGTCTTAAATTTGCTAATAAAAATTATTTATGGCTTCATGCTAAAGATATTCCTGGGTCTCACGTTATAGTTTGTGACTTTAATGTTCCTGATACAACATTAGAAGAAGCTGCTATAATAGCCGGTTACTATAGCAAAGGGAAAAACTCTCCAAAGCTTTCTATAGACTATACTAAAGTTAAAGAATTAAAAAAACCTAATGGTGCAAAACCTGGAATGGTTATCTACCATACAAATAAAACAGTTATTATTAATCCTAATGAATTTACAAAAAAATTTGAAAAAAATAATTCAAATAAACAATAATAAAATAAGAATTAGATTAATGTTATTCTTAGAATATCTTAATCTAATTCTTATTTCTTACTTTTTTAAAAAAGCTTATATAAACAAGTCAAACTTTTTCATAGCCTCTTCTAGAAGCTGTACATTACTTGCAAAACAATCTTCTTTTTCACATTCTATAGAGACAATTAGTGCATTTATAAGACTGAGTGGTGCCACAAATGATTCTATAGATTTTGAACCCTTACTTATTGCTGCAAGTGTAACATCTGCATATGGTACAAGAGGAGACAACATATTATCAGTTATTGCAATTGTAGTTGCACCTTTTCTCTTCAAGTGGCTGAATATTTCCACTGTACTTCTTGAATATTTATCAAAACTTATACCAATTATTACATCTTCACCACAATCTTTATTAATCTGTTTTGGCATCTGTTCAATATTTTCGACTATAATTACATTGTTGAACATGAGGTCTAAATAATATTTTAAAAATACAGCAAGAGCTGCTGAACTCCTTTTTGCAACTATATATATTCTCTTTGCATTAAGGAGAAGATTAACACATTTTCTAATCTCAAAAACATTTAAATTCTCAACTGTAGTCTTTATATTATTTACATCTTCTTCAAAAATTTCATATATTGATTTATCTTTGCTAAAATTCTTTTCGACCCCTAGCTTTATCCGTTCACTATTATTTACCTGCTGTTGCATTGATTGCTGTGTATCCTTTAAAAATTCTGGATATCCGCTATAACCTAAAAATATTACAAACCTTGTCACTGTTGCAATACTTACACCAGACAGCTTGGCTAATTTCTCTACTGTCAAAAATGGTGTGCTATTAGGATGAGATAATATATATTTTGCTATTTTTTCCTGAGCCTTACTCATATTTGGTAATTTTTCTGCTACTCTTTGATATACTTCTGCCATTTTAATTCTCCTCCCCTTTTAAATGTTATTTTTGATATGTTATCATTCTCACTTTAATCTTAAATCTTATTAAAAATAAACGAAAAAAAGATGCTAAAAAAACAAACAGTTTTTTAGCATCTTCGCTTCAAAATATTTTATTAAATATATTTTACCATATAATTTAATCTCTGTAAATATATTTTCTATCTTTTTATAAACCCTTACCCTATAATTGCTTTTATAAGAGTATCTCCATCACTTTTAATTTTATCATTATTAAAGTATTGATAATAATAACATTTTATTTTACCATTATAAAGCTTTCTATTTTTAGTAGATTTAACTCCTAGAGTTTTTTCGAATGGTTCAAAGGATGTAAGAATATTAAAATCCCAAGAATCCAGTCTTCTCTTCGTAGCCCCCATATGTTTATATAATTCATCAAGAGCTTTCTTTTCACCTATTCTTTCACCATAAGGTGGATTAGATACAATGAATCCATATTTTCTTGATGTAGAGAACTCCATAAAATCTCTCTTCTGGAATTGAATATACTTATCAACTCCTGCTTTCTTTGCATTTTCCATAGCTACTTTAAGAGTTTTATAGTCTATATCATATCCTATAATTTTAAGATCTTTATGTTTTTCTGAATTTCTTGCACCATCTCTTACTGATTCAAACATATCTTTATCCATTGAAGGCCAAGTTTCACAAACAAAATTTCTATTTACACCAGGTGCAATATTAAGAGCTATCATTGCAGCTTCTACTAGAATTGTTCCTGAACCACAGAATGGATCTATAAGTTCAAATTCATCATTCCATCTTGAAATTAGAAGCATAGATGCAGCTAGTGTTTCTTTTAATGGCGCAATTCCAGCAAGTTCTCTATATCCTCTTTTATGTAGTCCTGGCCCTGTAGTATCTATTGTAAGTGTTACAACATCTTTTAATATAGACACTTCTATTTTATATACAGGCCCACTTTCACTAAATTGTTCTATTCCATAACTTTCAGTCATGCTTTTTACTATTGCTTTTTTTACAATCGACTGACAGTCTGGTACACTATGAAGTGTTGATTTTATAGATTTACCCGTAACATGCATAACTCCATCTATAGGAATTAATTTGCTCCATTCCACACTCTTAGTTCCTTGAAATAATTCTTCAAAAGATCGTGCTTCAAATTCTGCCATTTTAATAAGAACTCTATCAGCAGTTCTTAAATGGATATTTGCTATTGCTATATCCATTTCATCACCTTCAAAAGTAACTCTTCCATTTTCTATTTTTAAATCTTCATATCCAAGAGCTCTTAATTCTTTAGCTGTTATGCTTTCAATACCGAAAGTACTTGTAGCTATCAATTCATGCATCATATTTTTTTCTCCTTCTATTCGTCTGCTTCAGAATCATATATCTTAACTGAATCATTCCCATCAATTTCATTTAGACTAACTGCTATAATTTCATTTTTAGATGTAGGAATATTTTTACCAACGTAATCAGCTCTAATTGGAAGTTCTTTATGACCTCTATCAATCAAAACAGCAAGCTGAATCACTGTAGGTCTTGCAACATCAATAATTGCATCAATTGCTGCTCTTATGGTTCTACATGTATATAAAACATCATCAACAATGATAACCTTTTTATCCTTAACATCAACACCTAAATCTAAACTCTTTACTCTAGGTGTTTCATCAAGGATTGATAAATCATCTCTGTATAATGTTATGTCAACATAACCTACAGGAACTTCACGTCCTTCTATACTCTTTATATATTCAGCAATTCTCTTTGCTAAAGGATATCCCCTTGTTTTTACTCCAATTAATACTATATCTTCTACGCCTTTATTTCTTTCTATTATTTCATGAGAAATTCTTATTAAAGTTCTATTTACAGCTTTTTCATCTAATAATGTTGCTTTTAATTTCATAAATTTGCCTCCTTAACTTTTAACTTCTACATTTCGTTTTTCAGTTTATTTATTAAATCGCAAAAGTATTGTGGAAGTTCACTTGTAAATTCCATATACTCACCAGTTCTAGGATGTATAAATCCTAATGTTCTTGCATGAAGTACCTGTCCCTCAAGTTTAAATTTTTGTCTCTTAAATCCATACAATGGATCTCCAACAAGAGGAAAACCTATAGATGCCATATGAACTCTTATTTGATGGGTTCTTCCTGTTTCTAAGACACATTTCACAAGTGTATATCCATTATATCTTTCAACCACTTCATAATGAGTCACAGCTCTCTTACCATCTTCTATTATTCCTATTTTTAATCTATCTTTCTTACATCTTCCTAAGGGTTTATCAATAGTTCCATCATTATTTTTTAGTCTTCCTTCAATTAGAGCATAATACTCTCTTTTCATTGAATGATCTTTTAATTGTTCACTTAATTTATTATGCGCATCATCATTTTTTGCAATAACAAGAATTCCTGATGTATCCTTATCAATTCTATGTACAATACCTGGCCTTATCACTCCATTTATACTTGACAAGTCTTTACAATGATAAAGTAATGCATTTACTAATGTACCATTATAGTTTCCTGGTGCAGGATGAACAACCATTCCTTGTGCTTTATTAACTACTATAACATCTTCATCCTCATAAACAATATCAATAGGTATATTTTCAGCTTCAACACTTAGTATTTCAGGTTCTGGTATCATTATTTCAATTTCGTCAGCCTTTTTTAATTTATAATTACTTTTTAGTGATTTGCTATTAACTTTAACATTTTCCTTTTCTATTAATCCTTGAATAAAAGATCGTGATTTATCTTTAAATATATTTGATAAATATTTATCTATTCTAAGACCTTCGTCTTGTTCATCAACTTTAATTAATGTCTTTTCCATAACGCAGACCCTTTCTTCTACATATTCTCTAAAACATTATATTATAATCCATTTTAATTTACAATGTAAAGTTAATATTACACCACTCTTATGAGACTTATGCATGAAATATTCCTTATGTAGTTCATATATATATTAAAAAAACTTATTCTTTTTATAAAAATAAGCTTACCTAAAAATAATATAGGTAAGCTCATTTTTTATTATTCGTTAACAAAGAAGCTTTTTATTTCATTTAAATCTTCATTAAAAGTTTCTTTTGAAGCATCATCTCTATCTTTTTCATTTTCATCCATAGATACACTTGCTTCTTTCTCGCATAATTCATCTTCTTCAATAGGTTCTGAAACATTATAATTTTTAATAAAATCTTTTTCTAAATCATCAAAAGTTTCTAACTGTGTATTCATAAAATTTCTATATTTTGCTCTGAATTTTATAAATTCCTGTTTAACTCTTTCATATTCATCATTTATAGAAATAACATCATTATGAGCTTTATCCATAACTTTTTGTGCTGTTTCATTTGCATTTTTAACCATCATTTCAGCTTCTTTTTTAGCAGAGTTTTTAGCTTGTTCTGCTGCATTCTGAGCTAATAACAATGTATTTTGTATTGTAGCCTCAATTTTAGAATAGTGTTCAACTTTTTCATTTAAATTTGTAATCTTTTCCTTCATATTGGCATTTTCTTTATATAATTCTTCATAATTTTCAACAATTTGATCTAAGAATTCATCCACTTCATCAGCACAATATCCTCTTAATGCTCTCTTAAATTCCTTGTTATTTATGTCCATTGGAGTTAACTTCATAATTTCACCTCTAAATTTATGTATATTTTTTTATACTAACTTTAAGTCTTCCGCTTTTACTTGACCCAACTATAGTTCCTAATATAAACTTTCCAACACCTCGGATTGTTATTCTCTCATCTTCTTTTGGCTCGTAACTTTTATCTCTTATCTTAACATAGTCTACCAGCACTTTTCCCTGATCAATCATCATTTGTGCTTTTCCCCTTGAAACATTAGCTAATTTAGACACTATACCATCAATTCTCAAAGAAGAAACTAAAATAACTTCTTCTTTGAAATTAAATTGAGGTAAAGAATCATATTTTTCTAAAATTTCAATTTTACAAGAAGACTTTCCTATCTTATCTATATTAAAAATAAGAAAGCTTTCAATATCTTCATGAATTGGTACATAACAAACATTATCTTTGACCAATAAATCACCTATTTTATTACGTTCTATTCCAAGAGCTAATATTCCTCCCAAAAAATCTTTATGGGTAAGTTCATTAAATTTCGACGTATTTTCTATTTTCAACAATTTCATAGGAAAAGATGTGTTATACACATTATTAAATGAAATCATCCTTCTTTCTGAATCTTCAAATACCCCGTTACTTTCTACTTTGCAAGAACTGTTAATAAAATTTTTTTCAAACCATCGCCATATGTTAGGAGTATAAAAACTGTTCCCGAACATAGGTATTTCTTTATCTCTTGCCAGTTTATATTTTTCATATAAATTAAGCACTTCATTTTTATCTTCATCACCAAATTGTTTATTAATTAATTCTTTCATAATACTAATAAAGTAAGCTTATAAGCACTCCTCTTATTATATCTAAAAGAAATAATGCAAGTATTGGAGAAAAGTCAATTGGTGAATCACTGACAAATTTATCCTGCAATCTTCGACATGGTTCTAAGATAGGATAAGTAATGCTTCGAACTATATCCATAAACTGATTGTATCTCATTTGTGGAATCCATGATGAAATACATTCAACAAGTATTGCTAATTCGATTATTCTAAATATACCACTTATAGCTTGTATTAACATTTTCCCTCCTATTTAGACCAATTAAATAAAGCTTTAGAACTTAATTCATTTTTCAATTCATTAGTTACTTCAACATTAGATGGAGATAATAAGTAAACTCCTTTTTCTATTTGTTGTAATTCTCCTCCTAAGGCATAACATGATCCACTTATAAAATCTAATAATCTTTGTGCAATTTTTAATTCAAGTACTGTAGTATTAACTAGTACTATTCTTCTGTTCTTTAAAGCTTCACAAATTTCTGTAGCTTCTTCATAATCAACAGGTTTAGTTATTGTAACTTTCACAGACGTTGATGTATGAATGTTTACAACTTTATTATTCTTCTTATTTGTTATAACTGGTTCGATTGATTCCTCTTCTTCTCTTACTTCACTTTCATATTCTTCATCTTCGTAATCTTCGTAATCTTCATAATCCTCAAACCCTAATAAAGATTTAACTTTTGATAAAACATTGTTACTCATAAATAACCCTCCTATTTTGTTATATAATTTCTTTCACCAAAGATTCCAGTTCCTATTCTTACTAATGTAGAACCTTCCTCTATTGCTGTCTCATAGTCATGTGTCATCCCCATTGATAATATCTGCATATTAATATTATTAAACTTTCTCTTCTTTAAATCTTCAAAGATCTGTTTAGTTTTTCTAAAGTAATTTCTATTGCTTTCTTCATCTCCCTGAGGAATTATTACCATTATACCTTTTACAGATACATTTTTACATTTTTCAATTTCTTGAAGAAACTCTTCAAGATCTTCTTCTAAAATTCCTGTTTTGCTATCTTCTCTTCCAATATTAATTTGAATTAGAGTCTCTGCAGTTAAATCTGCTTTTTCAAAAACTCTCTCTATTACATTTAACAAATTCACACTATCTAGCGAGTGAATTAGAAAAACTTTACCTACTAAATATTTAACTTTATTTGTCTGAAGATGTCCAATAAGATGCCATCTAACATCCTTGTGAAAATTTTCATATTTATCAACAAGTTCCTGGACCTTATTTTCTCCAAAGTCACGCATTCCACAATTATATGCTTCTTCCAAGTATTCTAACGGCTTTGTTTTTGATACAGCCAGAAGCATTACATCATCTGGAATACTTTTTTTAAGGTATTCTATATTTTCTTTTATTCCCATTGTACTGCACCTATAACTAAATCCTTTCTTTACCTCATTTTGTTTATATTCTATAAAAAACTTTAATTTCCTTTAAAAAAATAATATTTTTTTATTTTCCTGATTCATCTCTTTCCATATATGTGACATTACCCATGGCTGTGGATGCAGGCATTGTTATTTTTTCACTTTCTTCTATTTGAACAAATAATTTCTTTATCATAAGCTGCTTTACGTGGCTTCCATCTTCAAGAAGAGCTGCTTTAAGCTTTTCAGGATCGCCTATTGCATAAATTTTAAATGGTGCTGATTCCATACTATAATCATCAAATTGTATAAATGCCCACGCGCACACAACACCAGACCATGGAACAATACGATGATTATTCACGCTTATAGCTTCTGCTCCTGCCTGTCGTAATTCATTCAATACTAGAGCCATATCACTATCATGAAGAAGCTTACTCATAACAGCTTCAAAGCCTTCTTCTTTTACATCTGTTACACCATCATTAAGAGTAAGTATTATCCCAGGACCTTCTACCGCAGTAAGGCCAGTAAACATTCCATAATCTACAATCTGTTCTTTCATATCTTGAAGTATTTCATCATTTTTCATATCATCATGCTTATATTGATTTATCTTTCTATTAGCATCAATATTTCCTTCTTTTAAAGCTCCAATTTCTTTATACAATCTAGATCTCTCTTCAATTGCTTCTTGATATTCCATTGTATTTAATGATGTATATGATTGTTTTCTATCAAAATTAAAATTTATAGCTATTAGAAATCCAAGCATTACTGCGGCTATGAAAATAAAGAAGTATTGAGGTTTTTTCTTCACTTTACACACCCCTTAAAAATCATCTAGATTTTGTTTTGCCCTTAGCTTCTTTCTCATCTTATGTATTCTCTTTTGCTTAAACTGTTCAAGTAAAAGCCTTCTTATAATTGCGAAGTTATCAAATATTCTTCCGCCAAATACAATTACAGCTGCTATATAAATAGGTATTCCAAGTTTATCTCCTAAATAAGCTAACAATGCGGCTAAAAGTGCATTTCCAAAAAAACCCGAAATAAAAATATCTGGCTGAAAATTTTTAGATAAATTAGCTCTAACTGCTCCAAAAACCGAATCCAAACATGCTAATATGGCAACTGACATATATGGCGATAATTTATCTGATATATTTACATCTAATACAAAACCCAATATTATTCCAATTAATAATCCAACCGTTGCAATCAATTTACTATCTCCTATTCTTTAACTGATTTTATAAATTCATTTTTTAATGACTGAGTAGTTTTAGCAATAAAAATTTCATCTTCTGTTTTTATTTCATTATTATAATTAGGAAGAGCTAAATACTCCAAAGATCCTGGAAATGATAATCCTACATTAAGTCTTCCTTTATCCCCTATAGCTTTTATTATAATTTTTTCTTTAGGATATATTCTTCCTGCTGATCCAATAGAAATACCATTTCCAGCAGTTTTAATTCCTGTTTGTGGAGTTATTCTTATATCATTAATCGAAATGGCTTCAGCACCAGAATACCATAAAAGATTTACAACATGAACAATCTCATCTTCCCCAAGGTCTCTACTTGTATCATTTGAATTAGCATTAAAAATAGACGTTTTTGGTGTTATTGTAAGTACTATCCCTGGTCCCTTAACATCTACAACTCCTAGATGCATTCTTGCAGCATCAAGCTGATTTTTTATTTCTTTTCCAACGTCGCCATCCTTTGAAGCTACTTCTTCAAGTTGTTTTAATTCATCTGACAATTTTGAATTTGTTGAAACTAATTCTTCTTTTTCTTTCCTCAAAGTTTCTATTTCAGAAATAATATCACTTTGATCGTATGTGCTTAAATTAGCAGAGTTCTGCTTTGATAAAACTTTAAACTGATATGATAATAAAAAACCTAGCAAACCGCAAACAATTGCTATAAATATTTGTGATTTAGACACCTTCATTTTTAATATTCCCTTCTTCGTTTTTCACTTCTTCTTTATAATAAATTGGAGATCCATCAAATCCAACATCGACATATCCTTTTTCAATCCCTATTTCAGTATTTTCAACGATATGCATTAATTTATTCATTTTATCAGGTATATTCTCATCATTACCTAGTCTTCCTTCAACGCCTCCGATATATACTTTTATATTCATAAAATCACTTAAATCGATAGAATCTATTTTATAATTAGTTGGATTGACTTCTTCTATTTGAGAAAAAACTTCCAAAACATTTATAATTCTTTGGTTTGTACCTAGAGGATCCCCAAGCTCTAAACTTCCTACATGTTCATCAAGTCCTAGTATCTGTATTAGATTTCTGTTATCTATATTATCAGCCTTTTCAAGCAATACTCCTTTATCACTAAAAATATAGTATTGTCCATCTTTTTCGCTGCAAAAAATTCCTTGTTTCTCAGTTATTTTTATATTTACCTGTCTAGGATATTCTTTACTTATCTCAACTGTTTTTACATATGGATTTTGTTCTGTTGCTTTTATTATGTCACTAGTTTTCATAAAAAATATATTTTCTCCAATCAAATATTGTGTCTTTTCTTTAACATCTTCTCCACTCATAATTGGATTTCCTAGAATTGAAACTTTTTTTATAATAAATACCTTTGATTTTGTTATAAATAAAATGATTCCTATAAATAATATTACACACATAAGTATAATCTTTTTTACTAATTTTCTCTTACGTGCTCTTATGACAAACTCATTGGTAGGCTTTTTAACTGATTTTATTGTACTCACCTCAATCTAAATTATAATTCATAAATTTCATATATAATAATACCACTTTACATGTATATTTTCATTACATTTTTAATTAATTAAGAAAAGTACTGTTCATATAACCTTTTTATTCTAAATTAATTCATTTAAAAAGCAGAATAGTAATAAATATTATTTACCATTCTGCTTATTTCTTTACCCATTAACAAATGAATTATAACTACCCTTTAAATTCATCTTTACCTTCCGTCTGCCTCGAAATGTTTAGAAGTATACCCATGGCCGTCATATTTATCACAAGTGAGGTACCTCCATAACTTATGAAAGGTAATGGAACACCCGTAACAGGCATAGATCCTGTTACAACTGCAATATTTATTAAACATTGTACTGCTATAACAGATGTTATTCCTACAGCTAAAAGTGTACCATAAGTGTCTTTAGCTTTTAATGCAATATTTATTCCTCTCCAAATAAAGACTAAAAATAATGCAATTATACATATACACCCTATTAATCCAAGCTCCTCACCAATTATTGAAAATATAAAGTCATTATGTGGTTCAGGCATATATAAAGTCTTCTGCCTTGACTGACCAAGACCTAATCCTGTTATTCCTCCAGCACCTAAAGCATAAAAAGATTGTATAAGCTGATATCCGTTTCCAGCTGCATCTTTCCATGGATCAATAAAATTAAGAAGTCTTGCTTTTCTATAATCACTAGATATTGTAAAAAATGTAGCTGCCGCAATCATAGCTGGAGCTACCACTCCAAATAAATGTTTATCCTTAGCACCTGCTACAAATAACATTATGAATGTTACTATCATTATTACAGATGCTATACTTAAATTTTTCTCAGCCAATATTAATGCTGCGAAAATACCTGAAACGCCTAAGTAAGGTACTATTCCTGTCCAAAACTTTTTAAGTCCTTCACCTTTTGCTTCTAATCCCATGGCTAAAAATATTACTACTGCATATTTAGTAAGGTCTGATGGTTGAAAGCTTAATGGTCCAAGTTTTATCCATCTCTGTGCTCCATTTACATCTGGGAAAAAGAACACCGCAAATAATAACGGTATACATACTAATAATACCCATACTGAATAGGTCTTTATTTTGTGATAATCAAATCCCATCATAAACATCATTGCAAAGAACCCTAGTGGTACAAGCATTAACTGTTTCTTTAAAAAGAACATACTGTCGCCATAAGTAAACATTGCATAATATGAACTTGCAGAATAAATCATAACAGTTCCTACTGCCACTAATAGTAATACCGTATAAAATACACCATAATCTATTTCACCCATAATTCTTCTTTTTCTCTTTTTGGGCTTACTGACTTTCATACATAAATCCTCCAAATCAAATTGCTAAATGGCTATAAAACCTATTATGCACAAAACTGCTGTCACTAAAGAAAATATTGTTACTATTTTAACTTCACTCCATCCACATTGTTCAAAATGATGATGAATCGGAGCCATTTTGAAAACTCTTTTTCCTGTCATTTTGAATGATGTTACCTGAATAATAACTGATAATGTTTCAACTACATACATTAACCCTACGATAACTACCCATAGTTCCATCTTAAGCATTAATGCAATAGTTCCAACTGCTCCTCCTAATGCCAAGGATCCTGTATCTCCCATAAAAATTTTAGCTGGGAATGCATTATATTTTAAGAATCCTAATAAAGCACCACATAAAGCTATTGAAAAAATAGCAACGTCCTTTTGACCAGTTTTAAATGCAACTATTGTAAAGAAAGTTAAAACTATTATTGTCACACTTGTTGCAAGACCATCAATACCATCAGTTAAATTTACTGCATTTGTTACTGCTGCATAATATATAATAACAAATGGTATATACAATAATCCAAGATTTAATTTAAATCCACTACCTAAAGGTATTAGTATATCTGTTCCAATATTCTTATATCCATAAACTGCTAATGCTACAGAAAAAATAAGAAGTAAAATCATTTTTTGACCTGCTTTAAGTCCAAGATTATCTTTATGAATTATTTTTAACATATCATCTAAAAATCCTATAAATCCAAATGCTAAAAATGAATAAAGAATTATCATTTTGGGATCTGTAAAACTTGGTCCCATAATTAAAATTGTTGCTGCCACAGAAATAAAGAAGATTATACCACCCATTGTAGGTGTTCCTGCTTTTTTCTGATGACTCTTAGGACCTTCTTTTCTAATATTCTGACCAAATTTCAACTTGTGTAATATTGGTATGAATATAGGTCCAAGTATTAATGAAAATATAAATGATATAACTAATGGTGCTAAAATTGTCGTGCTGAACAAACTATTTATTGTGTCCCCCATTTTAATCTGCCTAACTTTAGGCAGTTCACCTCCTTCGTATTATTTATTCTGTATTTCTTTTATTATTTCTTCAAATTTTGCACTTCTTGATGCTTTAACTAAAATAGTATCTTCGTCTTTAATCATGCTATTTAGTGACTTTATTAAATCATCCTTAGTATCAAAAACTAATGTATTTGTTCCAAATCCTTCTTTATAGCTATCCTTGTATTCACCTGTTGTAAGTAAAATATCTGCTTTTCCTTTAGCAAACTCTCCAACTTCTTTATGAGCTATATTTGCATAATCTCCAAGCTCACCCATTGTTCCAAGAACTGCTATCTTTCTATCACCAGTATAACTTTTAAGTACATTAATAGCAGCCTTCATAGAGTCTGGATTTGCGTTATATGAATCATTTATTATTGTAAATTTATTATGTTTTATAAATTCCAGTCTCATTGAAGTTGCCTTAAAATTATCAAGACCTTTTTCCATTTCTTCAAATGTAAGACCTAAATCTTTTGAAATTTGAATTCCAAGTAATGCATTTAATACGTTATGTTCTCCTACCATATTTAAGTTAAATCTATGGCATTCATCTTTGTAAACAGCATCAAATGAAGTAGTCTCACTTGTAAGTTCTATATTTTCTGCGTATAGGTTATAACTTTTATCATATCCTGTTCTTTGAATATTTATATTCTTATGATCTTCATCTTTCACAGTCTTTAACATATCATTTTCACAGTTAATAACAAGACAGCTATCATCTTTAAAGAAATCTGAAATACTCATCTTCTCTTTAAGTATATTTTCCCTTGTCTTTAAATATTCTATATGTGCAACTCCAACATTTGTAATTGCAGCTATATCTGGAAGTGCTATTCCTGCAAGTGTATTAATTTCACCAAAATTACTTGTTCCCATTTCAAGCACAGCTACATCATAGTCCTTATTAAGTTCAAATATCATTAAAGGAAGACCTATTTCATTATTGAAATTTCCTTGTGTTTTGAATACTTTATACTTACCACTTAAAAATGCTGCAATAAGGTCTTTAGTTGAAGTTTTACCAGTTGATCCTGTAATACCAACAACTTTAATACCAAGTTTCTTTCTATAATATCTAGCTAAATCTCCTAAAGCAACTTTAGTATCCTTGACTTTTATTACAGTTCCTTTGCATTTTAAATCTTCTTTTTCAAATTTTATCTCATCTACTATTACAACAGATGCACCTTTTTCAATTGCACTAACAGCATAAGTGTTTCCATTAAAATTTGCACCTTTTAATGCAACAAATAAATTATCATTTTCTATCTTTCTTGTATCTGTAGAAATTTTATTGAAGTGTCCATCATTATTTTTTACTATGATTTCACCGTTAACAGCTTCAATAACTTCCTGTATATTCAAATCCAAAACCATCCGCCCCTTCTTTTAGTAAAAGTCCATATCGATTAAAAAATATATCTTTAAACTATCTTTTTATATTATCTAATATTTCTTTGACTACTTCTCTTTCATCAAAGTGTATAGTTTTATCTTTTAAGATCTGATATGTCTCATGTCCTTTTCCTGCTATTACTATAACATCATCTTTCTCAGCTAATTCAATTGCCTTCTTTATTGCATCATGTCTATTTTCAATAATTATATAATTATCTTTATCAAGACCAGCTTTAATATCCTCTATTATTGCCATTGGATCCTCACTTCTAGGATTATCGGATGTAATTACAGCTAAATCCGCAATATCTATACCAATTTTACCCATTTGAGGCCTTTTTACTTTATCTCTATCACCACCACATCCAAAAATAGCGATAAGCTTACCTTTAGTGAATGCTTTTGCAGTTTTTAAAATATTTTCAAGACCGTCAGGTGTATGTGCATAGTCTATTATTATTTCATAAGGAAGATTATATTCTTTACCTACTCTTTCACATCTACCAGGTACCAAGGCATTTTCTATACCTTCTTTTATAGCTTCAATAGCTATTCCCATCTTGTGACAGACTCCAATTGCACCTAAAGCATTATAAATATTATATTCACCAGGAATTCCAAGAATAAATTCTTCTTCCTCATCAAGGACAACTTTAAATTTAATATCTCTACTTCCCATAAGTTCATCATATGCTTTATAATCAGAATCACTTTTTACTGAAAAAGAGTAAATATTTTCAGCATTTAATTTTTGGCAATCTTTTAGCACCTGTATTCCATAATTATCGTCAACATTTATTACTTTTATACAGCTTCTTTCAAACAATTTAAATTTTGCATCGTAGTAATTTTCAAAAGTCTTGTGAAAATCAAGATGATCTCTTGTAAGATTTATAAAGATACCACACTCAAATTTTACACCATAAACCCTATCTAATGCTAATGAATGTGACGACACCTCCATAACACAGTATTCAACTCCTTTTTCAACCATTTCTCCAAATAACTCTTGAAGTTCCAATGATTCTGGGGTTGTTCTTTCTGTATGAATTTTTTCTCCACATATATAATTTGCAATTGTTCCAATAAGACCAACTTTTTTGCCTGCACATTCTAATATATCTTTTATCATAAATGCAGTTGTAGTCTTTCCATTAGTTCCTGTTATTCCGATAATTTTCATCTTTTCAGAAGGATTACCATAATAATTTGCGCCCATAAGTGCTAATGCTTTTCTTGTATCTGAACATTTAACTATTGTTATTCCTGTATCCTCTATATCTACATCATCTTGTATAACAATAACCTTAGCTCCATTTAAAACAGCCTTCTCAGCATATTTATGTCCATCCGTTGCGTATCCCTTTACACATACAAATAAATCATCTTTGCACACTTTTCTGCTATCATAATTTATTTTGTTTATCTGTACGTCCTCTGTTCCTTGTAAAAGTTCATAATCCAGTCCGTTTAAAATACTCTTTAGGTTCATGTAATCCTCTCCTAACAACTTTTTTCAGTTAACAGTCTAAAAATAACAGTTAACAATTTTGCTAAAATCTATAGCTTTTATTAATTATCAAAAAAGCTTTGCTTATTTGATTTAATTTTTCACATTTAACTTTTCTTTATTAACTATATTTATCTATAATAATACATTGTTCAAGTAAATAAAATTCTATTAAATATCACCTTCTATATATTTCTACACTTTAAAAATATAGCATGTGAGCATTAACCCACATGCTAGCATTTATCATTATGATCATAATTTTAATCTTTATAATCTAAACTTAATGTTAACTTAACCGATGTTCCTTTTGTTATAACTTCGCCTTGTGTTACACTTTGCGTTTCAACCATTCCAGTTCCTTCAAACGCAGGTACAAGACCTAAACTTGTTAATAACTCATTTGCATCTTCTTTGGAATAACCTCTAACATCTGGCATTACAACATTATTATTATAATTCCCATCACCACTTGTGTAAAGATTTATTTTTGATCCTTCTTTAACAGTATAGCCAGGATATGGTGTCATAGATCTTATAGTATCCCCATCTCCTTCAATTTGACAATCTAGTTTTGCCTCAGACATTGCCTTTTTAGCATCATTAACACTCATTCCACGAACTTCTGGAATTACAATATCCCTTGGTATCTGGCTTAAATTCTCATCAGAAAATTTATCATCAAGGTAACTAAAAATATCACTAAATAGAGTCTTTGCAGCTGGTGCTGCTACCTGACCTGCATAATATGCTCCATTACTTGGTTCATCTACAGTTATCATAACTGTAACCTTTGGATCATCTACTGGTGCCATACCTACGAAAGAAGATATATATTTACCTGAATATTTACCATTTTCAACTTTTTGAGCTGTTCCTGTTTTTCCTCCAATATGATATCCATCAATAAATGTGCTCTTTCCAGAACCTTCTGTAACAACACTTTCAAGATAAGATCTTAATTCAGCTGTTTTTTCAGCGCTTGCAACAGTAGTTTCCTTTGGTTGAAATGATTCATCTACTACAGTATTTCCATTACCATCAACATGAGTTATTTCTTTCATAACATGTGGTTGAATTAATGTTCCACCATTTGCAATAGCATTTAATGCTGTCATATATTGAACTGAATTTACAGTGTTAGTTTGTCCAAATGAAATAGTTGCTAAATCTGCTTCTGTTACTTTATCAACAGGCTTTACTATACCTTTTGCTTCTCCTGGAAGATCTACACCACTTACTTTTCCAAAACCAAATTTACTTATATATTCACAAAGCTTCTCTTTACCAATCATTTGTCCAAGTTGTATAAATGCAACATTACACGAATTCTTAATAATATCCGGAAATTTTTGAGCACCATGCCCTTGAGTTCTCCAACATTTTGGATGTATTCCTCCTACTGCCATTGAACCTCCACAGAAAAAATCAGTATTTGCATTTGCAGCACCTTCCTCTAAAGCAGTTATTGCAGTTACAACCTTAAATATTGATCCCGGTTCAAAAGTATCATTAACAAGTCTATTTCTCCACATTTTATTTGTCTTTTCACTTTCAGTATTTCCATCAAAGTTTTCATATCCTTCAAAAGGAGTATTAGGATTAAAATCTGGCTTGTTAGCCATTCCAAGGATTTCTCCTGTTTTAGGATCCATAACCAAAACAGAGGTTGCTTTGGCCTTATTTTCATCATATGCCTGCTGAGCCACCTTCTCAGCAAAAGCCTGAATATTTTCATCTATTGTAAGAACAACATCCTTTCCATTTTGAGGAGATGTAAATTTAGATATTGTATATGGATAATCTGTATTACTTTTTTCAAGTTCTGTTATCTTCATTCCAGGAGTTCCAGCTAAATATGAATTATACTGAAGTTCTACTCCTGTTAATCCTACACCATCACTATTTGTACTTCCTAGAACATGAGCAAGAAAATTATTATTTGGATAATATCTCTTAGTATCTGGTGATACTATTACTCCCCTTATTTTTAATGCATTAACCTTATCAGCATCTTCCTTTGTAATTCTTCTTATCAATGTAGCTGAACCTGCATCTGCACCACTTGGAAGTTTTGTCTCTAGCTTCTTTTTTACATCTTGAACATTAAGTCCAAGGGCATTTGCTATTGCTGGTGCAATATCATCTGTTTTTATTCCCGAATCTTCTGTTGGCAAAGGTATTCCTGCACTTTTTCTCTGTTCTATATCCTGGTCAGTCAAATTACTAAGCTTTGCCCTTAAATATGTTTTTATAGAATTCAAATCAAAATCGACTCTATATACATTAGCTGATACCGCAAGCTCCTTTCCATTCCTATCTAATATTTTTCCTCTTATGGCATCAATTTTAACTTCACTCGTCCATTGTTCCTCTGCCCTTTCAGAATAATCAGGTGCCTTAACAATCATTATATATGAAAGTCTCATAGTAAGTGTTGCAAAAACAAAGGTGAGTGCCGCTGCAGCATATGACAACCTTTTTCTAGTCTGCCCCCTGTCTTTGAATTTCTTTTTCTTCACAGCTGTTTCCTCCATCCCTTTTCTATAATGATAATTTAAGTAAACTTTTTAATGTTTACTTAAAAAGTTTTCCTGCTGTTTCACAAAATAATACTCAAATCACTTTGTACTATAATAATATTCTTATTCTGATTTTTTATTCATACCATAATATTTATTTAAGAAATTAAACATAATATAATTTTCAGCATACTTTATTGATTTAATAAACAGGGTTTCTTATACAACAAAAAAGACATAGGCATTAATTAACACTTTGCCTATGTCTAATCTTTAATCTTTATACTTACTTTCTAAAGTAATTTTTACACTTGTTCCCTTTGGAACAATTTCTCCTGATGATATACTCTGATCCCTAGCCGCACCTTCACCTTCAAATGTGGCTGTAATTCCAAGTTTACTCAATAATTCATAAGCAGACTCTTTAGAATATCCCTTAATATCCGGCATTGAAACCTTATTGCTGTTGTCAGAACTTCCTGACGAATAAAGTTTTATTATGGAACCTTCTTTTATAGAAGATCCTGGATATGGATCCATACTTACAATTGTATCTCCATTTCCCTCTATATCACATTGAATCTTAATATCTTTTAACGCCTTTTGAGCATCTTCTTTTTTCATTCCTCTTACTTCTGGTATAACTACCTCTTTAGCAATTTTACCAACATCATCTTGTGAGAACTGATTATTAAGATAATTAAATATATCAGTAAACAATGTATGAGCATAAGGAACTGCAACCTGACCTGCATAATAATTACCATTGCTAGGTTCATCTACAGTTATCATAACTGTAACTTTTGGATCATCTACTGGTGCCATTCCAACAAAGGATGATATATATTTACCTTCTATATATGCACCATTTTCCATCTTCTGTGCTGTTCCTGTTTTACCACCAATATGATATCCATCAATAAATGCTGCTGTTGCAGAACCTGATGTAACAACCCTCTCAAGGTATTTTCTAAGTTCAGCTGTTTTTTCACTACTTGCCACTTCTCTATTTTTTGCTTCAAATTTTTCATCCACAATTTCGACACCATTATCATCATTGTGAGTTACTTCTTTCATTATATGAGGTTGTATCCATGTTCCACCATTTGCAACTGAATTAAAAGCCGCCATATATTGCATTGAATTAACAGTATTTGTATGTCCAAAAGAAATTGTTGCAAGATCTGTTGGTGATATATTCTGAGGTATTTTAACTATACCATCAGCTTCTCCTTGAAGATCTATTCCAGTAAGGTCTCCAAAACCAAACTTCTTTATATATTCATAAAATTTTTCTTTACCAAGCATTTCTCCAACTTTCATAAATCCAACATTACACGAATTCTGAACTATTTCTGGAAATGTCTGTAATCCATGACCTTGAGTTTCCCAGCAATTAATACGCCTGTTACCAAAATCAAGACCACCACCACATTCAAATGTAGTATTTTCATTAACTAAATTTTCTTCTAAAGCTGCTATTGCAGTTATTACTTTAAATATAGATCCAGGTTCAAATGAATCACTTACTAATCTATTTCTCCACATTTTTTGGATCTTATCACCTTCAGTTGCTCCATCAAAACCTTCATAGCCTTCATAAGGAGTATT
Organism: Clostridium butyricum; assembly: GCF_006742065.1. Taxonomy (NCBI): domain Bacteria; kingdom Bacillati; phylum Bacillota; class Clostridia; order Eubacteriales; family Clostridiaceae; genus Clostridium; species Clostridium butyricum. Next base: position 1,484,071 of record NZ_AP019716.1, on the reverse strand, counting down.
AGGATTGAAATCTGGCTTATTTACCATTGCAAGTATTTCTCCAGTTTTAGGGTCCATAACCAAAACAGAAGTTGCTTTTGCTTTGTTGTCTTCATATGCCTGCTGAGCCACTTTTTCAGCAAAAGATTGAATTGTTTCATCAATAGTAAGGGTAACATCCTTCCCATTTACTGGCGATGTAAACTGAGAATCTCCATAAGGAAGATCATTATTATTTTTATCAAATTCTCCTATTTTAACTCCAGGAATTCCTGAAAGGTAAGTATTATACTCAGATTCTATTCCAGTAAGACCTTTCCCATCATTTCCTGTTACACCTAGTACGTGTGCTAAAAAATTATTATTAGGATAATATCTCTTTGTATCTTTTGAAACTACTATTCCATTAATTTTTAAGGATTTTACTTTATCTGCATCCTCTTTTTCAATTCTTCTTATAAGAGTTGCTGAGCCAGCTGGCAGACCACTTTCAAGTTTTGTTTCAAGCTTTGCTTTTACCGTTTCTACATCCATATTAAGAGCCTTCGCAATTGCTGGTGCTATATCGCTTGTTGTTATTCCATCATCGCCTACAGGAATAGGAATTCCTACACTTTTTCTCTGTTCTATTTCTTTAGATGAAAGCTGATCTACTCTTTTATCAAGATAAGCTCTTATAGTTGTTAAATCAAGATCCACTCTATAAACATTAGCTGATACTGCAAGTTCTTTTCCATTTCTGTCTAGAATCTTACCTCTTACTGCATCTATTTTTACTTCGCTTGTCCACTGTTCCTCTGCTTTTCCTGCATATTCTGGGCGTTTTACTATCATAATATATGATAATCTTCCTATTAAGAACACAAATAAACAGGTAAGAGCCACTCCTGCCATAACAGCTTTTTTCTGCATTATACTCTTACGTTTATAACTCTTTTTTTTCACTGCTAGTTCCCCCATAACTCTTCTTAGTAAATACTTAAGACTCAGATGAATCATTAAATCATCTGAGTCTTATATTTAATTATTTAAAAATTCCCTCTAAAAATGATAAAAATGAATTATTACTTTTCTTTACTGTATGATTATTGCTTGTTACATCTTTAAAATAATTATTAGAAAAATCTATCTTTACCACATCATCCCCATGTGGTATATGCATTCCAAGACCATTACTTGCACTTTCTTCAATATTGCTTAAAGACGAATATTTTAAAATTTTTACTCTTAAAGCTTCATTTTCTTCGCTAGTGCTGCTTATTTGATTTTCTAAAGTTGTCACTGACTTTTGCATTTTATATATTTTGCTATCCCCAGCTACAGTAACACATCCAAGGCCTAGGATAACCATAACAACTGTAAGCATATATTTTCTGTCATTTTGCTTCTGTTTTTTAAATAGTTTTTTTCTATTGTTCTTATTTTTTCTTATTTGCTCTTCACTTTTTTTTGGCTTACGTATAGTCGTCCTTTTTAAAGGTTTAACAGCTGTATTACCCTTTATACCATAACTGTATTGTCCTCGTGGCATCTTCTTCACATCCCTACTCATTTATATACATATTAAATATTATACCTTCTCTACAACCCTTACTTTTGCACTTCTACTTCTTGGATTTTCTTCAATCTCTTCTTTAGAAGGTGCAATTCCTTTTTTATTCAAAACTTTAACTAACGGCTTTTTACCGCATATGCACATAGGAAATTCCCTTGGACATGTACATGGATTTTCAAGTTCCCTAAATTTTAATTTTACAATTCTATCTTCTAAAGAATGGAATGTAATTATAGCCATTCTTCCATCTTTATTTAGTCTATTGACTCCATCCTCAATAGTTTTATTAAGTATCTTTAATTCTGAATTAACTTCAATTCTTATTGCCTGAAAAGTTCTTTTAGCTGGATGAGGTCCTTCTCTTCTTGCCTTAGCAGGTATAGCTGCCTTAATTATGTCTACAAGTTCAAATGTAGTTTCAATTGGCTTCTCTGCTCTTCTATTTACAATAAAATTAGCAATTCTCTTAGCGAACTTTTCTTCACCATAATCTCTTATTATCTTATAAAGCTCTTCTTCGCTATAGTCATTTATAATGCTATATGCTGAAAAGTCATTATCTCTGTTCATTCTCATGTCTAAAGGTGCATCTTGCATATAACTGAAGCCTCTTTCTGCATTATCAAGCTGATATGAAGAAACTCCAAGATCCATTAATATTCCATCAACCTTTTCTATTCCTAATTCGTTTAATATACTGTCAATATTATAAAAATTACTATGAACATACTTAACATTATCATAGTCTTTTAATCTTTCTTTAGCAGCCTTTAAAGCGTCCGTATCTTGGTCAATTCCTATTAACAATCCATTTTTAGATAAATGCTTTAATATATGCGATGAATGTCCTGCACCACCTAAAGTACAGTCTACATATATACCATCTTCTTTAATGTTTAATCCATCAATGCATTCATTTAAAAGCACCGATACATGTTTAAATTCCATAATAAAAACTCCTTATATTCCTAAATCATTCATTTTTTCAGCAATGTAATCAAAATCTACATTTAAGTCGTTATAGTTCTCCCACATTTCTTTGCTCCATATCTCTACTCTGGATAATACCCCAATACTTACTATGTCCTTTTCTATCTTTGCATATTCCTTTAAATTTTGTGGAATAAGTCCTCTAAATTGCTTGTCAAGTTCGACTTCACATGCTCCTGAAAAAAAGAATCTAACAAAGGTTCTAGCATCTTTGTTTGTTAAAGGCAACGTTTTTAATTTATCCTCTAGTATCTTCCACTCTTCAAGCGGGTAGGCATACAAACAACCATCGAGTCCCTTTGTGATGACAAATTTGTTACCAAGACCTTCCCTTAGCTTAGCTGGAACAATTATTCTATTTTTTGAATCTAATGAATGTTGATATTCTCCTATGAACAATATGCTCAGCCCCCACAAATAGTGGTTTATATATATTTTTAATTACATAAAAACCACTTTCAACCACTTTAACCCACTTATAAAATACTTATTCTATAAATTTAACACATTTCCTCCTATTTATCAAAAAAAAATTGATACTTTTTTAAAATCTTTTTATTAGCTTTAATAAAAAGGCTGATTTTTTGGTATTTTATTGTTATTAACCCTTATTTGCTCCATTTTTTTCTTTAAAAGTCAAAAGTTTAAGATCATAGGAAATATTACATCCTGTTAAAACTACAAATATTATAATAAGCCATAGTGGTCCATTAAGTGGAGATTCTATGGAATCAGTAGCTGCCATAAAAAGAAAATAATAATATATAAGATAATTAAATAAAAATATAATATTAATTGTAGTTTCCTTTCTATTATTCATTTTATAAAATTTTAATATAAGATAAAATGTATACCAATTTTTCCATATAACTATTGATGTTATAAGTATAACAATAACTAAATCCACCTTTACCCCTCCAATAATTATTTCCTTAATTATTAATACTTTCTTAAAAAAATAATAATACTTGAATTTAGTATATTTTTATTAATTTACTCAATAAAAATAAAGCTGATAACAACATCAGCTTTATTTTAACTATATTGGATTTATATAATAACATCTAATCTAATAATTGTTTACCCCATAACTATTACGTTATTTGTGCTTAACTACAAATTATAGTATCTCTTTTATATAGAGGCAAAAAGACATTTATGTAATATAAAATCTATTTCTCTTTTCAATTTTATTAGAGTTTCATGGTCTATATCTTCAATAACATCATCTGTTTCATCTTCACTAAATTCTTGTGTCAATTCATCAAACAATGACATAATTTCTCTTCTGTTAGTTTCCTTAAATTCATCAATGTATTTTCTTACTGCTCCTTCAACATCTTGTGCCCAGTTGTCGATTGCTTCCATTGATATTTCTTGTATTTTGTTCTGCCATGTTAAAGTATCATATAGATATATTATTGAATCTGTGAATACACTTAAATAATGAGTTATACCTTTTAATGATGTTGCTCTTATTGCCTTAATCAATTTAGCTAAACCATTATTATTTATATCATATTCTGTATCTGTACTTTCTAGTCTCTTGAAGTTTGTTCTAGATGAATCCTTGTTTCCTTTTTTCTTGCTATCAAAACTTCTAAACATTTCACCAGCTGCCTGTTTCATTGCATCTCCAATATGTTTTTTTAGGATACCTTCCATTACTTCACTATAACATGGAATATTAACTTTAACTTTATCTTCTAAAACTGTGGCTGTCTTATTAAGTATTTCTTTCATAGCCTTATCCAATAAAATTATTTCATCTTCAATGTAACTTAATATGTGTTCTGTTTCTTCAGTTGTAAGTTTAGGTACGTAATAATGTTGCATAAATGAATATGTTTCTTCTCTTTTAGTCCACTTAGTCTCATCTTCCACATATTTTCTTACATCTTCTTTTATTGTAGCAGCTGCCTTGTCAATAAGTCTTACAGATTTAACTTTTGTTTTAGTGAATCCTCTCTCAAGGATTGCAGTAATTTCTTCTTTACATTCAAAAAATTCCTTTGTGAGTTTTTTCCTCTCATTTAAATCATTTTGAGCAGATTCAATACTTGCTATCTTTGAATTTACTTTTATTTCACATTCTCCCAAGACATAATCCTGATAATTTTTCAAAGCTTCTCCAAGCTCTTCAATTTTTTCTGGATTATTAACTCTTTCGTAAATATAATTCCAAAGTTTTTGCGCATCAGGATTTTTTTCACTACTGCTTTCTATTAAGAAAGTTTCAACATCTCTATGTATGCATTCATTTATATTTTTTCTTATTTCAGTTATTCGTTTATTATCTTCTGTAATGTCTTTAGGACACATATTTATTGCAAGTATAACTTCTACTTTATCTGAAATTATTTCACCAACATATTTAAGGAACTGATAATCGTCATCATTTAGTCCCACTCTGTAAGATACAACATAAACAATGAAATCTCCTTCCGGAATAAATTCCTTTAAAATATCTTCATGATAATCTACAAGTGATCCATATCCAGGAGTATCAAATAATCTTATTCCTGCAAATTTATCCTCTTTGCTTCTTCCTTTATATCTTAATCTGTGTATATCAGATGTTGGATTTACTACCAATTTATCAAATTCATCTTTTTCTAACTCAGTAATACTTCCATCTTTTCCAACTTTACTCCATATATCTTCTTCGTCAGAAACAACAACTTCAGCAACAACCCCTGTTGTAGGTCTTACACTTTCAATCATTATCTTTTTTTCAAGGATACTGTTTATCAATGCACTTTTTCCTGAACTTGTTTCTCCAAGCATTACAACATAATGAGATGGATTAACAACTCTTTCCTTTACTAAGGAATTTTTATCTATAATATCTTTAATTCCAAGTGTTTTAACAATAGAATCGATTTTTTCTTGTCTCTTAATACAGTTGTCAAAAATATTCATCTTTATTCTCTCCTTTTTTAGACTAGAGCTTTACTTATTAGCTCTTATTTAAACTTTTTCTCAATTCATTCAGAGTTCTTAAATCCTCTTCAAATAAAAGAGTGTGATTTTCATTATAATCTTTTTCATATTGTTCTTCTACATTTCTAATATCTTCTTTAAAGGTTTTTTCAATTTGTTTTCTTAATCTTTTAATAGAATAATCTACTTCCTCTTGTTTTGCTCTTAAATCATCTAATATTTCTTCTTTTAGATAGTTTTCTAAATCTTCAAGCATAGGCTCTAAATCTCTTATTGTATAATTTGCTCTTGTATGGAGTATCTCTTTTCTAAGATTTTCACCAATTATTGAAAAGACAAAACCAATACCCATGCCAACCAAAATTCCAAGTGGGCCTCCAAGACTACTTATAGCTCCAACTGTACCAATAAGACCTGAACTTACACCTAAAAGTGATGGAAGTGATTTTTCAAATTTTACTGTACTTCTTTTATTAAAAAACGATATATTTTCATAAGTACCGTCAAATCCTTTAATTTTTATATATTGAATTTTGCTATTAAGATTTCTAACAAGGTCACTTGTTATATTTAAAACCTCTTCCATAATGCTATTTATTGCTTTATCTGATAGTTCCTTATATATTGAACTTAGTAGTTCACCATCTACAATACCTCTGTTTATTATTCTCTTTAGCTCACACCTTAAGTTTTCCATATTATAATTAATTATATCTGTAGCTTCACTTATTATATAATCCATTCTATCATAAGAATAGTCTCTAATATTCTTAAAATATTCTTTATTTTCTGCTAAGATTTCCTTTATTTCATTTATTCTTCTTATTTTTTCAAGTTCATTTTCGCTGGATTTATTAAGTGATGCTGAAATATAATTTTCTATTCTATCATTAATACTAATAAGTACTTCATCTATTTTACCTTCAAGAGTTTGCATGAGGGAACTATTATACTTTACAGATATACTCTTTATCTCATCTAAAACATTTTCTATTCCAGAATCCTTATATAGTTGGCTGTCCTTTGTAAATTTTCCTTTTACAGCTTCATATACATTGACTATATTTACATTAACATGCTTATCATCCTTGTAAGCACTACTTATTCCATTAAGAACACCTTCATTGTGTTCCTTCGCATCCTGTGCATCTTCGTTACTTTCATCATTCCATTTATTCTGAACAAATATTGTATTTGATAATTTAGGCCACAATGCATTTATGAAATTCTTTTCTGTCCTTGTTATAGGAGGATTAGTCCTTATCATAAATATACCTGCAACTAATTTATTGACATAATCTAGTGTTGTTTTTTGATTTTCAGGCGTAAGACTCCCAACACCAGGAAGGTCTACCAGCACAATATTATCCTTTAATATTTCACTATTATTATATAATACTATTTTACTTACCCCAAGTTCATTTGCTGGATTATAATCGTTGTGAACATATTTTTCTAACTGTTCAGATTTTATAACTTCCTTTGGCCTTCCAACAAAATATACTTCAGCTTCATTAATATTTTCTCCATAATGAACTTCTACAGGCACACATGTTGTTTCATCAACATCGGTTGGAAGTACATTTTCACTCATAAGAATAGAATTCAAAAAACTACTTTTTCCTGCGCCCTGTATTCCAAGTACAGGAATAAGTATCTCCTTTTTATCTAGATTCTCTATAAAATGCTCAAAATATTCTCTATAATCAAATTCCGAATTTTCATTCATATACTTTTTTAATAATTCATTAAATCTAGAATCATTAACTATATCAATATATGTCATTACTGTTCTCTCCTCTTTTTATAAAAAGCTAATCTCTTTTCTTACCAAAAATTCTTGAAAAGAATGATTTATTACTCCATTCTACTTCTTCTTGAATACTTCTTATTTTTTCACTTAATTCATTTTCATATCCATGAATTATTTTTATTAATATTTCTTTTTCATCTATTTTATCACTAATTCCCTTAATTTTTTCACACATCAACTGTTTGCTGCTAAAGAAATTACTTTCAATTCCATGCTCAAGTTCAGTTATTTTACTTTCTATTTCTTCAGTTTTAATATTTTCTATCTTTTCTAAAATCTCATTTTTATTCTTACTTGCATCTTTAACTATTTTTATTCCTAAAATAGCAAGTTTATCTTCAAGCTGCTCAAAAGTCATCTCATCAATTTTCGAATCTAACTTTTTAAGTTCTTCATTAATTATTGTATTTGAACTTTCAAAACTCTCTTTAATTTTTTGTGTATCTTCCATCAATTTGTGTAAATTCTCATTAAAAAGTTTATTATGTTCAACTACCATCTTACTCTGTTCACTTATAACTTTGATTATCGCTGATTCTATGGTTGTTTCAATTCCTTTTGTTATACGGTCCATACTACCATTAATAGTTTCAATCATCTCTTGAAATTCTTCATTGTCTTCTAAAAAATCACCAAGTTCTTTTTTTAAGTCATTTATTTTTTTCTCCATTGGTTTGATTTTTTCAATAACTTCAGCTGTCATGCTTTTTGATACTTTAGCTAAAGATTCTATCATTTCCCCTTGAAGTTCACCCATCATATTTTTTGTCATTTCATCACATTGTATTAATATAGATTTATCGTCCATGATTCTCCTCCACATTTTGTCCATTTTCTAAAAAGAAGCTTAAAATTTCTTCTATTGTTTCTTTTTCTTCTGCTCCACGTGATAACATATTTCTCATAAGATTTTCTTTTATATCTTTATAAGTACTTAAAACAAAATTACTTCTACTTTGACACTCTATAAGTGCCATATTATATATTGGATTTTTTGAATTTATAAGCACTTTCCCAATTTTATCTTTGTTAAATTTTTTAATAAGCTTTCTCTTTAACATTTCCACTTCAACTAAAAGTTCTTTAATATTTCTTCCACTAAAAAATTCCTTATATGAATCAACAACTAGATTCACAATAACAGAATTGTATTCTAAAAATTCTCTTAAATTCACATTATTTATTATATATTTTTCAGAATTGGCAATTTGAATTCCATTAAATATAACATACATATTGTAGCTTTCACCATAAATAGTTTTTAACTTTTCATAAAGCTTTATTTTATTTATGTTATTTTCATAGACAACATTTATATTTTTGTACTTAAATATACCAAATTCTTTTAATTCATTAATCTGTTCATTTGATAAATATATTCCACTTATTCTTGCAATGAATCTTACCGCTGTCTCTTCATCCCATGTCCAGAATAAATCAGTGCTATTATTTTTTAAAAGATTGTTTGATAAATCATTCATATATCTACCAATGAATCTATAATTTTTTTCACATATATCATTTATTATTTTATAAACATTATAACTACTTTTATCTATAATAGCGCTTACTGTTTTAAAACTCTCATTATTATTTAATGTATTCAAAGATTTCGTTTCATTTAATGTTGCTGCTAATTCAAGCTCCTCATTTGTAGGATTTTTTCTTAGTATAAGTTCATTTCTTATTTTTTCTAGGTCATTAAATATCTGTTTTATTTTATATATTTCTATATCTTGGTTCTTTTTATCAGTTAATTCTTTTTCACGTTTGCTAACTTCATTATAAAAAACATTAATTGATCTAGTGTATTGTTTAGTCCATTCTCTTAATATACTTACATATTTTACTCTGTTAACATCACATACATTTTCTAGTTTTTTTATTGTAGCTGATTTATCTATAATTTTCTCATCAAGTACTTTTTCTTCATATCCCCAACTTTTATCAAAAACATTAGAGAATATTCTTTTGCCTTTGTTAAATACACCCTGTTTCTTTATCATTTCAGTTTTTTCTTTATACTTATGCATAACTTTTACACTTTCATAATCCATACTTGGCAGAGCATAACTATATATGACATCCATATTAAGCTTTTTATATAAAATATTTTTCTTATATTCACATGCTTTTACTGTTAAAAGAATTTCTTCTTCAATAAGTTCCTTTTCTCTATTAATTCTGTTTATTATTTTCTCATATGCTTTTAAGTTATATTCTTTTGAGTTTTTTATGTCATTTATACATTCATATAAAATCCCATCAACACTTTCTATTTTTAAAGTAACTTCTTCTTTTAATTTTTTAAAATTTCTGAAAGCATCATCAATATCTTTTTTAGTTACAATATCTGAACTTTCATTTATTTTTCCATTTTTTTCGTCTATTATTTCTCTATCAGTTTTTATTATACTTTCAATTTTACTTATGAGACTTATGCCTCTTTCCCTATTTATTTTAGGCGCCAGTTTACTCACACACTTTTCAATTCCATGTATAAATTCATTAAAATTAGACTTTCTATAAATTTCCTCATCTTTATTAATGATACCTTTTAAAGCATTCAAAGCAGAAATCTGCACTACTTCAAAATTTTCTGCTGCTATATTATTTTTTTCTTTAGTACTTACTCTATCATTGGAATTACATTGATAAATTGCTGATTTTAAAAGATTTTCTCCTCTTTTTTTATGTTTTTTTAATATATCAAGTTTACTCTCTTCTACAATTCCATTCTTCCCTATTTTCTCTTCAACTGAATCAATCATATTCTGAACAAGAATTATTTGCTTGCCTCTTCTATTTACTATTCTCATTTTCTCCGAATTTATTTCATCACTATTGGCTTTTACAGTTGTTAAAAATAAGCATATATCAATTGTAGGAAGAAGTATCTCCATAGTCACTTTTTCATGAATTTCTAAATCACACGCATCAAGACCAGGACTATCTATAATATGTATATTTTCATCAAGCATAAATAAGGGAGTTGTTATGTCTATTTGTGCTACCTGAAGTTCATTATTAGGATTTTTGCTTTCATCACAATATCTTCCTATATTTTCTTCATTTAGTTCATTATCTTTTAAAACCATAGGATTTTTATCATTAAAATATACTGTAGCCTGCCTTAAACTTCCTTTTGAACATGTGATAATTATGCTTGAACTTGGCTTAATTGCTACTGGAAGCAGCTTTTCTTGAAGAAGTGCATTAACTAAAGTTGATTTTCCACTGCTTGTTATTCCCATAATAGCTATACGTACAATATTTTTCTTTATAAATTTTGCTTTTTCCTTAAGCCATGCAACGTCATTATAATATCTTTCTCTTACATATTCATTTTTTTGTAATACTTCTGTTATTTCATCTATTACACTTAAAATATAATTATCTTTTTTCATACTAATCTCCACAAATAATATTATGTACTATTAATTCTATATTAGCATAATAACCCTTATTTATCTAATATAACTTAATATATTACATCTTCTGTTATAAAATTTAATTTTCCCTTAACCCATTCTAAATATTAATGTATATAAAAAGAAAATTGTGCATAACTATATTCAATATCACGCACAATTTTCTTTATTATATAATAATTCTATTTTCTATTAAATTTATCTAAATATGATACAGCCGAAAGTGCTGCAATATTTCCTTCTCCAGCTGCTTTAATATATTGATATGGCATTCCAACTATATCTCCAGCTGCAAAACATCCATTTAAATTTGTTTTCATAAACCGATCAACTTCAACATGATTTTCTGTTACTTTTAAGCCTGGAACAAGCTGCCCTGGTGATACACTCTCTCTTAATATAAATAAACCTTCTGTTTCAATTTCTCTATCTTTAAGGATTAATTTTTCTACTTTATTTTGCCCTTCTATTTTTATTGGTATACCTTTAATAACTTCTATCTTAGGATCTAATTCAATATTTTCATTATACATAGGAATATAATAAACTTTAGAAGCAATAGAAGCCACAAAATTTGCTTCACTTTCTTCCTTTTTATTATATGCAATAATAGTTACTACTTTATTTTTATATAAAGGTGCATCACACGTTGCACAGTATCCTACCCCTTTTCCAAGAAGTCTTTCTTCTCCTTCAAATGGCTTTCCAAAATTAACCCCTGTTGCAAGAATTACTGTTAATGCTTCATATGTCTTATCATTTGCCATTAATGCAAAATAATCACCCATTGAATATATATTGTTTATTCTTTCATTGGTAATTTTAATATCCATTGATTTAATATGGCTATCGAACTGTTCTTTTATTTCAGCTCCACTCATTCCATAAAACCCTAAATAGTTGTTTATCTTTTGAGCTTTTACCAATTTTCCACTTAATTCATCATTTCCAAAAATAACAAATTTCTTTTTTCTTATTTTTGCATTCAGCGCTGCTGAAAGACCTGCCGGACCACTTCCAATAATAGCTATATCATATCTTTCATCCATATACTATTCCTCCTTATACCACAGTTAATTTAAATTTTAATAGCTTAATCTTTTTTATAGTATATGCTAATAATTTTAATTTCTCAATAATACAGTATATATTTTCCTTGCATTTTATTAATTTCTAGTAAAATTCAAAGGGCAATTTTATGTATTCACATAAAATTGCCCTTAATTATTCTTCAACAAGATTAATAGTATATCTTCTAAGTTTATGTAAGATATACAATAACTACAACAAACATTTTAGTACTAATATGTTAATTCTGCTAAAATCATTCCCATTCTATAGTTAGTATTTCCAGTTCCCCGTCCTTTAAAGACACTTTATATCCATTAGATATTAGCCATACAGCTAGATCTGTAACCATATTCTTTCTTAATTCATCTCGCTTACTTACTGCAAAGACAGCTGAAACCTTATTTACGCCTGCCTGCTTCCCCTGCTGAATGTTCCTCAGTATTATGTTCTTATTTTCATTAAGCTTTTCTTCATACTCAGTCACAATATCTCCTCCTTATTATTAATCTGACATAATAATCTAATTCGTAGATCACTTTAAGCAGACCATTAGTCAATACTTTACTAATATAAGTTTATGAGACAAGTTTCTGTTTTATTACTTTATTTCTATCTTATAAAAACATTTATGATACTATCCTATGTACAAAAGCCATTAATAATATTATAGTAATTATTGAAAAAAATACTATTCTTACTATATCTATTTCTAACAAACCTATAAGATATTTTATGATATTCTTTATCTTATTCATTATTCTTATATACAATATTTATTGATTATCCTTTCATATTAAATTAATATTTGTAACATTTTATAGTTACAATTAATTATCGCTATACTCAGCCTTAAGGCTTATCCCCCTATGTTCAACAGCAGTAGAAAACACAATTTGTGTTTCAGTGTTTCCAAATTTCTGCAACTCTCCTATAAATGCATCAAGTTCAAGAGTTGTATGATATGCAACTTTAATAAGCATAGAATACTTTCCGGTTACACAATTACATTCTAAAACATTTGGACATGATGCTATAAATGGATAAAATTCAACTTTCTGTTTCGGAGACATTTCCAAATTAATAAAAGCCTTTATATTATAACCTAGTTTTAACGGATCTAAATGCGCAGAATAGCCTGTAATAACTCCTGCTTCCTCTAACTTTTCTATACGTGCTGAAACTGCTGGCGTTGATAAAAAGACCTCTTCTGCAAGATGCTTTAATGGATATCTTGCATTTTCCTGAAGAAGCTCTATAATCTTATAATCTATTTTATCCATATTATCCCCTCTACTTCTTTTTGATATATTCTTAATACCAATGAAAAAGAGCATATCAAATAATCACAAATTATTGATACGCTCCTTTGCGTTAGTAACTCTATTTATATTTTAAAGTTAATAACGTAATTTTACAATAGTTTTTTTGTTTTTGATTAAACAAATTAATTTTTTAACAGTTTATCAATATTTTCAACCTGTTTTTCTAATCTTAATATTATTTTTGATAAAACCTCATATGTTATTTTATAAGTATTTCTAGAATTATTTACGATTCTTCCTTGAATATCAATGAACAATGCAAGTTCATCTACTGCAATATTTAATGCATGTTTAAGATATTCTTTTGGTGTTTTAGTATTCGGTATAAACATACTATTATAAAATTCAGTTATTAAAAAAGATATTTTATCATATGTTCTAAAGTCTATTTCTTCAACTTCACAATTACTAATCTCTCTTTTAATATCTTTATAGTAAGATATCATCTTAAAACTTTCTTTTCGAAAAACTTTTCCTAATAAATTTATAGTCGGGAGATTTCTATTCTCATCTATTAAATCATTAATCATAACTATTCTTTTTTCTTCTATTTTTATAGTTTTATCTACAATATCGGCTACATTATAAAACATAATTCTCCCTCCTATACTTAATCTTTAGTAATATTATATAATAATTTTAAATATTTTTCTATAACTCACTCATATTAATAAATAATAATTATTATATAGCTAATAATTGTCTCGTATCTGTTTTTATTTCATATTCGTTAGGAAGAATACTTTTTAGATTATATATTATATTTTTAAAATTAACCCCCGTTGCTATACATTCTGCTGTATTTTTTTTATCAATTATAAGTCTGTTATTATAATAATTTTTCTGTCTCTCAATTCGCAATATAGCTTTTTCTATATATTCAGTATTGTTATAAATTATGGGTACTTTTATTCTTATATCTAAAACATAGTCTATAAGTTCATTATCTTTTAAATAGAAATGCTTTTTTGTTTCATTTATATCTTCACAATAAAAATCAAAATCATACTGATCACTATAAAAATCAAATCCTCTAACTTTCAACTGAAAATTTTTATCACATAAATAAACAGTACATTTCTCACATCCAATACTATCAGTATATATTGCTGGATATTTTAAGCTGACCATACTTTTCATCTCCTCAAACCCTATTGTTATATCCTATTTCTCTTTTTCCCTTTTGACTGTCACTATAATATAATATCACACTTTTACATTTTATGGTAAAACTTATTAATTACATTTATCGCTATAATTCCATTTATTACACCAATTATCATTCCACATAAAACATCCGATGGATAATGTACATAAAGATATAATCTTGAAAGTGCAATTAATACACTTATAACCAATGCACAAACTCCGATCTTCTTGTTAAAATAAAACAAAACTACAGATGGTGCAAATGAGCACATTGTATGTCCTGATGGAAATGAAAAATCCTTAGGTGCATTTATAAGCAGTCCATTAATTAAAGGATATGCATCAAAAGGTCTTATTCTTGCTACTAATGGCTTTAATGCAAGGTTTCCTATTAAAAAGCATAATAGTAGAGCTAAAAATACCATATATCCATATTTTCTGTGTTTTTTTATGGTGAATAGTACTACTCCCACAGTAATCCATAAAAGCGCCATATTCCCTAAAGAAGTGATAACAGGCATAATTTTATCCAGCAATGGATTTGTGATATTCTCCTGAATGTAATTTAAAATGTTTATGTCTATTTCTTGTATTCCTATCATTTATTCCTCTTTCTTAAAAACTATTTTTTACTCAATTCTATAAATAACTCAATATCATCTTCAATTGTTTTTAATGAAGATTTCCAAAATTCTTTTTTTGTTATGTCTATTCCCATAGTTTTTGTTATATCTTCTAAATTATTTTTTCCAGTGATACTTAGAAGTTTTTCATACTCATCTACAAAATTTTCTTTATCATTTTTGTATTTTTCATACAATCCTCTAGCAAAAAGTAAACCAAATGCATAAGGAAAATTATAATAATTATATTCTGGATCATAATAATGTGGTTTCCAAGTCCACATATATGGATGTAGATAATCCCTATCAAGACCATCTCCATATGATTCTTTTTGTGCATTTATCATAAGCTCTTTAATTTCATCTACACTTAATGCACTTTCTTCCCTTTTCTCAAAAAACTTACTTTCAAAAATGAATCTTGAATATATATCTACAATTACTTGTGTACAATCACTTATTTCTGCTTCTAGTATTGCAAGTGCTTGTTTTTTATCTGCATTTTTTAAAGCTGCTCTTTTTATTATTGTTTCACAAAATGTGGATGCTGTTTCTGCAATAGGCATTGGATAATATGAATTCATTGTTGTTTCATTTTTTAAACATTCACCATGAAAACCATGGCCAAGTTCATGAGCTAATGTAACAACATCACTGAAACTTCCTCCAAAGTTTAATAAAAATCTGCTTTCACCTATAAATTGAAGATTTTCACAAAAAGCACCTCCAACCTTGCCTTCTTTAGGCATTACATCTATCCAGTTGTTATTTACAGCCTTTAATACATAATCTCCTAACTTATCACTAAATGTTCTGAAGTTTTTCTCAACAAATTTTACAGCTTCATCGTATGTGTACTCCATATTACATTCACATACTGGTGCATATAAATCATAAAAAGGCAAGCCATTTTTATGTCCAAGAATTTCAGCTTTTCTCTTTAGATATTTTCTAAAAATAGGGAAACTTTCTTTCATTGCTTCAAGCATTACTTCTAATGTCTTTTCATTCATCCTAGATTTTAAAAGACTTTCTTCTAATGGAGATTTGAAATTTTTTAGTCTGCATACAGTAAGAACTTCACCTTTAATACCATTTAAAGATGCACAAACACCTTCTTCAATCTTCTTATAAGAATTAATTTCAGCCTCGTATGCCATTTTTCTAATGTTTTCATCTTTATCATAAGCCATATTTAATACAACTGTTAATGGAAGTTTTCTAACTTCATTATCTTCTTGTATTTCAACCATAAGGTTGGATATTAAGTTATCTTTTAATTTAATCCAAGCATTTGATCCAGTATTTCTCATACTAGCTATTATATTTTCTTCCTTCTCACTTAATAAATAAGAGCTTGTTTTTATAATTTCTTTCAATATATACTCATGTTCCTTTAAATATACAGATTGATTTATACATTCATCTATATCTTTAATGGAACTTATATATCTTTCTATTTTTGTATTACTTTCAACTATACCAGTTAATTTATGTTCCAAAATATCACTGTATTTTAGTCCAATCTTATCTTGAGTATTAACACTGAGCTTAAGATTTATAAACATAGATAACTTATCTCTTAAATCATTAAATATTGTAAATTTTTTTATATAGTTTTCTAAATTTTCAACCTGGTGTTCTTTATCTCTTGGTAAAAAGTCCACCCATACATTTATATCCTTTATAATCCTATCCAAAGTTTCTAAATCTGTAGTGAATTCATTACTTTCAAAACCTTCATATATTTCTTTTAAGCTCCAATTTAACTCCATAATATCGCTTCCTTTCTTATAAATATTACGTCTAATCATAATATTTAATTTCACTAATTAATAGTATTACATAATTAGTTTAAAAGTATTATGAAAAAATTTCAATGATTAGTGTATAATAGTTTTGTTAGTAATTATTAAATGGAGGTTTTTAATATGTATGAAATGAAAGATGAATTTAAAACTGGAATTGATTTTATTGATGAGCAACATGCAAGATTATTTGAAATAGCAAATGAAGCATATACTCTTCTAAAAAATGATTTTACAATAGACAAATATGATAAAGTCATAGACTTAGTTGATGAATTAAGGGATTATACTGTTTTTCACTTTAATGCAGAAGAAGAATATATGGACAGCATCAACTATAAAAGACGTTTTACTCAAAAAATAGAGCATGATGCCTTCATAAAAAAAATAAATGAAGTAGATTATAAAACTATAGATAGTAATCCTGATAAATATATTCTAGAATTGCTTGAATTACTTAATCAATGGCTTACTGGTCATATTCTTCATAATGACAAACTAATTAGCAAAGAAAGTTAATTTATAAAAAGACAAGCCATATTGAATAATACAAAATGGCTTGTCTTTTTAAAATGTCCAATTCTACTAATTAATTTTTATTTCTCAATTTAAATTTATCATATTTTTAAATAAATTCTTAAAAGTACTATTTATTATACCTGTGGATTAGTTTCAATATCTTGAATAATATCTTTTCCCAATAGTTTTTTGAAACATGACACAGCAACCATAAACCCGAGAACTATTAGCAATATTGCAAATAGTAATTGCAACCCATCAGTAAGAAATGCAAATTCACCAGTTACAAATAATTTTTTAAATATTTTTATCAATGCTTGAACTAATGCTGTAAATGTTACACATAACATCATTATCATCGGTCCCCAAAGCATAAATCCTTTTCTGTTTGTTGTTTTTAAGAAAACCGCAAGTGCAATAAGGACTAATGCTGATAACAACTGATTTGCAGCTCCAAATAAAGGCCAAACATTGTTATAACCACCTAGTGATAATAATGCTCCAACTGAAAGAGTGAATATAGTTGAAAAGTATTTATTAGTCATAATCTTTGTAAATCCAGACATTTCTTTATCATTATCTAATGTATCAGTCATAAAAAATTCTTGAAAAGACATACGTCCTATTCTTGCAACTGAATCTAATGATGTTAGTGCTAATGCTGAAACGCACATTGTCATTATGCAAGTTGCAACATGTTCTGGTATTCCAAGTAACCCTAAAAACCCTGCTACATTTCCTGCAAAAATCGAAAACGGAGTTCCCTTAGGCATAACCCCACCTTTTGCTGCATAACCAACAACAACTAATGCGATTACTCCTAATAGTGATTCTATAAGCATAGCCCCAAAACCTATTGGAAGCATATCTTTTTCATTCTTAACCTGTTTTGAAGATGTTTCTGATGAAACTAAACTATGAAATCCTGAAACAGCACCACATGCTATGGTTACAAATAACGTTGGAAATAACATACTTCCATTTACTTCAAATCCTGAAAAGGCAGGAAGATTCATTGCTGGATTTGCAACTACAATTCCAAGTACGGCTCCAACAATCATACCTATTAATAAGAATGTACTTAAATAATCTCTTGGCTGCATTAAAAGCCACATTGGCATAATTGCTGCTAAGAAAAGATATACAAAAACTATTGCAAGCCATGAACCTTTACCTAAAAATATAGGACATGCAATTCCTGCTGCAAGCATAGCAATTAAAAGTATAACTCCAATTCCAAATTGAAGACCTTGACTAGGCTTCTTATACTTGATAAAGAGTCCGAATACCATTGCCACAACTATAAATAACATTGATATTGACGCAGCTGCTGCATTTGGTGCATTTTGTGTTCCATCTGCATTAAATCCATTGAATGTATTAGCTACCATATCTGCAAATGCTGCAATAACTAAAAGTGAAAAAATCCATGCAAACAAGAAGAATAATTTTCTTCCAGCTTTACCTATATATTTTTCAATAATAGCTCCTATGGATTTTCCTTCATTTTTTACAGATGCATATAGTGCACCAAAATCATGTACTGCCCCGAAAAAAATCCCTCCAATTAATATCCATAATAATACCGGTACCCATCCAAATACTGCTGCAAGTATTGGTCCAGTTACAGGACCTGCACCTGCTATTGATGAAAATTGATGTGAAAACACTACCCCTTTAGGTGTTGGTATAAAATCTTCACCATCTTCTTTTGTATATGCTGGTGTCTTTGCTTTTGGGTCAATCCCCCATGTATTGGCTAGCCATCTTCCATATATTATATAGGCTCCACCTAAAACAATCATAGCTAGTCCAATCATTAATAAACCATTCATCTTTTCGCCCCCAATATTTAATAAATATTGTGTGATTAATTATCTTATACTTCCTACAATTAATCACACTTCCTTATAATGACATAACAATATTATCACTCAGTTATCTATTTGTCAATTTTAAACTATATATGTTGTATTTATATCACGTTTACATGATATTATTTAACACTTTATTATTTTTATCCTATATTAATTAATTTTCAATCAATATATACTTATTAATAAATTAATTTACTATATTAATGCATATACGCTTATAAATGATATCTATTTAATGTTATAATGTTTTTATAATTACAAAATATTCCATAGAAAGAGTTGATACCTTAATATGAATCCAGAAATTGAAGATAGAATAAGATTGTATTGTAAGAAATGTCACATGGACTGCACTAATTTAGAAATAATTCCACTAGAAGATTCCTATTTAGCAAAGGATAAAACAGTTAAGATGTTATTTGATAAGAATGGGAATGTTAATTCTCTTCCCATGAATTATACTTACGGTGAGCAAACAACAAAATTTATTGGAAAATATTCAAGTATTTTTATATACGCTTCATTTTTAATTGCAATATTATTTCTAGTATTGTGTGGACTATTAAAGAAGTTCTAACCTTATCTCACATATATATCAGTGTCACTTTTTTAGTTTACAATTAATAATGAACAATTAACAATTTCGGTAGAAAATATAAGATTTTCTATGCATCAAAAAAGAGTACACTCGTATTTTCAAGTGTACTCTTTTCTTTAATAAAAACAAATTACAGGCGTTCCTACGCTTATATTATTGTAAATAGTCTGTGCAAGGGAATATGGAAGGTTTATGCAACCATGTGAACCATTATTCTTGTATATATCTCCACCAAAATTCCATCTCCAACTTGCATCATGAAGTCCAATGCTATTACCAATGAAAGGCATCCAGAATGATACTGGTGATTGATAATCAGGCCCTATTAAAACTGTATCTTTCTGACGTGAGTTTAATGTATATACTCCTGTTGGAGTTGGGCAACCTTCAAGACTCATATTACCTGTTACTATATCTCCTTCAGCAACTACATATCCATTTTTATAGAACCATAAATATTGTCTTCCCATATCAACTTCAACAAATGTATTTCCTAAAGTCTTATAATAGCTTGCATATGAATTCTGAACGAAAGCAGGATTTTTTGTTATATTTTGTCCATTTTTTATATTTTCAATTAATGCAGAAGTTTCTGCTACTCTATCAACACTCCAGCTATGATTATTTCCACTGCTACCACCTGAAACAGGTATTGTGTATCCTAAAGATGAGCTGTAATTATCAGCTATTGAATCAACATATTCTCTTACTTTTCCTTCAAGAATTGTTATCTGAAATTCACCATTAATGTATATCCAATCCTTTATAGTGTTTCCATCAAGAACACTACCATCTGTACCATAGTTATATGATATCTTTGAAGAAACATATCTATTAAGAGTATTCTGTGCATTTATAACTGCTTGTGAAGTAGAAGTATATACAGGATCCTTATAACAATTTATAGAATTTAAATTAATTGTTTTTTGTCCATTCTTTATTGCGCTTACAATATTTTGATATAAAATATTTTTATCAATTTCAGTTCCATAAATCTCTTTTCTTATTATATATCGGTTCCCTACATATTCTAGCTTTGCATTCTTTGATTCAATTATATTATTTTCATCAAAACATGAAAGATTATTAATAACATTATTTAATAAATTATAATCAAAAGAAACTTCTTTAGATTGTTCATTAATAGTTTTTAAATTTATATCTGATCCTGTTATTTTTTCTTTAATGTTTCCTCGTTCAATTAAAGTTAAAACATAACTGCTTTCAGAAGAAGCTGCTATTTTACTTTCATCATCTTTGCTTGTTTGTGCATAAACTGTTTGATAGCTTAAGCATAGACTCCCAAGCATAATAAATAAACTACAAAAAACTGTAGCAAATACTCTTGAAAATCCTATTCCTTTATTTGCTTCTGTTATCATTTAAATTTCTCCCCCCTTACTTTATAAGTTACTTAATACTTATTCTATATCTACATTAAATTTCCTTTATTATTTTTACTTTTTTCCTTATTAACTATTATATTGTAATTTAAAAATAGATTTGATAAATTCGTTATAGTATAATATTTATAACTTAATATAAGGAGGTTCTGCCTATTATGACTAATTTCTTTGAACATTCATTGATAATTAATAAAAAGCAAACACTTATTGATATAACATCGTATATAAATGATGATATTTCATTAAGCAAAATACAAGATGGAATAGTAATTGTATATTGTCCCCACACCACTGCTGGAATTACAATTAATGAAAATGCAGATCCAGATGTAGTAGACGATCTTATTTATGGATATGAAAAAGCTTATCCTTCAATAGATTCTAATTATAAACATTTTGAAGGTAATTCTCATGCTCATTTAAAATCTTCATGTATAGGTGCATCTCAGACATTGATTCTTAATAAAGGTAAACTTGTTTTAGGAATGTGGCAAGATATTTACTTCTGTGAATTTGATGGTCCTAGAAACAGAACTTTTTATGTGAAAATAATTGAAGGTTAATAAGACATTTACATAAAATAAAAGATAGTTAAAAAAAATAAAATTCCCTCAATAATTTGAAGGAATTTTATTTTTATTTTAATGAACAGGATGACCTGTATTTTCAATACATTGTTTTATTTCTAATAGAGTTGCAGGGCTATTATAAATAACTTCAACACTTCCTCTAGCCAAGTCGACACATACATTATTTACTCCATCTATTTTTTCTAATGCATTTTTAACCTGTGTCTTCATATTTTCATTAGCGAGTCCATCTACCATATAATGTGTTCTTTCCATATTATCTGCTCCTTTCAATGTAGCCTAAAAAATGAGTCTTCATTTTAAAATAACAGTTATAGTATAATCAGAAAGGAACAATATTATTATATTTACTTAATTATTACGAGTTTATATGTTTTCCTTACAATTATTTTACCTTAAGAATTTTTTTACTAATTTTAAATTACTTTTATTATATGGTGGAAAAAGCATAGTAAAACTAATTTTACTACTTTTCTTCAATATACTTCTTTTATGGGAAAATGTACTGTAGCTTTCTTCTCCATGGTATGATCCCATTCCAGAACTTCCAACACCTCCAAATGGAAGATTAGAATTTGCAAGATGTGTTATAGTATCATTGATACATACACCACCTGAAGACATTTCATTTAAAATATGTTTTTCTATCTTAACATCTTCTGTAAATAAATATAAAGCAAGTGGTTTAGATAAACCTTTAATTTGTTTTATGGCTTCATCAATATTATCATAACCAATAATGGGTAATATAGGTCCAAATATTTCCTGGGACATACTTTCTCCAGTAAAAGCATTTTTAACAATTAATGTTGGTTCTATAAACATATCTTTTTTATTATAATTCCCTCCAAAAATTATATTTTCCTTTTCTTTGTCTATTATATTTTTTAGTCTATTAAAATGATTTTCATTTATTATTCTTCCATAATCTTTATTGTTTGAAATATCCTCTCCATAAAACTCCTTTATTGTTTGTTTTGCTTTTTTTATAAATTCATTTATTACATCATTATGAACAAGTACATAATCTGGAGCTACGCATGTCTGACCATTATTAACAGTTTTACCCCAAATAATCCTTTTAGCCGCATTATCTATATTTGCTGTCTTATCTACTATTACCGGACTTTTCCCGCCAAGTTCTAATGTTACTGGAATAAGATTTTTGGCTGCATTCTCCATAACAATTTTTCCAATCCTCTCACTTCCAGTAAAAAATATATAATCAAAGTGGCTCTTAAGAAGATTTGATGATGTTTCTACAGCCCCTTCAACACAAGCAACATATTCTGGGTCAAACACTTCATTTATAATTTTCATAAGTATCATAGATACATTAGGACACATTTCTGAAGGTTTAACTACTGCAGTATTTCCAGCTGCCAGTGCTCCTATAAGCGGTTCAATTATAAGCTGAAATGGATAATTAAAAGGTCCTATTATTAAAACTGTTCCATAAGGTTCATTTATTATAATACTCTTAGCTGGTTGTAAAAATATTGGAGTCTTTACTTTCTTAGGTCTCGACCATTTTTTTATATTTTTTATAAAGTCCTCTATACTGCTGTAAATAAATCCAACTTCCGTTGTATAAGACTCAAATTCATGTTTCCCAAGATCATTATTTAATGCTTTAATAATCTCATTTTCATATTTTTTTATTACTTTTTTAAGATTTTTCAATGAATTTATTCTAAAATTTATATCTTTAGTTTTATTCGTATCAAAAAACTTCTTTTGGTTATTTAAAATCTCCATAACATCATCAAGCATTAATTCACTTTTTCCCATAATATATCACCTTTTTTCCTATTTTATAATTAATACTATTTCTTTAAACAAAAATTATAATATAAATATAATTATTATTACTTAAAAAATTATTTCTTACTTTTTATTAGAATATCACCTATTTTAAGTTCTTCATCGCACTGAATCGTAAAAATCATTTGAGGTACGTTAGCACTCTCTATACTTTCCCCATCAGATTTTCTTCTCATATCTTTTAAGTTTATAATTCTATTCTCTCCTTCAGTCTCTAAAACTTCTACGTCTACACCATTTAAAACTTTATTTTTTTGATTTATTGTTGCTATTTTATTTTCAGAATCATATTCTATTACAACTCCAACAATATCATAGCTTTGTATATATGTAGCACTTCCATAGGTTTGCTTAACTTCGTCATCAAAATAAAATCCTGTTGTAAATGGTCTATGACTTGGTTTTAAAAGATAATCCATCCATTCTGGATCATACTTATAATTTTCCGGATCACTCATATATTTATCAATTGCTTGTCTGTAAGCTTTTACTACAGATGCAACATAATAAACACTCTTCATTCTTCCTTCAATTTTTAATGAATCTATTCCACACTCCATAAGTTCTGGAATATGTTCTATCATACATAAATCCTTCGAGTTCATTAAATGAACTCCATGGGGTTCTATTTCAATTTTGCTTTCATCATCTACAACTTTAATTTTCTGTGAAGGATCAGTACAAAAATTAGTATTTTCGTCTAATATATCTATATTATTAGAAATCTCATGCATTTCACCATTCTCATCTTCTTCGTAAAGATGATATTTATATCTACATGGCTGTGCACATGCCCCTCTATTTGAATCTCTACCTGTTAAATAATTAGAAAGCATACATTTTCCCGAAAAGCCCATACACATTGCTCCATGAACAAATGCTTCTATTTCACATGTATCTGGAAGTTCTCTTCTTAATTCTTTTAATTCATCATAAGTCATTTCACGTGCTGTAACTACTCTACTGACACCTGCTCTATGCCAAAATTTTGCAGCTTCATAATTTAAGCAGTTTGCCTGAGTGCTTAAATGTATTTCTAAATCTGGGACTGTATTTTTTACTATTGTCATAAGACCCGGATCTGCAACAAGAACTGCATCAACTTTTAATTCATAAAGTTCTCTTAAGTAATCTTCTATTCCTGCAATATCACTATCATGAGGTATTATGTTTAATGTAACATAAACCTTTCTTCCTCTTGCATGAGCATACTCTACTCCCTCTTTTAACTGTTCATTTGTAAAATTATCTGCAAAAGCTCTAAGGTTTAACTTGCTTCCTCCTAAGTATACAGCATCTGCACCAAATGTTATTGCCGTTTTAAGTTTCTCCAAGTTTCCTGCTGGAGCTAAAAGTTCTGGTTTTTTCATAAGTAATCTTTAGTAAGAAATCCTAGTTAAACTTATATCCTCACAAAACACTTTTTTAGCGTCTTGCTATTTTTCTCTCACTTAAATAAAAACAGACATTACTTAAATTTACGTTTAACATAGTCTATTTTACCTATTGCGTTAGAACACTACAGAGGATAGAAATTAGATAAATTTTTAGATTCCTTACCAAATTCACCACCTTTCAATATGTCATGTACTATATCCCTTATTCTACTCTAATCTACTAATATAGTATAATATAGACATAAAAAAATGTATACTGCTATTAGGGTTTATATTCCTCCTTAAAACATAGATAATTATAATAACTTATAATATTTTTTTTATTTTCTTCGGATAAGTTGGATATATCAAGAATTGAATTTTGTGTATTCTCTGAATTATTATTTATTAATCTTTTAGTATGCCTATTAAAGAAGAAAGTTGACATTGTACTTGTAAGCATACTTAAAAAACCAACTCCTGTTATCATAAGAATACAGGCAACAATCCTTCCACCTCTTGTGACAACTGATATATCTCCATATCCAACTGTTGAAACTGTTACTATACTCCACCACAGTGCATCACCATAATTATTAATTCCACCATTATTATTGACTTCAAAAAAATACATTCCTATTGATCCCGCAATAGTAATAAGAATTGTAATTCCAAGAGCATAGATAAAATTATTTGTAAATACAACTTCTTTTATATCACCAATCAACCTTAATAAATATGTAACAACTCTTATAAGTTTTAGAACACTTCCATATTTGACAGAAGCAAAAAATCCTAATGGAAATATTGCAATAAGATCAATTATATTATGTAAAAAGAACTTCTTTTTATTTTTTGAAAGAATCATCCTTATAAAATAATCTGCTACAAATGAAAAGTAAACAATATTATCTATTATATGTATATAATATAATTCTCTTTCTGTAAAAGAACTTGAAAAATCCATCATGACAATTAATACAGCAATTACCGCCATTATTCCTGCCACAACATCATATATTAACTCTGCCTTTTCATTTTTAGTGAATTCCAAATCCCTCACTTTTCATCTCTCCAAAATAATATCACAATATTTTTAAATATTAATATCTTATCCATAAATACTATATATTAGTACTTAAAAGACCTATTAAAACAGACTCATAACACATATGCTTTAGTTTTAATAGATCTTTTACTATAAATTGCCCTAAACTTTCCTTAATACACTTTTTATTTTTTTTATTTCCTTATAGTTCTTTTCTCTAATACCTTTAGCTGTTTCTATGATTTTTTCATCATCACTATACTTAATAAAGATTTCTGTCAGTTCAATTAAAGATTCATGCTGCTTAATAGATGACTTTAAAAAAATTTTTCCTATATCATCATCTCTTTTACACTCAAGATTTTTAATCATCTTTTCATATGATTCAGCATATTCATTTATGTATTCTTCTTCTAATTCTTTATTAATTGATGGCTTTTGGTTTATACTGTTTAAAATTTCACTAAGTTCTGTAGTACATTCCATTGCATTCTTTATTAAAGCTTTTGCCATATTTCTTACGTTCTTATCATCTCCACATTTTATAAAATTTTCTGACATGCATATTTGAATCTCATTATAATGAATAACTTCTTCTAAAAAATCAATTCTTATATCACCTTTCTTATTTATACATTCAGTACATTCTTTTATTGACTTTAATATTTCCGAATGATTATTCATAAATTCTTTTGTTTGAGCATCCGATTCTGCTAATATATTTATGGAATAAATAAACAAAAGCATAATGCTTATAATTCCACAATAAAGATATCTTATATATTTTTTCATGCATATTTTGCTAAAGTCTAATTATACTTTAGCAATTTTTCACCTCCTGAATAATAGAGTATAATTTATTTTTTATAAATCACAGACTTTTTATTCATAAAAGCTGAAAACATAGTAAAAATATTCAAGGCCAGATATATAAATATCTAGCCCTGAATATTCTTATAGCAATGTAACTATTCTAATATATATGCGGTAGCCTTAATTCTACCGAACTTTTCAACCTGCTCATGGGTCGGAAACCATACGTCTACTATATATGTCCCATCTTCTTTTGTTTTCACTGCTCCACCTCTATCTTCCACATCAAAAACTGAATCAGCTTTATAATATGAAAGTTCTGGTATATACAATTTACTACCTAATGAAATACTAGATGGTGCTGCAACAACTCCTACTCTTGTTTCTGTTCCAAGGGCTGTTTTCCCCCCCCATTTTCCAGAACACTTCTCATCATTACAGTATGCAGTAAGCTCAACATTAATCTTCTTTCCCTTTGGTGTTTCTGCAGACTTTTCCTCTACTGAAACAGTTTCAACATTAACTTGATTTTGTATACTATTTTCTGCTTCTGATTGAGAGGTATTAGTTAAATCTTGTACCGGCGCTTGTGAAGTTTGCTCTTCTTTCATATCGGTTTTAACATCTAATGTTACTGGCTGATACTCTTGATTATGCTCTTCAACATAATCAGATTTAACATATCCGACAACGTTATCATTTCCTTCTATTTCATACCATCCTTCTTTTTCATCAACAATATTAATAGTTTCTCCATTATCCAATGTATTACCTATTGGACTATCTACAGAAGGTTCTCTTCTTACATTTAATATACTTTCTACATTAACCACAGTTCCTTTTTTTTCATACTTACTATAATCATCTGCTACAATATCATTTGTTTTATTAGAATATAATAATTCTTCATGATATTCAAAAGTACTGTTATGTTTATAAACATAATCTCCACCAATAATAACTGTACCTAGGCAGAGCACTGCACATCCTCTATAGATATATTTTCTTAATTTATTCAAAAAACCACTCCTTGTTACTTTTTGATAACTGCATCAGCATTTAAATTATTTATGCTAATTTTTTAAGCTGCTATCTATTCCTCACCGATATGGCATGAACACATTATAAGTTATATATTTTTTCTTTTCAAAAGAAGTATTTTCAAATTATGTACATATTTTTTTTACATACTAAATCATATGTGTTAGGACAAACTTTTTTAATATATTTTTTTCCATTTATTCAATAAATTTATAGGGGTTTATACAAAAATTTTTCTTGAAAAACACTAAAAAAAGTGATAGTTATTCCTTATTTTTTTGTTTTTATACATATATAATTATTTATATTTTTACTTCATAAAACAAATAATATATCTATCTATATTACAATTATAAATCTACATAAGTTCTATTTTTAATAACGAGAGGAGGTTATGCAGAATTCACATTTTATTCTGCATATTTTTATAATGGCAAAAAATATGACTTTTGGTAATCCAAATAAAATATTAATTACTTTTGCACTTCCAATGGTAATGGGAAATATTTTTCAACAGTTATACAATATTTCTGACTCTATAATTATAGGAAATTTTTTAGGTTCTAATTCACTTGCTGCTGTTGGAGTATCTTACCCAATAACTTTTCTCTTTATATCTATCGCCAGTGGACTTAGCATAGGTTCAAGTGTTGTTATTTCTCAAATGTTTGGCAGTAAAAATTATATAGAAATGAAGAATTCAATTTATACTTCTCTAATATCCTTAATATTTTTAAGTATATTATTAACTATTTGTGGCGTATTTTCTTCTCATATGCTTTTAAGGCTTTTGAAGACTCCTTATAATATTTTTTCCGATGCTAATTTATATTTAAAAGTTTACTTTTTAGGTCTTCTTCCTATGTTTTTATATAATGGTACTACTTCTGTTTTTAATGCTCTTGGAGATTCAAAAACTCCATTATATTTACTTATATTTTCTTCTGTACTAAACATAGCTTTAGATTTATTTTTTGTTACAATTATACAGCTTGGAATTTTAGGAATTGCTTTTGCTACTTTTACTGCTCAGCTTGTTTCTGCTATATTATCCATAATATTTCTAAAGAAAAAAATCAAAATAGGTTTTAATCAAGAAATAAACAATAAGATAAGTCTTCATATTGATATAAATATATTGAAAAAAATAAATAAAATTGCTATTCCTACAATGCTTCAACAATCCACTGTCTCATTAGGATTAATTTTAGTTCAGGCACTTGTTAATTCATACGGAGCAGATATTGTTTCAGGATATACTGCTGC
The DNA here is from genome assembly GCF_006742065.1 of Clostridium butyricum. Classification (NCBI taxonomy): domain Bacteria; kingdom Bacillati; phylum Bacillota; class Clostridia; order Eubacteriales; family Clostridiaceae; genus Clostridium; species Clostridium butyricum. The sequence goes on along the minus strand of NZ_AP019716.1, from coordinate 1,455,029 downwards.
AACAAAAATTGATTCTCTTGCTGTTATGCCTATAATTAATCTTAGCAATGCAGTTTCCACATTTACAGCTCAAAATGCTGGTGCAAAACTTATAGACAGAATAAAAGAAGGTTACAAAGCAGCTTTAAAGTTAACCTTAATTTTTTCTATATCCATCACTATTATTCTTTTTGTCTATGGGAAAAATTTAATAGATATGTTTGTAGATTCTTCTGCAAATTTTCTTGTAATCGCTACTGGAATTGAATATTTAAGAACTGTTTCATTAGGATATACATTAAAAGGTATTAGCAGTACTGCAAATGGAATTTTAAAGGGCTGTGGAGATATGAAATTTTTCTTATTAAGTACTTTATCAAATTTTGGAATAAGAGTATTTGCTGCATACAGTCTTTCATCTTTAATAGGTCAAAAAGCTATATGGTACTCAATACCCATAGGATGGAGTATTGAGTTGTTAATAAGCAATTACAGATACTTTAGTGGAAAGTGGACTCAAAAAATCAAACTTTAATTTTCAATTAAATAAATTACTCCCTTATTTCTTCCAAACTCTTTTACTTGTTCGTGATCTGGAAGCCATATATCTATTATGTATGTGCCATCATCTTTTAATCTTACTGCCCCACCTCTGTCTTCAACATCAAAAATGCAGTCCTCTTTATAATACTCAAGTTGTGGTATGTATAATCTGCTTCCAAGTGGTATTTCTTTTGGGGCTGCAACAACACCTTTTCTTGTTTGTGTCTGCATAGCAGTTTTTGATCCCCAAGCTTCTGAACATATACTACAGTTACAATATGCAGTAAGTTCAACACTTATAGGCTTATGTACTTTCTTTAAAAGATTGTTTACTATATTTTGTTCTCTTTCTTCATATGTTTCATTAGGAGGAATATCTTCATATTCTGCAACATAATCTTCATTTACATAACCAAAAATATCATTATATCGTATATAATACCATTCATTTTTCTTATCTAATATGTCAAAAGTCATTCCTTCATATAAAACATAATTAACTTCACTATTAATATCTGCATCTTCTCTTATACACAAGTTGGAATCAACTTTTATAACTTGTCCATATTTCTTAAATTCATCTTGGGGCTGATTTTCTTCAATTTTATTTTTTGATGATGCAATATTAATTTCCTCCATTGTTACCACATAATAAGCACCTGTAACCCCTAAAACTATAGCTATACATATATATAAAAAATATAACATGTATTCTATTTTCGACAATAAACCACGTCCTTACTTTTGTCACAATAATATGACTAAAAATATAATTTACTTGAGAATAAACAGTATATTACATGCTTATTCTCAACTTTCTAAAAATCTTTATATATAAAATTTAATATATATGTTGCAGTAATTATTCTGCATATAATTTCAAAAAATCCTGTAAGGATTTTCAGCTTAATTGTCAATTCTCAACTGTCAATTGTCAATTGCAATATATATATGTTTTTTAAATTAATTCTATATCTGCCATTAGTGGATAATGATCAGATGGATATTTTCCATTTTCATTATATCTCACAATTTCAACATTATTGACTTTAAATTCTTCTGATACAAAAATATAATCTATATGAAGTCCTTTTTCTTTCCCCTTAAACATACTCATAGTTGAATTCATATACAATCGTTTATCATATTCCTGTACTGCACTTACTTTCTTGCTTCCATAAACTCCAGAAGATAAATTTTTTATAAGTTTACTATCAGGTCCAGAATTAAAGTCACCCATAATTATTATTGGAAGATCTTCTTTTATCTGCTCTTCTTCTATTAATTCCATAAGCCTTTTTAATTCATATTCTCTTGCTTTTGATGTAAAACAATCTAAATGAGAATTGCATACTCTTATTTTCACTTTATTACTTAACTCAATTACAGCCGTTGTACAAATCCTTGGAAATACGGAAAACCATTTTGAACTGCCCACTGTATCTGGTGTATCGGACAACCAAAATGTTTTTGATTCAATAATCTTATTTTCTTTTTTTATTAAAATATCATTTCTTTCCACAAAAAATTTTCTACTTCTTGGGGTACCTATTATATTATAATTATCGGAATTCTTCTTTATATCCTTATACATATTTTCAGTAGCTTCCTGAGTTCCTATAATATCGCATTTATATTTATCTATTATATTATAAGTAATATGTCTTCTATTTTTCCAACGATTATTAATATCTAAAGGAAAATCACATCGCAAATTAAAAGTCATCACTTTCAACTATATCACAGCCTCTTATAAATTTTTCTATACTTTTAGTATTAAAAAGGCAGACTAAGTTTATACTTAATCTACCTATAAATTCTTCTAAAATTTTATTTTCCTTCACCGCTTACAACTGATGACACATCAGTATCTGAAACTGCTTTCTCAGCTGTCTGTGGAATGTTTTTTGTATTATCTAGTCCTATATTTTTAGATAATATAATTGCAGTATTAGTAAAATCATATTCTCTACTTTCTACTTTTACTAAATCAGTTACCATCTTACCATTTTCATCAAAATAATACCATAAGCCTCCATTTGTCATCCATGTATTATATGCCATAGTACCATTTGACCACATATAGTACCAGTCGCCTTTATCTTGCAACCATCCAGTTACTGGAACTCCATCTGCACCTAGATAATACCAGAAATTATCAATAAAATTCCATCCTTGTTTGATGCCACCTGCTTCTACCCATACATTATTATTATATGCATCTTTCTTCCATGCAGCTTGTGCAGATACTGGTAGTATTCCAACAACTGATAAAGAAACTAATAGTGATGCTATTATCTTTTTCTTCATAAAAAAACCCCCTATTTTTGAATATACATATGTTACTTATTAATAATAAATCATAACATATATTTTTTTATATTTTTACTTGCATAAGAAAATAGACATATGATATATGTAAACCATATGTCCATTCTCAAAAATGCTAAAGTTTGTCTGCAATTGTTCCTAATAAATGTGCTGTTGAATTTAGTTCTTCAACAGATGCTGTTATCTGCTGTAATGCAGCTGATTGATTTTGAGATATTTCATTTGTACTATTTAAGCTGTCATCAATACTTGAAATAGAATTAGAAATATACTTTATAATTGTATCAATTTTATTAATTGATTCTTTAGATGTATTAGAAAGCTTTCTTATTTCCTGAGCAACAACAGCAAAACCTTTACCTGAATCACCAGCTCTTGCAGCCTCAATCGAAGCATTTAATCCTAAAAGAGTTGTCTGCTTTGATATATCTTGTATAATTCCAACTATTTCATCACTATTTTTAGCCTTCTTATTAGCTTCATTTGTTTCTCTAAGAAGTTGTGTATTCATTTCTGCTAACTGTTGTACCCCAACAGCAACTTCATTAATACCTGCTGAAATTTGCGAAAGAGATTCAACTAAGTTTTTTGTAATATTCTTAACCTCGTCTTTTATATTTACATTGTTGTCTAATTCGTTACTCATTTTTTTCCCCCTCTATAATATACCGCATTTATAAATATTTTATATTATGTAAAGATAATAATTGTTAAATTTCTTTAATATAATATGACAAGTTCATTATATCATTATATTATTTTCGTGTAAATAATTATCAATTAATGTTATGATGACGATTTTAAGCCATATTTTCAACATTCTAACCTTATTATCCCAAGTAATCTATAACAGTCTGCATAAATAGAGCTGCTCCTTTATATAAAACAGAATCATCCATCATAAATTTAGAATTATGTGCTGGATATATAACTCCATCATCAAAAGGAAGAGGATTATAAAGTAAAAAATAACATCCTGGAACTTTCTCAAAAAAGAAACCAGCATCTTCTGCTCCCATATTATAATCATTTAATACATGAATAGATTCCTTTCCTATAATTTTTTCAGCAGAAGTAATAAACTTATCTACCATGTCTCTGTTATTAACAACTCCTGAGCATCCACCTAAAAAGTTAATCTCATACTTAGCTTTCATTATTTTTGTAAGTCCATCAACTATTTCTACTATTCTGTCTAGTACATACTCTCTTACTTTTGAATCAGTACTTCTTAGTGTTCCTTTAACTTCCACAACATCTGGAATAATATTATTAGATCCCCTACCTCCTTGAATACTTGTAAAACTTATAAGTGTAGGTATTGTTTGATCTATTTCTCTTGTTAATATATATTGTATATTATTAATTATCAATGTAGCTATTGATATTGGGTCTATGCAAACATGAGGTGTAGATGCATGTCCACCTTTCCCTATTATCTTTAAATTTATAGGATCTTCATATGCAGACATACTTCCATATCTTACTATAACATCACCATTTTCATAATCTCTTATAGCATTATCAGTATGTAGAGCAAGCATAGCATCAACTTTTGGATTTTCTAAAACATTGTCTTCAATCATAGCCATTGCTCCTCCAGGACCACACTCTTCACATGGTTGAAAAATCAATTTAACCTTTCCGTTTAGTTCATGCTCATGATTTTTTAATAGTTCTGCAAGTCCCAATAAAATAGCAGTATGCGCATCATGTCCACATGCATGCATATTCCCATTTTCCGATTTAAATTCAAGATTTGTTTCTTCTTTTACAGGAAGGGCATCCATATCTCCCCTCACAGCTATTGTTTTTCCCTCTTTTTTACCTATTACTGCACAAATTCCTGAGTGGCTATCATATGTTTTAAAATCAATATTTAATTTTTTCAATCTATTTATAACATATTGAGCTGTTTTTGGAAGTATCATTCCTGTTTCTGGAATCTTATGTAATTCCCTTCTATCTTCAATGATTTTACTGCTTATATTTTTTGCTTCTTCAATAATATTCAAAAAATTTCCCCCTTGTCACTCATTGCTCTAAAATTATTTTATTAATATAAATATTATACTATAATAATATAATTATTTATATTAGTTTACCTTAAGTATAAATTTCGTACTTAATCACATAATAATTATGATTAAATATTTTTATACGAAAGATGTGATTTATTATGAATAAAGTAAAAAGTAAACAATCCCATGATTTAGCAAAAAAAATGATTATTGAAGGAGAGTCTTTTGATTCCATAATGGAAGCTACAAATTTAAGATTAAAAGATTTAAAAAGAATTCAGCAAAATGAAATAGATCCACACTTCTAAATTATAATGCTTAAGAGGATTACCACAAAAGTAATCCTCTTATACTATCTCTTCTTATTATTTTTTTCTTTTATAATATTCCTTATTATTTTGTTAATAAATCCAATCACATATATTATTATTAGAATAAATACAATTTCAATATTATTATTGATTAATTCTTTTAATCCCTCCATTTTTTATCCTCTCCTTCTGAGAAAAACACTATACATATTCCAACTTAATTCTCCCTGTAAGTACTATTTGTGAACATCTTATATTTAGTGTTGAAATCTCCACCTAGAACTTTCAATTAACCGGATATAGAATTTTTAGCTTTACTTTATTCATTTATCAAAATTAATTAGTAGTTATCTTTAAATGCTTTTTTTAGTAGCAGAAAATCTTCTAAATCATTTAGAAATTGAAATAGTAATGCTCTATTTTCAAATTCTTCTCTATTCTTAGGGAGGTCCATTTTTTTATATTCATTTCTTAAAATATTAAGTTCATTGATAAGTTCCACACAATTATTATCTTTATGAATATTAAATGCAACCTTATATGTATAATCTGATAATAATTCAGTTTGAGAATACGTCATATAAAATCTTGAAAAATGTTTTTTCATTCTCTTTATTGTTTCAAATTGACTAGCTCTCATTTCCATATAGCTTAAATAATAATAATCATTTTTTAAAATTAAGTAATTATTTAAAATATTTTTAGCTATTTTTCTATTATTCTCTATAAGTTTTTCTGTAATTTCAAAAATTTCTTTTTCATCACTTGGAAATTCCCTAACAATTAAGCTTCCAGCCATATCACTTAAAATAGTTCTATACTGCTGCTCTATTCTTTCTCTATTAACTTCAAATTCTTCCTCTAAGTCTGGTGTATATAAATTAAATAACATAGCAACACATACACCGATTATTGCAAGTGCTCCCTCATTTACAATCCAGTAATAATTTATATTTGAATTAGTTAAAAGATGTGTTGATAAAACTGCTCCAACAACCATACTTTCTTGTATTTTAAACTTAATAGTTATTGGTATATACATTATTAAAAATACTCCAAATATTATTGGATTACTTCCAAGAACAACATATAAAACAAAAGAAAAAATTATTGCTATAAAACATGCTGCTATTCGTTTTAAGCTTATTAAAAGAGCTTCTCTTTTAGTGTCTTGAATACTTAATATAGCAATTATTCCTGCTGTTACACCAAAGTTAAGTTTCATGTAATTAGCTATCAAAATTGCTATAGTAGCTGATAAGGCCATCTTAAATGTTTTTGATTGAAAATATTTTATCATTAGTTTACTCCTGTATTTTTTAAATATTCAATTATATAATACCTAACTTTGTAATTATATATATTGACAATAATTAATTTATATTTTATCCTTTCCATTGAAAGGAGCTATTATGAACGAACAATATTATGAACAATTACTAAGTATAAAAACTACCGGTGAACAAAAGATATTTAATGATTCACTTCATTACCATAGATATGAAGCAACTTCTTATAATTCACTCCATACATTGACCAAAGAATATTCCTTTAATGAGGATGACAGCATTATAGATTTTGGATGTGGAAAAGGACGTCTTAACTTTTATCTTAATCATTTCTTCAATTCTTATGTTACTGGAATTGAAATGAATAATTATTATTATGAAATTTGTACTGATAATAAAAAAACTTATTTAAATGATAATAAATCTAATGACTACAACAAAATTCAATTTATAAAATGTCTTGCTCAAGAATATAACATAAAAATTTGTGATAATAAGTTCTATTTTTTCAATCCATTTTCACTTCAAATTTTTATGAAAGTTGTAAACAACATTCTTGACTCAGTAGATGAAAATATGCGTATTGTTGATATTATTTTATATTATCCTTCTGAGGATTATATTTTTTATCTTGAAAATAACACATGTTTTTCTCTCTACAAAGAAGTGCCTGTTTTTCCAGAATACCTAAAAGACAATAGAAATAAATTTCTTATTTATAGACTAGATTATAATTCCATATAAAAACATAAGCTTAAAGAATTATATAATTCACTTTAAGCTTATGTTATTTATTTATTAAATTTTTCTTTTAACGCACATTTAGCAATTTCAAGTCCATGTGCGGCAGATCTTTTATACCAACTATACGCACTGCTTAAATTTCTCTGTACACCTTTACCCTTATAATACATTCCTGCAAGATTGTATTCAGCATAAGGGTACCCAAATTCTGCAGCTTCTTTGTACCATTTTATAGCTTCTTTATAATCACGTTTTACGCCTAACCCTTTTTCATACATATATCCAATTGTATTCTGTGCTTTTTCATATCCCTGCTTAGCGCTCTTTTCATACCATATAAAAGCTTCTTCGCAGTCTTCTTCAACACCTTTAGAATGCATATACATTCCTGCAAGATTATATTGTGCAAAATAATCTCCTTGAATAGCAGCTTCTGTATACCATTTTAGTGCTTCTTTATAATCACATTCTATACCTTGACCTTCTTCATACATACATCCTAGATTACACTGTGCATTACAATTCCCCTTGCTGGCTGCTTTTTTGTACCACTCAATAGTTTTGCAGTAATCCTGCGCCACTCCGAGTCCACAATAATACATATCACCCAAATTATACATAGCTACATCATAACCAGAAAAAGCTGCTTTTTTATACCATTTTACAGCTTCCTTATAATCAGTATCAACTGTATCTCCATTAAAATACCTATCTCCTAGTATATTTTGAGCTCTAGCATTACCTCTGTTCGCATATTTTCTTAGGCTAGCAGTATCTATAAATTGAAACTCAACATCAGCTTCTTTATAAAAACTTAACTTACTAGCTAAAGATACAACTATACCTGACAACCCAATTCCCCCATCATAATTTACTTTTCACTCAAATCCCTCTAACAAACCCTAGATATATTTAATTCTACAATACTTTTATAACACAAATTTAATGATTTGGCTACACATATAAAGTAACATTATAAATATATTTTCACTTAAAAGTCAATAATAAATATACTAATAAAACAAATTCATATTATTAATATACTTATTGACAATAAAAATACAAATACTACATAATAAACTTTATATAGATATATGTGTATTATATTTTAAATATTCATAATATACATAATTAAAAACGAATAATAATTAGTATTTTGATAATACTAATTACTGAATAATTCTCTATCTCTCCTAAACGAAATACAAATAAAGAATTAAATTTTATTCTTTATTTCATATTACTATGAGTAATAATCATAAGTAGTAATATTTATATTATATAATTCTATCAAAGTTTAATAATAATTATTAAAGTACTTTTTATTTAACAATTTTTCTTGAAGCTATTCTTGTTATAACCAAGTGACTGAATTTCAGTATTAAATAATTCCTACATACAAACAAGTAAAATGGTACCCAATAAAACAGGTACCATTTTATTTTTATATATTTTAATTGAGTTTTTCTCCCAAATATCCACTTGTTCCTCCGGATACATTTATAACTCTATATCCTGCATCCGCTAACTCAGCTGCTGTAATAAAACTCCTTCTTCCAGTTTCACAAATTAAATAGTATTCTTCATCTGTATTCAAATAATCATCATAATTCTCCAATAATTCATGCATCGGTATGTTCTTAGTGTATTTAAGACTTTTTAACTCATATTCATCTTTTTCTCGAATATCAATCAAATTAATTTTATCCATTATATCTTCTAGCTCATTAACATTAATATTTCTAAATTCATTCATTTGTTTCTTCTCTTATATACAAATATATAAGAATCCTCCTTAAATTAAAATTTTCTCTTTATTTAATATTCACACTTGAATTGTTTATCATGCGCAGTTATAGAATATAAATAAAAATAAAGGACTATCAAAAATTAGATAGCCCTTTATTATTTATTTTAGTATAAAGGATGTTTATCACATAAAGCTTCAACTCTTGCTTTAAGACCTGATAAATCTCCCTCTCTATTTGCAATCGCTTCATCCATAATAGCTGCGATTTCAGCCATATCTTCCTTAACAAATCCTCTTGTAGTTATTGCTGCAGTACCAATTCTTATTCCAGATGTAACAAATGGACTTCTTGTTTCATTTGGTACTGTATTCTTGTTTGCAGTTATTCCTACTGAATCTAATAATTGTTCTGCTTCTTTTCCTGTAATATCCTTATTATTTAAATCAACTAAGAATACATGGTTATCTGTTCCTCCAGAAACAATCTTAAAGTCTCTCTTTATTAATTGTTCTGCAAGTTCAATACAATTCTCAACTACATTTTCAGCATATTCTTTAAATTTAGGATCTAATGCTTCCTTAAAACATACAGCTTTTGCAGCAATAATATGTTCTAATGGACCACCTTGAATTCCTGGGAATATGTTTTTGTTTAAGTCCTTAGCATATTTTTCTTTACAAAGGATTAATCCACCTCTTGGACCTCTTAAAGTCTTATGAGTTGTAGTTGTTACAAAATCACAATATGGAACTGGAGATGGATGAACCCCTGCTGCAACTAATCCAGCAATATGAGCCATATCTACCATTAAGTACGCTCCAACTTCATCTGCTATTTCTCTGAATTTAGCAAAATCAATTGTTCTAGAGTATGCGCTTGCTCCTGCAACAATTAATTTTGGTTTACATTCTAAAGCAATTTGTCTTACATTTTCATAATCTATCATTTCAGTTTCTTTGTCTACGCCATAAGAAACAAATTTAAATAACTTTCCTGAGAAATTAACTGGAGAACCATGAGTTAAATGTCCACCATGACTTAAGTCCATTCCTAAAACTGTATCACCTGGTTCTAATACTGTAAAGTATACAGCCATATTAGCTTGAGAACCTGAATGAGGTTGTACATTTGCATGTTCTGCTCCAAATAATTGTTTTGCTCTATCAATTGCTATTTGTTCTATTTCATCTACTACATGACATCCACCATAGTATCTTTTTCCTGGATAACCTTCAGCATATTTATTAGTTAAATACGATCCCATAGCTTCCATTACAGCTTCACTAACGACATTTTCTGAAGCTATTAATTCTATTCCTTTTCTTTGTCTGTCTAATTCTTTTTCAATTAGATCATAGATTTCTTTGTCTTCTCTTTTAATGTTTTCAAAATTCATTTTGCAATCACCCCAACATATTAACTATATAAGTAATAAATTATATTCTTTTATAATAACAAAACTAATAAAAGAATATCCATATTTATTCTTAACTATATACAGATTATATTATTTCTGAGTATATTTATCAACATTTTTTTATGTTTACTTTAAAATTTCTTATTTATAATATTAAAGATGTATATTTTTTTTAATTTTTCAAAAGTTTTATGAAAAATTTTAAAATAATCTCCCTATAATCAATAAATTATTTATGCTATAATTCATTTGATAAAAAAAATGTGAGGAATTAATCATGGATTTAAATAAATTGCTAAATATTTCAACTTTAGCTGGGAAAATAATGCTTGAGAGTGGTGCAGAAACCTATAGAGTTGAAGAAACTATAGTAAGAATAGGTTTATCTTTTGGTGTTGATGATGCTGAAAGCTTTGTCACTCCTACAGGAATAATTACATCTTTAACAAAAGATTCTACAACTGTTACTCTTGTCAGAAGAATTACAAGTAGAGGTGTAGATTTAAACAAAATAGATTTAATAAATAATCTTTCTAGACAGGTTCAGGCTCAATCAATGACTATTGATGAGTTGAATACTGAGCTTATTAATATTTCTCAAAGTGACAGATATTCAGCTGCACTTACATTATTTTCATCTTGTGCTGCTGCAGGTTGTTTTGCACTTATGTTTGGTGGCAACATAAAAGATTTTTTTGCTGCTTTTATAATAGGAGCTTGTATTAAGATAGTTTCCACTGTTTGCCAAAAATTGGATATAAATAGTTTTTTCATCAATTCACTTGGTGGAGGGTTGTGTGCAATACTAGCTATAATACTCATGAAATTAAATATTTGTGCTAACCTTGATAAAACAATTATAGGTTCCATTATGCTTCTTGTACCAGGACTAACAATAACAAATGCTATTCGTGATACTATTGCTGGTGATTTATTGTCAGGAATCACAAAAGCTGCTGAGGCATTTTTAGTTGCCATATCAATTGCTGTAGGTACTGGTGCTATTTTAAGCTTATTCTTAAATACAATTCAATCATAAGTTATTATAATTTTTATTCGGAGGACAATGACAATAATGATTATTCAAACATTTGTATCTTTTATTGCATCTTTAGGATTTGGAATAATTTTTAACATAAGAGGGAAAAACCTATTATTTGCAGCTCTAGGTGGAGGATTAAGTTGGCTCTGTTATTTATTTTTTAGCAGATTCAACATTAGTGATGTTCTTGCCTTCTTTCTATCTTCAGTAATATTTAGTATTTATTCCGAAATATGCGCAAGAATTTTAAAAACACCTGTTACAACAATTGTAGTATGTGCACTCATTCCTCTTGTTCCAGGTGCTGGAATGTACTATACAATGTACGAAACAATAACTGGAAATATTTCAGGTGCCATTGAACTTGGTCTTACAACAATTGCAAATGCAGGAAGTCTAGCCCTTGGTGTAATATTTGTTTCTACCATAACTAAGCAGATTACAAATCTAAAAAAAGTAAAAGCAAAACTTTTTGGAAAACAAAATAACTCTATGTAATAACCAAAGAACGTATTCTGACTATATATAAGTAGAATACGTTCTTTGATTATTAGGTAGGTGTATGTCTAGCAATTAATTTTTTGGTCTAAGCATATGTTTTTTCATGTCTTAGCCTTATAATATATTATATTTAATTTATTCTATAATATGCGTAATTTATCTTTCCTGTCTTTCAATTGTCTTTACCCTTGATTTCACATCATCTAATTCATCTTTCATGTCTTTTATAATACAATATAGGCTTTCAATTAACTTTTCATTATCACTACTCGTTTCATTTTGAGAATTGCTGTTTGTATTGCTAGTTGATGTAGTCTGATTGGATGAACTTGTTGGACATAATGGATTAGTAACATTTAAATTTTCAGGACTATAATAGCGTCCTGGACCACTTTGAAAATACTGTTGCTGTCCAGAATAAGTTTCAATAGCCTGTCCTACTAGTTGTATCCAGTTTCCTACTGCATTCTGAACATTAAATGGAAGTTTTCCTGACATCAAATCACCTAAAATGTCACCTATGACAACAAATAACATAGGATTTATTTTCTGAAATCCACCTGGCATATCATTACATCCATATCCATTTTCATTTGTGTAAAAAAATCCATAATTAAAATTATTCTTGCAGTTGCTTTTAGAATCTTCTTTTTGTGAATTTTTATTATTATCATAATTAGTATTATTTTCTGAAAAAATTGCATCACTATACTTTTTTAAAAATTCGTTAATTTCATCATAATTCATATGAACCTCAAAAACACTTTTTATTCATTATATTTATAATAAACATTAAATGTACCACAAACAAATCAAATAGACTTTAGAAAGCATTCCCAAAGCCTACTTATTCTCCTTTTTTTATATTATCAAGATCCCTTTTCATTTCATTTATTTGACTCTTTAAATATCTTATTTCTTTTTCAAGATTTTTGACCTTTGCTTTATCTTTTGAACTTTTTTTGTGATCACTTTTAACTTCTCCATCCTGTACATAATCTGTATCAGTACAAAATGAATTGCTTACATTATAATATTTAGGATTAAAATATCTTCCGGGACCTCCTTGAAAATATTGCTGTTGTGCATTATATGTTAAAATTACCTGTCCAATAAGCTGAAGCCAGTTTCCAAAGGCATTCTGCACATTAATAGGAAGTTTTTCTGAAATTATAGCGCCTATAACCTCACCTACCAAAACAAAAAGCTGAGGGTAAACACTTTGAAAGCCACCCGTCATATCCTTACATCCTATATAACTATCTTCATCAAAGCTGCACCAGTCAATATTTCCATCTTCATCAAAAGAATATCCACATGCTTTCATTATATCTTCAAATGAATTAAAATTGCATTTATCCATTTTACCCTCTAAAACTAATGTTTTTTTATTATATTAAATTAAACCTTATAATGTTCTTTACGTTGCTATAATAAACTATATTTATATACTTTAATTAAACTTCATACATTTTTTAGCTGATAATATAATCATCTAATTTCTCATGTGCCATATAAATAATTTCTTCATGACATTTGTTCAATTCATTTAATTCCCCACTTTTTATATGTAATATTTCATTTGCGATTTGTTCAATTCTACTCAAGAACTCTTTAAATTCAATTTCTTTGAAAGAATCTAGTTTATTGCATATACCTTTAGGCAACTCACTTTCTTCATCTATACCATACATTTGTCTATTTTCTTTAATCCTAACTTCCTCCATCACAATTGTAATTATCTCATTTATATTAAAGATTTTTGCATTACTCATTTTCCTTCACTCCTTCATTTATTTCATAGATTTTATATTGTATATTCTCTGGTGAAATTCACACTATAATTTATCTCATATTAAATTATAACATCTATTAATAATTAACTTTTTTATAATTTTCCAATCATAAGACCTCCACACGTTAACAGATAAGTTCCACACGTTAACACCTTTTTTATACATTTTGTATTGAAATTGTAATTTTTATGTATTTATATATACAATAAAGTTAATAATAAAAAATAATGAAATATTTATATACATGCGGGGAGGTATTTTTATGTTTTTATTAAGCAAAGATACTATAACAAAAAAAGTTATCGGCACCGTAAGCGAAAAAGATTGTCCATCATGTAAAAAGAAATCTTATTGGGAACTATGCATTGTCACTCATTGGTTTTCAATATTAACCATTCCAATAATTCCTTATAAAAAGTCTAATTGTCTTGTATGTGACAATTGTGATTACTTTTTTGAATTAAGTTATGATGAATTTGAGACAATACACAATGAGATACTTTCAGGTTTAAAAAGAACAGAACCAGATGCATTAAAGTACATTAATAAAAATCAGCTTCAGATTAATTATCTAAAGACTTTAGAAGCTTATAAGTAAAATTTTAACCTTATACCATCTAAATCTCAAATTACACCAATACATGTTTTCTTTACATTATGGTGTAATTTTTTTATATTCATCTTTATTAATATATCAATATAAATTATAATTGTATTTAAAACTAGAAAAGGAGATGAAATAATGAAGATTGAATTTGATAAGAAACTTTTTAAATATGCAGTTTACATAAGTATTACAGCTATAGCCATATATATAGTATTTTTACTGCTTTTTAATATAAAAAATATTTTAGGAAATGTTTTATCAGTAATTTTTTCAATCATAAGCCTACTGAAACCTTTATTACTTGCCATTGTAATTGCATACATACTTTATCCAATTACAAAACTAATTGAAAACTTTCTTGAGAATAATAAAATATTAAAAATCCAAAAATTTGGTACAAGAAGAATTACTGCCGTAATTCTTTCTTATGTGAGTGTATTGGCTATTCTTACAGCATTAATCTGGGGAATATATTTTATGATTGGAGGCCAGCTTTCAAGCAATACTACAATTGCCAATATTATATCTGATATTAATCTTTACTTTGATAATAACCCATTTTCTGCTTCTTCTATCAAAGAAACAATAGAAAGTTTCAATTCACCAATTATAAGTGCTCTTCAGCCTTACATTGTTGATGGCTTTAATTTAATTCAAACTTATGTTATGAAAAACTTAAGCAACATGACATCATCACTTGTATCCATTGGTAGTAGCATTGCTACTTTCTTCATTGCTTTTATTATAAGTATTTATCTTCTTAAAGATTCAGAATACTTTATAAGCATATGGAAAAAATTATACTACTTGATTTTCAGAGGCGGTTCTGCTGGAAATAAACTGAATTATATATTTAGCATAATACACGAAGTATTTGGTAAGTTCATACGTGGCCAGCTTCTTGAAGCATTCTTTGTTGGTGTTTTATCTTCAATCGCTTTAAGCATTGCAGGTATTAAATATTCATTTGTAATAGGTACTATTGCAGGTATTTCAAATATGATTCCTTATGTAGGACCAATTGTAGGAACTGTTCTTGCTGCTGTCATGGGACTTTTAAGCGGAAATCCTATAAAAATATTATATGCAATAATAGCTATGCTTATTGTTCAGCAAATTGATAATCAATTGCTTGCTCCTCAAATTGTTGGAAATAGTGTTGGACTTCATCCTGTTTTCACAATGATGGCAATACTTATTGGTGGGAATGTAGGAGGTCTTCTTGGAATGCTTATTGCAGTACCACTTGCGGCTTCATTTAAAGTTTTATTCACCACATGGTATCATAAGCACATTGAAGTACATTAATAATTTTATTAAACTTTAATTTCATTTGACTATTTAATTATAAATCTCTCCTTTTGTGAATAGATATAAATATATTAGTATCTATTTAAAAGGAGAGATTTTTATGAGAATTCCTATTTACAGACTACATAATCTTATTATTAAGCCTGTAGAATCTATAGCATCTTCAAATTCTACAAGAATTATTCCTAATTTCACTGATGAAAAATATAAACTAGAACAAAATATACAAAATAACATAACAGCAAACATTGCAAAAAAACAAACAAAACCAATATCAAAAGACTATAATACATTACCTGAATACAATAACAACCTACAAAATCACTCTATAAACACACAAGATCCATATGACTTCCTTCTTCTTTCATCTTCTTTTAAACAATTAACTAAAAGTGTACAAATTACACTTAACATAAGTACAAACGAAGAAAAATCACAAAATCAACAATTCGTTAATATTAACAACATAAAATCAACATTATTAAATAAAACTATAGACCATCAAAAAAAACAAAAATTCACTTTATATGAAGCTGAAAATGCTTTAAAAGAAATACAAAGATTAATAATTGATTCTGCCTCACCTTCATTACTTTTAAATGCATCATATTTATTGTCAGCAACTGCTGTAATTTCATTGTTAAATCCTAAATTAGATGATGACCAATAATAAAATCCCAAACATTAGTCTGGGATTTTATTATTGGGCTATTTTACTAAACCACAAAATCACGGTATCCCTAAACTCATTTTTGCAATGAATCAAATTCTATTTATTATTTTAAAAACATAGGTTGAATAAAAAAAGAAGCATAAGCATAAAAGCTTAACACTTCTTTTAATTTTCATATGTAAAATTTTGAACCATTTTAATTATTGGCATACCTGTCTTTAATGATATATATTCTTGTCCTTTTGTTTCAAATCCAAATCTTTTATAAAATTCTACTGCATAAACACGTGCATCAAGGGTTATATGTTGGACTTTAATTTCTTTAGCCTTTTCAATTAGCTTGTTCATTATTCCAACTCCAATTTTCATTCCTCTATACTCATGATCTACTACAACCTGAGTGATTTCGCCTATTGAATCATGAACAAATAAACGAGCATGGCCTATTACCTTTTCCTCTATATACGCAACAATTCTCATACTTTTATCTTCAAACTCATCAAATATAGCTTCCTTAGCCCTATTTGATGTTTCATAAAACTCTCTATACCTTAAATCTATTGCTGAATCATATAGCTTTGATTCCTTATCAATAAATTTGTATTCTATTATCTTATGTAACTCTTTCATTAAAGTCATTTTCCTCCTGAATTTTAAATAAAAATTTTAAGTATTTTTATAATTCGTTTTCATTAGTTCGTCAATATGCTCTTTAGGTATTAATCTATATTCCCCACATTCTAAATAATCAAGATGAATATTCATAATTCTTATTCTTTTTAGAGATATCACCTTATATCCAAGTACACTACTCATCTTTCTAATCTGCCTATTTAACCCCTGAGTTAATATAATTTTAAATGTATCTTCATTTATCCTCTCTACTTTGCACGGTCTTGTTTTAACAATGTCTTTTTTC
Organism: Clostridium butyricum; assembly: GCF_006742065.1. NCBI lineage: Bacteria > Bacillati > Bacillota > Clostridia > Eubacteriales > Clostridiaceae > Clostridium > Clostridium butyricum. Next base: position 1,437,794 of record NZ_AP019716.1, on the reverse strand, counting down.
ATTTTTCCATTTTTAGCCTCATCAAGCATTATAATTTCATCTTTTCCATCTTTAATTACAATCCCTTCTGAATCTGATATTCTTTTTACACCACTCCCAGATTTAGCTGAAATTTCGACACCGGTTCTCATAGACAATAGAAAGTTGTCATCGAAAGCTTTATCAACCTTGACTATGTATTCTTTTTCATGTTTATTGTCACATTCTAAAATATGATTTGAAAATACTCCATCATTAGTAAGAATAATAAGACCTTCTGAATCCTTATCTAATCTTCCTACTGGAAAAACATATTGATTATAATTTATATATTCTCCTATATTTCCTTGGGTATTTTTTTCTAATGTGCATGTAATACCTTTTGGTTTATAAAATGCTAAATAAACTTTTTCCATAGATTTAACGCGTTCACCATCAAATAAAATTTCATCATTATCTTCTACCCATTGTCCTAAAACACAGTACTCTCCATTTATTTTTATTCTTTTTTGTTCAATTAATTTATTTGTTTCTTTTCTTGAACATATTCCAAGATTACTAAAAAGTTTATTTATTCTCATTTCATATAACCTCTCTGTTAATATCACACTTCAATTTATTATTAATTAGCCTAAATTTTTTATTATTAATCTTTCTAACTAAAATTAAACAATACCGTAAAAAAAGAAACAGTATTGTTTAATTAATTCCATTATTATTTTATACTAAAAATTCACCTAAAATTCAATATAATTCTTTAAAAAATATAAAATCATTTTTATATACAGGTATATATTTTCTTTATTTTTACATTTTAGTCGAATATAAGACTTTTTACAACTGCAAATCCTTCTCTCAAATACATTACTGGAATCAGATACCACACAGTTTCACTTGAATAATTTGTTACATTATTATATCCATTCTTCTGTGCAAGAAGCTTACTTCTAAAAGCATGAAAATCTGTTGTTACTACCTTCACATTAATTTCATCAATTTCTTTATTACTGTCTTCTTCTATCAGCTCTTTTGAAAATTTAAAATTTTCGTAAGTTGTTGTTGATTTATTTTCCATTAGTATTTGTCCTTCTGGCATTCCTTTACTTACAAGATATTTTTTCATAGCTTCAGCTTCTGATATTTTTTCATCATTCCCTTTGCCCCCACTTACTACTATCTTTGAATGATTATTATAGTCTTTTATATACTCTATTGCTGCATCAAGCCTACCAGATAATGTTAAACTAGGTTCCGAACCATTGCTTAATCCTGCTCCAAGTATTAAAATATAATCTGATTTTGAAATATTGTGTTTTGGATAAACAATTATAACACCTTCTATTACAATTAAAACTGCTATAATTAATGCTATACATATTTTTATTATCTTTAAAAATTTTTTTAAAATACTTTTACTTTGTATAAATGCATATAGTTTATCATACATAAATCCAACCGCTATAATAACTACAGCAAAAAAACAAATAGGCTTAGAAAATGCGATTTTAGAACTGCTTATTGTATTTATTAGAATTATATACAATAGTAATACAACCCCAATTATTATGCATAATTTCTTTCTAGTATTTTTTAATTTTAAAAATACTTTCCTTTTATCTGACCTTGTATTTTTCATGAGTTTCACCACTTTTTTTATAATTTATACTTAAATCTTTTTTACCCATATAGAATGTGAACCGTTTTGAACATAAAACTCTCCAACTCCATTTTTCCCTATAACTACCTCTTGAGAATTATTTCCTGTCACATCATTCCATGTTTCTCCTGCATGATTGATACCTACATACATTTTTTTACTTCCACCTAATGCAACTGTTATTAATGCAGCAAGACCTGAATTTTTATGTTCACAATCACCTTCTCTTGTCCATCCTATAATAGATTTTTCATTAATATAATCATGTTCAATACCATATGCATATGTTTTTCTTACTTTAAGAATAATATCCAAAATTTCTTTTATTCCATCATATCCTTTATCAGGAATTCCATAATAATCGCCATAAAATATACAAGGATATCCTTCTTTTCTTGTCAAAATAAATGTATATGCCAATGGTTTAAACCAAGGACTCACCCACGATTCAAGAGATTGTCCTAATTGAGTATCATGATTATCAACAAAAGTAACAGTATATTCAGGGTTTGATTTAAGTAATGTATTTTCTTTTATTTTACTCATATCATAATGCCCTAGCGAATTACTAGCTGAATGAAAATTATAATGAAGAGGTGCATCAAACAAACTCATGGAATAATCGCACTTATGAAGATAATAATTTAATCGCCCAACATCCCAAGTCCAATATTCTCCCACAGCAAAAAGTTCTTTATTGCTATTCTGTCTCATTTCTTTCAACCATTCATTAAAAAAGTCAAATCTAATGTGCTTTATTGCGTCTAGTCTGAATCCATCCACATGAGTTTCATTCATGTACCATATTCCCCATCTTTTCAGTTCTTCTATAACATAAGGACTATCCATATCTAGATCTGCAAACATTAAAAAATCATAATTTCCTTTTTCTTCATCAACGTCTTTTTCCCATTCTTTTCCCTTAAACTTAAATATTCCAGATTGTTTAGATATATCATCATAATCAACTCCATCAAAATCAGTTGCTGTCCATTTATATGCAGAGTATTTTTCTTTTCTACCTGGAAAAGAAAAAACAGTATGAGCTTTTATCTGCTTTTCTTCACCAATAAATATATTTCTATTATTTTCATCAACCTGACGTGCATCAACAAGCTCTGTATCATCTGCTCCTGCTTTATGATTGAATACAACATCGCCATAAATCTCTATTCCATTTTTGTGCGCTTCTTTAATACATTCTACATATTCATCTTTAGTCCCGTATTTTGTTCTTATTGTTCCTTTTTGATCAAATTCCCCTAGATCATATAAATCATATGCAGAATACCCAGCATCATTTATGCCATTATGAGCTTTATATGCTGGTGGAAGCCACAAAGATGTTATTCCAATATCTTTTAAGTGTTCGCATTCTTTTTTAACCTTTTTCCATAATGAACCATCATTAGGATAATACCACTCAAAAAACTGCATCATTGTTTTATTATAATTTATTTCACCTTTATCTCTATTATTTTCATATGAATTTTCTGTAACTTCGCCTAACGAGAACTGGCATTCAGCCTTCTTTTTATCCTTAAGATTCTCTACCCCTAGCAAAAATGCTTCATCAATATTTAAAAGGGTACTCTTCTCTGGCAAACCAATACTATTATTATCTCTATTGTTTTCATCCTCATCTATTTTGATAGAACCCTCTTTTTTTACATATTCATATATGTATTTATAAATATATTTTTTAACGTATTTTTCAATTGTCCTATCAAACATCTTAAAAAAAGACTTTTTACGGAATAATAATTCATTACTTTTATATTCTTTGGTTATTTCTTCATTTATGGTATTGATATTATTGATTTCTTCATCAATAGAGTCTATTTCATAATCTATATTTTTAAATTTATTATTAAAAGCATCATTAGACCTTCTTAAATTATCCATTTGCTTTTCCATTTCAATAAATCTTTTTCGTATTCTAAAATAGAGATAAATTAATAAAAATATCAATAGTGTCATTATGCTTATAATCATTAAAATTATCAATTTATACACCTCTTATACATAAAGCTCTTTAAAATTATTTATTACCATAGTTTTTAACATAATTTTATACTACCCCTTAAATTATACCATATTTTACTATTATTATATAATTAAATATTTTTTTACAAAGTAAAATGATTTGAACATAGTATAATATATATTCAAATCATTTTAAAAAATATTATAAATTTATTATTTTTAATTGTTCATAAATAGGCTATTTATTTAAAGTTATTTTTTCTATTATCATAAGTGTCCTTAATGTCATCTTTAACCTTATTAAATGTATTGTTTATATCTTCACCTAATATATGTGCATCGCTTTTCATGTTATTTGTTACTGTTCCAACTTTCTGTTTTACAGCATTGGTTACTTCTTTTACTCCACTTCCAACATTATGAGCCATGGACTTCATTTCGTCTTTTATATTTTCTCCTTTTTCTTTTATTTCTTCACCCATCTTGTGACCTTCTTGTTTCATCTTATTTTTTAAGTCTCCCATAGAAAATACCTCCTCATACTGTATAGTTGGTAATATATTTTACCTGTATTTAGTTTCTCCAAAAAGCATTAATTTATTATTTATTTAAAATAATTCAAATAAAAAATGTCCAGCTATAAAAATTATTTTAAAGCCAGACATTTTATTATTTAATTAATTAGTTTCTGCTTATTATGTATACTATATATCCAGCATATAATGCTACCATTATTATACCTTCTAGTTTTGTAAGTTTTTTTTCTTTTTGCTTATTAAGAAAAACTACTAAGTATAACAACAATGTAATAGCTATTAAAAAGCCAAAATCAACTATAAGTCCAGATTCAACAACTATAGGGCTTATAACAGATGAAGTACCTAATATAAGAAGTATATTAAATATATTTGATCCTAACACATTTCCAAGGGCTATTTCATTTTCACCTTTTAATGCTGCCACTACAGAAGTAACAAGTTCTGGAAGTGATGTTCCCATTGCTACAATTGTTAATCCTACTAATTTTTCACTCATTCCTAAAGAAGATGCAATATTACTAGCACTATTTACAACTAGCTGACCTCCTATAACTATTCCTGCTGCACCTACTATAATCAATAATATTTTAATAAATACATTAACATTTAATTCTTCTTCTGTAGGTTTAGGCATATCTGTTTTCTTAGCTTTTACTACAAGCATTACCATGTATGCCAAACATATTATTAATAATATTAGTCCGTCAAATCTTGATATTATATTTGATCCTTTTCCAAATAGACTATCAAATGTTAGTATGAATAATAAAATAGTAATAACTGTATTAACAATAAAATCATTTTTGACATTCTTTTTATGTATAATTATAGGAAGCACAATAGTTGTAACTCCAAGAACCATTAATGTATTGAAAATATTCGAACCTACAACATTTCCAATTGCAATATTATTGCTTCCATTTAATGCAGAAATCAAACTTACTGCTAGTTCTGGAGCACTTGTGCCTATAGAAACTATCGTAAGTCCTACAATTACAGGAGGAATTCCCATTTTCTTCGCTAAAGCAGATGCACCATCTACAAAAATATCTGCTCCTTTTATCAATAGCGCAAATCCTACCAATAATATAATGTAATTCATAAGCGTCTCTCCTTCTACTTTATTTTCTGCTGAATTTTACACTTTTAGTATTCTTCATGTTCAGTATTTTATACTCAAGTACTAATATATCATATTATTGTGTTAATTTTCATTTTTATTTGATCAAATTTTCTATTTTAATAATATTATCCCATAAAAAAATATTAACTTTTTTACTAAAATATTTGTAATTATTATAATCATATATTTTTTCAGCAATTATTAAGTCAAATATTTCAGAAATTTACTTTGACAGTACACATTAGTATCATTTAAACTATTATTATGTCTATTATTGCAAAATTTATATTATAATTAATAAAGACTAAATTTAAAATATAAATCATTTTATTATGTCAATTATGTTTATAGTAAAAATATAAATAAACTTTAAATAATAGTAATTGTTTAGGAGGAAATTAATGAGCGTACTACTTGTTAAAGATATGAACCATGGTTTTGGTGACAGAGCCATTTTTGAAGATGTTTCTTTTAGATTATTAAAAGGAGAACATGTTGGACTTCTTGGAGCTAATGGTGAAGGGAAATCTACTTTTATGAATATAGTTACTGGAAAACTTCAACCAGATGAAGGAAAAGTAACATGGTCAAATAATGTAAGAGTAGGATATATGGATCAGCATGCTGCATTAACTAAAGGTCAAAGCATAAGAGAAGCTTTAAGAGGAGCTTTTAAATATCTTTTCGATCTTGAAGCAGAAATGAATTCTTTATATGAGAAGATGGGTGACTGCACTGAAGATGAATTAACTAAAATGCTTGATAGAACTGCTGTAATTCAAGATTTACTTGATAACAACGGTTTTTATGTAATTGATCCAAAAGTTGAAGAAGTTGCAAAAGGTCTTGGTCTTTTAGATCTAGGACTAGATAGAGATGTTGATGATTTATCTGGTGGACAAAGAACTAAGATACTATTAGGTAAATTACTTCTTGAAAATCCAGATATATTACTTCTTGACGAGCCTACTAACTATTTAGATGAAGAACATATAGAATGGCTTAAGAGATACTTACAGTCATATGAAAATGCATTTATATTAATTTCACATGATATTCCATTTGTAAACTCAGTTGTTAACTTAATTTATCATGTTGAAGACAGAAAGCTTACAAGATATGTTGGTGACTACGATGAATTCCAAAGAATTTATGCTGAAAATAAGAAAAAATTAGAAGCTGCATATGAAAAGCAACAAAAAGAAATTGCTAGACTTGAAGATTTCGTGGCTAGAAACAAAGCTAATGTTGCTACTGCAAACATGGCTAAATCTAGACAAAAGAAATTAGATAAAATGGATGTTATTGAATTATCTCAAGAAAAGCCAAAGCCAGAATTCAACTTCAAAACTGCAAGAGCTGCTGGTAAAGTTATATTCGAAACTAAAGATTTAGTTATAGGATACGACTCGCCTCTTACAAAACCATTAAATTTATATATGGAAAGAGGGCAAAAAATAGCTTTAGTTGGAGCTAATGGTCTTGGTAAGTCTACTCTTTTAAAGAGTTTACTTGGAAAGATAAAGCCATTAAGCGGTGAAGTTCATCTTGGAGACTACCAATACATAGGATATTTTGAACAAGAAGATAGAACTGATAATAAAAATACTTGTATAGAAGAAGTATGGCAGGAATTCCCTAGTTATACTCAATATCAAATAAGAGCTGCTCTTGCAAAATGTGGTCTTACTACAAAACAGTTAGAATCACAAATCAGAGTATTATCTGGAGGAGAAGCTGCAAAGGTTAGATTATGTAAGATTCTAAACACTGAAACTAACATACTAATCCTAGACGAACCTACTAATCATCTTGATGTTGATGCTAAAGATGAATTAAAAAGAGCATTAAAAGAATATAAAGGAACTATTCTTTTAGTTTCCCATGAACCTGAATTCTATAGAGATATTATAACTGAAACTTGGAATTGTGAAGACTGGACAACAAAGATAGTTTAAGAAAATAACTAAAAGCCTTGAATTACTTAATTATAAGAATTCAAGGCTTTTAGTTTATCTTATTATATTTCTACTTCCACGAGAGTTTAGATAGTTTTGTGTAATTAGTATTTTTATCAATTTATTATTACTGGAAATTTTGATTTCCAGTAATATTTTTTTATATTTAAGAAATACTAATAATGTTTTTTATTACCTTTTTTAGTATTTCAATAAAATCTAAAAGTATGCATATTAATCAATAAAAGTACAAGCTTCTAAGCTAATTCATCTTTTAATTGATCTTCAAATATTATTGATAGCTCCGCTAGCGTAGCACCCCAATTTGGAGTAGGTTGACTCCATTTTTCTATTATTTCCATCGTAGCTAAGTAAACACACTTATTTAACGATTCATCTGTAGGAAAGATCACTCTAACCTTAGTAAATTTACGTATTTGACGATTAAACCCTTCAAGTGCATTGGTAGTATATATCATCTTTCTTATGCTTGGAGAGAAATCAAAAAATGTTGATAGATTACTCCAATTATTATACCAAGAATCAATAACTATAGCGTATTTATCACCCCAGAAAGATTTTAAATTGTCTAGCTGCGCCAACGCAAGTTCTTCAGTTGATGCTTTGTAAACTTCTTTTAAATCCTTCATAAATGCCTTTTTATCCTTTGAAGCTATATATTTGATTGAATTTCTAATTTGGTGAACAATACATGTTTGAATATTTACTGATGGAAATACTGTTTTAATAGCTTGTGGTAATCCTTTTAAACCATCCATACATGCAATTAATATTTCTTTAACTCCTCTATTTTTTAAGTCATTACAAATTCCTAACCAGAACTTAGCACCTTCTGCTTCATCAACCCATATACCTAAAATATCTTTATAGCCATCCATTGTATATCCTAAACAAATGTAAACAGCTTTATTAATTATCTTTCCATTACTTCTAACTTTAAAGTACATAGCATCTAAATAAACGATAGGATATATTTTATCCAAAGCTCTATTTTGCCATTCGGTAGCGCTAGCAAGTACTTTATCTGTTATTTTAGATACCATCGATGGAGATATTTTTATTCCATATAGATCTTCAATCTCTGATTGGATATCACTTGTACTCATACCTTTAGCATATAAAGATATAATTTTTTTATCTAACTCAGTACAGACAGTTTCATATTTCTTTATAATTTGAGGTTCGAATTCTGCATTTCTATCACGTGGTACGTCTAAGTCAACGTCACCGAAGGAGCTTCGTAGATTTTTACTGCTATACCCGTTTCTATAGTTTCTATTGCTTTGATTATTTGATTCTGTACGCTCATATTTATTTCTTCCAAGATGCTCTTCCATTTCGCCTTCTAATATATTTTCAAGGACATCTTTTACAAGTTTCTGTATTAGCCCATTCTTACCCATAACATCATCGATGGTTTTACATTTTTTTATTTCTTCATTGTAGTCAAAGTTAGTATCAATTTTTTTTGTCATAATAATTCCTCCTAAACTTATATGTTTTATTATTCCAAAACTACCAACTGTTCATACAAAAAAACAGTAGATAGATTTTGTTTTTACACAAATCTATCTACTGTCCCACTTCCACTCAAATCCACATTCTCTGCAATGGTATTTATTCAGCAAGTTTTCTGCCTCTTCAGTAGAAGCAATACAACAACCACCTAAAATACACTCATCATTATCACTATCTTCAAACATTTCTTTTGTTGGATATCCATAAAGTATAGGAATGATTTTTTCAGAACCACATTTTGGACATAATTTTTTACTCATACATAACACTCCCCTATATCCTATAATTAAAATGTATCAATATAAAATCTTTATTTCATCCTTCGTAAGACTTCTGTAGTCTCCCTTTTTTAAAAACTCATCAAGAGCCAAATTTCCAATTGACATTCTTTTAAGATAAATAACATGGCAGCCAATACTTTTAAGCATTCTCTTTACCTGATGCCTGCGTCCTTCTGAAATTGTAATGTGTCCACAAACAACTGGCTGTATATAATATTCAGAATTAACATGATAATATTTTTTTAAATTCAATTTATCTTTTAATTCTTCATAAGTTCCATTTTTTAAATTTTCTATTTTAGCGGGCTTTGTTATAGGTTCATTTTCACCTATGCTTACTCCACTTTCTAGATTTTTTTTGTTTTTTTCATCTATACTGCCTAATGCTATAAAGAAATATTTCTTATCTACATGAAATTTAGGAGACATAAGTTTATTATTAAAATCACCATCATTTGTAAAAAGTAATAATCCTTCTGTATCTTTATCTAATCTTCCAACATGAAATACTCCATCCATATTAATCTCTTTAAAATAATCAAATACAGTCTTGTCATCAGCATCTTTTCTAGCAGTAATACATCCACTTGGTTTATTAAACATGTAATATACCTTTTCTTTATATTCAGTAATTTGTCCATTATACTCAATAATATCTTCTATTTCATTAATTTCAACTGCAGGCTCAAAAATAGTTATTCCATTAATTTTTACTAAACCATCTTTAACATATTCTCTTACAATTTTTCGTGTACCTATTTGTGATTGTGCCAAAAATTTATCTAATCTCATATTACCTCTTCTTTTAAGTTCAATATATTTAATTTTCTATATGTATACTTATATAATCTTGTATTTTCATACAATAAATATTTATAATTTTTATTATATCATAATTTAAAATTCACTGATAATCCCACATAGTATAAATACATTACTCTAATATGAATTGATTGATTAAATTCATTAAAACTTGTGATTTACTTGATAACTCTTCAGATATAGCTGAACTTTCTTCTGCTGTTCCTGAATTATCTTCAACAACAGAGGATATCATTTCAATCTCTTTAACAATTTGATTTATTGATTGAGCCTGTTCATTGGAACCACTTGATATAGAATCAACCAATTCTGCAACTTCTTTTGTTGTTTCTAAAATACTCCTTAATGTTTCTACTATTTTGTCTGAACCTTCCATTCCTTGTTTTGCTGCATTTGAAGATTGTTCTATCAACATTGTAGTATTTTTTACTGATTCCATAGTCTTATTTGATAAAATCCTGATTTCATCTGCAACTACACTAAAACCGCTACCTGCTTCCCCTGCTTTTGCTGCTTCAATTGCAGCATTTAAAGCAAGTAGCTCAGTCTGTGAAGATATTTGTTCTATATCTTTAATTATTCCTTTTATTTCTTTTGAAGATTCATCAATATTTCTCATCGATTTAACCATTTCTTTTGTTTGTTCTTCACTGATTTTGAATGTATTCTTTAGGGCTTTATCAGAAAATTCCTTTGCTTTTAAAGCATTTTTTGCATTTAAATTGACTCTTTTTGAAACTGTATCTATTGAATGTGATAATTCCTGTACTGCTGTAGCCTGATTATTAGTTCCTTCAGCTAGATTTTGCGCTATTTGTGAAACTTGTTTTGAACCTTCAGTTATTTCACCAGAAGCATCATATATTTCATTTATAGTATGTGCTAAAATGCTTTTTATGTTCTGTATTGAAATTTTAATTTTTTCAAATTCACCAGAGTAATCGCATTTAAGTTGAAAAATAAGATTTCCTTTAGCAATCTGATTCAAAACTTCTGCAATTTCATTTATATACATTATATAGTTACGTAAACGACTGACTGTCATATTTAATGATTCTGCCAATCGTCCAATCTCATCATGACTATTTATATTTATATTAGTATTCAAATTACCTTCCGCAATTTCATTTGCATTTTTATTTAATCTTAAAATGGGATCAACAATTTTCTTTGCACTATTCTTAATCATAACTATAGAAACTGTTACTGTTAATAAGAATATTATAAAAAGTATTCCTACTAAAATATAATATACTTTATTATATTTTAGTGAAGGTAATACAGCTGTAATAGTCCATCCTAGATCTCCAACAGGTGCAATATATCCATATGCAGTACTTTTAATATCTTTAAACTTTAAATCCCCATATTTTTTCTCAACAATTGAATTTATTAGCTTTTGATCAAATTCTGATTCACTTATATTTATATCCTGATAAGATTCATCTGGATAATAACTAATTGAATTTTTTGATGTTGTAAGCACACAATATCCATTACCACCAAGAGTATACTCATTCATAATATAATTTAATCTTTCTAATTTCATGTCAATCCCAACGGCTCCAATGATTTCACCAGTTTCAGAATCAAAAATAGGTGTAGCACAAGAAATTACTATTAATTTAGTTTCTGCATCTACATACGGCTCAGTAATTACAGTATCATTTTTTGCTGACATCTCTTTAAACCAGGATCTTTCATTAATATTCCACGTAGAATAATCTGCTATAAAATTCGTTGATGTTGCAAGTTGGCTTGAATCAGCATCTGCCATCCATACAGCTAATAAATTATCTTTATCTTTCTCACTTATATTTTTCATTGTACTCAATAAATCTTGGTACTTATCAATTGATGAAATTGCTATTCCTGGCTTGATTTCTTCAAATGCCTTTGAAAATTCAATATTGTTTGCCATTTGATTGGTAATTTCTATGTATTTATTAAAATAATTTTCTATTTTATATGATGCAGATTCTGATTGACTTTCAAGATAAGCTGCATTAAGCATACTTACTGAGTATCTTATAATTAAATTTATTCCTATAAAAGCAATAACTAAAATCACAATAATCGGTCCAATAATCTTTTTTAACATTTTTTCTGATATGCTCGTAAATCCTTTATCTTTTTTCATAATATGCCCCCTAAATATTAATTTAATATAAAAAAAGCATCAATATTCAGTTTTACGAACTGATATTGATGCTTCCATAGCAAATTATAATTTTTAAAATACTATTTTTTATTATAATAAAATATTCATTAATGTATATTTTTTAATATTGTACCAAATATATCTTAATATGTAAAATAAAATTAATGTTAATTTATATTTTTTACTTTTATAAACAAATTATACCAACTATAAATAATGTACCCATACATTTGACTGGTATGTCTTTGATGCTATAATATCTATATCAATATAGCCTGTCTAATTTTAGCAGGATTGATTTTTTGCTTATAAAAAGCATTTTTATAATATATTTAGCTAAATAAAACAAAAAATATTTTTATCTAATAATAAGCAATAATATAAACTATTTTCAAAGGGGTTTTATTTAATGGAAACGACAAATATAAAATTAAAAAAATTAATGCAAACTGCACTACTAGCTGCACTTTGCTATGTATCTTTTACTTTTTTACAAATTAAAATACCAGTACCAGGTGGAGATTCAACTTCACTTCACATAGGAAATGCCTTCTGTGTATTAGCGGCATTATTACTTGGGGGTTCTTATGGTGGACTTGCTGGAGCTGTTGGAATGACAATCGCTGATTTAATGGATCCAGTTTACATCACAGTAGCACCTAAAACTTTCATTTTGAAATTATGTATAGGTCTTATAACTGGATTTGTAGCTCATAAAATAGCAAAAATAAGTGAATCTAATGATAAAAAATATATTTTCAAATGGAGCATCATAGCATCTGTATGTGGACTTGCTTTTAATGTAATAGCTGATCCTGTAGTTGGATTTTTCTATAAACAATATGTTTTAGGACAACCACAAGAATTTGCTAAAGTTTTAGCAAAATTAAGTGCTATAACAACATTTGCTAATGCAGTTGTATCTGTAATTTTAGTTGCATTTTTATATAATGCATTAAGACCTTTATTAACAAAGGCAAATCTTCTTCTTCCTATATATTCAAAAAACAAATTCACTATCTAAATAATTTGTTGTGCAAAAAACATCAGTATAATATAGCCTTGCTTTTATACTGATGTTTTTTTCTTTGTATTTATAAAAACTATATATTCTGCTAATAATTTTTTAATTTGCATTCTCTATGACCACAATTTGGACATTTGTAATTACTCTTTTCTTCTGGATCACTATTATAGTCATATATATATTTATCCATAAGTTCTCCACATATTGGACATTCAATACTCTTCTCTTTTTCCATTTTTCTCAGCTCTCCTTTCCACTAGGACTATTCTTTTTTTATCTTTATCATTTTAAATTGATAAAAATGATCTATTCTAGAATTTAAATATGATTATTTGGAATAATAATATATATTACTGTCTACAAGTAACAATAAAAGTTTAATCCGGTTTTTTAACTCACATTTTAATTTATAATTGCAATATATATTATAACAATAATATTTTGCTTTGAGAAAGGAAGTATTATTATGACAGATGAAAAAAAATATGATAATAAATTTCATAAGTTCCAATTTAAAACTGATTCAGAAAAAGACATGGAATTAAACAATCCTCCAATAAGTAAAAATATTGATACCTTAAAGATAAGCGATGACTTTTCAAATAAACTTGGAGTAGAATATAAATACTCTGGCGAAGGTGAAGATGTAGATATAAAAAAATAGCACTTCCTTCATAGCAGCTGATTATAAATTACAGCTGCTTCTTAATTTGTTTCAATTTTATTATTAACAAATTTAATATTATTTCTTTATATTCATGACATTATCTTATAAAAACACTTATATTATTATTACATGTTTAAATAATACCTTGACATAATTTCCTAAAATGATATCATAAAACTATTAAGTTTTAAGCAACAATAGCAAAAGGGGTTATAAATATGATGACATTAGATAAATTTGAACAAGCCTATGAAATTGTTCAAAAGGTAATATTACCAACAAAATTAGTATACAGTGATTATTTTTCAGATTTAACTGGAAACAAAGTATATTTCAAACCTGAAAACATGCAAAAAACAGGTGCATATAAAATTAGAGGTGCATATTACAAAATAAGCACTCTTACAGATGAAGAAAGAAGCAAAGGTCTTATTACAGCTTCTGCTGGAAACCACGCACAAGGTGTTGCTTATGCAGCTAAAGCATACAATTGTAAAGCTATAATAGTAATGCCAACGACAACACCTTTAATGAAAGTAAACAGAACAAAAGCCTATGGGGCTGAAGTCATATTATATGGAGATGTTTATGATGAAGCATGCAACTATGCTTTAAAATTGGCTGAAGAGAAAGGATATACTTTTATTCATCCTTTTGATGATTTAGATGTAGCTACAGGCCAAGGATCTATTGCTATGGAAATAATAAAAGAACTTCCTACTGTAGATATTATCTTAGTACCAATTGGCGGTGGTGGACTTGCTACAGGAGTATCTACTCTTGTAAAATTATTGAATCCAAATATTAAAGTTATTGGAATAGAACCTGAAGGTGCTAACTGTATGGAGGCTTCCTTAAAGGCTGGAGAAGTTATTACACTTCCAACAGTGGATACAATTGCCGATGGTACTGCTGTTAAAACACCTGGTTCTAAAATCTTCCCATATATTAAGGAAAATATAGATGGAATAATAACAATCCCAGATCATGAATTAATTGGAGCTTTCTTAGATATGCTTGAAAATCATAAGATGCTTGCAGAAAATTCTGGCCTTCTTACAGTTGCTGCACTAAAACATCTAGACTGTAAAGATAAAAAGATTGTTTCAATAATAAGTGGTGGTAATATGGATGTTATTACTTTTGCATCACTTGTACAACACGGATTAATAGAAAGAGAACGTATATGTACAATTTCAGTACTTCTTCCAGATAAGCCTGGTGAACTTACAAATGTATCAAAAGTAATCGCTGAAGCTCAAGGAAATATTATAAAACTAGATCACAATCAGTTCGTAAGCATAAATCGTAATAGTGCTGTGGAACTAGATATAACAATGGAAACATTTGGACATGATCATAAAGAATCAATAATAAAAGCACTTAAGGATAATGGATATAATCCAAAATTATTACAACCTAAAGTTGTTTATCAATAAAATAATTTATTAAAAAATAACTGGAATCTTCATATTAAATTTTCTTTGAAGACTCCAGTTATTTTATTTATTCCTTTTTCTTTTCTTCTACTCTCTCTATCCTTATGCAGAACCCCTCAGGTCCAACTTTAAATTCTTTTTTCACTTTAATTCCTTCTGTTGGTATGAACAAAATTGCAACAAAAAACATAAGCCCAACCATACATATTCCCAGTGTTTCTATTAATGACAAAATTACTATATTCATTTTTATCCTCCTTTTGTCTCTCTTTTATATACTTATTCCATTAAGAATTAAGTATACGTATTTCAATAAGTCTAAATACTTTCAAGATATGTTTTTACATCTGATAAACTGCTACATATCTTGTGTGCAAGCTTCTTCATATTATCATCAGGCATTTTCATATCAGGTACATTTATCCCATTCATTCCTGCCCTAGATGCTGCTAGTATACCTGCATCTGAATCCTCTATTACAATACATTTTTCAGGTTCAATTCCAAGTCCCTTTGCTGCTTTCAAGAAAATCTCTGGATCTGGCTTTGAATTTTCTACCTGATCACCACATATAATGTAATCCACTTTATTTTTAATTTTTATTTCTTCTAGTAGATAATGAGCTCTTTCTCTTCGCGTAGAAGTTGCTACTGCTATTTTATAATTTTCATTATTAAGGTATTCAACAATTTCATGAACACCTGGTTTCACTATTACTCCATCTCGTTCTATTGTTGCTACTGCTATATCTACTTTTTTCTTGTATATCTCATCAAATGGAAATCTGCTTCCGTACTCTTTCATCATAACTTCTTTAATACTCTTTAAGTTTCTACCTATCATAGTAAGATAAAACTTTTCACTCATTTCATAATTATATCCTTTAAGCACTTCTTTAAACGCATTAAAAGAAATTCTTTCAGTATCAATAAGTACACCATCCATATCAAATATGACCGCTTCAAATTTTTTCATATGTTTTACCTCTCCTGCTTGTACTAATTATAGTGAAAATTTCTTCTGTATCAAAATAATCTCTATATTTATATTTTATCATTGATGATATAATTTTCCAATTATTTTTAAAAAGACTACATATGATTTATTCTAAATATATAAATCATATGTAGTCCATATAAAAGATTAATTATAAATAATCTTTTGTTTCTATATGCAATCCTTTTTTCTTAAGCTGTCCTTCAACAATTTCCTTAAGAAGTGAATATACTACAGCAAATAAAGGAACTCCTATTATCATTCCTACTAATCCAAGGAATTTTCCTGCAACAAGTATTGCAAATAAAATCCAGAATGCAGATACTCCTATAGAATCACCTAATATTTTAGGTCCTATAATATTACCATCAATCTGTTGTATAACTAATATTATAACAAGGAACCATAAAGCCTTAACAGGTGATACAAATAATATTATTATAAATGATGGTATTGCACCTATAAATGGTCCAAAGAATGGTATTATATTTGTAATACCTACGATTACAGATATTAAAATAGCATAAGGCATTTTAGATACTGTAAGTATAAAGAATGTTAATATTCCAATTATGACAGAATCTAAAATTTTACCTACTAGAAACTTTCCAAAAGTGCTGTTGCTTCTATGAGTAATTTCTATACTTTTTTCTGCCACTGCTTTAGGAAATACTGCATATGTTATCTTTTTACTTAATGCACAAAATTTTTCTTTATCGCTCAAAAGATAAATAGATATTATAATTCCTAAAACTATATTCCATATTTTAGATGCTACACTTGTTAATAAAGTTCCAAGTATAGGTAGAAGATCTGTTACAAATCTTATTACATAATCTATAAATCTATTAAAATTTTCATTAATTAAATCAAGATACTGTCTTTCAATATTTAGCTTTAATAATAAATCATCAATAAATTTAGTTGTTTTGCTAATATACATAGGAATATCATTTATAAGACCTACTATACTATCCATTAATTGTGGAAGAACAAATTTAATAAATAGATATAAAACAATAAAGCTTACAAAATATGTAACCAAAAGACCTATTGCTCTTTTAGAATTACGTTTAAATTCTAACTTTTTCACAAATTCAAAATCAAATATTGTTCTTTCAAAAAATCTTAATATAAAATTTAATATGTATGCAATTGAAAAACCAATGATAAATGGTTGAAGAATTCCAATTACTCCGCTTATTTTACCTAACAACATTCCAATCTGAGATATTCCAAGATAAAATAATATAATAGCACTTGCTACTATAAAAGTATATGTTGCAATAGTTGTGTATTTTGTGTTCCAGTCAATCTTCATACTTTAATCCCTTCTCATATTACGCTTAAATATTTTGGTAATTATACTCACATATCAATCATTATATCCATAATAACAAAATAATATATAGTATACATGTCTTTTTTTATTATAAGTTATTAAAGGTATATCCTCAATGTATTTAATTATTAAAGTTCTATTAATTTTTTAATTCACTCTATACAAAATGTATTACTTTAAAATTAAATGCTAAAAAGAACCATATTATAACGACCTAGGCCAATAATATGATTCTCCAACTAAAATTCTAAGTTATGTAGATTTAATATATAAAATATGTATCTAATTATTTATGAAATTTCTTATTTTTTCTAGAAGCATGCCTAATGCAACATCATTTGCTCCACCTTCTGGAATTATGATATCAGCTCTTCTTTTACTTGGTTCAACAAATTCTTCATGCATAGGTTTTACAGTACTTAAATACTGATTTACTACTGAATCAAGATCTCTTCCTCTTTCCTGAACATCTCTAAGAAGTCTTCTTATTATTCTTAAATCACCATCAGTATCAACAAAAACCTTTATATCCATAAGATCACACAGCTCTTTATTTTCAAATATAAGTATTCCTTCTACTATTATTACTTTTGTTGGTCTAACTTCTACCGTATCTTTTAGTCTTGTATGCTCGACAAAAGAGTATACAGGATGATAAATAGCTTCTCCTTCTTTTAAATGCTTTAATTGCTCTATTAAAAGATTTGTATCAAATGAATCAGGATGGTCATAATTAAGTTTTTTACGTTCTTCCATTGAAATATTATCATTTGATTTATAGTAATAATCATGACAAAGAATAGAAACCTTATCTTCAAAAACATCTTTAATTTTTTGAGCTAATGTTGTTTTACCAGAACCACTTCCACCAGCTATACCAATTATCATTACATCTTGCATATTTTCCTCCAAAAACTGATTAATATATTTAACCACAGCATATTAATCGTAATAAATTTATTTTGCTGCTATTCTCATAACTCTTCATTAATATAAAATTCCACTTTAATATATAGTAAAATTCTACTTATTACCGTACTCAGTTTAAATTCACCCATATGATTTTATTATAAATAAGAAAAAAAAACAACTCCTATTAATTCTAAGTTAAAAAACTTAATGAGTTAATAGAAGCTTATAAATATAATTATTATACAATTCTTATAATTTTATAGTAAATACTAAGGATTTAATTTTATATAATGGACTTTAATATGATATTAACATCTATAATACATTGTCTTGCAGTTCATTGGTCTTCTTATATAAATATACAGTTAAATTTTTATCTTTTTTATTACCACCTTTTAAAACAACTGCATCTTCTTTTCTGCTTTTATCATCAAAAAATTCTATAGCCCTATTTACCTTTTTTATCTCTCCATCTTCATTTTTATATAAAATAGAATAATCCGGGTTTAATTTACTTTTATCCTTATCTATTGAAGTTTTTTCATCATCTTTTTTATGACTTTCCTTAAAAGATAGTGAATCATCGCAAGTTCCATAGACATATTCATCTGTCCAATTTCCCTTTTGTTTTTCGTTATGCATATTCTTTATTACTTCTTCTATTTTTACTACAAATGCTTCGTATTCATTAACCATATAAACAAGCTCGTAATACTCAATAATGTCATCCCCATATTTTGATTTGAAATCTTTTATCATTTCTCCTACACTGCCTTTATTGTATACACCTTTATGCGCAAGATCTTTAGCCATATTATTTACAATCATATGAATACTTCTGTATTTTATGAGTTGTAACATTCTCACAAGAAAAAAAGTCGCTATAAAACAACAAGGTAAAGAAAATGCTGGAAAATTTATAAACAACACACTGCATAATATGAATACTGTAAACTTAAAATTCTCTTCCTTATACTTTTTTATTCCATTTTGTAAAGTTGTACTATATGATAAGATTTTTTCTACCATAAGTTCTTTATTAGATTTATTTACTTTAATTTCTCCTATAAATTCTAAACCGCTTCTAAATACTTTCTGGGTAGTTTCCATGATGTCTCAACCCTCCTCTTTGTTTTTTTATTTTAATCTGAACTGTTACTTTAGTTTACTTGCTGTAAACCTTAAACTATAGATCATTTATTATTTCCTTTATTTTACAACAGTTGTAAAACCTTATCAACTTTGTATTTTTGTTAAACATATATATTTTACTCCAATAAATTATATTCTTCTTTTGCTTACACCTTATTCTCTTATCGTATAAGCTGAAAATTTGTCTATTTAACAAGTTATTTTTTGATTTATTTTTTATTTTTCTTCTTATTATATTTTTCACCATTACACTACATAAAAATACCTGATATTATAATTTCTTTATATAATATCAGGTATAAAAATAACATATATATTATAATGTAAAATAAGCGACTCCAATTGATCCGGGTCCTACATGAAGTCCTATTACAGGCCCTATAGATTTTATACTTATAGGTATATTAAGGTTCTCTTCAAGCTTCTTTGCAAGAGTCATTCCCTCTTCTTCTGCATTAATATGATGAACTATTACTCCACCAACTTCATTTTCTCTACAATCTTCTATTACTTTATTTAAAATAACATCCACTGCTTTCTTCTTCGTTCTTACCTTGTCAAAAACTGTTGTTTCTCCATTTTCAACAGTAAGTATGGGGCGTATTTGAAGTATTCCTCCTAAAAGAGCGGATGCTCTTCCTATTCTTCCACCCTTTTGAAGATATTTAAGAGTATCTGGTACAAATAAAAATCTACTGTTATCTCGCACTTTTACTACTTTATCTACTATTTCTTTCATTTCTGCACCTTTCGATGCACATTTTGCAGCTTCTATTACCTCGTATCCCATTTGCATTGAATTTGTAGCTGAATCCACTATTTCTATTCTGGCAGATGGATATTTTTCAATTATCATATTTTTTACAATATGAGCACTAGAAAAAGTTCCACTCATTTTTGATGATATAAATATACATAAAACTTCATTACCTTCATTTACGCACATCTCTAAGGTTTTAGAGAGTTCATCTAATGATGGTTGTGATGAAGTTGGTATTTCACTGCTTTTATCCATCATTTCATAAAATTCTGAGTTTTTCAATTCAGTTTCCCTATAACTAATATTATTCATTATTACATTTAAAGATACTACCTTTATATCATATTTCTCTATTAATTCTTTAGGAATATAACTAGTACTATCTGTTATTATTTTTACTGACATTTTATTCGCCTTCTTTATCTATCAATATAATTATCACTTATTATATCATAATTATATTTATTTTTTCTATTTTTAACATAGGAATATTTTTTATATAATAGTGAAAAATATTTATGAAAATCATCTTATGAGGAGGTCATTATTATGGCAAAAGACAGTCAACCAGATAACAAATATGCAAGAATGGAAAAGTGTAATTATCAAACTCCAATAACTGAGGAAAATCATAATCATAATCCTAACAGAAAAAAGCATTCAGTAAAAAGGGAAGGCTTTAAAAGTGATCATATAAATTAGCATAAATACTCTAGATATAAATTCATTATATTTTAAATTAATAATTTATATCTTCAGTTCAAGTGCAATATATTTTTGTATATTAAACAAGGCCATAAGAGTTAAACTCTTATGACCTTTACAACAATATGAATTATCTTCTATTGTTTTGTTGCTTTCTAGCTCTTCTACAATCTGGGCATCTTACTGGTTCATTTTCGAAACCTTTTTCTTTGTAGAATTCTTGTTCTCCAACTGTGAAAATAAATTCCTTTCCACAATCTTTACATACGATAGTCTTATCTTCCATTTTTCATTTCCTCCTTATTTAAAGACTTAGTCAACTAATACTTTCTCATAAGGAGAAATTTTTAATTAAATTAAATCTTTGAATATTATTGTTTCCTTTTGGAACAATAACATTATATCATAATCAAACTAATAATACAATAGCTTATTATTAATTTTTATCTCTGCTTGTAAATATTATCATTTACACTATATCTTAATTTTAGTACAAACTTTTTTACATAATGTCAATGATTTTATTATTTATTTAACATAAATTTCACAATTAAATTTTAATTATTATTTTTTTCATCTTATGAATTAGTATCATTCAAAATTTCGACATCTTTATTTTCTTCTTGTTCTTTTTGTTGCTGTTCTACATTTCCAAGAGAATTATTTATAAACGAATTCACTATTATATATCTACTTGATCCAACTTTTATAAAATTCATTTCAACACTATCACCAACTGTAGTTAATGCTGCATCTCTTGCAGTCTCTGTTGAAACTTGGAATATATTATCATTATCTTTTAGTTTCATATCGTAAATACTTGTTCCATCTTTAATTACAACACCGATTCTTTCAACTTCACCTGTAATTACTTCTTGTTTATTTCCACCTTCAAGTGAAATACTTGTATTAGTAAGTCCTTCAAGATATTTATTTAAAGTTCCTTGAAGTGTATCTCCAACCCCTACAGTATTATAATTTTTAACATTAACCATTGCATACTGTTTTACAAGACCATTTGAATCTTTAAGTGTCATAAAGTAAGTTGGTTCATTTTGTATATTTATAAGATATGGGAATTTTGCTGTATATCCATACTGCTGAACTTTACCCTCTGCTGATTTCATACTTGCATTTTCTGTTGCACCTGATGTTTTATAAAGTTTTGTTTCACCAGTTCTTGTATTTGTTAAAGTGAATCCTACAAGAGACTCATCACTTCCTACAGATGTTATACCTGTATAGTAATAACATAAATCATCATTATATATAATGTTCATTCCACTTGTAGTTGTTAGCTTATCTTTATCAGTAAAATTAAATACTCCGTGTACAAGTTCTCCCCATTTATTTATATATCTATTCATAAAACTCTTAGGTTGAATTCTATCTATCCACTTAGGAGCATTTTCTATGTCATACACTTCTGCTTGACCAGTTTGTGCATCCATTACTAAGACCCCTATTGCCTTTGCTTCTGAAATTCCAATTGCATTATCATATCTTGTAACTACCCAGTATGGTCTTCCAGTATCATCAAGTTCAAATGTATAATCTGTGTGACCTGCTTTTAAATCTCTTAAATATGATGCAAGTCTTAAATCACTGAATAAATATGCTGAATCTAAGTATTTTATATTTACAGGTTCTCCATTTAATTCAGTCACAAGTTCAACATCATTTTGATTCGTAGCACTTACCTTAATATATCCTTCTGTACCTTCTCTATTAGTAAGCCACTTTAAGAATGATGAATGTTCAAGTGGTGCTACATAATAAAGTTCTCCATTTATACTTTGAAGATGAAGATCTCCTACAGTAACCTGACTACCAAGACTTGCAATTTCACCTAATTTTTTATCTGCTAATTTTCCTGCAAGTTCTTTGTCTATAGTTGGAAGTTGATTTAAATCAATATATTTTATTTCACTAGAAAAATCTACTTCTTCAATATTTCCAATTAAATTTCTATGAGCCTTATAATTTGCTACGGGACTACAAACTATTGCTACTGCAACATACACTGCTGCTACTGCAAAAGCTGTAATCATATATTTCTTATTTCTAATAAAAAATCCATATCCTAGTGTACATATTACAAATACTCCTGTTATTGTTAATGCATTAAGACTTAAGTCTAATACAAGACTTCCATTAAAGAATACTAGTATACCTACAATAAGATATGCTGCTATTAATATTTTTATAAACCTAAACAAATTACCTTTTGTGTCCATAAACACTCCTCCATTCATTTTATGGTTTATATTATAACATAATAGGTTTTTAAATACCATATAATAAATGATAATTTTATCTTAATTTTTTGTTAATAATAAATTTTTTTCAAAGTTAAGTTGCTAAAAAAAGCCTCTGTATTTAAGCTGTCAAAATACAGAGGTCCATATATTATAAAAGGTTATATTTCTAACTAAATACAATAATATATGTGGAAATTGTATTTATTAATATTGTGACAGGCAATGGCATAGCAATCACTATATTATAGAAATATTCCTTTTGGGGGCTTAAGTAATTTAATTTTATATAACGAAAAAGAGATAATGAGGTCTTTAACTAAAAATTTGAGACCTCATTATCTCTTTCTTTGATTATGTATTTATCATATCATATATTGCTTATTTTTTCAATACATTCCATATACTTTTATTATTTAATATTGAAAAATAGAGGATTAAATTCATTTAATCCTCTATTTTGATACGACAAACATGTTATTTTATCGTCCATCGACATTCCTACATGCTACAACATCTATCCCTGTACCTAGTACATTCTTAATTATGACATCTCCTAATTTTACTGGTGCAGTTAATACCACACTATTAATTTCTTTCATACACTCAAAATTAAGACCTTTTGGAATTGGATTTTTTGTTTTCACAGGAACAACTGGTAAAACTCCATTTTCAACTTTTGCAGTAGTAGTTATTACCCTAACAGGATTGGTAACTTCATTTATTCCGTACTCAATCCCTCTTTTACATCCATTACCTGTTACTTTTTCCTCATCTATATTTACTTTTAAATGACATCCTTTAGGACAGCATATACAAATTAATTCCTTTTCCATATCATTTCACACTCCCACTTATTCAGTTAACAGTATTTTTTAATATACTCTTTAATCAAAAAACTGTTTTTACAGCCAAATTATATAATGCTTAATTTTAAGCATCTTCCAATGATATAGTTATATCACCAGTTACTTTTTCAAGTAATACTTTGCCTAAAATTACTTTTTCCATCTCTGATGGTGCTAAATGAGCCCTCTTAAATTTAGCTATTACTTCATCTTTACATCTTACAACAAGAGCCTTGTCATGATATATATTATTTACTCTCATAAATATAGTAAGTTTATCAGAAACAGCATCTATATTTAATCTTTGTGGAACTGTATAATTAACATTTGTTCCATTGATAATTTCAACATACTTATCTTTGTTTAACTCACCTTTAATATATTTAGCTGCACATTCACCTGCATGTTTTGATTCTTCTGTAACAAAATCAACAAGATCATGAACATGTACTACATTTCCACATGCAAATATTCCTTCTACAGATGTTTCCATGCTTTCACTAACTTTAAGTCCATTAGTTCTTCTATCTGGTTCAAGACCTGCATTATATGAAAGTTCATTTTCAGGAATTAATCCTACAGATAATAATAATGTATCAACATCAAATGTCTTTTCAGTACCTTTAATTGGCTGCTTATTTGCATCAACTTCTGCTATAACAACCTTTTCTAATCTCTTATTACCAACAATATCAACTACTGTATGAGATAAGTATAAAGGAATATCATAGTCATTTAAGCATTGAACTATGTTTCTGTTTAATCCATTTGAATACGGACACAATTCTACTACAGCTTTAACCTTTGCTCCTTCAAGAGTCATTCTTCTTGCCATAATAAGCCCAATATCACCCGAACCTAAAATTAATACTTCTTTCCCTGGCATATATCCTTCAACGTTAATGTAACGCTGTGCTGCTCCTGCACTAAATACACCTGCTGGTCTGTCCCCTGGTATATTTATTGCTCCTCTTGTTCTTTCTCTACAACCCATAGCAAGAATTATAGCTTTTGTCTTAAGCTCCATATATCCTTCTTTACTATTTATTGCATGTACAGTCTTGTCTTTTTCTATATCTAATACCATGGTGTCAAGTTTTACTTCAACATTAGTATCTTCAACCATTTCTATAAATCTCTGTGCATATTCAGGTCCTGTAAGCTCCTCTTTAAATGTGTGAAGTCCAAAACCATTATGAATACACTGATTTAAAATTCCACCAAGTTCCTTGTCTCTTTCTAAAATCAGTATTTTCTTTACTCCATTACTATATGCTTCATATGCAGCTGCAAGTCCTGCTGGTCCTCCACCTACTACAATTAATTCATAACTCATATCAATAACAGCTTTTTTCAGTTAATAATTATCAGTTGACAATTAACAGTTTTGATTCATATTCCTTCTATAAAAATCTTTGAATACATTTCTAAATCTTTATATCTTCTTAAAACAGTTGTGCTGTTTTTCTCTTAACTGTAAATTGTTATCTGTCACCTGTTAACTGATTAAGCTTCCTCCCTTCTATTGCTAATTTATTAGTCCAAGTAAACTTACAATAATTATATTTAAATTCTATTTTGTTTTTCCTGTTAATATATAAGATCCATCTTTTTCTAATACTATATCTTCAAGAGCCACATTACATTCTCTTGCTATTATTTCCTGAACTCTAGGTCCACAGAAACCACCTTGGCATCTTCCCATTCCTGGTCTGCATCTTCTCTTTACACCATCTAATGAAATAACGTCAAAGCTTCTCTTAATTGCATCAACTATTTCTCCTTCAGTTATGCTTTCACATCTACATATTATTCTTCCATATCTAGGATCTTTCTTTATAAGTTCTGCTTTTTCTTCTGATGAGAGTTCCATAAAATGAATTTGTTCTCTTTTTCCATTAAAATTAGGATTTTCAACTAAATCTAATCCTGAATTTTTAATAATTTCAACAACTCCTAAAGCTATTGCTGGTGCTGAAGAAAGTCCAGGTGATTTCATTCCTACAACATCAATAAATCCTTTTACCTTATCATTTTCTTCAACTATAAAGTCACCAGTACTTGGTTGTGCTCTAAGTCCTGCAAAATTTCTTATACTTTCTCTGAAGTTCACTTTATCTGTAGTTTTTAATGAAGTTCTTCTTATTTCATTTAGTCCTTCACCTGTTGTTCCAAGATCTTCTCTATCTTCAATATCTATAGCATCAGGTCCTACTAAAAGATTTCCATGTACTGTAGGAGTTACAAGTACTCCTTTTCCAAGTTTTGATGGACATTGGAATATAGTATGATTCACTACAGTTCCCTGACTCTTGTCCATAACAAAATATTCACCACTTCTTGGTATTATGTTAAAACTTTCTTCGCATACTAAATTATGAATTTTATCTCCATAAAGTCCAGCAGCATTAATTACATATCTACATTCAATAACTTCACCATCTGTAGTTGTTATTTTAAATATTTCATCATTCTTTTCTATGTTACATACTTCTTTTTGAAGTTTAATTTCTCCACCATTTGCCACACCATTTTCAGCTAAGGCAATTGTATATTCAAAAGGTCCTACTATTCCACCAGTTGGTGCATATAATGCTCCTTTAATTTCACTACTTAAATTTGGTTCTTTTTCAAGAACTTCTTCTTTGTTCAATATCTGTAATCCCTTTACGCCAATCTTATTACCATTATCATAAAGTTCTTTTACTGTTTTCATATCTTCATCATCAAAGGCAATTATAAGTGATCCATTTCTTTTAAATGGTACACTAAGTTCCCTGCACATGTCTTCAAACATTTCATTACCTTTAACATTATATTTTGCCATTAAAGTTCCTTCTTTTGGATCATATCCTGCATGAACTATTGCTGAATTAGCTTTACTAGTTCCCATTGATACATCCTTTTCCTTTTCTAAAACCACAACCTTTAAATTATACTTTGTTAATTCCCTAAAAATTGAAGTTCCTATAACCCCTGCTCCAATAATTGCTATATCATACATTTTGTCTCCTCCTTTTACACATCAAAAAAGCCAGGCTAAAAATATGGTGCAGTATATCACCATTATTTTCATGCCTGACTCTATATTCTCTCAGCATTTATATTCTTTTTATGTCTTCATTATACCATGTAAAGGTATACTTGTCTACCATTGTTTTAGATTTTTATATTTATTTTTTAATTTTATTCTTCTTCCCAACCTTTTGCTCTATCTACAGCTTTCTTCCAGCCTCTATAAAGCTTTTCTTTTACATCTTCATCAAGATTAGGTGAATACTCCTGACTCACTGCCCATTTCTTAGCTATTTCTTCCTTAGATTTCCAGAATCCTACTGCAAGACCTGCAAGATATGCAGCACCAAGAGCTGTTGTTTCTGTAATTATAGGTCTTACAACTTCAGAACCTGTTATGTCTGCTTGGAATTGCATCAATAAATTATTTCTACTTGCTCCACCATCTACTTTTATGCTTGTAAGCTTACAGCCTGAATCTTCTTGCATTGCATCAATTAAATCTCTTGATTGATATGCTATAGCTTCAAGAGCTGCTCTTATTATATGATTTCTATTAGCACCTCTTGTCAATCCAAAGATAGCACCTCTAGCATACATATCCCAATGAGGCGCACCTAATCCTGTAAAGGCTGGAACAATGTATACTCCTCCATTGTCTTTAACTTTCTTTGCAAAATATTCTGTATCAGCAGCATCATTAACAAGTTTAAGTTCATCTCTTATCCATTGAATAACAGCTCCTCCAACAAATACAGATCCTTCAAGAGCGTACTGAACTTTTCCATCAATTCCTACAGCAATTGTAGTAAGAAGTCCATTTTTACTTCTAATCATTTTTTCACCAGTATTCATAAGTAAGAAACAGCCTGTTCCATATGTGTTTTTAACACTACCTTCATCAAAACAAGTTTGTCCAAATAAAGCACACTGTTGATCTCCTGCCATACCTGCAATAGGAACTCTTACTCCACCAGTTCCTCCTAAATTAGCATAACCATAAACTTCTGATGAGTTCTTAACCTCTGGTAATAATGATTTAGGAATATTAAGCTTATTTAATATCTTTTCATCCCATTTTAAATCTTTTATATTATAAAGCATAGTTCTAGATGCATTTGTGTAGTCGGTTACATGAACTTTACCATTTGTAAGCTTCCATACAAGCCATGTATCAACTGTACCAAATAATAATTCACCTTTATCGGCTTTTTCTCTTGCACCTTCAACATTATCCAAAATCCATTTTATTTTAGTACCTGAGAAGTATGCATCTAAAAGTAATCCAGTATTATCTTTAACATACTCAACAAATTCTTCATCTTTTTTTAACTCTTCAACTATACCAGCAGTTCTTCTACACTGCCATACGATAGCATTATATACTGGCTCTCCAGTGTTCTTATCCCATACAATTGTTGTTTCTCTTTGATTTGTTATACCAATAGCAGCAATTTCTTCTTGAGTAATATTAGCCTTTGCCATTACTTCTTGAAGAACACCGTATTGACTTGACCAGATTTCTAATGGATTATGCTCTACCCATCCCTGCTTAGGATAAATTTGTGTGAACTCTTTTTGGCATACATCTAATATATTCTGATCTTTATCAAAAATTATTGCCCTCGAACTTGTTGTTCCTTGACCTAATGCTATTATATACTTTTCCATGTAAAACACACCCTTCTCTAATACTCTATAAATATATTACTAATTAAATAATATTAAGCTTTTCTATATTCCTATTATACAATAAATACATAAAATAATGCTCCAAGAACTCCTCCTACAACAGGTCCTAAAACAGGAATCCATGAGTATGACCAGTCAGAATCTCCTTTTCCTGGAATTGGTAGCAAAGCATGAGCTATTCTTGGCCCTAAATCTCTTGCTGGATTAATTGCATATCCAGTTGAACCACCTAAACTTAAACCTATTACCCAAATTAAAAATCCTACAAATAATGTCCCAATACCATTAGTTAAATTTTGGTCACCTATTCCAAGTATACCAAATACTAAAACAAATGTACCTATAACTTCACTAATAAAATTGACTCCTAAATTTCTTACTGCAGGTCCTGTAGCAAAGACTGCAAGTTTATCTTCCTTACTTTCTGTAGCCTTAAACTGATCCATGTATTGAATGTACACAAGAACTGCACCTATAAATGCGCCAACAAACTGTCCAGCTAAATAAACTGGTACTTGTGCCCATGCGACCTTTCCTATTGCTGCAAATGCAATTGTTAATGCTGGATTAAAATGAGCTCCACTATAAACACCAAATATAAGTGCTGGTACAGCTACTGCAAAAGCCCATCCGGTTGTTATTACCATCCAACCTGCTCCTGTACCTTTTGATTTTTTTAATACTACATTGGCTACAACACCATCACCTAAAAGTATAAGTAATAAAGTCCCAACTAATTCTGCAAGAAAAATTCCCATAAAATCACCCTTCCTCTTTTATAAAAATATATAAAGAGCCAGGTAAAAACCTAATAACAATAAATAATTACTGTTACTTTAGTTTTGTGCCTGACTCTATATCTCTTATGCACTTAACTTTTCTTATTTTCATAACAACGACTACATATCCCATATCTTTTCTTTAGTAGTTGATACGCATGTTGCACCAGAACTCAATGCTTGTATTACTTCATCTTTGCTTTCAATTAATCCTCCACATATTATTGGTTTTGAAGGATAATATCCTGAAATCGTTTTAATTACTTTTGGCATAATACCTGGAAGCATTTCTATTGCATCACACTCATTCATTATATGCTTCTTAGCATTATTTAATGATATCGTGTCATATAAAAATACTCTTTGAACCGCATACAATCCCATACTCTTTGCATATTTGACCATTTGTGGTTTTGTGCTTATTATACCTTGAAATTTTGTCTGTTCTTTTAAATATTTTAGTACTACTTCTTTATTGCTTAATCCCTCTACTAAATCTATATGAAGTATACCCACTTTATTATGACTATAAATTTCTTCACTTATTTTAGTTATATTTAGCAAATCTCCCCAAAGTACAAAAATAATCTGAACATTAGAATCCAAAGCTTTTTTCAATTGCTCCTCATCCTTAACTGCTGCTATGACTGGATTATCTTCTAAAATAATTTTAATACCCACTTTACACCCCTCAATGTAATTGTTTACTTGGACTATCATTAGTATCTCACAGTTAATATATAATGTCAAACATATTATTGAATTTTTTTGAAAAGAATCCATAATTTTAATTTTTATGATAAATCATTAAAATTTAAAACATATTCTTAAAAATCATTTACTATTTATTAGTAAATACAGATTTTATTGCAATAGGGTTTTCTTTTAAATTTGTAGCTATCAAATAATTTTTATAAGATTGCATTATAAAAATATCTCTTCATCCATAATTCTTATATCTTTATCAATAACAGGTCTAAACTCCATTCTATTTAATATATCTTTTTCTATGTCTATTCCTGGTGCTGTTTCAACAAGATGAAGTCCATCTTCTTTTAATTCAAATACAGCTCTCTCAGTTATATAAATAACTTCCTTACCTAATTTTTTAGCCATCTTTCCACTAAAAGTAATTTGTTCAACATCATTTTTAAATTTATTGTTCTGTCCTTCATTTTCTATAGTGAGTCTTCCGTCTGAAATATCTACTTTTAAACCTTTAGCTGTAAAAGTTCCACAAAAAACTACTTTTTTAGCATTTTGAGTTATATTTATAAATCCTCCACATCCTGCAAGTCTGCCGCAAAATTTACTAACATTTATATTTCCGCTCTTATCACATTCTGCCAAACCTAAAAAGGCAAGATCTAACCCTCCACCATCATAAAAATCAAACTGATTAATTTGATCTAATATACATTCAGGTTTTATTGATGCACCAAAATATCTTCCTCCCTGTGGTATTCCTCCTATAGGCCCTGGTTCTACAGTTAAAACAATATGTTCATTCATACCTATTTCATCAGCTACTTTTGAAACTTCTTCAGGTACTCCTATTCCTATATTTACAATATTACCCTTTTTTAATTCCATAGCAGCTCTTCTGCCTATTATCTTTTTTGCATTTAATTTAACCTTAATTCTCTCTTTATCTGAGCCTTCATTTTTTTCCTCTTTGAGCGTTTGATTTTTATCACAATGAACTGCTGTTATTAAAGGAGTATTTTTCATCCCCAAAACTTGTCTCTTGTCTTCTTCTTCTGAAACAACCACAATATAATCAACATAAATCTTCGGTATTTTTACACTTTTACAAAGCATCTTGTCACTAGATATCTTTTCGTCAACTTGTACTATTACTGTTCCTCCACAATTTTTCACAGCCTGAGCTATAGCAAAAGCTTCTGAATAAGTTGCTTCATTGTCTAAGGATATGTTTCCTTTTTCATCACAATAGCTGCCTTTTATAACTGCAATATCAATCTTATTATGTTTATATAATAAAAACTCCTTATCTTTTATCTCTATTAATTCCACTAAATTTTCCTTTGTTAATAAATTAACTTTTCCACCATCTATTCTTGGATCAACAAATGTAGATAATCCAACCTTACTTATAGTAAACTCTGATTTTCTTGCAATATCTCTAAATATATTACACATAACTCCCTGTGGAAAATTATATCCTTCAATAAGATTATTAGACATCATCTTAGCAAGCTTTGGAGCCAAATTAAAATGGCCCCCTATAACTCTTTTAACAAGACCTGTATGTGCTAAGTGATTTAATCCTTCACAATCTCCATCTCCCTGTGCTGCGGCAAACATAAGTGTTAAATCCTTTGGACTTCCACTTTCTAAATATCTCTTTTCCACCGCTTTTAGAAGACTTTCTGGTACTGCAAGTCCAGCAAACCCAGAAACAGCAACTACATCATTGTCCTTTATAAGTAACATAGCCTTTTTAGAATCAATAAATTTTTCCATACTATAAATCCCTCCATATGCAATATAATAAAAACCTTACTATCTTAATTCTTCTATATCCAATCTGTTTGGTTCTTCAAATTTATTTAACATTATTGTTTTATAGTATATTTCTGCAACTTCTTCAACATATCTTCCTTTGGTTACAACTTCATTTATATCTTTACTTGTTATTACAACACCA
The DNA here is from genome assembly GCF_006742065.1 of Clostridium butyricum. Classification (NCBI taxonomy): domain Bacteria; kingdom Bacillati; phylum Bacillota; class Clostridia; order Eubacteriales; family Clostridiaceae; genus Clostridium; species Clostridium butyricum. The sequence goes on along the minus strand of NZ_AP019716.1, from coordinate 1,405,486 downwards.
TGTCTTTCAAGAAGACATGCATCATTTTTTCTTAATGGTCCAATTACACTTTTTGCAAGCTCTATTGTATGAGCTTTTTCATAAGGTGCGACATATATATATCCACCATAATGCTTTGAATCTGATACTATAGGAGGTATAACCTTATTAGCAACTGCAAATATAGTCGCATATAAGGAATGTACATACATTACAGATTTAATTTCCTTATTTTCTTTATAGATTTCAAGATGCATTAAAATCTCACTACTTGGTTTCTTACCTTTTTGAACTTCTATTTCTTGTCCTTCAAGATCTACAATGCATATGTTTTCAGGTCTCATTTCTTTTCTGCTTATCTGAGATGGAGTTATAAGAACATACCCTGTTGTAGTATCTCTAATACTGAAACTTCCTGTCTTTTCTTTACATAAACCATATTTTTCAGCTTCCTGTGCTATTGTTACTAATTTTATTCTTAAATTATCAAGCATACTGAATCCCCCTTAAAACATTATAAATATTTTTACACAGATAAATTTTGAGATTGTTATTTTTTTATCATTTTATAAAATAAAAAAATCAACGGCAAAGTATTACTACAGATCACTGATTTCTCTTAATACTCTATCATTGATTTATTATTTCAATTATTATTAAATTTTTATTACTATGTTCCTTTGCAAATAACAAACTTATAATCAAAATACTTTTTCATTTACTTATAATTTTATTATTTACAAATATTTCTTTATAAGTTAAATATATCACCACATGAAAATGTTGTCAATAATTTCTAATGAGTTTTTTATTTTATATATTATTTAAGTATAGAATTTAATAATTCAACTTCATTGGTAATAATACAGTCTACACCTGCCTTAATTACTTTAAGCATATGATCTTTAGTATTTATTGTATATGGGTTAACCATTATACCTCCACTTTTAATCTCTTTCATATATTCTTCATTTAGTATACTAGGGAAATAAGGATGATAACACTGCACTTTTATATCATTTAAGTACCTTGGTACATTTGCAAGTGTTGTCTCTGTAAGTGCACCTAGCTTTATTTCTGAATCTAATTTTCTTACTTTAACTAAACTTAAATGATTAAATGTTGAAATTATAACTCTATCCATTAAACCATATTTTAAAATCATATCTAAGACTTTTTCTTCCATTCCTTCATATTCAACTATACTGTTTTTAAGTTCTAAATTGAGAAGTTTTAGATCTGATTCTGCTACAAGTTTTAATAATTCTTCAAGTGCTGGAATTTCCTCTCCATCATTATTATTAAAATGCTCAATTTCTTCTAATGTATAATTAGATTCTACATCCTTCTTTAATTCTTTTACCTGTCCTACACTCTTAGTTCTAAAAACTTTTAATTCATCAAATGTAAAATCTTTAACAAAACCTTGTCCATTAGTTGTTCTATCTAAAGTTTCATCATGAATTATTACAGGTACTCCATCTTTTGATAACTGTATATCAGTTTCAATTCCATCTGCACCATATTCTATTGCTTTTTTAAATGCTATCATTGTATTTTCATCGAATTTTCCACTATATCCTCTATGTGCTATATTTAATATATTCACTTTGATCATTCTCCTTAAAAATATATAATATGTAATTTTATTCTTTATTATACGACATGTGACAGTCACCTGTCGAATTGTCACCTTTTTCATTATTATATCAAAATGCTAATTAATTACATTTCCATACTAAAATTAAATCTTCTTATTTCCTCATCAAGAATTCCTGATTCCCTTGCAAGTTCATTTGCCGATAATTTTGTCTTTTCAACAATTTCAAGATTAGATTCGATAACACATGATATATCATCAATTTTTCCTGTTATTGAATTTATATGAAATAGCTGTTCTTCAGATGACATAGTAATTTTTTTTACAAGATTAGAGACATTATTTACATCTTCTGAAATAACATTTAAATCTTCTGATATCTCTTTTACAATTCCAGTTCCTTCTATTATTGAATTTATTGAATCATTAATTATCCTTGTAGTACTCTTCACAGCATCTTGAGATTGTTTTGCAAGCTTTGAGACTTCGTCTGCAACAACTGAAAAACCTCTTCCATATTCTCCAGCACGTGCTGCTTCAATTGCTGCATTTAATGCCAATAAATTTGTATCATCTGCTATACTTTTTATTGTATCGATTATTTCATTTATTTTTTCTGATGACTTATTTATTTTATCCATTGATTGCAGTAGAAGATTCATTCTATCATTTTCATCATTTATCATTTTAGTTGTATTATCAAATAACTTATCTACCTCAATTGAATTTTTTGTATTGTCCTTTATCTTATCAGATATATCTATAATACTTTCAACAACTTCTTCTATGGACTTAGCCTGATGATCTGATCCTTCTGATAAAAGTTCTCCTGTCACAGATATTTCTTTCGCACCTCTAGATACTATACATGATGCATTATTGATACTTAAGAAGACAGAGCTAAGTGAAGTTATTATATTCTTAAGAGAATTTTCAATTTCTAAAAAATCACCACTATATTTTATTTTTACCTTAGTATTTAAATTACCTTCTGATAATTCTTTTAATACATTTGATATATCCCCTATATAACTATCTAATATAGATATTGTCCCATTTAAATTTCTACTCATCATTCCCATTTCATCATTTGAATCATAGTCTTCACTTGTTTTTAAAACACCATTTGCAAGATTATTAGAAACATCTGTAACATGACTTATTCCTTCTAAAATTTTAGATGTAATATACTTTGTTATTTTAAAACATATAAACATTATGAATATAACTCCACATAAAGCAACTACAATTGCAATATTTCTGCTTATGTTTGATACTTTTATAAACTTCTCTGCATCTTTATGTGATAGATTGTATATATCAGAAATAAATTCTTCACAATTTTCTATTTTAGATTTATATCCACTGTCCATAATTATTCTTGCTGCATACTTATCACCACTCAATAAAGAATCACTTATTTTTTTCCTATCCTTAAGAGCTTCATCTAAGTTTATTTGAAAATCATTTAATAATTGTCCATCAACATTATCTGAATTCTTTAATTTAGTTACTTTTTCTTGAAGAACATTTTCCTCCTCATCAGCAAGTTTTATAAATTTTCCTATTCTATTCTGATCACTTTCAAGCATGGAACGATACATGTATCTATCTATATTTAATAATGATATACGTGTATCCCAAACACTATTATTAGTTACAAAAGGACCATTATAAAGCCTATTTATCTTTTGTGACATAACTCCCATGCTCACTAAAAGAAAAATCATAAACACGATGTTTACAATCATAATGCTTCCAAAACCTAAAGTTAATTTCTTTTTTAAGTTATAATCTTTAATCTTTCCATAGAACTTGATTTTTGATTTTGAATTTCCCTCAGTTTTATTAAATCTTTGTAATCTTTTCGTGAGTTCCCCTAAGTTTTTTATAGATTTTTTCAAGTTAAATCCAAGCTTAAATTTACTTTTATTCAACATCATAAGCTGTAGTTCCCCTTTATTATGTTTTATTTTTGTTAATCTTTTACCAAAACACACTTACTTTCACAATATATGTAAACTATTTATATACTTTACTATATAGTTTCATAGTTAACACTAGTTTACATTCATGTTAATATAGCGTTAAAATTATAAGCAAACCTTTAATATACCTAGTTTAAACGTATTTATGGTCAAAATAACAAAAACACTTATTCAAAAATAAGTGCTTAATCTCATATCTAACTACAACATTCCTTCATATGTTAAATTTACTTTAATTTAATCAAATCCATCCAAAATACTTACATGCATACTCTATACCATCTTCGTTTGATTTTTTAGTTATAAAAGATGCTATATCCTTTATTTCTTGACATGAATTCCCCATAGCAATTGAATTTTTAACATAATTAAACATACCAATATCATTAATTCCATCACCAAATACAACAATATCATTTATATCCACATTATATTTTTTTATGATATATTCTATTCCCTTTTCTTTAAAGTCAAATTCTATTGTTCTCCATATCCGTTCATTGTAAATTGTATAGTTATTTAAATAATCTATTTTTCCAATATGTCTGCTGTTAAAAAAGATGATTTTCTGAGTAGGCTGATTTAAGAATTCTTCCTCACTTAGAGTTTTTATATCAGTATAATTAGCTCCACATCCCCCTTCCACAGATCCAATCCTAAATCTTTTACTTCTAGAATACAACTTCATCAATAAAATGTATGGTTTTAGCCTTAATCCATTATAAGATGTATAACATCTTCCTTCACCTACACTTACCATTATTACATTGTATTTTTTACATTCATATAATATATTTCTAAGTTCATACTTTGAAAAAAATTCTTCCTTTTCAACCTTATTATCAATAATAATTGTTGCACCTCCTGAGCAAACAGCATTATCAATACTCATATTAGACATTATTTTCCCAATTTCATTTTTTCGTCTTCCTGTTGCAAGAAAAATCTTGTGTCCTTCTTTCTGTAATCTATTTATTGTCTCTTTAGCTGATTGTGGTATCTTCTGACCATATGGTTTTAATGTACCATCAATATCAAAGAAAAAATATTTCATAAATACACCTTACCAATCTTAATTAAAATTTTATAGCCGACAATCATCTTCAACTCATTAGATTGTCGGCTATACTATATTATAATTTCTTCTATTTTTCTTTAAAATCTTCTATTCTAATAATGTTATTAATATTGTTAACTCCACTAAGTTTTTTTATCTCATCAACTGATGACATTAATTGTCCTTCAAATGTTTTGTGAGTAATTAAAACTATAGTAACTACACCTTCTTCTTCATCACCCTTTTGAATTACAGAACGTAAACTCACATTATTATTACTAAGAATTGTTGTTATTTCACTAAGAACACCAGGCTTATCAACTACAGTAGCTCTTACATAATACTTACTTCTTACTTCATTCATGGCTTTGATTTCTCTCTTCCATAAATTATTCTTAACTACTGGATTTTCATTTTCGCTGTTAACATTACTTCTTACTATTGATACAATATCACTAACTACAGCACTTCCTGTTGGAAGATCTCCTGCTCCTCTTCCATAAAACATTAAATCACCAACTGCATTTCCTTTGATAAATACTGCATTGTAAGAATCATAAACATTAGCAAGAGGATGTTTTTTAGGAATCATTGTTGGATGAACTCTAAGTTCTACTTTACCATCAACTTCCTTTGCTATTGCAAGAAGCTTTATAGCCATCTTAAATTCACTAGCATATTTCATATCTACTGCAGTTATTTTTGTTATTCCCTCTCTATAAACATTTGCCACATCAATTTTAGTACCAAATGCTAATGCTGCAAGAATAGCAAGCTTATATTGAGCATCATAACTTTCTATATCAGAAGTTGGATCTGCCTCAGCATATCCTTTTTCTTGAGCTTCTTTTAATACTTCATCAAAAGCAGCACCTTCTAATTCCATTTTACTTAAAATATAATTTGTAGTACCATTTACAATACCATATAAAGTTTCAATTTTATTTGCTGTAAGACTTTCATCTATTCCTTTGATTATAGGGATTCCACCTGCAACACTTGCTTCATATTGAAACATTATTCCCTTTTCATCAGCTTTTTGGAATAGTTCATCTCCACCTGTAGCAAGAAGCATTTTGTTTGCAGTAACAATATGTTTTTTATTATCCATACATTTAAGCATATAATCTCTTGCTGGCTCCATTCCTCCCATAACTTCAACTACAATTTTAATGTCATCATCATTTAAAATTTCATTAAAATCAGTTGTAACAATTTCATCTGGAACCTGTACAGGTCTTGGCTTATTCTTATCTCTTACAAGGATTTTTGCTACTTCGACTTCATAGCCGCATCGCTTCATTACTTCTTCTTTATTAGAATTTAAAATCATCCAAACACCACGACCAACATTCCCCAATCCTAGTAGTGCTATTTTTATCTTTTTCATGTTTTGCCCCCCTCGAATTTACTATTTAACTAATAGTATACTATTTCATTATAATTCCAATATAAAATTTTGGCTATATCTTTTTATAATATCTTTATAATTTATTAAATATTTTACATCTTTATTTATTTTTTTCATTAATTTTTATATTATTCCATAAGAAAATAAGAGATTTCAAATAAGTTTCCCTATCTGAAATCTCTTTATTTAATTTTTTAATTTATAATACCCATTATTAAGTATACTTATGATACTTTATTACTTAATTCATCATAAAAATTTCCTATTGTTATATTATAATAAGGCATAACCCATAATAGTCCAATTCCACAGGTTATTTCTCCAAGGATAAACCATCCTATAAAGCTTAGCATCAAAATAAAGAAATACATTTTATTTCCTTTCATCATTTCACAGCTTGCTTTAATACAATCAATAGCTGATAAGTCATTATTATCAGCTAAAATAAAATAACTTTGTGCAAACATAATACTTAAAATTATACCTGGAACAATTAATATAATATAGCCGATTCCAACAGCTATTGTTGTTAAGATCATTATAATAAGTGATTTAACAAAAATTTTCCCATTAAATCCTGCAAAAATATCATAAATTGATGCATCTTTTCCTCTCGTAATATTTAATATAAATGTACACAACCCATAACTTATAGGACCTGCTACTATAACAGCAATAATCATACCAATCGTCGTTATTGCATCTGATTCAGTTACAGAACCTATAATACTAATGATGCTCGGAATTATTGCGCTAATAATAAATGCGGCTATTGCGAGACCCCATTTTCCACGTAATTGATCTTTTGAATTACGCTTTAAAACTGCTCTTTCAACCATTAAAATTTCCTCCATATAATATTATTAAAATGCCAAATAAACATTTTTACAATAATATATATGCTAAATAATTTTTATGTATTCCTACTTATTACCAACTAACAATAAACAGTATGATTATACTACCACTTTTTATGAGCACCGTGGAAAAACCATAATATAACAATGACTAATATTAAATATATTATTAATATACTCATCGAAAACACCTCTGCTTTCTCAAATCTACTTAATAAATTATCGACTATTTTCATCTACTCTTCAGTATATTTATATTCATTTAATTATGTAATATAACCATTTACATAATATAAATTAATTATACCCCTTCATGATACATATAAAACTATATTTTGAATATACTTTATATGTAAACTATATTAAGGATGTAATAATTATGAATAGAAAAAATATACCAAATGTAAAAAAAATTAGTATTATTATATCAATATTATCAATATTCTTCCTTATATTTACTCTATCAGCTTTTGGTAATTACATGAATAAATTTAATACAGTAAATATCAACAAAGAAAAGGTTATACCTAAAAATATGAATTCTCAAGTTGATAATTCTGATCCTGTTCAACCACAAAGCAGAATGCAGAATAAGTACATAAAAAATATAGCCTTATTGGGAATTGATTCTGGAGATGATAATGTAGGACGTTCTGACTGTATTTTAATAGCTACAATAGATACCGAACATAATAAAATAAAACTATCTTCAATAATAAGGGATTCTTATGTAACTATTCCATCAAAAAATAAAAAAGATAAAATCAATCATGCATATGCTTTTGGCGGACCAGAGCTGACTTTAGAAACTTTGAATCTAAACTTCAACCTAAATATTAGTCAGTTTATCTCTGTTAATTTCGCATCTTTTCCTAAAATCATAGATAAAATTGGAGGAATAACTATCGATATTAAAGAAGATGAATTAAAATATATAAATAATTATATAAATGATTTAAATGCTCATAACAATACATCATCTTCTGATATTACACAAACAGGTCCTCAAACTGTTGATGGTACTCAAGCTCTTGCTTATGCAAGAATAAGATATACTGATGGAGGAGATTTTGAACGAAGTCATAGACAAAGAATAGTTCTAGATGAAGTATTTAAAAAACTAAAAGAACTTCCAATATTAAAATATCCAGATGCTCTAGATTCACTTCTTCCTTTAGTTGATACAAATCTGAGTTCATCTGAAATCCTCTCTTTATGTTTAGATTTAACTTCATTTGATAACTTTAACATAATAGAAGAAAGATTTCCAAAGGATGAAGATGCTGAAGGAAAATCTATCAATGGAATTTATTATTATGTTTTTGATGAAGATGCTACTATAACTAAGATGCATGATTTTATTTATGACTGATATATTTAATGAAACCAAAGTATATGATCTTTCCTATATACTTTGGTTTCATTATTTTTTATCGATAACTATGTTTTTTTATATCTTCCTTAAATAAAAAAGAAAGAGTATCACAAAATATTTTTCTTTGTGATACTCTTTCTTTTTCAATTATTTCATCCCTAAGATTTATGACCTTCAAAATCTCCATAGTTTGTATGATATATAGTCCCATCATGTATTGGATTTGTTTTGTTTGCTGCCTCTGTGTTAACTACAGATAAATCCTTAAAACTTGGATCATTCCATTCTAATTTCATGTTTTCACCCCCCTTCAAGAAAGTATTCTTTAAGATATTAAATAATATTATTAAAATCACTTATAAATTTATAAAAAATATATATGCTTATAAATGATCTAATTTCATACTTTATTTCATCAGTGTATTCAACTGGAAGTGATTTATATTTATCTAGATAATAATTTATTTTATTATTATCACAAAAGTATTCTATTGTTTTATTACCTTTCATTTTTAACATATCCTGATAAACAACATCCCACTTATCTCTTAATCTTTCAATCCAATCAGCTGCTTGTATTCCCCTTGAAATCTTTCCTTCTATAAACTCATCAGGAATTAATCCTTTCATAGCTCTTTTTATTAAATATCTTTGCTGACCATCTCTCACAAATTGATCTATAGGATATGATAATATTAACTCGATTAATCGTATGTCCCTTGTTGGATCTCTTTTTAATAATCCAGTTTTTAAACTGACTTTAGTTTCATACTCAGAAACATGGGATAATGTAATAGGATTAATTATCATCTTTCTTTCTTCATCCCAGTCAAAATACTTTTGTGGAAATATAAATAAATTATTTTTTTCTAATATTTTATTTATATTCCATTTTGACATTAAATTATCATTCAGTAATGACATCTCGTATGGATTAAAATCCTTACATTTTTTATAAAATAAATATTTTCTTATCTTATATGGAGTTGATAATTTTAATATATCTTTAATACACCTTTTGGTACTTACTCCATATCTATTTTTTATACCTTTGTTTTCTTTTATTATTCCTAATATATCTCTTTTTCTTATTAGCGTCATAAGTTTAGTGTAATATTCACCATAAGAAATAGTTAGATTTCCATATTGTCCATCTAATAGTATTTTACATCCATCTTTTGCTGCTTCTTCTGCAATTCCTAAATACCATGATAAATTTTCAATTGCCTTATAAGGCATTTCTAACATACTAATTTTGTCATTTATCATATCTATTGCGCTTGTACCTTTTAATTCACAAAATTTAGAATCAATATTTTCATACTTTTCTTGTAATAATTTTACACCATTGCTTTCATCTGCAATGCCACCTGTAACTTTTATATGTTTATTTTCTTTTAGTGGAATTGATGTATAAGATTTTAATTTCTTATTATCTTTTTTCAAATATTTTGCTGCTAAAGCTGCTACTGATGTTGAATCTAATCCACTACTAAGCATTATTCCTATATTCTCATTACTTCTTAATCTACACTTAACAGCTTCTGAGAAGACTTCAATAAAATGTTCCTCATATTGAGAATCCCTCGAAAATTTTTGTTGATTTATATTTTCTCCAGCTGACCAATATTTATTATGTCTAATACCGTTTTCTCCTATTATCATATAAGTTGCTGGTTCAAGTTTATAGATATCTTCATACATTGTATGCCTTAAATCAGCAGAACTAAGAACTCCTGGTATTGCTAAATACTCTGTAATCTGCTCTTCGTTTAATTTAACTTCATCCATAACTTCTAATATAGGATCTATTAATGTAGAAAATATAATTTTATTATTCCTGTAATAATAATAGAACGTCCTCTTTCCAACTTGATCCCTTGCACAAAATAATTGTCTTTTTTCATAATCCCAAATTGCAAAGGAATAATCCCCTATTATATATCTACAACAATTCTCTCCCCACTCTTTATAAGCCATTAATATATATTCACTATCAGTAAAGTCTTCAACTTGGCTATTTTCTAAATTTAATTTATTCAATAATTCCTCTCTATTATCTATAATTGCATCTGCTGTTAAAATAATAGCATTTTCTTTGTCTAATACAGGTATTTTCTCATTTATAGATTCAAAAGTTATATGTTGAAGCCCACATCCTATAAATATGTTTTTATAATTTAAACTATTAAATCTGTCTATTTTATATGCCTTCATAGGTTCTAACATTTTTTCACCTATATTTTCATCTATATTTTCATTATTAAAATCTATATATCCATATATAATACCACTCATAAATTCTCCTTATAATTACACTTGTATTATTATTTATACTGTAATTATTCATAACGAATAATATGCACTTCTCTAAATTTAGCCTAATTAAATTATAATTATTTTTGATTTAGATTTTTAAATTATAATTTGTGTTGTTTACTTAATAATCTATATTATATTTATTATGTTTTTTTGTTAATTATTCCAACTATTTCATATTAAATTAATAAATTTTATGTAAGCAAAAGTAAACGATTATCATATATTAAATATGTAAACACAAATTTAATTTATCAGGGGGATACAAATGTCTGATTATATTAGTAACGAATATTTAGATTTATTAAATGTCCCTACCTTATGGAATTTTGGATTTACTGGCAAAGGGGTAAAAGTAGCAATTATGGAATCAGCAATAACTACTTTGCCTGGAAAATTAAATATTCAAGGTTGGTTCAACACCGAAACAAATGTATATACTGAAACTGCTCCTAATTTTGATTCTCTTTCTGATCATGGCTTTTCAACAGCTAGTATAATCTCTGGATATGCTACTGGCGTTGCTCCAGATTGTAAATTATATAATGTAATTGTAAAAACAGATATGACTAATATATCCAACAGTCTAAATAGTTTAAAAAAAGGTTTAAAATGGTGTATAGCAAATTCTATAGACATAATTAATATAAGTCTTGAGATTCCATTTGCAGATGCTGAATTAATTTCATTAACTAAACTTGCAGCAGAAAAAAATATAATTATAGTAAGTTCTTTGGGTAATAGCTCATCTGAAACCTGCACTTCATTTATATCTTCTGGTTCTGTATTAAGTATAGGTTCTGTAAATAAAGATAAATCATTAAGTAGTTTTTCTAATTACGGAGATTGTATTGATTTTGTGTCATTTGGAGATGCGGTTCCTGCCTATAATTCTAAAGGAGAAAAAATATCTTTTGTTGGAACTTCTGCATCTACTCCACTAGTTTCTGGATTAGTTGCACTAATTAAGCAACAAAATAAAGATCTTTCCTTCAAAGAACTAAAATATATGTTAATGGATAATGCCGAAACTTTAAATGCTAACTTAAATAATAATTCTATATCATTTAAGTTTCCAAAAGCTTGCTTGATTCCTTGCAATCATAAACATGACCTAGATATAGTTGAAATAGAAAAAAATATTCCAATACAAGATTTGAAAATAATAACCGATTCAACTATTAATATTAAAGATACAATTACTCCTATAATTCAAATATCACCAAAAAGCTTAGATAATTTAGATGTATTAGTAACTTCTTCAAATGAAAAACTAACTCAAATTAATTATTTTTCAAATTCTATAACTGCAATTGATAGTGGATATGCAACCATTAATTTTTCAATACCACAAAGAAATTTTAATAAATCTATAGTCTTTCATATATTGTCTCAACTAGAACAGCAACTTAGATATTCATTAAATCTTTACAATATAACTAATTTACAAAATAAAAATCTATCTGGACAAAATATAAAAGTAGCAATTATTGATTCTGGCGTTAATATAGTAGGTAATATTGATTCTGTAACTTATGGACCAAACTATATAACTTATCAACCAACTACAGCTGTAACAGACACATTTGGTCAAGGTACAATTACAGCAAGTATAGTTAAAGCTATTGCTCCAAATTGTAAATTATATTCAATAAAAAATCAAAGCAATGCTGGATATTCTTATGTTGGAGAAGATTTACAAAACAAAGCTCTTAAGTGGTGTTTAGATAATAAAATGGATGTTGTAATTGCTAGAAATCTTCAACTTGGATTATATGACAGCAAAAATAAACTTTTTAAACAATTAAATGATGCTGGAATTTTAACTATAGTTTCACAACTTTCAGGAGATTCTCTTAAATTCGAATCTTCTGACAGAAGTAATTTTCTTTGTGTAGGTCCATTAAACAGTAACAAATCTAACAATTTTGGTTACTTAGATGTAACTTGTTATAATGAATCTTTCCCTGCATATACTAAAGATGGTATTTTTCAATTAATATCTAATGACACTTTTCAATATATTTTTGGCATTATCGGTGGAATTTGCACTTTACTAAAACAACAAAATTCTTCTTTAAATGCATCATCTTTAAAATCACTTCTTCCAACTTTATGCACTAATATGGGTGAATTTAAATATTTCGGCTATGGAATTCTAAAAGCTTATCTTTTATAAAAATAGTGGATGTTTATCTTAATAAATTTATTAAAATAAACATCCTTAAAAGTTCATTGTAAATTTAAAAAATTCTCTATTAAAAAATATAGAAAAAATTCTTAGATATATTTTTTAATAAATATTGTTTACATTTTAATAAATATATAACTGTAAAAATATACTATTATTATAGTTTAAAAATAAGAAAGGAGTACTACATGAAGTTATTAAAAAAAATAAATCATAACAATATAAAAAATTTAATAAATAAATTCAAATGGATACTAAAACAATCAAAACCAATTATTATTTTTATAGTGATGATAACACTAATAAATTCCTTAATATCATTTTCAAATGTATATAATGCTATTGTTTCAAAATCTCTTATAGACTCTGCTATAAATGGACAAACGCACGAAGTATTTAAATGGTTATTTATAATGGCATTAATTATAATATTGAATATGGTTGGCTCTCCAATTACTTCACTGATAAGTACACATGCTTCTACAAAACTCACTCAAAATATTCAAAGAAATTTGTATGAACATTTAGAATACAGCGATTGGCTTACCCAGAGTAAATATCATAGCATAAACTTACTTACACGAATTACTTCTGATGTAGATACAATAATTTCTATGCTTTTAAAAACTATCCCTTCTGTAATTACTTTTACACTTACATTAATTGCTTCATTCTATACATTAATTTATCTGGCTTCTTCAATCGCAATTGTGGCTATCGTAATTGGACCAGCTATTATAATAATAAGCAAAATTTTTAGTAAAAGATTAAAATTAATATATAAGCAAGTGCAAGAAGCCGATATAAAATATAAATCATTTATTCAAGAGTCTTTACAGAATATTATGATAGTAAAAACATTTTGCATGGAGAAAGTAAACATAGAAAAAATTAAAAATATACAAAAAAATAATTACTCTCTTTCTATGAAAAACACTAAACTTTTATCATTAACAAGCTTTTCAATTGATAGTTGCTCATCTGCTGCATATTTTACAATATTCTGCTGGGGGGCTCTAAATATATCTAAGGGAAGCTATACCTATGGCACCTTTACAGCTATGCTTCAACTTTATTCTCAAATTCAATATCCAATATCGTCTTTAGCTCATTTATTTCCATCTATAATTTCATCATTAGCAGCTGCTGAAAGACTGATGGAACTTGAAAATTTTCCTATTGAAAAATATTCTCAAGACTCTACAATCACTTTTAATGCTCCTACTATAAATTTTAGAAATGTTTCCTTTAAATATAATGATGCTAGTACGGTTATAGATAATATAAGTTTACAGATTAATCCAGGAGAAACTATCGCATTAATTGGATCTTCAGGAGAAGGAAAAACTACTTTAATAAGACTTTTATTATCACTTATACAACCTTCAAAAGGTGAAATAAGTTTCTATGAAGATAATATTTCGCAAGTAATAAATCGGAATCATAGAACTCTTATTTCTTATGTTCCTCAAGGAAATACACTTTTTTCAGGAACTATCGAAGATAATTTAAAATACGGTAATACAAACGCTTCCCACAATGAGATATTAGATTCTCTAAAAAAATCATGTTGTTTTGACTTTATAAATGATCTCCCAAATGGAATTCATACTGTTATAGGAGAAAAAGGTCTAGGACTTTCAGAAGGACAATCTCAGCGTATTGCTATTGCAAGATCCTTATTAAGAAAAAAGCCCATTTTAATACTTGATGAAGCTACTTCATCTCTTGATCCTGAAACAGAGATAAAAATTCTAAAAGAAATCAAAAATTTATCTCATAAGCCAACATGCATAATAATAACTCATAGACCATCAGCTTTAAACATATGTAGTACAATTTATAAACTTCAAAATGGAACTTTAATAAATATAGAAAAAGATACTCTACTTGAAATCGCAAATGAATTAGTATAAATAAATTAGGGAGCATAGTAATACTATAAAAATAAATATTACTATGCTCCCTAATTTTCTAATTTAAGTATAACTACTTTGAATTATATTGATATATTTTTAAGGAACCCTATAAATAAAAATACATTTTTCTATTTATTTTCTCTCCTTTAAATTCAATGATCTGATTGTTCAACAATTTTTCTGAATTGCTTTCAAAATAATCTTCACAGTCTACATTCACCTTTTTTAAAAATTTTAAAGATTTCTTTATGCCTGTTTTTCTTTTACTATTATTATGTGCATCTGACCCAATAAAACTATATATATTATGTCTCATCAATATTCTAGCTCTTTTCTTGACTTTCCATCCAAAATTTCCTTCTATACTTCCAGAATTTATTTGAAATAAACAACCTTCCTTTATTAAAGAATTTAGTATATTTGATTTCTTTAATATAAAATTATATCTTTCTGGATGTGCAATAATAGGAACTATATCTCTTATTCTAAGCTCATAAATCATATTGAGCATAGTATGTGAAAATCTGTCCATATTAAGTTCTATCAACATATATCTAGAATCATTAATAGTTCCAATTTTCTTTTTTTCATATTCTTTTAATATATTTTCAGTCAGATATACTTCCTGCCCATAAAAGATTTTCATGTCCAAATTTTGTTTATATAATAGTTTATTAAGCATTCTTACCATAGCCTTAACTTTTCTAAATTCAGCACTACTACAATCATAATAATGTGGTGTGGCTATAATTTTTTTCACGCCATCATCTGAACATCTCCTGAGCATTTCATATGTCATACTCAAACCTTGTGATCCATCATCAATTTTGGGTAATATATGTGAATGAATGTCTACCATAGGCTTAACCTTTAATTATTTTACTAAGCATAATAATCACTATAACTTTTATTAATAGTTTGAGCTTCATTTAAAACCATACCAATAATATTAGCATCAACTTTTTTTAATAAGTTTACTGCTTCAGTTACTCTTTTTGCTTTTGTTTCTTCTGCTCTAATTACTACAAGAGTACCATCTACTGATGCTGATATTATTTGAGCATCAGTTACCACCCCTACTGGTGGACTATCTATGATAACAATATCATACCTTTCACTTAAAAAACTCAATAAATTTATCATACTTTGTGATCCTAAAATTTCTGAAGGGTTAGGTGGTATATTTCCTGCTGTAAGGATATCTGTATTTGAATTGTAATGTTGAATAGTTTCTTCTAATTTTTCTTCTCCTAGAAGTATATCTGTTATACCTGCTGAATTTGATATATTAAAGAACTTATGAATTGAAGGTTTTCTAAAATCACAATCAAGTATAATAACAGATTGACCATTTTGTGAAAATGTCACTCCCAAATTACTGCATACTGTAGATTTTCCATCCTTAGAATCAGCACTTGTTACTAACAATGTTTTTATCTTTTTGCTTATTGACGAATATTGTACATTAGTTCGTAATGTCTTATATGCTTCAGCCTCTGCTGATTTTGGTCTACTCTCTACTATTAACATATTAACTATCTCCTCTAATACTATTTGATTTCTGCATCTAAAGTATTTTTATATCTAGTTAGAAAATTTTGCTACAACAGTAAACATCTCATTATTTTCTCCACCTGTTACAAAATATTTCCCACATCTTGTCCAGGCATGAGCTATAATATTATTTTTCTTATCTTTAAGTACACCTAAATATATTGTAGTTGATATATTTTTATCCCTTAACAATTTTTGTGCTGTTAAAGCTTGTACAAGGCATAAACTTTTCCAAAAAGTATATTTTGATGCCTTTGAAACTATACTTCCTATTCTTTCCGCTTCAAAGTACGTATCTTTATCTACTTCCTCTGGAGATTCACATTTTACTTTTCCCATTCTTTTTGCTAACTTTCTAAATGGAATAAACAATATATAAGCTCTAAAAAATCCAGTGTATATATAAGCCTTAATAAACTCTTTTTTACTTTTCCATTCTAATTGATTAAATTTTTCAAGCAATTTTAATAAGGTCATCATTATATAATCTCTCTATAAAATTCATTGTGGATTCTCTACATTGTTCTTCACCAACTTCATATTCACTTAAAAGAACATTTATAATGTCATTAATTTTTATCTTATCTTTTGTGAGTTCCCAGATTTTACTTCCCACCTCATTTAATGCATAATACTTTCCATTTTCAATATCCATCATAACTTTTTCTCCATCAATATCTGCATCGTCTATTTCTAAGTTCCTTATAACTTCACAATTTAAATTTAGTTTAATTTTAAAATCATTGCTTTTATTCATTTCACGCCTCCTTAACTACACTTTCTACTAATTCCATCTGATCATAAACTGTAAATTCATTTTTGGGCCTTATTATCTTATAATATTTAATATCTTTAGAAATACTAATACATTTTTTCATATAGTTCGCTGATATTCCCTCTATATAATCTAAATATTCACCCCTATAAATAGACTTTATTATGTTATTTAATTTTTCAATACCTTTTACTTCTTCTATTTGTACTGTAGCAATATCTCTCTGTTCTAGTTCAATTACACATTCAAGAGGTACATCATTTAAGCAAAAATCATCAATTGCTGGAACTAGATACTTTATTTGTTCATCCCCCATAAATGACTTATAATTTTTTTTATCATAATTAAATTTATTCATAGCATCTGCACATAATTTTTCATACGGAAAACCATGCTGCACTTTTAGAGGTTCACATTCTGAAATAGCTGCTACATCATCAGATAAAAACTTAAAACCGCTTTCTCTTAATGCTGTAGTCAAAGTTGATTTTCCAGAACCTCTCTCCCCAGTTATTATGATAGCTTTTCCATCAATTATAACTGTACCTCCATGAAGAGCGATTTTCTCTCTTTGAATCATTATAAATCCTAAGCAACTACAAGTAAGATATAATTGAACTACATCCATATCTGCATTTTCATATACTTCAAAGTTTATTGTATTTCCATTAAGCATTTGGTATATTCCTATATTTCTAACATTAAACCATATTTCATTCTTACTGAACATGCTGCAAATTCCATCACTTATTTTATCCTTTATTTCCTCTCCAAGTTTACACTTATTTATTTTTACTATAGATTGATCATTAAATTCATGTACTTTTATAAATTCTTTTATCTCTATATCTGATTCTATATTCATTCCATATACTCTATATAAATATCTTAAGTTTTGTTTACTATTTTTATCCATGCTCCTCTCCTTTAACTTAATCTACTTTATATACTATTCAAAGTTAAGACTATATATAACATTATGTTATTTAATAGCTACATGAATTTATAAATCAAATTGATTTAACAATAGTTTTCTTCTTTTTATTACTATTCTTAAATTTTTTCCTATACATATCTTTTTAAATTTTTCGATTAATTTCTTTAGTAATCTGTTAAACCATGCTACGATTAACATGAATTTATTAATTGCATAGGGAAAATCTCTTTTCAAATCTTCTTCTTTAGGAAATAATCCAACTAATATCTTTTTCTTTTCCTTTTTAATTTTAGCTGCTGATCTTATACTAATATTTCTTCTTTCCTCATTATATTTATCATAAGAGAGTATTTCTTCAAATAATACTTCTGAATCATAATTATCTAGTTTATTTCTTCTTAGTGCTTCTTCAAAAAAACTTAGATTAAACAATTTATTTATCAATTTAAATAATCCAACAGAAAATTTCAATGCTCCACATTCACTGCATTTACTTTCAAATATGTTCCAATCAATATTATCTTTTTCTTTATTACAAAATAACACAATATCATATAACTGCCTTAATCCAAAACCACTATTTCTAAGATGTTTTGCCATATGAATACACAAATGAAGTAAAAAGTTCTCTTTATTTAATGTCTTTACTTTTACACCATCTAAATCAAATTCTATTAATTCATCCCATATATATTTTTCAAAATTTATTGTATCTGCTATATAGTTTTCATTATTTATAAGTTTCCAATGAACTTCAATACATACTCCATTTTCATTATAAAATGTAGCATGTACTGGATGATTATCTTCAATATAAATAAAATGATTTTCTAAAAGATACTCCTTTATCTTCTGAAAATCATTTTTGTTAATTAATATATCAAAGTCACTCATTGTCCTAAGTTCATCTACAGGGTAGTATTTTTTAAGTACTATCCCTTTCAAAACTATTATATCTATATTCAATTTTAATATAATATCATCAATTATATTTCTAAATGCTTCTGTAATTTTTCTTTGTGCAATACCACTTAAAATTATGTCTTTTTTCCATTTATTTAATATATCATTTGGCACATTTTTAAGATTATTTTTTCCAATCAAATAATATATTAATGCTGAAATCTGATGTTCATCAGCTTTCTCTACAAACTCACCCCAATTAATAACATTATCATCTAATATATAATTTTGCTTTTTAATTGAATATTTTAGTATGTTTACTATGGTTTCATAGCTGTTATTCATAAAAGCTCTCCCCCTAATAATTACAAATTACATTTTACTTCTTTATTATATTAGCTCATAAAATCTACACCTAATGGCTTAACTAGTAGTTTCTATTTTTCTCTTTTTATCTAACCCTAAAATTGATAAAAACATATTAATTTCTTTTGTAAGATATAATGATAGTACATACCCACTTCCACAAATCACAAATTTATACGCTGCAGAAATCATACAATTATTTATATTAATTTCAAATATAACCATAAACAAACTGCATATTACTAAGATTAATATTGTAGATCTAAATTCCATCATGAACTCAGTTAATTTTCTATTGAAAACCTTCTTTATTAGTAAGTAATAACATGTTATAAAATTCAACATATAAGCTATAACTACCCCTATTGCTACATATTCAATTTTTCCTTTTAATACTCCTATTATTATCATTAATATATTAGCACCCGCACCTAGAAGACCTGCATAAAACATCTTTTTTGTTTCATTTGTAGCTTGAAATATCGTTCCTGAACTAGATAATACCATTTGAACACAAATTGAAATACTGAGAATTTTAAAACTTGCAACTGATGTCCCCCATTGATTTCCAAACATAATTCTAATTATTTCATCTGCACTAAAAAAGCAATATACACTAATAAATGCCCCTAGCAAAGCTAATAACTTTACTACTTTAATATATTTTTCGTAAATAATATCTTTATCATTTTGATAATCCGATAAAATTGGATGTAAAACAGGTGTAATTACAAATGTTAAATTTGATACTGGATATAACATTAATTTATATGCTTTATCATAATATCCTAGTGGCACTTGTCCCATAAATTTACCTATTAATAAATTATCTAAATTTCTAGAAAAATAATTTATAAAATTAAATGAAAATTGATAACTTGAAAATTGTTTTATTTTCTTTATACTACTAAAAGAAAATTTTATTTTTAAATTTGATCCGTAGCAATTTATTGAAAATGTAAAGAAGCCTACTAATAGAGAATTTATTACTAAAGAATAATACTTTGCACCTACTAAAGCTAATGCTATTGTAATCATTCCACATAAAAAATTTATTATAATTGTTCTAACTCCTAGCGTTTTAAATTTCTTCTCTTTTAGCAATAATGAATTAGGTACAATATTTAATATGTTAAATAAAATAGATATTGATAATATCATTCCAAGATAAATATATACATTATTATCATAGATTTTTGATAATGGATATGAAAATAAAGCAAATATAATAGATATAATCACTCCTGTAAGAATAGTAAATGTAAAAATTTCTGATACATCTCTATTACTTAATTCTTTATTCTGTATAATCGCCGGACCAATCCCCATATCCGCAATCATTGTAAAAAAACTTATAAAAACTGTAATTACTGCAACTATTCCATAATCATCTGGAGTTAATATTCTAGCCAATATACAGTTCACTAATAATTGAATCAATATATTGCTGTATTTTGCAATAAAATTAATCAAAGCTGCTTTTTTGATACTTATATTAGCCATTACAACCCCCTAATTTTTTAATTTTCAAAGATATATAACTTTTAATTCTACTAATGTTATATATTATATCTGGACACACAACAAATAATTTAAGTTTTAAATTTTTCAAATTCTTCTTTTCTAATATTGATTTTTTTATTTTTCCTTTTAATGGAGTATACTTTTTATCATCCAAACCTAATATATAACAGTTTTTAAATGAATTATTATATAGCTCTACTATTTTTTTTAGTAAAATTTTATAGGTTATTTTATCATTTATAGTTTCAGAAAATTCATATAATTTCTCTGCTACAACATAATATCCTTCTATATTTTTTCTACCTATTTTCTTTGTCATAATAGAATCATTTCTAACTCTTCTAAAGAATAAATCTTTTGGTATATAAATTATTCTGTTTGATTTTATTAATGCCTGTGGTGTAAATAATTCATCTTCATGTATTATTCCATTATAAAATGTTAATTTATTATTTTTTAGAAATTGTCTATTGTAAAAAAATAACCATACTGGAGATTTATAGATTTTCTTTTTTATTAATTCACAAAATAATTCCTCACCTTTTACCACATTTGATCCTAGTACATCTTTTCTATTATAATTAAAGTTCAAATTATTATTCTTCAAATCTTTTTCTAAAAATACACCTGCATCAAACATGGCAACTTCTGCTCTATTCTTTTCACAAGCATAGTAGCAAAGTTCAGCTAGTTCACTATCAATATAGTCATCAGAATCTAAAAAATACACATATTTACCACTTGAACAATTTAACCCAGAATTTCTAGCTCCACTCAATCCCATATTTACTTGATTAATTACTTTAAAATTTTTATACATATTCTCATACTCATTTAATATTTTTAAACTGTTGTCAGTACTACCATCATTTACCGCTATTATTTCAATATTGTCTAATGTTTGATTTAATGCACTTTCAATACATTTTCTCAAATATTTTTCTACATTATATACTGGTATTATTATACTTACGTTAATTTCTTGACTCATAGAGTTCCCCCTTATTATGAAAACTGATTGTTTATAATATACATTTTAATTTGCTTTCCCATGTAAGATAATTTAATGCATAATCGTACATTTTTTCTTTAAAATTTTCATCTACTTCTATTTTTTCATAAAACTTAATTATTTCATTAATGTCTACATCACTTTCATCTGCTCTAATATTTAAACAGTATCTAAAATCCTCAAAATCTAAATCTTTGACTGTTTTTATAAAAGGTATTCCTTTTGCACAGTATTCTCTTGATTTTAAATCTGCTAATTGATAAATTTTATTTCTATGTCTTCCAATACTAGCGATAGCTATATCGGCTAAAGAATATATTCTTTCCAATTTATCACCCGATAAGTATCCATAAAACTTAACATTGTCATTCAATTTTTGCCTTTTAACTATTTCCTTTAAATTTTTCAATTCTGCTCCATCACCAACAATATGAAATATTATATTCTTATCTCCTTCACCTTTAATATAATTTTTTATTCCTCTAATAACTCTGTCATATCCATGATATTTAGCAATTCCTCCTACTCCAATTATATTTAATATCTTTGTATCTTTATTTTTATTTTTATAGCATCCTATAATTTCCTTTGATATGCCATTACTAGTTCTTATAGTTGGAACTTTAAAAATATTTTCATCTTCTGAAAAAGTAATAATTCTATTTACATACTTTCTCAATTTTTTTCTATATATTCTATCTTGTACTATTCTTAATATATATCCTAATTTACTCTTCAATTTTAATGAATTAGAAAATACATTATCAATTTCTTCTTTATCATAAGGATATGTTACTATCTCTAAGTAGATTTTTATATTATTATTATTAAAACGTATATTATCTAAGAAATTAACAAATGATTTACTTGATCTTGGATATCTAATATAAACACAGTCAAAATCTTTAATTATATTTAACTTCATTATAGTTTCAAATATTTTTTTTATTCTTATTTTTTCTTTCAAATTCATATCATCAGAATACAGCAATCTTGTATTATTATTCTCTATACCTTGTTCAATTATCTCATCATCTTTCCAAAAAATAACTTTTCCTGTTATACTCAAATTTTTGAAGGCTTGTCTTTGAAAATATATTTTTTTTGTTACTCCATCACACTCGTTACTCATATTATGATTTGGAATTATATATAATAATTTCACAATAAATTCTCCTTACTATATCTATTTTTAAGAATTAATTTTGTATACACCATTCCCATATAACCTATAGGTAAAGTTATTATACATAGTAATTTATTACTAGCTTGTTCAAAGAGATTTTTTATTTTTTCTTTTCCACACAATCCATATCTAAAATAATTCGATTGATGATATATTTTTTTTAATAATGGAATTTTATACTTAATTTCTTCATTGTGATAATAGCATCGTCCTCTATAATTCTGTATTGATAAAGAAAGCATATGTTTAGTTAATCCATCATTTTGATAATTCCCCAAATAAATCACTTCATTAAACCATCTTATTTTATATCCATCATTAGCTATTTTATTCCATAAAACAGCTTCATTAAGAAATTTTTCTCCTGAAAATTCTGGAAATCTATATTTTTTAAGAACTTTACTATAAAATACTTCTGCTTTATCACCTTTTAAGTTGTATCTATATATAGATTCTAATGCTGTAGCATCGATCACATCACTTTTCATCGTATTTGATAATAATTTTCCATTGAATGACGCTCTCATTCCTGCTAAACCACAAAAATTATCTTTATCTTTTATTCCATTTTCAATTTTAATGATTCTTTCCAAAGAATTATTAACTAATTGGTCATCTGAATCTACTATAAAAAATAATTTTGTTTGACACATTTGAATTGCTTTGTTAAGCGCCCTATGCTTACCACCATTTTCTATTTTTTTATATACTATATCTATAATCTTTTGATCTATAAATCTTTCTATTAATTCTTCAGTATTATCAGTCGATCCATCATCAATAACAATCCACACAAAATTTTTAAATGTTTGTTTCTTAAGTGAGTTATACAAATTATCTAATAAATATGCCCTATTAAATGTACACGTTACTACAGATATTATTTTCTCTAGAGTCATCCATACATACCCCCATTAAAATACTTGTAAAAAACACCAATATAATCATATTATCTGGCTTAAATACTAAGCCATTATATGTATTAATATTTACCACTTCAATTACAAAGGCAAATAAAACATAGTATTCTTTACTTTTTATAAATTTTATTATTGGTATTATAAAAATACATATTATAATAAATGCTGCACATAATATTCCATATTTTAAAGCTATTACTTTTATTGGATACTCCAAATATGCAGTAGTTGTACTATTATTAAAAAAATTATTTAATATTCTATCTAAATATTCACCATATCCATAAAAAAAATTATATTGAATACAATTATAACTGTTTATATGCAATGCTGCTTCCGATCTTCCAGATGTTAATGTTTCTCCTTGTAGTCTTACAATTAAAGTATTAAAAAAGCCTAATACATATGATCCTAACACTATAGCTATTGGAATAAGCTTATCACGTAAAATATTTATCTTTTGTGATGTTAATAATATTGATATTAATATTAAAATTGCACCAGTCTTACTACCTGTTAACAATACTCCTATTACTGAAATTATTGTGACTACATTCCTATTTAGCAACTCTACATTATATTTTTTTAAGATCACATTATTTAATAGATAAAAAATTAGAAATAATTCTTTTGTAAATAATGAATGCCCCATATAAGATGTATATCTATATCTAAAATATGTTGAACTAGCTATCCATCTTTTTAATCCAGGGACTAAATAATATCCTAAAAATTTCATTATTTTAAAACCTATGAACCAGTCAATTAAACCTATTAGAAATATAATAACCATAAAAAAATTAATAATTTTTGTTGATGTAATAACAACTTGTTTAATTTCTTTTTTAGGCAACTTTACCGCCAACATATATAAAGGTAATATCGTCATAACCAGACTTCTTAAAATTGAATTTATTGGATTATTATTTATTATTCTATCTATAAAAATAATGTATATACCAATAAATGTTACATAAATAACCATAACTCCACTAACTCTATTAATATTTAAAATAATATATATAACAAGTAAAAATAAAAACAAAATATTTATAGCTCCAAATTCACCCAAAAATTTTTCTCTCATATAATATGAGTTAATAAATACTGAATATAGCATTAACATATAAATTATATTATTAGTATTTTTTTTCTTCATTGTTAATTACCTCCTAAAATCAGGAGTTATATAAAATATATAAATTACTAATCATTTTATCTATACTAAAGTTTTGAAACGCATAATTGTAAGTTTCTTTAATTTTGTTTTTCCTACTGTCTTCCGTAATTACTTTTACAAGATTTAAATATAGATCATTATAATCTTCTGATTTAAATAAATAGCCAAAATTATTATTAACTATTATTTCCTTAGGACCATCAATGTTAGATGCTATAACTCGAACCTTAGCAGCCATAGCTTCTATAATTGATATTCCAAATCCTTCGAATCTTGAAGGTAATACAAATATATCCATATTATTCAAAAACATAGGAATATCATTAATGTTACCTAAAAATTCAACATTATTTTCCAAATTTAAATTTTCAACCATAGTTACTAAATTATTCATTTCATTTTGATCTTTAGATTCATATGTTCCAGCAAAAAAACATTTTATATTTGGATAAACTTTTACAAGCAAATTTATTGCTTGTATCAATATATCTTGACCTTTCTTTAAAGGTTGTATTCTGGCAACACATCCTATATTAATTTTCTCATTCTTCTGTTCACTGTGTTGTTTAAATTTTGAAAAATCTATCCCATTATATATAATTTTAACTTTACTTTCCTTAACCCCTTTCAATAATATTTCTTTTTTTACCGAGTTTGATATAGCTATTATATTTTTCACAAATAATTTATCAAGTAAAAGATAAAATATACTTAGTTCTCTATAAATAGGAATATCATGTATAGTATGATATAAATCTATATCACCCAAAAAAACTTTTACTACACTCGATACAAAAACACTTTCTTTATCATGACAATGAATTTTATTTATTTTTAATCGCTTGATTAAATTTAAGTATTGTATTAAAAATTTAAAATTCATCTTATCTGGTTCCCTATTTAAACAAACAATTCTACTTTGACATGTAATTGTTGATAACAATTCTTTGGAATAATCATTATTAATAATACATAAAAAAACATTATCCTCTTTTCTATTCCAATTATTCAATAAGTCGCACAATAGTTTTTCTGCACCACCAGTATTGAATGATATTATAGTATTTAAAATATTCATTACTCACCTCACTGCTATATTACTTTTACATAACTATAAAAGAATAATTAATTTTCACGTTACAATTTAGTTATAGAAGGCTTGAATATAATTCTTCTATTTTCTTCAAATATACAGAAATACCATATTCATTTTGTATAATCTTTTTAGAATTTGTAGAAAGTGTTTTCCATAATTCGCTATCCTTAATACACATTTTTATTTTTTCTTGAATTTTATTAATATCTCCTGGTTTTACAGTATATCCATTTAAATTATCTATAACAACTTCATCTATACTTCCAACAGTAGTAGATATTACAGGCAAACCATAACTCATTGCTTCTAAAATTGATAGTGGTAAGCCTTCATTATATGAAGGTAATACAAATAGCTGGCATTTTTTAATTATTTCTATTTTTTTCTCTCCACTTACCCAACCTTCTAATCTAAAGTAACTTTGTAAATTTCTATCTTTTATATATTTCTTCACTTCCTTTTCATCTTTTCCACTTCCTGCAACTATAAATTTTAAATTATACTTCTTTAATTCATTGTCATTAATAATATTTGATGCAACTTTAACAAAATCAAAAATTCCTTTTCTCTTAATAATTACTGCTAAAAATAATATATTTATATTTATACCATCATAATTGACTTTTTCTTCTCTAATTTCTACTGAATTTCTTATAATAATAGTATTTATTGATTGATCTATGCCTTTAATAAAATCATTCCAGCTTGTTCCTAAAACAATAACAGAATCAGCTATAAGAAACATTTTTTTTATAACACGTTGTAAATATTTATTGTTATTATAGAATTCTTTAAAATCAGCTCCATGTAAATGAATTATAACTTTCTTACCAAAAACTTTACATATTAATACAACTATTAACTTTCTGAAAAAACTTCCCCTTTCTGATAAATGAATATGAACAATATTAACATCATTAATAATTAAATTCTTAACAATAATTATTAATGATTTAATAAAAAATAAAATTTTATACATTTTACCTACATTTTCTATATGTGTTGGTACATAGGTTATATTAACATCTTCAAAATTATTATTTAAAAAACTTTTAACTACTGTAGTCATTCCACCTTTAACAGATAAATCTGATCCAATCATCAATACATTTATCAAATTCGTACTAACCTCCTAATCAATCTATATACCCAAATTTGCTTTGTAACTGTTCAATCATAATTCTTTTTTTTTCTTCTGTAACTCTTCCTCTTAGTGTCCAACTTTTATCATATAAATTAGTAGTTTTCATTCTTTCTTTATTCTTATCAATAAATAGCTCTAATTTATCAATTGTTTTTGCTGGATTTCCTGCTACAACAGTATTTTCTGGAACATCTTTAGATACTAAACTATTAGCTCCAATAATAGAATTATTTCCAATTGATACATTGGGTAATATAGTAGAATTTGCTCCTATAAAAACATTATCTCCTATATTTACTTTTCCAATTTTGGTATATCCAACATGCTTTTTACAACTTGCATCATGTGCTAATATATAGACCTTAGATGCTAATGTAACATTATTCCCTATGCTAATTAGCCATGCAAATGGTGTGTCAATCTGGCACCCTTTTTCTATTTGAAAATTTTCACCAACTTTTAATCCTAAACGTATTAATTTATACACATATATCTTTTTTATAAGATTTCTTATTCTATTAATCATAATCTTCTACTCCTTTGTTAACTCACAAATTTTAATTTTTATATTTAAGACTTATTCCTAATATTTTCAAATCATCAACTAGATATCTCCTAAACATTCTCTTAGGTTCCATACATAACCTATAAAACCACTCAAGTCCGTTTTTTTGCATCCAAATCGGAGCTCTTTTTATATTTCCTGCTTCAAAATCAATGCTAGCTCCAATTGCTAAAGAAACTGGTACTTTCAATTTCTCTTTATACTTATATATAAATTTTTCTTGTTTAGGTGCTCCTAATCCAACTGCCAAAATATCTGGTTTGCAATTATTTATTAGTTCTATTATATGATTGATTTCATCTTGATTGTTTTCAAATCCATAACTTGGTGAATAAGTTCCAACTATATTTAGTCCATCAAATTGTTGCATTAATCTTTCTGCTGCTTTTTCAGCTACTCCTTCTGCTGCTCCAAGTAAAAATAATTTATATCCTTTAACCGCCCCTAATTTGCAAATTTCCGGAAATAAATCTGACCCTGATATTTTTTCTTTTATTGGAGTAGATTTTAATTTTGAAATCCATATTAAAGGCATTCCATCTGTTAATATTAAGTCTGCATCTTCATATATTTTTTGCAATTCAGCATCTGTTTCAAGTTTAACAATATGATCTACATTAGGAGTAACAACATAACTATTTCTATCTGACGCTATTAATTTATCAATTCTAGTGATTGCTTCTTCCATAGTTACATTATCTATCTGTGTATTCAAAAATTTAATTCTTGACATATTGTTCCTCCATTAATATTGATTAATTTAAATACTCTCTCTATAATCTCTAAGATTATCCATATACCCCTTATTAACAATATAAATGCTGTCATCAGTCTCAATAGTCATAACATCTTCAATTCCAATCATCACAACTCTTTTATCATTATTAATTGCAATATTTGATTTAGATTCAATTACCCTTGCATTTCCTTCAATAATATTATTAAAATCATCTTTCTTTTTATATCTCTCTACTGATTTCCATGTTCCAATATCATCCCACCCAATATCTACAGGTACAACATATATCTCTTTAGATTTTTCTAAAACCGCATAATCTATGGATATAGCTTCCGTCTTATTATAATTTTCATTAATTACATCTTTTATTTCATTTATATCTACACTTTGAACACCCTTTAAAGGTTCATATATACTTGGACAATATTCTCTTATTTCATTTAATATATTTTCAACCTTCCACAAAAACATTCCGCCATTCCAAAGATAATTACCATCTCTTAAATATCTTTTTGCTTTTACTAAATCTGGCTTCTCAACAAATTTATCTACCTTTATGAATCTTTCTTCATTCACGTCTACATAATTATCACTATATTTTATATATCCATATCCAGTTTCTGGTCTATCCATTTTCATTCCAACAGTAATTATTGCTTTATCATTTTTATTAATGAAATTACTGCAATTTACGATAATATCTCTAAACTTTTCTTCATTTTTTATTAAATGATCTGAAGGTAATACCGCCATAACTGCATCTTTAAATCTTCTCTTTATTATCATTGAAGAAAGAGTAATGCATGGCGCTGTATTTCTCCCCTCTGGTTCAACTATTATATTTTCCACTGGAAGTTCTGGAAGTTGTTCTTTTACTAAATCAACATATGGAGAAACAGTACATATAAATATTCTTTCTATTGGTATTATTGGCTTTACTCTATTTACAGTCATCTGTATCATTGTTTCATCACCTATAAGGTTTAAAAACTGTTTAGGCTTTTCTTCTGTGGATAGTGGCCAGAATCTTGTCCCTTTTCCTCCTGCCATTATGAGTGCACATAACATAACTTCACCTTCCTTATCAAAGTAGTTATTTTTTAGTAGCTGCAACTTCTATATTTAATGATTTCTCATAATTTAATATTGTTTTTCTTCCTACTGAATAGTAATCTACTTTTTCATTCATTATGTCAGCTATCTTATAGCAGTTTCTTCCATCAAAAATAATTGGAGTATTCATTAGGTTACAATAAGTATCTATTTTAATATTCTTTATTTCATCCCACTCTGTAAAAATAAATACAACATCAGCCCCTGCAATTGCCTCTTCTGGCTTATTAACATATTCTATTTCACTTGGATAAAGCTTTTTGAAATTATTCTCTCCTACTGGATCATAAGCAACAACTTGTACTCCTTCATCTAAAAGTCTTCTAATATTAGGTATTGAAGGCGCTTCTCTTAAGTCATCTGTTCCAGGTTTAAATGTTAATCCAAGTACAGCAGCTCTTAAACCTCTTAAATTTCCAAATCTTTTCTTTGCTTGTCTAAATAATT
The DNA here is from genome assembly GCF_006742065.1 of Clostridium butyricum. Classification (NCBI taxonomy): domain Bacteria; kingdom Bacillati; phylum Bacillota; class Clostridia; order Eubacteriales; family Clostridiaceae; genus Clostridium; species Clostridium butyricum. The sequence continues at coordinate 1,375,329 of NZ_AP019716.1, read as the reverse complement.
TATATTTCTGATTTTCATTTACTTCAATAGTTGCTTTTATTGTTCTTATTTCATTTCCATTATCATTTGAAAGCCAGTGAAGTGCCTTTGTATCTTTAGGAAAACATGATCCACCATATCCTATACCTGCTTTTAAGAATTTATCTCCAATTCTAGGATCATAACTCATACCTTTTGTTACATCTTCAATATCAGCGCCAACAAATTCACAAAAATTAGCAATTTCATTAATAAATGAAATCTTTAGTGCTAAAAAATCATTAGATGCATATTTGATCATTTCTGCACTTCTTCTATTTGTTACAACAATTGGCTGATTATATCTTTCATAAACTTCTCTTAACAATTCTTCTGCACCTTTTGATTCAACACCAATAACGATTCTTTTTGCCTCAAGTGTATCTTTTACAGCTGTTCCTTGAGATAAAAATTCAGGATTAGATGCAACCTCAATATGAACTTTGTTTTTTAAACTTTCCCTTAAAAACTCTTCAACTCTATCATTAGTTCCTATTGGAACTGTAGACTTAACAACTACAAGACAGTCATTTTCAACATTTTCAGCAATTTGTGTACATACGTTGAAAACATAATCTAAGTTTGCAGAACCATCAGACCTTTCAGGAGTTCCAACCCCTATAAATATAATATCTGCATCTTTATATGAATTTTTATAATCTGTTGTAAAATTTAATTTGCCTCTTAAATAGTTATTTTTCAATAATTCATCTAAACCAGGTTCATATATAGGTGAAATGCCTTGTTTCATCATCTCTACCTTATTTTCATCAATATCTACGCATGTTACTTTATGGTCTTTTTCTGCTAAGCAAGCTCCTGTGACTAATCCAACATATCCTGTTCCTGATACAACTATTTTCATAATTACCTTCTTTCCAAAATTACTGTAACATATTGTTATATACATTGATTTTATGTGAATAAATTTGTATTTATTACAAAAAAATCAGGAATATCTTAAATAGCATAATATTTTAGATATCCCCATTAATATTTAAATATTACAATCAAAAACAATATATAGTATTTTAATCTTTACTATTTCATATATTCCAATTACTTTTCTTCTCCTATATGTGGTATTAAACCTATTACAGGAATTCCAATACTAGTTTCTATCTGTTCTCTTGTCTTAAATGTATTGCTTATATATTCCATGAATAAAACTAATGTTATACCTAAGAATGCACCTACAATAATTCCCATTAATATATTCCTAATACTGTTTAAATTCCCAGGATATATAGGATACTTAGAGCTCTCAACCACTTTTACACTTCCATTTGGTATTAATTCTTTTGCTTCTTTAATAAATTCCTGAGTTACTGCATCCAATACATCTTTACTTAAAATACTATTAGCATTTTTGTATTTGATTGTCATTATCTGAGTTTCTTCTCCTTGACTAACAGAAAGCCCTCCTGCTACTGCTTCTGGCAATACATCAAGATGACTTTTCTCAACTGCCTTTTCAATTAAATCATCAGTAGTGATTAATTCAGAATAAGTTTTTAATAAATTTTGATATAAAGTAACATCTCCTGTACTGTACTCCTTTTTTTCCATAGTATCCTTTCCAATAAACACCTTTAAGCTTGAAGTATATACTGGTGTTACTAAAAAGAAACTATATAATGCACTGATTATGGTAGCTGTTAGAGTTACTATTATAATTATTTTCCACTTAGATTTTATAATCTGGATTATTTCTGAAATACTAATTGTTTCTTCCTCCATAATTTCCTCCTTTCAAAAGCTATATTATGTATATATTCTTATGTGAATCAAATTATTACTTTTTTTAGTTTTATATCTAATTTTCAACTATAAAAAATGATTTAAAGCTAAATTTTCGTATTTTAATAAAAAAAACTATTTCTATTATCAAACTATTATGCATATGTTTAGTAATATATTGATTAACATATTTTTCAAAATATATATGAAAGGCTGGTTTTTTATCATGAAAATGAAAAAGAAAACTAAATTAAATTTTATTATATTATTTTTAGTAATAATATTAACGGCTGTTTTATTTATGGGTATAAAAAAAGAGCATGCCCTGATAGTTCAAACTTCTCAGCAAACATATAATTTAGGAAGTCCTATCAATTATAATTCTGATAAATATAACAGTGTGTATAATAAAATCAAAGCAAATGAAAATGTAAAAATTCTTTTATTAGGAGATGAGCTGACTTCCGGTCTTATTTCAGATAATTCCACCTATCCAGTAGCTGAAAATTTAAGTAGCTTTTTTAAAACAACTTATAATGTTAACTGTGATTTTCAATATTTGCAGCAAAAAGATGCTACTATTATAAATGGATTTCAACTTTTAGATTCAAACCCTGACCTTAAAGACTTTGATCTCGTTATATTATCCTTTGGTCTTAAAGATGCAAAAGATAACAGTTCATTAAAGAGCTTTGCTCAAAACTACAGTGATTTAATAGGAAAATTAAAGAGCAGAAATTATAATTGCTTAATTACAGCATTACTACCTCCAAGTCTTAATAACGATAATGAATATGTCTCAGAAATGAAACATATCTGTTCTAGTAACAACATATCTTATGCAGACACAAATAATTATTTTGAAAAATCAGATGCCGAAAAAGACTCCTTAATTGTAAATAATCTTCCAACATCATCAGGATACGATTTAGTAGTCTCATCAATTTGTAATTTAATTAGAAATAATATATATTGATTTTAAAAATAAAATTCCATCTTATCTTGAATTGACAAGACAAGATGGAATTTTATTTATTTAATACATTAAAGTATATAATAGAAAAAAGCTTCCTTAATATATGCATTATTTTTCAATTCGTCTTAATGTTAACGTATTCTTTTTATGTAGCCAATAAAAAAAACATCCCATTAAAACAATGAAGATGCTTTTGTGTTTTCATTTTATTAAAATTTTTAAGAAAATATTTTTAAATCAACTTGCATTTTGGTCCCCTAAAAATACGAAAAATGTTTTAAATATCAACTTTATATCTAATAAAAAATTTCTATCCTTAACGTACTTCACATCAAGCCTCATCCAATCTTCAAATTCTATATGATCACGTCCTTGAACCTGCCAATAGCACGTAAGTCCTGGTTTTACCTTTAATCTTTCTAGCATCCATGGTTCAAACTGTATTACTTCTTTTGGAAGTGATGGTCTTGGTCCAACGATGCTCATTTCACCCTTTAATATGTTTATAAGCTGTGGTAACTCATCTATACTTGTCTTCCTTATGAACCTTCCTATTGTAGTTACCCTTGGATCGTTCTTAATTTTAAACATTGGTCCTTTTCTTTCATTTTGTTTTTCTAATTTTCCCTTCATATCTTCAGCATTCACAACCATTGATCTAAATTTGTACATTTTAAACTTTTTATTATTAATACCTACACGTTCTTGTGAAAATATTACTGGACCTTTTGACTCAATCTTTATAAGTATGGCAACAACTATAAGTATAGGTGCTAATACTATCAGTGCTGACATTGAACATATAATATCCATAAGCCGTTTTAAAAATTCATACGTATTTCTTGATAATTTCTTTTTTTCAAGCATTATTCTGTTATTGTCTAAATTTAACTCTTGCAATAAAAATCCCCTCCCTTAACCACACTTTATAAGTTTTATATTTAATCTTATGTCGATGAATTTTTATTTATTACTTTAAAAAACATAATATTGTAAATTTTAACTTTTTACTTTTTTTTAAAACTAAATTCGCTTTACATATTATTTCGTATTATTTATTTCTAATAACCCTTGTATTCTACTCAATCTAAATATTTACAAAATTTAAACTTAATAATGCCTATGTAAATCTATAATTCACCTAATTTTTACGATTTCATTAATTTATAAAAGTTTGCAAAAAAATTTATATAATTGTATACTTTCCATATATAAATTTTTTAATTATTAATTTTATACATAAATTCTTATTGTGGAGGTAAGGAAATGGAAACTAGAATAAATATTACAGCTGAAAAACATGCTCAGGGGTATAACTGTGCTCAAGCAATACTTTGCACATACTGTGACTTATTTGGAATGGATGAAGAAACTGCATTTAGAGTTTCTGAAGGATTTGGACTTGGAATGGGTGGAATGCAAAGTACGTGTGGAGCTCTTACAGGAGTTCTTATGCTCGCTGGTTTAAAAAATAGTAATGGACTTGTTAATCCTGGTAGTACTAAAGGAAGTACTTATGCTCTTTCAAAAAAATTGGCTGAAGAATTTAAAGAAATGAATTCAACTACAATTTGTAAAGAACTAAAGGGAATTGATGATGGTATTGTAAAACGTTCATGTCCTGGATGTATAGAAGATGCTGCTAAACTTGTAGAAAAATTCTTATTTGATTAGATATAATAACAAAAAATCCCTACTTTAATTTTTAAAATAGGGATTTTTTGTTTAAGATTTTAAATTAAAATCTGTACCAAATATATTATTATTGGTAAAAATATAGCGGGCAATAAATTAGCTACTTTTATTTTACTGGCACCAATCATATTTGTTCCTAGACCCATAATTAAAACACTTCCAATGGCAGACATGTTTCCTATAACTGTATCTGTAAGTACACTAGATAAACATCCTGCAAGAAGTGTAATGCTTCCCTGATAAACTAATATTGCTACTGATGACAACATTACTCCTATTCCAAGAGAAGATGCAAATATTATAGATGAAACTCCATCTAATATTGATTTTGCAAAAAGTGTTGAATGATTTCCTTGAAGACCACTTTCAAGAGAACCTACAACTGCCATTGCTCCAACACAAAATAAAAGACTTGATGTTACAAATCCTTCTGATATAGAAATTTTTTCTGAATCTTTATTTTTCTTTTTTAAATTAATCTTATTTTCTATAAAATTACCTAAGTCATTTAATCTTTTGTCTATATCAATAATTTCCCCAATTAATGCTCCAACAGCTATACAAATTATTATAATGAGAGTATCCTGTCCTTTAAGTGCTCCACTTATTCCTATGTATAATACACATAAAGCTAGTCCACTCATTATTGTATTGCTCATCTTCTCAGTAAGCTTTTCCTTTACTATTAATCCAATTATACAACCACCTATTACTGCTAAAGCATTCACTATTGTTCCTAACATATTATCCCCCTGTTATTTTGTATATATTCTTTACTCTAAATTATATTCTATTTTTAGGATATAATCTATTTTAATAAAATTTATAAAATGATAATGAATTTCATTTACATTTATCTTTTTTTATGTTATATTATTTTTGGGCTTAATTTTATCGCGGCAAATCTTTAATATGGAGATGATAAATTATGGCAAAAATGATGGGACCAAGATTTAAGTTATGTAGAAGATTAGGATTAAACGTAAATGGTCATCCTAAAGCAATGAAAAGAGCTGGAAATGGCAGCGCTAGAGATTCAAAAAAATTATCACCTTATGGTACACAACTATTAGAAAAGCAAAGATTAAGAGCTTATTATGGTGTAATGGAAAAGCAATTTGTAACTTACGCAAGAAAAGCATTTAAAGATAAAGACCAAACAGGCTATGCCCTTATTAAAAGACTTGAATGCAGACTTGATAATATAGTTTTTAGACTTGGATTTTCAAGTTCACTAGCACAAGCTAGACAAATGGTTGTTCATGGACATATTTTAGTTAATGGAGAAAAGGTAAATATACCATCTTTCAATGTTAATATTGGTGATGTTGTTGCTTTAAGAGAAAAATCTCAAAAGAATGAAATGTTCAGAGATAATTTCTTATCTAACATACTTAATGTTTATCCTTATTTAACAAAGAATGAAGCTGAATTTTCAGGTAGCCTTTTAAGATATCCTGAAAGAAGTGAAGTTCCGATTCAAATTAATGATTCATTAGTAGTAGAATACTACTCAAAATTATTCTAATTGAAATTTATACTCCTTAGAAATTATTGTGTATTTCTAAACCTTATGAGAGAGACTCCCTCTCTTTCATAAGGATACAACTAAAAAAGCTTATTAGTGATCTTTTAAAAAGTTCATTGATATATATAACGCAATAATGCTATATTATTCTAATCGCCATTAATGATATAGCCATTATATTACAAAACTCCAAACACACAAAAAGCACATAGATTATCTTTTGGTGCACAACAAAAGATAATTATATGTGCTTTTAATTTTATCATGGTTTACTATACTTTCTTTAAGGAATACAGTACCTTTTACTTTCTTGCACAATTGGATGCTGTACCTTTTAATATCTTCAAACCATGATCCAATTCACTTATTATATATTGAAGACATTCATCTACAGCCTTAGGACTTCCAGGCATATTTATAATTAAGGTTTCTTTACGAATTCCTGCTGCTGCACGACTAAGCATTGCTCTTTTTGTGATCTGAAGACTGTATGAACGCATTGCTTCTGGTATCCCTGGAACTTCACGTTCAACAATGTCTTTGGTGGCTTCAGGTGTCCAGTCTCTTTTTGAAAATCCTGTTCCACCTGTAGTTAAAATAAGATCTGCTATATTATTGTCTGCTATTCTCATCATCTCATCTGCAAGGATTTTTCTTTCATCTGGAAGTATGATTGTATGTACAACTTCATAACCATATTCTTTAACTATTCTTTCAATTTCAGGTCCGCTTTTATCTTCTCTTTTACCTTCATATCCACTATCACTTGAAGTTATTACTGCTACTCTGAACATATTACAAAATCATCTCCTACTTTAATCTTTCCTCCATGAATTACTCTTGTAAATACACCTTCTCTTGGCATTATACAATCTCCAACTCTATGGAATATCTCACAATGGGAATGACACTTTTTCCCAACTTGTGTAAGTTCAAGAACTACATCATTACATTTAAATCTAGTTCCAACGGGAAGTGTTTTAAAATCATAACCTTCAATTAAAAGATTTTCACCAAAATCTCCATCAGTTACATTTCCACCTTTTTCATTGAATTCTTTAACTCTATCATAAGATAAAAGACTCACCTGTCTATGCCAGTTTCCACCATGAGCATCATTTTCTAATCCATATCCTTCAAAAACATTGCACTCTTGAATATTTTTCTTAACAGTTCCTCTTTTTTCACTTATACATACTGCTATAACTTTTCCCATTTCCTATCTGCCTCTTCTTTCTTTTCTTGTTCTAAATAAACTATCAATTTTCAACTGTAACTGTTCCTTGTTAACTATTAACTGTTAACTGAATTCATCCTCCAATTTGCGACATTGCACGATGTTCAACCTTTTCTTCATGATCTTTTATAAGTTTAAAGTTATGACTTTCAGGTTTATTATATATAGTTGCTTCTATTGCATTCATTATTTCCTCATCACTTTTTCCACTACGAAGCATTTTTCTTAAATCCGTACCTATATCGTATTGCAGACATGCCTTTAAGAAGCCTTCACATGTAAGCCTTACTCTATTACATGTTTCACAAAACTTATGATTTACAGCACTTATAAAACCAATTTTTCCTTTATATCCTTCAAGAGTAAAATAATCACTAGGACCATTTCCAAGCTTTCCATCAAAAGCTGTTAATTTTCCAATATTATCTTCTATTAATGACTTTACTTCTTCATCATTAAGTCCATTCATATTTTTACCAAGACCTATTGGCATCATTTCTATAAATCTTATACTTATATCATTGTCCTTTGATAATTTTAATAAATCAATAAGTTCATCTTCGTTTTTACCTTTTATGGGTACGCAATTTATCTTTACCTTTAAATCTTTATATTTTAAACATTCATTAATACCATTCAATACTTTGTTTACATCTCCAACTCTTGTTAAAGACTTATAGGTATCATCTTTTAATGTATCTATACTTATGTTAACTGCATCAAGACCACTTTTTACAAGATCATCTATCATTCCCTCAAGTAGTATTCCATTAGTAGTCAAAGTTACATTTTCAATTCCTTCAACTTCCTTTATTCCTTTAATAAGCTTATAAACATCTTTCCTTACAAGAGGCTCCCCTCCTGTTATCTTAACTTTACTTATTCCAAGTTTTGAAAACATCCTACATAATCTTATTATTTCTTCATATGATAAGATATCATCGTGTTTCACTAGATTTATTCCATTTTCCGGCATACAGTATACACATCTTAAATTACATCTATCTGTAATTGAAATTCTAATATAATCTATCTTTCTTTTGTAAATATCTATCATATACCGCACTCTCCTATATATTCTAGCAGGAATTCTGCAATTTTATCTATATCATTCAAATTAAGTGTTTTAATTAACTCTTCATTATAATCCATATCACTTACTATTGCTAAAAGTGTTTCTTTCTTACATACACTTTTATGTGAATTTCCTTTTCTTATTATTTCTAATTTAGGATAATCTGAATTCTTAAATCCTTCTAAAAGTATCACATCAGCTTCTTTAAAGTATGATATCAATTCTTCTTCCTTCGTATCTTCCTGCTCCTTAATCATCATAAACTTATTTTTCGAAAAAATTGCAGTTCCATAGGCTCCTGCTTTTTTATGCTTGTATGTATCAGTTCCACAGACATCAGCATCAAAATCATGTCCATCATGTTTTATTGTTGCAACTTTCAATTCTTTTTCTATTAATTTTGGTATAAGCTTTTGAATCAAAGTAGTCTTTCCAGAATTTTTAACTCCACTGACTGCAATTAAAACAGGCTTTTTCCTATTTTTCATTAATGAAATCTCCACTTTTTCCACCTGTTTTCTTAGCTAAGTGTACTTCTGAAATTTCCATAGTTTTATCAATAGCCTTACACATATCATATATAGTTAAAAGTGCAACATTTACGCCTGTTAATGCTTCCATTTCTACACCTGTTTTTCCATTAACTTTAGCTGTGCATACTGCTTCAATATAATTTTCTTCTTCATTTACATTAAAATCTATACTACATTTAGTTATCATAAGAGGATGACACATTGGAATTAATTCTGAAGTTTTCTTTACTCCCATTATTCCAGCAACTCTTGCAACTCCAAGTACATCTCCTTTTTCAACAGTATCATTTACTATTGCTTCTATTACAGCTTTATTTACATATATCTTTCCTTTAGCAATGGCAACTCTTTGAGTTATATTCTTTTCAGATACATCAACCATTACAGCATTTCCTTTTGAATCAAAATGAGTTAATTTATTTTCCATATTTATTCTTTCCTTCTATCTTTCATATCTATATTAAAATCACATTTACTTTGTCGCCAATTTTTAATTTCTCTGTTCCTTGTTTTATATCAATTAATGCATTACATCCAATCATAGATGATAATATTCCCGAGGAATGTTTTCCATTATTTAATTTAACTATACCACTTTCATAGTATCCTCTTATAAATCTTCTTACTTTACTGGATTTATTAAAATCACTATCCATTATTGCAATAACCCTTTTAGTATTAATTCTCATATCTCCACTTATCTTTCCTAAAACAGGCCGTGCAAGAAGTTCAAAAGTTGCAAGGGATGCAAATGGATTCCCTGAAAGACTTAAAATAGGTTTCCCACCATATAACGAAAACATTGCAGGTGTTCCTGGCTTAAGATTAACTTTCCAGTACAGTATCTCAGCTCCTATGTATGGTAGTGCTTCATGAAGGATATCCTTCTTTCCAACAGAAACACCACCTGTTGTTAAGACTATATCAATTTCATTAATTACAGATTTTATTTTATCTCCAACTACTTTATAATCATCACCTAAAACTTCACACTCAACAACCTCTATTCCAAGTTCTCTCAGCCTAGCACTAAATACATGCATATTACTATCATATATTTTTCCTTCTTTAAGTGGCTTTCCAGGTACACATACTTCATCACCAGTTACTAGCAGTGCAGCTTTAATTTTTCTCTTAACTTTAATCTTGTCATATCCCATTCCAGACAAAATACCTATATGTATATAATTTAAAAGTTCTCCTTTTTTCATTAATAAAGTATTTTTCTGTACATCTTCGCCCATAAAACAGTAATTATCATGCTTTTTAAGTTCTTCATATATTTTAACAGCCTCCATACCTTCATCAGTATTTTCCTGCTTAATTACACAATCACAACCTTCTGGCAATTTTGCACCTGTCATTATCCTGATTGCTTCTTTATGATTTAAAACTTTTTCAGAATATCCTCCTGCAAATACTTCATCTATTACTTTAAGAGTTACAGGATTATCTCTGCTTGCATTTTTAGTATCTTCTGCAATAAGTGCATATCCATCTAAAGGTGAACGGTCAAATGGAGGATTGCTTATAGGTGCATATATATCCTCATATAAAACCCTTCCACATGCTTTTTCAAGAAGTATGTCTTCAGTTTCATCTATTTCTTGAACATTTTCTTCCATTATTGAAACTGCTTCTTCAAGCTCTATTCTAAACTTCATTTGTTATCCTGCTCCTTTTATTATAATGCGCCTTTACCAAACTCACACCTTGGATAAGTACATACTTTACATGAAAAACATAATCCACCATGACCCATTCTGCTTATGTCTATTTTTGTTACCTTAAGTCCTGCTGCAATTCTTGGAAGAACAAGATCAAATACTGTTGCTTTTGAATACATTACACAGCCTGGAAGTCCCATAATTGGTGTTCCATCATTGAAATATCCAAGAAGAAACATTGCTCCTGGAAGAACTGGTGCACCATACGTTATTATTTCTGCTCCACTTTTTTTAATTGCACCAGGAGTTAAATCATCTGGATCAACACTCATACCTCCTGTACATAAAATCATTTCTGCTCCACTGTCTTTTATTTCATTTATGGCATCTATTATCATTTCATTTTTGTCATCTACAATTTTATGCCAACATACTTCAATGCCATATTCTTTAAGCTTATTTATAATTACAGGTGTAAAAGTATCCTTTATTCTTCCATGATAAACTTCACTTCCAGTTGTAACAACTCCAGCTTTCATCTTTCTATATGGAAGAAGTTCTAAAAGCGGCTTACCATTAGCTATTTTCTTTGCTTCTTCTAATTTAGATTCTTCAATAATAAGTGGAATAACTCTTGTTCCAGCTAATTTATCACCTTTTTTTACTGCATAGTTAGTATGTCTTGTTGCTATCATAATCTCATCAAGATCATTGATCGCATCTAATCTATTAACATCAACTCTGAATAAACCATCACATTCTGCAATTAATTCAATTTTTCCTTCCTTTATTTCTGTTCCTTTCATATTTTCATTTTTACATATTTCAAAAAGAATTTCTGCTGCTTCATTTTCATGAAGCATACCTTCTTTCTTTTCCCATATATAAAGATGTTCTTTTCCTAGTGAAAGTAACATTGGTATATCCTCTTTTGTTACTACATGCCCTTTTCTAAATGGAGTGTCTTTAACAACATCCTTAACTATTCTTGTTATATCATGACAAAGTACATGCCCTACAGCATTTACTGTTTCTATTTTTTTCATATTATATTAAACCCCTTTTTTAATCTATCGTTAAATCTTAATTCTACATCTACGAAGAAAATAAGTTTGTTTTTCATTTTAATATTAAAATAAGCTGAATCATTCATCACCTCAATAAAAAGGATATGAAAAATTCAGCTTATAACAATCTTTAATGCTAAAATTATCATAAAACTATTCAAACTAAAATATTATTAAAAATACATAAAAGCAAAATCCTATCATTGCTGTTGAAATAATAATAAGTCATATATAACATCATTTGTAAATGTATTGTTGTATAAAATGTATAAATAATATTTTAGTTTAAATAATCCTCCTTTTCAAACACGGAAGGCAATATAGTTTCCCATAGAACCCTGAAACAAAATGTAGTATATTAAACTATCATCATACATTCTGTTTGACAAAAGCATCATAGATTTACTCCTTAGATACAGTTGTTCGGAGATTATTTAATTATTCATTATATATATTTATTTAAATCATTATACTCATTTGGAGTATTGATATTTAGTAATTCTTCCTTATGAAGCCCCACATCTTTTAAAGATATTATCTTTCCGTTAACATATTTAACAAGATCGGTCAACTTATAATTCTTACTATAAATCATTTTTTCAATAAAAGGAAGACATTCTTTGGAATAGATTCCTCCAAGAGGATATATCCTTTCATTTTCATCTTTAAATACTATGCATTTATCATCTTTATTTAAATTTCTCCTTAGAATTTCTATAATTCTTTCAGATATTTTTGGCATATCACATGCAGTAACAAAAACATACTCTTCATGAATCTCACTTAATGCTGAGTATATACCTCCAATAGGTCCAATTTCCTTATATTTATCTTCTATGAGTTCATAATTTAAATAATTATATTTTTCTATGTTATCTACAGAAATATAAATTTTATTAAATTTTTTTAAAACCTCTAATATATTTTCAATGAAAGTCTTATCTTGATATTTTAAAAAAGCCTTATTATTTCCATTCATCCTTGAACTTTTTCCACCTGCAAGAACTAATGCACATATTTCCATAGATATCTCACCCTTTCTCAATTGACATTTTACAATTGACACGTGATGTTAAAACTTTATATCACTATAGCGTTTTTTATTAGAACTTATATAGTTTTTATTTTTTATAGCTTCTAACAAGCATTCTTGCAAAATTATAAAGCACAAAGCTTATTATTGCTGTTGTCATATAAATTTGAATTCCACTAATTTGTTTTGCAATATTTCCTAGGAATTCATAACCTTGAGCTGTTAATAATCCTGCCATTTTTGTTGATGCAACAATTCCTATTGCCATTGGGAATGTTAACCCTGCAAATCCTGGATTAAATTCAAATGAGAAGAATCCTGGCATTTTATATATTATAAATATTAAAGCACATAATACTGCAAAGTATAATGCATAAGCTAAAATCATATTTGGCTCTTTAATAAAGTTTATATAACTTACAAGACAAAGACTTGATGGTGCAAGAACTATAGCCTGTGTATGATACATAGGATTCTTTATTGGATGTTTTGCTAATCTATAAATCATAAATGGAATTATAAGAGCAAATACGCATATTCCATAATAAACAACTATTTTGCAGATAAATGGTTCATTCATAACTCCACCTACTACTGTAGAAACCATTATTCCATTATAAGTTACAAACCAGCTTGGTACAAAAGTATCAATATTAACACCTTTAATTACATTTCTGTATGTAAAAACTAATATGTGGATAGCATGAAGGATTAATCCTATAAACCATACAGCTTTACCAATTGTAGCATTAAAATCAAATATATAAGAACCAAGTATCATTGTAAGCATTGTGAACCCAGCATATAAACTCGCCGGTACTGTATTACTATATTCTTTAAATACAGTCTTATTATGTCCAAATATTTTTGCAGTATAAGCAATCATTATTACTGCAACTGCAAATATTGTTATATGCTTTATTCATGTAAATCCTAAATTTGCATATACAGTTCCAAGTGTTGCTGCACCTACCATAGTCGGCAGAATTGCAACAGGTAAATTTTCTAACTTTTGAAAGAAAGTTTTATTCATTGGTGTTCATTCCCCTTTTTAATATTTTTATATTTATCAGTTAAAAGTTGTGGTTGATATTATTTCAGAAGATCTTTATATATTTTTAAACTTACAACTTAATAGAATTCATCCTCAAATTGTAAATTATTAACTTCAACTGAATTTAAACTTCTTCATAATAGAATTCAAAATTTGATTTTTCATTAAAGAAATCAGAATAATCTATTTTAAACAATGGTTTTTCTATTTTAGATACATCTATTTTTCTTTTTATAAGCTGAGTTAATACGCCTGAATATGATAAATCACCTTGAAGAATAGCTCCATAAATCTTCCCATCCTTATGAATTATTTTCTTGTAGTTTCCATCATCATCACTTTCAATTTCAACCTGATAAGTTTCATCTGGAGGAGTATTTATTCCAAGTGACATTGTTGGAATACCTAAGAAATTCATTGTTGACTTACTTGCAAAGAAATCTGTCATTTCTGAATTTATACCACACATATTATTTGCAGCTATTATACCTTCTTTAACAGCAGTTGGCCAGATTGGGTTTCTACCTGTTACATCTCCTGCTCCGAAAACATCTTTAACATTAGTCTTTCCTTGTGTATCTATTACTAATCCAAACTTATCACATTCTATTTCGCTATTTTGTAAAAATTCTACATTAGCTCTTACACCAGCTGCACATATTAATAAATCACAAGGAATAGTTTCTCCGCTTGTTAATAAAATTTCTTTTATATTTCCATCCTCATCAACAATAAGTTCTTTTACACCTTTTTCATAATACTGTTTTACACCCTTTGCACTATATGCTTCTTCATAAACAGATGCAGCTTTTTTATCAAGCTGAATTGAAAGCATTCTATCCTGCATTTCTACTAAAGAAACATTGCAATCAGTATGTAAAAGACCTGAAATAACATCTATTCCAACAAGACCTGCTCCCATAACAACTATGTTCTTACAGTTTTTAGACATCTCCATAATTTTTTCACAATCATCAAAGTTACGGAATCCAATTGAATTTTTTGCAGTTTTTAAATGAGGTATTGGTGGAAAGAATGTATGTGCTCCCGTTGCAATAAGAAGCTTATCATATTCTATACTATTACCATTTTCAAGAGTTACATATTTCTTGTTTACATCAACACCTGTAGCTGAAATACCTTTAATCCAGTTAATATTATTTTTTTCTATGAAGTTATCTTCAACAAATTCAAGCTTCTTTACATCTCTTATGCCTTCCATATAGTGATGAAGAATGCATCTTGAATAAATTTTATCATCCTTTGAAACTAAAGTTATATCTGCATCTTTATCTAAAGCTCTTAATTGCCTCGCTCCGCTTATTCCAGCTGCTGAAGCTCCAAGTACAACGTATTTCATAAACTAAACCTCCTGTAAAGTTATAGCACCCATTGGGCATTTTTCAACACACATTGGTTTGCTTCCATCTTTTTCACTACAACTAGTGCACATGTCACATTTCATTATTTCCTTCTGCTTTAATCTATCTGCCTTAAGAACGCCATAAGGACATGCCATTATACACATATAACAACTTGCACATCTGTCTTTGTCATATTCAACAAAGCCATTTTCATCATTTTTATGCATTGCTCCTGTCATACATGTGTATACACACTCAGGTCTATCACAGTGACGGCAGAAAATAGGAGCTGCTTTAGTCTTACTGTCAATTGTTACTCTGTTTCTTGAATCACAGCTTTCATGACTTACTACACATGCTGTAACACAAGTTAAACATCCGATACACTTACTTCTGTCTATTTTTATTCTCTTCATGAAGATTTTCCTCCTAAAGTTTCTCTATATTAATCGGTGTAGTTTTATATGATGGTTCTTTTGAATATGGATCATATATTGATGGAGTTAACTTATTACATTCTAAATAATGCATTGGAGCATAAAGTTCTTCATATCTTTGATTATCTGTAATTTTAACCATAAAATCTGCAGATTCACCATTTATAGAATTAACTCTTATCATATCATTTTCTTTTATATTTTTTTCTTCAGCAAGTTTAGTGTTCATAAATATATATGCTGTATCTATGCTTACATCCTCAATAAATCTTACTTCTCTTGTTCTAGTTTGAGTATGCCATTGTCCTACTGTTCCTCTTCCTGTATTAAATATTAAAGGGAATTCTTCACTTGTAGGTAACGGATTTTCCTTAACATCTTCAAATATGAATTTAGCTTTCTTAGATGGAGTATAGAAAAGATTATCTTCAAATAAACGTCTTTGATCTTCTTTCAATTCTTCTCCTTCTCTAAACGGCCATTGTATTCCGTTTGAATCTACTAACCCATCGTAGTCAACACCTGTCATATCACATGGCATGTTTCTTGAACATTCTTTCATAAGATTAAAAGCATCTCTTGGTGTTTGCCACTTATCAAGTAAATCTCCCATTCCTAATGCTTTACCTATTCCAAGCATTACCTCATAATCAGTCTTTTCATTTTCTTCTTTTTCAAGCGCTGGTCTCATTGCTGAAATACGTCTTTCAGTATTTATATATGATCCTTCTTTTTTAATTCCTGGAACTACAGGTAAATAAACATCACAGATCTTAGCACTATCCGTATCATCATATATGTCTTGAACTACAAATAACTCTAAGTTTTCTACAGCTTTCATAAATGTCTTATTATTAGTCCATGAATGTCTTGGATTTGTACATACTACCCATAAAGCTTTTATTTCACCTGAAATTATCTTTTCAACTATTACATTGTATGGTGCTGTTGGCTTCTGGGCTAATACGCTTTCGTCTACGCCTAAAACCTCTGCAACCCTTTTTCTTCTTACGGGATTATCAAAGTCTCCACCACCATAAAGTCCTGCTGTGTTGCTATATGCACGAGAGCCCATAGCATTACACTGTCCTGTAAGTGAATTTGCTCCTGTTCCTGGTCTTCCAATATTTCCAGTCATAAGTGCTAAATTTATTATAGCTTGAGCTGTTCTAACAGCTTCATACCCTTGATTAACACCCATTGTCCACCAGAATGAAACTCTTTTTCCTTCATGAATTAACTCTACAAGTTCTAAAATTTGTTCTTCTTTTAATCCTGTAATTTCTGAACCTTTTTCCAATGTATATGCCTTAGCAAATTCTTTAAAATCTTCATATCCTTCAGTATAATTTTCTATATATTCTTTATTTACATATCCCTTTTCAATAAGAATATTTGCTACTGTATAAAATAAAGCCAAATCACTTTTACCTTTTAATCCATACCAATAGTCAGCATGTTGTGCTGTTTCTGATTTTCTTGGATCTATTACTATAAGTTTTTTATTCTTGTTACTTCTTATTCTGTCCCATAATATAGGATGCGCAACAACTGGATTTGCACCTATTAAAATTACTGTATCTGAAAGTTCAACATCATTTAATGTGTATGGTGGAGAATCAAAACCATAACTCTGCTTATGAGCTACAACGGCAGTTGCCATACAAAGTCTTGTATTTCCGTCAAGATTAGCTTTTAAATGATTTCTCATTACATGTCCAAGTAATGCAAACTCTTCTAAAGTAAGCTGCCCTGTACTAATACCTGCAATACTTTCACTTCCATATTTCTCTTTGATTTCAATGAATTTATCTGCAACATATTTAAAAGTATCATCCCATTCCATAGTTTTAAAAGAACCATCTTTTTGTCTTACTTTTGGAAGTTTTGATCCTTTTACTACAGTCTGTTGCTTATCTAGCGAAAGTCCTTTAATACACGAAAATCCATCATTTACAGGATATCCTTTAGTGGGTACAACCTTTACTATTTTGTTGTCTTCAACATAGAAATCTATGTTGCAGTCCAGAGCACAAAAATTACAAGTCGATTGAACTCTTTTCATAAGTATTCCTCATTTCTTCTTAAGATATATATAAATATAGCTATTTATATGTTTATTAGTTTAAACATATTTATAAGCTTTATTACCTGTTATTTAGTCTCTTTTATAAAAATAAATTTCACATTCTACATTGTTCTTTTTTTAACAAAGTTTGTTAAAAAATTAATAATCTTTTATAAAAAATATTTATTCTCTAATTAATCTTTAAAGATTATACTCCAAAGGAATATAATCTAGATATATCATTGTTGAAATCTCCTTATGGAGATTTCAACATCAACTATCAACTAATTTAGTTATCAATTGAATTAAAGTTTATTCCACTCCAATGTACACAATGTTTCATTATTGTCTTTGGTCCAAGTTCAACTCCATCAAGAGCCCATTTCTTATACTCTTCAAATCCAACTCTATCAATTATATAACCAATATGTTCTTTTCTTGCTGGTGCATTTGGATCAATATACTTATCAACAAACTTATAAGTATTTAATATTATTTTCTTTATACTTTCTTCATCAACCCAAATTAAGAAATCTTCTCCAAGCCTAGGATTTTTCTTACCTGTTCTACCCATTATAGTTAACTTGTAGTATTTATCCTTGCTTCTTGTAAATGCTCTTGTAGGACATTTAGTAACACATACTCCGCATCCAATACATTTTTCTTTATTTCTTACAACTCTGTAATTTTCAACAGATAATGCTCCAACAGAAAGACTTTTACATGCTTTAACACAAGCTCCGCAACTTACACATCTATTCATATCATACTGTGGTTCTGTCATCCCTATTATTCCAAAATCATGCATTCTAGCTTTTGCACAATCATTTGAACATCCTGTTAATGCTATTTTGAAATGAAGGTCATTTGGGAATACTGCCTTTTCTATTCTCTTAGCAAATTCTGCAGTATCATAGTTAGCAAAAGGACATACCTTATTACCTATACATGCACTTATATTTCTTGTTCCTGATGCAGTATACCCCTTATCAGTTTCATTTAAATTTATTTCAAGACTTTCTATTATAGGTTGAAGCATTTTTGTTACTTCATCCATATGTTCATATTTTATACCTTCAATTTCAAAACCCTGTCTTGTAGTTAAATGTACTAATCCATTTCCATACTTATCAGCTATTTCCTGAACCATTCCTAGAACTTCAGATTTTAAAAGGCCGCCTGGTACTCTGATTCTTGAAGCTCCAATACCTCTTACCTTAGAAACTCTAAAGGCATTTTTCTTAAGTTTCTTTGTATTAATATCCATGGTCAAATCCTCCTAATTAATCAACTAAGTTTTTACCCTTAGTGTAATTGAATACTGGTCCATCTAAGCAGATGTAAGTATCATCTATTTTACAGTGTCCACATTTTCCAAGTCCACAACACATTTTTCTTTCATGAGAAATCCATATATTTTCTTCTGGAACTCCTCTTTTTAATATTTCAAGTACTGTAAATTTCATCATCATTGGAGGTCCAACTACTATGAATGCAGTATTTTTTATATCTTTAATTTCAAGTTCTGGAATAAATGTTGTAACAAGTCCTGTATTTCCAGCATATCCTTCGTGTGCTTTATCAACAGTTAAAATAAGATTCATCTTATCTTCCCATAATTTCAAGTCATCTTTGAACAATATGTCTTCTGGAGACTTAAATCCACAGATCAAGTTGAAGTTTTCTGCTTCCTCTCTGTTTTCTGCAAAATATTCTACAACTCCTCTTACTGGTGAAAGACCTGTTCCTCCAGCAACTACTGTTATTTCTTTGCCCTTATAGTTGTTTACATCAAATCCATTTCCGTAAGGTCCTCTAAGAAATAATTTATCTCCTACGTAATTTGTAAATATTTCATTTGTAACTTTACCAACTCTTCTTATGGTTAAATCTACTGTTCCTTTTCCTATTCCACTTACTGAGATTGGAGCTTCTCCAAACTTAGGAAGAGATACTTCAAAGAATTGACCTGGCTTTACATCACCTTCATAAGTCATTCTGAATGTGTATTCAATATCTGTATGCTTAATAACTTCTTTTATTTCTGATATAAATGGGATATATTCGTTCTTCATTTATTCCACCTCTTTAATAGCATCTTCAAGTTTATTTATACAATTTGAGAATGATATGTATTCAGGACATATATCATCACAACGCCCGCATCCTACACACATATGATATCCAAAACGTTTTTTATAATCGTAAACTTTATGCATTACTTTAAATCTCATCTTGTCGCCTTGTGGTTTTCTAAATGTAATTCCACCAGCCATGTCCGTATATCCATTTATCTGACATGAGGCCCATATTCTTCTACGTTCTCCCACTTTTCCGTTATCTCTATAAAAAATATCCTGCATTGTGAAACAAGTACATGTAGGACATACAAAATTACATCTTCCACATCCAATACATCTTTCACTATATTCATTCCACATTTTTGAGTTAAACACTTTAGTCGAAATATTATCTGGTATGTTAACTTTAATTGTATTTTCACTAACGAAATCTGGTGTAACATTTTCTTCTTTAAATTGTTCCATCTTTATAAGTTCTTCTAATTCCGACCACTTACAGTCTATGCTTGCAAAGTCTTTATCTACCTTTACATATGCATCATATTCATTTGTTTTGTTACTTCCCATATCTAAACAAAAACAATTATCAAATGTTTTTGTACATCCCATAAGTATGAATTTAGTATTTTCTCTTAGCCTTTTATAGTAGAAATCCTCTGGTCCATTATTTAAATAAATCTGGTCCATTCTCTTTAATGCATGCATATCACAGCTTCTTAAAAATACTATTGCTCCCTTTTTAGGTGTGCTTGGTACAGTTACTTCATCTTCTGTAAAATAAAATAAAGTCTGTGTTATTGGAGAAATAACTTCTTTAAATGAATATTCTGACTTTTTATCAAAAACAATTTCTTCAACTTTAGACACTTCACCATATCTTATAACATCAACATCTGAAAAAGTCCCATCTCCTTCAAATACCTTTGGTGCATAAATGCAGTAATCTTTAGATAGCTTTTCAAAAATCGCGTTTAAGCTTTCATTAACAATTTTGTAGCCCATAATAATACTCCTTTGTCATAATTTTGCCCTTATAAATATCCCTTTGTTATTTTTTTCACCTTCCTATAGAAAACAAAACCCACACTTCTTTTTGGAATATTTTCAACATAGCTTAATTATAAATTACAAAAAAAATAAACACCGTGATAAAAATCACGATGTTTTAAAAAACAATGCTAGTTTTTCAAAATTTGAAATAATAATTTTTTTACTTTTATAATTTATAAGATTATTTTTCTGTAAGACCTTCATAGCTCTTGATACGGTCTCACGCTGACTTCCAAGAAGATCTGCCATATAAGTTATTGATATTTCCATATCTATCACTATTCCATCTTCATGTTCTACCCCATAATCTTTTGCAAGCTTATATAACTTTGCTGCAAGTCTTTTTTCTATTTTTATAGATGATGGAGTATTTTTCAGCTGTCTATACAATCGTCTTGTTTTGCTAGATAAAGAGATTATTATATTCTTACATAAATCAAAATCTTCCTTCATTATATTGAGAAGCTTTTCTTTTTTTATTCCTAAAATCACTGCATCCTCAAAAATTTCACAATTAATAGATGCTGGTAGTTCCTTTATTATAACTTCATTAATTATTTTCCCTTTTCCAAGCATAAATATTACTTTCTTCTGTCCACACTCATTTATTTTGTATAATGATACTATACCATTCAATACAAAATATACAGTAGATACATCTTCTTTATCTTCAAATAATATTTCACCAGCTCTATGTTCTTTAACATCACTTTCTTCTAATATTTTACCAATTGTACTTTCCGAAATATTGTTAAACATCTCAAGATTTTTTAATTCTTCAATTTTTACTTCCATGTACAAACTCCTACACACTTTTTTACACTCTCTACACTAAACAGTAAACAATACATTTACTATCATCTTAAAAATATATAGAACATAATTATTTAATAATAAAATTAACAAGAGAAAAAGTCAATTAACAAATTATACAAAAAGCCTTTCATATTGAAAATACTATCTTTTTCTATAAATAGTTGCTCATTATCGTTTATATTTCTTTTTTATATCTTAATTTTGAATAAATCATTTTTTATAGCAGATATTAACCATATAATAATTATTTTAAGAGGTGATTTTACTTATGATAAAAAGAAAAAAATTCAATGTTTTATTATCTGCATTTTTAGTATCTGTATCACTTTTTTCTTTAATTCCATATAAAATAGATGCTTTTATTCAAGAACATTCTAATACTTCTCAAAATAACTCAGAAACATCCTATCTTGTTGAAGATAATGAAAATTATGATACTATGCCATTTAAATTCAGAAAATCAAACGAACTTCAAAGCATAGCAAATAATAGTGCTCTTAACTTGGCAGGCCTTGATAATTTAAATATATCTGGCAGCCAACAATTTTCAAAAACGAATCTCTCATTATTACTAAAAGCAATTAATACTAATCTTCCTATAATAGATTTTGACTTAAGACAAGAATCCCATGGATTTATAAATGGTATTCCAATAAGTTTTGAAAATGAGCATAATAATGCTAATAAAGGCTTAAGTAATGAGCAGGTGTTAAAAAAAGAAAAAGCCCAGTTAGATTCAATAAAAAAAGGTGTACCTATTTCGTTTCACAATCACCCTAATAAAACTATAACTCCAGAGGAAGTCTTTGATGAAAAAACTCTTGTCACTTCAGATAACATTAAATATATGAGAATTTTTGCAACAGATGAAGAACTTCCTTCAGTTGAATCAATTGATTCCTTTATTACAATAATAAAAAATTTGAAAGAAGATAGTTGGCTCCACTTTCACTGTAAAGAAGGAATTGGAAGAACAACTACCTTTATGATTTTTTATGATATGATGAAAAACTATAATAATGTTTCAGCCAATGATATAACAAACAGACAAATAGAACTTGCTGATTTTGATAGTAATGATGTACATCTTCTAACAAGCGAAAGAAGAATTGCTTTATACGATTCTTTTTATAATTATTGTAAAAAATATAGTCCTGAATTTAAAACAACCTTTGGCGAGTATATAAAAAGTCTATAATAAAAAATATCTATACGTATAATTTTTAACTGCTTCCTGTCTATTTGACCGGAAGCAGTTTATACTCTAGCTGGTTTTTACTATTTTATTTTTTCCTGTCTTTTTTGCTACATATAAACTTTCATCTGCATACTTTATCCCATCTGAAAAGCTTATATTATCATGAATTTCAAAAATCCCAATACTTACTGTTGCATTTATTGATCTATCACCAATATTATACTTGCTCTTTTCAATGCATCTACGTAAATTCTCACAAATATCACTTGCTTGTTCTATATTCTTTTTATTAAATATAATAATAAATTCTTCTCCACCATATCGACCTATATAATCATTATAACCAATATTTTTTTTCATTATCCTAGCAACACTTTTTAAAATGTGATCTCCAGCTCCATGACCATAGTTATCATTAATGGACTTAAAATTATCTACGTCCACCATTGCAACACATAAGTCATATCCATTTTCTTTACTCTCATCATATATTTTCTTTCCTAATGATAAAATCTTATTTCTGTTAAAACATTCTGTTAAAACATCATATTCAGCAAAATGTTTTACTTCATTGAATAATTGTAGATTTCTCATGGCAATTGCAACATATGAAGCCAATATCTTCAACTCATTAAGGTCTTCATTTGTATATGCATTAATCTTATGACTTTGTACTGTCATAATTCCAGTTGCCTCATTATCTAATAACAATGGAATACTTATTATTGATTTCGCTTCTTCTTGAAGCTGCTTTTTATGAATCTTAACTTTATATATATATTTTGAATATTCTTTCGCCATATTATTTATTATTACATCATTTTTATTACATATACAGTATGCACCAAGACTTTTACCTTCTTCTATATTGCTTACTATCCCTGGAAGTTTTTTATCATTTTTAAAAACTATTTTATAATTAAGCTCTTTTTTGTTTTTTTCATATATCCCTATTGCAAAAGTATCTAACATTACTAGCTTCTTTATCTCTTCATATATAATATATGTAAACTTTTCAACGTCAAGATTTGCAGTTAAGGTTTTTCCTAAATTTGATATTCTTTCCATCTTGTCGTACAAAGATTTATATTTTTGTACTGCATAGATCATATCTTTTTCTTTTAATCTTTTCAAACTAACTTGACTGTCATTCTTTAAAATATTTTTACATTTTACTGAATTTTTAAGGCACTTATATGCATTTTCATAATCAAGTGATTTTTCATATAATTTGCTTAAATAATAATATATTCTTTCTTTTATAAGAATATATTCTCTACAACCAATCCTATTTATTGCATCCAAGAATATATTTTCACACTTATCATAATTATTGTTTTTCATATGGTGTATTCCCCATATGAGTAGTACTTTTCCCTGCATATAAAAATTTTTATACTTTTCAGAAACTTTAAGTGCACTTAAAAAATACTCTTCTGCTTCTTCATACCTTCTAGTGTTAGAATAAATTTGTGCCAGTATTAAAAGAGCTTTGTCTTCCCATTGAATAAACTTATTTTCTTTAATACACTCAAGAACCTTTATGCAACATTTTTCTGCTTTAATATATTTTTTAGTTCCTAGATAACATTCAGCTTTTATGACATTCATCTCTACTTCATAATCTAGTCTATGATCATACCTATATAATTTGATTCTATCAAGAATAGATACGGCTTCACCATAATTCTTATATTCAACATAAACAGATGCAGTGTTTATCATTAAAGCTACTATTGCGTCATTATCATTAAATTTTTCATAAAATTCAATTCCCCTTACGCCATTTTCTATACTTAGCTCTAAATAACCAATCTGTATATAATCTACCATGAATGCATTATATACAGCAGCACATCCACAATCATTATTACTATTTTCAAAAAACTCCAAAGCCCTTTTATGTAAAGTAATTGCATTACTCACGTTCCCTTTTATATTTTCACTCCAACCAATGTAAAGAATACACCAACTATGTGCAGAATAATATTCTTTTTCTTCACATACTTTTATTAGTTCTTCCATTACACATCTAACATAATCCGGATCTATATTTAGATATTTTAATGCTAGTTCCCTAAAAAATTGAAAATAATTTTCGTCTTCTCTGAATTTTTTAATATGATTATCTAATTCTAAACACATTTTCATATTTTTCTCCAATAAACAAAAAACTCTTGATTGAATATAGTATTTATACATTTACTTATTAATAAAGATGGTATTTATTAAATACCATCTTTATTATTATTTATTCGTTATCTTTTTGTTCTTCTTTAACATTAATGGAAATTCCAAGATCATTTAATTGTTTTTCGTCAACTATATTTGGAGCTTCACTTAAATAACAATAAGCATTTTGATTCTTAGGGAACGCTATAACATCTTTAATATTTTCAGTTCCAGCAAGGAACATTATCATTCTATCTAAACCAAATGCTAATCCTCCATGTGGTGGTGCTCCGAATTTTAATGCTTGTAATAAGAATCCAAATGATTCCCATGCTCTTTCTTCTGTAAATCCTAAAGCTCTAAGCATTCTTTCTTGAATAGCTGTATCATGAATTCTAATTGATCCTCCACCTAATTCTTCACCATTTAATACTAAGTCATATGCCTTAGATCTTACTCTTCCCGGATCAGATTCAACAAATTCTAAATCTTCATCCATAGGTGCTGTGAATGGATGGTGACAAGCTTTAAACCTTTCTTCTTCTTCGCTGTATTCAAAGAATGGGAATTCTGTAACCCATGTGAAGTTAAATTCATTTTTATCTTTAATTAAGTCAAAGTCTTTAGCTAATTGTAATCTTAATGCACCTAAACTTGGGAATACAACAGAATTCTTATCAGCTACTATTAGGATAGCATCTCCTTCTTCTGCATTCATAGTATTAACTATTGCCTTTGTAACATCATCAGTTAAGAATTTAGCTATTGAAGATTTTACTTCACCTTCTTTAAGCTGAATCCATGCAAGACCTTTTGCTTTGTAAGTCTTAACAAACTCACCTAACTTATCAAGTGGTTTTCTTCCAAGTGAAGCACCACCTTTTAAACATAATGCTCTTACAGATCCACCAGCTTCAATTGCAGATTTGAATACTACAAAATCCATTTCTTTTACATCTTCTGTTATATCTGTTATTTCCATTCCAAATCTTAAATCTGGCTTATCTGAACCGTATTTTTCCATAGCATCTTTGAATGTCATTCTCTTTATTGGTAACTGAACATCCACTCCTGCTACTTTCTTAAATACATGTGCTATTAAACCTTCGTTTAACTCCATAATATCTTCTTGTTCTACGAAACTTAATTCCATATCTACTTGAGTAAATTCTGGTTGTCTATTTGCTCTTAAATCTTCATCTCTAAAACATTTTGCAATTTGATAATATCTATCAAAACCAGACATCATCAATAATTGCTTATATATTTGTGGAGATTGTGGAAGTGCATAAAACATTCCTGGATAATTTCTTGATGGTACTAAATAATCTCTTGCTCCTTCTGGAGTAGATTTCCCAAGAACTGGTGTCTCAACATCTAAGAAATTATGTTCTTCTAAGTAATCTCTTATTGCTTTAGTAGTCTTGCTTCTTATATCAAAGATTCTCTGCATATCAGGTCTTCTTAAATCTAAATATCTATATTTTAATCTTATATCTTCTGCTGTATCTAAGTTTTCTTTAATTATTATTGGTGGAGTTTCAGATTCTGAAAGAACCTTTATAGATTCACACTTTAATTCAACAAACCCTGTAGGCATGTTTTCATTAACACTTTCTCTCTTAACTACTTCTCCTGTTACTGCAATGCAGTATTCAGGTCTTACACCTTTAGCTATTTCAAAAGCCTCAGCATTTATTTCTTCACCAAAAACAACCTGCATTATACCTGATTTATCTCTTAAATCGATAAATTCAAGTCCTCCAAGTTTTCTGTTTCTTTGAACCCATCCCATTAAAGTAATCTTTTTACCTACATGTTCTTCTCTAGGTTCACCACACATCATTGTACGCTTTAATCCGTTTAAAGCTTCACCCATTGTTATTCCTCCTATTCATCTCAGTTAACAGTTAACATTTAACAACTAATAGTTATTTTTTAACTCCAATTAGAATTATTCTTGAACTATTAATTTAATCTATTAATTTATAACTGATAAAACCGCTTAATTTTATAACTTCACAGTTTTAAAAACATCATTCTCTTTATTGTATAATATAAATCAAAACTTTACAATTAACAATAATATTTTCTTGTTACTATTTGGCACTTATTATCTTAACAATTTCTTCTGTGTTTTCTAATGAAGCTTCAAAGATTTCACCATCACTCATTCTCTTTAAGTTTATTTTCTTATTAGCTAATTCATCTTCACCTAAAATAGTTGTAAATGCCGCACCTAATTTGTTTGCAAATTTCATTTCAGCCTTTATGCTTCTTCCCATATGATTTATTTCACATTTTCCACCTAACGTTCTTAAGTCGCTTGCAAGCTTAAATGCTGTTTTCTTTTCTTCTTCGCCTCTTGCTGCAATATATAAATCAATAAGATTTTCATTTGGAATTTCTATTCCTTCATTTTCAAGAGTCATAATTATTCTTTCTACTCCAATAGCAAATCCTACAGCTGGCATTTCTGGACCACCAAGCTCACTAATAAGCTTATCGTATCTACCACCACCACATACTGTAAAATCATCATTGATTATTTCAAAAATCGTCTTTGTATAGTAGTCTAAGCCTCTAACTATACCTTGATCAATTTCATATGGTATTTCTAATACATCAAGGTATTCTTTTACACTATTAAAGTGGGTTTCACATTCTTCACAAACATAGTCTAAGATTTGTGGAGCATTCTTAGTTATTTCGTTACATCTCTTTTCTTTACAATCCAAGATTCTCATAGGATTCTTTTCAAATCTTGATTTACATGTATCACAAAGATTTTCATAATTTTCTTGTAAGAATTTCTTTAATGCTTCATTGTATTTAGCTCTACATGTTGGACACCCTAAATTATTTATATGTAAACTTAAACTCTTTAATCCTAATTTACTTAAAGTATCCATAGCTACCTTAATTGCTTCTACGTCCATTGTAGGTTCTTTTGAACCAAACATTTCAATACCACATTGGTGAAACTGTCTAAGTCTTCCCTTTTGGACATTTTCATATCTAAATGCTGGTGTTATATAATAAAGCTTTGTTGGCTGAGCTTCATTAAATAATCTATTTTCAACAAAAGCTCTAACTGCTGGCGCTGTACCTTCTGGCTTTAATGTAATACTTCTGTCACCCTTATCGTTAAAAGTGTACATTTCCTTTTGAACTATATCTGTTGTATCTCCAACACCTCTTAAAAATAATTCAGTATGTTCAAAAATAGGTGTTCTTATCTCTCTTATACCATAAGTTTTTGTAACATTTCTAAATACACTTTCAACATAGTGCCATTTGTATGCATCTTGTGGAAGCATATCCTTAGTACCCTTTGGTGCTTGAATTTCATTTGCCATTTTATCTATCCCTCCAAATTTAACCAGTTAATAGTTAACAGTTTTCAGTTAACAGTTGTTAATTTTTTGTATCTATTTCAAGAAATCTTCACTGAAGATTTCATCATCAAACTGCTACCTGTTAACTGTTAACTGCTAACTATTTATATAGGCTGTTTAATAATTCTTTTTTTCTTTCAATCATTTCATCAGTTCTAGTAACATACTCATGAAGATCCTTTAAATTCGGAAATCTTTCAAGTCTGTCTTCTTCTAGAAATACAACTTTACTAACAGCCGCAGCTCCTAATGCTATTATTGTCTGTCTTTCCTCAATCATCTGAATGTTGTAAATACATTCCTTACCTTCTTTAGCATACCCCAAATTCTCCATATTTCCAACCATATTTTTTTGTCTATACATATAATATGGTGAAAGTCCAAGACTTTCTGCTAAATTCTTGCTTTCCTCATACATCTTTACAATTTCTTCATGAGGTGTTATAGGTATTCCTTTTTTAAGAACAAAATTTTCATACATTATGGATCCTCTTTTTAAAGCAAGACCATGTACTGTAATACTATCAGGTTTTAATTTAAAAATCTCATCTTTTGTCTTAAGAACTTCAGCATGACCTTCACCTGGAAGACCTATTATTATATCCATATTAATATCATCAAAACCAAGTTGTCTTGCCATATGGAATTTTTCCTTTATATCTTCACAAGAATGAGTTCTTCCAATTAATTTTAATGTTTTATCATTCATTGTCTGTGGATTTATACTTATTCTTGTTACATTACAATCTTTCATTGTCTGTAGTTTTGTTTTATTTAAAGTATCTGGTCTTCCACACTCTACAGTAAATTCTTTTACATTTCCATCTTTTATGAATCCATCATATATTTCATCCATGACCATCATAAATTCTCCATCACTTACTGAAGTAGGAGTTCCCCCTCCAAAATAAACTGTTTCTACATTAAGTTTTTTTTCTTTTACGTATTTACTTATCTCTTTAATTTCTTTCATAAGACTTTGAACATAAGGCATAACCATCTTTTTATAAGATCCTATAGGATTCGATGTAAATGAACAATACATACATTTTGTAGGACAGAATGCCATACCTATATATATTGCAATAGTATTGTTATCTTTATTTACTATTCTTTCCTCTGCTTTTGCTACCTCCATGCATAGTCTTGCCTTGTCTGCATGAGCTAGATATTTTTCTTTAAAAATATCTATTATTTCTTCCTCACTTTTCCCTTCATTAAGAAGCTTTAAAGCTATCTTAGATGGTCTTATACCAATTAATATTCCCCATGGATAAACATCATTTGTTAAATCCCTCAGACATAGAAAAAGGAATCTCCTTAGAGAATTTTTTATATCTTCTCCTAAAGATTCTTCTTTAAAATATTCTTTATATTGAAACTTCATTATCTGTTCATCAATATAAAAAATATAATCTGCCTCATCTTTTTCTAAAAACTGAATTTCATTCATTGGAAAATACACATTAAATAATTGGTACACTTCATATCTATATTTTAAGTTATTCAAATTAACTTTTATCTCCATAATGTGACCTTTCTTTCATCGATAATTTATTTTATATATGTATGTACTTCTTATGATTAATTGAAACTCACAGTTAATTAAGATTTTTTAAATCTTTTAAAATACATGAGTTATAAGAAATCCCATAGAGATTTCTTATAACTCTCAATACTATAAACTGTTTATAAGTATGGATTTCTCATTTTTTCAAATTTAATAGAAGAAGATGGTCCATGTCCCGGATAAACTTCTACATCATCACCAAGTGGAAGAAGTTTGCTCTTTATGCTGCTTATAATTTCCTTCATATCTCCACCTATAAAGTCAGTTCTTCCTATAGATCCTTGAAATAAAGTATCTCCTGTAAACAACTTTCCATCAATTAAAAAACATAATCCACCTTTTGTATGTCCTGGTGTTTCAATAACTTTTATTTCTCTACTACCTAATTTAACTACATCGCCTTCTTTTAAATAACCTGAAGCTTTAGGAAGTGTTCCAAAAACTGAATTATCTTTTTCCATGTATTCTTCATCAATTTTACTTATATAAAATGGAATATCATATTTACTGCATATTTCTTTCACACCACCAACATGATCAAAATGACCATGAGTTAAAAGAAGATATTTAGGATTACCATGCATACTTTCTACTGCTGCTGATATTTTCCCAGCATCTCCACCTGCATCTATTATTGCACAATCTTTTGTTTCTTCATCAACTAAAATATAGCAGTTAGCTTCATAAACACCTGCTGGAACTGTTTTTAGATTTAACATTTAATACACACCCTTTCAGTTTATATAGTCAATAATTTAAGGCTGTATAATGCCTTAAACATATACAGCCTTTGTATATTAAACTATTATATGTTCTAACGTTTAAAAATTTTTCTTACTATCAAGTAAAATTGTTACTGGTCCATCATTGTTTATTTCCACTTTCATGTGAGCACCAAATTCCCCAGTCTCAACTTTCAACTTCGATTCCTTCAGCATTTCTATAAACTTATCATATAATGCCTTAGCATCCTCTCCACCCATTGCTTCCATAAAGTTAGGTCTTCTACCTTTTCTACAGTCGCCATATAATGTGAATTGAGAAATAGCAAGAATTTCTCCCTTAATATCTAATATTGATAAATTCATCTTGTCATTTTCATCATGAAAAACTCTTAAGTTTATTATTTTATCCTTTATGTACTGTAAGTCTTCTATTGTATCATCTTTACATATGCCTATTAATACATTAAATCCTTCGTTTATACTTCCTATTATTTTTTCATCAACTGTTACAGATGATGACGTTACTCTTTGAACTACTGCCCTCATTTTATACCTCAATCCAACTTAACTAACATCTATATGTTAACTAATAATAGTTTCTTTATTCTAATCTAACTATTAACTCTATAAACATCAAGTACACCTTTAAGTCTTTTAATTCTCTTCATTAAATCATTTAAATTATCTACACTTGTTATTTTAATCTTAATGTTTATAAATGCAAAGCCTTCTTTACCTAAATTTGCGTTAACCGCACTTAATTGAAGTTTTAAATCTGATATTACACTCATAGTATCGGCTAAAAGATTCTCTCTATCCTCTGCCTGTACCTGTATTTCTGCAAAATATGATGTATTTAGTGATTTTCCCCAGTTTACTTCAACAACTTTTTCACCATCGGTTTCGATTAAATTTTGTAAGTTGCTACAATCTCTTCTATGAACAGATACACCTCTTCCTTTAGTAATATATCCTAAAATATCATCACCAGGAACTGGTGAGCAACATTTGGCAAATCTAACCATAAGATTACTTTCACCTTTAACTGTTATACCATAACTGTTCGGTTCTGGCTGCTTTGCTGTTTTAGCTATATGCTCTTCAATCACTTTGCTTAATATTTCTTTATTTTCTCTTTCTTTTGCATATTTATCAAGTCCATTATCCTCTTTTAATCTTACAATATAAGAAGATGCTCCAAGACTTCCTATTCCTATAAGTGCGTATAAATCATCTATTGAATGAATATTATATCTTTTAGCGAACTTTTCATAGGCATCACCTTTTGCTATATCAGCATAATTAACACCTTGTTTTTTTAATTCTTTTTCAAAAAGTTCTTTACCCTTTACAATATTCTCTTCTTTTTTTGCTTTCTTGAACCAAAGCTTGATTTTACTCTTTGACTGATTACTTTTTGCAATATTTAGCCAATCCATATTAGGACCTTTTGCATTAGGTGATGTTAATATTTCAACGATTTCTCCTGTTTTTAAAGTATAATCAAGAGGTACAATCTTTCCATTAACCTTTGCTCCAACACATTTATTTCCAACATCAGTATGTATTCTGTATGCAAAGTCAATAGGTGTAGCTTTACTACACAAATTAATTACAACACCTTTTGGAGTAAATACAAAGACTTCATCTGAAAATAAATCTATCTTGAAACCTTCCATAAACTCTTCTGCATCAGATGTTTCTTTCTGCCATTCAAGCATATCTCTAAGCCATGCAAGCTTCTTCTCAAACTCTTTCTGCTTATCTACCTCGGTTCCTCCAGCTGTATCTCCCTCTTTATATTTCCAGTGAGCAGCTATACCATATTCGGCAGTCTTATGCATTTCAAAGGTTCTTATCTGAATTTCAAAAGTCTTTCCTTGTGGTCCTATTACAGTTGTATGTAGTGATTGATACATATTAGGCTTAGGCATAGCTATATAGTCTTTAAATCTGCCTGGAATAGGTCTGTATATTGTGTGTACAATACCAAGAACCCCATAACAGTCTTTTACTGAGTTAACAAGTACTCTTATGGCTGTAAGATCGAATATTTCTTCAATACTCTTATTTTTATTAACCATTTTTTTATAAATACTGTAAAAATGCTTTGGCCTTCCATCAATGTCCGAATCAATTCCTGCCCCTTCTAGCTTTTTATACAAATCATTTACTATATCTTGTATATAACTTTCTCTTTCTACTCTTTTTTCAGCTATATCTTTTACAAGTTCATAATATTCTTTTTCATGAAGATACCTAAAACAAAGATCTTCAAGTTCCCACTTAATCTTTGACATCCCAAGCCTATGAGCTAAAGGTGCATAAATATCTAGTGTTTCTTTTGCCTTATTTTTCTGCTTATTAGCTGGCATGAACTTAAGGGTCCTCATGTTATGCAGTCTATCTGCAAGCTTTATTATTATTACTCTTATATCTTTCGCCATTGCAAGAAGCATTTTTCTTACATTATCAGCCTGTTGTTCCTCTTTAGTCTTATACTCCATTTCACCTAATTTAGTAAGTTTTGTTACACCATCTACTAAATTAGCCACTTCTGGATTAAACATCCTTGATGCATCTTCAAACGAACAATCAGTATCCTCAATCACATCATGTAGTAGCCCTGCAACTATAGTATTTGTATCCATACCAAGTTCAGCTAAAATTTCTGCAACAGCTATTGGGTGAATTATGTACGGTTCTCCCGATTCTCTTTTTTGGTCCTTATGTGCTTCCTTGGCGAAATTATATGCCTTTTTCACCAACTCTATATCAACATTATGGCAATTTTTATTGATGTTTTCTAACAATTTATCAACCATAAGGAATACTCTCCTTCTATATTAATAAAATTCAAAAGTAAATTCAAAGGCTGGTTTCATAACCAGCCTCACTTTCTAATAATTATATATTATTTTACTTTTATTTTCAACATTGCACAAAAAAAATACTTTAATAATAAAAAAAGTCATGCAAAAACACGACTTTTTTAATTTCTTTTAATTTTAGCAATCATACTCAACTAATGACATAACATCGTAGCCTTGTAATTTATCTCTTCCTCTTAAATCTGTTAATTCTGTAACAAAGTCTACAGAAGCAACAATTCCTCCTGCCTGTTCAACTAACTTAGTAACAGCTTCAACAGTTCCTCCTGTTGCTAATAAATCATCAACTATTGCAATTCTTTGACCAGGTTTTATTGCATCTTTATGAATTTGAATTTCATCACTTCCGTACTCTAAATCATACGTTACTGAAATTGTTTCTGCTGGTAATTTCCCTGGTTTTCTTACAGGTACGAAACCTACGCCTAAAGCGTATGCAACTGGAACTCCAAAAATAAAGCCTCTAGCTTCTGGTCCAACAATTAAATCTATGTTTTTATCTTTTAAGTAATCTACTATTGCATCAATTGAAGCTTTTAAACCTTCACCATCTCCAATTAGAGTTGTAATATCTTTGAAACTAATTCCTTCCTTTGGGAAATTTTCAATTACTCTGATCTTTTCTTTTAAATCCATTTTGATTCCTCCACAGTACCTATTTTAATATAAAAAAATAAATTTTTCGATTAAATAGCACATTATATATAAATTAAAATGCATACTATAATTATAATATTCATTTCATTTATTTTTAATATAAAATTATATTCTTTTAACTTGTTTCATTGGATGGTTTTTCTTTAAACTATACAGATACTTAACAATCTGATTAGTTCTATCCTTATCATTTGTAGTTAAAAGCTCTAATACTATCCTAGCATTATCAGTAATCCCAACTGCACCTATAGGAGGTATTAGTGATTCTATTATTTTATTTACGCCACAATCGTCGAATTCCTTTATATCATTAAATTCTATTATTGACCTCAACCCATTATTGTTAGTATTCATTAAGAACTTATTTCCTTCTTTAATTAATATTCCATTTTCCCCTTTAGCTGATCCTCTAGACCATTTTGCTCCTATTAATATTAGATCTAGATATTTGTTGATACTTTTCATATTGTAATAAATTGCAATAGCTTGCATCAACTTAAAAGTTATCCCACTTGTTGATAAATCTTTGTACCTATACTGACAACCCTTTTGATTTGGATTTATGTAAATATAATCATTCACAGTATCACTTATTTCATTTTCAATAACAATTAAATCTATGCCTAACGTTTTGCATAAATCTACTTCTTCTTGTGATTTCAATCCTACACCTAAAGTTATTAAAAGCTCAGCACCCAAAAAATCAACATTATCTTTTATGTCTACCGAATTTATTCTTGCATCATTTTCTTGTCTATCATATATTAAATACTCAACATCAGCATTTAAATATCTAAGGACGAGAATTAAAGATGAAACTGCACAAATCCCATCAACATTATATGTACCATAAACGACAATTTTCTGTCTATTATTAACAGCTAAAGCTAATCTCTCTATTGCTTTGTTCATACCTTTAAGTATAAATGGGTTATATCCAGTAATATAATTTGGATAATATATACTTTCCCAGAATTTACGCATGGCTTCTTCCTCCATAAAATTAGAAAACACATATATTATAAATGATTGTCGACATTTTTACAATTGTTTTATTACGAAATAAAAAAACCTCCACTTTATCATGGAGGTTTTATTTTATTAAGCCCAGTAATTAAGCCCTCTTAGACTTTTTCTTGCCTGTCTTTTCTTTTAAAAGCACATATACTGGAGAAGCTATAAATATTGAAGAATATGCTCCACATATAATTCCCACGATTAAAGGTATAGTAAACTCTCTAACTGATGGAACTAATATATTAATAGCTACTATTGTTGCCAATGTAGATAGAGACGTATATACTGATCTTGCTAAAGTTTCAGTTAAACTTGTATCTGCAATTTCATATGTATTCGCTCTTCTCATTTTTTTAGTATTTTCTCTTATTCTATCAAAAATTACTATTGTGTCATTCATTGAATAACCAACTATTGTAAGCATTGCTGCAATAAATGGTGTATTTACTGGAATACCGAATATAGCATATACACCTATAGTCATTAATATATCATGCAGTGTTGCTACTAATGCAGCAACTCCAAAGGTGAATTCAAATCTTATTGCAACGTATATAAGCATTACCACACCAGCAGCAAAAAGTGCAAGTAAAGAATTTCTTGTTAGTTCTTTACCTACTGAAGCTCCTATTTCTTCCTGAGAAAGTAAAGCTGTATCTTCTAATGAATATTTATCTTTTAATTCATTCATTATAGATGATAATTTATCACTATCTAAATCAGTGGATTTAATTTCATACTCATTATTATTTGAAATAGTTGTACTTGCATCTGCGGCATACCCTTTAACAATTGTATCAACATCTGATTTGCTTATTTCATCATTTAATTGTATCGAAACCTGAGTACCACCCTTAAAATCTATTCCAAAATTTAATCCTTTAAAAAATGTAAAACCTAATCCAATTACTACTATTATTAAGGAAATTGAAATCCATATCTTTGATTTTTCTATTATCTTAAGCATGTTTTTCAGCCTCCTTCTTCACTCCAAAATGTTCTGGTTTACTTAGGAAACCACAATCTACGGCTAAATTAACTAACAATTTTGTTACTATAAGAGCAGTAAATAAACTTACTAATATACCTATCATAAGAGTTATAGCAAATCCTTTAACTGATCCTGATCCTATGAAGTATAAGATTAAAGCACATAAAATTGTAGTCACATTTGAGTCTACGATTGAAGAAAGAGCATTTTCTGAACCTCTCTTAATTGCCGTTTTAACTGATACTCCCTTTCTAAGCTCTTCTTTTGTTCTCTCAAAAATTAATATATTCGCATCTACTGCCATACCTATTGTAAGAAGTAAGGCCGCAATACCTGGAAGTGTAAGTGTTACTCCAACTTCCACAAATATTATTAATATTAAGAAAATATATAATGTTAACGCAATATCTGCAAATAAACCTTCACGTCTGTACATAACAAGCATAAATAAGAATACAAGTCCTATACCAATTGCACCTGCTTTAATAGCATTAGGAAATGCTGTTGCACCAAGCTGTGCACCAACATTCTTAACTGAGATTGATTTTACCGGTACTGGAAGTGCACCAGAGTTAATCATTCCTGCTAAAGCTTTATTTTCTTCTAAAGTTTCACTACCTGTAATTGATGCTTTACCATCTGTTATTGCAACTTGAACTGTTGGTTCTGATATTGCTTCATCATCAAGATAAATTCCTATTTTCTGACCTATATATTTTGATGTTGCATCAGCAAATTTTACTGTTCCTTCATCGTTAAATTCTAAGCCAACTTCATATTTCCCAGTCTGTTGATTAAGCTGAGCTGTAGCCTTTTTAACATCACTTCCGCTTAAAATCTCTTCTCCATCTGGACCTTTAAATACCAAATTACCAGACTGACTCAGACTCTTTACAATTTCATTAGAATCAAACTGTCCTGGGATATCAACTCTTATTCTCTTATCCCCTTCTGTTGTAACAACTGTTTCAGCAACTCCTAACTTATTTACTCTAAGTTCAAGATGTTGCTTTGTACTTTCTAATTCTTCTTTAGTAACATCATCTTTTTGAATTTCCATAAGAACAGAAACTCCACCTTGAAGATCAAGTCCTCTAGTTATTGCTGAATTAAATGATTTAAATGCATAATCACCAATGACTAATCCCTTAAATCCTGCAAAAGCTAAAAATGCTATTACAGCAACAATAACCCCAAGAAGCGCTGCACTTTTGCCGTTTTTCTTCATCTTATCTCCCTCCATAAATTATGTCTTTTAATTCCCGCACTTGTTGAAAATTCAGTACGTTTTTTGTTGACTTTATTTATTATTATGTAAAATATAAAAATATTATAATTACCCCTGTTAATACATTGTTAATTATAGCACACTATAATTTCTTAATAAAGTTTTTTATTGCCACAATCTTATTTACTTTGCTACTATATGTAAATTTTAATACTTATTTCTAATATTAAAAACCATATAAAAATCTCTTTAAATTAAAGAACTCTTCATCTAAATGTGCAATACTTTTTTATCCAAGATAATGAGGAACTATATGATTATTTTAATTTCTTATATGCTCCAAATATCGATTCATGTATTTAATTATGTTCAATAATAGTTTACTCTATTCCTGCATATTAACTCCAAGTACTCCTCCAAGTCCTCCAACAATAAGTGCAGCAACAAGTTTAAATAGTTCAAACATATTAAAACTAAATCCTCCATTTATTATAAGGCAGACAATGTATATGATTACAGAGTAAAATACTGTAACACCAAAACCAACAAGCAGACCTTTTGACTGTTTTTTCTTTGCAGCTATCATAGCACCAAATGCAAGACTTATTAAAGAAATAACTAAATATAAAACGTTAAACATATGTTTACTAAACACTAATTTAGTCATTAAAAAAGATAATACTACAATTCCTGAAAAAGTAAACAAAAGGGTACCTACAGTTCCTTTCAAAACACATTTAAAATAATTATTATTTTCCATAAAGCAACACCTCCTAATACTTCATTTTATGAGGTACAAGAAGGCATTATGATTAATATTTATTATATAAATCTGCTTTATATTAAATATAAACAAAACTTCATATGTAATTACAAAAATTAATTTATAAAGTTTTATTAATCGTTATTGTTTATACTTATGATTCTTTACTTGTTTTATATGCAATACCGCTCTTATCGAACTTTATTTTTGTCTTTGCATTACTTGTTTCAATAGTTACATATTTTTCTTCGATATTAGTTATTTTACCAACTATTCCACCTCTTGTAACTATTTCATCATGAACTCTTAATTCTTCTATCATTGTTTGATATGTTTTCTTTCTCTTCTTTTCAGGAACTATCATTAAGAAATAAAACACTGCTAAAACAACTACAAAAGGTAATACATTAATAAGAATTGCTCCCATAGTACCATTCATTATATTTTTCCTCCAACTTTATAATATTTTATAACTATTCCATGTTAAGTAGTTTACCTTTATTACATAATAATATCAACCCTGTTATTACAAATTTAATGATTTATTCATATTATGTTTCATATATCAATATATTCTCCCAAAAATTTCATTTTATTCTTGTAATATCTTATAATTTTATATATTTATTATTAAAATCTACGTATAAAAACAAAAAATTCCTTTAGGATTATTTATCAAATCCTAAAGGAATTTTATTTAACTACTTAACTTTCCATTCCTGTAGTTTCTTTTCCTTAAATTCTTTATAATATCCGCCATCTATAGCAGTTCTTATCTCTTCCATTAACTTATTATAGAAGTATAAGTTATGTAACACGCAAAGTCTCATAGCAAGCATTTCTTTAGCCTTAAATAAATGTCTTATATAAGATCTTGTGTAGTGTTTACATGCAGGACATTGACAAGTTTCATCAATAGGCTTCTCATCAAGCTCAAATTTAGCATTCATTAAATTTAGTTTTCCTTCGCTTGTATAAACATTTCCATGTCTACCATTTCTCGCTGGAAGAACACAGTCAAAGAAATCAACACCTCTATCAACTGCTTCTAATATATTTTCTGGAGTTCCAACACCCATTAAATATATTGGTTTATCTTCTGGAAGATGTGGTACAACAGCGTCTATTATTCTGTACATATCTTCATGGCTTTCACCAACAGCTAAACCACCTATAGCATATCCATCTAAATCCATCTTTGTGATTTCCTTAGCATGTGCTATTCTTATATCTTCATAAACTCCACCTTGGTTTATACCAAAAAGCATTTGTTCTTTATTTATTGTATCATCTTTAGAATTTAATCTATCCATTTCAATTTTACATCTTTCAAGCCATCTTGTAGTTCTTGCTACAGATCTTTCAACGTATTCTCTTGTTGAAGGATTTGGTATACATTCATCAAAAGCCATTGCTATTGTAGATGCTAAATTACTTTGAATCTGCATTGATTCTTCTGGTCCCATAAATATCTTTTTACCATCAATGTGAGAATTAAAGTAAACTCCTTCTTCCTTAATCTTTCTCATTGCTGATAATGAAAATACTTGGAATCCACCTGAATCTGTTAATATTGGTCTATCCCAATTCATAAACTTATGTAATCCACCCATTTTATTAACAACTGTATCAGTTGGTCTTAAATGTAAGTGATATGTATTAGATAATTCAACTTGACATCCAATATCCTTTAAATCCATACTTGAAACTGCACCTTTAATTGCTGCTAATGTTCCAACATTCATAAACACAGGAGTCTGTATTGTTCCATGAGGAGTAACAAACTGACCTCTTCTTGCGTTTCCATCCTTTTTTAACAACGTGTATCTTTTACTCACAAGCGTCACCTCTTAATTATAATTTTATATATAACTACAAACACTTGACTATGTCACCTCATCAATTGTTCAACTGTCAGAATTATTTTTCCTGACAATTACAGTTGATATTCCATCTGAATATCAGATTTATATTTAAAAAATCTAAAAAGACTTTCTATTTAATTGTTATTGATAAATTCATTCTTGTCAATTATTTTATGAACATTGCATCTCCAAATGAGAAAAATCTATATTTTTCTTCAACTGCTGTTTTATATGCATTCATAACATGTTCTTTTCCTGCAAGAGTTGAAACTAACATTATTAAAGTTGATTCTGGTAAATGGAAATTTGTTATTAAATTATCTACCACTTTAAACTTATATCCTGGATAAATAAATATATTAGTCCATCCACTTTGTTCCTTTACGAATCCATTTTCATCACCAATAGTTTCCAAGGTTCTTGTTGATGTAGTTCCAACAGAAATAACTCTTCCACCATTTCTTTTTGTTTCATTTATTATATCTGCACTTTCTTTTGAAAGCATATAAAATTCTGAGTGCATTTCATGTTCTTCAAGATTTTCAACCTTTACTGGTCTAAATGTACCAAGACCAACATGTAAAGTAAGATAAACAACATTTATACCCTTTTCTTTTATTTGTTCTAATAATTGATTTGTAAAATGTAATCCTGCTGTTGGAGCTGCTGCCGAACCATTTTCTTTTGAATATACAGTCTGATATCTTTCTCTATCTTCTAATCTTTCATGTATATATGGAGGAAGTGGCATTTCGCCTAACGAATCAAGTACTTCTTCAAAAATACCCTCATAATGAAATTCCACTATTCTATTTCCATTTTCTTTAACTTCAACAACTTCTGCCTTAAGTTTTCCTTCACCAAAAGTGAATTTTCTTCCTACCCTTGCTGATTTACCTGGCTTTGCAAGACATTCCCATCTATCCTTTTCAACTCTCTTAAGTAAAAGGAATTCAATTTTTCCACCTGTTTCTTCTTTTTCTCCTATTAACCTTGCAGGCATTACTCTAGTATTATTTAAAACTAAAGTATCCCCTGCATTTAAGTAGTCTACTATATCATGAAAAACCTTATGCTCTATTTCTCCAGTTTTTTTATCTAATACCATAAGTCTTGATGTATCCCTTTTTTCTAAAGGATGTTGTGCTATCAACTCTTCTGGTAAATAAAAATCAAAATCTTTAACGTTCATTTTATTATCTCCCAACCTTATAATTGACAATTGACAGTTATAGATGACATTCTTACAGAATATTTTAAATTTTATTATTAACTTTACATTCTAAGTAAACATCCATAAAATGCACAAAATATCAAATATCTATTTTAAATTTAAATTAATTATACACTTAATTTTCTTTATCAAAAAATGTTCCCTGAATTTTAGGTTCCCTTTTCTTTGATGGATTAACTCTTCCAAGATGTTCATAAGCTTTATCACTTGCAATTCTTCCTCTTGGAGTTCTTATTATAAATCCTTGCTGAAGAAGATATGGTTCATAAACATCTTCAATTGTTCCAAGTTCTTCTCCTATAAAATATGATAATGTTTCAATTCCTACAGGACCGCCCTTAAAATTATCTATAATTGCTTCCAATATTTTATTATCAACCCTGTCAAATCCTAGATTATCTACTTCTAATAATTGTAGTGCTTCTCTCGCTTCTTTTAAAGATATAATCTTATTAGATTTTACTTCTGAATAATCTCTAACTCTTTTTAAAAGCCTGTTTGCAATTCTTGGAGTTCCTCTTGATCTTCTTGCAATTTCTATTGCACCTTCTTCTGTAATAGAGCATCCAAATACCGATGCACTTCTCACTATTATTTCTTTAAGTTCATCATTTGTATAATATTCCA
Source organism: Clostridium butyricum (assembly GCF_006742065.1). Classification (NCBI taxonomy): domain Bacteria; kingdom Bacillati; phylum Bacillota; class Clostridia; order Eubacteriales; family Clostridiaceae; genus Clostridium; species Clostridium butyricum. The sequence continues at coordinate 1,333,554 of NZ_AP019716.1, read as the reverse complement.
TGGCACAAAGAACGCCAAATCTATCCCTTAACGGTGCTGTAAGCATACCAACTCTTGTTGTGGCACCAATAAGAGTAAATTTAGGAAGATCTATTCTTATAGATTTAGCACTAGCACCTTTTCCTATTACTATATCCAGTACATAATCTTCCATGGCTGGATATAATATTTCTTCTACACTTCTATTAAGTCTGTGAATTTCATCAATAAATAAAACATCATAATCCTTAAGTGTAGTTAATATTGCAGCTAAATCTCCAGCTCTTTCTATTGCAGGTCCTGAAGTTACTTTTAGATCACCGGTCATTTCCTTGGCAATAATATTAGCAAGTGTAGTTTTTCCTAGTCCTGGTGGTCCATATAGCAACACATGGTCAAGTGCCTCATTTCTATTTTTAGCTGCTTTAATGAATATATCAAGTCTTTCTTTAACTTTCTCTTGTCCGATATACTCATTTATTTTTTGAGGTCTTAAACTTAATTCCGAGTTAAAATCACTATTTAATTCAGATGGATTTACTATTCGTTCCATGTTACACCCCACTTTTCCAGTTAACAGTTATTTTAAACTTATTAAAACCTTACATTTTAAATAATAATATTATTACAATATAAACTTTAGAAATCCCCCTAGGAATTTCATAATCAACTTTTTTACTATAAACTTTCAACTGTATTAATTAATTCATAAGCGCTTTTAATGCATTTTTAATCATGTTTTCTACAGTTTCTGTTTTATCTATTGTTTTAAGTACTTTTTCTGATTCTTTTTCACTATATCCTAATGCAATAAGCGCACTTAAAACTTCCGAAACGGCCATAAGATTATTTTCTCCATTATTATCTTTATTTGAATCAACAGCCACATCTAATAATTCATCTGGTTGAAGTTTATCTTTTAATTCCAAAATAATTCTTGCTGCAGTTTTTTTCCCTATTCCAACACCTCTGCATATGTGTTTCTCATCACCAGTCATTATAGCATATTTCAAGTTATTTAATCTGCTTATGGATAATAATGATAAAGCTGCTTTAGGTCCAACACCATTAACAGTAAGAAGAAGTTTAAACATAGCAAGTTCTTCCTTTGAATCAAAGCCATATAGGCCAATAAAATCTTCTCTAACTATCTGCTCAACATATAATATCACTTCTTCACCACACTCAGGTACTGAGGACATCGTCGCTCCTGATGTGAAAATTTTATATCCTATTCCACTATTTTCAACTACTATATAGTCTTTATTAATTCCCATATATTTTCCTTTTATGTATTCATACATATTGTCGTATCCTCCATCTCCCTATGTATAAGCCTAAATTATACTTTATCATTTTCATAATAATCTTTCAACTTAATCTTAAAATGAGTTCCTGTAAATCTTTTATTTAATTATAAACCTTAACACATTTCTTTAAACATAAAAAAGCAGCATCAAAGTTATTAAAACACTCTGAATACTGCTTAAGTTAATTCTATGATAAAAATTCTGATAGATTTTCTTCTGCTTCCTCTTTAGTATCATATTCATATTTAAAATTTTTTATTTTTGTTATATCAGCTGGTGTAAGACTATCTATAGTTTTTCTATCATTATATACATCGTCACTATTTTCGATTAATAAAGTACCATTTTCATCAGTCTTATATATTGCAAGATATCCATCTTTTTCACCAATATAATATTTGTTAGGTTTTACAGTCTGAGAAGGATCTCTTTTAAAAGTAAGTTCTTTTTCAGATGTTAAAACCAATACATATCCTTTATCTTTCAATGCTTTTGATAATTCTGTTTCTGTTAAATCATCACCTATGTTTAACTGTTTTTTTAAATCACCAAGTGATAGCTCATCTTCCTTAACGTCACCAGAATAAAGACATACTTTAGTTTCATCTGAAAGATCGTTACTTGAATCATTATTTACAACTGTTGCATTTTCTTTTTCTACAATTGGTTTTGTTATATATTTATCACAAAAATAATACGTTAACGAAAATATAATTGCTAATAGTACTGTCATTACAACAAACATTCTTTTTTTATTCATTATCATCAATAATCCCTCCTTATTTAGGGATTATTGACTGTTTTCTATTGCTTTATACATTGTTATACAAAAATATTTTTAAATTATTAAATTTTAAACTTTTCTATATTTATTATTCAAAGAATGAATTTTCAAATAAAATAGCATAACTTTGAGGCTTTGAACAAACCGGACAATATTTAGGAGCTTCTTTTCCTTCGTATATAAAGCCGCAATTAGTACACATCCATTTTACATCTATCTCTTTTTTAAATAAACTTCCGTTTTCAAGTTCTTTAGCATAGCGTTCAAAACGTTCTGCATGAACCTTTTCAATAGAAGCTATATTATTAAAAAGTACTGCTATATCTTGAAAGCCTTCTGATTGAGCAATTTGTGCAAATTCTTTATAAACAACATCATGCTCTTCATGTTCATTATGTGCTGCTGACATAAGAAGCTTTAAAGTTGGATCATCACCTTCAATTGGATAAGTAGCATTATCAATGTCTATATTACTTCCCGCAAAATCTTTAAGTTTTCCTAAAAACGCTTCTGCATGAGCCTTTTCCTGGTTAGCTGTATACTTAAATAAACTTTCTATAATGTGAAGTCCCTCTTTTTTTGCTTTTTCTGCTGCAATATCATATCTATTTCTAGCTTGACTTTCACCTGCAAATGCTCTTAATAAATTTATTTTTGTTTTACTGTCCCTTAATTCCATAAATTTTCCTCCTTAAATAATACCAATTATATTATTAGTATTCTAATTTAAGATGAAATTTATTCATACATTTATTTTAAGTTATCATCTATCTTACTCTATTTATAAATCCACATTTTTTACATAAATCTTCAACAGCTTTTCTTCCTGAAAATCCATTATATATAGCAACAGCTCTTTCTGAATTTACTATACTTTCTAAATCTTGTGTGAATATGTTTCCTAATGGTATACTTCCTTCACTATCAAGACAGCAAGGAACTACAGTTCCATCAACAAGAATGCCTATTTGATCTCTTAATCCATAACAAAAGGCTCTCTCGCCAAGTTCTTCATCTTTGAGAGATGGCCATTTAAACTTTTCTCCCATACTTATATACACTCTGTCTTTTAATTTAAAACTGTGTTTTTCTTTAAAAACTTCATTGAGTTTTGTATCTAAATTAAATTCCTCTTCAAATAATTTAAATATATCTATATTCATATCATTACTTGCTTTATATTTACCATCTAAATTCCATAACCTTAAAGAACATATTATCTCTGTTTTTTCTGATGTTTCCTTGATAAAGTTTATTATATTTTGTATATATTCCTGAAAATTTGTTTCATTATCATTAGCCTCAAAACTATGAAGAGAAATATTTATTTGTCTTAAGCTCTTGGATTGAATAAGAATATTTTTAACATTATTTATCAATGTTCCATTAGTTGTTATGTTAACTTTAAGATTATTTTCTCCACTAATATCTAAAAAATGTTCTAAGTTTTTATTTAAAAAGGGTTCCCCCATCAAATGAAAATATACATGATCTGTATGACCTTTAATTTTTTTTATTATTTCTTCAAAAGAATCTTTATTCATAAATTCATATTTTCTAGAAGTTTTAGGACAAAAATTACAACTTAAATTGCACACATTAGTTATTTCTATATAAATTTTCTTGAATTTTTTCATTCACCTATCTCCAGTTTCCGATTTATTTATAATGTCTAGTATATAGATTCTTTATGCTTATTTCAAGTTTACTATTTAACATCAAATCAATCCTAGTTTATCTTAACTATTAAACTTTACTTAAAAATAACAGTGAGAAAACTACATATATCTCTCACTGCTTAAATCCTTTCATTCTAGTAAACTTTTTCATATTGCTTATTCTTTATTTTTACCTTCTATAATTTTTTCTTCTTCTATCTCCTTAATGCCTTCTTCACTAACATCTGAATTAATTAAATCTGTTTTCTTCTCTTCATTGCCACCATTCCTGACTTCCCATGAATCTACAGCCAATGAAATATAATAAAATAAAAGTAATAATAAAAGTAATATCCCGCTCACAATCAAGGTAACAAATAACATGTTTATTGAAGAACCCAATCCTGAAGCTATCATAATATTATCCCCTTATTAATAATGCATAGAAAAATATTAATTTAATCTTAAATTTTCCTATATTGTATTATATGAAGCTCATCTTTTATACTTTACTATTTTTTCTCTAATATATAATTTTTTATATTTAAGATAATGATTCTATATATTGCAATTTTAAAATTCATAGTTCATCATATACCTTTAAGCATTATGCTATCATTATAATTTTCTATACATCGAAAAGAGCCATCCTTTAACAAATAAACTCTGTTAAAATGATAGCTCCTTCTTAGAAACTGATTTTTAAGTTGTCCGCCAACATGTGCATGCCCTTATGTCATGCTTTGCTCCCAGGTTTTTTTGTTGCCTGGCACCAACATCATACCTTTATGGATATGATTCTCTGCCGGATTTAAGTGTCAGTTCACTAAGATAAATCACTTCTTATCTTGATTACATTATACAACCTTTTGTAAATGTTTGCAACACATTTTCTTAATTTTCTGAATTTTTATGATTTTATATAAATTCCAATTATAATATTTAGACTTTACAATAAAAAAGCTAAAAACAATTGGTTTATATATTTTAAATTGTTAAAATTATATATATATAATATGGTATATTGAGGTAACATTTATGATTAATAATAATGAAATTAATAATATTCTTCAGGGTAATTCTCTTGATGCATATAATACTTTTGGGGCTCATTTTTCGTATGAATACCAACAGCATGGAGTAAGATTTACTGTATACGCACCTAATGCTGAAAGAGTTTTGCTTGTTGGAACATTTAATGATTGGTCAGGATACGATATGGAACTCCATCCTTCTGGAGTATGGAGTATTTTTGTTAAAGATGTACCTGAAATGTCACTATATAAATATCGCATTTTCACTAAAGAAAATGAAATTATAGATAAAATAGATCCATTTGCATTTTTTAGTGAATTAAGACCTGATACAGCATCAATAGTATATAATATAAACGACTTTCAATGGACAGATGATTTATGGATGAATTCAAGAACAAAAAATTTTAACTCTCCACTAAATATTTATGAAGTTCATCTTTCTTCATGGAAAATTAAAGATAACGAATATGATTTCTATAATTATAATGAAATTGCAGATATTATTATCCCTTATGTAAAGGAAATGGGATACACTCATATTGAACTTCTTCCTATTACTGAACATCCATTTGATGGATCGTGGGGATATCAAGTAAGTGGATATTTTAGTGCTACAAGTAGATATGGTAATCCTAAAGATTTAATGAAATTCATTAATAAATGCCATAATGAAAATATAGGTGTAATACTTGATGTTGTACCTGCTCATTTTGTAAAAGATTCATTTTCTCTTAGCAAGTATGATGGAAGTTATATTTATGAAAGCAATTCTGATGAAAATAGAAGCAGTGAATGGGATACTAACCTTTTTGACTTTACGAAACCATATGTAATAAGCTTTGTACGATCTTCACTTGATTTCTGGTTGTCTTATTATCATATGGATGGTTTAAGATACGATGCTGTATCTATTATGATATATGAAAGTGGGGATTTAAACAAAGGAGTTAACGAAGCAGGTTTATGGTTTCTTAGAAGCAGTAATTTTGCACTTCAAAATAGACATCAAAATGTAATGCTTATTGCAGAAGATTCTTCTGTCTTCTCCAAGATAACTGCCCCTGTAGTTTATGGTGGCGTTGGATTTGACTATAAATGGAACTTTGGATGGATGCATGATTCACTTGAATATTTTCAGTTAACTCCTTATGACAGAAGCTCTAACAGACACAAATTAAAATTTTCAATTGAATATTTTTATAATGAACTATATCTCTTACCAGTATCTCATGATGAAGTTTCACATTTTAAAAATTCTGTTGTTAATCTTATGTATGGTGATTATGATGAAAAATTCAGTAATCTTAAATGTTTTTATCTTTTTATGATGACTCATCCTGGAAAAAAACTCAACTTTATGGGAAATGAAATTGGACAGTTTGAAACGTGGCATTGCAATAAAGAAATAGACTGGGATATTCTAGATTACCCTAAACATATGTTATTTAAAAATTATTTTTCAAAACTCCAAGAAATATATTCTAAAGAATCTAGCCTTTATAAAAATGAATATAATAAAAATAGTTTCAATTGGATTCAAACTGATGATAACATGCCATGTATCTTTGCATATAAGAGAAATGATCTTGAAGAAGATTGTTCTTACACAGTTCTTAATTTAGGTGATTCAGAGTGCTATTCTTTCCTTCTCCAAGTTGATTCTTCAGGATGGTATGATGAAATTATTAATACTGATTCTGAAAAATTTGGTGGAAAAAATAAAATATCAAAAAAGAAACGTGCTAAACTTATAGATAACAACTATTATATCTCCATATATCTAAATAAATTTAATGGAGTAATTGTAAAAAAATCAAAAAAACTGTGTAATTAGTAATCTATAAACCTCTTTAATAATAAATAAAAATACTTATTAAAGAGGTTTATCAATATTTAAGTTTATTTTTCTAATCTTTTTACTTTAAACTTACCTTTATCCTCTATTACTTTTATTTTAAGGATACTATTTAGAGTACTTAAACTTCTAATATCATTTATATATTTAATATTGTTATTTCTAACAAGCTTACCTATAACCTTTACTATGTCTTCTATTTCTTCATCATCTAAGAACAAGTCTTCATTTAAACATTCTCTATTTATATATTTTAATGTAGTCCATATCTGTTCATCCGAAATATTATTTATATCTAAAAGTACCCATGTAAAATCTTTTCTTCTTTCACCCTTTGGATATGCTTCTTTAAAAAATTCAATAAATGTACTTTGCATTTTAGGATCCTTCAACGAAACATATTTTCCTAGCTTTTCCTTTAATTTATTTTGCAAAAACATTACCGTATTAGGCTTAATAATTGCACCCATTTCATCTATTTTTTTATATATAAAATTGTATGTTGATTCAATTTGATATATATCAACTTTTTCTTTTATAAGTATTCCTGTCATTTCTATGTACTCTAATATGTTTTTCTTTGTATTTAGCTCTTTATTATAAAGTTTTTCCCAGATTTCTTCACCATTTAAATTTTCAAAATTAAAATTATCCATTTTTTCTTCATCCTTTATCCTAAATTTTTCTAAGTAAAATTTATTACATTTTATCATTATATATCAAACTTAATAAAAGTAATATATTTTATAAAAAAATAATGAAACCTATCTCAATATATAAGACAAGTTTCATTACTTATAAGTTTTGTGTGTTAAATGATATATTTTAATTCTTATTCATTAGATGTCTCTTTTTTATTAAACATTAATACACTATTAACAAAAAGAGTTAATGTAATTATTAAAAAATAAGATGAATAATAACTTATTGCTATTGATGTTAAACTCCAAAATATAGATGCAGTTAACCCCCTCACCCTATTCTTATTTATTAATTCATTTCTCGTTAAGGGCATAGACGGATTAATTATGGGAGCTTGATTATAAATGGCAAATATACAAAATATTAATATAATAATATTTCCTATAAATGTGAAATTACACTGACTACTTAATAATATTATTCCACCCGAAATCAAAAGTGAACACATAAAACATTTCATTTGAGTATCTTCATGATATCCTCCAATGTATGGTTTAGTTGTAAGCATTACTAGTAATACAATTACGATTTCTTTAAAATACCCTAGTGCAGCAAAACTCAAAACCTCTCCTAACACCTTTAGTATCTCAAACATAGTTGATCTAAATACATATTCCATTTGTTCTATTTCTTCTTCATTATAATTATTTTCCGCCAAATAATTAACAAATTTCCTCGAAAATTCTCTCAACATTTCATCACCATTTTTTTACATAATATTTATTATATTCCTTATTCTTATACATTTCAATATGTTTTTTTATTTTTAATCATATTATTTATTTTATATAAGCATTTGTGTAAATTCTAAATTATCAAAATTATTTTCTATTAAAAAATCTAATATTTCTTCCATATAATTTTTATCGTGCTCAACGGTCTTAGAAAAGACCTGGATAAATTTAATTATCTCTTCAGATGACTCAGTGTTATTAATAAGATATTTTCCTACAAGATAAAATCTTATTAATGAATATCTCATAATAAGCATCATATACCCTTCAAACATAGAATCACTCTCTGAATACGGAAATAAATTATTATACATAAAATTAACTAAATAATTCTCGAAAATATGCTCATTTTCTTCAATGTAATTCCTACTATACTCTATAAAAGTATTAATATATCTATTGCTGTCTTTCTCTAACTGTTCTGGACTCTCTATATTAAATCCATCTATAGTTTCTTTAGTATATTTTTTAAACAATTCACTATCTGTTTCCTCATATATTTCTAAAGAATTTATTATATTATTTAAAAGAGAAATCTGCATTATGTAATTATCTTTATTTCTTCTATAATTTTTAGCTACATCATGTATATTATAAGTTTTTATAAATCCACAAATCATTTCACTATCATCACAGCTTTTCTCTTCTACTTCATATAAAAAATCACCAAGTATATATAACCTTTCACTCAAATCAAACTTTCTATTTTTAATAATTCTTATACAAAACTCTCTTATTTCTTTAAAATATTTTATTGGATGATCCTCATATTCTTCGTCATTTGTATCAATCTCTCCAGCTATTATATATTTCTTTAATTGAATGTCATCTTTTTCAAATTTAAATCCACTTCTATTTCCAAGAACAATCCTAGCAGCTTCAGGGCATGATACATCAAGTGATATTTCATAATCTTCATCTACTTTGTTCAATACTCTTGGAAAATGGCTACATGTATTAGAAAGATAATCTTCTCCAAGTTTTGAATGTATAATACAGTAATTACATTCATTTAGAAATGGACATCTTTTTTCTTTATTAAGCTGAACTTTTCCATAATCAATAAATTCATTGCTACACTCATGATTTTTTTGCATATTCTTTGCTAAAATAGTATTGAATTCTTCGTTATCTAGCTTCATATATTGTCTAAATGTTTTTTCATCAACATCTATATCCCAACCAATACAACAGCTATCTTCACACTTTCCTCCTATACATTTAAATTGTTTAAAATAATCTGGCATTACTATTTTTAATTTTTTTGTCATTTTCATCATACCTCTGTTATTACGTTTAATATTTATCAGGACAATTTAAAACTCTAAATGTATTATATCAGTAAACTTATCTATTTAATAAATAACAATATTCATTTTATAGAAAAATCCAAAATGAAAATTATATAAATGAATTCTTATTGACAATATTAAAATCCATTTTATACAAAATATAAAGACTGAATAATTTACTTTTAGTATATTAGCATAATTTCTATATACTATTATAAGTAAATATTCAGCCTATTTTTGTTCTGTTCATTTTTATTCTTCACTATAAATCAATTCATTCATTAGTTTTACTATTTATTATCTTTTAAGCAATCTAATATGGCTCCTCCAATAAAAAGCAATCGTAATACTACTAGCCCTATACCACAAAACATAACTGTACTGCAAATAGAAGGATTAAGACTGTTAATTATCATAATATAATTCCCTTCTTTAAAATTATTCAAGCATACAGTCAAAACTTTAATTGCTTATTTATGCTTTTCCTCAATACATTATATGCTTGTTTCACATATTTTTTACTAGTAGTATATATTTTTAACAATTTATTTTTTCTAAAAAACTAATACTAATTTTTAAATCTCATCCAAGAAATTTTTAATAAGAGTTTCTGGTACCTCTAATTGTGATAAATCTATTTTTTCAGGATTTGTAAGAAGAGAATATTCCTCTATCCAAAGGTTTCCTTCTATTATTTTGCTTTCAAAAAAATCTTTATTATTTTCATTATCATAAACTTCTTCTATAGTCTCATTTTTCGTTATTATTGCAATCCTTCTGCAAGGCTCTTCAAATTCATCATAAATATTATAAAAACTATTATATGAATCAAAATTTCTTACAGCTGTTACTAATTTTAAATATAATCCATGTTCCTTTGCTACTTTAAGAGCATTTACAGATTTCATACTTTTCCTCCTGTTATTTAACACCTGATCCACATCATTGCTTTTTTCCAATTGCATCTTACAAACAATTATTAGTATATACTATATTTATCCAAATCTCAAAATTTTTATTGATTAGTACAAAAGCCCAATGTAACATTATCAAATTACATTAGGCTAAGTCTTATATTTCTTCATATTTAAATATATATTTTACTTTAATATTATAATTATTTTTCAAGATAAATTACCCTTTCTATATGAAGAATAAAATCATTTTCGTGGAAACCTTCTAGTTTTTCTATTACATCATTAATACTTAATTCACTTTCACTTATCCTTCCTGTAATAAGTCCCATAAATAGTACTTTATATTTCTCGCTCTCACCATCATCCATATGCTTCCACCATTCAAAAGAAGCTATATTATTTATTTTTCTTATGCACGCAACAGCATCATCATACATTTCTTTATCAGCTAACAAAAGTGCTTTATTTATATTTGCCATATCACTGCCTTTTACAGCTGCACTTTCTATCAAAGCTTCACAATCTGGATATATATTAGCATTTTTAACTTCCTTCCTTCTTATCATATATGCAATATTAAGACACATGTTATTATTTAACCTATATAAAAGATAGTAATACTTTTCTGCCATATTGAAATTTTTATTCATATATGCATCTGTACCAATATTACCTACAATGGCTTCAATTTCTTTCTTAATATTATCATTTCTTCTGCTTAAGCCTATAGCATTATCTTCTATAAGATTAAAGTCAGCATCTTTATTATTTATAAGTATGCTGAATCCAGCTAGCAATACTTCATCTTCAACTTCATAAGAAGAATTTATACAATTATATTTAAGCTGTTCATAAATAAGTTTTGCACTATCAAAACTGTATTTTGCTATGCTTTGAATAAATTCACGTATTGTTCCTATTATTTTAGCATTATCTTTATATGTTATTTCTATTTCATTATATATTTTTATACCTTCATCAACATCTCCAGATTTAATAAGAGAATCAGCCTGATTAAGCATTGTCTCAACTACTTTTGTCTTAGCCTTTTTCCCCTCATCAGATTTACATAAAGTTATTATTTCATTACACATTTCCTTGGTATCTAGTGTTTCTGTATTATCCTTTAAACAATATGATTTAAATATTCTAGCTTCCATTATAAGAGATTTCATTTTTATATCTGCATCTTCTTTTCTAGCTTTAATTATATCGTTATAAAGTTCCATTGCTTCTTTTTGCTTTCCACTATTATGAAGTCCTATAGCTTTGCACAAAGTTACTTGAAGACAAACTAATTTTATCTTTTCATCATTTTCATCTTTGTATATATTTAAAATCTCATTACATTTTCTAACTATAACCTCATCCTTTTCATTTTTAGTCAAAATTACAAGTTTATTTAATCTTGCCTGTGCTGCTGCTCTTCGCAGTTCATCATCATTATCATCTTTATATCTATTTATTATATCATTATAAACTTCTATTGCTTCGTAGAAATCCTCATCCATTTCAAGTACTTCTGCTTTATTTATAAGAGCTTTAACAGCCTTTCTTCTTATATTTTCATCTTTGTCCATACTGTATTTACTGTATATCTCATCAAAAGATTCTTCTGCTTCTTCAAGCCTCATATTTTTTTTAAGTATAGATCCCTTTAAAATCATAGTGTCAGCAAGAAATTGCTTCAATTTCAGATCTTCTCTATCATAATATCTATTCTTAACTGCATCAATTTCTGTCAGTGCCTTATCATATTCTTCTAAATCATTATACAATTCTGCTTTCCTTAATCTGCATAAAATAAATACATTTTCAAGCCATTCATCATCTTTTACATACGAAAAATATTTTTCTGCATTTTCAAGCATAGCTACTGAACCTTCCATATCATCATCTTCTTCAAGAAATATGGCTTTTTCCATATACATTTTTATTAATAATTTTCTATCTTCAGGTTCATCCCATTTTTGAATCTTATCTATTATACTGTTATATAAATCATCACTATCTTCTTCACTATGAGATAATTTAATATTTATACATTTTCTATATACATCCTTATATCCTTCACTGCTTTCACTTATGGTGTTCATAATATTTAATATACTGTCAATTTCACCTTTAATAACATTATAATTATCTAAAGTCAAAATTTCTTCTAGTCTAACTTTAATTAAGTCAAGCTTGTCTTTATCTACTGATGATTTTTCCATGTATTTATATAATTTTTTATATAAATTAATTACTTTTTTTAGGTTGCCTTTCTCTAGTCCTGCAACTGTGTGCTGTTCTATTGTTGTAACAAGATAGTTTAGAAGAATCCTTACATTTTCCTCTCCATGAGCATCTAAATTATTTGCAAAATTTTCTGTTTTATTTACGATTTCAACTATATCCTTACTTATTATAGCTTCCTTTATGGCCTGAATTTCTTTATCATTTCCACTTTCATTAAATCTTAAAAGAAGAAAATCAGAATAAATATTTTTTGAAAAATTTTCTTCAAAGTATTTTTTAAGAAATTGTATTGGATTTTGAATTATATCTGGAGATTTTATATTAAATTCACTTATAAAACTGCTTAATACCTCTCCTGAATCTAAAACATCATTAAAATCAGAGTATTTTAAATCATCATCTATTTCAAATCCATAAACCCTTTCCTCTTTTGGAAGCACAAAAATAACGTCATCTCTTACTATTCTTTTTTCTTCATCTGAATATTTGATCCATAACGGAAGGTTCTTGTAGTCCTCTTCATTATGGCAGAACCAATACATTTTATACTTTAATGGCATTTTAAATCTTTCTTTTAATTCACTCATTATAACATCATTTTCCCATCCACTATAACCTATAACAAGTGGAGACATACCATTTAGAGCAGTTCTTAAAAAAGAACGTACTGAAAACAATTCATCTAAATCCTTATTTCTTTCATTTGAATACTTCTGACTAACACAATCGTAAAATTCATATGTTCCATATACATGTAATATGTTTAAGCTGTTGCTTTCAATATTGAGCTTCCCTGCACTCTTACAAGTATCAGATATTATAATATTATTTTCACCAAAAAGCTTTAATGTGTCATATATAAATGTATCAAAATTAGGAGTAACAACTAAATTGCTTACTTTTCTAGATAAAAGTATATTGGCAAGCTTTATTGCACTTTCAGGTATTCTTTTATCCTTAATAAGATTTTTTATATACCTTTTTCTTGTTTCTTTATGTGGAAATGCTTTTTCAAGCCAGTATGAATACTGTTCTTCCACATTTCTACTTCTATTGTATTGATTTTCTTTACATATCCTTTTACATTCTGCTGTAATCTGTGCAGATGTCTTTACTGACTCTGAACTTATACCTGCTCCTGCAATAAAAAAATATGGATATTGCTTTATTGATTTATTATAAACTTCCTGTCCATATACTGCATCAGACTCATCATTATTTATAAAATAATATGCTTTGGATATTTCATGAACCGCTTCTTTGTAATCTCGGATAATGTTATCATCCAAACAGAATCCCCCCTTGCTTCTGAACTAAATTCTAAACTAAATAAAATACTCCATATCTATATATATTTTTATTCATAAACAAATTATGTGATATATAGTATTATTTAATAAAAAAATTCAAAGTTATTTTTACTTAAATATTAAAAATTGTGCTTGACAAAATCAATATAAAGCATTCTATACTAAAAACTTAGCATTATACTTTGTAAATTCGTCAAAAGCACATTTTAATTTTTAGAAACTTATTTTTGCTATTCTTGTTTCTATTATATAATCTTATTGAGTTTTTGTTGCAACTCCACTATTATTAAAGCTATATCCATATAATTCACAATTACGCGCCATCTGACCATCACTATACAACAAATAATATTCTCCATTATATTTCAACCAGCCTGTCTGCATTTCTCCATTTGAATCAAAATAATACCATTGGTTGTTTATCTCCTGCCATCCAACTTGCATAGCACCTTGAGAATTAAAATAGTACCACTTTCCACCAGTCAACACCCAACCGGTTTTCATAGATCCATCATTTCTACCTCCTAGGTAATACCAGTTGCCACCATCTGACCACTGCCATCCATAAAGCATATATCCTTGACTATTAAACAAATACCATTTTCCATCTATTTTATACCATTCATTTGTTGGATAAGTTCCATCATTAAATTTATACCACCAACCAACATTATTTAACTGCCATTCACCTTGTTTAGACTGTACTAAACAATTTTGACTAAAGTAATCACAATCTCCAGAAAAACTTCCTATAGTTCCATTTTCAGTATACTGCCATCCTACAATATTATAAAAAAATCCTGTATCTACATTATTATATGAAGAAGTATAATTTGCTATCCATAGTTTTCTACTCTCTATATAATTTGATATTAATGTTAAATTACTTATAAAACCACTATAGGTATAGATGCCTATTTCAACATTTGAAAGTTCCTGCCATCTGTTTATAAATCTTAAAACATAATCACAAAGAGAATCAAAATTAACTTCAACGTCTAACATAAATACAAGATCTTGAGCATAAGTTTTTGTAGCATTATATGCATTTTCTGCCTGTGCTTCTGGTAAACTTGTTCCTACTAAAAAATGATAAAATCCCACTTTTAATCCTAAATTCTTAGCTTGTACGTATCTAGCTGGTGTTGTTTGATCTACAAAAGTAGCTCCTTCAGTACTTTTTAAATATAAGTACTGAACTCCATTTTCTGTAAGAGTAGACAAATTTGATATAGGATTATTATTACTTATATCTACACCTTGAATATTAAGCGCCATTCACTTTACTTCCTTTCTGTATTTGTTACATAATATGAAAGAGTAATGTTATTGGACACTATTAAATTTAAATTATAAATATATAGTTTAGAAGAATATAAAAAATAAAGAAACATTGAGAGAATTCAGCATTTCTTTATTTTTAATATATAACTTTGTATTATTTATCAAATATATTATTATAAAAATAATTAGTATGTGGAATACGAATTGATACTTTTGTATTATCAAGTGTATATTTTGTATCCGCTACAGGATCCTTATAATTAATTAAGTTCATCCCAACTTCATATAAAGCTTTTGCATAATCTTTAGGATCTTGATATACTGAGCCTAACATATATCCTTTTTCAATAAATTCTTTAGCTTTTGGAATCACATCAACTCCAACAACTGGAATGGTTTTTGATTTTTCACCCTTATTATAACCATATTCTTGTAACGCTTTAACAGCGCCTATTGCCATACTATCATCATTTGCAATTATAACATCTATATCTAAGCTATATTTTTCAAAGGCTTCTTTTGTATGTTCATATGCAGCTTTCTCAGACCAATTAGCAAAGTCAATCCCTACTTGCTGAGTTTTTATCCCCGATTTCTCAATTGTAGAAATAACATATTTAGTTCTTTCTGTTGCTTCTGTATTATCACCTTCACCTTCTAGCATATAATATTGTAGTATTCCATCATTATTTCTATCTATATATTTTTTATTTGAATTCCATAAATCTATTAGCATCTCTCCCTGTAAAATACCTGCCTGCACCGGATCAGTTCCAATATATATAGCTCTTCCATATGATTGTATTGGCACAGATGTAAGAGGTTCTCTATTAAATAAAATCACAGGAACATTATTTGCTTTTATTTTATCTATAACAGCTTTAGAATATGCTCTATCTACTATATTTAATAATATTAAATCAGTTCCTTCTTCTAATACCTTTGCAATTTCTTCATTTTGATTTTTCTGATTTAACTTCCCATCATAAAAATTATATTCTACTTTATCAGAATTTTTCTTTTGAATCTCCTCTAGATTTTTTCTTATTTCTGAAATCAAATCGTCATTGAAATCTGATAAAAATACAGAGACTTTTGCTGGATTTCTTTCTAAACTTAAAATTCTAACATTTGTTGTTTGATATATTAAAAACACAGTGCTCAGTACAAATATACTCATAAGTAATAATAATCTTTTTAAAACTTTCATTTTTCCTCCATAAAGCTTAACAACATATATATTAATTTTTTATCATTTCAATATTTGTACAATAATATATTTTATTATTAGCTATTTGAAAAAAATAATACTTACTTTTCTAATTTCATATTGTTAATTATAATATTCACAAAATATTTCTCATTAAAAATCTCATAATTACTATATGATATAATTATATATAAAGTTAACTAATGATAATTACTTATTCTCAAATTAAATACGGTTCTTTTATAAGAATTAATACTAAGGGGGCTAATAATATGAATATATCAAAATTATTAGATAATTTAAAAAGGGAAGGTTTTACTGTTTCATTCTTTGAAAATAATGATAGTGCAGTAAAATATCTTGATTCACAGCTAAATAAAAAAACAATAGGGTTTGGTGGTAGTAAAACATTAGAAGAATTAAATTTATTTGAAACATTATCAATAAATAATGAAGTTTATTGGCATTGGAGACAACCACAACAAGAAGCTAGGTCTAATTCTCAGACAGCACAAGTCTACATTTCTTCTGCCAATGCAATAGCTGAAACAGGTGAAATAATAAATATTGATGGAAGTGGTAACAGAATCTCATCAATTATGTATGGTCATGAGAAAGTATATATAATAGCTGGCGTAAATAAAGTCGAGGAAACTTTTGAAAAAGCATTATGGCGTGCTAAAAATATTGCTGCTCCTCTCAATGCAAAACGACTTGGTTTAAAAACACCTTGTGCTGTAAGTAAAGAAATGAAATGCTATGACTGCTCTAGTCCTGATAGAATATGTTGTGGTGTTTCTGTATTAATAAAAAAAATGAATGGAATAAAAGAAATGGAAGTAATTTTAATAAATGAGCAAATGGGATATTAATTTTTCTATAAATAAAAGAGTTCAAGAAAAGACTAAGTAATATTGTCTTTTCTTGAACTGAGAGTTTAGATAGTTTTGTGTAATTAGTATTTTTATCAATTTATTATTACTGGAAATTTTGATTTCCAGTAATATTTTTTTATATTTAAGAAATACTAATAATGTTTTTTATTACCTTTTTTAGTATTTCAATAAAATCTAAAAGTATGCATATTAATCAATAAAAGTACAAGCTTCTAAGCTAATTCATCTTTTAGTTGATCTTCAAATATTATTGATAGCTCCGCTAGCGTAGCACCCCAATTTGGAGTAGGTTGACTCCATTTTTCTGTTATTTCCATCGTAGCTAAGTAAACACACTTATTTAACGATTCATCTGTAGGAAAGATCACTCTAACCTTAGTAAATTTACGTATTTGACGATTAAACCCTTCAAGTGCATTGGTAGTATATATCATCTTTCTTATGCTTGGAGAGAAATCAAAAAATGTTGATAGATTACTCCAATTATTATACCAAGAATCAATAACTATAGCGTATTTATTACCCCAGAAAGATTTTAAATTGTCTAGCTGCGCCAACGCAAGTTCTTCAGTTGATGCTTTGTAAACTTCTTTTAAATCCTTCATAAATGCCTTTTTATCCTTTGAAGCTATATATTTGATTGAATTTCTAATTTGGTGAACAATACATGTTTGAATATTTACTGATGGAAATACTGTTTTAATAGCTTGTGGTAATCCTTTTAAACCATCCATACATGCAATTAATATTTCTTTAACTCCTCTATTTTTTAAGTCATTACAAATTCCTAACCAGAATTTAGCACCTTCTGCTTCATCAACCCATATACCTAAAATATCTTTATAGCCATCCATTGTATATCCTAAACAAATGTAAACAGCTTTATTAATTATCTTTCCATTACTTCTAACTTTAAAGTACATAGCATCTAAATAAACGATAGGATATATTTTATCCAAAGCTCTATTTTGCCATTCGGTAGCGCTAGCGAGTACTTTATCTGTTATTTTAGATACCATCGATGGAGATATTTTTATTCCATATAGATCTTCAATCTCTGATTGGATATCACTTGTACTCATACCTTTAGCATATAAAGATATAATTTTTTTATCTAACTCAGTACAGACAGTTTCATATTTCTTTATAATTTGAGGTTCGAATTCTGCATTTCTATCACGGGGTACGTCTAAGTCGACGTCACCGAAGGAGCTTCGTAGATTTTTACTGCTATACCCGTTTCTATAGTTTCTATTGCTTTGATTATTTGATTCTGTACGCTCATATTTATTTCTTCCAAGATGCTCTTCCATTTCGCCTTCTAATATATTTTCAAGGACATCTTTTACAAGTTTTTGTATTAGCCCATTCTTACCCATAACATCATCGATGGTTTTACATTTTTTTATTTCTTCATTGTAGTCAAAGTTAGTATCAATTTTTTTTGTCATAATAATTCCTCCTAAACTTATATGTTTTATTATTCCAAAACTACCAACTGTTCATACAAAAAAACAGTAGATAGTTTTGCTTTTACACAAAATTATCTACTCTCTACTTGAACTCTTTCTATGTATAAATTGTGTGATTTTTATATTAATGAACTAAAAATTAAAAGTTGAAATATGTTGTTTTAACTCTTCTGTTTTTTCCTTCAATATATTCAAATCATGTACAAATGTCTCGGTTGATGCATTAACTTCATGAGCAGATGCTGTCACTTCCTCACTTCCTGCTGCTGTTTCCTCTAATAAAGCTGAGAGATCTCCAACTTTATCTAATACATTATCTTTCATAGTATTTATTACGGAAATACTATCTGCTATAATTGATACTTTATCACTTAAACTTTCAACAGAATGAACTATATCTTTGAATATTTTTTGAGATTCCATAACAGCTTCTTCCTGCTCTTTTACTACATTCGTAGTATTTGATACTTTATCTACAGCCTTATTAGATTTTTCACTTATCTCTTTTATAATTGAATCTATTTCTTTTGCCGAAACTGCTGTTTCTTCTGCAAGTTTTCTTATTTCATCAGCTACAACAGCAAATCCTTTTCCTGCTTCACCAGCTCTTGCAGCTTCTATTGCAGCATTCAATGCCAAAAGATTTGTCTGTTCAGTTATTGCTGTTATACTACTATTAATATTTTCAATCTTTTCAATACTGCTTGATACTTCATTAACAACAGAATTTACTTCTTCCGTACTGTTTTTAGTTTCATTTGATTTATTTAATACTAATTTAGCAATTTCTAAACCTCTTCCGCCTAATTTATTTGTTTCCAAAGCAACTTCATTCACATTATTAGTTTCATTTTTTATTTCATTAATAGAAGATGATAATTTTTCCATATCAGATGCAATATTTTCAAGACCATCTGCTGATTTCCCTGTACCTTCGGAAATTTCAGTCATAGTGTTTGTTACCTGCCCTATAGACTCAGATATTTCTTCACTTAATGCAATTGAGTTTACAGCTGTATTATCTACATTTATTACAGAATCATTTACACGGCCAAGTAAACTAGTTAAATTTCCCGACATATTATTAAAACTTTCTTCTAAAAGTTTAAATTCTTTTATTATGGTATTGAGCTTTATTTTTTCTTTTAAATCACCCTTAGATGCTTTCGTAATACTTTCAACTAATTTTTTTATATTGTTGGATACCATTTTTGTACCAATATTAATTATAATAGAAATTAAAACTAATATAATTAACATAATTAACATAGATAACATCAATTGATATCTCTCAGAGGCTCGTATTTCATTTGTTTCAGTCTTTAAAATAATCTTCCATCCAGTCGTTTTTGTAGTTGAATAATATCCTAAATACTCATTTGAACTATATTCAAAATCAACTTCACCACTATCATTACTTATAATATTATCCCATACATCATACTCTAATGGTTCTTGTCCACCTATTTTACTTTCATCAGTATTAGAAATTACTACACCTTCATCTGTACATATCATAAGTTGTCCTGTTTCACCGTATTTATATTCCGATAATATATCTGCAAGCTTTGTCAATTCAATATCCATAGAAACAACACCTATTGCAGAATTATCTTTAGTAACAGCTTTAGAAATAGTAAGAACAATATTTCCTGTTGTAGGATCAGAATATGGACTTTCTACTATAAAGTTACTCTGATCTGCCATAGAATTTATAAACCATGGCCTTGATTTAGCATTATAGCCCTCTGGAAGTTCATGATCTAATGACTGAACGTAAGATCCATCGGATTCAGATGCGTAATAAATATTAAGTATACTTTCATCTCTTTTTTCTAATAAATCCATAGATTTTTTTAATTTATCAAAATCATAAAAATCTCCATCACTAGATAATAATTGTATAATGCTATAGTATTCCCCAATTTTATTATCAATTGTTCCCCCTGCAATTTTAAGTAATAAATCTGCATTTTCTTTATAATTCTTATTAGCATTATTTCTATTTATAACACCTGATGATATTGTTAATAATATAACCGGTATAAGAACTAATATTAATATTAGTCCGAATAATATTTTCTTAAATTCTACTACTTTTTTCATTTTTCCCCTCACTTTTCACTTTTTTATAATAATTATATCTTATTAATTATAATTTTTAAATTAAACTTCATATTTTTTATAATTTTATAAAATAAAACACTTTTATTTTTTATTTTATAATATATATGATAATTTTTAGCAATATATATTATAAAATAGAAATCTAATATAGAAAGTCACTCGCATATTTATTTAAATTCAATAAATCTATGTTTAAATTTCACAATATAAATACATATTCAAATTACCAAAAGTATTTATATATTTAATTGAAAATAATTATCATTAATATTGACTTTGGTGTTTTTTTATAGTATTATAAAAGCACAGGAACTGATAAGAGTTATCATTTAAACACAATACATCTTAAATAATGTTCCTAATAAATAAAAAAGTAATTAACCACACAATAAAAAGAACAGTGCATATTTAACAGCATTTATTTATTATCACACACTATCTTGACGCATAACTATTAGTTTTATCAAATTTTTTCTGTTATTCTTCCAAAAGAAATGCACTTTTCTTTCATATTGTTTTCCATGACAAATGAATAAACCAGCACATAGATGTTTTGTTAACACTTGTACTGGTTTATTTTGTTCTAAAACTTAATTCTAATAATTGGAAAGTAGCTTTTAGGGATAAACTACTAATGAACCCTATATTTTATATATACTACATAAAATATTAGATTTTTAAATACATTTCATTCACCTTTTTTACATTTTTTTATGGCAATAAAAAAAGAGTTGCGATAAAATCTCACAACTCTAACGTTCTTCTATTATCTTCTATTATTTTGTTCTTTTCTTGCTCTTCTACAAGCTGCACATCTAACAGGTTCATTTTCAAACCCTTTTTCTTTGTAGAATTCTTGTTCTCCAACTGTGAAAACAAATTCACTTCCACAATCTTTACATACTAATGTCTTATCTGTCATATTAACTTCCTCCTTATTCTTAAAGATATTAATAATATAATTCTCTAATTAAGGAGAAATGTAAAATTAAATAATCTTTTAATATTTTATAAGTATACCACTATTAATATATAATTGCAAGCTATTATTCAATTATTTTCTTTACTAGTATGTTATGAAAAACTTAATAATCCATAAAATCATTTGCATTCTAAAATTCTTAACAAAGCATCAGCATCTTACCATAAGGCTTATATTTATTTCTTCTAATTTCATAGGTATCTTGAGATACATGAATATTATATTTTCCATTAAGATTATTTATTTTAATTTCTCTCGAAATACTTGATTTATTTCTATTGAGTTCTTTGGTTATTTTAGATAAAATCAATCCCAATTTTAAATATTCTACTATACAATAGTGTTCATTTATAGTAATATGTTTATAACTTATATAATCACGTCCTTAAAAGTAGTTTTCTAGCAATTATTACTTTAGCATAAACGTACTAGTATGAGTTACTTTTTTCAACTAATTAGTGTCACACTTGATATTGTAAATTATCATAATAAAAAGATTTAACCCATGAATAAGTTTTATTATGATTTTCACACCATTCAATAAATTTAATATTTGCATTTTCACTTTTATAATTAAACCAACTTTTATATAAGTCATCGTAATATTTCATATCTTCTAAAATAAACTTTATTTTATCAAGTTTATCCTTATATTTATCCAATAATTGTTCTAATTTTTCCAATAAAGAATCAACTTCTTTTTCTTCTATTAAAATATACTCCGGTAAATGGTGACTCCCAAACCATAATCTATCCATATATACTTTAATTAATAGCACTACAGTTTTAATATCAGTAGGATCTATGCTATTTGCACGTATAAGTATATCTTTTGAATTATAATACTCTATATTATCTATGTTCCTATAATTACAGCAACTATATAACTGCAATTGATATATCCATCTTAAATATGGCATCTTGTCATTTTTTACAGCATCAACAACTATCGGTAATATTATTTTCTCTACTATTGGCTGCTGAAAATCCTTAATTTTTCCTTTTTCAAATCTTTGATTACAAAGATACTCAACAAATTTTTGCTTATCATTTTCACTCTTTGACTCTAAATACTCAATTAGTTTATCCAACTTTTTATTTGCAATTTTCTTCAAACCTATATTTCTCGTCTCCGCATAATCATTCCAAAGACTTGTTATTTCTACATCTGAATACTCTATTAAATTCATTATTTATCTCTCCCCAACCGGCTTCCACTGCTTATCTTTTACATCATTTTCATTAGGCTTTCTTACACTATTCAAACTTTTTTCATCACAAGCACCAAATTCAATAAAATTCCTTTGTGCTTGTCTTAAAGAAATGGTATTCGCTCCCCCCTCATAATCTGGATTATTAAACTGAACAATGTCATCTTCCCAAAAACATATATCACAAATATCATATATTGAACCATCATCTAAAGTTTTATAACCACAACAAGGGCAAGTTTTCATATAAATCACCTTCTTTATCATCATTTAATAATTAATCCAACCATAATGAATGTATTTTATATCCTTCATATTAATTACATCCAAAACCAACTTTATTAACTTTAATCCCTAATGTTCCATTTAGCAACACTTCTGGTACACTAGGATTACCTTTCTTTAATTTATAAATCTTAACTTTAGTTACTTCAGGTATATATTGAATACTTTTACCAACAAACTCGCTATCAAATATTTTCCTATATAGGTTGAACCACACATTTAAATTCGCTGGTTCCTCTTCATTATTTCCATTTAAAAATGTATAATCATCTGCATCATAAAATATCATCAAAGCCGTGTCCAAATCACAATTTTTATTTTCTATAATTAGTTTAGGAAACTTAAACCCATCATCCCAATTATATTTACATGCTATAATATGGAGCGCTATTGAATCATTTATTTTATCAATTTTCTCCTCTAATTTTGAAATATCATCATAAAGGAAATCACTTATTCATTGATAATTATCATCCATATACATCTCCTCATCTTATAACCCTATTCAAATATACGATCAATTAACTCTTCAAATTTTTCACAATAACTTTCATAACTACTAATAGTATCTTTAAACTGAATTGCTACTTCATCTAAATCACCATAAGTACCACTTTGAGCCAAATAAAAAGAATCATCTAATCCATATAGATCATAATATTCATCCTCATAAGATAGACTTGTGTGAATTAATAACATATCAGTACATTTTATTGCTTTTACAATACCTATTTCATTATTACTATAAATTTGTCCTTCCTAATTTCATTTAAAATATCTTCTCACAAATCATAATTTATAAGTACTTTCTACCAATAAAATTATCTCAATCTTATTACAATAAAACTTTAGTTCTTCATTATTCTCAAAATCACTTACAATGCTAGAGTACTAGCAAATTTTTAAATGATCTACCTTTGTATTCTTGTGTAATTAATTATTAAAATTTCAAACTGTTAGATTAATATTAAATTACTAAACATCACATTTATATGATGAATGATTATATACAAAAAATTAAATTTGAATTTTTGTTTTAAGTGCTGATAGCAGCATACAATCAAAGTCTTTAAATCTTTCAATTAAGTCTCCACTTGGTTTATCAAGTTCTGCAAAACTCATCTCACAAATATCATAAACATACCATGAAATATCAGCATCTCCTAAAAATAAATATTTATGTCCAAAAGATTCCCCATTAAAATCCCATGCCTCATTTTCACTTATTAAATTACTTTCATAATCACTTGCCCCATAGAAAATTAACCCTTCAAATTTAAATCCATTTTGTACTTTTAAAAATTCTTCATAATCATTAAGCCATAAATCTTTAGAAATATTATCAAAACCCCACTTTTTTAACGTATCAATACTAACTTCAGATGCTATGTTTCTATTTACAGTCTCATTATATTTTTTGCAAATTATATTGATTTCAGTGATATATTTAACCCATTCTTTTTCAATTTTCATAATAATTCCCCTTTTAATAAAATACACTAACTTTATTTCAAATTTATATAATCTTTTATAATTATATTTTTTATATACTCTAGTTGAACTATTAATTATCTAATGAATTAAACATCTTCACTCAGTATTTTGAACCCCTGATGTTCTATTAATGCCCTAAAAGCACTAGAACCACCATAAGGCCAAGACCACGGATTAAATTCAATTCTTCCTTTTTCATTTGATATTCGTTCGCAAGATACAAAATCATATTCACCATTAGAGAATGCATCTATCATTGATTCAAAATCCCATGGATGTTGTAACTTCGGAGATGTAAATCGTTCATTTATCGGAGTTTCTTTCCATAGTTTTGCATATTCGTTAAGTTCATCAGAAGTTGGCCACCAGAATTTCATAAGAACGTCTTGTTCAAAATAGCCAATCCATTTTGAATCTTTTGATATAATATTATCTTTTGCTTTCTCTTCTTTTAGTGCATAAAAAAAATCTTGTAATTTACTAAATCTATCATTATTATTAATTTCAAATTCAAAATAAAATTTTTCCATTTTTTCTCTCCTTAACAATTCATCTACCTATAAATTGATTAGTTCATCAAAAACTTTATAAAACCAAAAGTAGGTTTCATTATGTAAAATGTTATATTATTCTTCTAAGTTGTACCAATCTTCAACCTTTTTCCATGATGCTTCTTTATTTTCCCTCTCATATGCAGAGCCAATTTCACTTTTAACTATTTCTAATAGTGTAGGATCTTTATCTAATAAATAACCTACACTAACTATCCTAATATTATCTGGATTATTAGTATATTCCTCATCTTCTTCACCAGAAAACACTCTCCATCCACTATCTTCTACTTTATCTGCTTTTTCACGGTAAAGCCAGCATATAACCCCCTTATTCTCCATACACTTTCTAGATACTAGTGCCTTTTTTTCTGCTATCTCAAGCCAACGTGGATCTTCTTTCTTTATAAAAGTTCTTGCAATATGCTTTGGCTCAAACTCAATTTCATCTCCAATATTTAAATCCTTTATATATACAGGAATATTAGTAAGAATACCAATGTACTTTTTACCAAACATCTTTTTCCTTGAAATCTCAACCCACATTCTCTCCGCTCTTGGCTCACCGTCCTTAGGATTAGTAAGTAAAAAATGTAATCTCACTAAATCTCCCTTTTTTTGTGAACTTCGCTCTTTTAATGATGGTATAAAAAAGGTATTTGGATTTTCCTTATTTACACTTTCAATATCTTCTAATTTCCACCCTGACATAATAATACCTACCTTAATAATAAATTTTACTTATTAATTTTTTATCTCAGCATAATCTTTTGAAATTAATTAAAACTTGTACTCTACTGGATAATCAATTTTTATAAGTTCTTCCATTGTTTTTTTTATATTTCTATCTGGATTTATTTTTTTTATCATCTCTTCTGTAATTGGTTGATGGTTAAAAACTTTTTTAATTTCCTCAATAGTCAATCTATCTCCTAATTCCCAATAATATTTTGCCCAATCTACATAACCTTCTACTGAAAATATTCTACTAAGCATATAATCCGAACCATCCTTACAACCTTCTGGAATTTCTACTTTTCCCTTTCGCCACTCCTTATGGTTCTTATCCTGCCAAATACAGAATGTCACATCATCTTTTTCAATGGCTTCATCCTCAAGTAAGTCTAATAACACCTTTGGAACATCATCATAAATTCCTTTCCAGACTTCAAAGTCTTCCTGAGCATGAGGTGATAACTCAGATTCATGATCAAACCCTTTGATAATACATCCATCATTTGAAAATACTATATGCATTGTATCTCCACAGCCATTATCAATTACTGCTAAAGAACTTTTTTCATCCCAGTTAGGATACCATGTATATACTCTTAACCAATCCTCCTCACTAAAAATCATATCAAGAGCAGACATAGAAATAAGGCTTTTTTTAATTATATCTATAGTTGGCAAATTCTTTAGTGTACAGTATGTTTCATTAAATGCATAATTCCAATTCAATTCTTTATAATATGAAATTTCTTCCCATCCGTTTTCATTTTCAAAAGAACCTACATAAAGTATTTTTCCATCACAGATTGTCCACTCTAATCCATGTTCTATTTCCCAATCACAATCTAATTCTAAATGATAGGCTACTTTATTCTTATCTTTTGGATTACTGATTATTAAGCATGTTGGATTTATATAATTTAATATATTCCTTAATGCATTAAACTCATAAGTTTCTTCCCCAACATCATTGCAAAAATCATTACAATAATTTATAGAATATTGACATAATTTATTTACAACCGCTTCATCTAACTTTTCCAAATTTTCAGCACACAAATTTGCATATTCTAAATCTATATCTTCAGTCATTAATACATTAATAGTCTTATTAAATAGTGTAAATTCCATTTTCCCTTCTAATCCATAATTTGTTTTAATTATATCTGTAATCATTATATTTAATCCTCTCTTATTAATTTAAATATTCATTCTCATAAATCTATAATTTATAATTACTTTCATCAACTGAAATTATCTCTATCTTGTTACAATAAAACTTTATATCACCATCTTGTTCCAAATCATGTACTAAATAATTTAATGAACTCCATCCATCATCTTTAATATCAACTATATCAAAACATACTATTTGAACAAATTTACTTACTATGTATAAATTCATATTCTCAACTTCATGAAATCTAATTTTAACTGAATATTGCTTGTTATCTATTGTAAAAATAATAAAGACAATATCTAATAGAAAAACTTCTTCATAATATTCATTAAAATCTTGATAATAATTTATTTCATATATATATTTAATATCTTGCCAAGAAAAGACCTTAACCTTTTCTTGAATATAATTGTAATTCAATATTATTTCCATTATATAAATATTTTAACATTTTAGTTTGCAACATCCTACTATTAATTTACTTATTCTTTATCTATCAAAAAATAAAAAGTTATGCAAAAATAAGAATTACTCTTGTCTTAATGCATAACCTTTTTAATGATTTTCTTTATAAAATATTTAAATATACAAATGGAAAACAAAAAAGTTGTGAAGTAACAAAGGCTTTTCCTTCATCATCTTCACAACTTTTAACACAACTTTATTTTGCTGTGACATAGTATAATTTATTACCTACACTAACTAAAATATAGACATCTATTTGATATGCTATTAATAAAATCGTCCTTTATGAATATTTCAAGCCATCTTCTATTCTATCTGTAGTTAACCCATACTCTTTCGAATTCTAATTGTTCATCAATGCTAACAAATTCTATGCCTCCATCATAACCAAATATATCAATCAAAGTTAAAGCTATATTTTATTAGTTCTTTATAATGTTTTTCAGTTTTGGGCCTTAGGTTTTTTAACTGACAATGTTCTAATATAAATTCATTAAATCCCTCCTCTAAATACTTTCCATTTGACTTATTTTTCATATTAATTTTCTTCATTTTCTTCACTCCCTCCTCCCTGCAGATGAGAGTAAGGTTTTGGAAAAAAAAGAATGCACCCATCCATAGGTAATAATACCTATTAGATGAGTACATCTAAAACAGTCTATTAAAATGTACTAGAATCCTCTAAATACCTTATAATTGTATCCGCAAAATAAAGTCATGTCAAAACTTCACTCTTATCCTTTCTCTCTAACTTCGCAGTTTTACAAGGTTACAGGACCTCAAATAAATTATAAGTAAAATAAAGTCGTGTTGAGTTTTTCGTCTATTTTTTCACCGTTCATTCCCAATTTTATTCTTTAGCATACGCTATTTAGCAAAATAAAGTCGTGTTATTTTATGGTGATGTTGGAACGTGGCTTCGCCGACGCGGTAGCAGTTTTATTCCTTATCTTCTTCCTATCTTCCCTCATTCTCTCTTTCTTTTCGTCGCCTTTTTCTTCTTCCCTCAAACGAAAAAGACCATGCAGGTCCTCGAAGTTTCCCTCGATTTCTCCTACATGATCTCAACACAACTTTATTTTTCACGACACGACTTTTATGAGCCTGACATGACTTTATTCAGTTGTAACATAGTTATAACATTTCATTTACCTATAAATTCATTAAATTTCCTAATTGTTTTTGTAAATTGTCTAATATATCTTTTGCTTTTAAATAAATTTCTTCTGATTTGTCTCTTGCTATGTCATCAGCATTTTCTAGAACTTTATCTGTTAAATCTTCATCAAAACCATTATCTTCTTCATACTCTCTAAACCAATCATCAGAATAATTTTTAATATTAAAATCTGCAACTTTTCTTATTTCATCCAAACTTATAATTTTTTCTATTTCAGAACAAATGTCATATACTTTACCTGATATAGTTTTATTAAATATATTAGAAATTTCCTTAATACCATCACATACATCAGCAATTCTTTCTAGCATTTCTTGATTAAAAGCATCACAAATTTCATTATCAGGTAACTCTAAAGTTTCAACTAAATCATAATAAATTTCATCAGTATCATTTAAATAACTTTCTAGACTGCTTAAACTATCTCTTATTTTAATATTATCGCTTGAATCATCATTTATAGCATCATTTTGAAACTTAATTTCAATACCATTAATTATAATCTTATTTTTAGATGCTATATACTCAAATATATTTTTTAAACTATTTTTCAATTCAATAGAATTATTTAAATCATTTTCAAAATTTTTATGATTATCTTTATAATCCCAAGTTACAACATTATAATAATAATACTCACCTTCAATTATAATTTTATCATATTTATTTTCGAGTTTTAGCATAATTAACTTTGATGTAGAGATATCATTCATAATATCATTCATAATATCAACAAAATCATCTATATTATCTTTATTAACTATAAATGAATTATTTTTATTAATTTTAAAGTTATTCGATGCTTTTATTTTTGAAAGTAATAATTTATAGTATCCAGAAAACTTACTTCCTCTGCTTCCGTAGTATTCCATAACAACTATTCTATCAGCAGATTCACCTCTAACATAACAAATTCTATCTACACCTGATAAAGATCTTGCATTAGGTCCATAAAAATTTGCATTATTCCACTGTCCACCAAGACTACAATAACCACTATTAATATTCTTCAATTTTCCTTTAAAAAAACTTGATATTCCTTTTGCTTCAGTTATAATAGTATTGATTGGACCTGAATAATCCATAGTTGAAATTAATGTACTTGAATCATAAAGTAGAGTTTGTTCAATTGTTAAATATGAAGGATCTTTTACTCCATATTTTTTTAATTCTAAATTATTTAGGTTTACTATTTTCATAAAAATACCTCCGTACATATTTTTATTTTCTTACTAGGTGGCTCTAGTAAGAATCTAGTTATATTTTAACTCTAATTAGAAAAATATGCAAGGTATTTTTATGCTCTTTTATATACAAAAAAAAGAATACATTTCTTGGCAATTTAATGATATGTGTTCTAATTTATGTATAAAATTTATTTTTTTGTTAAATTAATTATTTGTCTCAACCCTTGTTACTTCAAGACCTAAACTATTAGCAACTTTAATAAATCTATCTATATTCTCTACTCCCCATTGATTACATACCGCAATTTTAATATTATCTGAAGTAGTTAATATTTCGCTAGGCTTCATATAAAATCTTCTAGGATCCTTGTTTTTAACATATTCTACACTTTGAACTACTCCTGAACTTCCTTGTATCTCATCTTTAAAATCATTTTTTAATTGTTCAAAAGTCATCTTCTTAGTATTGATATATTCATTTAATACCTCCCAAACAACCCTACTTTTAGCATACTTCTTTCCTTTAAACAGGCACTTACTATAATCTTTTCCCGACTTAGTATATATTGTATTTATCATATTATCAATATTCTCTTTTTCTTCCTTGTTAATATTGTCATCATCTTTTAGTACATTCAACATTGCTAACAGTAATGGTTTATTTCCTTCCCAAAAGTCAAGTAATAATTTTCTTTCCTTATCATTAATAGCCATTACAATTCCTCCTTGCTTCATAGTCTTTTCATCTAAAGATGGATAACTTAAACATCTAAAATAGTTATTAATTAATGATTGAGCCTCTGTTGGTAACTGTTGCATTCTACACGGTTCTAATAAATAATCCACTATATATTGATAGTTCACTTGAATATACTCTTTGCATTTACATTGTTGTTCATTTAAATCATATAATTCATTATTAGATATTGGTGTAAGATAAACAAATATTAATTCAGACAAACCATTAAATTTTTTCTTTGCCCATTTATAATATTGAAGTGTTTGTTCTGAATGTTCCTTTGAATATACTTTATTTTCCAAGATAATTTTTAAATTTTTTACCATCTCTTCTTCATCATAAATTTTTATTGTTACATCAATATAAATGTCAATTCTTTTGTTATTTTCAATTACTTTTTCACGCTCTATTTCTACATTCAATACTTCGTAATTACCTGTAATAATATAATCAACAAGATACTCTGGAAATATTTTTTCATTTTCTTTGCTATACTTACAATCAAATAATGCCATTATTAGCATCTCTAGAAATTTTTTAATGGTATAGTAATTTAATCCATGATATTCACTTGGATCCAATAACCATGCTAAAAAATTACTATGAACATTTTCATTTCTCATAATACCTAAAATATCAAAAATACTTTTAGAATTATAATACAATTTTAACTCATGATATTCTCTCGAATTAAATAATTTAATCATGCTTTTTCTTATATCAAAATTTTCATTTAATTCATTGCAAAAATTATCTATCACGTATTTACCTCACTTATTTACTAAACATATTTCTAATTATTTTTTTCTAAATAAAGTTTCTTTAATTTCTCTCCTTCTTCAGTAGTTAAAGATATTTTAGTTCTATTTAAGAGTTTCCCAGATACTTCTTTTCTATAATCAGATGCTGTAATTATATTTTGCTCATCAATTGAATATTTACCTTCATCATCAAGTATCAAAGACTTTTTATCAAATTCTACACTTACAAAATATTCATCCCATATTTCATATTGTATTTTATCTCCATCATAGCATTTTACTAAACTATAATCATTTACCATATAATTAGATTTGACTGTACCTGCTCCTACAATTCCTTCTCCATTCATATATATAAATACATAATCCCCAGGTTTCAATGTTGTTATTACATTTTTAATATCTCCCCATGCAGATGCTCTATTTCCATTCAACATATGAAGATGTCCTTCTGGCATATATGAATTATTTGAATTAATTATAAAATATTCTGGTTTACTGATGTTTTCAAAATCTTGTACAAATGCTGCAGATATATCACTAATAATTTGATTTTTAGAAGTTTCTAACTTGTCTGCAATCTGAGATAAATTATCTAATACATTATCATCAATTGTAATTGTAATTGATTTTTTCTTTTGAGTTTGATTTTTTAATTTTTTAATATATTCATAGTTATTTACCATGACTATTCCTCCTAAAATATATATTCTCTATATTTATATTATCACAACTAATTACTATTTCAATATTTAATCAATATTTTTTCAATATTTTTTTAATAAAATATATTTATTTTATATGCACATTAAATTAAAAAACTCATTGGATTAATATCCACCCAATGAGTTAATAATCATTAAAATCTAATTCCATCATACATTTCTATCACTTTACTAACACTTCTAAAAGATAATTGTATATCCTTCCATTCCTTCCAATTATCTATTCTCTTCTTTACCCATTCATATGTTCTATTTATTGTCTCCTCTTTGCTTTCTGTTAATTCTTGAATAAATTGTTTATCATCTAATAATATCGCAAGAAATGAATTCATTAAATTTTCAATATGTATGTCTTTAATAACCACATTACTACATCTTGTATTTTGTAATTCTTTTTTTACAGTGTTTACTGATATTTTTCCA
Organism: Clostridium butyricum; assembly: GCF_006742065.1. Lineage (NCBI taxonomy): Bacteria > Bacillati > Bacillota > Clostridia > Eubacteriales > Clostridiaceae > Clostridium > Clostridium butyricum. The sequence goes on along the minus strand of NZ_AP019716.1, from coordinate 1,300,831 downwards.
TTTTTAATTCTATTATATAAAGCAACATCAACCTGCTTTACACATAATAAAAAAATCATAGGATATACAAATAAATAGTTATCTTCATTCATTTTTATTATTAACAACAGTCTAACTAATACTTTTTCAATATCTCTAAATGATAAGTTAGTTAATTGAATGCAACCAATTAATATATTTCTAAATTCTTCAAAATTATTTTCATAGCAATCTCCTATTTTTCTGTCACTATATAAATCTTTTATTTTATATTTAAATAATAAGTAATCTATTATTTTTTCTTTTGAATCTTCTTTCAATTTATATTCTAAATCAATAAACCTGCTTAAATATCCTTCAACTTCTGTTTCTTCTCCATATATTACTTTTATTGAATTTGATAATGCTTTTTTATCCATTCCCAATACAAAAATAATGTCTTCAATATTAAAAAAATGTTTTATACGCTCCAATAATTTAATTGCATAATTTGGTCTACACCTATCTATTTCATCAACAAAAATAACTAATGGTTTATCGGTATTTTCAAAATTTTTTCTTACTTTCTTCTTTAATTCAAGTTTAAATTTCTCAATAGAATCCTTTGAATTCTTATAGTTCTCAAACTTGTCTGATATCATTTGTTTTACATCATCATCAGAAAAAATTTCGTCTAAATCAATGTTAGTTTTATTTTTTATAAAATATTTTGCAACTGATGGAATTTGTTTTAATAATACTGAACCAATTTCTTTTGATTTTTCCACAAACTCTCTATCTATTATTTCATTTCCTAAAGTATTTCTAATTTCTTCTATAAATGCAATAAATGGCTCATCTATAAAATCATTCTCCCAACAATTAAAAAATACTGTTGAATATCCTTGGTTCTCTAAATCCTTCCTCCACATTTTCAAGAATGTGGTCTTTCCTGTTCCCCACGGAGAATTTATTGCCAGCACCATTTGATTTTCAACACTTTTAAATAAGTTAGTCAATTTATTTGCTTCTGTTATTCTTTCTAATTTATCATTTTTAAACGGATTATCTTCTTCTATAATAATTTGATTATTAAATATTCCCAACATTACACCTCATACACTATAACCATATTAATTAAAACAAATCAAATTCATCTGTATCACTTGTTTCAATACTTCTTGTTTCAACACTTGAATTATAAATATTAAATTCATCAGGATCTGATTCTTCTATTGTTGCAGTTGCTACACTTGAACTCATCATATAAAACTCATCATTATCAGAATTTTCTATTGTAAACGTTTGCTCTATTCTAATTCCATGCATAAATTCATCAGGATCACTTACTTCAATGGTATTTGTCACTTTACTCTCTGCCACAGGCCTACATAACTTTTTAGAAAAATTTTTATCTATATAAGACATCTGTGTTAGTCCATCATAATAATTATTAATTAAAGTACTATAATTTTCTTTCTTACTGTATCTACTTAAAATGTGTTTTTTCATACCAATCACTCCATTAATATTACTTTTATTGTTTCTTCATTATCATTACAATTATCTTTAACCAATTGTATATTTTCTTCTTTTAAATGGGGCTGCATCAAAACAAGTTTGATACTAGCCGATAAAAAAAGAGAATTCATAAATTTGAATTCTCTTTTTTGCGCATAATATTAATATGAACACTAATAATATTATACCTATGCATCAAATAGGTTTCCCAATAAATCTAGAAAATATTATATCTGATAGTGATTCAGTAAGAGTGCTTTATGATGTTATGGAGGGATTAGATTATTCAGAATTAAATAGAACTTACTCTACTATTGGTAGAAATCCAGCACTTTTACCTAAAACTATGTTTGCAATTATAGTTTATGGATATATTGAAGGAATATATTCAAGTCGTGCTCTTGAAAAGGCATGCAAAAGAGATATAAATTTCAAATGGCTTTTACAAGGTCAACTACCACCAGGACACAATTCTATAGATAGATTTAGACGTGAACGATTAGCTGGCTGTATAGAAAATTTATTTAATCAACTTGTGAAAAAACTTAGAGAACTTAATGAAATTCAATTTAAAAATATATTCATTGACGGAACAAAAATAGAATCAGCTGCAAATCGATATACTTTTGTTTGGAAAAAATCTATTGATAAATTTGAAGATAGACTACAAAAGAAAATAAAAGAAAGCTTAATAAGAATGAATCATGATTTGAATTTATGTCTTATTATTACTAATGCTAAAATATCAGTTCAAGATGCTAATTATATTTTGGATAGTATCAGAATTATGATTGAAGCCAATAATATTGAATTTGTTTATGGAAAAGGGAAAAGAAAAAGTAAATTCCAAAGATATACTGAACAACTTAAGGAATTTATTGAAAAGCAAAATAAATATAATGAATACAATAGCATTTTTAATGGACGAAACAGTTTTTCAAAAACAGATCATGACGCAACTTTCATGCATATGAAAGAAGATCACATGAAAAACGGTCAATTAAAACCAGCATATAATATCCAAATAGGGGTAGAGGGTGAATATATTGTAGGAGTAGACATTTCAAGTGAAAGATCTGACCAGCTTACTTTTATACCATTTTTAGATAGATTAGAAAAGAATTTAAATCAAAAATATGAATCCGTAACTGCTGACGCAGGATACGAAAGTGAAGAAAATTATGCATATCTTGAATCTAAAAAACAAGAAGCTTTTATTAAACCTGCAAATTATGAAAAGTCAAAGACAAAGAAATTCAAGAGTGATATTAGTAATAAAGAAAATATGTACTATAACACAGATGAAGATTACTACATTTGTGCATACGGTAAAAAAATGCTTCTAAAAGGAACAAAAAAGAAAAAAACAAAATCTGGATATGAAACTACTGTTAGCATCTATGAATGTGAAGATTGTGATGGCTGTGAATATAAGAGTAAATGTACGAAAGCAAAAGGTAATAAACAAATACATGTGGCTAAAAATTTTATGCGTCTAAGAACAAATTCACTTAAAAACATCACTACACCTAAAGGAATACTTTTAAGAATGAACAGATCAATTCAAGTCGAAGGAGCATTTGGAGTTATTAAACAAGATTATGGTTTTAGAAGATTTTTTATGCGTGGAAATATTAAAGTTCGTACTGAATTTTTGTTAATGGCGTTTGGTTATAATGTTAATAAATTGTACCATAAAACCATTCAAAATCGTAACGGTGAGCTGCTTCATAAGCAGCAAGCTTCGTAATTTTAAATATATAATTAAAATATGGATAATAATATTTATCCTTTATTTGTGTTATTTCAAAATGAAATATTTGGAAATATATACATGAATAAAATTTACGTTTATAAAAATAGGCTGTATCAAATTGAATTTAAAAAATTTCAATTTGATACAGCCCCTTTTTTATTAATCATCAGCCATAGCCAGTCCCATTTCTTTCATCTGTTCTTTTGTTACGCCCTTATTAATCACTCTTCGTGCTTCACCATTTTCATCAATCTTTATTGTTGTATATTTTTCAGCGGCCTTTGCATATTTTAGTTTTGTCTTAGTCAATTTATCATTGGTTGATACAAACAAAGTTGCTGGTATCTCTCCATTATTTGCTTTAATTAATTTTTTACAATATTCATTTTTTTCTGCCTCTGTCATATCTTCACCTTTTTTATTTGCATATTCATCTATTACTGATTGTACTTCAGCATTGTATTTCACTTTGCTTAAATCTATTGTATCACTATCCTTAGTTTCTTTATTTTCATCATTATCATCTACTTCATTTTCAACTTTTGTAGTATCTTTATTCTCTTCTTTAGTATCATTCTTAGTTGAAGAACATCCTATTAATCCCCCACACATAATACAGCATAGTAATAAACTTAATATCTTCTTTTTCATAATTATACTCTCACTTTCTCTATATCATCTTTTATTAATTCTAATTCTTAATATATAAAGTTTCATTACATAATTATACAATGTTGATAAAATATAACATATAAATTATACTAAAATAATAGTAATAAATGTTACTTACATATTCAATACTTATAAAAATACGGGGGGAATCTTATATGAAAAGAAATCTGATAAAAACAATATCCCTATTTACTATTTTAATGTCAGTTGGTACTAGTTCTTTTGCTGCTGATATTGATATGAATGATCCTGCATTTAATTCTAGTTTGTATGAAAACACCTCAACTGAAGAAGCCGTCTATCATGATGATGTCATCGAGAGCACTCCTGAACTACCCAAAGATGGCGATGGTAGTAAATTAAAAATCGGATTTACTTCTACTGACTATGGTTTAGTCTACTGTCAAGATGAAAAACTTTTAAAAGTAACTGGTTGGCAACAAATTAATGGATACTGGTATCATTTTACTAACTACATCATAGATACTGGATGGTTTAACGATAATGGAACATTGTATTTTTTACAATCCAATGGTTCTACTAATGATGGCTACGGCCGTATGAAAACTGGATGGTACAAAGATTCTAACGGAACTTGGTATTACCTAACATCAAGTGGTGCAATGGCTACTGGATGGCATCAGATCAATAATAATTGGTATTATTTTGATTCTAATGGCAAAATGGCTCATGATACATATATCAATAATTATTATTTAAATTGTAATGGTGTTTGGATAAATTAAACTCTAATAGTATAACTACAATATCACTTAGAAATATGTTTTTAGATATTATAAATGGATTCATAAATCACACTATTAAGTTTTTCCTATAAGGAAACCGTTTTTTGAATCCATTTTTCTAAAACATGTGTAGATTTTCTTTTACCTATTAAAAAGACTGTACACTAAAGCACAGTCTATCATTGAAGGTATTTAAATTAAAGTAATATTATTATTATTATAGATATTAAATTCCTACCACTATTATTATAAAATTAATATCTATATATAGTCCATTATAGATTCAAATTTTTTTTACTTGTTTTTTATCAATTTTAACTAAAGTCAATCATTTTTAACTAATCTGACCTATTTTTGTTCAAATCAATTCATTCCATACCATTTATTATAATTATCTTTCATTCTTCACCAATTCCTTTTAAAAGCCAATTCCAACATGCTAATTAGTATAAAATAATTCTTTTCTATATTTATTAAAATATAGTATAATCACCTTTATTTTTATGCATGTTTTTCTATTGAACACCTAATGCCTTAAATACAGCATCTTCTGCACCAGAATAGAACATTATTTGAAATTTGGCAAATAGTTCTGGTGGTACTACAGGTATATCTGCTGCATTAACCATAGGAAGTAGTATTTTCTTAGCACCTGCATCAAAACATACTTGGAGAGTATTTGCTAAGTCTTCTACTTTGTTTATAGTACCTCCAATACTTACAGAACCTAATACTGCTAATTGGCTTTGTACTGGTTTATTAAGTGCTCCAGAGCACATTGCAATAATTGCTGCAAGTGATAATGAAGAGGTCATGCCTACTCCATTTACATCTTGTACATGCATCAAGTAGTCCTTACTTGTAGTTGAAATAGATGCGCTTATACTCCTGCTATTAGCCTTGAAATATCTAAACGCAGTTTCTATACTTTCTTTTGCTTCTCTACACGTACCAAGTCCTGTTCTTTCAAATTTACCACTACCAGAGACTACTTCTGTTTCAATCTTATATACACCAATCATTCCAGAATCTCCAACACCTACTGTATAAACATGCCCTGCTTTTCCTAATCCCTCTGGGATTAATGAGCCTGAGCCTTGTTCAGGCACTGATACAAATTCTTCTTCCATTGTATCTAAATCTATGTAAGAAAAATGAACATCATAGAATTCCATTCCACCTATTTTCTTCAATTGCTCTTTAACTCTTCTTCTTCCAACTAAAGCGTACTTGAGAATTTCTTCAATATCCTCTTTTGTGAACTCTCCATGAGGATAAATCAATTTAACTAATCCTGATACTGTCTTTCTTACCGCAATAACATCTCTTTGATTTAAGTTATTACCAAGTTTAAAGTATTTATCAATGGCATCCCCATATGTTCTTTTTCTCATATCTCTTAAATATTCTGCTAAATAATCAGTAATAAATCCAAAACTATCTGTTATTAATTCTGGTCTCATCTTTGGAACTTCCCATCCTGGAAGATAAAAATGCATTCTATCAAAAAATGCTGAATCACAAGCCATTGCTTCTGGGAATGGTTCAAATAAATGAGAAGTTTTCAGTAGCACGTCTACACTCTGATTTATATTGCCTACAAATACCATAGATGCAGAGGCTGCCTTTTCTTCTTTTCCTCTTGCAAAAGAACCAGAAGCCATATAATCCTTCATTATTTGAATTCCATCTTTATCTTTAAATGTTATTCCTGCTACTTCATCAAAGGCAACTACATCCCACATACCTACAAGTCCTATTTTTCTCTGAGACATGTTATAAAATAAGTTTGCTACTGTTGTCTGTCCACCAGATACTAAAATTGAATTAGGTGATATTTCTTTATATAAATGAGACTTACCTGTTCCTCTTGGTCCAAGTTCACACATATTGTAATTATTCTCACATAGTGGAACCATTCTTAGGAGCATATGCCATTTCACTTCATTTTTTAATTGTGTAGGCTCCATACCAATAGAACGTATTAGAATATCTATCCATTCATCTTTAGTAAAATGCTTTCTACCTTCTATTAATTCATCTATATCCATGCTTGGCATTTGAATTGGAGTAACTTGATCTATAATAAAAGGATTTTGATCCTTAACTCCTTCTTCATAATAATATTGAAGTTTTATTATACACCAAATCCCTGCACCTAGCAGTTTTTCATATTCCTTCACATACTTAGCACTTATTTCAACATCTTTTAGACCTAAATTTGAGAATTCTGCAACATAAATATCTTTCTTTTCATTTAACTTTACTGTTAACTTATCTATAACAGTAAATCTACCCATTTCTCTTATTTTAGATTTAATCATTTCTGCTTCATCAGGTCTTACAAAATTATCTGCTAATATATTCTTAACTCTTTCTACGCCTTCATTTATGCTGTCTTCATCATCAGTTGCACAATACATACCAAGAAGATATTCTAGAACATATATTGGCACATTTGCACCTTGTTTTAGTTTCTGAGTTAGGTCTTTTCTAACAACTTTTCCTGCAAAATTCTCATTTAATTTTATACTTAAATCATCCATAACTTATACCCCTGTTTTTACATAAAGTTCATTTTCTATAACATAAAATTCTTTTTCTTTACTGCTATCTAATGAAAACATATTTATGTTGTTTATTAAGTTCTGAACATTATTACTTAATGTACTTTTTCGTTCTTCATACTGCTTATTAGATTCTAATATTTTGTCTGACACCTTATCTTCATTTAGTAAAGCACCTTTCTTAGTTTCAATTAATACCTCATTACAAGCATACATTAGACTTTCAATACTAACCTCAATTTCTTTACCTAACTTTAAAAAATCATTTATAGTATTGCTATAATAATCTTTATCATAAATTTCAGCAATTTTTACTTCTAACATTTTACCTACACAAAACAATTCATAGCATAGTGATTGTTGGTGCATTAGATTTTCAATTTCATTATTTAATTCTTGAACCTTATCTAATCTCTTACTAGTAAATATACTATCCCCATTTACCTTATTTAAATCACTAATCTTTCTTTGAATACTTTTATTATAAAATTTCACATTAGAATTCATTTTATTATTATTTAATTGCAAGTTTGATAAAACTGATATTCTTAATGATTCATTCTCTACAATAGTTGTCATATTATCTTTTATGTATTCATAATAATCATATATAGCATATATATCTGATTCTTTTTCATCATAGATTAACTCTATTATTTCTTTGACATCCTTTGAAATAACTGAAAGGCTCTTATCTATTCGTGCCATAAAATATTGACCTGTCACTGCAGATATTGCCGAAAATATCATTACTGGTGTTAAAACCTTTGATGCATCTAATGGGACTAATCCTGCATGACCTGCAATTTTTCCGTTTTCACCAATAAAAGGTGTTCCAAGCATTCCATTTTTATATTTCATCAAAGTCCCTGTTATCCCTTCTGGGAAAACTACTTTATAAGCCCCCTTCATTTCCTGGCTCTGAACCATGTTCGCCACTAAGGGCAATTGCTGCAAAAACATATCTATTTTTGCGGCATTGCCTATTTTATTTAATTCTTCTTTATTAAATTCACTATTAGGTGTAATACTTAGAAATTGTTTCTTCGTTCCTGGTTCTATAAAACAAATATCATTAAATTTAATCATTTCATTAGAATCAGTTTTTTTATTCTTGGTAAATATAGAAAAAATATTAATCACAATGTTTCCCCCTCTTTAATATTGACTACACTTTAAAATCCGAACTCATCTACTATAGCAATATCAATATTAAATGGTATTCTATCATAATCACCATTAGAATCTTCTGCATCTTCTATTACTAAGAAGTATTGCTTTGTCTTATCATATGGCATACTCTTTAATACAAACTTCTCTCTATAACTTCTTTCCTTTGGATTTTCTGATCTTGAATCTCCTATGATTATATTCTCATTAGAAATTCTGTTTCCTTCTTCGTCTTCAAAATAACATTTTACTTTCTTTGAAAGTACTTTATCCTGAATCATTTCATCTTGGAAAAACTCTAAGTAAGTTATTATATTAGTTATTTTACGAGTAATACTTGTTAATGTTATCTTAACTTTTCTTATGTCATTTACACTTGATGAACTTCTATCATTTTTAAATATTATTACAGGTACTATAATCTCTTGTGGCATTGCTCCACCATGTATATAATTAGCACCTGCTCCCTGTACTTTAAATCTACTTGTTCCTTTTGGTGTAATTACATATTTATCAGAGTCTTTTCCAAGAAGATAATCCATACTAAAAGTAATTGTTCCCTCTACATTTTCTTTATTAGACGTTAATAAAAATCTTCTATTATCTTCACCATCATCTAGTTTTATTCCTGTTAACTTATTACTTTCTTCCATTGTACTTCTCTTATACAAATATCCATGATCTGCTGTAATGATAATACTTGCTGCACTAACTCTGTTTACTAATTTATTAACAAGTAAAGTTATTTCTTTAAATGCTTCTTCTGTTGCACTAAATACTTCTCTTTCAGTACTTGCATGATCGCCACGAGCATCTATTGTATTATGATAAATATATACTATATCTAATCCAGTAAAGGCTTTTCTTATTTCTGAATCTTTCATATCCATAACCTTATCATAAGTTACTGCTAATGATTTAGGATTTGATAATTTTAATATTTTATCTCTATTTTCAGTTCCATTGCTATTAATGCCATCTACTAATACATCATAATTATCATTTATTTCAATAGATCTATTAGGTAGTAATGCTGCCATACCAAGTTTTGTATAAGAAGGCAGTACCCCTTGAATATATTCTATTTTCGATTTACCTTTTCTTTCATTTACAAGCAGAGTATTAAGTTCATCAGCACTTTCATATCTTAATCCATCTGAAATAATTACATATGTTCTTTCTTTACGTTCATACTTTACAAATTCAGAATAGAATCTATCCTGCTGCTTTAAGCCATCAATTCTCCAACCATTATTTTTTGATAATGCTTCATTCCACTTAATTGATAATTCTTGAAGATACCAGTTATTATATAAGTTTTCAACTATATCTTTTAAATCGCACAATAATTCTTTGTCATCACAGTTGTCATAATGGTAGTAGAATTTTCTATATGCTTTATCTATATAGAAGTAATTATTAGCATAAGATTTAACCATATCATATATACTTTCAGTCTTTATTAACGAATCAAGTTCTTTCTTTTTCTTTAATAAATTTATTGACCATTTTAGTGCCTTATATTCACTTATATATTTTTTATAGTAGTGCAGAGTTCTTCTTGATGATAGTAAATTTAAATATTTATCATATTCTTCTACACCTTCTTTTATAAGATTAGTAATTCTTCTTAAAATCAACTTATCTACATGTTCAAATGTATCATTAGAGGCACAAGTATCACTATCATTTTTATCTAATAAAGCATTTATCTTCATTTTTTCGCCGATAATATGCTGCATCTTATCATAGTAAACACTGTCATTAACATTGTTCATAAAATGATCTATAAATACTATACAGTTTGTAATCTTTTTTGATATAAATGAATCATATTGCTTTGGAAGATCAAACTTTATCGTTTCATTCATATTTGTTATAAGAAGAGTAGCCATAAATCTTTCTAAACTCTTTTCTTCAAATGAATATCCATAATATTTTCTTATAAGGTTCCAGAGTTCTTCTTCACTTCCAAACTTAGTTATATTTTCATATAATCTATGCTCATCATCTAAATAGTCTTTTATTAAATTCTTTAATATCTCTTCAAAATCCATTATCTTTGTTTTCGTTAATACACATAAAACAGCCATATGAACCTTTTCTTCAGTGAAATCTGCAACATTTAAATTTTTAAATGCTGCAATTCTCTCTTTATTCTTAAAGAATGTGTTATATAGTTTAAATTCATCTTTTAAGGCTGGATTTACAACTCCTAATTCACGCATAATAACAGTTGCTCTATCAGTAGAGAACTCTTCACTATAACAGAATATATCATAAAGCCAGTCTTCATTTGGCTCTGGTTTTTTCATATTAGAATATATAAGAATATTACTTTCTGTATTTTCTTTCTCTATATAATACTTTGTATGAAAAGCATTATTTTCAGTTAACTTAATAACTTTAACGTCTTCTAAATCAAAACTATCTATTTCTTCAATAAAATCTTCATTTTCATCATACCAAAATACAATGTTACGCTTCTTACCATCACCTAATGGCTTAGAAAATAAATCTTTTAGAAAATTTCTTATTTCTTGTAAATTCACTATTTATCCACCTCATTAATAATTCATCTTATCTCCTCTTAATGAATTTAACTCCAACAATTGCAGCCATAATCATTGCTATACTACCTGCACAATTAGCAAAAATCTTTAACATATCAAGAAATTGCAGTCTATTTTTCTCCCCAATTTCAGGTATAATTTTTACAATTTCACGCAACAAATCGATAAGTTTATCCTTCTGATTACCCGTTAATTTATCATCCTTAAGAAGTTCTTTTATGCTATCGCTTATATTATTCAAAGTTTCTATTTCCTTATCACCTAATTCTTTTGATGATTTTACAATTTCTTTTCCTCCATCTAAAAATTCATTAAGTACATTATTAAAATTAGGTATTTGTTCTATAATCTTTTTTATAAGTTTCCTTATCTAAAGAATTTGACATTGTTATTAATTCAATTATCTTTTCTTTTTTCACTTCTCTAAATGAGTTTATATTTAATATTCTTTTAACCTTTTCTTCATCATTATAGTAATTGTTCTTCATTTTATTTCCCCAAAAATCACTTACCTTTTATATTTTTGCCAATAAATTCATTTTAACTTCTTTATTCTTTGAATTTATAACTTTAACATCCTGGAATTTAGCATAATTAACCTTAACTCCATCATCTAAATCAATAGATATCTTTTCATTTGCAAAATATGCTACAACTTCATCATATTCCTTGCATTCTTCAATCTGCTTATTAATTCTATCAATCTTCTTCTTAGCAACAGCCTTATCCTTTGCGCTACTATCACTTGAATCTAGAACCAACTGCTGCCTGTTAATTTCCGCTTCATATTTTCTTTGTAGCGTATGAAGATAATCTGTTCTAACCTTTGCTATAGTCTGCTCATTGTATCTGTGCATATAAACTAAACATTTAAATCCATCATTTTTACCACTGTCAAACATCCAGTAAATAGGTCTCTTTTGATAAATTTTTAAATGGTCCTTATAGAAATCTTTTATAAAGTATCTTCTAATTGCCTGTCTTGCACTTTCAGAAGTCTTTCTTCCAATAGAATCTGCAATATAATCTAGGTTTTCTTCAAGATTCTCTTCTCCATATACAGTTCTTATAAATTCTATAAATCTCGCAACTATATCATCTTCAAAGTACTCATCTTCAGTAATTGGAATAATATTATCTTTGTCAGGTACAAATGTAGCATCACCCCATGAAACACTTATCACATTCCCTTCATCATCTTTATTAATACTTCTTACTTTACATTGATTACTATTTATTGACCACTTGTCACCAAACTCTCCACCAGCATAAATAAGCCCTTCTGCATCTATAGAATATCTTCCGAACATACAGCCAACTGCATAAGAAATAAGTGATTTAATCTCTCTTGTTCTATCCGCTTTTCTAATAGTAATATCTTTCTCTTCAACTTCTGGAGTTAATTCGTCCTGTAAACCATAAATATCAATGAATATTCTGTTTAACTCCTCTTCATTAGATTTTAACTGTACAAAATTTTCTTCACATTCAGTTTCCCATATATTAAATATCGAACTTAATTTATATTGGCTTCCAATATCCAATAATTTCAATAATGGATGAACTTTAAAATCCCATGATGTTTCAAAAGAATCCCAATCATTTTTCGACAGATTAATACATTCTTCAAAACTGGAATTAATTCTCCCCTTAAATCTCTCTTCAATTATTATTGGTATTCTTGCGATGTTTCCCTTTTCGTAATTTATCGTTTCTGATATCGCTGCCAAAAATTTATTAACTATTTTTGAGTTTAGTAATGAACCAATATATGATAGATTTCTTTCATCCATAGTGATTTTCATTCCTGCATCACTAAATACATAACCTTTATCACAATATCTAACAGAGAATGTGTTAGTGCTAACTTTAGTCCATGTCATCCCCTTTTTAAAATAGAATTGTTTTGATGGTAATTTATTTCCTTGCTTAGATAATATCTCGAAACTAGGCTGATCAAATTTTATAACACTTTCATTATTGCCATACCATTTTCTAAATAGTCCCCCTTTATTTATAGGTGCATATTTAAAACTTGACTCTAAAAATGATTCTGTTGATGGAAAATAAAATCCAATCTTTGAATAATCTACTTCAGTCCATATTCTAATAAATTTATCATTATCCCCTGTTGCTAATCCTTGCCTAGCCTCTCCTAAAGTTTCTAATTTATTAGCAATAGAAAAAATCGTTCTTACTTTATTACTAATCCAATAATTTATAGGCATTCCATCAATTTTCAAATAATCTATTTGTCTTGTTTCACAATATCTATTCTTATTATTAAAAAATTCAATCTCCTTTCGATATCTTTGCGAATCATAAAAATCAACAAGTTTAATATATGTTGCTTTAAAATCTTTAATTGATTTCTTTCTTGATACCCAACTAACAGTTTGAACTACTTTTCCATTAATACCTTCAAATGCCTCAAATCCTAGTTGTACTAAAGAATTAATCGTAAAATCTGTTATTATTTTTTTTCTTAAATCTTTATATGAATTCAAAAACATCCATGAATGCATTGTCACTAATGATGTTAAATAATTTGATTTAGTATATTTAAATGTTTTTTCAATAAATACTGAATACATGTCACTTTTAGAACTTGGATACTCCTTAATTACAAAGTCTCTTAATTTTTGACTCATTCCATCTGATCCCATATAAGGTGGATTAGTTATGCAAACCTCATATAATCTGCTCATTGTCTTCCCTTGCATAACAATTGCTGGCAAATTATCAAGTATAGCCTTTCTATAATCCCCAAACATAAGATTATCTTCATCTTCAACTTCTTTTAATCTTTGTTTTATTGCATCAAAATCAACTGACTTTACTTCAAGAATAGAACCATATTCCTTAGCATCAGTAAATACATCAACTAAATATTTAACATCATTCTTCAATTCTTCATTTCCATTTGCAAAATAATCTATTGCTTCATCAGTTATTTCATTACTTTCCTGTATTGAACATAAATTCAACTCTAAATGCTCACGTTCTATTTCTCTAAATAATCTTCTATTATAATGTCTAGCCTTCATTATTAAAGCAAATGATGCAAGTTGTGCTGCTCTATCATCTATATCTAAACCATATAAATTGTTTTTTAATATTAATTTAGGTATTTCTCTTTCACTATAACCCGCTGTCTTATATATTTCATAAAGAACATCGAAAGCATAAACTAATATATGACCGCTACCCATGCATGGATCTAATACTTTAATATCTTCAGGGGTTAGTCTTAAATGTTCTTCTCTTATTTTTTGTAATTCTTCTTCTACTTCTGGCTCCTGCTCTACTTCTTCTAAGTAATATTTCCATTCACTTTGTAATTCATCATTTGGATGACCTTCAATCCATAATCTGCCTAGTGAATTTTCAACCATATACTTTACTATCCACTTCGGTGTGAAAAGTTGAGTTGCTGCTGGAATATTTTCTTTTGTTATCTTTACATTCTTTTTTAGTGCTGCAAATACTTCATCTTTCTTTTCAGATATGTAGTACTGATACATCCAACCTATTATTTCAACTTCTTCTTTCCAGTCAGACTCCTCAATATCTTCTACCATTTTTCTTATTACAGAACCTTCTTCAAGCAAGTTATCTGGTAAAAGTAATTCTGTATAATCACTTATTTTTTCAAACATCTGAGGCATTATCTTACCTAACTCATTACATTGCTTTACTAATATAGTTCTATAAGCCTTTTCACGATCACTTGTAGTTCCACTATCTAAAAGTTCATATATTTCTTCACCATTCAAACTTAATTCTTCTATTATTTCAGATAATTTACTTAATACATCTGGTTCAATTCTGCCATCAACAGATGATGAAAGGATCCTTACTCCAGAAGGAAGATAATCGTTAACTTCCATATATCTAAGTCCCATGAATCTATTAAACCAAGTATAGGCTACTTCTTCCATTACTTCTTCGAAGCCCTTTTCATTAATCTCATGTATCAAAGCATTTCTATGTTTAATTGATAGATAAAAAGTTTCTTCACCTAACTTAAATCCACCTTGCACTTGTTCTACTTCTTCTATTTTATCTTGTGTAATACCTATTCTCTCTGCTTTTTCAGTAACAGATTCTATCATTTTTCTTCTTGCCCATACAGCAAAAGATTTTATCTTATTCTTATCCACTCTTCTTCCTCCAAGTCTTAGTTAATGTATAGTCAATATTATTGTACTGACTATACACTCAATTCTTAAATTAAAGTTATTATAGTATCTGTATCTAATTCTTCTTGCAATTTTTTTCTTAAAGTTTCAACTATTTCATCAATATCGCTTTCATTCTTTATTACTTTCTGCCCTTTAACTAGTTCTCTCATACTTAATGTTTTAGTTTTTATTTCAACTTTTACTTCTGGTATAGAACGTTGTTCTAATGGTTTAGATGCCTTATAGTCATCTTTACTTTGTGTTTCAGTAATTGTATTAGCCTTTGCTATTTCCTGTTCCTTTAGTCTCTTTATAGTTTCTGCTTCAGAAACAATTTGTCTTATCCACTTAACCTTTAATTTATCTGTCAAATCCTTCATTGATGAAAGAGTGGTAAAGTTATCTGCTTTTTCACTTCTATCTACATATCTGTTGAAATCATCTATAACTTGTGTTTCAAACTTATCTTTCAAATCATAATTTTCTAAGGCTTCAATAACTTCTTTTTTCGACTGTTGAATAAATTCTATTACTGGCTTGCTTTCTTCTTCCAATAATTCTAAAACCTTATTATTATATTTTTCTATAAGCAATGGAATATTAGGAATCTTGCTATATGGTTCTTTCATCTTTGTGATATCTTTTATTTCATTTACAATGTTATCTATTTCATCATTCACAAAGAATTCACAATTTTCATCAAAATTGCTTATAGTTTTAAGTGCATTATCAAAGATTATTCTCTGCTCTCCTTTTGATGATGTATCTATACTTCCATTTTCCTTCTTAAAGAAGAATCCTTTGATGTTATCAATCTTATCTACATAATCTAAGAAATCATCTTCAGAATCATATACTTCTTTAAAGAATTCTAATGTATCTTTAATTTCTATAACTTCCTTAAATAATTTCTGGCCATTCATTAAAACATCTTCCCCTGGATATTTACAGCCTATACTGAAGTTATTAAGCATTAAATCAATTCTGTGCAATTCACTTCTGCTAGAATCCTTAAAACTAGCCATCATTCCATCTTCGTCGCTAGGAATTGATGAGAATCCAAAAATATCTTTATTTAAATCCTTTAAAACTTCTATATATTTATTTGGAACTTTTTCTCTTGTTTTTAAGATAACTCTTTCAACATAATCTCTTTTAGTAACATAATTAACTATTTCTCTATTATTAGGCGCTAAAACTTCATCGTTTAATACTGCCTTTATATCCTGCTTTTTAAATAATGTTACTATAATGCTTTGAATATCTATGTCCTTCCATCCATATGGTGCATTTGAGAACTTGCTTAATACACTTTTTACAGTAACCTGAAGATTTCTTGCTGTACTTGTCTCAATGTGAGTTTTAATTTCTTCCACTGCTAATCTGTTAGGATCATTATCAACTAAAGATATTTGATTTAATTTGGCATCCATAATATCATATAAATCTTTGCTGCTATCCTTAAATTCCTTAATGTAATTTATCTTATTATATTTAGAATCAATAAGTGATTTAAGTCCTTCATTAATCTTATCTACACCAGACTTCTCTTTTAATTCTAATAAAGTACCATTAACATATATTTCAGATGTTCGGAGTGACTCTTCAATTAAGAATTTTGCTCTCTTTAATCTGTCTTCTCTTTCTCTGCTCTTTTTAGTTTTAATATCTTCAATAGATGTTGATGATTTTGTTCCGCCTTTTAATCTCAAATATGCATCTATTTTTAATACATTTTCTATTTCCTCTATAAACTTATCATCTTTTGCAATACTTACTATTACATTATTTTCTCTAACAGATAACTGTTTTAATTCACTTTGTGATGTTCCACCAACTAAATTAAAGTTTGCAGTTATTACCTTAACTCCTACTTCATTATTTTGTGGTCCTCTAGTCCTGTCATCAACAATCTTATTAAATGCAAAAATATATTTTCTAGAATAAGTGAACTTGCTTTCTCCATAAATATCATCAAATATTATTTCTCCAGCCTTTAAAGTTATTTCACCGCTATCAATAGAAATATTCTTTATTTCTTTATTTACATCTTGTTCATCATTAGTTAAGAATACATATTCATCACCATTTTTTTGAACAAGAGTCTGTTTTATTAATTTCTTTAATGCTTCATTTACTTTATCTTTAATTTCCTTTTTAGAAGCATCTATTTCATCTACAAGTAGTGTTGATAAGTTTTCTATATTTGCTTTTATTTCTTTTACATATTTAACAAGGAATAATAATTTTAATACTTCAACATCAAACTTATCTAAGTTTTCATTTTTTTCTGCATTCATTATTACAGATCTGATTGAAGAATCTAAGAAAGTTTCTATAGTACTATAAAATGCTGAAAAAGGTACAAGGATATTGCTGTCACAGTTCATATACTCTTTTGCGACCTGTTGATATGCACCTAGAAGGCTTCTCTCACCTCTAGATAAACTCTTTCCTGACGCTCCATGTTCTCTTACACCATTAAATGCAGATTGTAATAAATTAAATTGATATGGGATAAATGGATATACTTCTGCAAAATCTTCACTATTTTTATACAACTTCATTTCCGCTGTATCTGTAGTAAATGTCAAAAGGTTCTTAATTATAGATTCCTTCTGTTCATATAATGCCTTTAAATGGCTTGTAGCGCCTTCTGTTTTTCTAAGTATACGTTTCTTGATAACTTCATCAACATTAGCAGATGATAAAGATAATCTTGTATTAAATCTACCTTGAATTTTAGAAAAGTCATTTCCTTTAACCTTTGTAAATTCATCTAAACCTTCTTGTGAAGTAACTATAACAAAGCACTTACCATTACATTTAGTTCCTAAATCTTCAACAACTGTTTGAAGATTTAGCATAAGTTGAGTATTATCACCTATATATTGTCCAATTTCATCTACTAAGAAAACTACGTGATGATTCTTCCCTTTAGATTCACAATACTCTTCAACTCTTGAGGCAAATTTTTCAATGCTAAGTGAATAGTTTTCTTCACATTTGTTATACCAGTTCTTTGCAGCATCAATGCTCATCTTAGTTGTTTTAGATAATGCTTCAATTATAGAATCTTCTTCATAATAGAAGTCTTCTCTTGCCTCTATCCATGGAGTTCCTGATATTTCTTCAAATTCTTTTTTAAATTCATCATATACTCCATCTTTCACCATCTGTCTTTCTAAGTCAGCAACCCAAGGCATAGAACCACAGAATCCTTGCATTTCATTGAATACCTTGTTAAATACATTAACTATTGCATCCTTATTAGATTTTGAATCTGAATCTGACTTTGAATCTATGTTGAATAATATTACATCTGTAGAAACATCTTCTGCTGCTTTCATATTAGCAAGTGTAAAATTATCTAATCCTTTATCATCAAAATACTCAATTGCATTTTTACCTTCAATAACTCTGTTTTCGAGAAGATATGAAAGAATTTTTAAGAAGTGAGATTTACCACTTCCAAAGAATCCTGATATCCATACACCATTTTTATCAGTATGGCTTATTATTCCTTCCTTATAAGATTCAAAAAACTTCTCTATATGTCTGTTTAATTCTCCTGTTACTACATATTCTTCGAGTTCCTGCTTAATATTTTCATCATCAGCCTGACCTACTTTAATAACTCCTTTAATATCTCTGTCAATTGGTTTGTAAAACATCTCTTTTAATTTAATATCCATAATACTTCCATTCCCCTTTAAATCAATATTTATCTATAAGTTGAAATGCTCTATAATAATTATCATCTTTTAAATAATTAAAAAGCATAAGTGAACCACCATCATAAGTTCCTGGGAAAAACATAATAAGTGGCTGTTTTTCAACAATTCTATGTAAATTATTAAGAACAGTATGTGAACGAATAATAGGCCATGCCTTACCTATTCCAGTAAGGAATACAATATCTGCATCATCTAATCTTTCACTAATATACTGTACTAACAAATCATTATCTAATGTAAGTCTCAATGCCTTTTTAGTAGCAGTAAATACCTGCTCACTGCCTTTTTTCTCTTCCATCATGAAATTCTTTTTTAAATATCCTTTAGAATCTAACAGTTCTAGCATGATTTCATATAAATCAAATTCTACAATATTTAATCCATAAGCGCCTTTAGCCTTATCTTTAATAAATTCCACTCTATCTCTTATAAGTAATTCATACTCTGGATCATAATCAAAAATATAAAATCCTATTTCATTCCCAAGCCCCTTATTTTCTCTAAAAGATGGTTCCACAATCTTAGGAAGAATCTCATCCACTCTTTCGTATATACTTTTCATCGCATACCTCTTTCTGATTTACAATGCAATACTATTCGTTTATTCCAAGTATGGCATTAATATAAACCTTATCTCCTAATTTATAAATATAATCTTTAACTTCACTATCTATAATAGGAAGAACTATTTCTCTGTCTCCTTTTTGATTTGCAATAAGTCCACTTTCAAATAGTATTCTTATGTAAACCTGTTTTAACTTTTTAAACGTATATTCAGACCAAGAATCAACCTTATCACTTTGTTCTCGTTTATTTTGAAAAAATACACCAAAATCTTTATCTCTTATGAATAAATCCTTCAATATTATTTTTTCTTTATATACCTCATTCATAAATTCAAAAAATAGTTTGTCATTTTTCAAAATAGCATATAAAACTATTAATTTGGATGTTTCTATGTTGCTACTCTCTATCTTTTGAATCAAATAACTATCTAATTCTTTCAATCTCGTTCCTATTATTGATGCAAGTTCCTTCATTCTAGTTTCTGTTTCAACTTGAAAAATATTATTTTCTAAAGATTCATTTTTTAAATCTTTTATTTGAAGTCCTTTATTTATAAGACTTGCAGCCTTTTTTGTTTCTTTATATAAATAAGGTCTAGATTTAATTGTTGACTTATATTCCAATTTTTTCTCTCCTTCATGGTCCAGTTTTATATTATATAGTATACCATATGTAAACTTTTTCTAAACATATTTATATATTATTTTTAGCCACAAAAAATCATGTAGCCTTTTGAAAACATCAATTAGCCACATGATTTCTTAGTTTAAAAAAGAGAATCCGAATAGAAGCCTCGCAAAAAATAACTTGTATCGCATCTTTTTGTTCCATTTTCTTCTATAGGATAATTATATGCTAATGCTTCTGTAAGAACTCCTAAAAAATTCTTTATATCCGAATGATCCAGTAGTCTTCTCCCTAGTATATTCATTTTTATTTTAATTCTTCTTATAATAATTTCATCATTTCTAGCATTAATTAAAAATGTCTTTATTAAATTCTCTTCTGATATTTTATTTGTTGCATGTTTACAAATAAATTTTGATAATTGTCCTAACCAAAAAAAATATTCCTCATCATTTGTTATATTATTTTTTTCTTTTGCACTATTAATTGTAATACTCACTTTAAATTCCTCCTCAACTTATAATTTCTATAATATTTTACCTTACTAGCATTCAACTTTCATTTTGTCACTCTCATGTTTT
Organism: Clostridium butyricum; assembly: GCF_006742065.1. Taxonomy (NCBI): domain Bacteria; kingdom Bacillati; phylum Bacillota; class Clostridia; order Eubacteriales; family Clostridiaceae; genus Clostridium; species Clostridium butyricum. Next base: position 1,280,172 of record NZ_AP019716.1, on the reverse strand, counting down.
TCCAAAAATTCGCATAGTTCAGATTGTTTTATAAATTCAATTTTATCTGTAAATCTATCATAATAAAAATATTTTCTTACTGTTTTAAAAGTATTGTTTTCATACCACTCGTAAATTCCATTTTCATTTATCTGCCATTCATAAGAATACCATGTGGTTTTACTTCCATTGGTAACATTAATTTCTCTTTCTAAAAATTCTCTTTTGAATTTATAATATTTGTCTTCACCAATAATTTTAGCAATATACGCTTTTCCTTTCCCATATCCATGATTATTATAAGATAATTCACACTCAATTTTCATAAATTTCACCTCGTTAATATAAAATTTTATAAAAAAAATACATGATAATAGTAAGGACTTGTTTATAAACAAATTGACTACGTCACGCAATTATGTATATAGATCCTCTACTAAACATCATGTAAAAATTTAAGTTATCTATCAACTTAACACATCATAATATTTCACATATTTTATTATATAACACTTTTTTTACTTATTGCAACTTTTTCCACTTTTATATTATTTAATATTTTTATTATTTAATATTTTTATTATTTACAATATAATTTCTTCCTAACTATGTATCCGCAAAATAAAGTCATGTCAAAATTCAACTCCCACTTTTTCTCTCTAACTTCGCACTTTTACAAGGTTACAGGGCATCAAATAAATTACAAGCAAAATAAAGTCGTGTTGAGTTTTTCATATATTTTTTCACCGTTCATTCCCAATTTTATTCTTTAGCATACGCTATTTAGCAAAATAAAGTCGCGTTATTTTTTCAGTCTATATATACGTGGCTTCGCCGACGCGGTAGCATTTTTCTTTCATACTTTATCCATCTCTCCCCTCATTCTCTCTTGCTTTCTTCACCTTTTTCTTCTTCCTTTAAACGCAAAAAAGACCATGCAGGCATCGAAGTTTCCCTCGATTTCCTACATGATCTCAACACAACTTTATTTATCATGACACGACTTTTACAAGCGTGACATAACTTTATTTAGTTGTAACAGTTGGTATTACTATTTGCTCATAGCTTCTTCAACAGAAACTGCAACAGCAACAGTAGCTCCTACCATTGGGTTGTTACCCATTCCGATAAGACCCATCATTTCAACGTGAGCAGGAACTGATGATGAACCAGCGAATTGTGCATCTGAGTGCATTCTTCCCATAGTATCAGTCATTCCGTAAGAAGCTGGACCTGCAGCCATGTTATCTGGGTGAAGAGTTCTTCCTGTACCACCACCTGATGCTACTGAGAAGTATTTCTTACCTTGTTCGATACATTCTTTCTTATATGTTCCAGCAACTGGATGTTGGAATCTTGTTGGGTTTGTTGAGTTACCAGTGATTGATACATCAACACCTTCCATATGCATGATTGCAACACCTTCTCTAACGTCGTCTGAACCGTAACATCTTACTTTAGCTCTTTCTCCATTTGAGTATGCTTTTTCTTTAACTACTTTAACTTCACCAGTGTAGTAGTCAAATTGAGTTTGAACGTAAGTGAATCCATTGATTCTTGAAATGATGTATGCAGCATCTTTTCCAAGACCGTTTAAGATAACTCTTAATGGTTCTTTTCTTACTCTGTTAGCTTTTTCAGCTATTTTGATAGCACCTTCAGCAGCAGCGAATGATTCGTGTCCTGCTAAGAATGCGAAACATTTAGTTTCTTCTCTTAAAAGCATAGCTCCTAAGTTTCCGTGTCCTAAACCAACTTTTCTGTCATCAGCAACTGATCCTGGGATACAGAATGCTTGTAATCCTTCTCCGATTGCTTCAGCAGCATCAGCAGCTTTTACGCAACCTTTCTTTATAGCTATAGCAGCACCTAAAGTGTAAGCCCATCCAGCGTTTTCGAACGCGATTGGTTGAGTTTCTTTAGCGATTGTGTAAGGATCTACTCCTTTTTCAGCACAAACTGCCTTTGCATCTTCTAAAGTTTTCATTCCGTATTTTTCTAATACTGGAGTGATTTGGTCTATTCTTCTTTCATAACTTTCAAATAATGCCATTTTAAAATTCCTCCTTCACAAATAATTAGTTATGTCTTGGGTCTAATAATTGAGCAGCATCGTCAACTCTTCCGTATTGTCCTCTAGCAGCTTCTAAAGCTTCATTAGCGTCAACACCTTTAGCGATACTTTCCATCATTTTTCCTAAGTTAACGAACTTGTATCCGATGATTTCTTTATCTTCGTCTACAGCTACTTCTGTAACATATCCTTCAGCCATTTCTAAGTATCTAGGTCCTTTAGCTAAAGTTCCGTACATAGTACCAACTTGTGATCTTAATCCCTTACCTAAGTCTTCAAGACCTGCTCCGATTGGTAATCCGCCTTCAGAGAATGCAGTTTGAGTTCTTCCGTAAACGATTTGTAAGAATAATTCTCTCATTGCAGTGTTTATAGCATCACAAACTAAGTCTGTGTTTAATGCTTCTAATATAGTCTTTCCTGGTAATATTTCTGAAGCCATAGCAGCTGAATGAGTCATTCCTGAACATCCAATTGTTTCAACTAATGCTTCTTCGATTATACCGTCCTTAACATTAAGTGTTAATTTACAAGCTCCTTGTTGTGGTGCACACCAACCTATACCATGAGTTAATCCTGATATATCAGTTACTTCTTTAGATTGAACCCATTTTCCTTCTGCAGGAATTGGTGCTGGCCCGTGATTAGGACCTTTAGCAAGTACACACATTTCTTCAACTTCTTTTGAATACATCATATATTTTTGCTCCTCCCTAATTAATAGATAATCACAACTATTAAACCTTATTTCTAAGTTTTCAAAATTGCTCTGGGCACAAATTGACCCAGCGGGGCGTTTCCCCTACTACTATTCTAGCAAATGATTTCACTTGGAACAACCTTTATTTGAAAATTTATTCTCTAAATATTCATTTTTTTATTTTTTCTATAGTAAAATGATAAAAACTAAACTTTTTCATTAAAAAAATATCAATAAAATACCATTTTCCTTTATATAGTCTCAAATAATGTACTCCTTATTTTACTACATAGAAAATATTCCATCATAAGTTACAACTGTAATCAAATGTAATTTATTATATTATTGTAAATTTATTTTTAAAATAACTGTTGAATTTTTTATCTATTCATGCTAGAATATTTTTTGTCAGTAACATGCCGCTATGATGGAACTGGCAGACGTGGTGGACTCAAAATCCTCTGGTAGTGATACCGTGCCGGTTCGAATCCGGCTAGCGGCACCATTTATTTATGAGAATGGCTGTATTACAAGGTTTAAATGCCTTGTAGTACAGCCTTTTTTGTATAGTTCCCACTTCTACAGAAAATTTTTTCTTTGCAACAATAATGGTTCCATTATAAATTATTTTTTCTATTAAAAATTTAGTAGTTAATGAAACTTACTTTAACACTTCATTTATACATGTGATAGCATTTAGAGTTCTTGGAAATCCAATGTATGGCATACATTGTGTTATTACATTTAATAAAATTTCTTTATCATTTCCTATTGCTGCATTGCCCCCAATATGTGCACGAAGTTGATTTTCACAACCTCCAAGTGTTGCTATAATACTGAAGGTTATAAGCTCTCTAATCTTTATATCAAGACCATTTCTTCCGCAAATATCCCCAAAACAGTAACCGGATAAATAATCTTGAATATGTTTTAGATTATCTGGTGCATTTGCTCTAAGATTATCAATATTTTCTGAGCCAAAGATTGATTTTTGTACTTCAATACCTTTAGCAATTCTATTATCTTCTGTTGTTGTTGATTGATTTCCAAGTGGAAGTTTAACACCTTTTTCTTCAAATATTTGATTTGTAACAACAATTGCATTTTGAACTTTTGAAAATCCCACATAAGGAGCACATTGGTATAAAGTTTCTTTTATCTCTACTGGTGATATACCAATATTCAATGCTGCTTCAACATGTTCTGCACATTGTTCCATATTATTATTTGTAATATTAACTGCAATTATAATTAACTCACAAATCTTAGGCTCTAAATTTCCATGTTGCCATACCTCACCATATATAAATCTTTTCATTATTTCATAGAATTCTGAGTCACTTGTCATTAATTCACTATTTTTGTCTCCCCATAATTGCTTTTGTATTTTTTCACTAGATTTAATTCTGTCCATCTTTAATCATCCTTTCTTAAAAATTTATATAACCTTAAACTCTCTCCATTTTCCATTTTTAAAACGCAACACATAAATTATAGAACGTAACATCCAATCTGCCCCCATAGCAAGCCACACACCAATTACTCCTAAATTAAATATAATCCCCAAAATATATCCAAAAGATATTCTGAGTATAAACATAGAACTAATAGATACAATCATAGTAAAACGTACATCCCCAGAAGCACGTAAACTATTAGGCAATGTAAATGATAGTGGCCAAAAAATTATCGCCAGGCAATTATGAATTATAACTAATATATAAGTTAAATTAGTCACTTCCGCTGATAATGTGTACAAATTTAATATCCATGGAAGAAGTAAAATTTCTGCTAAACTTATAACTATAGTTCCTATATACGTTATTTTCAATAATTTCTTTGTATAAAAATCTGCTTGTGCATAATCACCAGCTCCAACACATTGCCCTATTACACTAACTATTGCTATATTCATAGCTGTTGCAAAACTAATTGATATCATAACAAGACTGTTTGTTATTCCATTTGCAGCAATTTGATCAGTACCAAATAATGCAATGATACTAATCAATAGTATTCTTCCTAACTGGACAATACCATTTTCTATTCCATTTGGAATTGCTATATTTAAAATTTTAATAATCATATCTCGCTTAATAGTAAATATTTGTGAAAAGCTAATAAATACTTTATTCTTTTTATTTAATGATAAATACACCATAACTAAAGCCGCAAATGCACGTGAAATTATTATTGATATAGCAATGCCGACAACACCTGCATTGAAAACAAAAATTCCTATTGCATTTCCCACAATGTTAATTGCATTCATTGCAATTGAAACTATCATAGGAACTCGTGAATTTCCAATAGATCTGAATAATGCAGCACCAGAATCATAAATTGATAAAAAAGGATAGGATATAGAATATATAACAAAATAAGTAATTGCTAAATTCATAACATTATGATCTACATTGCCAAAAAGAATTTTTAATAGTGGTTTATGAAATATAAATACAAAACCCATAATTCCAATTGAAATAATTGTTGCTATAGTGAATAGTTGACTAGCAGCTATACAGGACTTGTTTTTATCTCTAAATCCTATATATTGTGATACAATTACAGCTCCACCAGCAGTAAGTGCTGCTAATACATTTATAAGAAGCATGTTTATCATATCAATAAGAGAAACTGCTGATACAGCTGCTTCCCCTGCATATGAAATCATCATAGTTGCAATTATAGATGCTATAATAATTAAAATCTGATCCATAAATATTGGAATAATTAATTTCTTAAGTGATTCATTCGAAAACATACTTGTACCTCAATTTCTCTATATTATAAATAATTCTAACTTAATGTTAACACCATATATTTCTAATATCTAATACTTATAATCTATTGTCTATTATGCTTAAAAAGCATTTCATTGATTAAAATTAATAGCTTAAATTTTACTAATCAAATACATATTAATCCTTCTCCTTTCTTGTTAATATTTCATAACGCAAAAATGTAGATGTTCTATCTGAACACCTACATTCTAATATACACACTATGTAATGTCTAATACCTATAATAAATCATTTCAAATGCCTAAAGAGCATTTCTAATACGCTTTATAAATTGATCTGTCGCTTTTGAAAAAGTTTGATTCTTCTTCCATACAAGAACAGTACCAGTTTCCAGCTTAGGATAAAGAGGTATAAAACATAGATTATCATATACATTTTCAAAATTAAAGCACAGAGCTGCACCTACCTTATTTTCCACCATAATAGTCGCATTTAAAATAAGATTGTATGTTGCTGCTATATCAAGAGAATCATAATAATCTCCAAACCAGCTTGCCAACTCATTTTTTACCATTTCTCTTTTGGCCATTATTAAAGGGATATCAACTAAATCTTTTGGATATATACATTTTTTAGAAGCCAATATAGAATCTTTTCTCACTAATATGCCCCACTGCTCTTTTTTAGGCATGCGAATAAATTCATATTTACCTATATCTACTGGTTCTGTTAATAATCCAATATCTAATATTCCCTTCTCAATTCTATCTTTAATATCATCTGCTATTCCACTATAAATACTATATTGTATAAGGGGATTATCTTTACGAAAGTAAAGCATTTGTTCTGATATAAAAGACATATTCTTAGTTTCAGCACATCCTATTGCAATTTCACCAGTCAAGTTACCTTCTTTATGTGAAAATTCCTGTTCTGTTTTATTAGCTAACATAACTATTTCTTGAGCCCGACGCTTTAATAACATTCCATCTTCAGTCAGTATTATACTATGTTTACTTCTATTAAAAAGCTTTACTCCAAGCTCTTCTTCAAGCTGCATTAATTGTCTTGATAATGTAGGTTGTGTGACATGCAAAAGATTTGCTGCTTTTGTAATGTTTTCTTCTCTAGCCACCATTAAAAAATACTTTAATACTCTAAGTTCCATATCTACACTCCCTTCAATATATAAATCATAGCATATAAAAAAGTCCCTTTCAACATAACTTGCCATAAGATATGCTTTTTAAGCATTGATAACGTCAGCTAACTTAATCTAAATATTACCTCTAAGAATTTTTAATAAAATAAAAACAGAGATTCTCTTAAACTATGAATTCTCTGCTTTTATTAAAATTACTATCTATTTTCTGAATTAAAATTCCTCTATTATATTTCTTTCCGATAGTTCACCAATTATCATTTAATTTAACCAATATTTGTTTTATTTAAGTGTTTTAATAGAAATGGTTCACCTGGTGCCACTACATTAATTCGTTCTGGATTTATTATAAGTTTTTCAAGCTTCTTTGGATCTCCATTAAATTCTGCCATATGCGGAGCATCTACTGTTCCCCAATGTAAAAGCAATAATGGAGTATTAGGATATGCTTCTGCTAACTTTACAGCACCTTCTAAACCTATATGCCATTTGCTATCAGAAAAATCCATAAGTATAACATCTGGTACTGGCATTTCCAGATGTTCTTGTAATAATCGTGAATCTCCAGGCATCCAAATTGTTCCATCAGGTGTTTCTAACCAAAATCCACAGTAATCTTCAAATTTAAATAAACGAGTAGCATGTTTTGATGATTCATTTTGCCATGCATGGTCAGCTGGTGTTAATGTAACTTTAACAGGACCAATTTCAAAGGTTTCCTTTATTTTATGCCCAAAAGCTTTAAGACCTTCTTCTTTCATTAATTCCGCTACATATTCAGTGGAATGATATTCATCACATACATCTTTCATTTCACTACATGTCACTCTACTATAGTGATCATTATCACAATGAGTAATTAAAACAGCATCTAAGTGAGGAACATCCTTGGGCAAAATTGGTATATCAATAAGTAATGGCATGTCAAATCCCTTTAATAATGGGTCTATCATTATGCACGTTCCATGACAATTAATAAATTCTCCTGAATTTCCAAGCCAACGTATTGTTGTTTCCTTTGAAGACTCAAAAGCCTCTGTTCCAAAAAATTGTGTTGCAGGTGCAAGGGCCTGACTTTTCTTTTTATTATCTATCACAATAAATCACTCTCTTTTCAAATGTTATTTGGTCAATATCTTACTTAATATTTCTATTAATCATTAATACTTATATCATAATTTAATTTTTATAATATTGCTAATACCTATGTATTATTTTTCAGTATGCTTTTCAAGCATTTTTTAATAAAAACTATTTTGCTTTATTAATTATTTTTATTAATGTATTTATACTACAAATAATACTTACGTAATGAATATTTAAGGCACTTTTACTTAAATAAAATTCACAACTTTTTTAGAATTATTTCATATTATATATAAGATTAATATAAAATGAGGAATTATTTTTATGGATATTCGTAAATATCGAACTCTTCATACAAATGAAATCATATCAGCACTAGAGTCAAAAAAAATCTGTAATTTTATAACTAGTTCAGATACTCTAAATATTGTTCCAATGTTATATGTCTTTGATTATGATAATGACAATTTTACATTTTACTTTATAAATATTAATAAGGATAAAATAATTCATAATATAAACAATCTAGAAAAAATCTATATATCCATTGAAAATTCCATATTAGGATTCTATATAGATGCATATCAATTGATAACAGCTTGTGGAACTTCTGAAATTATTAATGATACTAATGAGCAAAATTCAATTTTACTTAAATTCAAAAAAAGATATTTATCATATTTTAATGATATTGATTGTTCTCATTGTGAATATATAAAAGTCTCTACTGATTCAATAATAGGAAAACAATATTAAAATAAAAAATATGTGATGCCTATTTATATAAATACCTGCATCACATATTTTAAAGATTCTATTACTTTTTAGAAAACTCTTTTATTCTTTGCTCAATTATTGAATATCCTTCTTTAACTTGCTGTTTAGTGTCTTCAATTTCAGAATTAATTCCTATTATTATTTCCTTAAGTTTGGTTACATCATCATAACCTCCACCAAGGCTGCCTTGAATCTTTTCTTTCAAATCATCAAGTGCAAATAGAATTATAGTATAATTTGTACTTGTATTTTTCATTGTCATAAATAACACTATCCATACTATTCCCATGACTATTATTAATGCAAACATAAAACTTATAAAAAACACACTTTTTTCTGTTTTTGCAAGCAGTATTATAAGACTTATTACAAGAACAAAACTCACAACCATTGATATTAGATATGCATTATTACTATTTTCTTTTAATAAAACATATCTTTGTTTCTGTTGCTTTAAATACAAAAGTTTCTCTTCTTTTGTCTGCATTTTTAATATCTCATTCTTAAAGGGTTCCTTAGCTCTCTCAATTTTAGAAGTATAATCAACATTACTACTTGTAATCTGCTTATTCTTTTCTTCAGTATGTGCCATTTTTGCCTCCTTAAATATTGTATATAAATATAGCTTAATAAGATTTATCTAAATTTATAAGATAAATCAATTTTCTTATACAATCTAAGCTTGTACAAAATCTGTGTATATTATATCATATTTACTATCTTTATTTGATATTTTTACAAATTATTCAATAATTTTAACATGCACTGTTTGGACATAATATGTATTCACAAAAAGCACATTCTGATTTTTTATCTTATATGTATTTATATAATATAATTTCTCATAAAGAAAGATACAGTAAATTTATTTAATTAAATTTACTGTATCCATGATTAAATTCCTAATTATTTTATACTGAAAACTCTCTCATAAGCTTGTATAATCCAATTAAATCTAAAATTTACTTTTATTTTTCTGTTTTCTTTACTTCTTCTTTAACAAGCCTACAATATTCTTTAACTCCATAAGCACCATCAGTTTTATATATTTTATTTAAATCACTGCCAATCCCGCTACAATCTGCACCAGCATTAATCCATTCAACTATATTTTCCTTTTTTACGCCTCCTGTTGGCATTATGCATATGTCATTAAATATTGATTTTGCTGCTCCTATAAATCCTTTTCCAACTACACTTCCTGGGAATACTTTAATGAATCTTAATCCCATTTTATAAGCCCTGTTTAATTCTGACATAGTCATAAGACCTGGAATAACTAAAACTTTTCTTTGATTAGCATATCCTATAACTTCTTCATCTAAACATGGAGATACAATAAAGTCAGTTCCATTTTCTATACACTCATCTACATTATCTTTTGATAGTACAGTTCCAGCACCTACACATACATCATTATATTTATCTTTTAATTCTTTTATTAACTTTGGTGCATCTGGAACACTCATTGTAACTTCTATAATTTTTATTCCACCCTCAATTGCTGCTATACTAATTTCCTTTGCTTCTTCATAAGTACTTGTCCTTATTACAGCAACAGCTTTTTCTTCTTTTAATATCTTATAAGTATTTTCAAACATATATCTACACCTCTTCTTATTTCTATCTTTCAATTGTCTTTATTTTTCCTAAATGTGCTAAAACGTCTTCATAATAAGGTAGTCCCTCATTATCTCCCTCAATTCCAACTACTAAGGATCCAACAGCATTAGCAAATTCTATACTTTCCTCAAAAGAGTCTCCTTTTAAATATGCACTTAAGAATCCTGCTGCAAAGCCATCGCCTGCACCAACTGTATCAATTAAGGCTTTAGGCTTAATTGCTGCTACATCATAAATATTCGAACCATCTGAACCTATAGCACCTTTTGCGCCTCTCTTAACAACAACTTTGTCGATTCCCAGATCATGAAATTTTTTTATCGCTTCATTTGTGTCTTCTTCATCAATCAATATTGATATTTCTTCATCTCCAACTAAAAGAATATCTACCTCACTTAAAAATTTATTAATAAATTCTCTTGCTTGACTCTTTGTCCACATTTTCAACCTTATATTAGGATCAAAAGAGATTAATAAATTATTTTTTTTAGCTAGTTCTACTGCTTTCAATAATATTTCTTTATTATTATCATTGATTGATGGAAAAACTCCTGTTATATGTAGAACTTTTGAATTCCTAAAGTAATTTTCATCTAACGACTCTGCTGTCATAGTACTTGTTGGAGAGTTTTCTCTATAGTAAAATGATCTACTGTCACCATTTGCCATAACTTCTCTAAAATAAACAGATGTCTGATATCCTTCTACTAATTCAATTTGAGATGTATCTATACCTTCTCCCCTTACTGTTTTAAGAATATGTTTTCCAAAATCATCTTGTCCAAGTCTACTTATCCATCCTGATTTTAAACCAAGTCTTGCACATCCAATTGCTACATTTAATTCTGCTCCTCCTATTTTTCTTTCAAAAGTATTACAGAATAATATTGGTCCTTTCTCCTTAGGACACATTGCAACCATTGCATCTCCAATAGTAATTACATCCATACTTCCTACCTACCTTTTTGATTTTTATTATTTTTAAAACTCTATATAGTTATTTATTTCTAAATTTATGTTCAATTTTAATCTTCTTAATCTAAGAAATAAGATATGATACTACCATCGCTAAATTATAAAATTCAAAAACTTCTTTGATGCATCAGATTCGAAAATAAAGCTGGTTAATTATCTTATATTTTTTATTATACAATTATGGTTTCTCTATTTCTTGTTAATTTCAGCTCAAAATCTTGCAAATATTGAATAAAATTACCTAATTCATTTTCCATATAAATAAACTTAATTAAAAAATATATATTCTGATAAATTGACATACTATTGTAACAATTAATCTATATAATCAATAGCATAAGATAATTATTCAAAACTTTTCATTATTTATCCCTATTTAAATATTTTAAAGCAGCTTATTTCCCCTTATATAAGCTGCTTTATTTTGCACAAAAAACAGTACTAAGCATCATCAAACATATTTTGCTCAGTACTGTTTCTACTATATCTAATTTAATTTTTTCAAATTAACCTTATCACTTTTTAACTTATATTTTTATCAAGAGACATGCTTTTCATTGACATGTTCTTTAATATATTTCACATCCAACTTTAATTCATTAAAAGTTTTTCTTAAATGCTTAATAAAAATATATAAAAAAACTATAGATGAAAAATATAACAATAAGAAATCTAAATATATAGCTATATTTGAATTAGATAGTGAAAATCCCAAATAGCCTTCTTGAACACTTATTATTAATGCTGCTACTGATACTGGTACTATTAAGCCTGTATACTTTAAAAATCTGTACACACATTTTACTAAATAGATACAAAGTTCTGAAAATCCCAACATATAAATTCCCCCTAAAATTTAATAAAAAGTAACTTAGAGTAAAATTAAATTTAATTTTCAATAACTAGCATAAAAAGTAGTCAATTACAAATTTCTTAATAATTATAATTTTCTGTAAACCTTTTCTTTAATATAATTATATTCCTGTAACTGTTAAAATGCAATAAATATTGCAAAAATTCTATATTTATTTTCTTTATAAAATTATTAATTATAAATTTTTTTAATTCTAATAAACTCCAAATAAATAAGCTAAAAAGTATAATCCTTTTTAGCTTATTTACTATCCTTATATGTTTTTTATCCTATTTGTTTTTTCTTGTTTTTATCCTTTAATATATAGTCAGAGTCTTCTCCCTCATCCTTAATATCTCCATCAAAAATAAGAAAACCAACATTTTTAACATCGACTTCTTCAACTTTTCTCTTAACGATAGTTTCTTTTACTTCTTCAATATTAATATCATCATCATCAAATATTAATCTTTCACTTATTTTTTCATCTTCATTAGATTTTTTTGAGCAATCATCATCATTTAAAGTTTCTCCTCTTGAAAAAATAGTTTTTTCAACCTCTTTACTTGCAATATCCTTAAGTTCACTTATATCTAGATGCTCTTTTCTTATATATAAAACAGGTATACAAAATCCCTCTGCCGGTTTTGACAAATACATATTTTTCTCCTTAAATTAATAGCTTTTACCTTACTATATTATTTAAATTTCACATTTTTGTGAGTACAAATTAAATAAGGCATTTTGAAAAATATTCAAAATGCCTTATTATAAGTAATTAATATATATTTATATTATTTTAATTTAACAAGTAATTCACCAGTCTTAACTTGTTGACCTTCTTTAGCAAATATTTTTTCAACAGTACCATCTACTGAAGCTACAACATTTGTTTCCATCTTCATAGCTTCAACGACTATAAGACTTTCACCTTCTTTAACTTCTTGACCTTCTTGGACAAGAACTTTTATTACATTACCAGGTATACTTGCTCCAACTTCCATCTTATTGTCTGTATCTGCCATTACAGTTGTATTTCCATCACCAAGATTTGCTTGTGCTCTTTCAGTTTTATCTTTAATCTTTATAGATCTTCTGTTTCCGTTAATTTCGAATTCAAGAGCTCTAAAACCTTGAGCATCAAGTCTTCCAATTTCAATTAACTGAACAATAAGGATTTTACCTTCTTTAACTTCAATCTCACTTGTTTCACCTTCTGAAAGACCATGGAAGAATACATCACTTCCCATAAGTCTTACTTCACCATATTCCATAACATGTTTTATGAAATCTTCAAATACATCTGGATATAAAGCATAACTTATTAAATCCTTATTTGATGGTTTAAATTTATATTTTTCTTCTAAATAAGCAGCTATCTTATCAAAATCTTCAGGAGGTAATAATTCTCCTGGTCTTACTGTTATAGCTTCTTCACCCTTAAGTACAAGTTTTTGTAATTTTTCAGGGAATCCACCTTCAGGCTGACCCATCATTCCTTTAAAGTATGATACTACTGAATCTGGGAATGCCATATTAGCAGCTTTTTCATATATGTTTTCTGGTGTTAAATCATTTTGTACCATAAAGATTGCCATATCTCCAACCATTTTTGAAGAAGGTGTAACCTTTATAATATCTCCAAGCATATCATTAACTACGCCATACATCTTTTTAATTTCATCAAATCTATGCCCAAGGCCAAAACTTTCAGCTTGTGGTTTTAAGTTTGAATACTGACCACCTGGAATTTCGTATTTGTAAATTTCAGTGCTTCCTGATTTTAAATCTGATTCATATTCACTATATACTGGTCTTACAGCTTCCCAATACTCAGATATTTTCTGAATTCCAGCAATATCTATTTTCGTATCTCTATTAGTATTTCCAAGTGCAGCAACAATAGAGTTAAGTGCAGGCTGACTTGTAAGTCCTGACATACTGTTAAATGTTGTATCTACAATATCAACTCCAGCATCTGCTGCCATAAGTACAGTTGCTACACCATTACCTGTAGTATCATGTGTATGAAGATGTATTGGAAGAGATACTTCATTTTTTAATGCAGTAATAAGTTTTTTAGCTGCATATGGTTTAAGAAGTGCTGACATATCCTTAATTGCTAAGATATGAGCTCCCATTTTTTCAATTTCTTTAGCTTTATCAACATAATATTGAAGGGAATATTTATCTCTAGTTTCATCTAAAATATCTCCAGTATAACAAAGTGCAACTTCTGCAACCTTATTTGCCTTTAATACTTCATCCAATGATACTTCTATTCCTTTAAGCCAGTTAAGTGAATCAAAAATTCTGAATATATCTATTCCAGTATCTGCTGCTTCTTTTATAAATGATCTTATTACATTATCAGGGTAGTTTTTATATCCTACACCATTAGCGCCTCTTACAAGCATTTGGAACATTACATTTGGAATTCTCTTTCTTAATGACTCAAGTCTTTGCCAAGGAGATTCTTTTAAAAATCTATATGCTGTATCAAATGTAGCTCCTCCCCACATTTCAAGAGAAAATAAATCCTGACCATAATAAGCAGTTGATTTTGCAATCTTGCTCATGTCAACACTTCTTACTCTTGTAGCAAGTAATGACTGTTGAGCATCTCTCATTGTTGTATCTGTAAGTAAAAGTTTGTTTTGATTCTTAATATAATCAACAACTCCTTGAGGGCCTTTTTCATCTAATATCTGTTTAGTACCACTAAGAGTTTTAACAATTTCTCCACTTACATGTGGAATAACAGGAACATCAAATTCCTTTTTATTTCCTTTTGTAACATTTACTATTCTTTCACCAATAAACTTTAACACTCTATGCTCTTCATCTGTTCTTGGTGATATATCAAACAATTGTGGGTTATCTGCAATAAAGTTAGTATCACATGTACCCTCTCTAAATTGTTCATTATTTAAAACATTTATTACGAAATCAACATTAGTTTTAACTCCTGTTATTGTTAATTCCTTTATTGAACGTATTGATTTTCTTATTGTATCTTCAAAAGTTCTTGAATATGCAGTAGTCTTTACAAGTAAACTATCATAATAAGGACTTATTACTGCACCTGCAAATCCATTACCACCATCATGTCTGATACCAAAACCTGCTCCACTTCTGTATACATCAATTCTTCCTGTGTCTGGAGCAAAATTATTTGCCGGATCTTCTGTTGTTATTCTACATTGGATAGCATATCCTCTTGGTTTTATAGCTTCTTGTGAAGGTATTCCTACTTCCTTAGAACTTAATTCATATCCTTCTGCAATTAAAATCTGACTTTGAACTATATCTACTCCAGTTGTCATTTCTGTTATAGTATGTTCAACTTGAACTCTTGGATTCATTTCTATAAAATAGTGATTTCCATTTGCATCAACTAAAAATTCTAAAGTACCTGCACTTCTATAATCTACTGATTTTGCAATCTTTAATGCATCGTTACAGATTTCCTGTCTTTTTTCATCACTTAAAGTAATTGCTGGAGTAAATTCTATAACCTTTTGATGTCTTCTTTGAATTGAGCAGTCTCTTTCATAAAGATGAACTACATTACCGTATTTATCTCCTAAAACTTGAATTTCAATATGTTTTGGTCTTTCTATGTACTTTTCTATAAATATATCATCTATACCAAAAGCTTTTTTAGCTTCATTTTTAGCATTTCTATAATTTTCTACAAGCTCTTCTTCGCGTCTTACAATTCTCATACCTCTTCCGCCGCCGCCTGCTGCTGCTTTAACCATTACTGGATATCCACAGTATTTAGCTGCTTCTAAAGCTTCTGCTTCAGTTTCAACTGGCTTATCTAAACCTGGTATTACTGGAACACCAACACCCTCTGCAACGATTTTAGATTGTATTTTATCGCCTAGCTTTTCCATCATTTCTGATTTTGGACCTATAAATTCAATTCCTGCTTCTTCACATCTTCTTGCAAATTCAGCATTTTCTGATAAAAATCCATAACCTGGATGAATAGCATCTACATGCTTCTTTATTGCAAGGTCTATAATTTCATCCATGTTTAAATACGCTTCAACTGGACCTTTATTTCTTCCGATTAAATATGCTTCATGAGCCTTAGTTCTAAAAAGAGAGCATTTATCCTCCTCCGAATATATAGCCACAGTTCTTATACCTAGTTCGTGACAAGCTCTAAAAATTCTTATAGCAATCTCGCCTCTGTTGGCAACTAAGACTCTTTTAAATTTTTTCCCCAATTTAAATACAACTCCTTTAATTAAAGTTTTTATTAATAAAAATTACTGGCAGAATACATTCTTTTTTGAAATAAAAAAAATTCTATCTTGCAATAATTTATATTTAATATTGCGTAAATTTCAAACAACATTATTTAGATTATATCATACTTATTTTACTTTATATATATATAAATTTGAAATTATATGACTTTTTATACTATATTTTTATTACTTTTTTTTAAGTTTTTATAAGTATAATAAATAGAAAGTATATATTTATACACCTATTGTATAAATTCTACATAACTTTTAATCTTCTACATCAAATTAAAATTGTAAAAAAAGAAAATAAATAATGAGCTTGTACACAAATAACCTTTGTGTGCAAGCTCATTATTTATTTTAATTGTTAACTTTTGAAAATTAGTTGCAATTTATTTTTTTAAAAATTTCAAATTTTAAAATTCTTATTTTACAGCAACACTGAAGAATAATGCTTTACCAACTTCTGTTGATTTTATTTGTGACTTTACAAATGAAGCTGCTTTTTCATCATCACCGTAAGTTGATTCAAAAAACATTTGAAGTCCTTGCTTACTTTTGAATTTGAAAGGATTTGTCCCATCTACTTCAAGTCCTTCTACAATTTTAATTATGTCGTCTTGTCTTAATGCGCAATTTACTAATATCATATTTATACCCCATTTCTAAAATTTATTTAGCTTTTATATAAAAGCATTTAAAACATTCTATAAATACATTAATTATATGTTTTAAATTATTTAATATTATATACTTAATATACCATATGATATATCTTTTTTCAATTTCATTTTCAGAAATATCCAATTACTATATAGTATAAATATAAGTAACTTATATATGTAATCTTATTCCTACCTCCATAAATCTTTTAACATATATTACGATTTACATCTTATTACAGAGTATCTTCTTAGATACTTCCTATAATCAATTAAATTTAAAATCTCTACTGAAAATGTTTCTATCATTTATTATGTAACTTTAGAATTTTAACATATATGTTATTTATTTTAAGCCTTCATAAAGTTCTTTAATACTATTAAATACATATTTAGGCTGAATTTTAGACTCCTTTAAATCATCCTCTACTGCTTCTCCAGTTAAAACCAAGCAGGTATCAATATCTGTATTTATCCCACATAGAATATCAGTGTATAACCTATCTCCAATAATAATCATATCTTCATTTTTGCAATTATATTTATCAAGACATATATCTATTATAAATCTATTAGGCTTTCCTATGTATTCTGGCTTTCTCTTGGTTGCATTTTCAATCATCATGCATAGTGACCCACAATCTGGAACAAACCCAAAAGATACTGGACATACTAAATCAGGATTTGTTGCTATATAATCTACACTTTTCTCTTTTGAAAGAAGTTCACATATTTTTTCGATTTTTTTATATGTCAATTCATCATCGTAAGCTACAACTACACAACTTATTTTTTCTTCTAATTTTTCTGTAATATTTAAATTGAACTTTTTAAGTTCATCAATAAATGATTTTGTACCTAATACAAATATTTTATTATTATTATAATTATTCTTCAAATATAATGCTGTAGCATAAGATGCAGTTATAAAATTGCTCTCATCAACTTTAAATCCCAACCCATTAAATTTTTCTACATAGTCATCTATACTTTTACTAGAATTATTCGTTATAAAAATATATTTTCCACCATTACCAACAATATAGTCTAAAAATTCAAAAGTACCTTCTATTACCTTATTTCCAACAGATACAGTACCATCAATATCTAGAAGAAATATTTTTTTATTTCTAAACACCTAAAACTCTTCCTTTCAAGATTATTTATAAACCTTACAATAATATATTGTTCTCCTATAGAAAAAATATACCCTTAACTAGTTATGCCAAGTATTATAAATAAAAATATCTCATATATGAATCTTTTTTAATTCCATATATAAGATATCTTTATAACTCTAAATAATTTACTTAAACAGTCCCATTTAATGATATATTTCTTTATAATTTCAAAATTTTATAACTCATTGAATCAATCCCAATAGTATCTTTAATTAATTCAAATTTTCCTGTAAGCATATTCATATATTCATGATCTTTATTAATATTTATTTTAACTTTTTTATAAGTATTATTTATTATAACTAGTACTTTATTATCTTTATCTTCCCTAATAAAAGCAATTATATTATCCTTACAATAAACAGTTTTATAATCTCCATAAATCAGAACTTTGTTTTCTTTTCTTATTTTTATCATCTTTTTATAAAATTCTAAAAGTTCACAATTCTGTTCTTTCGAATCCCATATCATACACTTTCTCGATTGTGGTTCTTCTCCTCCTGCAAGTCCAATTTCATCACCATAATATATATACGGTACACCAATATAAGTAAATTGAAATACTATAGCTAATTTCATTCGCTCTATTTTTTCTTCACACTCTGTCAAAAACCTTGATGTATCATGACTTCCAATCAAATTCCAAAGCTGTCTGTTTATATCATCCATATAAATCACTCTATTTTTTGCAAGAATATCATCAAACTCTTCTGCATTTATACTTCTATTACCGAAAAAATCTATCATAGCTCCCTTAAAAGGATAATTCATTATACTGTCTAACTGGTCTCCCTTCAAAAATGAACTTGATTCATGCATTATTTCACCTATCAAAATGGCATCCTTTTTACTATGTTTTATTTTTTTCTTAAAATCTCTCCAAAAACAGTGATCTACTTCATCACATACATCTAAACGCCATCCATCAATCCCAACTTCGTTAATCCAATACGCTCCAACATTCAATAAATATTCTTTTACATCTTCATTTGAAGTATTAAATTTAGGCATTGTACTTATATAATCTGCAAATGTATAATAGTTACACTTATTAATATCGACAGGATAGTTATCTATGAAATACCAATTAGTATACTTTGATTTTTGCTGATTTTTCAAAATATCTTTAAATGCAAAGAAATCAGATCCCGAATGGTTAAATACTGCATCAAAAACTATCTTTATATTTCTTTCATGACACTTTAAAACAAGTTCCTTAGCCTTATCCAGCGTTCCAAACTGTGGTTCAATCTTATAGTAGTCACATGTATTATACTTATGATTTGATGACGATTTAAATATAGGCGTTAAATAAATCAAATTCACTCCAAGATATTCCAAATAATCTAATTTATCTATAATCCCTTGTAAATCTCCACCAAACTTAGAATTGGTCGTTACATCACTCCCCCACTCTAATGCTTCTTCAGGATCTATACTTTTATCTCCATCACAAAATCGCTCAACAAAAATTTGGTATACAACAGCTTCTTGAAGCCAATTCACTTTCTCATATGCATCACTCTCTGCAATGTATGGATATTGAAAACTAGCTGCTTCTGGCCTTTTTTCCATTTGCTTTTTAAATCCACGTTCATCGAAAAATTCTACTTCTCCATTATTATCTTCAAGTTCAAAATAATATCTATACCTATTACGCTCAACTGATATATCTGCTTTATAATAATCAAATAATTTATTTGTATCACTTTTTTTCATTTCTTTTATATTAAATGGATTTTGCCAATCATATCTTGTTTTATAATATATCCTACAGGATTTTATATCGTCTTTTGCTGTTCTTATTATTACAGATAAAGTATTCAAATCTTTAGGATAAGAATACGGTGCATCTGTTATGTGATATACTGCGTATTTATTCACTTTTAATCCTCCATTTTATAATAACTTTCTAAAAACATATTTTTTTATTCTTTAACTGCACCTGCAACAAGTCCTTTTGCTATAAACCTTTGAATTGATACAAATACAATTGCAAGAGGAACAGAAATCAATATTGAGCAGGCTGAATACATTGGCCAGTCAGTTAATTTTCCTGCAGTAAAAGACTTCATACCAACAACCACAGTAAGTAAATCTTTATTTTTTATAAGTGCTGCTGAAAATACAAATTCGCTATATACTGCAATAAATGCAAAGAAAAAAATTACAACAGCCATTGATTTTGCAAGAGGTAATATTATCTTTGTAAAGACCTGCCATGTTGTTGCCCCATCTATTCTTGCTGCTTCTTCAAGGTCATTTGGGATTCCATCAATAAATCCTTTCATAAGCCATATATTATAAGCACTTCCAGCACATAAAATAAGAGCTAAAAATAATAGATTATCCATTCCAAATGGTACCTTATAAGCAATTGAAAGTATTGCTGGTACTGTCATAGACGATGGAAACATTTGAAGTATTATTAAAAACATAAGCCATTTGCTTTTTCCTTTAAATTTTAGTTTTGAAAAAGCAAATGCTGATGGTATCGTCAAAAAAAGTTGAAAAAGTGCAACTGTAACTGCTACAAATGTAGTATTTAACATCCATTTACTAAAACCTACTTCATCTGAAAATGCCTTAATATAATTATTAAACGTTATACTTTCAGGTATTAAGTTTTTCTGCATAAAGCTTGTACCAGTTGATAATGAAGCTGTTATAATAGCAAATACCGGAAACATCAAAAGTAATATAGAAAATATCAAAAATACTCTTTTTATATTTAGCTCAATTTTTGCTCTCTTACTTAATCCAATTCCCTTTTTAGTTTTAATAGTACTTACTGAATTCTCCTTAACCATTCTCTGCCTCCTTAAATTGACCTGAAGCTCTCATATTTGCAAATGATATTACACCTATTATTATGAATATAAGTATTGACATTGCTGCACCAAGTGCAAAGTTGCCCTTACTAGTTGACATTTTATAAGTTGCGGATCCAATAATATCTGTCCACCCTGCAAATGAAGAACCAGATTTTGATGGACCACCTTCTGTTAAAAGGTATGCAGCATTAAAATTATTAAAATTAAATGCAAAGTTTGAAATCAATAAGGGATATGACACATTACTTATTGATGGAAGTGTTATATTTTTGAACTTCTGCCATCTTGAAGCACCGTCAATATCTGCAGCTTCATAATATGTGTCAGGTATTGAAGATAAAGCTCCAATACATACATTCATCATATACGGATACCCTAGCCATAGATTGACTATTATAACTGCTATCCTTGATGCCATTGGAGTTGTAAGCCACAATACAGGTTCTTTAATTAAATTTATTTGAAGCAGTAATGTATTAATTGCTCCATACTCACTATTAAATAAACCTTTGAAAGAAATTATTGTAATTGCACCTGGAAGTGCCCATGGTATTACAAGTAAAGCTTTGTATATAAATGATTCTTTCATGTTCTTATCATCTAAAGCCATTGCAAATATCAATCCAATAAAATATGCTCCTACTGTGGAAATTACAGTAAAAATTAAGGTCCATCCAAGAAGTGGAAAAAACTGACTTTTAAGAGGTCCAGTCAAAATCTGTTTAAACTGATACAATCCTACAAAATGCCATCCTTTTTCTGTTCCGTAACCAAAGTTTTGATTTTTAAGTGTGTAATCAGTAAATGCCATAAAAATAGTGTATAATGTAGGCAATACACTCAATATTAATATGCTTATCAATGCTGGTGAAAGGTACTTATAGCTTTCAAGATTACTTTTTCTCTTTCTCATATCTAATCACCTTACTTATTGTAAATTTTAATTATTTAGACATTTCAATTCCGTCTTTTACTCCCAGTTCTATATCTTTAGCTACAGTTGCTACATCTTCACCATTGAATATTCTTGTGATATTTTTTAATGGTTCCCATATGCATTCTATCTCTGGAACATTAGGCATAGGAACTGAACTCTGAGCTTGTTTTATAAACGCTTGACTATATTCATTATTTTTTATTTCATCCACTTCTAATTTAGATTTAATAACAGGAAGTCTGTTTCCAACTTCATATAATTTTTCAGGTGAATTTTCAACAAGATATTTAAGAAGATTCCATGAATCATCTTTTTTATTTGAATTACTACTTACAAATGCTGACTGAACTCCCATAAATGTTTTAGCATCAGAATTATTAATCTTAGGTATTGGAACTACACCAAAGTTTACTCCTGCATCTTTAAATCCACTCACATCCCATGGACCACCAATATAATAAATAGCATTTCCAGTTTTAAAATTACTATTTGCAATATCAGTAGTTATGTCTGCTGGCATTAATTTATCTTTTTGAACTAAGTCTTGTAGAAATTTATATGCTTTTATTGAACCTTCATTACCAAGTCCAATATCATTTATATCTGTTGTGCCATTCTTATTTCCAAATACATATCCACCATAACTTTGAACAAATGCTGCTGTATAATAAAATTCATTCATAGAAAATTGAAATCCTGAAGGACCATATGCTTTTGCCTCTTCCACTAATTTTTCAATATTTTCTGGCATTTGTTTTACCTTATCTTTATTATAAAATAATGCATATGTTTCCATAGATATTGGAACTGCAAAAGGTTTATTATCATAAGAAACAGCATCCCATACAGTTGAATTTACATATCCATCTTTATTTACAAAACCATCAGGAATTTCTTCAAGAAGCCCTGCTTCATGGAATGTACCTAAATTATTATGTGCTATTCCAAATACAACATCAGGTCCTTTTGATGAATTTGCTGCCTGGAGAAAATTTTGAAAATCAGAGTTATCTTTAACTACTGTAACTTTTCTATTATTTTCTTTTCCCCATTCTTGTGCTATTTTATTAACTTCCTCAACTTCATTATCCATTAAATATGACCATACAATTATTTCATCATCACTATTTCCATTTGAACTATTCCCACCAATGCTTCCACATCCACTTAAAAGTGTTACTCCCATAAGTCCTGCAATAATTAATGACATAGCTTTAAACTTCTTACTCACGTATCTCACCTTCCACTTAAAAATTTAATAAATTCTATAATTTATCAGTAAACGGTTGCAACCCTTACAAAATTATTATATCAACCCATACTTATCAAATTTGTTTATTATTAACATTTTTTATTTAAAATTAACCATTTTTTCATATATGTTGTATAATGTTTACATATATAGTTGGAATTTTTATACATGATTAATTAAAAAAGTGATAATTATTGATTTTGTATGTTAATAAAAGTGATAATAAAGAAAGGAAATATATCTATGTATGATTCATATGATTCTGATGACTATTTTTTTAATAATGAATTTTCATTTTTATTTCAACAAAAAAATAAAGATGCAATAATTTCTATTATTTTAAAAAAACATAAAGATGAATTACAAGAAGCATTTCTACCTCTTTCTACCAAAAGAACTGACTTACTTATTTGGAATGTTATCTACATAAGAGAAATCATAAAAAATGGTTCAACAAAACAGTTTCTTCACACCCTATATAATAAATATTATAAAACAATACAGACTCTGACGACCCTATCAGATATGCAAAAAGTAGAGTTGGATATGGCAGATACTTATTTAGATATACTTGTAAATTCAGTAGAAGTGACAAATAATTTTATAACCAATAAAATATTAGCTTTTTTGTATATTCATTTAGAAGAAAACTTCACTTTAGAAGAAATATCTAAAGAATTAAACATGTCAGTTGGCTATATGTGTAAGTGTTTTAAAAATAATATGGGCATATCAATAATGAAATACTTTAAAATTATAAAAATAAATAGAGCGAAAACTCTATTAAAAAGTACAAATAAAAGCATCTTAGAAATCTCCACCAATTTAAGTTTTTGTGATCAATGTAATTTTTCAAAAGTATTCAAAGAGGTTGAAGGAATTACACCAATTGAATATAGAAATCTTTATATTTAAATTGTATAGTCTGTTTTTTAGTATCAATTAAGCAATTTATTTTTAATTTTTTATAAAAATAAGGCCCTTGTTTTTATGTTCAAGGACCTTACGATAATATCCTAATTAAATTTTATTCATACCTTAATGCTTCTATAGGATCTAAACCTGCTGCCTTTTTAGCTGGATAATATCCAAAGAATATTCCAATAACCATAGAAAATGTAAAACTTCCTACTATAACCATAGGTGATATAACTGGTGAATTCCCCATAACATGAGCACCTATGACTCCTATAATTATTCCAAGAACTATTCCAATAATGCCTCCAATTGCACATATTATCATTGATTCAACTATAAACTGCATCTTTATATGAGAACTTTTTGCTCCTAATGCTTTTCTTGTACCTATTTCCCTTGTTCTTTCAGTAACAGATACAAGCATTATATTCATTACTCCAATACCACCAACAAGAAGGGAAATAGCTGCTATTGCCGATATTGCAAGAGCCATTGTTGATGTCATAGAAGTCATTGATTCAAGCATACTTTCCATATTACTTGCAGTTGCTTTATACTTAGTATTTTTAATATATAGCTTATCTAGATACGTTTGAAGTTCTGTAGTAAATGTTGTAATATCAACATTATCTTTAGCTCTTATGGTAACTGTCTGATAATTTTTATTTGATGATGAGCTTTTTGCTGCTGTTACAGGAATATATAAATCTGTTGTAAGCTTTTCCTCTGATTCCGTACTTCCTCCAGACGATTTATAAGTGTATACACCAACTATTGTATAACAATGAATTGCACTTGAAGTATATATTTTCACTTCCTGTCCAATTGGATCTGCACCCTCACCAAAGATTTTACTTACCAATTTATCTGAAACTACTGCAACCATTTTTGAGCCGTCAACATCTGTATCTGTAATATACCTTCCATCTGCCATTTCTATGTTCTTTACTTTTTCATATCCTGGATTTGTACCAGTAATGTTTACATTAGCATATGCTGTTCCATTTTTAGCTTTTCCAGTATCCTTTGTTGCTGTAACACTAAAAGCATCTATCTTATCACTAAAGTTTTCCTCTAATTCTTTTATCTGACTCATTGTTAAAAGATCTGAGTCCTTTGGTGTAGAAGTACTTGAACTGCCAAAACGACCACTATGACCTCCCATGCCACCACCTGGCATTCCGCCTCCGCCTCCTGACATTCCACCTCCACCAGACATTCCACCTCCGGGCATTCCTCCACCAGAGCCACCTCCGGGCATTCCGCCTCCAGCACCACCTTCATGGGATCCAGCCCCTGGCATTTCATTAGTAGAACTTCCATTTTTCTTCTCATTTGTCTTCGTTTTATTATTATTTGTAGATGTACTATCTCTTTCTGTTACATTAATTGTAACATTAGTCGATCCCATATCAGCCATTGAACTTGTTACATTAGCTGTCATAGCATTACCAACTGAAACAATACCTATTACAGATCCAATACCTATTATTATTCCAAGCATAGTAAGAACTGCACGCATTTTATTGGATTTAAGCCCTGCTATAGCCAGCATTATATTTTCTTTTATAAACATAGCTTTTCACCATCACTATATCTTCTGTAGAACTTGTCATTATATTCGTCAGAAACTATATTTCCATCTCTTAAAGTTACTATTCTTTCTGTTTCTTCTGCAAGTTCATGATTATGTGTTATAAAAACAATAGTTTTTCCTTGCTCTTCATGAACCTTATGAAATAAATCCATTACTAATCTTCCAGTTCCTGAATCAAGTGCTCCTGTAGGTTCATCAGCAAGTAAAATACTTGGATTTGTAGCAAGTGCTCTTGCAATTGCTACCCTCTGCTTTTGACCACCTGATAGTTCATTTGGCTGATGCTTAATTCTATCCTGCATGCCCACTATTTCTAAAAAATACATTGCTCTTTCTGTTCTCTCTTTTGTTGGCACACCTGCATAAAGCATTGGAAGTTCAACATTTTTTAGAACTGTATTTCTAGGTATTAAATTATATGTCTGAAATACAAATCCAATTTTCTTATTTCTTACTTCTGATAATCCATCATCACTAATATCTTCAATATTGGTTCCACTTAATACATATGAGCCAGACGTTGCTCTGTCAAGTGCTCCAATTATATTCATCAATGTACTTTTACCTGAACCTGACTGACCAACTATAGATACAAACTCTCCTTTTTTAACAGTAATATCTATACCTTTTAAAATATTAAGCTGATTTGGAGTGCCTATATAGAAACTTTTTCTTATATCTTTCATTTCAATTATATTTTCACTCATTTAATTACCTCCCATTGTTTATGTCAACAACGCTACCAACGTGATAATTTGAAGGATCATTTAATACAATCATTCCTTCTTTTAAATCTTCTCCTTCTATTTCTGTATTCATATCTGACTCTAATCCTGTAGTAACTGAAATTTCTTTAACTACATATTGACCATTCTGCTCTTCTGCTTCATATATAGATTTTTGTCCATGGTTGTCTATTATAGATTCATACGGTACTGCAAACACATCATCAGATTCACCTATAATAATATTTACAACTGCATTCATCCCAACTTTAACAGCTTTATCAATATCTTCACTCGTTATCTGTACTTTAACTGTAAAAGTAACATCACTACTTGTTGAATTACTACTTGTTGATGAAGTTCCACTACTTTTACTACTGCTACTGCTACTACTGCTTGTTGAAGTTTCTGATGCTGCAGCACTTGAAATAGGATCAACAGTTACAACTTCACCGTCAAGAATTTCAGTAGATGCATCTGTAGTAACCTGTACTTTTTGTCCAACTGCTACATTTGCAATTTCTGTTTCATCAACACTGACTTTTACTATAAGATCATTTAAATCTTGAATTACAAACAATGAGTCTTCACATTTAGAACCAACTGATGCATTTACTGCTGTCACAATTCCATCAACAGTAGCTACAACTTCTTTATCCTTTAATTTTTCTTTCTGTTTTTCAAGTGCAAGCCTAGAGCTTGTATCATCGACTGCTGCTTGAGCACTTTCATAGCTCTTTTTATTCTTTTCTATTTCTTGTTCAACACTTACTTTTGCTGCACTTAAAGCTATCTGAGATTTATCATAATCAGACTGAGCATTTTCATAATCTATTTTGGCTAAATTTACATTCTGGCTTGACTCTTCTCCATTATCAAGCATCATCTGCTTATACTCATATATACTCTTTTTATTATCAAGAGATAGCTTATTCTGATCAACTGCTGCCTGTGCATTAACAAGAGTTGTATTTAAATTATTTTCATATAGATACACAGAATTTTCATATGTATCTTTTGCTTGTTCAAGTGCAATCTGAGCTTTTTTTTCATTTGCACTTACACTTAATTCCTGCTTTTCAATGTCATCTTCTAAAGTTGATGTATCTATAATTGCAAGAACATCACCCTTTTTTACTTCATCCCCTACTTCTACATTTATCTGTTGAACATTATAATCATTAAGATTAGAATAAATGCTTGTTGATGTTCCACTCTTAATAGCTCCTGATGAACTTACCATCTTATATAAATTAGTTTTACTTAAAGATGTATATCTTACTCTACTTGATTGTGTATTCTTTTTAGCTCCAGTCTTTACTTTATATACTGTAAATCCACCACCTGCAACTGCTATGGCACATATTACTGCAATAACTTTTTTGTTAAATATTTTTTTTAAAATTCCAGATTTTACAATACCAGACTTTACTTTAACATTCTGCTTTGTATCCTTATCATTTTTAATCTTTAAGTCCACCTTAATAGCCCTCCTTCATTTGAGTATAATCTAGATACTTTAGGTAAAAATCATTTCTTTCTGAATTAAAATCTGACATTTTGCTATCTAAGTCAAGCTTTGCTTTTTCCAATTCATTTTTTGTAATAAAACCTAAAGAATACTTTTTACTTGATACTCCATAATCTTCCTGACTCTGTTGTAATTTATCATAACTGCTTTTTATTGAATTATATGCTGTCATAAGATTATTATATTTTTCCTTAAAATTAATTTCTGAAGTAATAGACTGCTTGTCTAATGATAATTCTTTATTTTCTAAAGTATAGTTTTCATAATCATTGTCATCATCATCGTCTTCGTCATCATCATCCTTTGCCCAATCAACTTCTAGATTTGAAACCGATATATCTATACTGTTTTTTAACATTTCTTTTAAATCTTCACTATAATTAATTGACATTACTGAATTAAAATCAGATTCTACATTATTATCAAGATTAACATCAACTCCTTGAGAAATTCCAAGAGTAAGTTTTAAATTATTCAATGCTATTTCGTTTTTACTTTCAAGTTCTTTTATTTCATTTTCGCTATCAGTATTATCAGTTATAGTATTTTCATAATCTTTCTTTGATAAAAAACCACTTTCATATTGTAATTTACTTATTTCAGATTTTTTTGTGTTATATTCCAATGTATTTTTTTTATTTTCTAATTGAGAGGTAGTAGAAAGACAACTTACATATGACTGTTGTGCTTTATATACTGCATCTTCAACTGTCTGATTATAAGTAAGTTCTGCTTTCTTTAAATTACGTTGTGCTGTAGTTCTACTTTTTTTATAACCCTTAAGTTGTTCCAAAGTTGACTGCTTCTTAGTTAAACTCGCATTCTTATCTTCATATTCACTTTTAACCTCTGAATATGAAGGATCACTATCAGTCAAAGAATCAAGTTGACTTTTTAAAGATTTAACTGTACTTTCTAATTCTTCAACTTCATCTTCCAATGTACTTATATTTTTACTAATGGTAGATCCTTTATAGCTACCATCCCCTAAATCTTCTATACTATCATTTATTTTTTGCAATTCCTGCTTTGTATTTTTTAAATTATTGTCTGCAATTTTCATATCTATACTATTTTCAATCATAATAGATTTAATATTGCTGAAAGAAATTGTCTGCGTATCAGAACAGTAAGCTTTCGTACCTGAGATGCTCAATGCAGTAAAAAGTACAAGCAAAAATGCTATTAATTTTCTCTTCAATACTATACCCTCCTATTGTAGTTCTCTAAATTTATCTTTAAATACTTTTTTTATTTTACAGGTAACATCTAACTTCACTATAACTAAAATATAAACAATTTATAGACACTGTTAAATTTAAATAAAAATTACCATAGACATAAATGCCTATGGTAATTTTCATTATTTAAAGACTAAATCTATAACCAGCACCCCATACCGTCTCAATGTATTGTGGATTACTTGTATCAATTTCAATCTTTTCCCTTATTCTATTAATATGCACCGTGACAGTTGAAGTATCTCCAAAAGACTCTTCTCCCCATATTCTATCCAGCAGCGTATCCTTAGAAAATACTATGTTAGGGTTCGATGCTAAAAATACTAATAATTCAAACTCTTTATTAGCGAGCTTTATCTCAGTATCACCAATATAAACCCTTCTCGAATCAGAATTTATATTTAATCTTCCTATTGATATTATATTTTGTGATTTTCCATGAGTTTTATCCATGGAAGTAAGTCTCTCATATCTATTCATATGAGCTGTAACTCTTGCCACAAGTTCACTTGGGCTAAAAGGTTTTACAATATAATCATCTGCACCAATTCCAAGACCTCTTATTATATAAATATCATCTTTTTTAGCT
The DNA here is from genome assembly GCF_006742065.1 of Clostridium butyricum. Lineage (NCBI taxonomy): Bacteria > Bacillati > Bacillota > Clostridia > Eubacteriales > Clostridiaceae > Clostridium > Clostridium butyricum. Next base: position 1,250,467 of record NZ_AP019716.1, on the reverse strand, counting down.
GTTACTAAAAGTATTGGAATTTCTTTTACTTTTCTTATTTCCTGACATATTTCAAATCCATCTTTACCTGGAAGCATTACATCAAGCAAAATCAGATCATATTCTTTATTAATAGCCTTTTCTAGTCCACTGACTCCCGTAAGAGCTATTTCTGCTTTAAATCCATTTATTTCAAGGTAATCTTGTTCTAATTCAGCTATACTTTTATCATCTTCTATAATCAATATTTTCTTCACAAAATATCCTCCCTTAAGTACTCATATACTACTCCATATAATCTAAAAATATAGGAAGTTTTATTATTATCATTAATCCATTATTATTTAAGGCTTCAATTTGACCTCTATGAGCTTCAATTATACTTTTAGAGATAGCTAGTCCAAGTCCACTTCCCTGACTTGGATTAGTTCTAGATGGATCTCCTCTATAAAAACTTTCAAAAAGCTTTGATAGCATTTCATCATTAACTCCATTTCCATTGTCACTAATTTCAATAACAATCCATTCATTCTCCTCATGTATTAAAATTTCACTTTTTTTATCTTCATTTTCATTATACTTAACAGCATTATCAAGTATATTAAATATTACTCTTCGTATCTCTCTACAATCTATCTTAGCTTTAACATTTTCTGAACATTGATCTATATAAGAAATTTTAAGTCCTCTCTTATATAAATCTTCTTTTATATCCTCATACAATTTTTTCAAATATTCATTTATATATATTATATCAAAATCAAATGGATACTTCCCAGTATCTAATTTTGAGAATAAAAACAATCTATCTACTAACTCATCCATATCACATGCTTTTCTATGTATAGTGTATAGATATTTATTCACTTTCTCAGGAGTATTTGCAACTCCATCAATCAATCCTTCAACATATCCCTTTATTCCTGTTAAAGGCGTTCTTAAATCATGAGAAATTCCGGCCATAAGCTCTTTTCTATTTTCTTCATATCTTAATTTAGCTTGTACACTTTCTCTTAGTCTTATTCTCATTTCATCAAAATCATCGCATACTTGTTTGAATTCATCGTCATATTCATAATTCATATCAAAATCTAAATTACCATTTTTGATTTGATCTGCTCCATAACTTAAAAGTTCTAGTGGTTCAATTACATTTTTATAAATTTTTGATGATAAAATTCCATTAGTCACAGTAACTATTATAACAGCCAAAACAATAACAACACCTATGTATCCAATCATAAAAGTTGTCATTTGCTCCCTTATATCAATGCGCAATGGTCTATAATCTGAATTTACTGCAATAATATTTAGCGGCTTGTTATTGTACATAAGACTATTTTTCACTAAAGAAAGTTCTTTCTTTTCTAAAACAAGTGAGTTTGATTTAATTAAAATATCTTCACCAATTTCTGAAATAGACTTATTATCACTCTCTGTTAAATTAGAAAAAATAACTTCCTTACCATACCTTATTATAAGATGATATCCTTTTGGTTGTAAAATTTTCTCTAAATCCTTTGGCAGGTTCTCAAGAAAATTCTTATCTTCTAATTTCTTCATATCTATTTTTATAGAATCTTGAATTATATATGCACCAGGATGATTTTCTTCAATAAAATTCATTTTCTCTTCGACTAATCTAAAGAACGGCTCTCTTATTACACCCGCTAAGATAGCAATAAGTATTACAGGTATTATAAGCATTAATATATTGGAAATTGTAATTCTTCTCTTTATAAACATTATTTCTCCTACCTTAAAATTATTGTATATAAAAATAAATTTAGAATAATACCTTTACATCTATCATTCTAGATACATATTTATTATTTGTAAAGAATTAGAATATATTATTACTCCAACAAAATTTTATATTTTTAAAAGTCAGACTAATTTATTTACATAAATTGTAAATAAATTGTTTTTATTTTAGAAAAATAAGTGTAAACTATTAAGTAAGAGAATTTATGGGATAAAAGTATGAGGTGATTGATTTGACAAAATTAAAAATACTATTAGGAGATATAACAAAATTAAAGTTTGATGCAATTGTAAATGCGGCTAATACTTCTCTTCTTGGAGGTGGTGGTGTTGATGGCAGCATTCATAAAGCATGCGGAAGCAGACTTTTAGACGAATGTAGAGATTTAAATGGGTGTCTCACTGGGAATTCAAAACTTTCTCAGTCATATAACCTTACAGAATTAGGGATTTATTGGATAATACACACTGTAGGTCCTATTTTTAGAAATAATGGCTCTGAAGAAAAGTATTTAAGACGTTCGTATAATTCAGCCTTAAATGTTGCTGCTAATTATGCTCATATATATCTTGAACAAAGTATGCAGGTTATTAATGATAACCTATACCGCTTTAGTGCTCCAAGTTTTATTGGAAATAAAAAGAAAGAAAATTTAATTACAGATGTAAAAACTTATATTGATGAACACCCTATTAAGACTATAGCTTTTCCATCTATAAGTACAGGAGCATATGGATATCCCCTTGAAAATGCGACTAGAGTTGCTTTAGATGAGATTACATCTTTTATAAATGAATATCCTGAAACTTTTGAGGAAATTGCAATGATATGCTATGATCAAAAAACTTTTGATACATTTAACAATGCTTATGAAAAATATTATGTAAATAATAATGCTGCTTTATAATACAATATTTTCTATAATATAAATAAAAAATAGGCATTCAAATATTAATTTTTAACATTTGAATGCCTATTGTCATATAGTTTTTTAAACAATGAAGCGTATATGAAATGGGGATTCATATACGCTTCTATAAATTTATAAGGGATTTTTATGGGTTTTATTAAACTTTAAATACATATCTATTGAATAGGGTGTTTCAATACAAAGTTATTTTTTAATTATGCGAAATATCTATCTAATAATCCTTTGAATGCTTTACCATGTCTAGCTTCATCTCTAGCCATTTCATGAACTGTATCATGTATAGCATCTAAGTTAGCTGCTTTAGCTCTCTTAGCTAAGTCAGTCTTACCAGCTGTAGCTCCATTTTCTGCTTCTACTCTTAATTCTAAGTTCTTCTTAGTTGAGTTTGTAACAACTTCTCCTAATAATTCAGCAAATTTAGCTGCATGTTCTGCTTCTTCGAAAGCTGCCTTTTCATAGTACATTCCTACTTCTGGATAACCTTCTCTATGAGCAACTCTAGCCATTGCTAAGTACATTCCTACTTCACAACATTCTCCTTCAAAGTTAGCTCTTAAATCTGCCATTATATCTTCTGAAGCACCTTGTGCTACACCAATTACATGTTCAGATGCCCATGTCATTTCTCCACTTTGTTCCATGAATTTTTCTGGTCCTACTCCACATACTGGGCACTTTTCTGGTGCTGCTTCACCTTCATATACATATCCACATACTGTACAAACAAACTTTTTCATAATTTTATTCCTCCTACACACATTTATAATTAACTATTTGTTATCTTTTGTTTTATCTTCTTGACAGTTTTTATTATATAATAATTATTATCCGTTGTAAATACCTTTTTTAAAAATTTTTTAGAAATTTTTTCTTTCTTATTGATTCTCTTCCATATAGTAATAAATACTGACATCTTTGTTTATTTCTCCACAAATATTTCATTTCCTCCTTACCCTTTAATAAATAAATGTTAAAATTATCTGAAATTTTACCTTCTTATATATAAACTATATTGAATAATAGTTTATAATTAAGATATAATTTATGATATCTTAATTTATATGAGGAGTGTTTTTATTGTTTGGATATGTTACTCCATTAAAGGGAGAACTAAAAGTAAAAGATTTTGGCAGGTTTAAATGTTATTATTGTGGTTTATGCTGCCACATAAAAAAGCAGTTTGGAAACATACCTAGATTGTCTCTCAATTATGATATGACTTTTTTAGGCTTGCTTTTAGATGCCTTAAATCCCGATGAAGTAGAAGTCGCTTCTCACAGGTGCATTCTTCATCCAACAGAAAAGAAAGTAGTTATAAGCAACAACAAAGCTGTATCATACGCTGCATATATAAATATATCTCTCTTTTACTATAAACTTGTTGATGATGTTCAAGATGACAAATTATTAAAAAGCAAAATTTTTGCTTCTGTATTAAATCCATATAGAAAAAAATTTCCAAAGTCAGTTTTAAAAATTGATAATGAAATTAAAATGTATTTAAATGAACTTTCAACATTAGAAAATAGTAAGTCTTTTTCTTCATTAGATGAAATATGTGATCCATTTAGCAAACTTGTAGGTACTGTTTTTAAAAATTATCCTTATGAACTAACTGATGATTCTGATACACTTCGGGATACACTTTACACATTAGGATATTCTATAGGTAAATGGATTTATCTAATTGATGCTCTTGATGATTTAAAAAAAGATCTTGAAGATAAAAAATTCAATCCAATTAATTTTTTATATAATAAAGATAATATGATATATGAAGAATTTATAGAATCTATTAAACCTCGTATTGAATTTACCATATTAAATTGTGGATACAGCATAAAAGATAATTTAATGACTTTAAATCTAAATAGAAATAAAGATATCTTATATAATATTGTTGAACTTGGATTGATGGATAAATATATAAAAGTTATTAATCATCCTGATGATACTAATGAAACAAAAAGGAGTGACTTATAAAATGAACCCATACGAAATATTAGGCGTAAATCCTGGTGCAAGTCAGGATGAAATAAAAAGTGCCTATAGAAAACTTATAAAAAAATATCACCCAGATCAATACGGAGACAATCCATTAAAAGAATTAGCTCAAGATAAACTTATCGAAATAAATAAAGCATATGAAATGCTTACAAAAGATTCTGGTAAATCAAATAATTATAACAATAATACATCATCATCTTGGAATTCAAATTCTAGTAATAACTACTCTAATAATACTTTCAATGATTTTCAAGACGTAAGAAGAATGATACAAAATCGTAATTTTGCAAATGCAGAACAAAGACTAAATAGCATTAATAATAGAAATGCTGAATGGCATTTCTTATACGGAGTTGTTATGTACAATAAAAACTGGTATGATTCTGCTCTAGACCATATAAATACAGCTGTAAGTATGGATCCTAACAACTTTGAATACAGACAAACATTAAATTCTCTAAGACAAAGAGGCAATAATTTTTCAAATCAATATTACAGAACTACAAGAACAAATAACAATGATGCTTGCGATTGCTGTATTAATTTATGGTGCTTAGATACATTATGTGAGTGTACAGGCGGAGACTTAATAGGCTGCTGCTAATAAATTTAAGGGAGGTTCAATATGAAATCAAATAACATTGCTCAAAGCGGAATATTAATTGCACTAACTCTTGCTGTTCTATATTCCACTTCATTACTTCCCATAAGCACTTTATCGATTTTAACTATTGCATCATGTTTAATTCCAATATCAATCATAAGAACATCTTTAAAAAATACTATACTAGTTTATTTATCATGTAGTATATTAAGCTTTTTTTTAGTACCAATTAATATTTCCATACTATATACATTTTTTTTCGGAATTTATGGAATATTAAAATTTTTTATAGAAAAAATGCACAACATGGTTTATGAAATAATATTGAAGCTCATTACATTCAATGTACTTATGTTTGTTATTTATATCATATTCAATCTTTTTGTAGGTTTTAAAGCTGAGATTTCACTTTGGCTTATGATACTAATAGCACAAGCTGCTTTTTTATTATATGATTATGCATTGACTCTGATAATATCTTATTTTTTAAATAAGATTAACAAACATTTATAAAAAGAAAAACATAATTCATTATTGTTTGAATTATGTTTTTCTTTTATTACTTATATTAACTATTTCCATTATATATACGTTCTAAGTCTTTAAGAAATTTCACTGTCTTTACTGGAGCTTTACCAATAGATGTTTCTCCTGCCAGTAAAAAACCTGTAACTCCATTTTTAATAAAATTATAAACACTTTCAACCTCAGAAAGCTGTGGAATTTTACCAGATTTCATACTATTAAAAATATGTGTCCCAATAATTAAATCTTTTTCCTTATTCTTTGATACTTCTCTTATTATTCTCTCTTCATATATAGGAGTTTCTTCAATTGAAGTTTCAGGAATCAAATCCCCTCTCCCTATTACAATTCCATCAGCTTCCTTTAATATATTTTTTATATTGTTTGCGCCATTTGAAGTTTCTACCTTTGCCCATATCTTTATATTAGTTTCATCACCTTTATGATCTTCTATAAATTTTTTTACCTCTTTTACATCTTGGGCACTTTCAACAAAAGACTGACATATAATATTTACATTATTTCTAATCCCCCATATTATAGCTTTCTTATCTTCTTTACTAAGTGATAACATACTCCTATTAAAGCCCTTTATATTGCATCCTTTCCCCTTACGAATAACACCACCTTTTATTGCTTTTGCTCTTATAAGTTCATCATTTTTTTCTATCACTTCAAAAATCATAGTGTTATCCTTTATTGAAATACTGCTAAATTCATTTTCATGTAACATATCATTTTTAATATTAAGAGGTATTATTTTACTCCTATATTGATTAATTACTGTTTTTATTATTTCATATTTATCTTCTCCGCAAAAGAATATTTCCTCTCCATCATAGATTTTATATATATATTGAAATTTATTTGATATTCTTAATTTAGTTCCAGAAGTATCAAGCATTATACTTATATCAGGTTTTATTTCTCTTGCAGTCTTTAAAAATTCTAGGAATTCATCATTACTACCATGAGCAAAGTTAAACCTGAGAGCATTTGCTCCACCATCTATTATCCCCTTGAGCACAGTCCTATCCTTAACTGTTGGTCCAACAGTACCTATAATATACATGTCATCCTCCAAAATATCACTACTGTTTATTAATATTAATTTATAGAAATAATTATCACAGTTACTTTTATAAGTATTTCAAATTACTTATTGTCTATAATGTATTATTGTTCTAAAAAAATTATGTCATGAATAAATTAATATGGTTAAAACTAATATATAGGAGGATTTATGTTTAAGAAGTTTTTACTGCCATTATTGCTATTACTGGTTTTAAGTCTAAATGGATGTATTTCTCAAAATTCTAAATACATAAATTTTACTTCCAAACCAAACAATCATTACTATACAGATGAACTTAAAAATAAAATATTAAACAACGAAAAGTTTTCTTTATCAGTATTTGATACAAATTTATATAAAGAAATTCCTGTAAACAAAGATGAATTTGTAATAATTGATAACTTTCTTACTTCTATTTCTTCTGATAATTACCTTCAATATGATTCTAAGCCAGATGCAAAAGAGATATATAGAATCACTATTTCATTTGATGATTTTAAATATTTAATTCGCGTATATGACTCTTCAATCGTTGCCATTTCTCCATGGGATGGAAATTATCAAGAAGATATTATTTCAATGGAAAATATTCCTCTACGCTATAATTTGCTTGATTTTTGTAACCACATACAAAACAAACCTATTCAAAAAAATTAAGAAAAATACTGCATTAGATATATTCTTATCTATGCAGTATTTTTTTTACGCAATTCTTATTATATATTCATATATTTCTATAAATTTCTATACTTTTATTTTTAATATTATGTTATCATATTATTAAAATTCATATTTGGCAAATAGTATTAAATCAAAACTTTATATCATATATATATTTCAATTATAAATTTACATATGGCCTTAAAATTCAATAAGGCTTTCATTCATAAATTATTACCTTATAAACTGAAAAACATAATATATATTTTATAAAAAATACATAGATCTATTGGCTAGATATATACAAAAAATATATTAGGGGGTTTTATTGCATGGTTAAAGTAGATTTCCATGTTCATACATCTGCTTCAGATGGAATTTTATCACCAAGGGATATTGTTAAACGTGCTAAGATGAACGGTGTTAAATTCCTTGCCATAACAGATCATGATACATTAACTGGTCTTGATGAAGCAATCTCTGAAGGTCTTAACCAAAAAATCAAGGTAATACCAGGAATAGAATTATCTACTCAGCATAATAATGAAAGTGTACATGTTCTAGGCTTTTTCAAAGGGAATTCCTTTAAAAATTCAGAACTTATTCATGAACTTAATAAGATAAAAAATCACAGAATAATAAGAGCAAAAAAAATCATCGAAAAACTTAAAGATGAATTTAATATTTCTATAAATTTCGATGATATTGTAAAACATTCTAAAGATACCGTTGCAAGGCCTCATATTGCCAGAGCAATAATCAATGCAGGCTATGATTACTCTCAAGATTATATCTTTGATAATTTTATAGGTAAAGGCTGTAAAGCTTATGTACCCACTTTAAAATTATCTACTGAAGATGGAGTTCATTTATTAAAAAAATATAATGCACTAGTTTTTCTAGCCCATCCAAAATTAATTAATCAATCTTCTATAAAAGATTTTTTAAATATGAACTTTGATGGAATTGAAGCTGTTTATTATCAAAATACAACTGATGAAACAACTTATTACCTTAACATTGTAGATACTAATAATATGCTATCATCATGTGGTTCAGATTTTCATGGTGATATTGTTAACGATACAAGACATGGTGATATTGGATCTATGGAACTTTCAGAAAAATATTTAAAACCTTTATTAGATGCTTTAGACATTCCTATGACTATATAATAATATTATTAAACAAAAAAATCGCCAAGGCGACTAAGTTATAGAAATATATTAAAAAGTTAACTTTATTAAAAGTAATTATTTAAAAAATACTAAGATTACACAATGTATAACATAGGTAATCTTAGTATTTTTGTTATGCTTCTATTAAGAATGCTCTATAACCCTTCATAGTTTCGTAAATATCAACTTTACTAGCTACTTCCCATGGTGCATGCATATTGTGAAGAGCTACTCCACAATCAATAACTTCCATATTATATTGTGCTAAAATATATGCTATTGTTCCGCCTCCACCAGCATCTACTTTTCCTAATTCTGCTGTTTGGAAAGATACATCATGCTTTTCCATAATACTTCTAAGCTCAGCCATATATTCAGCATTAGCATCATTACATCCAGATTTTCCTCTTGCTCCAGTATATTTATTAAATACCATTCCTCTTCCAAAGAATGCTGAATTTTTCTTTTCCATTACACTTGGATAGTTTGGATCAAATGCCGCACTTACATCTGAAGAAAGCATTTTTGAATTTGAAAGACATCTTCTTAATTTTAAGTCAGAATATCCTTCATATTTATCTATTATTTCTGCAACTGCATTTTCAAAAAATCTCGAATGCATACCTGTTGCACCAACGCTTCCTATTTCTTCTTTATCTACTAATAGACAACAGCATGTTTTATCACTTTCAGTTATATCAAACATAGCCATCAATGAAGTATATGAACATACTCTATCATCATGACCATAAGCCATAATCATACTTCTATCTAATCCATAATCTCTTGCTTTACCTGCTGGAACAACTTCAATTTCAGCTGATAAGAAGTCATCCTCTTCAATATCATATTTTTCTTTTAATATTTTTAATATGTTAGCTTTAACTGCTTCTTTTTCAGTTCCTTTTAGAGGCATGCTTCCTACTAGTACATTTAAATCTTCACCTTCAACAACTTTGTCAGCTTTTTTACCTAATTGTTCTCCTGATAAATGAACAAGTAAGTCTGAAACACCTACAACTGGATCATTTTCATCCTCACCTACACATATATCAACTATAGTTCCATCTTTCTTTACTACTACTCCATGAAGAGCTAAAGGAAGTGTAACCCATTGGTATTTTTTTATTCCACCATAATAGTGAGTATCTAGTAAGGATAATTCACTATCTTCATATAATGGATTTTGCTTTAAATCAAGTCTTGGAGAATCAATATGTGCTCCTAAAATCTTTAATCCACTTTCCATTGGTTCACTTCCAACAATAAATAAAGCTACTGCCTTTCCTTTATTATTTACATAAACCTTATCTCCAGCACTTAACTTTTTATTATTTTTTATTATATCTTCTAAATCCTCATATCCTTGTTGTTTTGCAAGACTAATTATTTCAGTTGCACATTCTCTTTCAGTTTTGCATTTAGACATAAAGTCCTTATACCCATTACAAAAATCAAAAATTTCTTCTACTTGCTTTTCTGTATATTTAGTCCATGCATTTTTGTTAAAATCTTTATTATTACTCATATAAAAAACTCCTTTTTCAATAGTTTGTTACTTGTCACTTATATTATTCATTCTGCTTTCTATGATGTCTACAGGCGTAATATCTGACATTAAGTTATATCTATAATTTACTGCTGCTGCTTCTATTATAACTGCAATATTTCTTCCTGGTCTTACTGGTACAGTTAATTTTTTTACATTAATACCTAATATATTCATGTATTCATCATCTATACCAAGTCTATCATAATCATTATCATCTTTCCAATGTTCAAAATGCATTACAAGTCTTATTTCTTTTTGTTGAACTACAGAACTTAATCCATATAAAGTGGTAACATCTATTATTCCTATACCTCTTACTTCTAACATACCAATTGTTATCTTAGGAGATGTTCCTATTAACTGACCATCAATTTCTCTTATATCTACAGCATCATCTGTAACAAGTCTATGACCTCTTTTAATAAGTTCTAATGCTGTTTCGCTTTTACCTATTCCACTTTCTCCTGTGATTAGTATTCCTATTCCTGATACGTCAACTAATACTCCATGAAGTCTAGTTTCAGGTGCAAGCTTATCTGCAAGATATATTGTAGTTTTACTAATAAACTGTGTAGTTACAAGACTAGTTCTAAGTACCCAAACATTATGTTTCTCTGCTTCTTTTAAAAACTCTTTATGTGGCTCTAGATCTCTTGTAATGATCAAACAATTAATATCAAAAGTAAAATACTTCTTAACCCTTTTTTTTCTTAATTCAATCTGCATGTCATCTAAAAAGCTCCATTCAGCTTTTCCAATAACCTGAATTCTTTCTGGTGCAAAATAATTATAAAATCCGGCCAATTGAAGACCAGGTCTATTTATATCGTTTACTGATATTTCAACCTCTTCATTTCCATGTACTAAGATTTCTAAATTAAAATCATCAATTAGTTTTCTTACATTAACTCCCAATCCTATCATCCTTTTTTACTATTTTTTAATTTCTATACTATCTAACTGAGCTCTAAAATTTCTTTTTACATTATCTATATATCTTTTTCTAAGAGCTGCTTGTAATTCTTTTTCTTCATTATTTAATTCTCTTTCTTGACTAGTTTTATATAATGAATTTATCTTTTCTACAACTTCCTCTATTTTCATCTTTTGAATATCCATAATAATCATCCTTTCTCTCTTATATCACTAATTTTACCTATTTTGAAGTATATAATCAATATTAAATAATTCGACACCAAATAATCTTTTAGGGAAATTCGTGTCAAACGATTTCATTAACATTTTTATCCATTTATGTATTATTGTGTTTATTAATTTATTCTTTTTTATACTTTTTAAAGATTTTTGATTGATTTTTGCTAAATATTGTCATTAATTGTACTACAAAAACCTTTTACAAATTCCCCCTAAATGTTTATAATATATTTATACAATTTATCCATTTATAGTAAAAAGAGGTGAATATATGAATTTTTTAGTATTAACTAAACTTAAAATGAGTATTTTAATAAGAAAACATATTCTTAGCATGTTACTTATATTTCTGCATCCTACTGCAAAAATAATGGTTTTTTTATCACAAGATTTGGACAAGTACATTGTGCTATATCAAAAAAGGCTATTTTCAATATATATACATAATAATATGTCTAACAAGGGAAATAAGTTTGTTGCTTGATAATATCTATTTTCTATCGTTGTTATTACCAAATTTGTATTTACATTAGATATTATCTAGAAGATATGTCTTAGATGTAAATGTTCAAAACAATAGTTACTTATTGAAAAACTTTAATCAATAAGTAACTATTGATTTTTTTATATTAATAACACCATAAAATTTTATGCAAAAAAACACCTCATTTCTGAGGTGTTGATTTCAAAAGTATAGTTCCCAACATGCCGTTCACTTAAATATTCAAAACCTGCGCCTCGCAGGTGGGTTAAGCGCAACTCACGTCTGTCTTCTTCTGATACCTAAAAAGTTAAATGAAGCCCGACATCTTTAAGTATATTGCAAATCCCGATAATGTAATGTAGGTTGAATATCGTAAGTTTAGCGCACATCTCAGGAAATCTATGATTTTATTATAGCATAACTTTTTATATTTTCAATAGTATTTTCAATATTCTATGCTTCCATTTTTTACTGCACGTAATCGTTTAAAATGTCTTCCATTTCACTTTCGTCCATTTCTGCTGAAAATACTGCTACAAACCTAAGATATCCTAGTTCTCCACTTTCCATTACAAGAGATTTATATTTCCCTTCAATTTCAAATTCCTCTGCTGCATCTTCTACTATAGATTCAACATTATCATCAGCTATATCCTTTAAAAATGGTATATAATACTCATTATACCATTCATCACTTTCTGCTTCAAAATCACTTTCTTCATTCGAATAACTTTTTGCTGCCATTAACTCATCTTTATCAAAGTCATAGTAAAATTTCAACAAAATATAGTCATCTTCTTGCTTTATTTCTTCAACATCAGATAAATCATTATCTTCTAAAAAGCTTTTTATTTCAGAAATATCCAATTTTAGTCACCTCATCTTTTAGTATAATAAATTTTTATATTCTTTTTTAATTGCTTCAAACTCATTATCATCTTCAACAAGATTAAGTTCTTCTTTTCCTTCTTCATTTATATCAATTCTAAAAGCAAACATATCATCATTATCTTCTTCTACTGGAGATAATAAAAGATATCCTTGTTCCTCTAAATAAATCTTTGCTATTGCTTCAAAATCTACTTTATTTCCATCTTCATCTCTAAATGACATTATTTCTTTTTCTTCCACTATGCTCACCTCATAATTTATTAGAATAAAATATATTTGTATCATAGACTATTATCTTAAACTCTAAACACAATATATTAAAATTCTACATTTTTATTTTAACTATTCTAAATTCATTATATGATATTTCATATATTTGTCTATATGTTTTTTCTATTTAATATTTATTTTTAACAATAAATCAGTAAATTTTTCTCTATTTATATTAAGTTTTTTATTAAAAATTATTATTGTATAATGTAATTATTTTTAATATTTCCAAAACAAATAAAATCCAGAATCAATTTAAGATGTATACTTAAACTAATTCTAGATTTCTATTGATTTATTATTAACATGTTTGTTGTGTAGTAAACTCTCCAAAAGCCCCATATATATCTTTATTTCTTGATTTAGCAACAGCCTTTACTATTGCGTAAGCTATTATACCATCAACCATATGATGCATAATACTTCCAACTAAAGTAACAATAAGAGCCCAGTTAAGTGCTAATCCTATAAAAGGTATGGCTACAATCATTTCTAAGAAACCATGAATTGGAGCTGTAATAAGAACAGCTTGTGCATAACTTCTATTTTTTATAATTATTTTAGCACCAATATATCCAACTATTATATGAGTTGCAGCTCTAGCTACTACTACAATTGGAAGTCCTGTAATTGCAAATCCAAGTGTTGACCCAATACCTACAATAACGGCTACAAAAGGTGAAATTAACATTGATAGCATCATAGGAACATGAGCTGCCAAAGTAGCTGTAAATGCTGGTGGTACAAATATCTTTAAAAATGAAAACTGAATAGGAATAATAATTGCTAGTGCAGTAAGAAGTCCTGCATATACCATTTGTTTAACTTTATTATTCATTATATAAATCCCCCTCGATTTTTATATAAATATTATTTTTAATATTCACTATGTACGAAGACTCACATAGCTTAAATTAATATACTTGGAAATGCATTAATTTATAAAGCTATATTTATATATAATAGTGTATATACATTAGTATATATAAATATTTTTCTCAAGTAAAGTTATTTGCATAATTTTAAATTATACAAAATTTAAAACATTTACATTTATTTTTTTATAATATTAATCCATATTTCTATAACTAAATTCATAAGTATGCATCTTTTTAACAGTACAGTTGTCTTATAATCTTATTAACTTTATAATATATTTATCATGATTTTCACAAAAGGAGGCGTTTAAAGTGGAAAATATAACTATGCTTGGTACAGGCTCTGCTATGGTTACAAAATGTTATAATACATGCTTTACCATTTCTAATGATAATGAACATTTTTTAGTAGATGCTGGTGGAGGAAACACAATACTTTCTAATTTAGAAAAAGCAGATATTTCAATAAGTAATATACATAATATGTTTATATCTCATAACCATAATGATCATATACTTGGAGCTGTATGGGTCATAAGATCTGTAGCTAACTCGATGCTCAATTCAAAGTATAATGGAGTGTTTAATATATACTGCCATAAAAAATCTATTGAAGCATTAAAAAGTATCTGTTCTTTTGTTCTTCAAAAGAAATTTCTAAAACTATTTGATGATAAAATACTTTTCCATGAAATATGCAATAATACTTCTGTTAACATTTTAGGAAGACCTACAACTTTCTTTGATATAAACAGTACAAAAGAACTTCAACATGGATTTACAACTATTCTTGAAAGCGGAAAAAAGCTCACATTTTTAGGTGATGAACCTTATAGAGATGAATTACTAAAATATTGCTATAATACAGATTTTCTTATGCATGAAGCATTTTGCCTTTATTCTCAAAAAGATATTTTTAAACCATATGAAAAGCATCATGCAACTGCAAAGGATGCATGCATAAATGCTCATAAATTAAATGTAAAAAACATTATCTTATATCACACTGAGGATAAAAATTTAGTTCAAAGAAAAGAATTATACATAAAAGAAGGTAAAGAAGAATTTAAAGGAACTATATTTGTTCCTGATGATTTAGATGTTATCTCATTAAGTTAATATTAAATCATTATTAATCTAAAATTTGATATTTTTATTTAGATTTACTTCTATAAAACTTTAGTTGATTTGTTTGTAAATATGCTCATAAATAACAGTAAAAACAATGGTCAAACCTTGATTTTTTCAAAATTTGACCATTGTATCACATTGTTTGTTCTTATTTAAAATTACTCTTAATAATAATTCTTATTTATCCTAATAACTTCTTATATTTAGATATAAAACTGTCTACATCATCATATAGCCCAGATTGATTTGCATACTTTACATAGTTTTTTATTGTTCTCAACCAATCAATAGTGGATGGCTTTGTACTTTGAATTGCTTTAACTAAATCTTCCATTGTAATATTTCGTTCAATACCTGATAACAGAATTTCATTGATAACATTTTCGGTTGCTACTTCTACTACATTATCTATATCAGCTCCAGAGTATAATTCTGTTAGTTTAGCTAAAACCTCATAATTAATTTCTTCTACTGGTCTCTCTTTTAATTTAAGTTCAAATATTTTACCACGAGCCTTTATATCTGGAGGTGGTACAAAAATAATTTTATCAAATCTCCCCGGACGCTTAAATGCTGAATCTACATCCCACGGCATATTAGTTGCCCCAATAATTAGCATCTTATCTGTACTAGTATCAATCCCTTCTATTTCTGATAATAATTGATCTATAATAGGCCTCATATGTTCAGATGAAAGTTTTGACCTATTGTACCCAATTGTATCAACTTCATCAAAAAATAATATACAAGGCTTTTTTGCTCTTGCTGATGAAAATATATCTTTTATATTTTGTGCACTTACGCCTAAATACGGGTCTAGTATATCTGTTATGTGTACCGGTATAAATTTAGCATTACACTCTCCAGCAGTAGCCATAGCAATATATGTCTTCCCACATCCTGGAGGTCCAAAAAGTAGAATTCCACCTCCAATTTTTTTTCTAAATCTCTGAAACAATCCTGGATTAGTAAATGGTTCAATAATCTTCATTCTAATAATGTTTTTTAAATTTTCCAAGCCTCCCACATCACTAAAATATACATCAGATAAACCATCATCTTTTTCATCTGATACTTTGGTTTTATGCCCTCCTTCAATAATATTTAAGGATATAACATTATCAACTACTTCTGAACTCTGTAAAATATCTTTATCATCTTTTTCCTTACTTATAGTTATATCATATATATTTTTTTCACTCTTATAAGATATATTACCTAATTCACTATAAATCTTATTTTCTAGCTCTTTATCGCAATATTTAAGAGCCTCTGAAAATGCTCTTAATGCTTCACTATCCATTTCCTGCTCCTTATACTCTATACCCAATAAATACCACAAAGATCCATTACTAAAATTTTGTTCAATCATATTTTTAATAACTTCAATCTTATTCATATTTGCTTTTCTCCTTTTATTAGAATACTCACCTAAGGAAAATACATTATCTGTATTTTGTTATAAATTTATATATATATGGAATTATCCATGTATATACACAGATTCCTATGTAAAAAATTGAAACAAGTAAAACAACATTTGATAGATTCAATTCTTGTAACACTAATACTGTAATTATCATAGCAATCCAAATCATAACTGGACCACCTAACTTATCTATTATACGCTGAGGTAGAAATAGAATATTAGCTCCTTTTTCAGCACTCTGTAGAATTGTTAAAATATTTTCATCTGTTGGATCTAATAGAAATGCTTGTTTAAAGTTTTCTCGTGCCCCTTTATAGTTGCCACAATAAAATTCCACCATTCCAATTTTTATAAATTTTGATACTTCACTATCCGCAACTTGCAAATACTCTTGCAATATTTTAACCTGATCTTCACTTTTGTTTTTTACTAAATAATAATAAAACCTATAATGTAATACCGTTTCATTTTGAGAATCTATTCTTAAAGCTTCTTTCATAAGCTTGTCCGACTTTCTATAATTACCTGTATCTAGCATCAAGTAACCATATGTAGCTATAATGTCAGCCCTATGTGGATTTTCTCGTAATGATTCTAGAAAACATTCTTCTGCCTTAATATACTGATTCGTATGCATAAAAATAAGACCTAGCAAGTAATTACATTCACATATTGAAAATCCATAGTTTAATGCCTCTCTGCAATACTCTTCAGCTTCATTATATTTATTAAGATAAAATAGACAACTTGCCTTTTTATATAATGTATAATTATCATTAGGTTTTATAGCCATTGATTCATCTAACTTATTAATTGCTTGCTCATATCTACAAATTTTATAATAATGACGTGCTTCATTCAGTATTTTTTCAAATTCACAATCATAAGACACTGTTTATAATCCCCCCTACTATTAATGCAAGAATACCTTCAACTATTATAGCAATAATAATCCATTTAATTGCATCCTTTAACATTGGTTGGTACGAGTGATCCATTATATTGTATAGATTAAACTTATCTCTCATCAAAAAGGAATATCCAATATAAATAAATACACTTGCAATCTTATATATGTACCTTATTTTCCTAGAACTTACATCTAGATAATTTGCTACTACCAAACCACATACAGTAAATTTTATAAATAAAATAATTCCCCCTAAAATCATCATAAAATTAATATATTTTTTATCAATTCCTAACCATTTAGCATTTTTACTTCCAAGGGCAATAGTTGGTATAATACCACCAATGAATGCTACATAAAAAAGTTTTGTAATATTATACGACTTTAACCCCTCATAATTTTGATTTTTCAGTGATGGCTGAAATAATTCATCTGACAAATTAATCTCTCCTTTAAAATTATTAATACGACTTCAATATAAAACTTCTATTTGATATCAGTTTATCAAAACTGCCTCCTTCCCATCTTAATATTATTCGTAATCTATTCTTCTGAATTACTAATTTTAAATATTTCAAAATATGCCATTGTTCTATTAAACTTATAATAAGCAGCATACTTCTTGTAATATTTAATAACATTATTCAAATCATCAATAGCTTTTATTTTATAGTTTTCATTAAAATTAAGTTCATTCAACTTTCTCAATACTGATGCCCTAAAAATCATTATAGAAATATTAACACCTTTACTATATTTATTGTTTTCTTTGGAATTTTCATAAAAAACTTAATCTAATTCTTCCAGCGACTTTTCTAAATATTCTTCCCTATCGCAATAATTAGATAGTTCTTGATAACAATATCCAAGAATTCTATGAATTTCAGTAATAAGTTCTTCTTGATTTTTTTCTTCCTCTTCTAATGCTGATTCTAAAACTTTTATAGATATCTTCAAAATCTCTTCATCATTTTTAAATAACCCCAAATTATAATATGCTATTCCTACTCTTAACATAATATCTACTATTAGCTTATTCTCTTCAAGAGCAAGTCCCAATGCTTCTTCATATAATCTTACACATTGCTTCATATCTTCTATGTTTCCGCTTTTCTAAATTTTATGTTGAAGGCAATGAGCCTTATAATAAATACACCTCTGGTAAGCATATTTTTTCTTATCTTCACTGATTTCTTCCAAATCATTTGTCATTAAATCCTCTATCTTTTCTAAAGCCTTATCAAAATTCCTCAGTTGTATTAAAATCAATTAACATTAGAAATTATATAAATCTTTAAAAATTTAATTATATTACTATGAAAATAATTATTATTAATATTGCTATATAACTTATCATTTCCATTGATACAAGTACTTTTTGTGAAATCTCTCTCCTTGCTACACCCTGAAATAATCCTATCCATAATCTTCCTCCATCCAATAATGGAATTGGTAATAAATTAAATGAAATAACTATAACTCCTATATAAATTAATAAGATTAATCGTTCTACTTTTAATCCTGCAAGCTCAGCAGCGTGTTTTGTTGCTTTACGCTGAGCATCATTAAAATATGCTGGAACGCTTATAACTGCATCAACTACTTCTTCATCTAAAAATGCTTCTGCATCAGCTTTTAAAGATTTCAGCTGTCATATGTGGATGACTTATAAGCCTTTCTTTATCAATTTGACCCACAAATATTTCACCATTGTCATCAATGCTAACAACTGATGGTGTAATGTTTGAATTAATCACATTTGGTATTATTACAGCTCCTTTATCACTCCAATACGCTACAAGGCTATTTGTTGTTCCTAAATCTATACCTATCGCAGTCATTATCAAATCCCCCTGTTTTTTACATTTATGAATATTTTAACATAAAAGTTATTTCTATTCAAAACATTAAAAATTAGTATTTTATATTTAATCTCTCTTAATAAATTTTTCTGTTAATATAGAACTAAGCTACAGAACAGAATATATGCACCAAAAGCTTCTAAGCTGATTTTGCTTAATCTTTGCAGTTATAAATATAAAATCTTGCTCTAAATATTTATAAACTAAAATACCTCGCGAAAATCTAATAAAATGATTTTCATGAGGTATTTTGTTATAATGTGTATTCCAACACTTTCACATTCTTCTTTGACTTGCTTTTTTCTTTTTATGTTTCTAGCAATTTAGGTTTAGTACCTTGCTGGTAATTCATCATCAAATAGTACAGATACCTCATACCCTAAATAATAAATTCAACTGCTATAATCAAATCATCTATTTTTACACTTATCAGTATTAATAATCATAACTATAGTAAAGACAACACATAATAAAGCTACTATCCCCATACCTATATCATATAAGTCTTCTAAGTTTGAATTATGTTGTGCAAATAAACTTCTCATTACTCCTATTATAAGTGATAGTGTATTAACTGGTGCTATACAAATATATGATATAAAACCTATAACAGACATCTTATTATAATCAATTGATTCTACAAATTGGTCTCTTGATATAGACTTTGCTATTAATATATCTGCAAGAACGTTATTTTTTATATAGATATATTTTTTACATCTACTTCTTGGAAAATATGATGAACACATCCTGCATTCACCATTAAATAATAAGAAAAAAAATATCGTGATAATTATATTTACTATTCTATTTTGCATTTACCGCCTCCATATAACTTTGATTTATCTCATTATATTTCTCTTTTAATTTATACTACTATCTGTTCTTACACTTAGAGGTATTTACTTCAGAAATAAAAAGAAAAGTCATATAAGATATAGCTAAAGTAATAACACTGCATTTGTATAAATATTCTAATTTACTATCCAGAATAAGCTCTTTCATTATTCCCAGTATTAATGTACATAAGTTTGGTATTCCAAGGAAAATATAAAATATAATTCCTATTACTGATATTTTATTGTAGTCATACTTTTCTACAAATTTATCTCTCGATATAGATTTTGCAATTAATATATCTGCAACTCTATTATTTCTTATATTAATATATTTTTTACATTTACTTTTCGGGAAGTATGCTGAGCAACGTCTACATACGCAATTAAAAACCAAAAAAAGCATAAGTTTACTATTATCATTGTTATTTTACTTGACATATATTACCCAATCTCACTTCGTATATAGTTATATCTTGTTTCTATTTTTTCTATTGATTTATTTACAAAATCGTAAACTCCAACTTTATCTAATACTGTATCTATGATACTTACTCCTGCACCATACATAACGCCACGTTTAACTGAATTTAAATTTCAATAACATATAACACTTTTATCACAAGTAATAAATTTCAACTACTATAATCAAATCATCTATTTTTACACTTATTAGTATTAATAATCATAACTATAGTAAAGACAACACATAATAAAGCTACTATCCCCATACCTATATCATATAAGTCTTCTAAGTTTGAATTATGTTGTGCAAATAAACTTCTCATTACTCCTATTATAAGTGATAGTGTATTAACTGGTGCTATACAAATATATGATATAAAACCTATAACAGACATCTTATTATAATCAATTGATTCTACAAATTTATCCCTTGATATAGACTTTGCTATTAATATATCTGCAAGAACATTATTCTTTATGTAGATGTATTTTTTACATCTACTTCTTGGAAAATATGACGAACACATCCTGCATACAAAATTAAAAACTAGAAAAAACCATATATGTGCTATTATCATTATTGTTTTATTTAACATTTATACCCTCCATATTATTCTGTATCTCATTATATTTTGTTTTTATTCTTTCTATTTAAATCCTTTCTTTTCTTACTTTAGTGGTTCAGGTTTAGTACCTTACTATGGTTCATCATCAAATAGTGTAAGTACCGCATATAAATAGTAGTAAGCAATGTAACTTACTACTATTTATATTTCTATCTATTTTTACATTTACCCGTATTTATAAAAAGAACTATTAAAAAAATAATATCTACTAATCCTAAGCATGCCATGCTAATATAATTTATTGTTTCTAAATACAAGCTATTTCCTTCCATAAAACCTCTTTGTAAGATTATTATAAAGTTTGCTAGATTAATAGGCTCAATTATTACATATGATATAATACCTATTATTGACATTTTATTATAGTCAAATGTACTTACAAATTTATCTGTGGATACACTCTTTGCTATTAATATATCTGCAAGAATATTATTCTTTATATAGATGTATTTTTTACATCTACTTTTAGGAAAATATGCAGAACAGGCCTTGCATGTATAATTAAATATATAAAAAACAAATAATGCTACAATTATCATAATTACTTTTTTTAACATATTAAATTTACTCCTCTATTTAGTATGTTTTTCTTTTAAACTATCTTTAATAATTTAATTTTGCATATACTTGTTCATTTTCACCATATAAATCTTTAACTTTTTCAATATCTTTTTGTGCAAATGTATCAAAAAAAGATATTCCTGCACCATAGATTACTCCTTTTTTTACTGCATTTAAATCATCAGTAACATATAATCTATCTCCCAAATGTAAGGTTGGCTTGTATCCATTTCCATCTGATTTTCCAGCTATCATTCCTATACCGATTCCTTTCATAATATCTCCTGTATCTCCACCATTTTATAGCTTGCTATATCTTCTATTTCATAAGACTTTTTCTGGCTTCTTCCAAAATAAAACATATTATTGAAATCTATTATATCACAGTATATCTGTTCTTTTAATTCACTACATATCCTTTTTAAAAAGTTCCAGTCTGTTTCTTTATATTGAAAAAGTGCTTTTCCTATCTTTTCTCCTTTTCCAACACATATTTCAAAACTACATCCATAATAATCCTTTACTGTTTCTGCTACAAGTTCATCATATGTCATATTTACATTTTGAAATGATCTACTCTTTTTCTGTATATCAAGCTTGGAACGGAATTATTCACTCTAAATTCTCCCAGTTTATTAGGTTACATATATCTTCTATACTTAATTTACTGCTACTAAAAATTCCTGTGCTAATTATCTCGGAACTCCTTCACCAGATACTTTTATTTATTGAAGTATTTTATGAATCTTATCAATTTTCAATCTAAATTATTGAATCTAGTTTTTCTTATGCTACTAATCTACACATTACTTTCAGCCTCGTTTTAATGAATTCTAAAGACTCAAGTATTGATTAGAAAGAAAATCCCTTATTAGATGCTTATACTTGAGTAACTGTTGAAAAGATAAAATGAATCAGCCTACTTAATTCAGCTGATTCATTTCATCTTTTCACTGCTTTATTTAGATTATGCAGTAATTTATTTTATGGCATTCATTAATTTTTATATATTTTACTTATACTTAGTATTATGAAGTCAGACATATCATAATTTTGTAGTTAAAATCTTCATAATAATTACTGTTTACTTACTATAGTGTCTATAATATATGTTAAATTATCATACACTTCTTTTTCTTTAGCTTCTTTATAATCATAATAAGCTTGTATACCTCTATGAATAATAGTATACATAGTTGGGTGATATTCTCTACTAGTACTATTAATTAATGTTTGTACAAATTCACATGCTTGTTTTTCTGAATACTTAAATTCATTTATTAATACTCCTATCATCGTTCCTTGAACTTTAGGCGGTTCAATTTTTTCATCTAGCGCATATGCATTAATCATACCAAATGCAAATGCAGATATTATTTGTCTTTCTATATCTGTTGTTTCTTCTAAACTAATTTCTAATATTTTAAATAAATCATTTGTCATTCTTGAAGAATATATTGAGAATTTATTATTCATATTCAACCCTCCATTACTTTAGTAAATTATTATTTTGCCATTAGGATATGTTCCCTTCCATCCACAAGGAATATTTCCATTCTCGTAGATTTTAAGTATTTCTTCATAGAAAGTTGGTTCCATATACTCACAATAAGTGTATGCCATTATTATCATAAGCATATCCCACTCAATCTGGTTTATTATTTCTGCTTCATTTACTTTAAATTCATTTGCATTATTTATTATATCTTCTTTAATCTCTGGCAATATATTTTTCTTTATATCTTTCACCATATCATTCCATACTTGATGGTATTTATCCGGATAATTCTTAAACAAGTAAGATGTCAATCTGTTTTTTTCTTCAATACCTACATTTTCCCATCTAGTACTACTAATATGCTTAATTACACTTTTAACATCATTTGCATAACTCTCATCATATATAAGTGTTATCTCTAATTTATTGCCACAATTTTGAAACCATTTAACTTTTTTTATTCTCTCAATAACATATTTACTTACTTCCATTATAAAATTCCTCACTTTAAATTTATTCTTCCTGGTACTCTAGGTACATTCATTTTACTCGTCAACCCATAATCCAATTGTTGCTTGACCGCTTCCCTCATAGCTTGAATACTCTGCAAGGCTTCATATAAAGCCTTATTATACTCAACTATTTGTGGTTGAGAGCCGTATAAGTCTCCACCCTTTCTATATTTACTCCAAAATCCCTCCATGCTTTTATGTGCATTGTAGTGTGGACTTCCTATGTCGGTAAATATATTTCCTTCTAACTTTATTGCCATTCCTTCTTCTCTTGGAATTACATCTCTAAATGCTGCATCTTGATTTAAATGATGTGATTGTCCTACTATATCTTTATTATTTTTTAATGTTCCATGTCTTTGAATTAGAATGTCATCAGCTTGTGTAACCCCCTTGGGGCAGAGTCTGTCTTTTTATTTTTAGTGGTAGGATTGAATGTTTTCAACCCTTACCACAGTTTTAGGACTACTTCCAACTACTTATCATTTTTAGTGTTATGTAGTTACTTTTTCAGCCTTTATTTTCCTTAATATGTTAACCTTATTTTATCATGCTACTGCTTTTATTTCTACATTAGGCATTACATATTCACTTTTATTTTTCATCATTCCATAGATGATGTTATTAAGCCTTCTCATTACACACACTAATGCTTGTATCTTAGTTTTACCTTCGGAAATCTTTCTCTTGTAGTATTGTAGGAAAACTGGATTTCTAGGAGTTCCTTTTTTAGAAACTTGTACCTGTTGCACTGCTAGGAAATAGAACACTCCGTAGAGTTCTCTATTACCTTGTTTACTCTTTTTATCTTTTCCTTTGCCTGCTGAACTAAAGTTTACTGGTGCTATTCCAGAAAATTTAGCTAGCTTATCAGCGTTACGGAATCCTTTAATATCTCCTATGTGAGCAACAAGTGCTATTGCAGTTACAGTATCTATCCCTGGAATTGTTTCTAGCTTTAGGTCTAGTAGTTTTAGTAGCTTTTTCATTTCCACTTCAACTTTCTTGATTTCTTCACTCTTAAATGCAATGTCTCTTACAATGCTCTGAATTATGAAATCTCTAGACTCTTGGTATTCTCTTGTTGTATCTCCATCACCTTCTACAATATCTAGTATTTCTTTAGCCTTTCTTGTTGAGCAACTATTATGACTAGGATTTCTTAGAAACTCTGCTAGTTCTTCATCGGTTACACCTTTTAGGTGTTTCGGTGATGGGTATTTCTCGTAGAAAGCTAATGCAGTTTTTCCATTTACATCAGAAAAAAATTTCTTATAGCTTGGGTAATTATAGTTTAAGTTCTCATGAAGTTGATTGGTTAAATTAGTTATTGATTTTACAATTGAATTTCTTCTATTAACCATCATTTTTATAGTCCAGTATAAATCTTGTGGATTAGCATCTGGTAGTGTATCTAGCTTTCTTAAAAGTAATGATGCAATGCACCTAGCATCCCAGTCATCACTCTTTTGAGTAGTAGGGTAACTCATTCTTTCCATGTATGAAAGTGCTGAATTAACTTCCTTTACTATCATTCCTCTTTCAATTAGAAATACTGCTAGACTTCTACCGTAACCATGAACATCTTCAAGTCCATAAACTGGTACTAAATCACCTGCAATCTTATTTACCTTATTCATTAGTTGTGTGAAATCAGAAGGCTTATTCTCAATGGTTATTGAACCTAATTTCTCCTCCCAACAATCTATTATAACAGCGGTATGGGTATCCTTGTGTAAGTCTAATCCAACATATATATGATTTTGCTTCTTATGCATATCTACTCACTCCTATTCATTATTCATGCAGGAACGCAGGCAACCTCAGTTTAAAGCATTCAATCAACTTACTAGCAATGTTACTAGAAAATTATTGTGCATGGGGGCGAAAGCCAATCCGTTCTTATTCTGCTAGAAGTAATGTCCTTGTAGCTTTCAATGAACTCACTATTGAATGTCTTACTTGGGTTACCCACTCCCGCATTAGTTACTATTTCTTTTAGGTTTAGTATATCTGCTATTGAAAAATATTTCTCATACTCGAACCTTGATTTTATTAGCTTAGGGCGTATGGGCGTATTACTTAGTAAATTTTCTTTTATTTTTCATTTATTATTTAATTATTTTTTATTCTATTTTTATTGAATTAATCTGCCCTTATGCCCAACCTATTTATTTATCTATGTTCTATTCAATTTCTATCTGCCCACACTTTACCCATTTATGCCCTACTTGTAACTATTAGGTAGATTACTCCACAATGTAGCTGATGCTACACCACTAGCTTTAGCTACTTCCTCAACTGCTCCAACTGATGACATTCCACTTAGTATTAGTAGTATTATTCTTGCAATTAGTATTGCTATTTCCATCTTTTCTGTACCTCCTATATTTTATATTCCTTTAGAAAATCTTCGTTTTCTCTGCCTAGTTTATCGCTTTTATGGTATAGGGTTATTCCGAATGAATCTCCTAGAATAAATGTTGTTTTCATTATCTCAACATCATCTATTACAATAATTTCTGTAAACTCTGGTATGGATGTTAATTTCTTTGATTGCTTGTCTATTATGTTATATCTATTTATAACTTCTATTGAATCATCATCTTCTAGAAGTACTATATCTCCAACTTCTTTTAGGTTGTACATCTTCCAGTATTTATCTACAACACTTTCAGCTATTTCTTGAAAATGTTGTAGTATTTCTTCCTTCAACTCCAATGGAGTTATCTCAGCTATCTCTATGTCCTCTAATGTATTTATTATTATCATTTCCTCAATCCTTTCTACAGTAGATTTACTGCCTTTAGTTTTTCTTCTCTACTACTGTTAATGTAGAATGTTGCAGTAGTATCTACACTGCTATGACCTGCTAGTTTACTTACTGTTGAAATTGGTACTCCTCTATTTATTAGCCTTGTACAGAAGGTATGTCTAAATGTATGTGGCTTTAGTTTATTTACCATTCCTATCTCATCAGTTAATCTTTCAAGCATTGTATTTATAGCATCTCTTCTCAATGCTCCTCTTTGACCTATTATTAGATATTCTGAATCTTTTAAGCTGTAATCTCTATCCTTGATGTATTCCTTAATTACATCAGCTAAATCGAATTTCAATTGTACTTCTCTATACTTTCCTCCCTTACCATAAATTTTTATTGAGTAGTTCAGCAAATCAATATCTTTTATCTTGATACTACATAGTTCACTCACTCTAACTCCTGTATATAGTAGTAACATTACAATTACCTTATTTCTTTTACTCACCTTGTCCTCATTCTGAATGTAGAATAATATCCTCTCAACCTCCTTATCACTGTAAACTTCCACTTGTTTCTCTGAACCATAAGCTATCTTTACTCTATCTTTAGAATTTTCTACAACTATTTCTTTCATTGCTCCAGTTGCTACAAGGTATCTATTTAGTGCATGAATGCTATTTATCTTTTTATTGATTGTTGCTACCTCATAGCTATTCTCTACTAGAAAGTTCTTGTAGCTTACTACGTAGAATCGTTGTAAATTACCATTGAATTCAACTCCTTTATCTCCTAGAAATTCTATGAATGCTCTAATGTCACCAGTGTAACTTTCAATTGTTTTAGCACTCTTACCATCTTCAATTAGACTTATCTTGAAATCTTCTACTATTTGATACATCATCTTTACGCCTCTCAATTTTCTTAAATAGAAAAGAGTTAATGCTTCCTAAATTAGAAACATTAACTCTGTTATCAGATTTATAATATATATTTATTATCTATTTTAAATTCAGTTGATTTAGCCATTATTTACAGCTTTTCAATCTGAATAGTATTCTTGTTCACATTTTATGAAATCTCTTCTTTATGATGCCTTATCAGTTGTTTTTGATGTATTTATCTTTACTGATGTATTATATTTTTTTAGTTATTTATTCCATTGAGTAATTTTATTATTGATTGGTTATTTAATTATATTTCCTTTATTGATTATTACTCTACTTCTTCATTGATTAGATTTTCTTTTACTGATACATTTATTACTACTTCTTAATCAGCTATATTTATTATCATTATTGATTAATTATATTTTACCTATTAATTACTTAATTCTTCTTTATTCTGATTAATTCTTATTTATCATTTCTTCAATTTCTTTTATCCTATTTATTTTTATTGAAATAGATTTTTATTTATCTATTTCAATTCTTTTAAGTCCTTATTCCCCCCTACCCCCCGTTACAATTTCCTAGTCCCGAGTTCCAAGTCTCAAGTTATTCTATTCAGCTATCCTATTTATATGTTCTATTCTATCAATTCTTTTTATTTTTTAGTGTTTTTCTACTACATATATTATGTTCACAATTCCATTAACTTTTAAGTGGAATTATCGAGCCTAGGTTTTCCTAGCTCATCAGGTTACACACATCTTCTATGCTCGATTTACTGGTATCTAAAGTCACTAGCCTTAATTAGCTAGGAAGTCCTTTATCAGAAGCTTATGTCTGTACAAGTACTAAAAAAATAATGAACTAGCCTACTTAATTTCAGCTAGTTCATTTCATCTTCTCACTACATTATTTAGATTATGTGGTTTAACTTTTTATTACATATATTGATTTAACTACATTTAAATACTATTACTTTTTATGCATTTAATTTCTTCTGTGTTATGCATTTAAATATAAATTTAATTTAAAGGGATTTTCAATTCATCTATAAACTGTCTAAATGTATCAGAAATTTTATAAATATTTTCATCCTCAGATGAATTATCTAGTTCGAATGAATTATCCCAGAAATATACTCCAGATACTTCTGGACTGTTCACTAGAACAATAAATCCGAAACCAATACCATGCCCTATTATTAAGCAATCATCAAGTAAATCATCTTCATACTCTTCGTACCATTCCCTTAAATCTAAATTTTCTTCTAAATCTAATCCATATAATACTTGTAATCCTATATTTTCTTCTAACTCATTTAATGTGAATGTACTATACTTAACTTCTGGTACTCCACCATTAAAATTAATTAAAAATTCTTTGTAATCATTTGGTAATGTGAATCCTATCTCATCTTCAAGTTTTAAAATTTCCTCTTCTTTTACATTTCCATATCCTTTTATCTTCATAATTTACTCCTTTACTTTTTTATTTTGGACATTCCACCTCTATGTCTAAACCTCTCATGTAACTTAGTTAAAACTTCCTGAAGCGTAACCCCATCTTGATGATGATGCCATGTACTACTTTCTGATATTGGTCCATTAGGTGCTAATTCATCACCTCTAGGAAAATCTTTATTATATCCTTGAAATGGTCCAATATTAACTTCCTGCTCAACCATACCAGCTGACTTAAAATCTGGATATCCATCTGGATAGCTTACAGATTTACCTTCCCAGTCATGATATGTCCATACGCCCTCATCATCAATTGAAATAGTACCATTTTTCTTAAACCATTTATCTGGATTTGGTGAATTTTTAGGTTTTCCTTTAAGTTGTTCCTTAGTTAAACTAGTTAACCTTTCATCAGCTTGTGTAACCCCCTTATATGCATTATTAGTCAAATCATCTATACTACTTGATGAATTCTTAACATTCTTAAATTCATCAACAAAATCATCAACTTTTTTAGAAACATTACCAAAATTACTTCCAAGTACAACAGATTTATTTGCTTTACTATTCACATTCTCTAATGCCAATCTAGCATATTTAGCATTTTCTGATAACTTGGATGATACTTTATTAAATGCTTTCTTAACATATGGTGATGCACTGTCTACAGCTTTTCCACCATAATGGAATGCTCCTGCTGTAAGTCCACCAATTCCACCATCTAATGCAACGGTTCCCCAATCTATATCCTGTCCGTTAAGCTTTTGTCTTACAATACTTTCAAATCCATTTGTTACTGCTCCAACTGCCATTTTCCCGCCTAGTGTTTCGGCTGCTCCAAGTGGTCCAAATATAGCTCCTGAAAGTGCACCTACAAAGGCTTCCCTCGCACCTGCAAAAGCATAGGCCGACATATCACTTACTTCTCCTCTGGCTATATCTGAAACTGCCATACTCGCTACTGCTGCTGTTCCTGATACTGCTCCACCTATTGCTATTGCTCCTATAACTGGTCCTGCTAATCCTGCAGTTGCTGCTACTGCTACTGCAGCAACTGTTACTGCTGCTACTACTGCCAGACCTGCTAATACATTACATGCAAGCTTTCCCCAATTGAATGGCTTTTTTTCTTCCTTTGGTGGTTCTGGCGGTTCAGGTTTAGTACCTTCCTGTGGTTCATCATCAAATGGTGAAAATGCTTCTGTACTTCTTCCTTCTTTTTTCACATTATCAGATAAAAAATGCATATCATTTTCCAATGTGAATCCACTATTAGTATCACCTTTAGATGCAAGAATCTGACTTACTCCATTAATCTTAACATTTTTAGGAGTTTTCATAATTATTTCTGAATCTGCATCTAATGTTAGTTTCTTTGGACTTGTTATTGTTACTCCTATGCTGTCATCAAAGCTTATGCTTATTGGTGATGCACTTCCACCTCTTATGTTAAGTGCACCTGGTGTCATTTCTACTTCACTGCCATGTTCTGTTCCAAAGTATCTCTTTGTTGTATCACATGTTTTTGCACATGAACTTCCATTATTTCTTACACAACCTGTTACAACAGGTTCTTTTCCACTTTCATCTGGAAAATACAGTTTTGCACTTGTTCCTGCAACTGGCATGGAATACATCATATTTCCTGTAGGTGGTGCATAGGTAAACCAGGAGGCTTCAGATTCTTCTTGGCCTTCATCAATATTAAGTTTCAGCTTTACCTGCTCTCCCTGAACATCAAGTACTTTCCCTTCAAGTGATGCCCCACATATTAATGAATTATATAACTTAGTCTGCCATACTCCATTTTTTCGGCATAACCTATACTTATAGATTATCTCATCTTGATATTTACATGCTGCATATTCACTTACATACAGTCTTTTATTCTTGAACCATATTTCATCTCCAGGATCATACTTCTCTCTTCTATCTATCTCATAATAGAAATAATCCGTATCATGATATCCTTCTTCATATCCTCCTGATCTGTAGAAACTTTTTAGGTCTTTTCGCGCTTTATAACTTGCTATATCTTCTATTTCATAAGACTTTTTCTCGCTTCTTCCAAAATAAAACATATTATTCAAATCTATTATATCACAGTATATTTGTTCTTTTAATTCACTACATATCCTTTTTAAAAAGTTCCAGTCTGTTTCTTTATATTGAAAAAGTGCTTTTCCTATCTTTTCTCCTTTTCCAACACATATTTCAAAACTACATCCATAATAATCCTTTACTGTTTCTGCTACAAGTTCATCATATGTCATACTTACATTTTGAAATGATCTACTCTTTTTCTTTATATCAAGCTTGGAAGAACATGATATTCCTTCAATTTCTAAATAATATACTCCATCTGTATTTGTTGTACTAATATTTTTTATATTTCCATAGAATAATATTCTGCTTTTACTTTCGTCTATTACATTAATATCTGTATTTTCAATATTTTCTTCATCTTGTTGTTCATAAATAATTATTTCATCTTCTGTGGTAGCTTCTATTACATTCTCAAAATTAACACTGTCATCTATTAAACACCTTAAATATAAATATCCATGCTCATTAGGCTTGTACTCTATTTTTATATCTTCAATATTTAGCAGTCTGTATGGCGATTTAATTCTCAGATTATGAACTGCTCCCACCCTATTTTCTGCCCCTTTCTTTATATGATTTTTCTTTTATCTAATCTTAATTACTCTTCTTGTCCATTACTTATAAATGTTATCTTTCCTCCATATTTGCACACAAGAAATGAATCTGTAGTTAAAGCATCTTCTCCTTTTACAAGAGTATCTTCTTTTGTCTTCAGCCATTCTTTTAATATTGTAACCTGACACTTCTTTCCATTTACTGTCCTTCCATCTTCTGTTATAAGATAAATATCATCACTTGATGGACAGTCTCCTGTACATATTCCAAAATATGATATATTCTTATTTACAACATTATCCTTTTTGTTCATCATTGGCTTTTCATTTGCATATGAACCATGACTATTAGGCAGGTTTATTTTTCTTGGATGAGTTCCTTTGTCACACACCACCTTTGCACCTCGAACAATATAATAATTTTCCTCTGACATATGAGAACCATCTCCTTTTTTATATCAATAAATACTAAAATTCTATTTAATCAATTTCTAATCTCTCCAAAGAGATTCCCTTAAATTTTCTTCTAAGCAGGCTTTCAGCAACATCAAGACTTACAACTATAAGTGGCTTCTCACTTTCTTTTATTCTGAATATTTTCTGCCCACTAATTTTACTTTTATCTAAAACTATTTTCTCAACAACTGTTTTATTCATGTTGAGTTTACTTCTATCACTTAAGGCCTCAATTTCTTCAATAATAGGCAGATAATAATTTTCTTGTCTATCATGTCTCCTATCTATAAGCGGTAAAATCTTAAATATAATTTCTGGGTCATACTTTGAAATTATTTTCTGCATTCTTTCACAAACCATAAATATCTGCGTATCAATAATATCTGTAAACACACAATAATCATCTGCTTCAACCTGTAATATTACTGCATCATCAATTTTGTCTGCATTAAATATATTTATGTTATCTACATTTATATATTTGAACAAACTTTTTATCCTTGGAGTATTTCTGTATCTTTCATCTTTCTTCAATAAAAAATAGTCCATAACAAGTACTTCTCCTTAAAATATTGTTTTATACTGATGCATCATATATTATCTCTGCTTCATCCATATATTCTCCCGCCATTATTTTTATATCTTCACATTTTTTCATTTCACTATATGATTTTGCCTGTATAAATTGATTTATTCTATCTTTGAGAAATTCTATAACAAGCATAAGATATTTATCAGCTTCATCTAAAATTATTTCTTCAATATCCATGTCATTTAAATCACTTCCATACTTTTTTCGTTCTTTCTTAAGCTCATCCATAAATTGAAATAAAGATTTATATACAAAATCAAAATTCATGTTAATATAACATTCACTTTTATCAAGAAACCAGTTTTCATCATAGGCATCAATTCTAAACTCTCCTCTTCCCTCACAAAAACTTGTCCTTAAAAATGAAAAATATATATATTTTATATTTCCTTTTAAATTAGAATTCTGAAGACTTATGCACTTGTCACATAATCTTTCAAAAGTTTCCATTAACTCTTTGTCTATTTCGCTTTTCTTATTTCTATACACTTCATCTATTTCAATGAAGTCTCTAACCCAGTTGGATTCAAGATATTCTTCCTTGAACTCTTTTAATATGTCTTCCTTATCCCTCTTTATTATCATTACTATATACTCACTTTCTATTCAATCTTTACCTTGCCACCAGTCATTTTTACATCATCCTTAATTGCAAGATTAGCAGAATTTTGTGTAAGATCTACTCCTTCATCGCCTTTGATTGATACTTTAGCCTTTCCTTTTATTTCTATATCATCTTGTGCATCTAAAATTATCTTTTTATCACTTTTTATCTCTATTCCACCATCATCAGTCATTCTCATTAAAAGATTATTTCCTCCAATTATTTCAACAGCTCCTGGTTTCATGACAAGCTGTTTTCCATACTTAGTTCCTATATTCTTAACTGATGGATCACTTCTCTTTTTTGAATTGCTTGATTTTAAATTAACAGAACTTATTGCATAGGCATTCTTTTCTTCATTATCTGGAAAATACAGTCTTATTGCATCTCCAACTTCAGGCATACAGTACCATCCAGTACCATCTTCTGACGAATATACTGTAGAGTATGGAAACCATTTTGCTGTATCTTTATTCTGACTTGAATCTATATCCAGCTTAATTTTCACAACATCATTTTTTGTATCCAAAATATTTCCTTTAAGTGATAATCCAATTAATTTATCAT
Source organism: Clostridium butyricum (assembly GCF_006742065.1). NCBI lineage: Bacteria > Bacillati > Bacillota > Clostridia > Eubacteriales > Clostridiaceae > Clostridium > Clostridium butyricum. The sequence continues at coordinate 1,216,693 of NZ_AP019716.1, read as the reverse complement.
TATATCTTTTTTGAATTTTCATTCCTTTTTCATCTCTTAAAACATACTTATTTATAAATTCACTATCACAAATTTCAATTATGGCTTTATATACATATAAATTTTTCCCATTAAAATTGACAGCCTCACATAAATTAAGCATTTTATTGGTTGTTATTTCATAACTTATTAAATTCATATCATTTAAAGTTTCAATACCATTTTCATATTTTTCTTTATACTCATGAATACTTTTTTTAATAGAATAATTAAATTCATCTAATGAATAAGAAATTCCATCTTTTCTCATCCCTATAATATATTTAGTTCCATCAAGCTGACATTCTGGAATGAGCCCTGCATTAAAATGGGAAGCAAGTCTTTTTATTAGTTCCCAATCAGTTTCTTTATATTGAACTATAAGTTTATCAATTTTCTTATCATCAGTTATGTTATCCATTGCTAATACATTTCCATTTTCATTATTTAAAATATTTATTACATCCATATAGGTGTAATTTTCATCTTGGAATGTTCTGACCATCTTCTTTATGTCCATTAAATAAGTTCTGCTTAAAGCCTCTATCTCAAGTATTCTTACATTGTTTTGAGTATCTATACTTATATCTGTAACTATACCTTGAAATAAGTTCTTTATATTATTTTCATTATCATTAACTGATATATTAATAAAACTCTTATCATTAGCTTCTTCTACATATTTGTCTTCATTTTCTTCACTTATAATTCCTCTTATTTTAAGCTTTGCATGTTCATTTATTTCTCGTACTATTTTTAGTTCTATTATTTTTTCAAAATCATACCCTGAAACAGTGATATCTTTATATTCATACACATATTGTTCGCTCATAATACCCACACCTCCATTGAATCCATATATTTATTATTCCTCTTTTATTACTTTAAGCGTACAAATCATCTTGTAGGCTATATCTCTCCATTCTTTATAAACTTCATATTTACAGCTAAAAGTTCCCATTAATGTTTTTCCCATAAATTCTGCAAAGAACATTAAGTTATATAAATCTGCATCTATAGCTGAACTTTTAAATTCATAAAATCCAATGTTTTTTGAATTCACTTCAATTACACCGTCTTCATAAAATACATTAGCAGGATTTGTCTTTCTTATTATCATTTTCATTCCATTTTTAAGTTCCTCAACTTTATCCTCACTTAATGGACTATCAATAACATTTAGTGTTATACATATGCTTCCATCATCATTACACTTTATAATTTCTGGTCTGCTTTCTGATGGATATTTAAACTTTCTATCTTCCATGCTCATATCTACAAAATCTTTTGGTATAAATATTTTTAGCTCATTATTGAAGAATTCCATATTTTCAAATTCATAATATCTGTTACCTATTTTTATAGGACCTGCTGTAATATCTTCTCTTTCTTCTCTCTTTTTAGCCTCATTTATAAATTCTATTATCTTTTCATCTACTTTCTTATCCAAATTATTCAACTCCCTTATTTATATTTTATTACATTTTTATCTTTTTTTGTATATAAAATCTTTGAATCATACAATTATAATTATTTAAGGAAATATCTTTATAATAGAGTTCTCTTTTCCTATACCATTTATAGGTATAAATCAGCTTGCTAAAAATTATTCTATCTGATAGCTAAAAGAGTTAATACTTTTTAAACTTAAAGTATTAACTCTTTGTGTTATATATATTTACTTTCATGCAGTATAAACTCTTCTAATTATTAATTTAGTTTCATGCTATTAATTAATATATATATCTAATCTAATTCTATTCAAAATAAATTGGTTCCCGACATTCACCTACAACACAATCAAGCATTTCTTCGATATTTTCACCATCTTTACATAAAAAACCATCAGTATATCTATAAAATGTTCCACTTTCCGTCATAAGCATAAGCAAATTCCCCCTATTTGCTATTCCTATTGGATAGACAACATCATCGATATCATATTCATCAAAAATATCTCTAAAATACTCACTATCTAAATTGTTGCCAATCGCTTTAATTGCATTAAATTCAATCACCTCATCAATGCCAATAGCTTGCATTTTTCTCTGAAATTTTATTTCTAACATACCATATTGTTGCAAAAAAGCTCGTATCTTTTGAGGTATATCAATACTTTTCTCTTTAAATATTTTTTCTATTGAATCAATATTAACATTTCTTCCATTTGTCCAACCAGCTTGCATCAATCTATCCACTGTGATATTTTCCATGAAACCTCACTCCTTAATTTTATTTATTGGGCATACTAAAGCCTTTAAATGTCACTTTACAATTTGCACACGGTTCTGCATAAGCTCCATTATATCAAAAAGAAATATCTCCTGTATTCATATCTACTGCCACAATTATTTTTGCAGGTTTATATGCTCCTCCGCCTGATTTTGTTATACCACCATTCTTTATAAAGTTAATTATTCAATTATTATTGTTTAATCCCTCTTACTTAGGAACAATATTCTCGTATAGATAGATGTTTACTTACAACCCCTTGAGGCATCTTTTGACCTCGTAACTGAGACTGTTACCTCATTGCTGCAAGATATTGCGTATAAGCTGGATGTTGATTTAAATATTTCAATTCACCGTATATATAACCAAGATGAAACTGACGTTATCATTGTAAAGTCTATTAAATTTACTAATTCACATAGCGGAGCTAATAAACTTCTTGAACAAATAACTAAAAGTATAGGAACTTTGGAATAAAAAATATGTATAAAATATATCTAATAACAGTGGAAAGAACCTTTTTGACGCTTACGATTACTACCTAGAATCGTTGTAATGTACCATTGAATTCAAATCCTTTACTACTTAGAAATCAATGCATTAATGTCTCCAACATAGTTTTCTATTGTTTTAGGAATCTTACCATCTTCCATTAGACTTATCTTGAAATCCTCAATTATTTTACACCTACACTTTATCTTCTTGAATATTTTACATAGAAAAACAGCCAATGCTTCTTTCCTTAGAAACATTGACTCTTATCATTGTTATAATATATATTTACTTTTTCTTTTAGTTACATCTAACTGAATTATTAATATTATGCTTTAACTTGCTTTATCTATTTTATTGATATTACTACATTAATATCTTTTTACCCATTATGAATTGAGTTACTATTTAATTTTGCATCTAGTTTTATATTAGTTGCTTATTTAGTTTTTCTGCTTTATGCAACTCTCCTAGTAATGGATTATTATAGTCATTATAGCTATCCATATATGCTCTCACTCCACCAATTATATTGATTTTATTTATATCTTTATTATTTTTTAGAATATCTACTGCATTCATATATCTTATATATATCAGTTTCATTACACCACTTTTAATTTCATCAACATATTCCATTTCAAGCTTCTTAATCACAATTTCTATTTGTTCTAATAACGCTCTTTTTATATCCACTTAATTGTCCTCCTATCTACTTGGTACTTCTCTTATTTCCTTTATCCATTCTGATGACCATCCTTGTGGTAATAAAATTTGGTCACCATCACCTTCAAGTAATGCTCCAGTTTTAGTGTATTGTTTCTCAACTCTACCAATATTTATTGTTGTACCTTTAGGTACTTCTATAACTGCTTCATATTGTCTTGAATTTTTCCATCCTGGAACTAATGCAGTATTAATCTTTGCATTAATTCTGTTTCCTGCTGGTGTAGTAGTTACAAAAGAACCATCAACTTTTGCTCCACCACCATAAGTTCTATAGAAAGTAATATTCTGCTCTGTTACAACAGTCCTATAATTTGCATCAGTAAATGACTCACCTATCCATTCTGGTAAATCTACCTTATCAATTACTTTTACCCTATCATCAATTATTGTTGAATATTTTCCATAGTGAGTAGCTTTACTCCTCCCCTTAGTACCACTTATAATCTTTTCTAACTCTTCATCTAAAATTGATGAACTTTTATTAGTAACTTTAATAGCATTTTTATTTGCAATTTCACATTCATTTTCTGCCATTGGTAATGATACTGTTGCTGCTGTCACTCCTGCAAAAATCATTCCTATATTAAGTAATTCCATTTCTTGTTGATGATTATCTTGCCATCTTGCCATGCTAGCCAGACACTTATATACTGGTGTTGATACCCAAATATCTGCAACTTTCCCCCAAAATCCATCTCCTGATTCTCCAACATGGACTCTATAAGGATCTGTATCAATTGGTTTAACATTTTTACTAGCTTTTGTTATATATGTTTCATCTTTTTTATAACCTGCAACATCAGTTTGAGTATTCATCAATGATTTGTTATTACTATCCCTTAAATCTACATTACTTGTACCACTTGCATTATTTCCTACACCAGCTAAACATTCCCCAATTTTACCCATAGCACCTTGTACTGCACCAACAACTGCCGCAAGTGCAACCTTAACTGCTGATTCCATTGCTGCTTTTGCTTTTTTAGCTTCTGCTGCTCCTTTTTGTGGATCATCATCAAAAGCTCCATTACTGGCTTTATCACTTCCATTTTCCATTACAATTCCAGCATTATTATAAAAATCATTTTCTAATGATATAAAGCTTGATTCACCTTTTTTAGCTTCAAGTTTACTCTTTGCTTTTATTGTAATATCTCCAGCATATATCCCAACATAACCTGCACTTATGTTTAGTGAACTTGAACTACTTAAGTTTATTCCACTTCCATCATTGAAATTAGCACTTAATCCTGGTCTTGAAAAATTTATTGCACTTGGAAGCATATCAAGATTATTTCCGCTTTCTGTTGAAAAATATCTGTTGTTTACATCTGAAAAACTCTCACAACTACTTCCATTCTTTCTTATACAACCGATGACAATAGGATCTTCACTTCTCTCACTTGAAAAGTATAAATTCGCATTTGTTCCTACTATAGGCATTGAATACATAAGGTTACCTGTCGGTGGTGCATAGCGGTACCATGCTGCTTTATCTTTATTCTGAGTCTCATCTATATCAAGATGAAGCTTTACCTTCTCTCCTGACACTTCCAATACTTCACCTTCAAGGGATATACCTTTTATCTTATCATTATAAAGCTTTTCCTGCCATATTCCTCTTTCTCTGCACAGTTTATAGGTATAAATCAGCTCTCCTCGTACATATTCTGCTTCATACGAATTTATGTAGAATTTTTTCTGTTTAAATACTACCTGCGCTCCTAATTCCATTAATTTTCTTGTTCTTATTTTATAATAAAAGAAATCTGTATCGTGAAAATTGGGACTGTGAACTAATGATTCCCTATACTTTTTTATATCTTTTAAGGCTTCATAATCAATATTATCTTCTATTTTATATTCTTTGCCCCATGGTCTTCCAAAATAAAATACATTATTTGTATTTATTATATCACAATTTATCTCTAAACCAATCTGGCTTGCTACTCTTTTTAAGAATTCATAATCTGTTTCTTTATACTGAAACAGTGGTCTGCCTATACTCATTGGTTTGTCCATTCGTTGTGTGAATGAATATATTTTATAATCAAGAAGTATCGTTTTTATTAAATCATCATAACTCATTTCTGCATCTTGAAATGATCTACTTTTTTCTTTTATGTCTAGCTCAAAGCTACTTGTATATGCTTCTATCTCCATATAATATATTCCATTGATATTCTCTGTTCTTATGTTTTGTATCGTCCCATTAAATATAATGGATTTTTCTTTATCTTCTGTTTCTTCATAAATACTTATCTTATCATCAGTGGAAGCTTCAATTGCATACTTGAAATTTATACTATCATCTAATAAAGCTTTTAAATACAGTCTCCCATGCTCATTAGGATTATTAGAAATTTTAATATCTTCTATTTCAAGTATTTCATAAGGACTTTCTACCTTTAACTTATGAAATGCTTCCATTCTACTACATCCCTCCCCATTTCTATTGGATTTCTAATCTTCTTGTCCACTTGTTAAAAAAGTTATTATTCCTCCACAGTTAGTAAACATAATTGAATCTGTTGTAAGTGCTGGCTTTCCATCTACAAGATAATCTTCTTTGGTTACCTGCCATTCTCCACCAAGCTCTAATTTGCATTTCTTTCCATTACTTATTAAATTTCCTTTATCATCTATTACGTCAATTCTTTCTTCTTCTTTTCCATGCAATGGACATACTCCAAAATAACTTATATTTTCTTCTGTCTTATCATCAGAATTTAATATTGGTTTTGTTGTTCCACACTTTTCTTCATTAACATAACTTCCATGACTTACAGGAAGATTTATTTTTCTCTTATTGCTTCCACAATTACATTTCATTTCAGCACCTCGTACAATATACTCACTTGCCACCCTCTCACTCCTTTGCTACTTTATTTCAAGTCTTTCAATTGATATTCCTTTTAACTTCCGTCTCAGAAGGCTCTCTGCTACATCAAGTCTTATAACTATTACTCTCTCAGAACTTTCTTTTACTTTAAATATCTTCTTGTCTTTTATTTTATCTTTATCCAAAATTATTTTTTCTAATCCTGATTTATTCCAGTTAAACTTTGAATCGTTATGTAAAGTTTCAACTTCCTCAAAAATAGGTATATAATAAATCTTTTGTTTCTGGTTATTCCTATCAATAAGCGCAGTTCTTTTAAAAATTATATTGCGATTATATTTTTCCATTATCCTTTTAGTAATTTCAGAAACTAAAAAAGTTTGGACATCTAGAATATCAAGATATACAGTATCTTTGGATGATTTTATAAAAAATGAAATATTATCTTCTATTCGATCCGCTTTTAAAGGCGTTATATTCTGAGTATCTATAATTTGAAAAAAATTAGTAATCCTCGGAACGTCAGTATATCTTCTGTCCTGTTTCAATAAAAAATACTCCATATCTGCCTCCTATTTTCTTTATATAATTTACTGAGTGTTAATCTTGCTACCACTCATATCAATATTATCTGTTATTGTTATACTTGCACCTGACTGCATAAGCTTAACTTTATCTTTTCCCTTTATTGTAACTTCTCCACCATCTATACTTATGCTTGGAGCAGACATTGAAATACTGCTGTCACTACTTATTGAAATCCCTCCGCCATCATTTAATGTCATAGTGTTATTACTTGAAATTATATTGATTGCACCAGGACTCATTACTATTTCTTTTCCATACTTGGTTCCAAGACTTTTTACAGATGGATCGCTTCTTTTTTCTGCATTGCTACATTCCAAATTTACTGAACTTATTGCATATCCATTTTTTTCATCAGAATCTGGAAAATACAATCTAATTGCATCTCCTTCCTCTGGCATACAGTACCATCCTGTACCATCTGGAGATGAAAATATAGTTGAATATGGAACCCACTCTGAATTGCTGTCAGCAGTATTTGAATACCCATCAATTTTTAATGATATTTTTACAACATCACTTTTACATGAAAGTATTTTTCCTTCTAAAGATACTCCTGAAATCTTATTATTATAATATTTTCTTACTTTAATTGCTTTTTCATCCCTTAATGTATAAGTATTTAGAAGCACTCCATCTATTATCTCCATTTCACATCTGTATACATTTAAATAACGATCTTTAAAATTAACTGTGTTGTATAAATCCATAATTATATTTGTAGTGAATTCATAAATTATAAAGTTTACTGAATTTTCTGCTATTCCCTGTGCACTTTTTATTTTGTATTCCTGTATTCCTTTTGTAACAGAATAATTAAATTCATCAAGACTATAAAGTGAACTTGCTTCACCTCGTCCCATAGAATACTTAATTCCATCAAGCCTGCACTCTGGAATTACCCCTGCATTAAAATGTGATGCAAGTCTTTTTAAAAATTCCCAATCGGTTTCATTATACTGTACAATCATTTTGTTAATTTTTCTTCCAGCGGATATATAATCAATCATTATTAGACTTGAATATGAACTATTTATAGTATTAAAAATGTCCCTATACTGTATATTATCTCCTTGAAAGCTCCTACTTCTCTTTTCAATATCCATTTTACATGTATTATCCAGTGCTTCAATTTCTAAGGTTTTTACATTGTCTACGCTTTTTATAGATATTGTACTTATCATCCCATAAAATAAATCTTTAATCTCACCTTTATCATCTTTTACAGATATCTTAATAACTGCATTTTCATTTGCCCATTCAACACATTGATCTGATGATTCATACTCATCTGAAACAATACCACTTAAATAAAGTTTAGAGTGTTCATTAATTTCTCTTATTATCTTAAGCTTAAGAATCTTCTCAAAGTTATAGGGCTCTATCAAAATATCCCCCTGCGTATAAACATATCCTGAAGTCATCTATTTCATCTCCTTCTTCATACTAATTTTCATCTTCTTTTTTTACTCTTATAGTATTAATCATCTGAAATACAATATCGTCCTTCCACTGCTTATGATTACTATATCCACAGCTAAATGTCCCCATCAATGTTTTTTCTTTAAATTCTAGTAAGAATACAAAATTATACAATGAATCATCTAATGCTGGACTTTTAAAATCGTAATAACCTATTTTTTTAGAATCTATTTCAACTATATTCTGATCAAATATAATGTTTGCAGGGTTCAGCCTTTTGTTTATCAAAATCATCATATCAAGCAAATTCTCTACATAGTCGTCATTAAGAGGACTGTCAATCACATTAAATGTAATAACAATCCCTCCAGTACTGTTGCATTTTATTATTTCCGGTCTATTTTCTGATGGATATTTAAACTTTCTAGCTTCAAAAGGCATATCAAAAAATGTATTTGGAATACACATTTTTAATTGACCATCAAAGAACTCAGTTTCTTCAAATTCATAGAAGCAGTCATTAATTCTTACAGGACCTGCACATATATCTTTTCTTAATTCTTTATCTTCCATTGCATTTATATAGTCCAAAATCTTTTCATCCACTTTCTTTTCCAAAACTTTCACTTTCTTTCTTATATATACTATTTTTTCACATTATTAATCAATAAAAATCTTCTTATATCGTCCTTTGCTTCGTGTTCCCTGTGAGCCTTGTCCATTTGATACACTTTCTAGACTCTGAACAAGATAATTATAAAGTTGTTCATTGGTATATTCACCATCAGTAATATTTAATTTACTTTTTATATAACTTACTATTATATCTTTTTCAATAGTATCTCTACTCTGCACGCACAAGCATGCAAAATTAATATCAAAACTTTCAGTAAGATCATATTTTAACATTTCTCTTCCAAAAGTTCTTAATATATATGGTGATAAACTAGATTCTCCAATTGCCGCAAAAGGTGCATTAATTATATTTACAGTATCAAATTCAGTTGAAAAATCTATAAAACTTACATATTCTCGTCTAAGCCTTGCACCTTCTCTCAATTTAAACCTGCAAAGCTCCATTTCGCCATCTTTAATTGTTATATTTTCAGTCATAAATATTTCCGCTTCTATTCTTACGTAATCCCCCTCATCATGTTCTGGAAGGAACTTAACTTTAAGGCTTGTTAAGACATTGTTATTTGCATATTTTATAGGATAATCTTTTTTTAAAATATAAATATTTTTTCCAAACTTTATGATTCCTTCCTTAACGACAATGAAATTATCCATTACTTCAATATCGCACCCTGCAATAATACCATCTGAGCATTTTCCATATTTTATTTTCATTATTTCCCTTGGATAGTCTCGTAAAGATTCCAACATTCCGCTTTTTAATATTCTTCCTTCATTAAACTTTGGATAATTACCAATAAACAAAATTCTGCTACCTCCAAATATCTAAATATATTAAATTATTATTTCAATCCATCAAAGAAATTCTTTTCCCACTCATCATTTTCAAAATAGAAGAACTTCTCTTTCCCAACATATAATTCTTCATCCTGCCTTAAGATAGCTAAAACATAAAATCCCCATAGTTCTTCTTCTACCCATGCAAAAAATTTCACTTCATTATTTTCAATATTATCTGTTTCATGCTGGTTTATGTTAGGATATAAATTTCCAATTGTCTTTGCATCTGTCTTTTCAAGTTCTTCACGTCTAAAGTTGTATGCATATTCATATTTGATAGCATTATCAAGAGATTTTAAGTATAACTTTAAAATAATTTTGTCCGCAAATCTTGAAATTGTACCTTTTTTTATTTCTTTTCCCTTAATCAATACTTTTTCCTCTCCTGTATGAGTAAATGCGGTAACAATATATGGAAGTGTAGGAGTATTGCTTTGTATATTTATATCTGCATATCCAAAGTTTTTGTCATATAAATATCTTAACGCTCCCTTAATACATGCAAGTTTAAGCTCGTATTCTTCTTCAGATGCCCTCTTACTCCTGTTTACTTCTATTATTTTTCCAGGAATAAATTCCTTTAATGCATCTCTAAATATCTCAACCTTACATGACTGACCAGTAAGCTTTATTAATGAATAGTCGTACAATTCATCATTTTCATAAAGCTTGTTTAAAAATTTTCTTATTATATTATAAACATCACCTTTTATAAGTGTTGTAACTTCATATATATTAAGTAAAATTGAAGGAGCCTCCTTAACAATCTTTAAATTTCCATTGTTCATATATGAAAGTTTCCATTTATCAAACAATATAGTATCATCTTGTGCTTCCTTTGGTACTGATGATGTAAGTGTTATATTTAGCAAATCGGGATTACTGAAAAATTTCTTTTTTACTCTTTCAGCAAGATCAAAAAGAAAATAGTAATTACTTCTTACTTTACAGTAATCTTCTTTACTTCTTGTCTCATATACTTGAAATTTTGTAGGTATTATTTCCTCTGCTTTTTCATATTCTTTGTTTAAACTACTATATAGTTCAGAAATACCATACTTGTCTATACTTCTAAAAATATCCTTATTAAATTCATCAACTATAGCTTTCTTTATTGTCATATCTCTTTTTGAAAGTGCATCAGCCATAAGAATTTTTATAAACTGCATAATTCTAAATGTAAGATTATTTCCTCCAAAATCCGTATCACCATTTTCATATGATGTTTCAATGTTAAGTTCATAGGATATCCTATTATTTTTTATGTTGAAACTACATCCTGAAAGATCAGTGGTTCCACCTCCGCAGTCTATAATAAGAGCTTTATACCACTCTCCCTGTATATATTTATTTTTTTCAATAAGTTCTGATACTGTGTTATATAAAACAGCTACACTTTCTTCAAGTATATTTTCGCTTTCTACCACATAATCACTTAGAATTTCCTTAAATAATGTGTGAAACTTGAATCTTTGCTTTGATGGACATGATATATATATCTTCTTAAATTTGCATTTAAACCTTTGGTCTGCAAGAGATATAATGTGGAGAAGGTACGCTTTTATTATGTCCTTTCTTTTAATAAATGTTGAAGTTTCATTTGAATCAATAACCTTTTCTTCCTTTTCAAAATCACTAACCCATCTTTTTATGTCATAAAAAATTGTAAGACCATCATCTAAATATCTTTTCTGAGATATTTTCATAGCATCATATCCAAAACTATATTTTATATTTCCATCTTTTATTTGTTCAATTGCTACAATGCTTGGTATTAGAGGTGTTATTTTAAGAATATCCTGTGTAGTGTCCATAATTTTAATAAGTTTAATTCTTTCTTCTACTGTTTCGGAATTGAAAATTTCTTTATCTATATAAATCCCTGCCGTAGTATTGGATGTTCCAAAGTCTATAGCAAGAGGTGTTACTGTCTCATTTAATTGCTTTATCTCAAATTGAAGAATAGGAAGACTCTTTATTGTCATTACCTTTTCACTCAATGTTGATTCCCCTGTATATATTTTAAATAATAATTCAGAATCTTTTTCTGAAAATAATAGCAAGCTGTAGTGTCTACTTTCTGATTCAAAAGCAGCAACACTTTTTCCTTTTGTAAGATAATAAGTGAAACCATTTTCTATTTTTATCTTTTTTATATTGAATACTGTGCATACCCTATAACTATCATCTACCAATAATACGTTACCTTCACATAATTCTTCTGTACTTTTTAAAACATAATCATCATATATATCAAGATCAATTTCCTCATAAATCGTGAGTTTTCCTGGATAATCTATAGTTTTGTTTTTAGCAATATGCTTTTCACTCTTTTTTATAAACTTCTCGATTCTTTCTAATCCATCTTCATTAAAAAAATTGATTAAAAGATAATCCTTTTCACCTCTGTATTTCATAATCAGCCTTATAAGTTCTTCCTTATCTAAAGGATTTACTATACTCTTGACTAATTTTTCTCTATCACATATTTCCCTTAATTGAAACGTAGTCATGAGTCTTAAATCTTTTTCCTTATATGCTCCTTTATGTTCCTCATTTATATTATGCAGTTTGTACGAATATAACCCCATATTTTCCTCCTTCAAGCACTTACTCTACTACAACAATTTCATTTATCATCATTGTATCTTCTATTCCTATAATTCCAAAATGTATGTCCCAGAATAATTTAACTGAAACATTTATAGGAAGAAAAGTATTTATTACAGTACTTATTCTACTTATATTTTCTTTTGTCTTCTCAACACCAAGATAAATATATAATGTCTTGTTTGTGTTCTTATTCATGTAAACAATACTACTATTAAATATATTTTTAATTATTTTGGTAAATAGAAATAATGAACTTCCTGCTTTCGACAATGTTAATATTCCATTTAATATTGTGTCTAACTCTCTTTTTTCAAATTCTTTTATATTTTCCGCAAGTTCATGTCCATATACTCTATTTTCTATATCTCTAAATAAAAATAACTTAATAAATTCTTCTTTAACAATACCTGATTTTAAATCGAGTTCTCCAAGAAAATGAAGAAGTATATCTAAAAGTACATCTCTTATTTCTTTATCTTCCTGAAGATTTATATCAAATAGTTCCCTAAATATTTTAAAATATCTATAGCACGGATTAACTTCTATTGGAATATCTTTGTTTAAGAATGATGTGTTAAGACATGAAAATGATGTTTCCATATAAGGACTACATATATCTGCATTTTTAAATTTTATATCGGATTTTCTTATTCCCTGTTCTTCGGCTTTTATTAAAATATCCCATATATAATTCATATCAATCTACCTTCACATTCATATTCAGGATAAATAAACTGCACTTCTGATATAATAAAACTTAGAATATCATAATTTAAATAATTATTTTTCTCTTGTGCTTCAAATGATAAAATCAATACCTTTTTTACATTACTGTCCCTAATTTCATCAACAATAAAATCATTGACTTCATATGTCTCTTTTAATGTTCTATCCATTATATTTATCAGCTTTGTATCCTTAAATTTTAAGAAACGAGATACTTCATATGAATCTACAACACGTGCCAAATCAGTCTTTGTTTTTATTTTTTGAGAAATGCCTTGAAACATTCTATTAGAAAAGCTTATCTTCACCTTATTTGACATAATTTCATAATCATATTGTTTTTTCTGCATCTTCTGTGAAGATATTATTTCAAGTACATTCCACATATCAGATTTTTCCGTATCTGATGATACTATTATTGCTCCTTCTTTAAACATAACATAATTTATACTCTCTTCATCAACTTCAACCAAATATCCATTACCTTTAGCTACTTGAATATTATGTTCAAAATTTATTTTATCTACACATGGTACAGGAAAGCTTGTAGATTTCATAGCTTCTTCCTTTACATTCCACATAGGAACCATATCATATCTTATATATTTACTGTATTCACCAAAATCAATATCAATTTTTTCTATTTTTTCTTCTGAATTCAGTTCTTCCTTTGTTCCTACAAGTATTACATTTGCAAACTTATGTATATATGGATTATTTATAGTTGACCATGGTATATTATTATTTATAAATATTCTATATAATCTTTTTATTTTATTTATATAATCTAAATTTTTCTTAATAATAAATCTAGCTTCATACTTCTTTTTATTCGTTATTATTACACCATTAATTGATAAATCACTCTCTAAAAACTTCTTAAATGTCAAATAATCACATTCCATAAAAACATTAAAAAGAGAAAAACTTCGCTTTTCTTCTAATGAATTTAAAATATCCTTTATTTCATACACTGGTTCTTTTAAATCTTGTGGGATCATTGTAAAAAGAAACTCATCTGTCAGATCAATTTTGTTTCTTTTCATAACAGTTGCAAATACTTTATATTTCTCACTTTCATATTGAACCTCATCAAACACCTTTTTTTCAAGTAACGAAAATTTCTTTTCACTTTCTTCTTTTAAATTTACAAAGACCCCATTCAGAATGCTTTTTAAAAGCACTCTGTCTTTAAGATCATCAATTTGATTTAATTTTTCATAAATTTCCTCATCCGTCATAATCATTCCCCTTACTATTTACCCATTACTAGATGATGTAGTATTCAATGTCGATATTTTATCACTCATATTTTTTGATTCATCTGTAAACCCAAGAGAATCATATAAATCTTTAGCAACGCTATACAAAACTTTAGCAGAATTAACATCTCCACTTGCCAGTCGTGTACTAGCTTCTTCTACATATTTATCAGCTTCAGATTTCTTGTCTGCTGTTTCATTAATCTTCTCATCCATAAGTACAATCTTTTTCTGAAGTTCTTCTAGAATACTATAATCACCAGAATCCTTATAAGCTTGTATTGCTAGAGTATAATACATTCTTGCACTTATATAATCTCCTGCAACATAGCTTGTATCTCCTTGTTTTCTAAATTCAGCAGCCTTTTGAAGAAGGTCATCTGCTTTTTGCTCTTCTTTTTCCTTTTTTTCAGCATCCTTTTCTTCTTGTTCTTTTGCTGCTTTTTTATCGTCTTCATCTTTTTGAGTATTTTTAGCTTTTTGTTCAGATATCTGCTGCAACTTGTCCATAGCCTCTTTTCTCTCATCTTTCATATATGCATCTACTGAAAGTTTCTTTGCTTCCATATATGATGATTCCGCTGAATCCAAATCACCATCCGACATCTGCTTGTCACCAAGAGTTAATAGATCCGCTACATTTACCCCTTTTTTTGCCATTTCAATCTTATTATCAATATAATTTCTTGCACTTATTGTTATGTCATCGCATGAATCAAGTGCTATTTTATATTGATCAAGTGCTTCCTCAAATTTTCCATCATTTAATAATTTATCTGCTGACATTACATTATCAGTAAACTTTTCATCCTTATCAAATGTATTCATATCTTTTTTCAACTTATATTTTTTTGCAATATCAAGGGCATTCTTATAATCTTCATTTGCCTTTTCAAAATTCTGATTATTTATGTATGTTTCTGCACTAACCTTGTACTGATTCATTTGGTCAATTGCATCTAATTTCTTATGTCTTTTGAACATAAATATTCCTGTAAATATTGCTATTACGATTATTATTGGAATCCCAATACATATAGCTCGTTTTATTTTTTTCTTTTTATCCGGATCAAGATAACATTTTTTAGCAAACGTTACTGCAAGTGTGTAGTTATCTAAATGTTTAGGTTGTCTTGAAAGTATTATGTCTTCAACATTGTCAACAACTTCCTTGGGTTCCTTTGCACCATCTAAACAGTCTTCAATTTCTTTTGCATCACAGTTTTCCCATATTCCCTTTGTTGCAAGCGCAAAGACATCCCCATCTTTTAACTTGATTTTTCTTGAAATTTTAGGATAAGGAAAATCATTCTGTCCAAGAAAACTTGTAAGATTGTTTCTTTCCCTGTGACTTGCCATCTTATCAAGTGGCACATCCCCTTTTTCATATAGTTCCTGGGTTACAGAATAATCTTCGCTTTCTTTATTTAAATAACCATCTTTAAAGTAATAAAACCTTGTATTACCTATAACTGCATACCGAATTTTTTTGTAGTTAGTTACAACTACTGTCATCGAAGCCTTAAGTCTTACAAACTTTCCATTTGAAAGTACTTCTTCATTAACTCCTTTTAAATATTGTGCAAGTATGAATCTATTCATTGTAGGTTTATTTGTAAACTCTCTTATAAATTCAGTTACAGCTATTTTAGCAGTTTCTATTTCCTTATCTTTATCAATTCCATCAGCTATTACATAACATGCATAATTATCTAATTCAACAAAAGCAAAATAATCTTTGTTTTGTAAATGGCTTCCTTCTTCAGAAACAAAATTCGTTAAAAATTCCGAGTTAATTTTTCTCATATTTCATCACCTAGCTCTTTTTATTTAGAAGAACAATATTTAATAAGTACGATACTTCCATTTTTCCTCTGGCTTGTGTTTTCTATTATTTCATCACAAGCTTCTTCTATATTGCTTTTCCCTTTCTTTAGAATTTTCTCAAGATCAATCCATCTTATATTTTCATATATTCCTCTTGTCATAATAACAACTATGTCATTTTTATAAAGAGTTATTGGAACATTACAAAATTCAATATGGTCAAATGGCTCTTTTCCGAAATAATATAATACCTTTTTATTATTTATTGTACACACTGCATCTTCTTTACTTATATGACCTTGATAGTATTCTTTTTTTGCTATTTCATCCATTGTATGCCCTTCGCTAATTCTTACAAGTTCACTCTTTCTAAATACCGCAAGCATTACATCTCCTACTAATCCATAGTACAGTTTATTTTTATTAATTATTGCGGCTGTAACACTTGCACCACCCTTACCTTCTTCTATTCTAGTTAATACTTCATGGTTGGTTTTATTAAATGATTTTTTAATAAAATAGTGGTATCTTTCATTTATCTCTTCATTTTTAAACATTCTACCTATAGTATTTACACATATATTACTAGCCGCTTTTCCTGCTTCATTAAATCCAAATCCATCAGAAACAATTGCTAATGTTTCATTTTCTTTTGTTACAATTTTCACATTATCTTCTTGAATTTCTTCTTGACCTATAATAATTCTTTCAGTTATCTGTAATGTTTTTTTATTTAAAAAATATTTAATAACTGTTTTTAAAATAAATAGAAGCAGTATAACTATAACTGCACAGACTATTATATTAAGCTTTAATTCAAAATTACTATACTGCATAATTTAAGCTCCTATTCATTATCCTGCCATTCAAAATGCTCACCACAAAATGGAACAAATATAAATTTACTCTTTCCAAGCTCAATTACATTATAAGAAGAAAGTTCTACTGGCATATAAACTGGTTCTCCATTTAGATATGCTATTCCTGAAGAGTCTCCTGGAAGAAGTACATTATTTTTCTTTTTAGGATCATAAACTACAATTGCGTGATTTCTATTAGCTATACTGTTATCTCCAATTATCTGAATGTCCATATCATCAGCTCGTCCAATAAAATTCTTTCCACTTTTTATTTTGTAATCTTTTCCTACTCTTGTCCCTTCTATACATACAAGCCAGCCACATACTGGTTCTACTTCTTGATATAAAAGATTCTTTTCTATTTCTTCAATTTCTTCTGGTTCTATCTTTCTCTTTTCTTCAAGCTTTTTTGTATCTATATTACAATATGGACATATACTTCCATACCTTCTTTCACTAAACATATGACCATTTGGACATCTTATAAGTCCCATAATTATCACTCCATTCATAAAATATATAATACGATTATTTTAATAATAGTTTTATTTTTGCAATATATAAAATATCACCACATTTAATTTCGCAAGGTGTATCATTAACTAATCTATATATGATATCATCATCTCTTTTTTTTATCCTAACTCCATATTCTGATGATAAATCCTCTACGAACCACTTTCCTGCTGCGTAATTGAGTACTGCATGTTTATCATCAACTAGATTTGAATATATTGAGGAATTTAAATCTATATTAACTTTTTCATCTTTTGTATTCTTTCCAATTAATAAAGATGTTTTATCTTCTATATTCCATAAACTAACAATATCATTATCTTCATTAACAAGTTCTACTGTCTTTATCCTACTAAAATCCCGAGGCTTATTTTTAGCTTGAAATTTTATATATATATTAATTAAACATATTGTTCCAAGTACTATTACAACTCCAATAATCAATGCTCTTGCATATGTATATTCTATTGTATAATATGCAATAATACACAATAAAGTCATAATCACTGCTATGAGTACATTTATCATCTGCATGCTTATGTATAATTTCTTTTTTATACTGTTATTTTCATACAAGGATACTCCCTCCCCTATTTCTTTTTCATCTTAAAAAAGCTTTCAAACATATTACTTGTATCTATTGGATTATCTTGCTTTTTTAATTTATCTTTATTAATATTATTTGAAGTCGGATCAAAGCCAAAAAAATTTGCAAAATATTGGTTTAAATCTTCCATGCTTTCTTTCTTACTTCTAGTCTTTTCACTAAAATCATTATCAGTTTTATTATTTTTACTGTTTTCATTTTTCTTCTTATGAGCATTTTTAAAATTTGTTTTCTTCTCATCATAACTTTTTTTTGAATCTTCATTGCTTAATACTTCATAAGCTTCATTTACTTCTTGAAATTTTTTTATGGCATTTTCATCATTGCCATTTCTATCTGGATGATATTTTTTAGCCAGACTTCTAAAAGCTTTCTTTATCTCATCTTTACTAGATGTTTCTGATACTCCTAATATTTTATAATAATCTTTCACTATTCACCCCTAAATATCTATTGTTTATTCAATAGATAACCTCTGCCCTTTCGCTTAAACTATTTTATTTTATAAGAAAAGATTTTCCCCTTGAAATATTCAAGAAAAAAATCATTTTTCTGTACTGAATTAACAAATGTTATATAGCACAAAAATTTATTCTTATTATAAATAAGCTCGTGCACATCTAACTTAATAGAAATTATAGCTTGTCCTCAATTATGATAATAATTATATAAATTGAGAACAAGCCAAATGAAAATATGCCTAATTTAGACTAATTTCATTTTTTATATGTGTTTCAATGTTAATTAAGCGCTATATCCGCCTTCTATTGTAACCATATTTAATTTATCTTTCTTTTGTCTTACCACTAATTCAAATGTTCCAATACCTTCTGTATCACCATAGTGTTCTCTATAGTCAACTACAAATGCATTAGGATACGTAATTTTTCTTATTACTTGATCAGCTGAAATTACATCTACAGTTACTTTTCTGTAACAATCTGCTTTTTCTGCTGGTACTAATGACCAAGTTCCCATTTTTCTTGTAGAGTCAAAAGGATCTCCATCTACAGCAGTTAATATTTTTCCTGTAATAACCATTGTAGTTCCTACATCTTTTGAACGTGCATTAGTATCTTTTGGAGTATCTGTTGTAAATTTTACTGTTTCAACACTTTCTATACTAAGGTCTATTGTTTCAGCGCCTTCAATCTTTACTTTAAATCCCATATCTTTCTTTCCTTTCTTTATACACTTTTTAACTATCAGCTAAACTTTTAAAACTATTCAGCAAATCCACCTTCAAATTTAACAGCTTTAGTTTTATCCTTCTTTTGCTTAGCTAAAATATAGAATGTACCAACACCTTCTTCGTCTCCATAGCTTTCCTTATAGTCAACTACATAAGCATTAGGTAAAGTAATCTGTCTTACCACCTGTGAAGCAGAAATCACATCAACCTTTATATTTCTATAACAGTCTGCTTTTTCTGCTGGTACTAATGACCATTGTGCTAGCTTGATAGTATTATCAGCTGCTTCTCCATCTACTGGTGTTAATATTTTCCCAGTAATTGCTAGTGTTGTTCCTAAATCTGTTGAACGTGCATTCGAATCATCTGGTGTATCAGTCTTAAATTCTACTGATAAGATACTCTCAATGTTTAAATCAATACTTTCTGCACCTTCAATTTTTACTTTAAATCCCACGTCTCGTGTCCTCCCTTTTTATTTAAAAATTTATAATTAAAATAGATATTTTTGTATCTATAAAAATTAACCTAATTAATAATATATAAATTCATTTCATAACGAAATTACTAATAGCAATTGATATGTTAATATTTCAACTACTCTTTTAAATTTATATATAAATATCTTCTATAATAAATGTACTGTAATTTAATTAACTTGCATCACTACGAGTAATCTCAACTTCAAGATTTTTAACATTCCCATTAAATACGAGATCTATATTACATGTACCATTCTTATCATCAATAACAAAATTAATGTCATCTCCATCTTGAATTATTGCATTTGTATATTCCTTATGGGCTGACCACTGACTCTTTACACTAGTTGGATTATTACTAAAGAATCTTATAATATTGTCTTCTTTAAAGTCATTAGAATAAAATCTTAATATTCTTTCTATATAAGTTGTTACTAATGTTTTATATAATGATTCAAAATCATTTTCTACTGCTTGCATACTTCTTGCTTTATAAACAGTTATTTGATTTATCTCTTCACCATTTAGCTGAGCATTTTCTGATGAGAAAATAAACCCAAAATTCTTTCTATTTATTGAATTCTTAATATCATTAGTAAATCCTGATATTTCTTTTGCTAATGTTGTTTTAACTTTTAGAGGATTATCTTTTGATTCAATATCAAATCTTACCCCAGGATATTCACTAAATGTATTTCCACAGAATTCCTTTAAGTATTCAGGGCATTGATATGCAGCAACAATTCCTGCTGCTATATAAGAAGCTCCAATATACACTCCTTCAATCCACAATTTAAGAATATCTTCTTTTTCTCTTGATAGTTCAGCAGAACCACTTTCTGAAAGTATCATCTTCTTATCCAAAATCACACCAGATTTTTCTTTAGGTATTACTGTGAAATTAGGTAAACATGGAATAGCGAATTCACTATATGATTTACGCAATAAAGATGAACATTTATCTACAAATTTATCAATTCCAGCTGTTGCAATATTATTAAATGTTGTCTCTTCCTGTGATTCAAAATTAAAGAAAATTTGCATACGATATTTTTGAACGCATTCTAAAAGTATTGTAAGTTCTTCCATTGTATTGCAATCTGTTTTTTCTACTTGTTTATTAGCCTTAAATCTTTCTCTTCTAACTTTACTTTTTGATTGAGATTCAAGTTCAATTGAGGGTACAATACCAAACCAAATTGTATTTGAAAAATCATTTTTGTCATTTACTGAACTTAAGTAAGTATTTAATCTTGGTAAATTCAATGAATTTACTAATCTACTAAGCTTTGTATTAGTAACTAACAAAGTAGGTTTCATCCCTTTATTTTTTGCTTGATATTGATCAAAGAACATCTTTACACCTAATAGTTTTTCAATTAAAGGTTTAACTGTCTTTATGAAATCATCTTTTGCACTTTTATAAAACTCTAAATAAGTGTTATAATTGCCAACTTCCTTATCAATATCTATTGTACTTTCCATAGTTGATGTTAAAGGACAGAAAGTTCTAACAACAAGGCTCTTAACATAATCCGATTTAACGTCATTAACATCATCATAATCATCTTCAAATGCTTCAATAAGTCCAGCATTTGCATTATCATCTATTGCTATCAGTGCTGTTTCTTCTTTCTTAGGAGCTTCAAGAACTTTTAGTTCTCCATTCTCTCCTAAGCTTAAAACTCCAGCTTGAAACGGGTCATTTCCACTTGCACTATCATCTGCTCCTAAAAGAAGTCTTGTTTTTATATCTTCTATTGCAAGTGGAAGCATTGCCATTATATTATTATAGTTTTGGCTTGCCTCTTCAAACATATCATTAAGCTTGTCCCCTAAGTCTAATTTAAGAGGATCTTCATCATCTAAGGAATCATATTTACCATATGTATACTGAATTTCCTTTCTTGTTTGTTTAATATCTTCCATTACTTTTTTAGGAGATATCATATCTAATAAATTCTCAAATTTAAAATCAACATTTGCTATTCCCTGTGCTCTTTTTGTATCTATTAATGTAAATAGCATTTTCAAGAAATCATTTGATTGATTTATTGGAATTTCTGTTATAAGCTCATCAGATAACGTTTCTGGTTTATTTAATGTGTACATAACTTTTTGGTTATTGGCATTGTAAAACGAATATACTGTAGGTGCAAATTTATCTAAAAATTCATCAAAACTGCTTACCAAAAGACTTTCATTAATTTCTTTTATTTTATCGTCGTTTAAACTATTTAAACCTTTTGTATCTCCAACCAATGTTAATAAATCTAATCTTTCTGGATTTATTTCCTCAAAAAGCATAGTTCGGTTTGTTTGTTGTATAACATCCATTTTTCTTCCCCTCTCATACGAATTATTTATCAATTAAATTCCTTAATAGGAATTTAAACCGTATTTATCCATTTTAATGGATATATTTACATTATATTGTTATTTTTTTGTTTTTTCAATAGTTATATTTGTTTTTTTCACATATTAATTAATATTTATTTCCTATATTTACTTTTTTATATTATTTTATCTATTATTTAGTTAATTCAATAAAGTAATTAATAACTAAAAATACAATAATAAAAAGCTGCTTTAAAACTTATTTGTCTTAAAACAGCTTTCTATTATATTTTTATTACGATAGTACTTTCTTAGCAATTTCCACTGATTCTCTAGCATCTTTTGCATAGAAATCAGCACCTATTGCATCTGCATATTCTGGTGTAAGTACAGCTCCACCTACAAAAACCTTTCCCTCATATCCATCTTCTTTCAAGGCTTTAATTGTCTCTTCCATGCTTCTAAGGGTAGTTGTCATAAGAGCACTTAATCCTATTAATTTCACATTGTGTTTTTTTGCTTCACTTACAACAGTTTCAATTGGAACATCCTTTCCTAAATCAATCATTTCATATCCATAATTTTCAAGTATAACCTTAACTATATTCTTACCTATATCATGAATATCACCTTTGACTGTTGCAACAATTATTTTTCCTTTTGATATTGTCTCTTGATTATTTTTAGAAATTTCAGCTTTTAATACTGCAAAGGAATTTTTCACGGTTTCTGCTGCTTGTATTAGCTGAGGAAGGAATAACACTCCCTTTTCATATTTATCACCAACTTCATCTAGAGCTGGTATTAAATATTCATTAACTATAGTTAGAGGTTCATATTTTTTCAGCAAATTAGTTGTTGCAGACTTAGCCTCTTCTTTTAATCCTTTTATTACAATACTTTTTAAGTTACTTTCACCATTTTCTGATTGTGATTTTATTATATTTGTTTTATCTGCATTTTTTATCTCTACATTGCTTTCTATTGTAACATTAGCATAATTTTTTATATAATGCTCAGAACCCTTATCATAATTATAAAGAACATTGTAGGAATCTATAACCCTTACCATCCCACTTTCATTAGGGTTCATTATAGGAAGATCAAGGCCATTTGCAAGTGCTAATGCTAAAAATGTTTCATTTATAAGTTTTCTGTTTGGAAGTCCAAATGATATATTAGAAACACCTAGTAGAGTCTTAACTCCTAATTTTTCTTTTACCATTCTTACTGCTTTTAAAGTTTCTTGAACTTCTTCCTGTTGAGCTGAAACTGTAAGTACAAGACAGTCTATAAAAACATTTTCTTTATTTATTCCATATTGAGCCGCTTTATCAACTATTTTTTTTGCTATCTCAAATCTTTCCTCTGCCTTTTTAGGTATTCCACTTTCACTTAATGTTAAACCAACAACATTAGCTCCATACTTTTTAACCATTGGAAGTATATTTTCCAATACTTTATCTTCACCATTTACTGAATTTAATATAGGCTTACCATTATAATATCTTAAGCCTTTTTCTATTGCATTTTTATCAGAAGAATCTATCTGAAGTGGAATATCAAGTATTCCTTGAATTTCCTTAACCACCTTCTGCATCATCTCTGGTTCATTTATTTCTGGGAGACCTACATTAACATCAAGTATATGAGCTCCTGCTTCTGTCTGTGCTACTGCTGTATTTAATATATAATCTAAATCATCATTAATAAGTGCCTGTTTAAATAATTTTTTTCCTGTAGGATTAATTCTTTCTCCAACAATTCTTATACCATCAATTTTAACAACTTTTGATGGTGTACATACTGCTGGATAATAATTTTTTTCTCTTTTTAGAATACTTTTACCATCAGTTCTTTTTACCAGCTCTCTTATATAATCAGGTGTCGTACCACAACATCCTCCGATTATACTTACACCACTATCTATAAAACTGCATAATGTTTCTGCAAATTCTTCCTTAGTAACATCGTACTTTGTTTCATTATTAACTGATAAAGTCGGAAGACCTGCATTTGGCTGAACCATTACAGGTATATTCGATAATCTGCATATTTCCTCTACAACTGGTTTAAGTTGCTTAGGTCCTAATGAACAGTTCACACCCAATGCATCAACACCAAGTCCTTCAAGAACTAATACCATAGCCTCTGGAAGGCATCCTGTAAATGTTCTTCCATTTTCCTCAAATGTCATTGTACATAGTATTGGAAGACTGCTGTTTTCTTTTGCTGCAAGTACAGCTGCCTTAAGTTCATACAAATCTGTCATTGTTTCAAAAAGAATAACATCTGCTCCTGATTTTGTACCTTGAATTATCTGACGTTTAAATATATCATAAGCTTCATCAAAACTTAATGTTCCCATTGGCTCAAGAAGTTCACCTATTGGTCCTATATCAAGGGCTATGTATACTTCTTTTTCACCTCTTGACTTTTTAGCTATATTAATAGCTGCATCTACAGCTTCTTCAACTTCTAGATTGCAAAGTTTAAGCTTTCTTTCATTAGCACCAAAAGTATTGGTTGTTATTACATTAGCTCCACTTTCTATATACTCTCTATGTATTTCTTCAATTATATCTGGTGATTTTATATTTAATATTTCTGGATTTTCACCAATTTTTAATCCTTTTTTCTGAAGCATTGTCCCCATTGCTCCATCAAATATCAATATCTTTTCTTTTATTAATTCTTTAAGCCCCACAAGTTTCTCCTTCTCTTCTGAAACTGCAATTCTTGTAATTACTGCAGTTTTCACAACTTTTTTTATTTATTTTAGCATCTAAACTTACTATTCCTATTATTGCCGTAACAGATTTCCTTGGAAATAAAAGATTATTTTCTGATACCATTAATCCAATTTTCTTCTGCGCATCTAAAACACGTAAAAAATTATTCTGAATATCAAGTGGAAGATCCCCATATCCTGGACTATACCTAAAGGTTATCTTCATACCTTTTTCTTCAGCTTCTTTTCTTATCTTTTCCTCTACAATATCACAAACCTCTTCAACAGCGGTAGTTGCACATGCATCAATTATAAGTGCTTTCGTAAGATTAATTTTTTCATATAAACGTGTTTTCTTTTCTATTTCGTTTCCTAGTGTTACTGCCATAAGAACACATTCATTCGAAGCACTTAAATGTTTTTTAATATCATTTCCTTGCAATATTAAATTCGTTCCAGATACCTCAATTCCTTTTTCTGAATTGGATATACTTTTATATTCATATAATACTCTAGGTGTTATTATATTTTTAACTTCTTCTCTACTAGTATTAATCATATGATCCATTTTTTCATCTATTTCCTGACCTTTATACCCCAAGTATCTAAGAACTTCTTCTTTGTTAATCTTTAATTCAAATGCACTCATCTTATCACCAACTTCTTTAGTTAATAATTACATATAATTTAACACTTTCTAAATTCTTTTTTCTCATTGCTTATTCCTCCATACTTATTCTCTTAAAATCTAATTATATTACAATAAATAAATTAGTTTATATAACAAAAACGCCTAAAGGTATTCCTTAGGCGTGAAGCTTTCTAAAATTACCTTATCTACCAGTCATAAAAACTGCAGGATTTGGCACCTCATATTATCTAATAAATATTGGTTGCCGGGCTTCACAGGGCCAGTCCCTCCACCACTCTTGATAAGTATTCTAATTGTATTTATTGCATTTATTATATATCTTTACCTTAATTTTGTAAAGAAAAATATTAAAATTTTATCTTTTTATTAAAAGTAAAATTATTGAAAGCACGCTGAAAGATAAACTTATCAGCATTATGTAGTTAACTATCTGTTTTGGAGAAAATCCCTTTTCTTCAAGTCTAAAATGAATCTGACTTCTATCTGCTTGATAAACCGGCTTTCCTTCTGAAAATCTTTTTAATATAACAAATAAATTATCAAATATAGGTACTGCAAGTGCTAATATAGGAATGAACAAACTTAATACAGTTGCTTGCTTAAATGCTCCATCTAAAGCTGTCACACTTAAAATAAAGCCTAAGAAATTAGCTCCTGAATCTCCCATAAAAACTTTAGCAGGATACTTATTATAATATAAAAAGCCAATTATACTTCCTGATAGTATTATAGATACCATAGCAGATGGATCCTGCTGACCTAGTATAAGTGCTGCTACAAAGAAAGTCATTGCTGAAATAAGCGATAAGCCTCCTGCAAGACCATCTTTTCCATCCGACCAATTAATAACCGTAGTAACACCAAAAATCCATGTTATTGTAAGAATAAACTGAATTGTTCCACTAAGCAGAATAAATTGAGACGTAAATGGATTGGTAAATCCTTTAAAAAATATTCCTGCTTTAAATACCAATACAGCTGCTAATAATTGAATTATAAGTCTAGGAAAAATAGGAAATTCTTTTCCCTTTGTTTTATAATAATCATCCACAAGCCCAATGATAACTATTAATGTTGCTCCTATAAATATGACTATCTGCTGTTTCATGTCATCTCTAACAAATAAAAAATACGAAACAAAAAATCCTATATATAATGCAATCCCTCCACATAAAGGTGTTGGAGCTTTATGCTGTTTTCTCTTATTAGGCTTATCTGTAAATTCTAATTTATGAGACAGTTTCATAAGAAATGGCATGGTAATCATTGAAAATACTAATGCAATTACCATTGCTAATATATAATTCATCTTCTCTACTCCTTAGTTAAAATCATCATAATTTTATAACATTTTGAGTTTTCTACCCATTTGATTATACTATTAATAATATAGTATATCAATTACAAAATTATTAAATCCATATACTTATCTAATAAATTTTCAACTAAAATATTAATTTCCAATTGACTATATACTACAATAAAGAGCACTACAAAACTGCAGTGCTCTTATTATAATAAGATAGTGCTTATGAATTATAAAAATATAATTACCTATCTTCAATATTTAAATCTAGCCTCTTTGTTCAATCATGCTCTTAACTTTCATTAATCTAGTTGTAGCAGATCTTTCATTTTCGTCTAGTCTCATTCTAATGTACTTTATAGTCTCTTGAAGTTGAGGTATTGTCATATATTCAAGAGCATTAACTCTTCTTCTAGTGCTTTCAATTTCGTCAGCCATAAGTTGACATGACTTTTCTACTTCTGCAAGCTCTAGTAATTGTGGAAGAATTCCATAAAGTTTTGAAAGTGTATCGTCAAGTTCTGAAGATGTATTTGCAAATCCATAAGGATATATACTTCCTTCATCTCCTTCAAGTTGTCTCTTGAAGTTCATTACAGGAACAGATACACTCATTACATTCTTTTCTCCAACTTCAACTGAAATCTTTTCTTTGGGATATATAATAGCTTCTTCTAAGAATTCAGAACTCATTACGGCACTTGCCATAACGAAATCT
The DNA here is from genome assembly GCF_006742065.1 of Clostridium butyricum. Taxonomy (NCBI): domain Bacteria; kingdom Bacillati; phylum Bacillota; class Clostridia; order Eubacteriales; family Clostridiaceae; genus Clostridium; species Clostridium butyricum. Next base: position 1,189,068 of record NZ_AP019716.1, on the reverse strand, counting down.
TTTAAAGATCCTTGAAGATTATCTTCAACTTCTTTTCTTAGTTTATTATTATATTTAACAAGGTTAATGAATTGTCTCATTAATTCATCTTGTTTATCCTTTAAAAGTTTATGACTTCTAGAAGATGTTGCAAGTCTTTTCTTAAGCTTAGAGAGTTCCATTCTAGTAGGATTGACGTTCAACTTAGCCATAGACTATTCTTCCTCTCTTGGCAGATATTTTTCAAGGTATTCATCTCTGATTCTCTTAAGTTCAGTTCTTGGAATCATCTTTAATAATTTCCATCCTAAATCAAGAGTTTCTTCGATACTTCTGTTTGTACTGAAACCTTGTGAAACGTATTCTGCTTCAAAAGCTTCTGCAAATTTAGCAAGTTTCTTATCAGTTTCAGATAAAGCTGATTCTCCTAAGATAGCTGATAATTCTTTTGCTTGCTTACCTTGTGAATATGCTGCAAATAATTGGTTCATAGTATCTGCATGGTCTTCTCTAGTCTTTCCTTTACCTATACCTTTATCTTTAAGTCTTGAAAGTGATGGTAAAACATCGATAGGTGGCATTAAACCTTTCTTGTATAATTCTCTTGAAAGGATAATTTGACCTTCTGTAATATATCCAGTTAAGTCTGGAATTGGATGAGTTTTATCATCTTCAGGCATTGTAAGTATAGGAATTTGAGTGATAGAACCTTCTTTACCTCTTAATCTTCCTGCTCTTTCGTATAATGTAGAAAGGTCAGTATATAAGTAACCTGGGTATCCTCTTCTTCCTGGAACTTCTTTTCTAGCTGCTGAAATTTCTCTTAATGCTTCAGCATAGTTAGTAATATCTGTCAGTATAACAAGAACTTGCATTCCCTTTTCGTATGCTAAGTATTCAGCACAAGTTAATGCCATTCTTGGAGTAGCTATTCTTTCGATAGCTGGGTCAGATGCTAAGTTCATGAATAGAACTGATCTATCAATGGCACCTGTTGATTTAAATTCTTCAACGAAGAATTGAGCTTCTTCGAATGTGATACCTATAGCTGCAAATACAATGGCAAACTTAGAATCAGAATTTAAAACTTTTGCTTGTCTTGCGATTTGTGCAGCAAGCTCTTGGTGAGGAAGTCCTGATGCTGAGAAAACAGGAAGCTTTTGTCCTCTAACTAGAGTGTTAAGTCCATCTATAGCAGATATTCCTGTTTGAATAAATTCTGATGGGAAATCTCTAGCCATAGGGTTTATAGCTTCACCGTTAATATCAACTCTTTTTTCAGGAATGATGTCTGGGCCATTATCGTTAGATCTACCCATACCATCGAATACTCTTCCTAACATATCTTCAGATACACCAAGTTCAAGTGGTCTACCTAAGAATTTAGCTTTAGTACCCTTTAAGTTTATTCCTGAAGATCCTTCGAATATCTGAACCATTGCTTTAGATCCATTTATTTCAAGAACCTTACCTCTTCTTTTTTCACCAGTATGAAGTTCAATTTCAACTAGTTCATCGTACTTAACGCCTTCAACACCTTCAACAACCATCAAAGGGCCAACAACTTCTGTAACTGTTCTATACTCTTTAAGCATTTGCTACCCCTCCTTTGCTTATTAGGTTATCCATTGCTTCTTTTAAGTCTACAGAGATTTGATCCATCTTATCTAGTTCATCCTCATGTATGTACTTACTTCTTGCAATTCTATCTTTTAAGTCTTCCATAGCCATTATATCGCTTAAGTAAACTCCAGCTTCTAATGCTCTTTCAGCTTCTTTTCTATATCCTAATATAAGGTTTAACATCTTATATTGTTTCTTTAATGATGTATAAGTATCAATTTCGTGGAAACCATTTTGTTGTAAATAGTCTTCTCTTATTGACTTAGCAACATCTAATTTTAATCTATCTTTTTCAGATAATGCATCAATACCAACAAGTCTTACGATTTCTTGTAATTGTGCTTCATCTTGAAGGATAGTCATAGCTTCTAATCTTAAAGCTCCCCAGTTATCAGCAACATTTGAATTCATCCACTTATCAATTGTATCAGCGTATAATGAATATGATGTTAACCAGTTAATAGTAGGGAAATGTCTTTGATATGCAAGTTGTGCATCAAGACCCCAGAATACTTTAACTATTCTTAATGTTGATTGTGATACTGGTTCAGATATATCTCCTCCTGGAGGTGATACGGCACCGATTGCTGTGATAGAACCTATTCTTCCACCGTTACCTAAACATTCAACCTTACCAGCTCTTTCGTAGTAGTCAGCAAGTCTTGAACCAAGGTATGCTGGGTAACCTTCGTCACCAGGCATTTCTTCAAGTCTACCAGACATTTCTCTTAATGCTTCTGCCCATCTTGAAGTAGAGTCAGCCATTATTGATACTGAGTAACCCATATCTCTGAAGTATTCAGCGATTGTGATACCTGTATATATTGAAGCTTCTCTGGCAGCAACTGGCATGTTTGAAGTATTAGCTATAAGAACTGTTCTCTTCATTAGAGATTCACCAGTCTTAGGGTCAATAAGTTCTGGGAACTCATTAACAACGTCTGTCATTTCGTTACCACGTTCTCCGCAACCAACGTAAACAACTATTTCAGCGTCTCCCCATTTAGCTATCTGATGCTGAGTAACTGTTTTACCAGCTCCGAATGGACCTGGGATAGCAGCTGCTCCACCTTTAGCTACTGGGAAGAAAGTATCTATAACTCTTTGTCCTGTAAGCATTGGCTCAACTGGATTAATCTTAGAATTATAAGGTCTACCTTTTCTTACTGGCCATTTTTGCATTAATTGAACTTCTCTGTCACCTTTTGCAGTTTCAACAACAGCAATTGTTTCAGTTACAGTAAAGCTACCAGCTTTAATGTCTTTTATTTTTCCTTCAACACCAACTGGTATCATTATTCTTTGTTCAACTACTGGAGTTTCTTGAACTGTTCCAATAACATCTCCAGCTTTAACTTCGTCTCCAACTTTAGCAGTTGCTACAAAGTCCCATTTCTTTTCTCTGTTTAATGATGGAACAGAAACACCTCTTGTTAAGAAGCTTGACTGTGCAGCCTCCATAAATGCATCTAGTGGTCTTTGTATTCCATCAAACATTGATTCTATAAGTCCTGGTCCTAATTCAACGCTTAGTGGTTCTCCAGTTGTAGTAACTGGATCTCCAGGTCCTATTCCTGAAGTTTCTTCGTAAACCTGGATAGAAGCCTTATCGCCTCTCATTTCGATGATTTCACCGATAAGTCCCTTTTCTCCAACCTTACATACGTCATATATGTTAGCTTCATCCATACCTTCAGCAACTACTAAAGGTCCTGAAACTTTAATTATCTTTCCGGTCTTCAAATTACTAACCTACCTTTCTATAAAATATTCATGCCGACAGCTTTTTCTACGTTATCGCTGATTCTCTGCATACCTATATTAAGCGATCCTTGATTGCCTGGGATTAATATAATAGCTGGAAGTACTGCTTTATTATATCTTTCAATAGTTTCTTCAATATGCTGTGCAACTTGCTCAGTTACGAAGATAACTGCGTAGTCATTTCTAGCTAATGTATCGATAGTCTTTTTTGCTTCATCATGCTCAACAACTGGAAATACATCTATTCCAAGTGCTTTGAATGCTAAAACAGAATCTTTATCTCCAACTACACCTATTTTCTTAAACATAAATATCACGCAGCCTTTCTCTTACTACTTCCGCAGAAATATTATTGAGTTTGCCAACCATTATGATTCTAATAATCTTGATTTCTGTTTCTTTAGCATAAATATAAGCTAGTAATGGTTCAACACCAAATGGTATTATTTTTGCATCTTTCATCATATCCATAACATAGTTATCGCCTAACTTTTCTAATAAACTTACAGAACCAGTCTTCGTATAATACTCTATACCAGCTCTAATAAATTCAGCATAATTAGTATACGTAAGCTTTGTTGATATGTTTTCAGCTGCATCATTAAGCATACCTAATAACTTATCTTTATCTATAGAACCTCCTTCAATAATAACAGAAGCAAAGAATTCTCTACCTTTGTTTTGCTTTTTAACTCTTAAAAGAGTTTTTAAATTTGTAGAATCTATTAAAGCATCTACATATTTATTAACAAAGTTATCATTAATCTCTTTTTTGATTTCTACTAATGATTTAAACATAAATTTATCTAATATAATATCAATCATTTGTGGATCATTAGTATTTTCAAAAGATATTTGTACTTCTTCTACAGCTTCTCTCATTAAATGAGGTAAATCTGAAAGATTGTCATTTTCTATAATGTTCTTTAATTCATTACAATCTATTGTTCCAACTGGAATTAAAAGATATGATAAGTCCTTTTTAAGAAACATTCCTTTTAAAATTACTTTTATATTTTGATAATCATATTTAATACTCATTAAATCAACTAGAGATTTTACAGGGCTAATTTCATACATTACGGTAAATAATCTTTTTAATTCTCCACCTAATATTACTTCATAGTCCTCTGCTCTCTTAACATTTGTCATAACATTGGCATACTCTGTTTCCTGAAGAATCTTTAAAGTTTCTTCAGCAGAATGTGAATCTATCATTCTGTCTATTTTTGCTTTATCAAGGAGTTTTGTCTCGTATACTCTAAGTCTAGGTATAACTTGACTAAATTGCATCTCATCCATTAGTTAACCTCCTTAACTAAACAACACTCTTGCTACTTCTAGACTTAAATCATCCTTTATTGAACTAACCAAAGCTTCAAAAGTATTATTTATTTCTATGCCATCTTTTTCTAATATGAATCCACCTCTAAAATCACGAGTGTTTTCATCTATTTTTATCACAGCTTTTTTATCAAGAGCTTTATTGATTTCAGCAACAAAGGCATCATCAATAACTTTCTTTCCTTCTGCATTTAATATAAGGTTTTGTTCACCTTCGATTTCAGTATTTAAAATCACTTCTTTAACAAAGCCTTTTAAATCATCACCTGAGCAGTTTGAAAGTTCTTTAACACTTGTTTCAAAAACTTCACTAATTACTTTTTGTTTTGCTTCTAATTTTTCATTTCTAGCGTGTAATTGTGCTCCAGAAATTATTCTTTCTTTTCTAGATGCAGCTTCTATTTCAGCCTTTTCTAGCATAGTTTTTTCAACTGAGCTAGCTTCTTGTTGCTTCTTGCTAAGAATTTTATTTTTTTCATTCTCTGCATCGCTTAAGATGACTGCCTTTTTAGCTTCTGCATCTTGTAAGATTTTAGAAGTTAAATTATTTAAATTAGACATTACCTCACATCCTCATCTTAATACTACTAAGCTTTTTTATACTATGCGATAGTTCCTGCAGCATTAACTAATAAGAATGATACAACGAATCCTAATAATGCATAAGTTTCAACCATGGCAGCTAATACCATACCTTTAGTTGTGTGTTCTGGGTTTTTAGCTAATATTTGAATACCAGCAGCTGAAGCTTTACCTTGAGCTATTCCTGAATATAAACCACAGATAGCGATTGGTAAACAAGCAAATAATAAGTATAAACCTTGAGCTAATGAAGTATCTCCACTTAATTTAAAGAATGCTAATAAACCAATAACGAATCCATAAAGACCTTGTGTACCTGGTAATAATTCAAGAACTAATGCTTTACCGAACTTTTCTGGTTGTTCTGCTAATAAACCTGCTGCGCTTTGACCAACGATACCAACACCTTTAGCTGATCCTATACCTGACATACCTACTGCAATTGCAACTCCTAGTGCTCCGAACACCATTCCTCCAAAATTTTCTACGAAATAGTTAATCCAACTCATTTCCATTTTTAAATTCCTCCTACTCTCTTGTTAAATTAATATATTCATTTTGTGTTTCAAATGGCTTAAAGGCTTTTCCTCCACCATCATAGAACTTTCCGAAATATTCAACATAAGTTAATCTTAATGTGTGAACATATCCACTTAATAGTGATAGTAATAAGTTTACTGTTTGGAATATTATAAATATTAATGGACCTACTAAGAAAGCTCCAATTGGACCTGGTACCATGTTCATAATCATGTTAACAGCACCTGCAATAGATCCTCCTGATAATCCTATAGCCATAAGTCTTGTATAAGAAACTAAATCTCCTACATATCCTGTAATATTGTATAATTCATATAAACCTTGACCTATCTTACCACCTGCACTCTTCATCATTCTACCTTGAGTAAGAACAATAGCTAATGCTCCTATAATAGATCCTGCTATACCAACAGTTTTAAGTACTGGTATTTCAAGGAACATTCCGCCTGCCATTAATCCAAGTGAAATTAATGTAAGAGCCCATGATCCAGCATCCATTAATGCATCTAATGGTCTACCAAGTTTACATAATACATATGCTTTCATTCCTAATCCGAAGAATATTTGAATAGCACCAAATACTACTGATAATGCTAGTATAGACATAACATCTGTATTAGTATCTAAAAGTCTTGGTAATTGAAGTTTAAATAAATCTCCAAAAAATGCTCCGTAAATTGCTCCAAATGCAATTGTAGGATAACTTAAGTAATGGAAGAACTTAACCATTTTCTTCATTCCATCATCAAAGTTAAAGAACTTAAGTGCAAGTATTGTTCCAATTAACATAAGAAGTCCATAACCCATATCTGCTACCATCATTCCGAAGAATATTAAGTAGAATGGTGCCACTACTGGTGTAGGGTCAACTTCATTGTACTTTGGTAGTGCATACATTGATGTTACATCTTCAAATGCTGCATTTAAGTCATTATTTTCTAATGCTATTGGTACATCATCAATTTCTTCTTCTTTTACATCTTCAAAGTTTAGGTAATAATCTGCTCCTAAAACTTCGTCAGCTATTTTAGTAAACTTTTCATTGTGCTTAACTGGTACCCAACCTTGAATTAATGAAACGCTCTCAGTTTTTAAGAACTTATTTGTAACATGTTTTCTTCCAACTAGGTTGTTATAGTACTCATAAGCTAACTGTAATTTTTTTAATTCATCATCATATCCAGCTAATTCTTCTTTTATGATGAATTTATCTGATTCAATTAAAGAAATTCTTTCATTTGAATCATGAATTAGCTTTAGAGGAGTATCTTCTTCCTCAGTTTTAAAAGGAGTAAATCCAAACCCTCTTAGTATTTCAGCTGCATTTTCAGCATTATCTTTATTGCATAACGCAAAGAAATATGTATCTTGATTATTCTTAGATACGATTTCAAGATAACAATCATTTAAGTCGCTATTTAAAGCTTCTTCATATTGATTTGCAACACTTCCTAAGAAATATACAGTTTCCTCAAGTTCTTTTAATGAACCTAAAGGCGCATCGAAGTTCTCATATGGTTGTAAACTTTGTACGATACCTTGTAACTTCGTCTTTTCATTGTCTAACTTAGTTAATTCATCATCTTTTGACTTAACCTTGTCGTAGATAGCTTCCCATCCGCTTGAGCTAACTCTTTCTTCAAGTTCACTTAAACTTAAAGAAAGCTTTTCGCTACGTAAAGCTTGAAGCATAGATTGTTTAGGCACATAGTCTTGTAAAAACTGTAGGGCAAATTTAACCTTTGATAATTGCTCTTCCCACTTTGCTATATCAGAATCAACTACATCTTTAGTTAAATCCTGAAGAAGTTCATTATCTTCTAATAGATTTTCATCTTGAAGATCTATGAATTCTGCACTTGAAAAACCTTGAAGTTTTTCAAGTAATGCTTCCTTTTTTGATTCAAAGGCTAACAAAGTGAACTTATTCATTTTAACTATTGCCATGAACTTTCACTATCCTCTCAACCACTAATTTTACAGCATTAAGTTTTTTGTCTTCAGATACATTTGATATATCTTCAGCTTCTTTTCTGCCTTGTGCTAATATAGGTTCTGCTTCTTTATCCCCCATATTAACCGCGTCGTTTATAAGCTTATCAGCCTTTTCTTTTGCTTTAGCTAAAACATCATTATATTGCTTTTCTGCTTCAACTATAGCTTTTTGAACTAATTCTTTTGCTTCAGCATTTGCATTTTTAACAATATCCTTAGCCTTGGCTTCAGTTTGTTTGATTTCTTCAATTGCTTCTAATGCCAAAATATCACCACCTTTAATGCCTTCAATGTAAATGTAAAAAAGAAAATAATATATATTAATACTTTATATAGTATTAATTACTTTGTACTTGTTTTATTATACACGCAGTATGTATATTTTTCAACAATTTTAACCCAAAAAGAATACAAGCCTTATATTTGTATTGTTTAAATTTAATAGTTTTATTGATTTCACTATAGTTTAAGACTATGTTAATTTTTTTTAAACTTGTCTATACATATTAATATTTATGTATAAACCAAAGTTATCAAATAAATAATAGCATTCTTTTTCTATTATCTGCCCACTCTTGACATACTCTTCCAAATCAATGCAGAATTTTTCTAAATGATATTCTTTAAAGGAATACTTTTCACGAAGAGACGATTTTATCTCTTTTTCTTCCTCTTTAGATATATTACTCCTTAAAAAGTCAGGAAGCCCTCTTTTCTTATTATATAACAAATAATTAAATTTAACTATTTCATTAATAAATTTATTATCTTCTTTTAAAATTTCATAGTTAAAATCTAAAAATACCTTATAATATTCTATATTTCCTATATTTTTATTAAAATATCCCTTATTTTCGAAAAATACTCCTAATTTATAATAGAATTCAAATGGACTATGGAATTTGTTTTCAAAGTATTTTATTATGTAATTAAATTTCCCAGAATTATAATATTTATCAACCATTTCTTCTACTTTTTTTAACTTAAGCATTTCTTCATAACTCACCATATCTGTTTTTAGTATTTCATATGGTGGGTATGGTGAATATTCCATTCCATATCTATTAGCTTCTTCTCTCATAGACGATCCTTTTAGTAATTTTAAGAATCCTAATTGTATTTCTTCTGGTCTTATACTATATACATCATTAAATGATTTTTTAAAAGATATATAATCTTCTCCTGGAAGACCTGCAATTAAATCTAAATGTTGCTTTATATTTTTTATAGCCATAAGTTCTTCTACTTTTTCTTTTATATGACTGAAATTAACAAATCTATTTATATTTCTAAGAACTTCATCATTTGTAGTCTGAACTCCAACCTCAAATTGAAATCTTCCTTCTGGTGCTTTTGAAAGAATTTCTATTTCTTCATCTTTTAATATGTCTGCGGATATTTCAAAATGAAATTGTGTCTCTGTATCTGAATTTATTAAAAACTCCCATATTGCCATAGCAAATTTATGATTACAATTGAATGTACGATCAACAAACTTTACAAGCCTCACTCTTTTATCGATAAAATATTTAAGTTCTTTACGCACTCTATCAATATTTAAAAATCTCACACCATGACTTGTTGAAGAAAGACAGTACTTACAATTAAAAGGACATCCTCTTGATGCCTCATAATACACTATCTTATTACTAAGATCCTCATCAGTTTCATACGGAAAAATAATCTCATCCATATCCATAAGAGGCCTTTTTTCATTTGAATATACAGTTTCATTATTTTTATAGTGTAAACCTCGTACCTCTTGCAATTCCATTTTCCCTAGTTTATACAATATAAAATCCCTATATGTTTTTTCTCCTTCTCCTTCTATAACATATTCTCCAACATTTTCTTTTAAAAATGTTCTAGAATCAAAAGAAACTTCAGGTCCCCCATATAAAATTTCTATATTGGAATCAACTCTTTTTATTAAATTAGAAATTCTTGAGACCATCTCAACATTCCATATATATGTTGAAAAAGCAACTACATCTGGCTTTTCTCTTATGATCTCTTCAAGAATTCTTTCTTCTCTATCGTTAATTGTAAATTCTTTTATTTCACCTTCGTAGTCTAAATCTTTTGCAAAACTTCTCAAGTATCGTACTGCCAGATTACTGTGTATATACTTTGAGTTAATCGCTGTAAGTAACACCTTCATTTTCATTTTTCTCCTCTTCTTTAACATTTGTCTCTAATTTTTTCCCTCTTAAGAAAAAAATATCTTCCCATGCTTTAGTTTCTTCTATATTGAAGTATTTTTCAAGGATTTTTTTTGTTTCTTCTATATTTGATGATGTAATTACATTTAAATTTTTAAAATTGAATTCTTTTATATTACTTTTTGGAAGTATTACTTTTATCTTATTATTAAAAACTTTTCCTCTTTCTTTATTAATATCCCATATTAATATTTCCCCGCCAAGCTTTATATATTTATAAACTTCCTTAATAATTTTTTCTTTTTCTATTGATGTCCATACCTTATTTAATTCGAAGAAAAAAGTACATGCATCATATTCTCTGTTTTTTAATTGAATTTTACTTTCAGAATTCACATAATCAAGGCTCATTTCTTCCTGAGCTTCTTTGGTTAAATTATAAATAATTCCAAGATTCTTTTCTCCAACGTCTAACACATCACCACTTATGTTAACCTTCTCTAAGTTTATAATAATTGTTTTTCCCATTTTCATCACCCTTTATTTCAATTTTTTAATAGCATATATCACAAATTAATTTTACCATTTATTTACATCGTTTAAAATGTCTTTTTATATTTTGTCTTTATTTCAATCAAAGAAAACTCTCCAAGGAAACTATGTTATAGACTATACATTAAAAAGCTAACTATAAAAAATATAACTTCTCTAAAGAATAAAAAAATCTGCCAAAATAACAACATGGCAGATTTTAATAAATCATCATAGTATTTAATTAATTATTTTTTGAGTTATACTTATACATAAATATAAAAACAAGTATTCCTAGCAATACCATTATAAATATAAGTACACTTCTAGGTAAATTAAATATATTATTTCCATCATTTGAACTTAATTTATATATGCATCCTATTCCACTATCAAGAATATACACTGAATTATCTTTTATTTTTATTTCTTTTACAATACTATCATCTTTTAACTTTAAGAGTCTATTAACTACAGAATCTTTAGTAATTGATGAGATCATATTTTTTCCTTCATCATAATAGACTCCAGTATCCTTTTCGAAAATTGCACCTTCAGTATCTATAGAAAGATACTTTATTGAGCCTAATTCATCAAATTGAAAAAGTGGTCCTTGAACTATTTTGTTAGGATGATTTTCAATTATCTTTGTTATAGGCTTGTCAACTTTGAAACGTGGTGAATCAATTGGATCTCCTCCACTAAAGTCTGGCCACCCATACCATTTGTTCTTTTCAATTTTATATAAATAATCAAAATCTCTCTTTACCGGTCTGTCACTACTATCCTCCATGCCACCAATTATACATATAAGATTATTATCACTATCTAAAGACCATCCAGTAATATTTCTTATACCACATGCAAAAAGAGAAACCTTATTAGTCTCTGGGTCTATTTCAATTATAGAACTGTTTGCAATCTTTTTACATTCTATTTTCTGACCCTTAAGACTAGAGTTTCCATAAGCCATAAATGCTCCTGTTTTCTTTTCTCCATAATTATTTCCTGTCAATGTTATGTTTATAGGACTAGTGTCATATGGTATTTCATTTATATCAAAAGTTCCATCATTATCTGCAACCCCAGAGTTAGTTGCACTTCCTATAGCTAATAGCAATTTAGAATCCTTAATAAGTAATTTTCTATCAAGATACTTTCCTTTAAACGGGATACCTTCTAAAACAACTTTACTTTCATTTTTAGAAATATCATATCTATATATCTTATCATTGGAAATATAATATATTACTCCTTTATAAAACAATATATTTTCTATATTTAAAGAATCATCTTGAAATAGTATATCTTCTGTTCCTTCTCCTCTCATAATTTTTATAGAGTCCTTATAAGCAACATATGTATTGCCATCTTCATCCTTATCAAAATCAGATGCCTGCTTACAGTTCTTATTATCTATACTCCATGTTACATTATTTCTTAATATACTAACTTTATATTTACCTGATATCTCAACCAAAATAAATGCTGTAACTACAATTACTATTGAAATTATTACAAATTTCAAAAATCGCTTCACAATATATCACCCCATCTCAAAACCTCACATATATTATTAAACATAATGTGTAAAATCAATTCCTATTAGATTATATTTTGATATATGTAAAATAAGACCTTATTATATATTGAAATTTATTTTACATTACAATATTTAGAATTTTTCTAACTTCCAAATCATAATATTAATCAAAGGAGTGAGTAACTTTGGATAAAGATAATTTTTTTAAAAATTCATTTTTGTTAACATCGTCTAATATAGCTACAGGTATATTAGGATTTATTTTTTCCATTTATCTTTCTAAGATATTGGGTCCTGAAGGCATGGGACTATATAATCTTGTTATGCCTATTTACAATTTATTTATATGTCTTATGTCAGCTGGTATTGTTGCTTCAATTTCAAAAATTTCAGCTGTTTATTCTCAAAGAGGAGAACATAATAATATAACAAAAACTATACGAGTTGTTACCATATTTAATGTAGTATGGGCACTATTTATAGGCATTATCGTATTTTCATCTGCACCTTTTATCGGCAAATATGGAGTAAATGACACAAGAACGATAAGTGCCATAAGAGTAATATGTCCCGCCATGATATGTATTGCTATTTCTAATATATTTAAGGGGTATTTTTATGGTACTTCTAAAATTACAGTGCCAGCTATTATAGATATATTTGAAAAAGCCATGAGAATTGTGACTGTGAGCTTGCTTATCTTTTTGACTCAGGCACATACTTTAGAGGGCATGGTTACGCTAGCTACAGTTGCATTATGCATAGGAGAATTCCAAAGCCTTTTCTTTTTGTATATATACTATAAATATTCAATAAAAAAAATGCCGGTTTCCTTTGAAAGACCTGAAAGCAGCTCTCAGCTTTTATTTGATGTTATATGTATTTCAATCCCATTATGCATGAATGGTTTTCTCACTAATATTCTTGGCACCCTGGCAACTCTTGTAGTTCCTAGAAGACTTATTTCAGCTGGATTTGATTACTCTGAAGCTTTAAGTATGATAGGAAAATATAATGGAATGGCAATATGTATAATAACTATACCCATGATCGTTGTTTCAACCATCAACACTCTGCTTATACCAGATTTATCACAAACTCTTAATCAGGGAAAGGAATATGAAGCATCACTTAGAATAAGAAAAGTAATTAAACTAGCATTTTTACTAGGTCTTGCAACAGCAATAATCTGTAATGTAGTTCCTGTTAATCTTGGAGAAATGTTTTTTGGACGCGATGACTTAGGAAGTTATATAAGATTTTCATCTTTTTCTGCACCTATAATCTTTACATCACTTACTATGTTCGGAATTCTTAATGGTTTAAACAGACAAGGAATTATACTGAGAAATTCATTAATTGAAGCTGTAACTGAGTTAATCTGCTTATATATATTTACCTCTATACATTCTATAAACATATTTGGCTATAGCATTACAATGTGTATAGCATGTAGTATTAGTTTTTTACTAAATATACATGAAGTAAAGAAACATATTGATATTAATATAAACCCATATAATGTAATAATTTATCTTTTGCTTGGTTTATTAGTCTTTATTATTGTTTCAATTTTTTCAAAGCATTTTTCAGCTTATTTTCCAATTGCAAATAATTTTGCAGTAATGGGAATAACATTTTTAATTTTCGCTTATCTTGGTGGTTTTGGCGAAACAGAATAACAATAAGATAAGGATGTATCAATTATAAGATACATCCTTATCTTATATTTTTATATTATAAGTTTTCACCATTTGAAGCTATTACTTCTTTATACCAGTAATAACTATCTTTTTTATAACGATTCATAGATGAGCCTTCTTCTTCTTCTCTATCAACATATACAAATCCATATCTTTTTTGATATCCATTTAACCAGCTTAATAAATCTGTAAAAGACCAAGTACAGTATGCAATTATCTCACAACCTTCCTGTATAGCTATCTTTAACTCTTCTATATGAGCTTTCAAAAATTCTATTCTATAAGGGTCATGAATTGAGTTATCTTCTTCTTTTTTATCAAAAGCACCTAATCCATTTTCAGATATAATTACAGGAAGATTATACCTACTTGTAATTTCTCTTAATCCATATCTTAATCCCATAGGATCAATAGTCCAATCCCAATCTGTTGTTTTTAAATATGGATTTGATGGATTTTTGAATAATCCAGGCTGACCTGTAACTTGCCCCGACCCTTTAACTCCAGTTGTATTAAATGTTCCATAAGGAGTTACTCCATCTATAGGATTATATTCACAAACACTAGTTTGATAATAATTTACCCCCATAAAATCAATCTTTGAAGCAGCTTCTTTTAATATTTCTTCATCACCATCTTCAAATACAGGTGCCATATCTTTATTTTTCAAATATATGAAAGTTGATTTAGGATATCTTCCATAGGCATACATATCCATCCACCAGAAATTCTTCATGTCATCAAAGTCCATTTTTGACATTGCATTCATTGGATCGCAGTTTATTGAATAACTAGGACTATATGCAAAACTTGCCCCTATCTTTCCATTAGGTACTATTTTCTTAAATTCCAAAACAGTTTTTGCATGAGCCATAAATGCATGATGATTAACTTGATAATATGTTTTCACATCATCAAACTTACCTGGTGGATGCATTGCTGTTAGCCATCCTAAGGTTGTAAATATATTTTGTTCATTTAATGTAATCCAATATTTTACTTTCTTGCCGAAACGATTAAATAAAATCACTGCATATTTTACAAAATCATCAACTATATTTCTACTTTCAAATCCACCATATTGCTCAATTAAGCTTTGTGGAAGATCCCAATGGAATATTGTAACCATAGGCTCTATATTGTATTTTAAACATTCATCAATAAGATCTTCATAAAATTTCAGACCTTTTTCATTTACTTCTCCATTACCTTCTGGAATAATTCTTGCCCACGAAATTGAAAAACGATATGTTTTAAGTCCCATATCCGCCATTAATTTAACATCTTCTTTAAATCTATGGTAATGGTCTACTGCTACATCACCTGTAGTATGTTTAAATGTTTTGCCTTCAATTCTAACAAAATTATCCCAATTAGTTAGTCCTTTACCATCCTCTAAATAAGCACCCTCTACCTGATAAGCTGCTGATGCACTTCCCCATAAAAAATCTTTTGGCATCTTAAAATTTTCCATTTTTACTTTCACATCCTAACATTTAAATTACTGTCATTATATTTTCATTTTTAATAATTTTTCGTTCATTTTCCAAAATTATATCCATATAATTATCACTATTTGTTATTATAATTGGAGTTATAACATCATAGCCTTCATTTTTAATTGCCTCTATATCAAATTCTAAAATTACTTCATTTGCTTTAATAGTATCTCCTTGTTTCTTTTTAGGAGTAAAGTACTTTCCACCTAACTCAACAGTGTCAATACCAACATGAATTAATACTTCTACACCATCTTCACTTTTTAACCCCATAGCATGATGAGTATTAAAAAATGCCTCTATAGTTCCATCAAACGGTGCTACTAATTGTCCTTTTGATGGTATTATGGCAGCTCCCTTTCCCATTACTCCACTTGCAAATGTTGCATCATTTACTTTTGATAACTCTACTAATTCACCTTCTAATGGGCTACTAATTTTAATTCCTGTATTTAAAGGTTCAGATATTTTTATATTTAAATCTTCATCTTCATCATCTTCTTCAATTGGATCTTCAAAACCAATTAAATATGTTGCAATAAACGAACCTATTATTGTTACTAATAATGTAATCAATGCATATATAATACTCTTAGGATTTCCTTTTTCAATATATTGAGGTAAAGTTACTATTGCTGGAGTAGCTATCCCATAACATTTTAAATTAAAGAAACCTCCAACAAGACCACCCAGTCCTGCTCCAATACAAGCACCTATCATAGGTCTTTTAAGTCTTAATGTTGTACCGTATAAAGCTGGTTCTGTTATTCCTGCAACTAATGCCGAAAAGGCTGAAGAACCTGAAGTTTGTTTTATATCTTTATTTTTCGATTTTATAGAAACTGCTAAAGCAGCTGCTCCTTGAGCCATATTTGAACAAAATTCTGCTATGCATATAAACCCTTCAAATCCAGTAGTAGCGATCATTCCTAATTTTATCGGTGTAAAAGTATGATGCATTCCAGTCATAACTATAAATGGAAATACTGCTGCTACTAAACCTACTGAAATAAATCCTAATTTATCATGTATAAAATAAACTATTGATGATAATACATTACCAAATATTGTACCTAAAGGACCTATTGCTACCATTACAATTGGTGCTGTAATCAATACTACTAACATTGGTTTTAAAAAGTTCTTTGTTATATTAGGAGTTATTTTATCAACAAATACTTCTATATAAGATAGCGCCCATACTGATAATATTATTGGTATAACTGAATAGCTATACGAAGCATATGTTACTGGAATAAATCCCAAAAACGCTACTGTTGTTCCTGCTTCTTTTGCATCATTTAAAAGTGAAATAAAATTAGGATGCAAAATAATCAATGCTATACTAACTGCATAATAAGAATTCGTATTGAATTTTTTTGCTGCTGACATTGCTATTAATACAGGCATAAAGAAAAATGCTCCATCACCAATAGCAGCTAATAATTTATAAGTTTCACTACTTTCACTTAAAATACCTATCATAGGTAATACTGTTAGTAAAACCTTAATCATTGCAGCGCCTATAATAGCTGGTATTACTGGCGACATAATTCCTGATATAGTATCTAAAATACTAGAAACTATACCCTGATTTTCCTTTTGCTTTTCATTCTTAGGTGTAGAATCACTTTGGAAATCACCTAGCTGACAGATTTCTTTATAAACTGCTCCAACTTCATTTCCAATGATTATTTGGTACTGGCCACCTTTTTTCATAATGCCCATAACACCTTTTGTCTTCTTAACAAGTTCATCATCAACAATTGATTCATCTTTTAATTTGAATCTCAATCTTGTCATACAATGAACAAGTCCCTGTACGTTATTTTTTCCTCCGACTCTTTCTAGAATCTTCTCTGCTACTTTTTTGTAATCCATTTTTATATTCCTCCATTCATATTTAAATAAAAAATGAAGTTTTGCCTACATATATAAATTATAAATATAACCTATAGCGTAGTTACAATCTTACTATATAATAAGCTGGTGGATTTTCCAGCATTACTAACTCTAATTAAACAGTTGATTTTGTTACTATTCTTTCTATATGAATTATTAAATAAAGTTGTTCTTCATCTGATAATGTATATTGGTATTTATGTTCTATGAAATCTTTTATCTTATTTGTACACATATAACTTTTTTCATATTTAACTTTTAATATATTAAACAAATCTGTTTCATTATCTTCATAGGCAGATTTATTGAATACTCTCTGAGCAAAGAACTTCAAATGAGTCACAAATCTATAATATGATACTGTCTCCTCATCGAATTCAACTTTAAAATGATATTTTATTATATTTAATATTTCATGCATTATTTTAGTTATATTCACTATATTACTCATATCGTTATTAAGTTCTGCATTTACTATATGATGTGCTATATACCCTGCCTCATCATCATTAAATTCAACTCCAAACTCTTCTTTAATTATCTCAAGAGCTTTTTTAGCAGTATCGTATTCTTGTGAAAATAATCTCTTTATATCTAAAATCAAGGGATTATTTATTTGAATTCCATTATTATATCTTTCAATTGCTCCGTGTATGTGTTCTGTAAGACTTACATATATAACATCATCTAATTTTCGATTGTATGTATTTTCAAATATAGATACAATCTTTGTAGTTATTCCTATATATTCTTCTGGTATTTCTGAAACAGTAGTTATTAATTTCTCATTAAGATTCTTATCTTTATTTGAGAATATTTTATATTTAAAATTACTTAAATCAACATCTTGATTTCCCTTTTTACCAAAAGCAATACCTCTTCCCATTACAATTATTTCTTCTCCATCTTTATCTAAAGAAATAAACGCATTATTGTTTAAAACCTTTTCAATATGCATATCATCACCACCTGTTAAATCTAAAAAAAGGCAAAACCACACCAATATTAGTGGGTTTTGCCTGCATAATCAGTTACAATCCTATTTGTATATTATCATGATAACGTTATTTTGTAAATAGTTTTAATTTATCTTATTATCATAAATTAACCATACAATCGATATATTAACTATTTTATAGAATTTTTATCTCATTCTCTTTCGCATAAAACGTGGAAGAATTCTGTATATCCTTCCTGATATACTATCCATATCTTCTTTGTTTAATCCACCAAGGATTATCATTAAGTATAAATACACAAATCCTCCAATAGATATTATTATTATTGTAATTAATCCGCTTAATATTTTCCCCCCACTAGTAATCGATAAAATTATACTTGCAGGCTGTTTAAGCACGAATAATACTCCAGCCATAGCTAATGAAGATATAAATGGCTTAATCATATGTTTAAAAAACGGAATTCTCATTCTTAAGGTCTTATTTAATGCCATCTGATTTAATATCATAGGAATAAGAAACCAAAGGAAATTACCTCCAACTACTCCCAAAATATTAATACTTGGTATTCCTACAAGAACAAAATTAGCAATTATCTTTGCAACTATTCCTAAAGAGAATGTAAATAACACAAAATAAAGCTTATTCATACTCTGAAGTATTGTTGTCTGTATCTGAACTATAGCTTGAATCACAAGTACAATTGATCCTATCATCATAAGCTCATACCCCTGACTCGTTCCATAAAGAAGTTCAAAAACTTCACTTGCAAGACATGAAAGTCCTATTGCTGCTGGAATAGTAACTATAAATGTTACTCTAAAAGCAAAGCCTGTTCTCTTTCTTACATCCTTTTTATTCTTTAATGCCATAGCTGCAGCAACTGCTGGTAGAACTGTTGTCCCTAATGCAGTAACAATAATTAATGGCACTGATAACAATGTTTTATATCTTCCCAAAACACCATAAAGTTCCTGTGCTTTTTGAAGTGTAAATCCTGCATGAGCTAGTCTGCTATTTACATTTACCATATCAACAAGACTTCCGAAATTCTGAAGACCGGCTGTTAAAGTTATTGGAAGTCCATATTTGATTAATTTTCTTACAATTACTTTGCTTCGTACCCTTTTTTTATCTCCTTGAGCTTCAATAGCTTCTTCCTCAAAGTTCTTCTTATCATATACATATACCATATAAAGACATGCAACAAGTGCCCCTATTGAAGTACCTATTGTTCCACCGGCGCTACCATATGCAATACTTATTTTAACAAGTAAAAAGGCACATGTTAAACTTACTAATATATTTATTACCTGCTCAACAACCTGTGAAATAGCTATTGCATTCATGCTACTTTTACCTTGGAAATATCCTCTATATGAAGATAATATTGATGTAATAAATATACTTGGTGCAAGAAGAAGTATTCCATATGATGCTTCTGGATTCCCTATAAGATTTCCTATAGGGAATGCACACATCATTAGTATTATTGATATTATACCTCCAACTAGAGCTAATAATGTTCTTGATATTTTTAATGTTCTTACAGCATCTTCATGTTTTTCTAGTGCTGTGAGTTCTGCCACGACTTTTGCGATTGCTGGCTGGGTTCCAAGATTAGTTATAGCATATGCAAATAAAAATACTTCATAACAATTCTGATATATTCCATATCCACTTAATCCTAATATTCTCTGAAGAAGAGGAATATAGAAAACTGATATTATTTTACTTACGATTCCGGCTATTGAAAGAATTAAAAAGCCTCTATTGGCTGATTTCTCTTCCATAATTACCTCCTATCTAAATGAAACTTTAAATGCATCTTGTTTTATTTTTTTGAATAATGGAGGTAATGCTACTGCTATCGTCTTGTTGTCTAAATACTCAAGCTTACCTTTTATCTTTCTAAAGTTTAATTTGTACGCATATAAATATTGATAATTTAAACCATATTTGCTCTCAAAGAATGAATTTAATTTTTTATCTCCATATTTGTTGTCTCCAATTATAGGATTTCCAACATGAGCAAGGTGCGCTCTTATTTGATGACTTCTTCCAGTAATTAAATTAATTTCAACGAAAGAATATGCACCATTAGTTTCTACTACATTTACATCCATTGCAATTTTTTTTGAATTTTTAACTTCCTTATCATATACTGTTGATGTATTAGTTTCAGGATTTTTAACTATATATCCCTCGTATAGTCCACTCTTTACTTTTCCTTTTGCTAATGTATAATAATATTTTTTTACTTCATCTTCTCTTATGGCTTCATTAATACATTTCAAGCCTTCAAAAGTCTTTCCATACATAATAATACCAGATGTGTTTCTGTCTAATCTATTACAAGCTGCAGGTGTAAATGTAATTTCATTTTCTGGCAAATAATCTCCTTTATCATTTAAATATGAAAGTACGTAGTCAGTCAACGTAGGTTCCTTATTATCACTTGTATCAGAATGTACAAGTATTCCAGGCCATTTCTCAACAATAACCATATTTTCATCTTCAAAACATATTTTCATACGTTTAGGATCTACTTTTATAAATTTTTGTGTTTTATCTTCTTTTTTGCTTTGTATGTACTTAATTTCTACTATGTCGCCTTCTTCAAGAAAATATTTTTCGTTCTGTTTCTTTCCATTAACTCTAATATCTTTTTTTCTTAAAGCTTTAAATATTGCACTTAAAGGTACATCCTTTAATAATTTTCTTAAAAACTTGTCAAGTCTTTGTCCTGCTTCATTTGACCCTATTTCTATTTTCAAATACAATCACTCCTACCAAATTAGTTGAAAATTGAAAGTGTATGATATAAATCAATTTTCAACCTTCAACTTTTCTTTTGTCTATCCTCTTAGCATTATGTAGTCTTTTTATAACATTGTCAATTATAATTATTTAGTCAAATAATTATATGCTGCAGTAGCTTGAATTGCTACGCCTATTGGAAGACAGTCTTCATCAATATTAAATAAGTTACTATGAGCTGGTTCTGTTGTCTGCTTTTCTTTGTTTCCAGATCCTAAGAAATAGAAAGCTGCATCTCTTTCCATTGCAAAATATGCAAAGCTTTCAACTCCCATTTTAGGTGCTTTCTGCTCTAAAACATTTTCTTTTCCTAAAACTATTTCTGCACTTTCTTTTAATAAATCAACACAGTTATCTTCATTATAAAGACATGGATAGCTTTCATCTACTTTAACTTCTGCATTTGCTCTTGACATAGAAGCTATACCTTCTGCTATTTCAGTAAGTCTCTCAATAGCAAATGCTCTATCTTCTTTAGTCATGGTTCTTATCATACCGCTAATTGTTGCTTCACCTGGTATTATATTCTGAGCTGTCCCAGCATGAATTGTACCTACTGTTACTACTGCTGGATTAACTGGCGCTATTTCTCTGCTTACTATAGTCTGAAGAGCTATTACAATATGACTTGCAATAACTACTGGGTCAACTGTAGTATGTGGTGATGCTCCATGACCACCTTGACCTGTTATCTTAATAGTGTAAGGATTGGATGCTGCATTAACTACACCTTTTTTTATTTTTATTGTTCCACATTCTGTTTCTTCATCTACATGAAGACCTAAAACACAATCAACTTTCGGATTATCTAAAACACCTTCATTTATCATATGTGGTGCTCCACCTGTAGTTTCTTCTGCTGGTTCAAATAATAATTTTATTGTTCCTGAAAATTCATCTTTATGATCATTTAACAGTTTTGCAGCTCCCATTAATATTGTTGTATGGGCATCGTGACCACAAGCATGCATCTTTCCTTGAACTTTTGATTTAAATTCGCATGACTTCATATCTTGAATTGGAAGAGCATCAATATCCCCTCTTAATGCTATAGTCTTATTATTACCTTCTTTTGTTCCTTTTATAATTCCACAAACTCCAGTTTTTGCTACTTCTATATATGGAATATTATTTTTTGTTAAAAATTCTTTAATTACTCCTGAAGTTCTTACTTCTTCAAATCCTGTTTCAGGATGTTCATGTAAATCTCTTCTTATATTTATCAACTGATCTTTTATATCTTCTGCTTCTCTTTTAAAATCTACCACAACAAACTCCTCCATACTTATATTTCTAATACTTTTTATTATTCTGTCCAAAACACTTCTACAACATCTCCATCTTTTAATTTTGCTGTATATTGTGCATTTACTCCATTTAATGTAATATTAATATTTCCTTTAGGTACTGTTAGATCAAAATCTATATAATCAAATATATCTACTATTACATATTCATTTTTTCCTATCATTGTTTTCTGTTCACCATTAATCATTACATTTATACTATCAAATTCTTCTTTATATACTGAAATCTTATCATTATTATCTTTATGATTATCCTCTAAATCACATTTTTCAATTGTAATTTCTTCTGAGTCAGCTGCTATAAGCTTAGATATGTCTTCCTTACTGTTTTCATTTTGTGTTTCTTCTAAATTTTCATCTTCACTAATTTCTAAATATCTTGTAAGCCTTTCACCTTCACATACTTCATAAGAATCGTCTAATATATTTTCTCCACTCATAAGTTTTATATTTTCTTTTATTATATACTTTTTTAAATCTGAAATTGTATTAGGAATAAATACCCTTACTTCATCTCCATTTTTTATTATATATTCTAAATCTTCAATTTTATCATTTACAAGAATAACAGGTTCTAAATTTACTATTTCATCATCGATGAAAATACAAACAGAATCAATATTTCTTATATTATCCCTTAATTTAGGCTCCGCATTTTTACCATTTTGTGCATAAACAAGCTCTATATTGTCATTACTTTTTACTTCAGTTTCAAGGGTTGCTTCTTCTGAATTAATTGTTATCTTTGCATTAGCTCCATATTCACCAAATACAATCCTCTTACATCCATTATAAGTAAATCTTACACTCTTTCCATTTTTACTTATAAGAAGTGATGGGTTTATTCCTGCCTGAAGCAATACATCCATTGTATTGTGCTTATGGGAGTTAAATAAACTTATAGGTTCTCCATTTAAATTAACATCAATAAAATCATTTCCAAGACTTCTTATGGCAGCCAACGCTATTCCTAAAACAGTCACTCCTGCTGAACCTAGTTCATTATCAGATACACATTCTATAACAGCACTTCTATCTTTTATTGCTATTCTTTGAGATGGAAGATTTAGCTTTTCTGCTATTGATTGCACTATTCCAGGAGTATGAGCCCCTCCTCCAACAAGAAAAACTGCACTTGGAGATTTATCACCATTTAACTCTAATATCTTTTTTGATATTTCATCTGCTGTTTTATTTACAATATTATCTATGAGTTTTAAAATAGCTTCTGATGATATAACATTTTCCATTCCTAAAATATCAACATACGTTATTTCCGAATTAACGCCTAATTCTCTCTTTATTCTTTCTGCTGTATTAAAGTCTACTAGATACTCTTGAACTATTGCTTCTGTTATTTCATCTCCCGCCATAGGAACCATTCCATAAGCAGAAATAGCTTCTTTAGAACTTATTGCTATATCCGATGTTCCTGCACCAATATCAACTAATGCTATATTTAATAATCTTAAATTTTTAGGTACAGCTGCTTCCATTGCCGCAATAGGCTCTAACGTAAGATTAACAACATTTAAATTAACTTTATTCATTACTGAATATAGAGAATCAACAACTGATCTAGGCAAAAATGTTGCAATAACCTCTGCACCTATTTTTTCTCCTTTATGTCCCATAAGATTTGAAATAACAAATCCATTTAAATAAAAACTTTTAACAGAATATCCAACACAATATAATTTTCCTTCTGTTGTAGAATTTATTTCTTCTTCAGCATTCTTTACAGCACTTAATTCTAAACTTCTTATGATTTCTTTATCGATTTCATTTTCTCCATCTATTTCTAGTTCAGCTTTTGAATTTACAGTTCTTAAAAATCTTCCAGCCGCTGCAATTGATACCTCTTTTAACTGAATCCCAACTTCTTCTTCGATAGCATTCTTAACTTTTTGAACTACAGATGCCACAAGAGATATATCATGTATCTGTCCATCAACCATTGCTCTTTCTTCATGCTCCATATATTTTTCACATACAACATGAAATTTTTTATCTTTTATTATACCAACAGTTCCAATAATAGATCTCGTACCTATATCTAACGAAAAAATTATATCTTTTTGATTAAATCCTTTTAATTCCATTATTACACAACCTTTATTGCTAATTTCCATAGTAAATCTAATTTAAATTATATAGTATTAGACAACTTCATACAATATTAAACTATTTTGAATAGAAATAGACAGAACTCTCAAAAATAATTGCATATGAACTATTTTCATTTAAATTTATCATAATATAAAATTAAACTGCTTTAAATGATTTTATTTAAAATCATTTAAAGCAGTTATAAATTTAATTATTATTGTATCCAAGCTCCGCTTGCATCTAATGTATAACCGTCAATTACTGTATTGTATGCCATAGCTCCATTATTATATAAATAATACCATTTTCCATTAGTATCTTTTAACCATCCAGTGTGCATTGCACCTGATATATTTAAATAATACCATTGTTCTTTATCTTTAATCCATCCTGTTTGCATAACACCTTCAGAATTTAAATAGTACCATGTATTGTTATCCATTAGCCAGCCATTAGCTTTTGTTCCATCAACTTTAGTATAAGACCATGTTCCGTCTGAATTCTTATTCCAGCCTGCTACAGTTTGTACTTCATCTTTAGATTCTGTATCTTCTACTGATTCTTCAGTTTTTTCTTCTTCTACAGCTTTTTGTGGTGCAACAACTGAATATACTTCATTGTCTGTGTTCCAAATTATCATACTATTTTCAGCAAATACAGATAAGTTGTCCATAGTTCTATCTACTGTATATTTTGTTTCTAACTTTCCATTTTCTAGCTTTTGAACTTTCCCCTTATTAAGAACCCATAAATTTCCTTGAACATCTATATCATAATCTTGCATATCCTCATTTTGAACATCATCAAAATCTTCATCAAGTTCAAGTACTCTTTTATCTAAAGATTTTCCTTCAACACTATCCTTATCTTTTATTTTCTTCATAATATATCTATCGACTGTAACAGAATCATCTTCTGTTTTAATTATATATAGACTATTACCACTTACTCTAGCTGTTAATTTATTTGCTCTATAATCTTCAATTGTTTCTAGTGCATTTAAATCATATGTTTCGTAGCTAGTAACACTTTTTGGTATATATGCTCCATCTTCTTTATCACCTTGTTCCATACTTACCTTTAATGCATATGTAGTTAATGGATTCATTCCTGCTTTCAATTTATCAGTATCCATTATAGCAATAACCTTATATATATTTTCAGCATCTATTAATAAAGTTTCTTCTTTTACAATACTTAAATTTTTATTTTCTTTAACATCTTCATAAGTATCAAGATTTATTTTGTTTCCATCCTTATCATAATAAACAACATTTAAAGTTTCAGATGCATCAACATATTTACCTGAATCACTTAAATACACAGTGTATTTTTCTGTTGCATCATCTAAATCATCACTATTTGCAACAACATATTCGTACCAAACACCGCTAAATATATCTTCTGCAATCTTTCCAACTTGAATTAAATATGGTGTATCTTCATATCTATCAGCTTTTTTTATAACTGATGATCTAAATTTATTTTCCATCATAGATACTCTAGTTTCTTCATCATCTTCTTCAGCTTGTCCAGTTACTAGATTAAATAAAATTTCATCATCCTTAAAGTTGATATAGTTCATTCCATATTTGCTTCCCATAGTTTCAGCATCTTCTATTTCAACATCTTCTTTTCCATTAAAGAAGTACATTGCTGAATCTTGTTCTTCACCTTTATAACCATCAAATACATATACTCCGTCTTTAAAAGCCTTTGCATCATAAATAGTTCCTTCTAAGGCTTGAAGCTTTATTGCTGCATTAGCAGTTGTTGTTGGGACTACGCTACTTATAACTGCAGCTCCCATTAAAAGTGACATTAATTTATTGAATTTCATAATAAATACCTTCCTCTTTTGCGCTTTAAAATCATGTTGATATTGTAGCACATGAAAATGCTTATAGAAATAGATATTATTTTTTTTATAATTCTATCAAAATTAATGTTGATTAAGATAATATTTTTTGTACTCTTAGTACAAAAAATATTATTTTAATAATTGTATTCGTTATCATTTGTATTCATATACTCACTATTATAATTTTTTTGAATATTTAATTTAGTTTTATACTCAAAGTATAATTCAAAATTAAATATTCAAAATTTCCTTTTAATTACATTGATTATCATTCAAAAGTAAAAGACATTTCTCCATCGCCAATTAAAATAGAAGTATGAACTTTTAATGGTTTTTCTAAAAATATTTCTGTCTTTAAGCTCTTTTCATTCAATTGAATATAGTATTTTATATCATTATTTTCAATAATGACAATATTCATACACTTATCTGGTGTAAGGAGGGTAAACGTCATCTTATTTCCAATACTCTTTTGAAAATGATATATTCCTTCTTTATAAACATCAGCATGGGGCTGATATTTATAATGTGGAGTAGCATAGGCCTTAACATTAAAAATTGTTATAATAATTATTAAAACCATTAATGTTTTTTTTAATTTCATCTTTTGTATCACCACCTCATTATATAGTATTAGGATTTCTTCTAAAATTATTAATGCATCTTCTATTACATAAAAATAGTTCCATTCACCTATCAATCTTTAATTAAATACATGAATGAAACTAATACAATTTTTTATTCTCTCTTAACCAGTTTTACCTACAAGGTTGTTATCAACAAGAACTTTTAAGCTAAAGCTCCTATCAATATTATCACTAAATTTAATCTTAGCTTTATCACCATCAAGTTCAAGTATTTTTCCTTTTCCATAAGCCTTATGAATTATTTCACTTCCTACTTTATATCCATATGTATCTGGTGGAAGCTTGTTAAAACCACCTTCTACTATAAATCTTGATATATCCTTGAACTGCCCTTTTCTATTTCTTGGAGAAAATAAATATAGATTATCTATAGCACGTGTTATGCCTACATAAAAAAGTCTTCTCTCCTCTTCAAGATTCTCCTCTTTACTTGATTGATGTGGCATTGTATCTTCACATGCATTTATTATATAGACATTTTTAAACTCCATACCCTTTACCCCATGAATAGTGCTTAAAATCACCCCTTCTCTATCTTTCTTTTTCTTGCTTTCATCAATACTTTGTTTAACTTCTTCTATATGGGCTAAAAATTCAAAAATAGTTTTATATCCTTCTGCAGATAACTTAAATTCTTCTATTATATCCTCAAAATCTTCAAAACTTTGATTTATCTTTTTAGCATATTCACGTATATGATCTATATATCCTAAATCCATTATTATATATGATATGGCCGATGATAATGATATTTTATTTAAATAATGAACATCTTTTTTTAATTCATCTAATTTCTTCTTTTGGAAAGGTGGTGTATCATCTTTATTTATCAATATATCAAATAATGCTTCTTCCTTTGGATATGTTCTTACATATCCAAGATTAGCTTTACTTACATATCTAAAAGGTTTATTTATAATTCTAAAAAAGCTTTCTTTGTCAAAATCATTTACTGAAAGTTTTAAATATGAAATTATATCTTTACATATAAAATGTTCAAAGAAATTGTACTCTCTATCTATCAAAGTGAATGGAATCCTTCTTTTTGTAAATACATCTATAATACTCATTGATTCAATATTTGTTCTGTATAATATTGCATTATCTTCATAATTAATGTTTAATTTTTTATTTTCCTCAATTATGTCAGCAAGAGCTTCACCTTGAATTTTTTCATTATACGAATTGAACCACTTTATAATTCCATCGTTATCTTTGTTCCACTTAATCTCTTTATTATTTCTTTCTTTATTATACTTTATTACTTGTTTAGACTTCTCCACTATATTTTTTTTACTTCTATAATTTATTGATAAATAATGTTTTTTCCCATTTTCAAATATCTTATCAAAACTAACCATGTATTCAGGTTTTGACCCTCTAAATGAATATATACACTGATCCTCATCCCCTACTGCAAATAAAGAATTTTCACTCTCATCATTAATCATCTTTAAAAAATCTATCTGCATTTCATCACAATCTTGAAATTCATCTACAAGTATGTATTTGAATAATCTCCTATAACCTTCAAGAAGATTTTTATCATTTTGAAGCATTTCTAAAGTTTTTATGGCTAAATCATCAAAATCCCACTTATTATTTTCTTCTTTATATTGTTCATACGTATTATATGCTTCTTCAAAAATTTCTTTTGAAATTGAAGGTTTAAATTCATTTAGCAACTGCCTTGATGTTTTGAATATAGATATATTATTTATTGTCTCCTTTATTTTGTCATCATTAACTTCATCAAAATACTTATTTAATATGCTGCTCACTATTTTATGCGCTACACCGCCATCAATTATATCTATTTCTCTTCCACTTCTCAAAAGCATCTTATAAAATAACCCATGAAATGTCCCAAAAAAAGGTGACGTATTTGTGTTATAAGCACTTTCATATCTCTTTTTCATATTTACTGCTGCTGCTTTAGTAAATGTTATTATTATTATATTGCTATTTGAAACATGCAATTTATTAACAAGATGATTAACTCTATTTATTATTACTGTCGTCTTTCCCGAACCTGGTGCAGCTACAACTAGCACATTTTTATGATTTGTTTCAACTGCATCCTTCTGATATTTATCTAAATTATACCCCACTATTCTTATACATTCCTTTCTTTCATTATAAATTAAATTGCCTTCTTACTTCTATTACCCTAAATTATGTCCATATTTTTAATTTATATAAATGATTATCTTCATACCAAAATATAATAAAAATTATTATTTTAATTGTTATTGAGAACATATGTGGTAATACTAAATATATTGATTATATTAACTTGTGAATTTTTTATCCATTTTAATTTAGCTTTACAAATTTTATACAATTCTAAAGTAAAATCCTGATTTATATTATACACTACAAAATATCAAGTATATTGTAATGTAAGAATTATAGTTGTACAATAAGCTTATGTATTTTATTTTTTCAAGGTTTTTCTTGTTAAAATAATATTTTTTATGTATTAATTAAAGGAGATTGTTATGAATAATAAATCTAAATTCAATGTAAGAGATGAGAGAAATCTTACAATGCTTGTTGACTTTTATGAATTAACTATGGGAAATGGTTATTTCAATAAAGGTCTCAAAGATAAAATCGCTTATTTTGATATGTTCTTTAGAAGAGTTCCTGATGGAGGCGGTTATTGTATAATGGCTGGTGTTGAACAGCTTATTGAGTATTTAAATAATCTTGAATTCACAGATGAAGATATTAATTATTTAAAAAATAAGAACATGTTTTCCGATGAATTTCTTGAATATTTAAGAGACTTTGATTTCTGCTGTGATGTATGGGCTGTACCAGAAGGAAATCCTGTATTTCCAAGCGAACCACTCGTAACAGTAAGAGGACCTGTAATTCAAGCTCAATTCCTTGAGACTATGATACTATTAACAGTTAATCACCAAACTTTAATCGCTACAAAAGCAAATAGAATATGTAGAGCTGCTGAGGGACGTCCAGTAATGGAATTTGGTTCACGAAGAGCTCAAGGTTATGATGGAGCTATTTATGGCGCAAGAGCTGCAATAATAGGTGGCTGTAGTTCTACTGCATGTACTTTATCAGATAGAATGTTTAACATTCCTGCTGTTGGAACAATGGCACATAGCTGGGTACAATTATATGATACTGAATATGATGCCTTTAAAGCATGGGCTGAAATATATCCAGATGACTGTGTATTGTTAATTGATACTTATAATGTAATAAAATCTGGTATTCCTAATGCTATAAAAACTTTTAATGAAATTTTAAAACCTCTAGGAAAAAGACCAAAAGGAGTCCGTAT
Source organism: Clostridium butyricum (assembly GCF_006742065.1). Classification (NCBI taxonomy): domain Bacteria; kingdom Bacillati; phylum Bacillota; class Clostridia; order Eubacteriales; family Clostridiaceae; genus Clostridium; species Clostridium butyricum. The sequence goes on along the minus strand of NZ_AP019716.1, from coordinate 1,158,885 downwards.
AGATTCTGGTGATATAACTTATCTTACTAAGAAATGTAGATCTATGCTTGATAAAGCAGGTTATGAAGACTGTAATATAGTAATTTCAAATTCCCTAGATGAGCACATAATAAAAGATGTTTTAGACCAAGGTGCATGCATAGATTCTTTTGGTGTTGGTGAAAGACTAATTACAGCAAAATCAGAACCTGTTTTTGGAGGAGTTTATAAACTTGTTGCATTAGAAAATGACAATGAGATAATTCCTAAAATTAAAATAAGTGAAAATGACGAAAAAATAACAAACCCTGGCTTCAAAAAAATAATAAGACTATTCGATAAAAATACTCACAAAGCATTAGCTGATTTAATTGCACTAAGAGATGAAAAGATAAACGAGTCTGAGCCTATAGTATTATTTAATCCTGTTCATACATGGAAAAGAAAAAAATTCAGTAATTACTATACAAAAGAGCTTCAGGTTCCTATCTTTGAAAAAGGAAAATGTGTCTATGAATCACCTAGTGTAATGAGTATTAAAGAATTTGCACAAGTAGAAACTGATAAACTTTGGCAGGAAGTATTAAGATTTGAAAATCCTCATACTTATTATGTAGATTTATCTCAAAATCTATGGTCTTTAAAACAATCTTTACTTCATAAGTTTACTGATTCTTATGATGCTTAATAAAAAAATGGATTTGAAATTGATCAAATCCATTTTTTAAATATTAACTAATTTATCATCATCATATGATGATAAATTTAAAAAGCTATAATCCTCTTTAATAATGTCTTTAAAACTTATTCCTGTTGATGAATCACATGCATGAAAAATACATTGATCTTCTTCATTCATCTCCTCATGCTCACTTATAAACATAGGACACTCTTTATAACAATCAACTTTATTTTTTTTGTCTGACCAAAATGGACACTTACTCATAATAACCCCACCCTTTACTCATGTCTTAAACTATTTTCCCCATAATTTATGAATACATTATATTACATAACATAATAAAAGTAAAGTTTTTACATTTATTATGTTAGATAATATAAACTATTTTTTTATTTTAACTAAAAAAAGCAGTTCAAAATGAACTGCTCTTTCAGATCTATTAAACTTGTCCGTTATTTTTTACTGATGAAATATTAATAATCTCATTTTGGAATGCCTTAAGCAATGCTTTTTCTAACACTTTTTCTTTATCAAAATTATCAATATCACTACAAACTGCAAAAACTTTATTCTTCTGCCCATTACAATTTTTGTATGTTAATGTGACATTGGGCTTATCATACTCCACTTCTAATATCTTAACTCCCCAAGATATTTGTGCAAAATCTCCATCAACTGTTAATTTAGTTAATTCCTTTAACTTTTCGTTATCCTTACTTGGATCATTAACAATTATCAATTCATCTCCAACTTTATATTTAGCCATAAAATACGCCTCCTTAGTACCATCAAATATTGCATTTTAATATAGGCTATTATTAAAAGTATACAATAAAACTTCTATTATTAAATGTTTGTTAATTTATTAACATTTAATCTACTTATATTCTAGCAGACTTTAGTTGAATATACAATATTTTTTTGTCTTTTTTGTAAATAATATACCAGTTTTAAATTTTTATATAATTTTAGATATTTTTTCTATATAAAATTATATAATTTAGTTACAAAGTAATTATTTATAACTATTGTCAACGGATAATCATTATGATTTGCATTGACCAAATATATTTTTCTATGTTATAATTTGTATATACAATTAAATAAGTGAGGTAAGTTAATATGGATCAAATTGCTGCTATATTTAAGGAAAAAAAATTAAAACTAACCCCTCAAAGACTTGCAGTATATAATTATCTTATGAATACAACTTCTCATCCATCTGCTGATGCTATTTATACAGACATACATGTACAATACCCTACCATGAGTCTAGCGACAGTGTATAAGGCATTAAAAACATTGGTTGATGTAGGATTGGTTCAAGAAATAAACGTTGGTGAAGGCAATTTTAGGTATGATGGAAACTCTTGTTCACATCCTCATGTGCAATGTCTAAAATGCGGTAAAGTTGATGATTTTCACGGGTTTAATTTAGATAATTTAAATTCTTTAGCACAAGAGAATACTGACTATAAAATTATATCTAACAAAGTATACTTTTATGGTTATTGCAAAAACTGCCAGTAGTCTTACAGACTAAAATTTTAATTATTATTAAAGTTTTAGTCTTTTTAATTTTAATTATTATGTATCACAAGAATTTCTTTCTCATATAATTAATGGAGGTGATACATAATGAAAATTTTATTAATAAAGAAAAAGCTTATAATCGATATGATTTTTATAATTTCTATTTTTATTATAGGAAGTGCTACTTTCTATTTCCAATCATCAAAACTCAAGGCCCTGCAAGCTATTTATCCTGTAAATCTATCAAAAGACACTGAATATGATTTAACAGGGGATGGTTCTAAAGATTCCTTTCAGTTAATAAGCAATGAAAATAAAGTGGATTTTAACATTAAAACATCAAATACAGATTTTTATCTCTCAAAAGAAGTTGATGATAAAATATTATTCACAAAAAATATACACTGGTCACCTAAAATATTTATGCATGATCTATCTAGAAATAATATTCCAGAACTAATTTTGATGGGTTCCAAAAACAATAAAAATACTTATTATGTTTTTGGATGGAATAATAATAAATTCAACTTAATAACATCTGGTAATAGCAATATTTTAGGAATACTTGACTGCAAAAATACAAAAACACCACAATGTTTTTCTCTTTCATCTTCATCAGGTGCAAAATCAATTAATAGTTTCATGGTTATTAACAATAGCTTCTTTAATACAACAACATCAAATACGAATCTTCCATCTTTAGATACTACTTTAAGTTTTATAAATTTAATTGAACTTCCCTACAATCTTGATGAACTACCTGACATATTTACAACTGATATAAACAAGGATGAATTATCAATATTTTGGGCTTTAGATAAAGATAATTATTCTTATGCTTTTCAAAATGCTTTTTTCTACGATTATGAGTGGAATGATTCTGGAGAACCTATAGCCTTAAAATGGAGGTTATCTTTTGAAAAGAACAAATTAAATGGTCAGGATGGAGATAAAGAGGAATTATGTATTCTTCTTGATGTTATAAAAGATCATTCACAATATAAGATCACTACAATACAAAAATCCAAATAAATAAAGGCCGCAAATTGCGGCCTAAAAGGGGGATGGGGGGTTACTTAATAAAATATCAGTATTTTATTAAGTTTGTAGGAGAATGCTTTCTCCACTACATTTATAGTATTGACAACTATAAGATTTATATACATATTTTTTTACTATTTTTATCTATTTAAATAATCCCTTCTTATATCCATCTATTATCCTATCAACAAATGGTATTTTACTCTGATGTACGAAACTTCTTAATGATATTAAAAATTCTAAATTCTCATCTCTTGTTTTATTCTGTGTTTGTGTGTGTGTTACTGCCTCATTCTGTTTCATTTGTTCTTGTTGAGTCATCTTTGTATTATTCCTCTTATCTCTTACTTCATCATGCTTTTGTGTATTTGCCTCATTTTTATTTAAGTTGCTGGCTGACATATTTTGCATATCTGTAGCTACATTTGAATTATTGTTATTTCTATTTAAATTATTATTTCCATTAGTAAAATTATTATCTAAATTTAATCCTGCCATTTGAGCTAATGGACCTAAATTGTTTAAATTAAAACCGTTTGTATTCATTGACGCTAACATATTGCTCATATTTCTCATATCAAAGTTTCCGCCAAGCAAACCTAAAAGCTGCATTGGATCGATTCCAAATGGATTATTGTTTGAATTCATCATATTATTATTATTAATATTATCATTCATTGAAGGTTCTTGTTCCCTTCTCCTATGCTTAGCCATGAGTTTCCCTCCCAATATTATTACCTATTACCACTATATGTATAAAGTATTTAAATTGTTTATGTTTTTACACATTTTTTTGGAGGGTATAAAACCCTCCATCCACTATTTTAGCAACAGCAGCTATTTCCTGAGCCGTTAGAAGCTCCAGTAAAACATCCACCAAATAGTATAAATAGTAAGATAATCAAATATGATGAACCACAGTTTAATAATCCAGATCCACATGCGATTAATAAGAATATAATAGGTGCTACAGCGGAACCACTACATCCTCCTAATAATCCAGATCCATTATTATTTGTACAGCAGCATGAAGTTTCACAGCAGCATGGTGTACAACAGCAAGCTTCCTGTTTCCTTTCACAGCAGCATTTCTTTTCACAACCACATTTATTCTTCTTTTTAGACATATTTATCTCTCCTTCCTAAAAATTCAGAATTCTAACAACCACAATTACTATTAGCACCGTATCCAGCTAAAGCACCGTAAGGACTTGCACATCCACCATTATTATTGTTGCAAAGGAATAAGATTACTAGTAAGAATAGATATGCTGTGCAGTTTCCAAACATTCCACCAAATAATCCGCCTTGATTTCCACAACTATTATTACAACAAGAATTACATCCACAGTTATTGTTACAACAAGAATTACATCCGCAGCTTCCATTATTAGATCCACCTAAGAATCCACTTCCACCACATCCGCAATAGAATAATATTAATAAAATCCAAATCCAACTACCAAATCCACAACCTAATCCGCCACCTAATGGGCCTGCTCCCATCATTGGTCCAACGTTCTGGCCTCCACAATAACAGTTATCTGCTGATACTGAATCACTAGAACTATCGTCGCATGAATTTAAACCGTTAAGGATATCATTCATCTCCATATTTATTCCTCCTTGGAAATATTTTTTTCTTTTTCATACTATATACTATTCCCCTCATTACTTTTTGACACATTTTTTATACAAACTTTTTATAAAATAATATAAAAAGTTATTTGGTAAATACGAGCTTTCTCATTTAGTAGGTTATAAACTAATGTTTGATAAATATAATTTTCTACATATAAAAAGGCAATGAAAAGATGTTTTCATCTTTTCATTGCCTTATATATCTTTTAATCTATATCTGTTGCAAATTCTAAAAATAAATTATCTATTAAAGTTTCAATCCCTCTTTTATTTAAAGATGAGAAAAAGTAGAATTTATCTTCTTCTTTTAACTTTAAAGTTTCTTTTATAATTTTTTCATTCTTTTTAAATTCCGAATTCTTTAACTTATCACTTTTAGTTGCAACAACAACAACATCATATCCAAAATGCTTAGCCCATTCATACATTAGTATATCATCACCAGTTGGTTTATGTCTTGAATCTACTAATAAAACTATTCTTTTTAGCTGTTCTCTTTCTGTTAAATACATTTCAATAGTTTTACCCCAGCTGTCTTTTTCAGACTTAGAAACCTTAGCATATCCATACCCAGGTAAATCAACCAAATAAAAATCATTATTTATTAAGAAGAAATTAACTAATCTAGTTTTCCCTGGAGTTCCACTTACCTTAGCTAACTTTTTTCTATTTGTTAATGAATTTATAATTGAGCTTTTACCTACATTAGATCTCCCAACAAAAGCTACTTCATTTCTATTATCTAAAGGATATTGTTCTCTCTTTACTGCTGATATAATAAATTCTGATTGTTTAATTCTCATTAGTATCCTCTCCAATTAACGCATTCTTCAATACCTCATTCACTTCTTTTGCAGAAATAATATTCAAACTACTTCTTATTGAATTTGGTATCTTATCTATATCTTTCTCATTTTCTTTTGGAATTATTATAGTATCTACTCCTGCTCTGAATGCTGCTAATGATTTTTCTTTTAATCCGCCTATGGGAAGTACTCTTCCTGTTAATGTAACTTCTCCTGTCATCGCAACATTATGCTTAACTTTCTTTCCTGATAATGCTGATACAAGTGCTGTTACCATAGTTACACCTGCAGAAGGACCATCCTTAGGAACTGCACCTTCTGGAGCATGTATATGAATATCTTTTTCTTTATAAAATGATTCATCAATTCCAAATCTACTAGCATTTGCTCTTACATAACTATAAGCTGTTTTAGCTGATTCCTGCATTACATCTCCAAGCTTACCAGTTAACTGTAATTTACCACTTCCAGTCATTGCAGTTGCTTCTATTGGCAATGTATCTCCGCCATACGCAGTCCATGCCATACCATTTACTACACCGACTTTATCAAATTTATCTACTTCATCTATATTAAATATTCTCTTACCAAGGAGTTCTTCTATTGACGACGTCTTTACAACATAATCTTTCTTTCCTTCCTTGATCATATCTGCAAGAACTTTTCTTACAAGTGATGTAAGTTTTCTCTCAAGTCCACGCACACCTGATTCCCTTGTGTAACCTTCAACTACCACTCTTATAGACTCATCTTCTATTTTAATATTATCCATAGGTATGTCTAAATCATTAAAAATCTTAGGTATTAAATGTTCTTTAGCAATATTAAATTTTTCTTCATAAGTATAACCTGAAACTTCTATAACTTCCATTCTATCTAACAATGGTCTTGGTATAGTTTCTAGTGTATTGGCAGTAGCGATAAACATTACTTTAGATAAATTTAATGGAAGCTCTAAATAGCTATCTCTAAAATCCTTATTTTGCTCATTATCCAATATTTCTAATAAGGCATCTGATGGATCACCTTTATAAGTAGAACTTATTTTATCAATTTCATCAAATAGTATAAGAGGATTCATAGTTTTAGCATCTTTTAAAGCATAAGTAATTCTACCTGGAATTGCTCCTACATAAGTTCTTCTATGACCTCTTATTTCTGATTCATCTTTCATACCGCCTAATGAAATTCTTGTATACTTTCTATTCATAGCGTTAGCTATAGATCTTGCTATAGATGTCTTACCAACTCCTGGAGGTCCTACTAAACATAAAATAGGTCCTTTTTGTGATTTACTAACCTGTTTTACTGCTAAATATTCTATTATTCTATCTTTAACATCATCTAAGCCATAATGTTCTTTATTTAAAATATCTCTAGCTTTTACTATATCTATACTTTCTTTTGAATATTTTCCCCAAGGAATATCTAAAGCCCAGTCTAAATATGTTTTTATAACATTAGCTTCTGCTGATGATGAACTCATATTCTTTAATCTTCCAAGTTCATAGCTGAGCTTTTCCTTTATTTCTTTTGCAATTTTTGATTTTTCAATTTTTTCTTCATACTTGGCAATTTCATTTTTTTCTTCATCATCTTCACCAAGTTCTTCTTGAATAGCTTTCAACTGTTCTCTTAGGTAATATTCTTTTTGTTCTTTTGAAACCTTACTTTTTACCTTTGATGCAATATCTTTTTGTATTTTTGCTACTGAAACTTCTCTTTTTATTTTTTCCAAAATAAGTTCAGCTCTTGCTATTACATCAAGGCATTCTAAAACTTCCTGCTTTGCCTCTTCTTCTGTAATTGCATATGAAGCTACCATATCTAAATATTCAATTGGACTTTCTAATGGCTCTATTGATTTTGCAACTTCACTATAACCATCATCAGTTAATTTTAATAACTTCATAAATTCTCTGTCTATAAGCTTAATATACGCTTCTAACTCAGCACTTTTAGATTTTTTTGAACGTATCTTTTCAACTGAAGCTTTTATATATTCATCATCTTCTATATATTCAACTATTTTTGCTCTTTCTAAACCTTCAACAAGAACTCTAATAGTATTTTCAGACATTTTAAGAATTTGTTTTATTTTGCATATTACACCAATAGAGTATACTTCCTCTCTCGTTGGCTCTTCAACTAATAAATCCTTTTGTCCCACAAGAAAAATCTCTTGGTTATCTAACATAGCTTGTTCAATAGCTGCAGTAGACTTCTTTCTACCAACATCAAAATGTACTACTACTTTAGGAAAAACAGTCAATCCTCTTAATGGAATTAGCGGAATTGTATATAACTTTTTCATAATACTATTTCCCCCCCACATGAATTATATTGTATTATTTATTTTGACTTAACTAGTATACACATAATCTAATATTTTTTCAATTATCCTTTAAAAACTATTAAATAGAAAAGGTGTGAATTTTAAGAACCTTATCTTAACTATTCACGCCCTTTATATTATATTAAACTAATTATTATATTTTTACAAATTAATTTTTTAGAAGTTGAGGGCTTTACTATGTTTCAATAACATTATTTCCTTTTGCTGATAATATCTCTGTATTATTTACTACAACATCTTCATTTTCTAATGCTACATTTATTACTTCTTTAAAATTAGTTACAGGTAATATTTCAATTCCTTCAATTTCTTCTAATGATTTATCATAATTTTCTTGTGGTATTATAACCTTCTTAGCACCTGACTTAACTGCTGCTGAAATTTTTGCTTTAACTCCTCCTATTGGCTTAACAAGACCTAAAATACTTATTTCTCCAGTCATTGCAACAAATCTACTTACTTTCTTTTTTGTTATTGCACTATAAATAGCTGTTGCTATACTTATACCAGCAGATGGACCATCAACAGGCATTCCTCCTGGTATATTTACATGAATATCATATTTATCTGTATTTAAATCAAAGAGATTGTCAAGTACCGTAAGTACATTTTCTACTGAAGCATATGCAGTACTTTTCATTTTTATTTTCTTATTATTAGTTGTAATTTCCTCTTCTTCCACTATTCCAGTTACTTTAACTTCACCTCTTCTGTTATATACTTTTTTACAACTTACCTCTAAAGGCATAAGCATACCTATATTAGCACCATAAACTGCTAATCCATTTACTACTCCTATCTTTGATTCATGTGGTATAATATTGCTTATTATCTTTGTATACTGACCATTTTCTAGAACCCACTTAATATCATCAATACTTATTGCATATCTTTCTTCATTTATTGCTATGCCAGATGCAAGCTGTATTAAATTAATAACTTCTCTTCCATTTGTACAATAATTACTTACTTCATCTAAAGCATTTTCTTCTATTTGAAGTCCTACTTTTTCAACAGAGTTTTTAGCAATTGTTTTTATCTCATCTGGTAAAAGTGCTCTAAAAAATATTTCGACACATCTTGATCTTATTGCTGGCATTATTTCACTAGGTGATCTTGTAGTTGCACCTATTAATCTAAAATCTGCTGGAAGGCCATTCTCAAATACCTCTTTAACATATTTAGGCATATTAGGATCTTCAGAACTATAATAAGAACTATCAAAAAATACCTTTCTATCTTCTAAAACTTTTAATAATTTGTTTAATTCTATAGGATGAAGCTCACCTATCTCATCTAAAAACAAAATTCCACCATGTGCTTTAGTAACAGCTCCAGGCTTAGGTTGTGGTATTCCAGCTATTCCAAAATTACCTGCACCTTGATAAATCGGATCATGAACCGAACCTATTAAGGGATCGGCGATCCCCCTCTCATCAAATCGTAATGTAGTTGCATCTAGTTCTACAAACTTAGCATTTTCTTTGAAAGGTGATGACATAGCTCTTTTAGCTTCCTCTAAAACTAATCTTGCTGCAGCAGTCTTTCCAACTCCTGGTGGTCCATAAATTATTACATGTTGTGGATTAGGTCCGCATAATGCAGCCTTAAGAGCTTTTATCCCTTTTTCCTGCCCTACAACCTCTTCGAATGTTGACGGTCTGCTTTTCTCTGTTAACGGAACTGACAAGGATATTTGTCTCAATTTATTAAGATGAGACATTTCCTTGGTATTTTCTTTATCAATAACTATACTCCTGCTTTTCGGGTTTTTATTTACAGAAGTTGACAACACATATACCATCATAACTAATACAACTATTTGTAAAATCATTAATATACTGTTCATATAACTGAATATATTTCTTTCGTATAATGAAATATATCTTCCTCCTTCCACTAGTTCTATTACTATTATTTGCTCTACTTTACAAATATATTCCTAACTTCCATATAAAATTAAAGTATTGTGAAAAAATGCATAAATAAAAGCCCTGTTCTGATATTAAATATCAGAACAGGGTTAAACTAAAAATTTATGCTGATTCTATATCCTTTTTAGTTCTTGCTTTTATTAAAGCAGGTCTTGTTTTTCCATCTTCAAGACGTTCAACTATAGGATCCTTTTTATTTTTAATTGTTTCTTCTGTAATTATTACCTTAGTTATTCTATTATCACAAGGTATTTCATACATTATTTCATTCATTATATCTTCTATAATAGCTCTAAGACCTCTAGCACCTGTCTGTCTGCTTATAGCTTCAGCTGCAATTGCAGTTAAGGCACCATCTTCAAAGTCTAATTTAACATCATCTAATTCAAATAGCTTCTTGTATTGCTTAACAAGGGCATTCTTAGGTTTTGTTAAAATTTCTATTAAAGCTTCTTTATTTAATGATTCTAATGTAACAAGTATAGGAAGTCTTCCTACAAATTCTGGAATCAAACCAAACTTTAATAAATCAGCTGGCATTATTTCTTTAAATAATTGACCTACATCTTTTTCATGTTTAGATTGGATATCAGCTCCAAATCCCATAGAACTTTTTCTTGTTCTTCCTTCAATTATCTTATCTACACCATCAAAAGCTCCACCACAAATAAATAATATATTTGATGTATTTATTTGGATAAATTCTTGATGTGGATGCTTTCTTCCACCTTGTGGTGGTACAGATGCTACAGTTCCTTCTAAGATTTTTAATAGCGCCTGTTGCACACCTTCACCAGATACATCTCTAGTAATTGATGGATTTTCAGACTTTCTTGCAATCTTATCAATTTCATCAATGTAGATTATACCTCTTTCAGCTTTTTCTACATCATAATCTGCATTTTGAATTAACTTTAATAATATATTTTCAACATCTTCACCAACGTAACCAGCTTCAGTTAATGTTGTAGCATCTGCTATAGCAAATGGAACATTTAAGAATTTAGCTAATGTTTGAGCTAATAATGTTTTACCTGAACCAGTTGGTCCAAGTAATAATATATTACTTTTAGATAATTCAACATCTATATCGTCTTTATTAGTATTTATTCTCTTGTAGTGATTATATACTGCAACAGCTAAAGACTTTTTAGCTCTATCCTGACCTACTACATAAGAATCTAAATATTCTTTTATTTCATTTGGCTTTGGAACACTCTTTGGATCAAAATCAACAGATTCTTGGAATTCGTCTGCAATTATTTCAGAACATAAATCAATACATTCATCACATATATAAACTCCAGGACCTGCAATAAGTCTCTTAACTTGTTCTTGAGTTTTTCCGCAGAATGAACACTTTAACTGTTTTTTATCATCATATTTAGCCATACATTCACCTCGCTTAAAAAGTATCTAAATAACTTTTTATTTCTATTCAGATTTTTCTTTGTTCTTTGGTTTTTTAACAATTATTTCGTCAACTAAACCATATTCTTTAGCGTCTTCAGCACTCATAAAGTTATCTCTTTCAGTATCTCTTTGAATAACTTCTAAAGGTTTTCCTGTATTTTCGCTTAAAGTCTTATTAAGAACTTCTTTAACTTTTAACATTCTATTAGCGTGTATTTCAATATCAGTTACCTGACCTTGGAATCCACCAAGTGGTTGATGTATCATTATTTCTGCATTTGGAAGAGCATATCTTTTTCCTTTTGCACCACAAGAAAGTAAAAACGCTCCCATTGAAGCAGCCATTCCAACACAAATTGTTGATACATCTGCATTTATCAATTGCATTGTATCATAAATTGCCATACCAGCAGTTACAGAACCACCTGGGCTGTTTATATATAGAGAAATATCTTTATCTGGATCTTCACTATCTAAAAATAACAGTTGAGCTACGATTAACTGAGCACTGGCATCGTTAACTTCTCCGCTTAACATAATTATTCTTTCTTTTAATAATCTTGAAAATATGTCGTAAGAACGTTCTCCTCTACTTGTTTGTTCAACGACCATTGGTACTAAACTCATTTGAATCCTCCCTTTTCACCGTTATAATATAAATCTACTTATATAATTATATATTCTTTTTATAATTTTGTTAATTATTATTTGAAATAATTGCCAGAAAAATTAATTTTTCTGGCAATTACTATTCAATAACTTATTTAATATTATAACTCAAATAAAATTATTTGCAATTTTCTTTTATAAATTTAAGAGTATTTTCAATTACTATATCTTTTTCTATCATAGGCTTTTGAGTTTTAGCTAATATTTTAGCCATCTTTTCTGGATCTTTTGGTCCATAGATTTTTCCTAATTCTAAAGCTCTTTCGTTTATTTCTTCATCAGTAGCTTTAACTTCTTCTGCTTTAGCAACAGCTTCAAGAACTAAATCAGCTTTAACTTTTCTTTCAGCATTTTCTTTCATGAAGTCTCTCATCTTTTCAGTTGTGTTACCAGTGAATTGCATGTATTGATCTAAGCTTAAACCTTGATATTTTAATCTTCCTTCAAGATCTTTCATCATAGCATCGATTTCTTTGTTTACCATTACTTCTGGAACATCCATCTTTGCATTTTCAATTACTGCAGTTATTACTGCTTCTTCGAATTCTCTTTCAGCTTTTTCATCATTGTTCTTTTCTAAAGTTTTCTTTAAGTTTTCTTTTAATTCTGCAAATGAATCAACCGCTGCAACTTCTTTTGCAAATTCATCATCTAATTCTGGTAATTCTTTAACTTTGATTTCTTTAATTTCCACTTCGAATTTAGCAGCTTTTCCATTTAACTCTTCTTTACCATAGCTTTCTGGGAAAGTAACATTAATATCTTTCTTATCTCCAACTGCTAATCCTATTAATTGATCTTCAAAGTTATCTATGAAAGTACCTGATCCGATTTCTAATGGATAATCATGACCTTCTCCACCTTCAAAAGCAGTTTCACCTATGTATCCTTTAAAGTCGATAACAGCGATGTCTCCTTTTTCTACAGTTCCTTCAGTTTTAACTTCCATTCTAGCGTTCTTTTCTTGCATATCTTTGATTTGCTTTTCTATTTCAGCTTCATCAACTTCATATACAGGCTTCTTTATATCTAAACCTTTGTAATCTCCTAATTCAACTTCAGGATATACTGTAACAGTAGCAGTATAAACTAAGTCTTTTCCTTCACCTAATTCAACAACATCAACTTGTGGATAATCAACAGGTCTTATGTTTTCAGCATTTAAAGCTTCACCGTATGATTCATCTATAGCAAAGTTAACAGCATCATCATAGAATACTTCTACTCCATAGAACTTTTTAACCATGTTCATTGGAACTTTACCTTTTCTGAATCCTGGTATATTGTATCTTCCTTTGTTTTTGTTATATGCTTTAGTAATTGCAGCATCAAATTTATCTGCTTCAACCCTTATTTCTAACTTAACAACGTTTGTTTCTATTTTTTCCACTTTAGCTTTCATTTTATTCTTTCCTCCTAAAATAGTATACATCTAATTTAACTAGGTTATTATACCATAAACCTCTAAATTATATCAAATATTTATTTTTATTGAACATAACTACCATCTTGCGCTATAAAATACTCTCTATTATCTACAGTTATTTTTAATCCTTTATCTTCTCTAGAACCCATAACTATCTTAGCTGCTGCTAAATCCCAATATATCTTGTCTGTTCCAGTTTGTAAATCAGTCATCCATAGATATTGCTTTACAGCCGCTGTTCCAAAGTATGGTCTATTTGTTACAAATACTATACTTTGATCACTAACAAATTTAGGATTACTATTCCATAAATAATCAGGTTTTGATTGAAGTGTATTATCTTTAGTAAATACACTTCCATTTGTAGATACATATTTATCTTTTGATACAATTTTATTTGTACCATCTATATTATACAGTGTAATCTGAGTATTAACATCACATATTATAAGTTGCTTTTTCGATGGACTTATGTCGAAACTTACTCCATTATCTAAATTTCTTACTTCTGTAAATACCTTTTCCCCATTTTCTTCTATATAGACAGCTTTCGCAGTGTTTCCACTACTTTGAAGTATATCTACATACTCCTCAACTGGTTTCTTTTCTTCAACTACTTCTTCTTTCTCATCAGCTTTTTTCTCATCAGCTTCTTTGATCTCATTGTTTTTAGCTGTATCCCCCGTTGATGTAGTATCACTATCAATCCATGCTTGTATATTAGCTTTTATTTTGCTGAAATTAACAGGATTGTATACAAATTTAAGTATAGTAGCACATGCTAATACGACTATTATTAACGAAAAAATTATGATATTTCTTCTTCTTTTTTTCATTTTTCGTTCATATTCTCTGCTGAAGATACTTGGCTTTCCCAAGGATAACCCCTCCACATCTAATTATAATTTCATTGATTTAGTAAACAAACTTAATTATATATTATTATTATTATTAAATCCACATATTTTAAATATTACTTTTCACATTTTTTACTTTTACATCCAGAACAATTACCTTTGCTCTTGCAAGCACATCCACCACTGCAGCCTCCACACTTAAGCATTCCTGCATCCCTAAGTTCATCCAAAGTCGGACTACACACATTTTCACAATACTCTTCATAATCTATAGTATTTTTAAGTAACTCTTCCTTTTTTAATTCTATCATCTATTACCTCCTTATATCATTTGATAAATTTTGTACAAGTTTACTTTATAAATCATTTAATTTTATAATAATACTTCATTGTATTTTAATACATTCTCTATATAACTTCAGAAATTTTTTAAGTTTTTATACATTTAATTGTCGCAATGTAAAAAATTATTGTTTTTTAATTTGTTTATTGTATAATAAAGTTATAAATAGAAGTTATTTAGCCCATACACTTTATGGCACCACCATAAAGTTTAATAAACCCCACAATGTTCATTTATTCCCTTTCTTAAATGAACATTAGAAAATCCAATAAAATATTGGATTTTCTTTTTTTAATTATTAAAACCAAAAATCTTTTTGCAATGATTATCACAGCAAAAAGATTTTTTTACAATAAAATATAAAGTTATAACTTCTACATTAATTCCTTTATTACATTTACAACTTCACGTGCTATATATTCAGCATCTTCTAAAGCTAATGTGCTGTAGACTGGAAGTGTTATTTCATTTTCATACATAGCATATGCATTTGGATAATCTTTAATATCATAACCTAAATTTTTATACAATGTAAGCATTGGAAGTGGCTTATAATGTACATTTGTTGCTATTCCTTTTTCTGCCAAAATCTGAATTGCTTTATTTCTCTTTTCTTCATTAAATCCTTTTACTCTATAAAGATATAAATGATATGAAGTTTCTGTTCCATTGTCATCTTTAGTAAATGGTATTATTGAAAAATCTTCTTTTCCTAATATATCACTATAAACTTTAAAAATATCTCTTCTTCTATCTAACATCTTATTATATCTCTTAAGCTGAACATTTCCAATGGCGGCACTTATATCTGTCATATTGCATTTAAGACCATCATTTATTATATCGTATTCCCATGCTCCAGCTTTCATTTTGCTTAATGCATCTTTTGATTGACCATGCATTGCTGTAAATCTTAAATACTTTAATAGATCTTCATTTCCTTTATAATTATTATCCTTAAAAGTAAGCGCTCCACCTTCTGCTGTAGTTAAATTTTTAACTGCATGGAATGAAAACGAATGGAAATCACATTGTGAACCAACTGGCTTTCCTTTGTATTTTGCACCAAATGAATGTGCTGAATCACAAAGTATCATAATATCTTCTCTTCCAAGATCCTTCAATACTTTTTTAAGTCCATCATAGTCAAAAGGAACTCCTGCGATATCAACTGGCATTATAACTCTTGTTTTTTCTGTTATCTTTTCTGCCACTTTATCTATGTCCATTTCAAATGTATCTTTTTTTACATCTACATATATAGGTTTTATTCCTCTATGAACGGCAACACTTGATGTTGCTGTATATGTGTAAGGAGTTGTTATTATTTCATCTCCTTCTTTTATATCAAAAAATTTTAATACTAATTCCATTGCAGCTGTGGCACTATTTAATGCAAGTGCTTTCTCTACGTTACAGTATTCCTCTATTCCTTCTTCAAACTTTGCAAGCTGTGGTCCTGATGTTATCCATCCACTTCTTAAAACTTCACATACAGCCTGTATTTCTTCTTCTGTTATATCTGGTGGTGAAAAAGGTATCTTCTTCATTGTCTGTTCATCCTTTCTTTCCTGAGCTTTATATAGAATGTATCAATTCCATAATTAATATTAATTCAATTATTTTTGAGCTTTTCCTATATTATACCCTTAAGATTTATTGATGTACATAAGAAATCTTCCATATAAAAAGAAAATGGAATGAGCTAAAATCTGCTCATTCCATTTATAAATTCATGAATTATTAATTAAACATTTGTTATCGGCTTTCTTTCACCTTTAAAATTATTTATTTTTTCTCTTCTATTTCCAAGTTCTTCTGAAATTTCATCTACTGATATTCCCATTTGTGCCATTAAAACAAGTACATGATAAGCTAAGTCACATATTTCATTAATTTGTTCCTTCTTATCATCTTCTTTACAGCTTATTATTACTTCTGTACATTCCTCTCCAACTTTTTTCAAAATTTTATCTACACCTTTTTCAAATAAATACGATGTATAGGAACCTTCAGATACATTGTTTTTTCTTTCTAATATAACATTATATAAATCATTTATATTTTCTTTCACTAATTTCGCCCCCTATTATATTTTATTCCAATTTTACAAATCCCTATAAAAGCATGTTCTGTTTCCCGTATGACAAGCTGCACCCTTTTGCTCTACCAATACTAAAATAGTATCATTATCACAGTCTACCTTTATTTCCTTAACATATTGAAAATGTCCTGAAGTAGCTCCTTTATTCCATAATTCATTCCTGCTTCTACTGTAGAACCATGTTGTATCACCCTCTAGTGTTTTCCTCAAACTTTCTTCATTCATATATGCAAGCATAAGTACTTCTTTTGTTTTAAAGTCTTGAACAATTGTAGGTACTAATCCATTTCCCTTTTTAAAATCAATTTGTTGAGCTCTTCTACAAATATCCATATGTACCCCCTTTTTGCTAATTCAATTCTTATAGTCTTACAGCAATTTCTTTGTCATTTAAATATTGCTTAACTTCATCCACCGTCAACTCTCCATAATGAAAAAGTGATGCTGCTAAAGCTGCATCTGCAGTATTATCTTTAAATACATCATAGAAATCTTCCAAACATCCACAACCTCCGGATGCTATAACAGGCACATTAGTTATGTTACTTACTGCCCTTGTAAGTTCTAAATCAAAACCTCTTTTAGTTCCATCAGCATCCATGGATGTTAACAATATTTCTCCAGCACCTAATAATGTCGCTTCTTCAATCCACTTTAATAAATCTATTCCAGTATCTATTCTTCCGCCATTAATAACTACATTCCATCCAGTTTCGTCAGGTCTTTTTTTCGCATCTGCTGCTAATACTATACACTGATTTCCAAAATAAAATGCACCTTCTTTTATTAAATTTTTATCTCTTACTGCTGCCGAATTCAAACTAACCTTATCTGCTCCTGCTCTCAAAATAGCTTTTATATCATCAATACTTTTTAGTCCTCCTCCAACCGTAAATGGTATAAATATTTTTTCAGCTACACTCTCAACTACTTTTTCCATTATCCCTCTTTTTTCATGAGTTGCTGTTATATCTAAAAATACCAATTCATCTGCACCCTGTTTATTATAATACTCTGCAAGTGCTACCGGATCTCCTACATCTACAAGACCTTCAAAGTTAATTCCTTTAACAACTCTTCCTTCTTTAACATCAAGGCACGGAATAATTCTCTTTGTATGCATAAAATGCTTCCCCCTTTCATAAGCATAATGCTTATATCTCTGGCTTTTATTAATTTCTTACTGCTTTTATAGCTTCTTCTAATGATAATGTTTCTGCATAAATTGCTTTTCCTGTTATTGCCCCATAAAGTCCTATTTCATTTAAATCTTTTATATTTTCTATATCTCTTATTCCACCTGATGCAGTTATATCTATATTTACTGTTTCTTTAATCTTTTTTAGCATATCTAAATTAGGACCTTGAAGAGTCCCATCTTTTGAAATATCTGTTACTATTATATTTTTTACACCCAATGACTCCATTTTTTGTGCAAATTCAATATAATCAAGATTGCTTCCCTCTAGCCATCCTCTTCCATAAACTTTACCATCTTTACAATCGATACCAACTGCTATTTTTTCACCGTATTCAGAAATTGCCCTTTTTAATAGATTTTCATCTTCCATGGCTATAGTACCTAGTATAACCCGTGAAACTCCATTTTCTAAAAGGTACTTTATAGTTTCAAATGATCTTATTCCTCCACCTAACTCTACAGGAATATCTAACATATTAGCTATTTTTATAACCAATTCATGATTATCATTGCTCCCACTTTTTGCACCATCAAGATCAACTAAATGAATATATTCCGCTCCCATTTTCTCAAATGATTTTGCAGTTTCAAATATGTCTTCTGCCACTATTTCCTTTTTATCATAATCACCTTGATAAAGCCTTACTGGCTTTCCATCAATTATATCAATAGCTGGTAAAATTATCATTTAATCAACTCCCCAAAATTTTTTAATATATCTAATCCAACTGTTCCACTCTTTTCAGGATGGAATTGAGCTCCTATAATATTATTTCTTCTTACAATTCCAGGTATTTTATTCTCACCATATTCACTATAAGCAACTAAATCTTCATCATTATACGATTGTGCAAAATATGAGTGAACATAGTAAACATATTTACCTTCATCTATATTTCTAAAAAGAATATCTTTTCTATTATATTTTAAATTATTCCATCCTATATGAGGTATCTTTACGTTTTTTTCTCTATCATCTTTCATCTTAACAATATTACCTTTTATAAGACCAAGTCCTGTTCTTTCTAACCCTTCATATCCTTTTTCAAATAAAAGCTGCATTCCAAGACAAATCCCTAGAAGATATTTTCCTTTTTCAGTCTCTTCTTTTATCACCTTATCAAGCCCAAGCTTTTCAATGGTATCCATAGCATCTGGAAAAGCTCCAACTCCTGGGAGTATCAATGCATCAGCTTTTCTTATTTCATCATAATCATCAGAAATTTTATTTTCTATTCCGAGATAATTCAAAGCATTTCTGACACTTTTTAAATTCCCCATCCCATAATCTATTATAACAATCATTAAAACGCCCCCAAATATCAATCAACTTTAAATTGTTCCTTTTGTTGAAGGAATACCATTTTCATCACTAATTTTTTTTGCATCTTTTAGCGCTCGTCCAAAAGCTTTAAAAAGTGCTTCAATTTTATGGTGATCATTTTCACCATATAATACTTTTAAATGCAGTGTTATTCCTGCATTAAAAGCAAATGCCCTAAAAAATTCAACTACCATTTCAGTAGCCATTTCTCCCACCATTTCTCTTTTGAAATCACATTCAAAAACAACAAATGGTCTATTGCTTATATCAAGAGAAACCATAGCTAGCGTTTCATCCATAGGAACATAAAAAGTTCCATATCTATTAATCCCTCTTTTGTCACCAATAGCTTTCTTAAAGGCTTCCCCTAATGTTATTCCTATATCTTCAATTGTATGGTGATCACATACATCAAGATCACCTTTTGCCAAGACCTTTAAATCGATTTTGCTATGAAAAGCAAACAACGTCATCATATGATCAAAAAATCCAACTCCAGTTCTTATTTCACTAGCTCCTTGAC
The DNA here is from genome assembly GCF_006742065.1 of Clostridium butyricum. Taxonomy (NCBI): domain Bacteria; kingdom Bacillati; phylum Bacillota; class Clostridia; order Eubacteriales; family Clostridiaceae; genus Clostridium; species Clostridium butyricum. Next base: position 1,139,053 of record NZ_AP019716.1, on the reverse strand, counting down.
CATCTAGATTGATTTCAAGCTCAATATTGGTTTCATTAGTTTTTCTTTTTAAAGTTGCAAGTCTATCACTCATTTTATATAAATCCTTTCGTCAATTAATATACAAAAATTTCTTTTATAGCTTCTATAACTTTTCTATTTTCTCTAGGTGAACCAACTGTTATTCTAAAACTATCATCATTAAAACTTCTTATATATATTCTGTGGGTTTCAAGTCCCTTTATTAATGCTTCTTTATGCTTTGTTCTTCCAAATATAAAATTTCCCTTTGATTTAAAAAATTCTATTTTCATAGCTGCATTTTTTTCAATCTCTTTTAATCTTTCATATAACAGTTCACGTTCTCTTATTATTATTTTTGTATTATTAATTATTTTTTCAGGATATTTCAAAGCTATTTCTGCAATCTTTTGAGAATACGAACTTATTGTATAAGGTACTTTATAATTCAACAATTCTTCAATATTTTCTTTACTACTTATCAAAAACCCAACCCTAAGTGCAGCTAAACCCCAAGCCTTTGATAGGGTCCTTGTAATAAAAAGATTGCTATAATTGTTAATATACGGAATCATAGATTCTCCATTAAATTCATAATAAGCTTCATCAATAACAACTGTAGAATTTTCAAATTCTTCTAGTATCTTTACAATATCTTTTGGAGAAATATTTATTCCTGTAGGATTATTAGGATTTGAAAATATGATCATATCAACATTATTTGATTTTCCTAACTCAATAAATCTATCAACATCAAATTTCATTTCTGTTCCTATATCATATTTTATAAGTTCCCCTTTAAATCTCTCCACAAAAAAATCATACATTACAAAATCAGGTCCAAAAGATAAAACCTTCCCTTGTGTACCAATAACTTTTCCTATAATTAATTCAAGTACTTCATCAGATCCATTACCCACAATTATATTTTCCGAATTAACTTTTGCATATTTACCATATAATTTCTTTATATCTCCCATTTCATTGGATGGATATCTATATAGGTCAATACCTGTCAAACTAGATTTTATCTTCATAATCACATTATCATCTACATTCATAAAGATTTCATTAGCATCTAATTTAATTTTGAATTCCTCAGCGGAATCAATGTATCGATTATAAACGCCCATCTTTCAATCTCACTTTAATAGAATTTGCATGAGCTGTTAATCCTTCTTTATCAGCCATAGTAATAATCTTTTCCCCGTTTTTCATAATTGCTTCTTTTGAATAATAGATGAATGATGATTTTTTTATAAAACTGTCTACTGATAATGCTGAGAAAAATCTAGCTGTACCACTTGTAGGAAGTACATGATTAGTTCCTCCAAAATAATCTCCTATAGGTTCTGGACAATATCTTCCTAAAAAGACTGAACCTGCATTTCTAACAAGTCCTAAATACTGCATTGGTTCATCAACCATAATCTCCAAATGCTCTGGTGCAATGGAATTAGATATATCTATACATTCTTCAATATTGCTACATATTATTGCTTTTCCAAAATCATTTAATGATGTTCTTATTATTTCTTCTCTTTCTAATGTTTTTGCTTGCTTATCTAATTCTAACTCAACTTTTTCATATAAATCCTTTGAAGTTGTTACAAGTATTGCCGATGCAAGCTTATCATGTTCTGCCTGAGACATTAAATCAGCAGCCACATAAGATGGATCTGACTTTTCATCTGCTATAACAAGAATTTCACTTGGTCCTGCTATCATATCTATATCTACTTGTCCAAATACTAATTTTTTGGCAGTTGCTACAAATATATTTCCTGGTCCAACTATTTTATCTACCTTTTTAATAGTTTCTGTTCCATATGCAAGTGCACCAACTGCCTGTGCTCCACCAACTTTATAAATCTTATCAATTCCAGCTATTTTAGCTGCTACTCCTATATATGGATTTATACCACCATTTTTGTCTGGAGGAGTAACCATAACAATTTCATCAACCCCTGCAACTTTAGCTGGAATTACATTCATTAAAACCGATGAAGGATATGCTGCTGTTCCCCCGGGAACATAAACACCTACTCTTTCAAGAGGCAGTACTCTTTGCCCCAAATAAACACCACTATCTTCAGTCATTAGAAAACCATTTGATTTCTGTTTTTCATGATATGCTTCAATATTACTCTTAGCTTCTTTTAATGCTTCTATAAAATTTTCCTCAACCTTATCAAAACATGCTTCTATTTCATCTTTCGATACTTCTAAATCTTTCAACTCTACTTTATCAAACTCCTTGGTAAAATCAAATAAAGCCTTGTCCCCAGATTTTTTTACTTTTTCTAAAATATTCTTTACATTAAGAAGTATATCCTGTTCTGTTTCTTCACATCTCTCTTTAAGTTCATTAATTAATTTCTGCTTATTGCTTTCACTAATCTCCATTAACTTCAACATTTAATAATAGCCCCCTTATTTTCAGTTGATCGTGTATAGTTGAAAATTTGTAGTTATCAAATAATCTATTTCATATTCAGCCCCACATGATCAAATAGATAATTTGTCAAATAATTTTATTTTTTATTATCAATTAATTAAAATATCTTACTTATTATTATCAACATTCTGCGTTTTTTGTCAATTATTAATATTTCCTTTAATGCCCTCAATAAATTCTCCAATTTCCTTTTGTTTCATTTTAAAACTTGCTTTATTAACTATAAGTCTTGCACTTATATCACATATTCTATCAAGAACAACAAGTCCATTTTCCTTTAATGTTGTTCCAGTTTCCATTATATCTACAATTCCATCACATAAGCCAAGTATTGGTGCTAATTCAACTGATCCTTCAATTTTAATTACTTCAACATCCATGTTTTTCTTCTTAAAATATTCCTTAGCTACTTTGGGATACTTACTACCTATTTTTATATGTCCAACTTTTTTGAAGATATTATTTTCTGGTAATGAAGCCACTATAAATCCACATTTTCCAAATCCCAAATCGAGAACTTCATAACATTTATGTTCGCTTTCTAATATGGTATCCTTCCCCACTACTCCAATATCTGCAACACCATGTTCTACATAAGTTATGGAATCTGCTGCCTTTACCAAAAAATATTTAATTTCTTGGTTCTTATCCTTAAATACAAGCTTTCTTCCCTTATTTTTCAATTCTGATGGATCATATCCTGATTTTTCTAGAAGTTTTACCGCTTCTTCTTCTAATCTGCCCTTTGTCAATGCAATACTTATGCTCATTCTATTTCCCCCAATTTATCAAATTACTAACTTAATATTCTAACTTATAGTAATACCTTAATTTCATTTACACTGTCATCAGGTATCAATTCTACTATTTTTCCTTCTTGTCTAAGTTGTTCACTTTTTCTTATAGCTTCAATTCTATATTTTGATGAATAATAAATTTTACAGCTTTTATCAATAGTATTTATTTTTTCACTTGTTTTAACATTCTCAATAACAGAATTAATATCTAAAGAAAATCCTATTGCTGGAATATATTCTTCTCCAATTGTAATAAGATTATCATATCTTCCACCTCTAAGTACTGTATTTCCAACACCTTCTCCGTATCCCCTAAATATTATTCCAGTATAATAATTTAGTCTTGGAACCATTCCTAAGTCAAATGTTACTTTATTACCATACCCTAGAATATCAAGCTCTGAATATAAATTTTCAAGATACTCTAAATTAGCCTTTAATTCTTCATTGAAAGCTAATACTTTTGCTTCCTCCAAGATTGATCTATCTCCAAAAAGCCATGGAAGTTTATTAAAAAACTCTTTATATTCATCTTTAATATCAATTTCATCTAAATAGTCTTCAAGATTTTTCAAATTTTTATCTTCTATATATTGAGCAATTATTTCTTTACTTTCTTTACTTATATTAAGAGTTTTAAATACACCTTCAAAAAAACCTATATTGCCTATTTCAAGTTTAAAGTCACTTAATCCAAGTTTTTCTAATGCTTCTAATGCAAGAACAAGTACTTCTAAATCTGACTTTTTATCCTCAAGTCCTATAAGTTCTACTCCACAATCTGTATATTCATTTCTTTTTCCTCCAAGACTTGCATGAACTCTAAATACATTTGAGTTGTACCTAAGCTTAATTGGCAGAGATTCATCTTTAAATTTTGTTTCAACAACCCTTGCTATTGGGATTGTCATATCTGGTCTAAGTACCAAAATTCTACCCCTATTATCAAAGAACTTATACATATCTTCTTCTTTTAATGTTTGAGAATCATGATTAAAAGTTTCATAAAATTCTACTGTTGGAGTTATGATTTCTTTATATCCCCATTTATAAAAAATATCATCTATATCTCTTTCTATTGCTCTTTTCACAATACATTCATCTAATATTAAATCCCTTGTTCCTTCTGGAAGAATATTTTTTTTCTTCATATTTAACCCCCACTTATTTTACTACTTAATCATTTTATCATTTTATCAATTTAACGTGCTAAACTGTTTAAGTTAATATTACTCTCTTTCCATGTTTTTGTCAATAAATCATTCAATATTTCCCAATTATTTTATTCCTTCCCTTTAATAAAATGTTATAATATATCTGTTGTAATTCTCAGTAGACAAATTGTAATTTACTTAATGAGAAATTATCTTGCCTCTGTGGCTTATAATTGAAACTTACAAGATAAGGAGGGGATTTTTATAATTGCATATGAAAATTCTGAAAAACATATAAACAAATTTGATATACACAACCAAACATCCGAATCAGTTACTCTTGGAATTTTGTTATCAATCGTAGGAGGCTTCCTAGATTCATATACATTTTTATGTAGAGGTGGTGTTTTCGCCAATGCCCAGACTGGTAACCTTGTTCTTGTTGCCATTGCTGTTACCAAAAGAAATATTCTTGAAACCTTAACTGCTTTATTGCCAATTTTAGCATTTGTAGCAGGTGTTCTCATATGTGAATGGAGAAAAAAACATCATTTTGTTTTTCCAGGAATTCATTCTAAAAGAGCAATTTTAATATTAGAAGTAATAGTTTTATTGGTAGTAGGACTGATTCCAACTACAGCACCAAATTTAATAGTTACAGTTGCTATATCTTTTGTTTCTTCTCTTCAGATAGCATCTTTTAGAAAACTATCCGGAACTCCATATAGCACTGCAATGTGTACAGGAAATTTAAGATCAGCATGTGAAGCTTTTTATACTGGTATTTCAAGTAATAATTCAGATGAACTTACGAAATCTTTACGTTATGGTACCATTATAATTACATTTATAATAGGTGCTCTTCTCGGAGCCATTTTAACATCATATTTCGATTATAAATCAATATGGTTTTGTGTATTCATGCTAATAGTATCTATATTTCTATTCACCATAAATGAATATAAATTCAAAAAATCTCAAAGCTAATGTGACTCTTCACACAGCTTTGAGATTTCTATTTTTAGAATGTAACTATTTCCATATTGTTTATAGCATTTTCAATTAATTCTTCTACATTTAAGCTTTCTTCTTGTTTCTTTATAGGTTCAAGCTTAGGATTTGTTTTTGGATGCTTTGGTACAAAAATTGTACAACAATCTTCATAAGGAAGAATCGAAGTTTCATATGTGCCTATTTTTCTCGCTATTTCCATTATATCTGTTTTATCTGTAGCAATAAGTGGTCTAAAAGCAGGTCTATCAGCACAATCATCACTAACTATTAAACCATCCATAGTCTGACTAGCTACCTGGCCTATACTCTCACCTGTACATACTGAATCTATATTATATTTCTCCGCAAGTTTACATGCTACTCTCATCATAAATCTTCTCATGATTATTGTTAGTTCATCTTCCCTACATTTATCTATTATTTCCATTTGTATATCAGTAAAGGGTACTATATATAAATTTATTTTTTCTGTATATTGTGATAGTATCCTTGCAAGTTCTTTTACCTTGTCTTTTGCTCTTTCAGAGGTATAAGGATGACTATGATAATAAACACAATTTAATTCCACACCTCTTTTAGCCATAAGATATCCTGCAACTGGAGAATCTATTCCACCTGATAACATAAGCATTGTACTTCCATTCATGCCATATGGAAGCCCTGCAACACCTTTAGTAATATCATTATTTGACCATACATATGCAAAATTATTACGTATTTCTATATTTATTTGAATTTCTGGTTTTTTAACATCTACTGTAAGTTCATCATTCATATTGGTAAGAATATGACCACCAACACATCTTGATACTTCCATAGAATTCAGTTCAAATTTTTTATTAGCTCTATTCGTAACTATTTTAAATGTTTTTCCTTCACATTCTTTAATTTTATTTAGTGCAACTTCTTGTATTTGATCAATATCAACCGCTACTTCTTTAACTTTACAAACTTCCAATATTCCAAATACTTTGCTTATTTTTTTTATGCTTTCTTCAATCTGGTCAGTTTTAATAAAGTATCTTCCACTATCATGTATAAATTCAACTTTTATTCCTTCAAGCTTTTTTCCAATATTATCTCTGAGCTTCTTTTCAAATTTCCCTCTATTAAGTCCTTTCAAAAATATTTCTGGTGCATATTTTACTAAAATAAGATCTTTCATTATTTTTTTATCCTCCTTAAGAACCTAAGTCCCTTTTCTAAAGTTTCTACAGTGTAATCAACTTCTTCTAATTCATTATCATCGCTAAATGAAAATCTGATTCCACCTCCAATTTCATCATTAGTAAGCCCTAGCGCTTTCAGTACATAACTTCCACCAATCCTAGCCCTTTCTTTTGAAGAGCATGCTGACCCAGTAGATACATAAACTTTATTTTCCTCTAAAAAGTGAAGTAAAACTTCACCCCTTACACCTCTAAATGAAACATTTAAGATATAAGGCGAAAAACTGTCCTCATCATAACTATTTATTCTTATATTATCTATTTTTTTTAGTTTATCAATAAATCTTCTTTTTATTGATAAAACTTTTTCATAATTATCCTTCATATTTTCACACACAATTTTTGCTGCTACTGTCATACCCATTATTCCAGATATATTTTGAGTTCCTGCCCTTATACCTGATTCCTGAGAACCACCCTCAATTAACGGAGATATTACAGCTTGTTTTTTTATATATGTAAAACCACATCCCTTTGGTCCATGAAATTTATGAGCACTTACCGTTAAAAAATCAATCTGCATCTTTTCAACATCTATTGGTAATTTCCCATAACTCTGTACTGCATCAATATGAATCTTTGCTCTTGAACTAGCCTTCTTTACAATTCTGCTTATCTCTTCTATATTCTGAATAATACCAATTTCATTATTAACATGCATTATTGACACCAATACAGTATCTTTTGTTATAGAATTTTTCAAATCTTCTAAGTCTACTTTTCCTTTATCATCAATCTTTAATACTGTTACTTTCACACCATTTTTTTCTAAATTTTTTATGGTATTTAATATAGAAGCATGCTCAAAAGGAGTTGTAATAAGATGATTTCCGCTTTTTAACACACCCTTTAAAATCAGATTGTTACCTTCACTTCCTCCACCATTGAAATAAATTTCATTTTCAGAACAATTAATAGTTTTTGCTAAAATATCTCTACATTCTTTCAATTTTTTTTCACTCTTTAGTCCAAGATTATGAAGGGATGACGGATTTCCATAAAATTCTTTAAGACCATAGCAAACTTCATTAATTACATCATCATAAGTTTTTGTTGTTGAACTATTATCAAAATATACTTCCATTAAAATTCTCTCCTATCATATATTCTATATTTTGCACAATTTATAGAATATATTTGCTTCGTTTCAATAAATATTATAAATATATTTTTTCACTTAATTTTTTTTATATTACAATTTATAATATATAGTTTTCTTATAAGTTTAGTATGTTTTCTTTTTTATTATAACAAAAAAAGGCTCTATGTATAGCCTTTTCTTTTAAATAATAATCAAAAAATTATTTTTTAACACTCTAAATTTATTCATAATATTTTATAAGAGCTTGCGTGCCAAAATTTCCACAGTCATTCACTTCAAGAGTTTCATACATTTCCAATACTTTATTAAGAACCTTAAGTTCTGAATTAAACTCCACACATTCTTCTACTGCAATTTTCATATCTTTTATAAAATGTTTTATATAAAATCCTGGTGCAAAATCTTCATTAATCATTTTAGGTCCCATATTGCTCATCTGCCAACTTCCTGCAGCACCTTCACTAATACTGTTTAACATTGTGTTTACATCAAGTCCTGCTTTTTTCGCATATGTTATAGCTTCACATACTCCAGACACTGCACCAGCAATAGCAATTTGATTCGCCATTTTTGTATGTTGCCCATTCCCTGCCTTTCCTTCATATATGATATTAGTTCCCATGCATTCTAATACGTCCTTACATTCTTCAAATGCATTTTTATCTCCACCTACCATAATTGATAAGGTTCCATTTTTAGCTCCAATATCACCACCAGATACAGGTGCATCTAAAGCTTTAATATCTCTAGACTTAGCTTCATCATATATTCTAATTGATAATTTAGGACTTGTAGTTGTCATATCAATAACTGTGCTTCCTTCTTTAGCATTAGCTAATATTCCACTTTCACCAAAGTATACTTCTTCTACATCTTTAGGATATCCTACAATTGTAATAATAATATCTTTATCTTTAGCACATGACTTTATATCATCACACCATATTGCACCATCTTCAATTACATCCATAATTTTAGATTTAGTTCTTGTGTATACAAAAACTTCATGTCCTGCTCTTATTAAATTTTTTACCATTGATTTTCCCATAACACCAACGCCAATAAATCCTATTTTTTTCATTATTACTCCCCCCACTTTATACACATTTTTCTTGATTATCGATAATTAAATAACTATAATCAATATCAATTATTACTATATTTCTTGAATCCGCATCATTTTTCAAATCTATTATTTTACTACTTCTGTCTGCAATTTTTATTATTGGTCTTAATGGACTATCCTTATTAACCCCAATAACTCTTGCACATCTCTTATCACTAAGTTTTACATAAGAACCTACTGGATAGGGCTCTATTTTTCTCAAAAACGCCTTTACAATGTTATAATCAAAACTACTTCCTACTCCCGCCATAATATATTCTATAGCTTCTAATGGTTTTATAGGATTTCTATACGGCCTATTTCCTGTTAATGCATCATATACATCAGCAACAGCAATTATCCTGCCAAATAAAGGTATCTCTTCTTTTTTTAATGCATGTGGATATCCTGTTCCATTGTATTTTTCATGATGACTTATTATTCCCATATATATATCATCACTTACACACTTATGATCCATAACAAAATTTCCACCCAACTGAGCATGTGTTTTCACAATTTCAAATTCTTCCTTGGTAAGCTTTGAAGGTTTGTTAATTATTTCAATAGGTATCTCTATTTTTCCAATGTCATGAAGAAGTGCACATACCCCTAACTTGCAAAGCTCCATTTTTGTCAAACTTAATGCCGTACCAATAGCTATTGAAATAACTGTTACGCTGACTGAATGTAAATATGTATTTAAATCATACGTCTGTAAATCCGATATGCTTACTGAAATTTGTTTATCACTATAAATATTGTCAACCAACTTTTCTGAAATACTTTCAATCTGTTTTAATGTATTTTCATTAAGTATGGTATGAGTATTTTCACATAAATTAAAAATTTCCTTTACTGCACGAACTGATTCTTTTCTTAACTTTTCATCAAGTATCGGATTTGTTCTACCATCATCAATATAAACTCCAGATATATTAAAATTTGATAATTTTAATATATTATCCTTTGTTAAGATAGCACCTTCTTTTAATAAAAAAGCCTTTGATTTTTCTGTATCTTTTAAAGATATATCATTAGCAACCTTCATTCCTTCTTGTAATTTATAATATGGTACAAATATCACAATTTCTCACCTCCAGTATTCTTTTTATATCAATAATTAAGGTTAATAATATGAATATTATTAACCTTAATTAAATCAAACGTGATTTAAACTAATTATTTCCTCTTATGTAAATTATGATAAATAGCACTTTATAGACTATTTTGTAAATATTATAACTCTTTATTCTACATTTTTAAAGTATTTTTTCAAAAAATTATTGAAATAATGCATAATTTTATTGTTTTTACATAGTATTGGTAAATTTATTATATCAATTTAATTTTTATTATAATATTCTTTCCATTTCATCGACTTTTTTTCTTAACATTTCAATTTCTTCTTTATACTTATTTTCTTTTTCAATCCATTCTTTATTTAAATTATTAATAAGCGAAGCCATTTCATCCGCACTTCCAACAATTCTGTTAAATAATAACAAATTAGATTGAAGTATTTCTGGTATTTCATCATGAGAATATCTAAGCCGATGGTCTATTTCTCCATATCCTTCTTCAAATATTGTTCTAACCTGTATTTCTGCAATCACTTTTTGATTTGTAGGATAAAATTCTACGAGATAATGAACTGATCTATATCCTGAAGCTCTAGATCTTACTTCTATATCTAATTCTTCAAAATCTTTAGTATTATCACCTTCTCTTATATTAGCAGTTATTTCTATAACTTTCCAGGTGCTTATTATAAATTCATGAATTTCTCTCCATTGCTCTTTAAAAATGTGAATTACTCTTATTCCTATTAAATCATTAATTTCATTCTTATAATTATCTACAGAAAACTGAAATTCATCACCATATTTATTTTTTCGATCTTCGGTCTTTCTTATTATTTTTTCAATAAGTCTTTCTGGATCCTTAATTCTTGACTTTACTGAATGAACCATACTTTGAGATCTCAAAATATTTGCTATAAAGCTAGCTTGATTTTCATATGAATTTTTATAATTTATATAATCGCTATATATCTCCTGCAAATTCTCAAAATTAATTTTATATTTCATCATTTGTTTTTCTAAATAAGGATACTTTTTTAAAAGTTTATCCTTTTCTAATATTTTTCTCATTGTATCCTCCAAAATTTATTAGTTATATTTAAAATTCTTAATACTATAATTCATAAATATAATTATACATAAAATCATTGTGATATTCTATTCTGCAATGTTTTTTATTCGTATATCTACATCTGATAAAATCTCAAATATTATATTATTATTAGCATTTAATATAACATCATCAAGCTGATGTTGAAGTACTTTAATTTCATCTAATAATTCTTGTATTTCTTTATTCTTATATTTAATGTTAATTTCCTTGTCCATCAACTCATCTTCAAGTTCTAGTACTTTTTTCTCCAAACTAAATAAATGTTTATACATCTCTATTAAATCCAATTTAGACATATCAAATGCTATTTCTTCTGTAAACATCTTTTCATGTATTATATCCATTATCTTCTCATTCATTCTGTCACTATATCTATATTCTTTTCTATAATTTTTTTCTCTGTCATAGTTATAACCTATACAATCATTTATAATCTTGGCAATACTCAATGCACAATTATATTCTTCATCTTGATTATTTACAATAATAAATTTGTTTATCAAATCACTACATTTGTTATCTAACTTCTCTATAATTTTATCTCTATCCATATATAAATTTAAAATTTTCTGTTTCTTTCTAACTGTTTTAAGTTCATTACCTGATTCAACTACAACTCCAGATTTTTTACCACCATTATTTAATAAATAGTCATAATATTTTTTTATCAGATTATTAAATGCTTTATCAAGTATGTCTATGTTATTATTATTTAAATTTATTTTACTTGCTAAAATACTAAATTTAGACTCCTTTAACACGTTGTATATCTCTTTTTTTAATATACATCCTCGTTTAAAATTATTGTTATTATCATAAATTGACATGTCTAAATCATTATCATAAATAATTCTTTTTAATGAGGATTGACTACTGTTTTCTCCTATACAATATTTTTCTTCAAATATTATTCCTACCATATAAAAATTATTTTTTCCATCTATAAACCCATTCTCATCAACAAACATCAAATATTTTTTAACCATATAACCTCTCCCCTATTTAAAATATTTTAATTAATATATTAAAATTATTTATGAAAATAATTTCATTAACGCTTAATCATGATAACGTTATCAAGAACTGCAAAGTTTTTATCTTAAATAGTATTCTATAAAACTATACACTTTCCTTCCAAATTATGTAATTTTTTAAGAATTTAATAATTATTCTCCATTTATATTATGTTATGTTAATAAATTTAGAACAAAAAATCCGAAATAGCCTAATTAATATGGCTATTTCGGATTTTCTAATTTTTATTCCATTCCTATAATATTATAAAATCCCTACATTATATATAGGGATTTTCTGTACTTTAATTATATCTATTATTCATATTATATTATGATTTTTTTGTTTAATAGAATTTTAAGTACGTTTTTAGTACGAATAATTTTATTTATATGAAAAAATATACTATATACCAAATCTAATCATTAGTCCTTGTACAAAACTAATTATAAAAGTTAATACAATAGGTAAACCAGTTAGTAATGATATTATTGCTATTTTTTTGCTTAACTTCTTTTGAATTAACATAACAATTCCTAATATAAAACTAATCCATGATAATACATATCCACAAATTAAAACAATTATATATGTATATTCACTCATAAATGAATATTTTGAATTAGGATTACTAAAATCAATTGGGAAAATAATATAATGAAATGTTGCCTCAATTAAACAAATTAATGTTAATACGATAATTACAAACGAAATTTTCTCTAATACTGTTTTATTTTTAAAGTTCAAATTTTATCACCTCCATGATTGCACTCTATTTATATTTACAACAAAAATTATTCAGTAAACTATAAATTACTATAAGCTCCATCTTTATTTACAATATTTTATATACCAAATCTAATCACTATAATTTTTGCTGCTCCAATTATACAAGGTAATGCCAATGGAGTACAAATTATTAGTGATATAATTGAAAATTTTTTATTCGAGTTTTTTTGAAACAATGTAACAATTCCTAATATGAAATTAATACATGCCAAAAATCCAAAACATATTACAAAAAAATTTGAATATGGTCTTAAGTATTCCAAGTATTGATATACAATTAAAATTCTCGAATTAGGATTGTCAAATGGGTAAAGAAAATCTAAACACATTGACACTATTATATTGGCTAATATAAATAATGAAATATAAAAAGTGACTTTTCCCAATGTTGTATTACTTTTAAAATTCAAAGTTACCCCCCCTTATTTTTACATTCTAGTCCATATTATACCATATTGTATATAAAACAAAAAAGAAGCCAGTAAGCTAGAAATTAATCTAACCTACTGGCTTATTTAAGTTAAAGCTATATTCGTGCAATCTAGCCTTACATATTATATCATAATTAAATTTTTTTAAATAACATTATTATGGTGTAACTGAATAGTCACCTTCTGTATACATCTTAAATTCACTCCACCTTCTAGTTATTAGTCCTTGATACTTAACACCATTAATATCTGTAATGCATACTCTCCAGTTATCCCATGTATTAGCTTTATTTCCTAATACTATATCTGATATACCAAACTTTTTAAAATTGGTAAATCCCATGTTATAAATAGCATCAGCGCATGCATCAAATTGATTTTGAGATAATGAAATATTATTCTCATTTAGCCAATTTACAAGTGTCTGACATCCATTCTGCATTTCTTCTTTTAGCCATTCAAAAGCTTGATTTTCAGTACAAGTTTCTATCCCTTTGGCTTTTAATTTTTTCCCTACACTTCCAGCAGTACTTGTACCATATCCAATAGTAGCAGTACCATCTCCATAATACCAATATGAATAAAATCCCTCAAATTTCTTTGTATTATTAATAAGTAGATGTGATACTGTATCTCCGTCTTTTACCCAAGCTCCATGAGTATTAAAACTATAATACTTACCATCTATAAGAATTCTACAGTTAGAATACATATATCCTTTATCTATATCTAAGTAATACCATAATCCATCAGCATCCTGGAACCATCCTATAAGCATAGCGCCATCTGGACCTAATCTGTACCATTTATTATTATCAAGAATCCATTTGTTAGATACCATATAGCAATTATCATCAAAGTAATACCACTTACCATCTTTCTCATATTTGAACCAACAATTTTGATATGCATACCCTTTAGAATCAAATCTGAACCAATTACCATTTAACTGCTTCCAATCTGATTGATAATATGTTAAACCATCAGGACTATACCACCAGCCTTTAGAATCTTTATTCCACCCAACAGTATATTTTTTCTTTAATGGTCTATTAACATTTTTCTCATCTTCTAATACCCATAGTTCCTTAATAATAGAGCTATTTATATCTAAATAATATTTTCCTTTATCTCCATTATAATCTCCCCAGCTATTTATTAATATTAATGTATCTTCTTTATATCCAATGCATAACAGAGCATGGCCCCCTCTTTTTTTCCCATTAGGTTCTTCAGGGATAATTCCACCATTAATATTAGCTTCATAGAAATTTTCATATACTCTTACTGTTATTAAAACTGGCTTTTGATATTTAAATAGGTACTCTTTAATATTTTCGATGTCTAGTCTTATATATGCTAATGACTTATGATCATCTGCTTCATCTAACAGCTTATCTTTTCCATACTTCTCTAATGTAGTTACTATACTTGGATATTCCTCATTAACAGGAAAAGATTTTTTTGTACAATCTCCATACTTTACTATATTTTTAAAAGCTTCTCTAGTAATCATTCCAGTACCTTGAAAGTCATCTTCCTGCCTATTAGCATAAATAAATCCAACACTATACATATTATCTGTATTAGTTCCATCTATATATGATTTCATACAGCTTAGTGCATGAGCAACACAACTTCCAACAGTTCCTTGATTTAAAATTGGATAGTCATAATCTAATATAAATTCTTTTGGAATATCAATATTGTCTGAACTACATGAAACCATGCTATAATCATAATCTCTTAAATCTACTGGTGAATCAATTGCTCCTAATATAAATTTATCTTCCATAAATAAATCCTCCTTAAATTAAAATAGACAGCCATAAGGCTGCTATGATTATTCTTCTTTATTTAATTGCTTAGTTGTCTGGTTAACTCCTACAGCAACTCCCCAACATAAAATGCCTTGAAGTACTGCATTAACAATAGCTTTGTACATTACCATGTATTCTGTATTAATTAAATTTAATAAAACTGAAAAGGTAATGCTGAATATCATAAGTGATATAGTAATATACTTATCCTTAACACCTTCTAATTTCTTTAAGAATATTCCTAAAGTATAAGTTGCTACAATTAATATTAATAAGTTTTCTGGGATAAATTGAATAAGATTTGTTAATTCCATTTTTAATTCCTTCTTTCTATTTTTCTAATGAGTCTATTCTGTGATGTGCCGATTTTACACTCTGCTTAACTTCTATTAAGTCTTTTGCGAGTTCATTAATTTGCCTATCTCTTGATTTATTATCTAATCTTATATCGTCTACACCTTTGCTGATATAATCTAGCTTTGCTTTTGTTTCTGCATCTTCTCTTGTCTCTGCTCTAATATCGTTGCTTTTATTTCTTTGAAATGATAAATAAGTTATAGTGACACCTAAAATTGTGCAAATTAATGCAACGCTTATTGTCTCCATCTGACACCTCTTTTCTTTAATATTTCCAAACGTTTGGAACTTTCATAAATAAAAAAAGACCTATAAAAAGTCTCAGAATTTACTTTATGGTTATTAAATTTAAATACATTTAATAATTTGTTATTATTAATTCTTTATATTTCCCTCTTCCCTTAGTTTCTTTTGAAACCGAATAATTAACTTGTACCTCTTTTATGTTAAAGTCTTTATACCATTCTCTTATGTTCTCATGATCGTTTATTGTTAATAAAAATTTCCCCTTGATATTTGAAAGTTTATCTCTTAACATTAAATGTTCGTGTTCTCCAAATGTATTTCCATACCCAGTTGTTTCTAAATAGGGAGGATCACAAAAGAAAAAACTATATTCACGATCATATTTATCTATGATTTTTTCAAAAGATAAATTTTCAACATAAGTGTTTCTTAATCTCTCTTTTAAATCTCCAAGTACATTTTTATAAAAAATTTGTGGTGATGGTTTTGTATTCGTACCATATCCATATACTCCACCACGCCCTGCAAAGCTTTGTGTTATTAAATATAGAAATCTTACAGCTCTATGAATTTCTGTTAAGTATTCAATTGTGCAATGTTTATACTCTTCAAAAATATCTCTACCAGAAAATTCATATTCTAATTGTCTTTCTATTTCCGGAGAATGATATTTTATCATTTTAAATAAGTTAATAAGTTCCTTATCTATATCATTTATAACTTCAACTTTGCTTTTTTCCTTGCCAAAATATACCCATCCTGCTCCAAAAAATAATTCAATATAACAAGTATGTTCTGGTATCATTTCAATTATTGTTTTTCTTAATTTACTTTTGCCTCCCATACGACAAATAGGTGGTTTTAACATAATATCACGTCCTTACTCTATAATGCTTTAAAGTTAATTATTATATATTAATTAAGTCTGCTAGGTAATTTTAGTTCATCATCCCCATTTTTAATATTTATTCTTTTACATATATTGAAGGTGATATCTTTTATTTGCTTCAATTCAATTTCTGTAATTAATCCATCTGCTTCAATATTTGTATTAATTTCTATTTGAACATTACAATCCTCCCCTTCTTGATTAAGATAGACTTCAAATACTTTTTTATTAAACATACTATTTGTCTCCTCTCTTATTTTAAGCAAAAATAAAAACACCTACTGGTGCTTAAACTTTGCTCTTATTACTTTTTATTTGATTACACTCTACTCTGTTGTAACTGTTTCTTCTGTAGTAGTTTCTTTATACTTTTCTTCTGCAAGCTGCATTAATTTTGTATATTCTTCTTGAGTAAGAACGTTAAATGCAAAGAATACATTTAGCTTCTGTTCTACTTCTTCCTTTGTTGAATAATATTTGTTGTTAATTAAGTTTTCTAAAATTTTAGTCATTTTACATCTTCCTCTCTATTTTAATAAATTATTGTAAGTTACATCAACTACGGTAGCCTGTGTTTTTAACAATTCATGCTTTGTATTTTCTAATTCTTTATTCTTAGATTCTAATTCTCTCTTAAGTTGCTCTTTTTCTTCTGTAGTTGCTTGTCTATCTGCTAAAATGAAACTATTAGTGCTTAAATCAACTCCTATAACTTCTTTAGTATCTGCAACTAATGAAGTTAAACAAGCATATTCTTCTTGCACCCCATTTTGGGTAAATAGTAAGTCTCCACTCTTTTTATTGTATACTGCTAAAATTTTATTCATAATTATCCTCCTTATTGTGTTATTCACTTATGAAATAATTAAAATCTCCATAACTATAAACAGGTAATCTTAACAGAGAACTACTTATTGATAAATCTGGATTATTTTCACTTGGTATTTTTATAAAGTATTCTTTTTGGGTGGAGGATGGTCTTTGCAAATAGTATATACCATCTCTAAGTATCCCGATACTCATTAAAAATGGAGTGCTTGTGGTAATATTCAACACATATATTGTACCATTTTTAGGTATAAATCCTAAATTTTCAATAGTTAAGGTATATGCACTAATAGAAGTTCCTTCGGAATTTATCCAAGTTTTTTTTGAATTTGGGACTGTGAATGTACCTACTCTGTAATTTATACCTCCCATACTCTGTATAGTAGCATTACCGGTTCTAAGTACTCCATCTTTCCAGTACTTATATCCATTTAATACTTTAGTATCATCTGCTGTAGCTCCACCAGTTTGACTTGCTAAACTATTAGCTATAATTTGTCCACCAGCATAATAACCTTCCTGTAAATTAACAACTCCTCCACAATTTAAATTAGATGTCGGTGCACCTCGATTAACCATAGCACCATCTACACGTCCATTATCACCTTCTCCATAATAACCAGCTAATAAGTATTTAGGGATTAAGTTTCCACCACCCCCTTTACCCTGTAATATAAAATCCGAGCCATTATGACAGAGATTATAAGGAATATTAGCTTTCATATTTGTAACTACATTTCCATTACTGTCCTTAATGGCTACTGCTCCAGAATTATTTAAATTTAAACTACAATTACCATTACTTGCTGTTCCAACAAATAGCGTACATCTTGTACCCTTTCCTACTGCTTTTATTCTTGCACTAGCTCCTATATAAGCATTTGCTCCTGTTGCTTCTACTATTGGATAACTATCATTCTCTAAATTGTTTATTTGCTTAGTAATTTCATTTACTTTTGTCTGTAATTCCAGTACATCTTTCCTTTTTGCATAAATTATTGTTGGATCTATTTTTAATGTTATAGCTGACGTATTTACTACAGCTAATGTCATTTTCATAGTTATTTCTTTTCCGCTTCCCTCATCTAATGTAGGCTTATATGATTCTGCACAATTACATATTCCTATCATGTCTCCATCAGAATCGAAAACTGCCATTTCTCTTATAGTAAATCCTCCATCGGTTGGAGCTATTACCGTATATATATTAATCCAATTAGGATTACCAGCATCAATTTCTACATCTACAACATTACCTCTCCATACTTCTTTTTTTACATCTGTCTGACTAGAATCAGGATTATAAAATGCACCATTTCCATCACCTAGCTTCAATAAAGTAAGATCCAATTTTTTGCCGCTATAAATACTATTTGCTATTTTAGCCTGACCAATATCAGTTACTACCGTATAATATTTACTGCCCTTTAATTCAGCCATTAATTATTCCTCCCTTGGATAAATTTCTATTATTTCGCTACTTATACTTCTAGCATTAATTTCAATATCAAACTTTGCATTTATTTCAGTAATATTCCATGGCAAAACCGATATTTCTTCTGATATTAAAGTAGATGCTCCAATATATATATCCCCTTTACTAGCTATAAATAAATTAATATAATCTATCCATGATCTTTTATTTTTATAAACATCAATTAAGATATCAAGTTTTTTTAGTTCTTCAGGAGATGCCCCAACTTCTGTTATATCAACATCAAGTCCAAAAAAATAAGGCTTCCCACCATATTCAAACCATTCTTTTAGCTTTGTTTTACCAAAGACTGTTGTACATGCCTCTTCTACTGCTTTTGGAGTCCCTTTTATCATGTGTAAATATATCGACTTCTTAACAAGTTCTCTTTTTTGATCTAAAGATAAACTATAGTCATAAAAATCAACATGAAATTGCCATGCGAGAGAATCAATAGCTTCTTCCTCTAGTTCATCTATTCGCCCATAAATAAATACAAGCCTTGTGCTATCACTTAATTTTTGAAATACTGGATTAAGTGCTTTACACAAAGCTTGTACAAAATTATCTTTTTGCATATATGAAGTTTGCAAACTTAATAAATCTATTTTATTTAAGTCCATTACAATTTTCCTCCATATGTAACATTAATATTTTTTACCTTTGCTAATTGAATTTCTTCAATGTTATCATAGCCTGGACTATTTATAATCAATTTTCTTACTCCAGATAAAGTTCTATTATCCGCTTCATAAGTTGCTGAATTTAATATCTGAAACTTTAGCTCTTCAACATTTATAGATCTACCTATGTCCTCTTGTTGCCAGTTAATAAATGTCCTTATTGCTCCACTTTCGTAATCAAAGTTTTCACCTTCAATAGCTTTACGCCATTTTCCTTCATAAGTTGGAAAGTTTTTATCTAAGTAATATGTTAAATCAATATCATATTCAACTATTTCTGGAGTTCCTGTTTCAACCTTATCTGTAAGTGGGCGTCTATCTCTAGGAGAGCACTCATCATATACTTTTTTTAGTATTTCATCTGAAGGGCTTTCTCCATTATCAACAACTACTAATATTCTTACTGTTCCAGGTGATGGAGATACTACTTTTACTGCTGATATAGAGTTGTCTGCTGAATATGCGTAGTATTCATATGCTCCTTCCGGACCAGCACAACTCTTACTTTCCATTTCTAACCTAGCTCTTTCTCTATATGATTTATCATCTTCAATATCAGATCCTTCCTTGGATATTTCAGTATTATAAATTTCTGAAACATATGCAATAGGATCAATAATATGATTTATCTTTCCAGCTAATATTCCATTATATTTTTCCCCAGTAGATGTTGAAACAAGTTTTACATCAACTTCCTTTTGGCCTGCTTTAACTATATAATTTTCTTTTATTTCAAATATTCTTATTCCATCTGATGTTATTTTAGTTCCAGATGGAATAAGAATATCTTTTTTCTGAACCTCTGATAATACTGCTTTACCAGAACACGATGCTTTAGTTGGTTTTAATCTCTTAGTATCAAAATAACTGTTAGCTATAGCATCAGTTTTTTCTTCTCTCGAATTCTCAAGAAAGTTTTGGTTTGCTGTATCATTTATATCATTTTTTAATGCCATTATTATAGGCATCAAGGATTTTATAAATAGCTTTTTTTCATCACCTTCATGAAGTTTTTCTCCAAGATCAGATTCAATATTGCGTACTATTTCTTCATATACAGTTTCTGCATTAATATTAACAAAATTAATGTACAATTTCTATCACCACCTTTATTACTGGAATTTTATTATTGTTATCATCAATTTCATATACAATGTTAACTTCTTTTACTTTA
Organism: Clostridium butyricum; assembly: GCF_006742065.1. Classification (NCBI taxonomy): domain Bacteria; kingdom Bacillati; phylum Bacillota; class Clostridia; order Eubacteriales; family Clostridiaceae; genus Clostridium; species Clostridium butyricum. Next base: position 1,118,293 of record NZ_AP019716.1, on the reverse strand, counting down.
ACTCTTGTTTCATAAGTATTTACTAAATCATATGTTTCCTCTATTATTTTATTTTTCACCTTTTCAAGTGGTTTATCTAAGTTATCCGGATTTCTGCCCATAAGCCTATCATAAGGCACTTCGTCTTTAAAGGTATTTAATATAGTATTTACATTTTGAATTATTCTTTCATCACCTTTTGCATTCCAATTTAAATAACTTTTATTTGAGTAAACTTCATATTCCATAATAATTATCCTCCAAAAATTTGGCTTTCTAAAGCTGAAACTTTTGCTTCATCGTCACTAGACATAGTATTATCCGAAGAGCTTGATGAGGATTTCTTTTTTTTAGATGAGCTCGAACTTTTCTTAGTTTTAGATGATGTACCTTCTTCTTTTTTTGCACCATATCGTACGTGTTCCCTAAATGTCAATTTAAGTTTGCATTTAATCATTTTCCCAGAGTTAATTATTAATGAATCTGAAATATCACCTTTTTCTAAAATATATTTATTATCAGATACTGGAGTATTGCCTATAAAAAGCATATGTGGCGTTTTGGAATAACATATTTCTTTCCACTCCTTTAATTCAGTTTCAACATCAACACTTGATGATTGTCTTAAATCTATTGTAAAGCTAGGTTTTTCTAAATCTAATCCCTTAATGTAGTTTGAAGGTCTGTCATTTTCTACTTCCTGCTCTTCAACACTTATTCCAAAGCTATTTGAATAATCATCAAATGTGTATATTTTATTGCTATTTACTTCAAAAGTTTTTTCAGCAAACCCTCCTAAACTCATTAAATTTCACTTCCCTTTGCTATTATTATTCCTGAATTTATACCATCATAAAGGCATACAATCACACTTGATCCTATTTTTAAATCTAATGTAGCAGTACAGTTTGTATTATTGCAACTTTCTGTACACTTTACTTTAAACTCACTTATAGCTAACCACCCAGATACAGTATTATTTAAATCTGGGAATGTCACTCTAGCACTAGATTCTTTCAATTCTGATATGTACCCTTTTCTAAACATCAATACCCCTCCAGTACTTTTCTGACTTTTAACTTAGTTTTTCCACTTGAAGCAGAATATAAATTTTCTATTATATATTTACCACTAAATAGTGCCAAATCTTGAATTTTAATATTATTCCCTGCAGCTATATTATTATTTTTCTCAATATAGAAATATCCTGTAGTTTCTTTTTTGTTATAGGATCTCAAAATATTTTTAGAAAATCTATTTGCTTCTTCGATATTATATACAACTATATCATTTACTTTCAAAACTTCTAGTGTATTATCATAAATATAGCTTCCCTTTATAAATTCTTTTGAAAACGAACTTATTTCACACCCTCCAAATACTTTATTTGAAGTACATTCAAATTCATATTTATCTTTAAAATCAGCAGGAGTAACAGTTAAAACTGTATCCTGCTTTTCTAGGAATTCTTCACTTACTATTACTGCTTTCCCATCTGTTATTTTAAGATTATATCCTTCAAGTTTGCATCTATAATTCAAGAATTCAATATTATTTTCTTCTAATTGATCAACTCGTGTATACAAATAATCATTTAATCCATAAGTTTCTAAATCTAATTCACAATCTTTAAGCAGATCTTTTGCTAAATCTAAAAATCTTACATTTTCCCATACTTTTGATTTCTTTGTTTTAAATTTTTTCTTTATTGATAGTGCTTTTATTGAATAATATCCATTAGAACAAGAGTAACCATCAACAAACATTTTTCCGCTTGAGAATGGATACTCTATCATTTCAATAATGTCATTCTTCTTAAAATCCCATGTCCTACACTCATGTTTTATATCTGAAAATATAACCGATACACTATCGCATTTCCCCCCCATATTATCATCAATTTTATAATCTACTACAACTACATCTAGTTTTACTCCTTGATAGTATAAATCCATATTACCACCTACCTTTTCCATGGAGGCAACGTTGATTTATCACTTACTTTTAATTTTGGTATTATTAATTCAACGCCAGCTTCGAAAATTATAGTTCTTATATGAGTAGGATTAAGCTGCATTATAAATGTGCTATAATTCTCTTCACCATAAAAATCTAATGCAATTCTATCAAATGTATCACCATTTATGGTTATATATCTATAACATTCTCTAGGCAAACTCAACTCTCTCCCTTTCATCTAATATTTTATTTACCATATCCTTAAATTCTTCATATTGTTGTTTTAATATATTAACTGTTTCCGATGATGCTTCTCCATTTATTACTGGTGAAAATACAAATGTAGGTGCATTACCATTATTACCACTATTGTTAGGATTTACTATTGAAGCTGTCTTTTCTAACAGTGAAATACTTCTAGGATTGTTTCGTTTAAGTGGTATTACTGCTTCTGGACCCGCTTCTCCTGCAATACTTACACCATTTGTAATTCCACCTTTTGCAAGCATTGGAAGTTGTGGAATACTAAGGCCAAAATGTTGCCCTCCCACAAGTGGTACCCAGTCAGGAATATCTAAACTTAATGAATTAATTCCCCCTATAGCAGTGTTAATTAAACTAATTACTGCATTGAGTGGTGCTTTTGCTATAGCTCCAATACTTCCAAATATTCCAGTAAAAATTTGAATTATATTTTGCCATGCTCCTGACCAATTTCCTGCAAATACATTTGATATAAAATCTATTACTCCATTAAAAGCTAGTTTTATATTTTCCCATACAGTACCAACAGTATAAAAAAATCCATTTAGAATATTACCTAAAATCCCAAATGAATTAGTCCAGTCTGTTGTCATAGCTGTAGTAATCCATAAATCAAATGCCTGTATTCCAGATTGAATACTCTGCCACATTCCTATAAAGAAATTTCTAAAACCTTCACAGTTATTCCATAGTAGAACAAATATTGCTATAATAGCTGCTATACCTAATACTATCCAAGTTATTGGACACGCTAAAAAAGCACTATTCAATGCCCATTGTGCTGCAGTCTGAATACCTGTTGCTGTTGTAGATATTCCTCTTGCTGCTGCATCTTTTACATAAATAGCACAGTTTTTTACAGCTTGTAATCCCTCTTTGATTTTCAAAGCATTAAGAACTCTATGTGCAGTACTTTGAACTCCAGTAGCAACAGCTGATGCTTTTCTAACCACTGCATCTTTTGCATATAATGCAGTTAAATATATAGTATCAGCTTTATCTTTAAGTTTTGCTAACCTTAATGCAGCCATACCGCCCTTTAAAATGCAAATCGAATTATACACGGATCGTATTGCTTGTACTCCAGATGATACTCCACTAATTACTTTCCATCCTACAAAGGCCTTTGCAATATAATCAATTATTGTTCTTATTTGTGGTCCATTGTTTTGAACATATTGAAATCCACTTTGTATTTTGGGAATTGCATTATCAACTCCATCGCATACTTTTTGAGTAAATGATGTGAATTTTTCTGCCATAACATCAAATGATCCATTATCTTGCATCTGCAACAAATAATCTGTTACTGATGCAAATTTCTCTTTAATTTTATAAAATGCGGAATCTTTAACAATATCACCTGTATCAGAAATACCTGCTATTTTAGCTAATCCATTTTTTATGATACCGCTTGTTGTAGACATTAAGCCTTTGAATGTTTTAGCTTGTATTTCCATAGCGCCATTATATCGTTCTTTCATAAGAGAAAACATTGCGGCGTTAAAAGCTCTTTGATTTGTAATTTGGCCTTTATTATTAACGAGTTCAATACCTGCTAAATCTTTAGCTCCTTGTGCTATTATCATATCTTTAGTAATTCCAAAGTCTTTAAGTCGTTCAAGTTCTCCTGTCTGTGCATCTGCAACAGCTTCAACTGCTTGGTCTATAGATTTTCCCCAAGCTCCAGCCATATCCCCTGCAAGTGGCAATACTTTTTGAGCCTCTAGACCATAACTCTGAAGTTTTACAGTAGCATCAACTATTTCTCCAGTTTCAAAAGGAGTTTTATTAGCATATTGTGTAGCCCATGAAAAAATTTCACCTGCTTTTTTTTGGTCTTTCATAACAATATTTAATGTATTTCTATATTGTTCCATGCTTGATGCTTGTTCAAGCATGGAACTTCCTATTTTTTTAACTCCCATAGTAAGAGCACTTGCAGCAAGTACAGTTTTCACCTTATTACTTACTGAGTCCAATTGATTTCTAGCATACCCTGAAACAGCTGCTGTTCTTGAATTAATTTTATTAATAGAGCTTATAGTTCCACTTGCATATTTGTTAACTGCTGAAAAAGTTCTCTGTAGTGTAGGATTTATCTGGCCACCAATTACCACATTGGTAAGTAAATTTTTTGCCAAAACTTCATCACTCCTTTTTACTCATAGCTTTTTTATACTCTTGATTTCTTCTTTCACTTTCATCAACAAGTGAATCATAATAATCAAATAAATCAATTAGAGTCATTGAGTAACAGGCTTTTCTTGAATTAGATGTTTCCAATGTTATCTGAGCAACTATTTCTTTTAATTGCTTTCTTCTTGGTTTCCATCCGAGTCTTGTATAAAAAAAGCTCGAGCTATATTTGCAGCCTCCGTATAATCCTTAAGTTTTAATCTATTTACATCTGAAAAATCTAAATCTGATGCTTTTGCAAACATTCTGCCTCCAATTATAGGGTCTAATTCATAAGATGCACTTATCATATAGCCACTTCGTGTTGCTTCTTTAAAGACTTCTTCTATATCCATTCCTGTTAATTTGTCAAAATCATATTTAATTTCATTGGTTTCTTTTCCATCAATTGAAATAGGTCTTTTTAATTTTAAAGTTCCAGTTCCTATAATTTCTATATTATTTTCCATAATTATTACCTCCAAATAAATAAACCAGGAATAGTTTCCTAGTTTTTATAATTAATTTTATAAATATTGTGATATATCACTATACATGTTTTTGCCATTAATAGAATATATCCCATTAAGTTTATCTATATTTAAGATTTCTTTTCCATCGCATATTCTCTTATATGCAATAACTTCAAATGACAGACTTCCATCCTGTGAAGCACCTGATTCAATTTTACCTTCATCAGCTTTTTTATTTGCAACAGTTAAAAATGCTTTATTTGCTATTATCCTAGCTTTCCCTGTAGATGTATCATATGCATCTGTTACCCATCTATACTCAAGCTGACTAGCAGCTGATAATGTTGCAAATTTATCATCCGATACTCTCATTGAAATTTCTGTTTCCATTGAACTTATCTGTCCATAACTTGGAAGATCAAGCTCTCCCATTATTCCTGAACCTTTTATTGTATCTGTTATTTTTTCAACAGATGGCAGAGTAACATCTGTTGAGTTTCCAATTTTCTCTGCTGAACCACTATCTCTTACATATACAGAGAAATCAATAGTTTTATTTTTAATTTCCTTAGCTGCTGTACTCATTTATTCATCCTCCTCTGTATATAAATTTTCAATACCCTTAGATGTAGATTTAACTCTCTGAGTAATTGATTTAGCTGGTGGAGTATTTGTCACTAATGTATCAAAAGTGAAGTCTCCCTGTATCATATCTGATCTTGCATTATTCTTATTGTTAAAACTAATTTCACCATAAAGAAGTTGTCCCGCTGTAACATATGAATTTAATATAGTCTGTTCTGATACAATTAATGCATCTACATCATTTCGTGTCATTGGTTTATCTATTAAATCTATATTCCTATAATTAAAGTCATTAAGCAAAAATTTATTCATCATTATGTTGACATCAAATATTTCATCAACAGCAGTAGTAGAACCATAATCATAATTAGCCATATGTGGCCCCCATAAAACATATTTCCCACCACTATAGATAGCTGTTGTAATTCCTTTTTCATTAAGTTCATTAGCTTTTTCTTGGCCAAACCTAATTTGTTTACCATTAGCAATAAGAGAATCTATATCTATAGCTTTATTAGATGAACTTTCATAAGGAATTCCATCATTTTCAGCATCAGTTTGTAGTTTTCGTACTATTGCAACTATAGATCCCCATAATTCTTTATTGCCAGTTTTAAATTTCGGCCAACATGTTTTTTCACACGTAGAATTATATTTATTAGCATCTTTCCATTTAAGTGCTTTTTCCCTGGAATCTGCCTCATTCGAATTAATATCTGTATAACAAATAGCTTCCCATCTATCACTTATTCTAGATGTTGATTTAACTAAAGCTTGCTCTATTTCCTTTATGTGTGAATATCCTGGTGCTGCTAATATTTCAGGAATTATATTCAATTCTTCATAAACATCTTGTATCGCTTGTATTCCTGTCCTTGTCTCAGTTTCTTCTTCATATGATCCAATAACATTCTCAGGTTTTATTTTAGATGTCTCAACCTTCTTATATGATATTGAAATAGATTCCCCAAGACCATCTTCTAATTCCGATACTTCTAATTGTCCTGATTCATTATATTTTAATTCATAATCTGTGCCCAATATTTTATCTGTAATAATAATGGAATCTACTATTACATTATCTACAATAGTTCCAACTCCATTTATTATTTCTAATGTAGAAGTAGTATTGTCTGCATTAGTTATAGTGTCTAGCACAATAACTACTATTGGTCCAATGGGTTTAATATTATTTGAAAAATGAGCAAATATTACTGCTGATAATGTAAATTCATCAAAATTATCGGTTTCTCTATAACCTAGTTTCGTCTGAGCCTGTTCAGAGTTTCTAATAAGTAATGGCTTATTTATAACTCTATTTTCTTTTTTTACTCTGTGTATTGGAGCAGTTCCTATATAAATAGGCACTGTTTTACTTGTAGATATTGATTCATCACTTGCAACTAACGAACCATATAATCCATGTTTATATGCCATTTTAACACCGCCTTATAAAAAATTATTATTTATATTTATTTCTATTGGAGCTCTTGATATGCTAAAAGTCATTTCAGAACTCCAATAGGGATAATTTTGTTCTGATATTTTCCATTTTATAGGTTTATCAACAGAATTTATTTCTTCTGAAATAGGACTATTATTTAATTCATTTCTTGTAATTCCTATAAGATTTAATAAATCTTTATATCCATTAGTATTAGGACTTAGTTTCCCATTTAATTCCGTTGTTCCTGGATCATATGTTGTAAATGTAATTCTAATTCTTCTTGTTACCTCATCAGAATTATCTTCACCTTCATCTATCATAACTACAATTGATGGAATATCAAATCCGTAACTTTCTAAGAAATTCTTAGGTGGAACCCATCCTATATAAACTGCTGGATTTACTAAATCATAACTTTGTTCTACAATATTATTCTCAGGTGGTTTTTCTAGCTTAATTTTATTTGCAACATTATTTATAAGAAACTTACTCAAACTTTTTAAAATCTCTATATCTGTCATATTACCTCCTGCTAGTTAATTTATTTAATCTAAATTCTATTTCATGATTTATTCTATTTTTAAGTTGCTCATTAGCCTGTTCTAATATATTTTCACTTAATTCTGAATTTGAAACCATTTGAGGAACAGATAATGTTTTTAATACTTTTATAGGATACTGTTTACTTGTTTCTCTTCTTACGATGTGCAAATTACCACCAATAGCAGTAACAAACGCCCTTGGATGAGTATTTATCTTCTTATACCCTGATTTCTTAACTTTTACTTTTAGATTGCTTCCTTTTGTCCACCCTGATTTTAAATTTGCTGGAAAATGACTAAGTGTTATTGGTCTGCCTATACTTGTTATTGTTGCTGACAAGTTGTTTGTTGTAGATTTCTTAACCTTAAGAGTTTGAGCTACTTCCCCTGACTTTATTGAATATTCTCCTGAAACTTCTTTCTTAATATTCTTATTTACAAAAGTAATAGTTCTATTCAGAGCTGCATTAGTAGCCTTTGGGATTTCCTTAGGAAATTCACTCAGTTTGCTTAATGATTTTCTTAACTCTGAATCATCTATTTTTATATTTACAGCCATTAATTCATAGCTCCCTGCAGTATAATTTCATACACTCCCGAATCATACTTAACATCAAATACGCTATACAGGCATCCATCAAAATTCTGCATTTCCCCACTCTTCGGCTTCTTAAATACATCTGATTCTTTTATGAAATATAGAAGGTCTGCCTGAAGTATTCCATCATATTCTTTTCTTATTCTTTCCTTAAGTGTTTCATTATCAATTACAACAGTCCTAGGCATTCCATCAATACTATGTGTATCTCCAAATTCATCTAAATTGAAAAATACATCTAAATCTTCATTTATCTGTTCTTTAAAACTTAGCATATTGAAGTTCCTCCATAAATCTTTTATTTTTTTTGAATTTATTTTTTAGTACCTGCTGTACATCACCATAACTTTTCTTAAATTTATTATCTATTTTCAAAACTGCACCACATTCAATCAATTTTTCAGCATCTGTTAAAGTAATATCAGTGATTGTATCACCAATGCTATACAATTTTCCATTATGAGATACATTGATGATACATTTAACACTCATCTGATATTGCTAAACTACTTTCGATATAAACCATGCATCTACTTCAACAGGACATGCTAATGGTCTAGACATTAATTGAATGTATTTTGCAGCAGGTTTCTTTTGAATCCATGAATCAGGGCATCTTGTCCCTTCTATGCTTACAAATTCTTTGCTAGCATTATCAATTATTGCATTTACACCATATCCCATAAATCCTTGCATCTGTGAGCTAAAAATTCCACAGTAATCAGCTGGTATTAATGATTTTACTTGTGGATTTTTTGGATCAGTAAAATTATCTAAATACCATTCATTATATTGATAAATACTTAATCCTAATTTAGGAATAGTACCAATATAAGTTGCTCCATTTGGAAGCTGTCTAGGTTCTATAGTTGCAAGATTCATATGTTCTGTATCAAGTATCTTTTGAACGCTTGCATTATTTACAAATTCACTTGCTGCATTTTGTCCTAATATACATATATCTGGATTTACAAAACCTGTCTTCTGTACCTGCTTAGCCATTTCTTCAATTTGACTTATAGGTTTTGCTTTTGCATCTGACCATAAATCAGTTCCAGACTTAACATCTTTATTTGTAAATTTAAAATCTATTTCATAATTTACACCTTTACCAATCACAGGTATTTTACCTGTAAATAAAGTCTGAGCACACATCCATTCTTCTCTTCTTGTTATCATTTCATCTATCTGTAAAAAATCTCTTGCTATTTTTTGTGCAGCACGTTCTTCTGGAGATATTGAGTTATATGGAAGTTCTCCAGCAGTTCTTTTTAATATATCGCCTGCTGTAGTTACTCTGTCAGCTGTAACAAGTGCTGGTTTAAACTGCTTTGTTACATATCCTTGATTTTCTGTTGTTGTTTGAGCTATTTTGTCATGTACAAATGGAGCGAGTTCTCTATTTCCTTTTGTAAAATCGACATCAATATACTCTGTATTTGAAGTTTCTACTCTTCCAAAGAAAGTATCTTTTAAAAATGTTTTTACTTGGGGATTTCTTTCTATAACAGAAAGCATTGTTCTTGGATCAAATAAATTTAATGGCATTTACATTCATCTCCTCTTGATTTTATTCTAAAAATATTCCTAATTTTCTTGCTAATATAGCCAATGCATTTACATCTTCTTCATTTGCAAGTACATCTTTTACTGATGATTTATAAAATTCTCCTGATAGATAAACTGGAATCTGAGTTTTACTTATGTTTTCCTCACTAACTTCTGATGCCACAGCTGAAAATCCATATAATTCTCCATTTTCTGATTTTATAGTAAATTCCTTGCTAGTAGAATTATAATAAACCGGCTGCATTTCTTTTATACTTTCTGCTGCTTTAAGATCCACCTCTGATACCTTTACAGGAATATTAGCTCCACTTCTTATTTTTTCTGGTATAAATACCTCTTCATTAAATCCATTCATTATCGAATTCCTCTCTTTCCCAACGCTCTGTCTAAAATAGATTCTGTTTCATCAATATCATATCCATCTTTAGCAATATTTCTTTCATGAGTTGATGTTGGTTTTACATCATCAGCACCAGAATTTCTAATATCATCATCCCTGTTATTTAAATAATCCTGACCTTGCTGTTTTTGAGCATTTAATATAAGCACTGCACATTGGCCTGCATCTATAATTTCTTCGTATTTGGCTTTATTTTTAATCTCATTTGCTCCTGGAAGTCCATCTATAGCCTTAATTCTTTCTCTTTCTTGAACTTGTGCTGCATTTACTACTTCTTTATAGACATCAGGATATTTATCCTTTAATTCATGTGCATTTTTAATCACATCATCATCTCCTCTTTTATTATTTAATTTATTAAAAAAATAGCTTTGGTTATTCAAATTTGAATTACCGCTATTATTCCTTAAACTATTTTTAGATATTTTATCTTTTATCTTTTCTTTAAAATCATCTGGCATATTACTTAAATCAGTGCCAACTTTATTAATTATTAACATATTCTTATCAATAACTGGATTATATTCATCATCATCAAACATAACTTTATCAATAAATCCATTTTCAACAGCTTCTTCAGCGGTCATCCAGTTATCACCATTAAGAAAAGTTTCAAGCTCATCTTTTGTTTTACTTGTTTTATATTGATAAGCATTCATTATTATATCTTTTACCTTATCAAGCATTATTTTATATTCATCTAAATCTGATGAATTAAAATAACCACATAAACCAGCTAGTGGTGGATGTGTCATAAATACAGCACATGGAGATATCTCAGATTCTCCTGCCATTGCAATTATCGTTGCAGCGCTCATGCACATTCCATCTATTTTTACTTTTATATTAGCTTTCATATCTCTAAGTATTGTATAAATAGCTGTTGCTGCAAATACATCTCCACCATTGCTATTAATTCTTACTGTAATATTATCTTTATCCTTATATGAATCTAATTCCTTAATAAAATCATTAGATGCAACTTGACCTGATGAATCCCACCAAGAAAGACTGCTTACTATCTCACCATATATTGTGAGTTCAACTTCTTCATCTTCAACATAATTAAAATCCCAAAACTTCTTGTCTGATACTGATAACATTCCTTTTGAAATAGAAGAATCATTAACTATTAGTAATTTTTGATTGTTCAGCTTCTCTAACAATATTTCTAACCTCCTCTATTAATGTAACTTCTTGTTTTCTTTGTTTTATATTTTGATAATAATCACCTCCTGTAAGTTCCATTGTTTCTTTTGCTGCTGTAGAAAAACCATTATCAATTCTTTTAATTGCTGCATCTACTTCTTTATTAGGATCAAGTTGACCAGCACTAGGCCCTGACCACTCTGCATTACAGTAAGCTTTCCTAATTAATGGATTATTGAAAAATCCTGGAGCATATATCCTTCCTTTTGCTACTGCTTCATGCATCCATTCAACAAATATAGGTTGACAAAAATCATTAGCCATCCATGTTCTTCTCATTCTAAACATTTTCCATGCTTCAAGAAGAGCCGCACGACTTGCTGAGTATGATGCTGTAAATTCTTTAGTAAGTAATTCCTTTGGTATTTCAAGCGCTGCTCCTATCTGCCTTGTTATTGCATTTACAAATCCATCAAAAGCAGTGTTTGGTCTACCAGGGTTAATTTCTTTTGCGGTTTCTCCCTCACCTAACTGAACAACAGCTCCATTACCTAATTCATAAGTTGTATCATCATCAGAATCAATTTCATCTTCAAAATTTATATTAGAACCAAATACATTTCCATCATCAGTGTTTTTACTTTCAATGAATACAGTAAACATTCCACTAACAACTGCTGCCATAAGTTCAGCTTCTGTATATCTACTTAATTGTTTAAGAGCTTCAATTACAGGCGCTAGAATTGGAACTCCCCTTCTTTGTCCTATTCTCTCACTCTCCATGAGATGTAATATATTAGGTCTTCCAGTTTTACTTCCATAAGCTTTTACTTTAATCCATTTAGGAGCTTTATCCCATGTTGTTGCTAATGGATGCCTTGAACATATATGATAGTATGTTATTTCACCATTTTCATTTGTTTCAACACCCTCTTGAAGTGTCTCTGAATTAGAAACATAGTTCTTATTACAAACTCTGTCAGCTTCAATTAATAGTATTCTAATATCGTATATCTCATTGATTCTTTTTATAGTGGGTAACATTACAAATGCATCACCATTCATAATCCAGCTTAAAAACGCCACCTGTTGAAGTTCATAAAAATCATTTATTCTTTCTACATCACAATTCTTACTCTCAGCCCATAAGCTAAATTCACGTTCAATTTGTGTTTCAAGATTTCTTGTTTCTTCTGGTGTAAGTCCTAAAAATTCTCCATCAATCTGTGATTTTAACCTTAATCCTGCCCCTATAACATTTGTTCTTGTTGTTTTAAGTGCAGATGTTGCAATAGGAGCACCCATAAATAAATCTCTTGATCTTTGCCTAAGAGTTTTAATATTATCTGAAATATCTTCTTTAGGTGATCCACCTCTACTCAGCCATCCTAGTAATGATTTTTTGCTTCTACTTGCTCCATAGTTTGAATATCCAGTATTGATAAAATCAAGTTTCTTTCTCGCAAATTCTCTTCTTAAGGCTTTTTCAGGGTTGAATGATGCTATTGCTCTATCTATAACATTCATGTTATTCCTCCTATAAATCTCTAGGAACTATTCTAAATACTCTATTTCTTCCTCTTCTTTTTTCTATGTTATTTGCTTTTGCTAATTCACTTTTCCAATAATCAATTTGTGCTTTTATACTTGATAAATTAGCTCTTGTCAGTGTTCTTCCAGCTATTGAATAACTTTGACCATTACAAACTGCTAATTCTGCTTTAAGCCATGCATCTAAATGCTCTCTACAAGTCTCTATATTAAATACCATATCGTTTCCTCCTTTTAATAAAGAAGGTGTTCCTCATGAACACCTTATAAACCTTTTGAACTTTTATTTTTCTTTTTTCTGTTATTCCTATTTATCTGCATAAAAATATTTCCATTCATATTCCTTTTAGCCATCTCTTCAACATTAGGATTTAATATTTCATATGCTGCATTTGCATAGTTTCTTAAGTCAAATGCTTCATTTCGTATTCCACTAGATTTCTTTACCCATTCATAAGTACGCTTTCCTTTCTTTATTTTTAATACTCTTTTTTCTGATGTTAATGCTTTAAAGTATTTTTCATCATATCCCTTATCTTCTTCTATTGGAAAATGGCAATATCCAGGGCCAATCTCTTTAATATTCAATCTTGAAAGTATATTTTCTTTACCATTATCAACTCCAAGTATGAATAACATGCACTTTATAAGATTATTTCGTGACATTTTATGAATAAATGGTATTCCATAGCCACCCATACCCTTAATTGCATATATTCTTCTTTGTTCACGTACTTTACAGAATTTATATACTTCTTCTGTATTATGTCCACCTGAATCTATACATGTAGCTGAAATTACAAGCCCCTCTCCTTCTGGATACCAGAATGTTTTGGATAAATATAAATCTAATTGAGTCCATACTATACTTTTGCTTGGATCTCCATAAATAACTTTATATTCAATCCCCCATGTTTCCCTATTCAGTCCCCATCCAACAACTTCAATTTCTAATCTATCATCCTGAACATCAACTCCTGCTGTTAATAATATTACTTGTGGTGGTACTTCTGCAGTATAGAACTCTCTTCTGTTGATTAATTCATCCTTCTCTGCTCCTTCACCTTCATTATCTTCCCATACTTCACCAAGCGAAGTGTTAACCCATGTTTTCAATGTTTCTGCACCATTCTTCTTAGCATTTTTAAAATCTTCAATAATATCTTCCCATCTTTCCCATGGTGAAGCCAATGCATTTAAATGAAATCCCCGTTTTTTTATTCTTTCTGGATGTTCTGCAATCCATTTTCCTTTATTAGCTTTCCATTCAAATTCATTAAACCTCTCACCACAGAATTCACATTCATGAGTAACATCTTCAAATTTAATATTTCCCCATCTTAGTGGCTGAAATTTACCACATATAGGACAAGGTAAGCACCATTCTTCCTTTGTACTTTCATCAAACTCCATCTCAATTCTTGAAATACCTTTTTCTGTAGGAGTTGATACAAAGAATTTTTTCTTGTTCCAGAAAGTTTTTGTTCTTTTTTCAGCCAAAGATAAAGGATCACCTTCAATACCTGCACTTTGTGGGAATCTATCAACCTCATCAGCTAATAGAATCCTTATAGGTCTTGAAGATAATCCTGTTGGTGAATTGGCACCAGTCAAAGCAACATACCCTCCTGGAAATCCTTTTTCTAAAAGAGTATTATCAGAATCTCTTGATTTTGCATCTTTTACTTTTTCTTTCAATGTCGGTGTATCTCTTATCATTGGCGCAAGTCTTTTTCTAGAATAAGATGTTGCCAAATCCAATGTCGGCATCAGTAACATTATTGGTGATGGATCATAATCAATAAAATATCCAATGATATTATTAATAAGTTCTGTTTTCCCTACTTGGGCACTACTCATGACAACAATAGTTTCAGTTTCTTTGTTTGATAATGAATCCATAATTTCCCTTTGGTATTCTGCTCTTGAAGTTTTCCATTGGCCAGGTTCAGCAGAACTTTCAGGTGACAACTTTCTATAGTTATCTGCCCAGCTTGAAACTGTAAGCAATGGTGGTGGTTCTAGGATAGATGCTAATTTTTTAAATAAATCAATAGTTCTTTTATGAATCTGTAGTTTCTTTCGACTCATTTTGTACCTCATCATCTAAAACATCAACATATTCATTACTATAGAAATCATTAGGATTATACTTGCTCATTTCATTTAACGCATCTAATACTTCATTCTGCAAAATTTCTTGAATATCAGCTATTGTACTAAGAGTTATTAATCTTGGTGCTGCTCTTGATGGGAGTGCAAGTATTTTGGCTTTGAAATTAGAAAGCATATCGTTCATCACTCTTTCAACATCTTCACTATAATGCATAGTACCACGCATTGCTGCAAGTTCAAGTTCAATCTTCTCTCTTTTTCTTCTTTCCAGTAATGCATGTTCTTCATCATAATCAATTTTACCTGCTTCAGTTTTATTTTCTTTAAGATCTGCCGATGCTTTTATGTAAGTTATATAACTTTTTATATTGTCCTGTAATGAATATTTACCACGTGCAATCTTTTGGATAACACCTTCATTTTCAAGCTGTCTTATTCTTCGTGTAGTCAATCCAAACAAATTAGATAATACTGTACTCGATACTGTTACCTTCTCAACATTATCTATTTTCTTAACATCATTGCTCAAAATACATCCTCCTCTCTTAATTCGGTAACGGAAACACCTTTAAAAATTTTTTTGTAACTAGAAAAGTTTTGGGCATCGCTAGACCCTCGGGGCATTTTATTCTCTGAAAGAACCTATACTATTATATAAAAATAAACAACAAAGAACTAAAAGATAACTAATCTTTTAGTTCTTTGTTCCTAAATATTAAAATTGTTTTCTTCAGATAATAACTCTTTTAGCGCTTGCAATTCTAACTTATTCATATGAATTTCACTTCGCTCATCTTTAAACTTTTTTTTACTATCCTTTATGGCAATTTTGTTATTATGTAAATAATATAGTCCTACAATACACATAAATATGACAATAAGCATAATACAAAAACTATACCATTGACCTACATTTACAAACTTATCTATTGCAAAAAGTATTGTTATAGTTCCTAATATCATACTAACAATACTAAAACTCTTGTCCTCTACTATTATAGTCCTATTATTTTCTATGTCTTCAGTAGCAAGTTTTAATAAATTATATATTCTTATTCTTTTTTCTTTACTATCATTTCTATACTTATCTTTAAAAAACAAATAGTCTTTCAAATCCTGATCCACCATTTTTTCACCTCTTTCCCATAATAATATTATTCAACACAATTAACTATATTCCTACTTCTATAGTTAATTAATGTTACATATCTTATAATTCTGTAACATACTTTCAAAAAAATAATTTCCAATATATATACTAAAAATCTTCCACTTTAATTTTACATGCCTTTTTTATGTAACATTTATAGACAAATAAAAAAGCGCTTCCGCTTTTATCGTCTAAGATAGCTTACTTCTTCTACTATCTTGTCTTTCCTATCTTGGTTAACTCCTATATATCTAAGTGTTGTCGATAAATCCGAATGGTTTAATATCTCTTTTATCGTTATTCCATCATGAGTTCTTTGATATAATTGATACCCAAACGTTTTTCTAAGAGTATGGCATCCAATAGATTCAAGTCCAAACTTCTCAGCTGCATCAGTTAATATTCTATATGCTTGTTGTCTTGATATTGGTCTATTTTTCCCTTTTTTGCTTAAAAAAATATATTCATAATCAAGCTTATCTTTCATAAAACTTTCAAGAATATATTTTAAATCTTTAGGTATTTTCATTCGCTTTTCTTTTCCAGTTTTTTCTTCACGTATATAAAAATATTCTTTAGTTTTTCCGCTACTATCTCTAAGATCCCTTATTCTGAATTTTAATATATCGGAAATCCTCAGACCAGTATAAATTCCAAACATAAATAGAACATAGTTTCTTTCACTATGTATCTTTAAATAATCAGCAATATCATAAATATCTTCCATTTTTCTTATAGGTTCAACGGTATTCATCGTCTCACCTGCCTTATCTTTCCGTTAACTTTTTTATAAGATTCATGATTCATACATTGCCTTAAATCATTAAGCTTATCTTCAATATGAATTCTTTTATATCCACAATGAGAACATGATAAATAGTTCCCATTTCTTACTGTATCATCAACTTCATCTGTCAACAAAATCGTTGTCTTTTTACACTTAATACAAAAATAAGTAGTATATATTTCTTTCATGTTCCCACCTTCTTTCAAAAAATAAGAGCTGTTATCCAAACAGCTCATCTCTCTTATAATTACTTTTCATTATTCTCTTATTAATTAACTTTTTGCTATGTTCATTAACTAACCTTCTAGGAGTATCAAACGAAATCACCGGTGCAACATCTTTGTTAATAACAATATTCCCCTCTGCATCAGTTTTATAAACAGATCTATTCTTATTAATAAAAACATTATCACTCATACAGCTTTTAGATTCATATCTTGTTATTCTATCGATTTCTTTTCTTCTTATTTTTTCTGCTTCATGTGAATTTCTAAATTCTCTTAAATTTCTATAGATATGTTTTCTTATTGTATCTGGTTTAGCATTTAAGATGCTTGCAATTCTAATATAATTTTCCCCTTTGAGATATAGTTCTTTTACCATTTGATTATCCAACATAAGATACACCTCCAATACTAAAAAAGAATATAGTTATTCCATACCATAAAATGGGACATTTTCTTGTTGGTTTTATATTATCACAAATTTCAAGACATTTGTGAGACATTTTTAGGACATTATTAAGACACTTTTAAGACATATAAAAAATAAAGAGTTCATTTTTTGCACCCTCATATTATTATTTTTTTAGCAGCTTTATTTAAAATTCTATCAACTTGTCTTATACTTCTATCTATTGTTTTAGAAACTCTTTTTTTATCAATTCCATCTATAAAAACTAATTTCACAACTTTATATTCATTTTCAGGTAATAGCTTAAGCTTATTGTCAATTCTCTTATTTTCATTTTCTAGTTTATTTATATTTAAAATTAACATTTGTATTGAAACATCATTTTCCTTTACTCCATTTAATCTTAAATTTTCAATTTCAATCTTTAAATTTTCAATTTTGCATTTATTTTCTCTATAAAGATTAAATATATTTTTCATTTCTGCCATGTTTATCACCTATCCTTCAATATGTTATAATATAGATAGATAATTAGAGAACTAACCTTCCAAATCTGATTCTCTAATTTATGTATGAGGTGTTCATCACGAACACCTTTTTTATTAAGTTAAGCTTGTGTAGCATACCACTTGTCCAAAATTTCTTCACTTGAAAAATAATTACTTGGCTGCCATATTGATATTACTGGATTGAAGAATTTTAATTTAATTTCTTCTTCTTTATGTTCTGATCTATAACTATATCCACTATTTTTACTTGTTATAATCGTTCTACCAGTTAGTAAATCACTATATACTTTATCAAAGGTATATTCTTTAGTCTTATTTATTTCAATATCCATTACATATTCCTTCCCACCAATTTTAAATTATTATGAATTAAATTTGTTCTAATAGCTCTGAGCTTTCATAAATATTTCCTACAACTTCTATTTCAGTAAGTGGAAGTTTCTCTATTCCTGGAGCAAATAAACTTAAACAAGTATCACACATTTCACTTTCATGGACTATCAAATCGCAATCATCATATTCAATAGCAGAAACATATTCTTTTAATTCTTCTCCTCTTATTTCAGTACATTTTACAATGTCTCCAACATAAATTTCTTTTCCATTTACATCTTTCAACCCCGTATATTGCATCAAATCAATCATTTCAAAAGTATCACTTAATGAATTGTCACCTTCATTTAAGCTAATACAATTTTCTCTAAAATCAATTTTTTCTACAGGTAACATTTGATTACTTGCATTATCCCAACCTCTAAATTTAATTATTGGTAAATCCAATTTCATATTTATCCTCCTTCGCACAATAAAAGTATTGCGAACTAAAATCTGTAATTTACAACCCCTTGCTTAGTTACTACATCTGCATTAACTAAGTCAATTTGAAAAGATTTTTGACTACATGTTGTAGTTATAATATTAATTTTATCTTTTACATTTTCTTCTTTAACAAACATGTACCCTTCAAAAAATGCCTGCTCAACATAACAATTGCTTATCTTAGGAATAACTTTTATATGTTCCTCTTTTATTTTGTATAATTTACTATTTCCTCTTGCCATGTTCTTACATCCTTTCTACGCAAAATCTGCAACTTGTTTAAATAAAAGTATTGTGTAATAAAAAATATCACACTACTCAAATTAGAAAATGAATAGTGTGATATTTTTATATTATATATTGTTTCTTATTTCAGCATATTTTTTTAATATTCCAATATATTTTATTGAATAATTAATTCCCCAGTAAATTAACATAAAAAATAATAAACCAAACTTTAAATTATACTTATCCCCGGCATAAACTACTATTGATACAAGTATTGCATTAACTAAGCTTAAACTTAGCTGTATTTTAAAAAATCTATCATCAATTATAATAAAATTCTTATCCTTTATTGTGTAAATTACTTTTCTTTTTAAATAATAAATAATATTATAGATAGTAAATAATATTGGTATAATAATACCACATATAACAAACAACATACACATTCTCCCATTAATATATTTTCTATAATTGTAACATAATAGGTAAAATATAACACTATTCAATTTTCAAAGATCACTTTTCTTAGTTACTTCGCATTATCTACATATTCTGAACCATTAAAGTTCTTCTAAACCGTAATAACATACATCAACTTCATCGTTTGGATACTTCATAACTAATGTCATATTTACATTTTTCTTTAATTCATCCAAACTTCTATTTTCAAATGTTATACTCTCATTAGTATATTTAAATTGAACTCTAGCCATATAAAATGCATACCTACTCTTATAATTTTTAAATTCATCATTATACTTAATTTTTATACAACTACAACATGGCTCTTCTCCTGATTTAATCTTATGATTTACACATGTATAACAATGTTTTCTAAAACCTATATTCGAATTTTTACTTATATATCCCATACTCTCACCTCAATCTGCATATTCTGTATTATTAATAAGCAATATTCACAGCTACTGTCTCACCAGTTTCTAATTTTGTATTTTTTCCAACATGTTTTACTGGATAAGTTACTACTCTTTTGGTCCTGATAGGTTTTTTAAAAACTTTAACTTCTAAATCTTCATCATATTTTTTTAATTCTTCAATTAATTCTTTAACTTTCATAACAACGTCTCCAATCTGCATATTCCGAATCACATCAAATATCTATCTAAAGCAAATAATGTTGTTTCTTCACTATCTATTGATTTGTTAAAGCGATCCCTATTATATTCATGCATAGATTCAGGAATTTTATAATATCTATTTATATTGTTATAAGCTTCTTCTCTTTCTAATTCTCTTGGATTCTTATCTTTTTCACTTCCTTCTATATAAGCAACATTATCCTCATAAAACTCCTTTGCTTCTTCTTCAGTGCCTGCACCTATTAATGCATAATAAGCATAATCCTCATTATTAAATTCATAAAACTTCATTACTGCTCTACCTCACTATCATTAATTTTTTTCTCTGCTTTCTAGCATATAAATCAACATAGTATTTACTCATTTTGAAATCATCACATTCAAATCTAACTATATTCTGACTTAACTTAGGATCATCCATTCCATAAAAATAACATTCATCACAATTCCAACATGGCTCTTCCAATGTTCTTGCTTCTTCTACAGTTGTATGAGAAACATGAAGTTCACAATTTTTCATACATTTACTGCATAAACATTTACCACATATAGTTGCATCATATGGTGGAATTATCTTTCGTTCATCTTCCTTCTTTTCTTCTATAAAAAAGCTTATCTGTTGTGAATCCTGACTATTCATCTTCTTCTGTATTATCTAAATACTCATTAAGAGTAATTGGAGTTAACATTTCAGGATCACATTGCATCTGATATGCTGTAATTTTTCTAAATCCATCATGCATATCTTTATAATCTGCTCCAGGTACTTTATATGATTTAACATCATTAGCTTTAACACATATATAAGCTTCACAGTTATTTCCGTTTTCATCAAATGCTAGTCCTAACTTTTCACTAACTTTAAAACAAAATCTCAAACTCTTACTCATTACTGCTCCTCCTCATTTTTATATAATGGGTGATTTTTTGCATAATGTACTTTCTTACCTCGTTCTCTTAAATAATTCACTATATTCTTATAAGCATAAGCATATCCAAATGAATCACAAGCATATAAGCCATCTGTTCTATTGCTGTTTTCACATTCTGGACATACAGTCCCATTTGCTATTGTTGTTTCTGCAAAAAATATTAATCCACATCTTGGACAACAATATTCTCTTTCAATATTCATTTCCTACACCCTTTCTGACATTTGTGCATTTCTCAAAAGTGTTCTTCACAAACACCCTTTTACTTATCTGCTATTACATTCTCATAAATCAATAAATCTAACTCCTGACTTACTTCAATTGTCCTTTCATCAGCAATTCCAAACACTGATATGTATCTATATAACTTTTCTCTCATATCTTCTAATCCCACTTACTTCTCTCCTCCAATTAATTTAAATATTCAATATTGTCAATAAACAGTTTTGCTGCTTCAACTGACACTGCTGCCACTCCTGCTATTATTGGTATAACATCATCTTTTATGCTTACACCATTTAATGCTGCTTTTAATGCAATCTCTTGTTTCTTTTCATTGCTAATTTTTTTAAATCTATTTAAAATAAACTTTTCATTCATTAATATCCCTCCAATAATTAGGGGATTTCTCCCCCTTTGACTATTATTTATTTAACTGCAGTTTTAACATTAGCTTGTAATCCCTAACTATTAGCCCTGCAAGATTAACTATTTAAGTATTTCTAAATGTTTTGCTTCAAAATATCCTCGTATTTCTTTTAAAACTACTACACGCTTTCTATCTACTACATAAGGACTCGCTTTAACTGTAAATACTCTATCTTTATTCTTTACAGCAGCTTTACAATTAACTATTTTTACCTTATCTCCTACTCTTGGTAATCTGTTGTTTGCCATAAACTATCACTCCCTAATTAATTATTTCTTTAAGCGTTTTAAAGAATTTTTCTCTTTCTGATTCATCAAGCTCTTCAGCATATTCTTGAAAAACTTCTTCCAGTGTTTTATCAGGTTTATTAAAATATATATTAACTATGTTAGTTGCCTGCTTTTCTGTATTTTTCATATTTTCTTCATCCTCCTACTAATCTTCCCACCCCAACAACTGTTTTTCTAAAGAGTCATAATCATATTGCCTTGGCTCAAAGTTATTAAATCCAATTGCATTTTTCTTATTCATATTTGAACTTTGATTTTTAACTGAGTTATTATAATTCTTCACGTTAGCAACATTATCTCTGACAACATTTTCTTGATTGTAATTTCCTTCTAGCACTTTTAAGAAATTATTAGGTGCTATAAACCAATCAAAAGTTATCACCCAACCTCGCTTATTTTGACCTTTTAGGAATTGGCTCTTTGCAATGTTTGCTATGGCTTTTAATATATTATCTTGACCATATTGTTTAACTCTTGCATTAAATAGCTTGTATCTATTCGTTCCATGATTTATTGCTACAACTTTTTGTAATCCCAAAGAGTTCCATTCATCTATTACTATTTGTTGCATTTTAGTGCTACTAACTATATCTTTAGATATAGTATCTAGTGTATTATTAAGTATTGTATTGTTAAGTTTAGTATTATTAATACAAGTATTAATAATACTTGTATTACTTACTGCGAACTTTTCTTCACCAGGGGGTACGAAGTTTTGTTCACCAGGGGTGGTGCAATTTTGTTCGCTAGGTGGTGTATTTTCTTTCACTACCTCATTAGATGTATTATCCCATTGGTTTATTCCAAAGAATTTTTCATTATTGACTCTTAAAATTCTCTGCTCTATTTCCTTTGTACCTTCTTTATATTTAAAGCTAGATGTAATGTATCCATTTGCTATTAAATTCTTAATTATAAGCTGAATTCTTCTTTCTCCAACACCTAAAAATTCCATAAAGTGCTTATTCTTCGCAAAACATCCATTTGCATTATCCAAACTTTTAATTTCCACTAGCAGAACCTTTTCTTGCAGAGTCAATTTTTCATT
Source organism: Clostridium butyricum (assembly GCF_006742065.1). Classification (NCBI taxonomy): domain Bacteria; kingdom Bacillati; phylum Bacillota; class Clostridia; order Eubacteriales; family Clostridiaceae; genus Clostridium; species Clostridium butyricum. Next base: position 1,095,339 of record NZ_AP019716.1, on the reverse strand, counting down.
CAGCCAAATTTCCTTAGGAATCCAAACACCTTGAAACATTCTTTCCTGGTTCGCCTTCTTTTCCATTTGTAACACCTACCCACTTAAATTTTATTATTAAACGAAATATAAACATCATCTGTAATCTTATATCCATGTTTTGGCATTATTTTCTTGCCATCTTCAATCTCAATTTCATCTACTTGTTCAAAAATTTTAGGAATAATATTCATAAAACCGACTCTACAGATACCAGATAATTTAATGGATAATTTCGAATCTATTATCTTAACTTCTGATGTATAAAAAGTACCTTTAATATAATCATTAGATATAATAAATTTAGGATTTAAAGCAAATTTATCTAATGCTTTCTTTATATCATCTAATAACTTATCTTCACTTCCTATAGTTTCATTTTTATCTGTTTCTTTATTTTCAGGATACATTTCTTTAAGCAGCTTTTTATCATTTTTATTTATAACTGGCTGCTTAATTCCATTGATTAATGTTTCTATTTCTTCTTTAGATTCTTTATGATCTAGGTCTTTAATTTCATCATGAATAATATTTTGTTCTTCAACTGATAAACTACTTAATGTATGAGCTTGAGTAATTGTCAATTCTTCTTTATCAAGCTTTTCTTTAAGAGGTTTGATTAAGCCCTTATCTATCTTTTGATATCTTCCAACTTGTGTTCCTGAAAGCTTCATATCCTGTCCTATTAAGTCCCTAATCTTACCCTTTGGTAATTCTTCACCATTAGCTTTCTTTTGCTTATAAATATCTTTAAGCCTTTTAATACCTTCCATCTTTTCACTAGGTAATAATTCTCTTTGTTCAACATTTGCCTGTATGAGCATTATTTCTGCATCCAAATCAGTAATTTTTCTAACTTGACAAGGTATTTTTTTATATTCTAGACTTTTAAGTGCCCTATATCTTCTTTCCCCTGAAATAATTTCATAAGTTTCATTATCTTTTTTTCTAACAACTAAGTTATGCATAAGTCCAAATTCTTTAATAGAGTCTGCAAGTTCTTCTATTTCTCTTATTCCATAAAAGTTATTTTCAGAAGGAACTAGAAGATCAATATCTAGCTCCTGTAAAAATTCATCATTTGTGTTATTGATATTATTAACTCTGTTTGCTATACCCTTTAAATAAGACGACATTGCATTTCCTCCACAAATTTTATATAGTCCTTAGATGCATTAGCATTTTTATTCATGTAAATAACTGGCTTAGATTCAAATGTGCTTTTAATAACATCTACGTTATCTCTAATTGTCTGTTTAAACATTAAGTCTCCCAGCTCTTCTTTAAGCTCTCCTTTGATTTCTTTATTAATCCTTGTAGCTTTATCCATTGTTATTAAAATCCCTAAAACATTCAGATTTGAATTGAATTCTTCCTTAACTTCTTGTATGCTGCTCATAAGATACTCAAATCCATCTAAGGAAAACTTGTCTATTTTAAGTGGCACAATAACGTAATCACTTGCAACTAATGCATTTATAGATAACATTCCCAAACTTGGTGGGCAGTCTATTAAAACATAATCAAAAGTGTTAGTATTTTTACTTTGAAGCCATTTCTTTATGCGTGTTTCCCTTGCTCTTTTCATATCTGAAATTATTTCAGATTCACTCATTATCAAACTGATATTGGCAGGTATAAGCCATACATTATCAAACACAGTTCCTTGTACAGCAACATCTTCACCATTAAGAATTTCATATGTTCCTTTTAAATTAGGATTATACATGTGGAGATACTTTGTTGCATTACTCTGCGGGTCCATATCTATAATTAATACTTTTTTACCTTCTCTCCCTAATTGTGCAGCAACATTAACACAGCTAGTTGTCTTAGCAACTCCACCTTTTATATTTAAAAAACTTATTATTTTCATTCTTTACATCTCCTTTAATATGTCTTATAATGGAGATACGGACGGCAATCCGTATCTTTAAATTAGAGTTTTACGTTTATTGAACCTTTACTAAAAGGTTCTTTTTATTTGCTAGAATTATCTTCGCAAATTCTTTCTTCAAATCTTTTGCCTTGCATGATATTACAAATCCCATATACTCACCTTCTTTCGCATACAAGCATTATTTAATACCATTGCATACCTCCTAGTAATAATATTTTTCACTAAAGAACTTTGTTGGCACCTGACCGGCTATTGTTATGTAACCTTTATCTTTAAGTTCCTTATTGAGCAATTGAATTATTTTATAAGCTTTTGATTGGCTTACCCCTGTGAGTTTCATAATATCCTCAACCTTTAAGTACGTCTTTTTTGTTGCCATGCATATTCCCTCCTATTTCTTAGAAAATTTCAAAGTCATTATTGCTTCAACAACTTCATCAAGTTCTTTCATGATCTTTTCAAATTCTTCAACCTCATCATCATTAACTTTATTATCAGATGCGATTTTAAATAATTTTTTACAAAACCCATCATAGTCTGATATTTCTGTATCTAATGTTAATACAGCTTCTGAAAAGTTTTTAATCTTCAAATTAGGTAATAATCTATCACCTAATTTAGATTTAGTTTTAAGATGTTGATAAGCTAAAAATTGAGCATCATAAATTTCTATCATCTTTATCACTACTTTGTCTGATGGAACTCTTCTGTCATATTCATAAGATCTTAAAGCATCAACTGATATGTCAATCAGTTCTGATGCCTTTTCTTGAGTAAGTCCTGAACTTTCTCGTACTATCTGATATATATTTTTCTGTTCACTCATTTTTCTTCTCCTTTTGCTTTTTTACTATGCTAAATGATAAAATAATCCTGAAAGGAGGATGATTTTATGTCTAATATTTATGATTCATTTGAATTCCAAAGAAAACTTTTGGCTAATCAATCTAAAATATTTGAATCTATTCAACCTATAGTCAACATTAATCAAAACTTAATTGCAAATATTCAACCATATATAAATATTCAAGAAATGGTTAATGCTACTCTTCAACCTGCATTGGAAATCATCAACAAAAATATTACAAAATTTAATTATGATATTTTTACTAAACAACTTGAATTATTTAATAGCATCAATCTAAATTACTCTGATCAAATACAAAATGCTCTTAGTTCTCTAAATTCTTTGAAAAATTCATCTGTTAACTTTGAAAGTATAAGTTTAAAAAATTCAATAAATGATTTTTCTGAATATATCGTAGAACATCCATTTGAAATTAATACTGAATCTAATTTAACAATAGATACTGATACAATTTCTGAAATCGAACAAACTTTTGCTGATATTCCTACATATATGGAAACTCAGTTAGAAAGTACAAATAAAACTGATTGGATTCCTATATTAAGTTTTATAATTGCACTGTTAGCACTACTACTGCAAATTAAAGATTCATTCAAACCTAATGATTCAGAAGAACAAATTATTAAATTACTTAATGACATTAATACATCAATTTCTCAAATCAATGATAGTTCCAATTAATTATTTAAACTCTTGAGTTCTAATTTCTAATTGCTCAATAAGTAATTTTTCTTTCAAAATCACTTGAGCATGATTATATTGATTGTATATGGTTACTACTACTGATATTGAAATTAAAATTAATAATATCAATTCGAATTTTTTGAATAATTTTAGTTCGTTTTTAACAACTTTTTTAATTAACTGCTCTTGAACTGCTACTTCAAGAGTAGTTTCTTTTTTTTCTTGCATTCCTCTAACCTCAATTTCCATATTTTTTTATATTTAATGTACAATCTATCAGTATATTTATACTAATTAAGTACTATTAATCCATTTATACTAATTATTAAATATATTAAAATTTTTTATATAAGCATTAAGAAACATTATGTGTCTATATTTAGTAAAAAAATAAGATCATCTAACGTAATATTGTAAAGCTTAGCTAGACTAATAGCTAGTTCTAGAGATGGATTCCTATTTCCCCTCTCAATAGCACCTAACATCTGAGGTGTTATTGATAAAGTATTGGCAATTTCTTTTCTTTTTCTATCTCCTCTTAATGCTATTAATTTATTTCTCAAATTATCAAATCCTTTCCTAAGAAACGTTTTGTTTCTCTATATTTTTATTATATTGAAACAAAATGTTTCTGTCAATACTTTTCAGAAACTTTCTGTTTCAAATGTAGAAAATGAAACAAAAAGTTTCTATAATTAATGTAGGTGATGAAGTATGATAAAATCTTTAAAATTCAAAGAAAGATTAGTAAATCTAAGAAAAGAAAAGGGTCTTACGCAATATGATTTAGCACAACTACTTGGTTTCTCACGTGGTCAAATAGGCAACTATGAACAAGGTTCCAGAGAACCCGATCAAGAAACCTTATTAAAAATAGCAAATTTTTTTAATGTGTCTTCAGATTATTTATTGGGTATCTCAGATATAAAAAATCATACTGATGATTCCAATATAACTATTGCTCTTCATAGCGATACTGATTATGATGACCTTCCTGAAGAAGCTAGAAAAGAAATTAATAACTTTATTGAATTTGTTAAACAAAAATATAAAAAATAAGGTGTTCCTCACGAACACCTATATTTTTAAATATATACTGTAATAAATTTCATTAATTTATAATTTTTATAATAATATAATACATAAACAAGGAGACTTATATGGGATTTAGATTTAGAAAATCAAAAAACTTTGGGCCTTTTAGAATTAATGTTTCGAAATCTGGAATTGGTTGGAGTGTAGGAACAAAAGGACTACGTTATACAAAAAGAGCTGATGGAAAAAGACAAACTACTCTCAGCGTTCCTGGTACTGGAATTAGCTATGTTGATGTTCATGGTAATAACAAGAAAAAAAGTGAACCTTCATATCCAACTTCAAATAATAGCTACATACCAAATAACAACAATAATAAGCCACCATTCTATAAGCAAAAATGGTTTATGTGGCTTATGCTATTATTCATACCCCCAGTAGGAATTGTATTAATGTGGCTTTATAGCGAATATAAAAAGGTTCCTAAAGTTGTATTATCACTATTTTTCGGAATAGTTGCAATTGCAGCGTATACTGGCCAATCAACAACACATCCTGTAACTACATCAAATAATGATACTGTTGTTACACAAGAACAAACCTTATCTCAAAATAACAAAGAAAATGATCCTATTGATGAATCTATAATATCTGAAGAACCAAAACTTACCGGCTGGCAAAATATAAATAACATAACTTATTACTATGATAATGATGGAAATCCAAAAGCTGGGTGGATTGAAGATAATAACAAATATTATTACTGTGATAATAATGGCGTAATGAAAACAGGGTGGATTCAGGATAACAATGAATATTACTATTGTTCTTCTGATGGATCAATGCAAAAAGGTTGGGTTCAAGATAATGGCAATTGGTATTACCTAAATGATAATGGAACTATGGCCAAAAATATAACTAAAGATGGCTATACCATCAATTCATCTGGAATTGCTACAAAGGAAGTTGTACAAGCTAGTCAAAATAATACACAATCAAATTCAAATACTACTTATAATAATTCAAGTCAAGCTTCAAATTCTATTGGAAATACTGTTTATATTGCTAGTAGTGGTAAAGGTAAAAAATATCATAGTAATCCTAACTGCAGTAAAATGAATGGTACAATTTCATTAACAGCAGATGAAGCAAAATCAAGGGGATATACTCCGTGTTCTAAATGTTATTAATAGATATATTAAATTACAAATTGTGCTAATTAGCACATCCAAAATTCACGAAAGAGAGGCTTTATAAATGAAAAATTCTAAAATAACTTCAATAATACTAATTTCACTATTAAGTTTTACATTAATATCTTGTGGATCTAATAATGAAAATAAAAATACTCAAACTACTGAATCACAAAATCTAGAAGATACTACAAACATTGAACCAGAAGAAAATTCTGAGTTTAAAGAAATTATTTCTTTAAAAGATATTTCTAAGAAAAGTGTTTCAGAAGTAAATAATCTATTGGGAGTTCCTGAAAAAACAGAAGAATCTTCTAACTATATAACAAATTATTATATGAATGGAGTTGTTGAAGTAGCATTTAAAAATGATGTCGCTGCTAGAATAACAGTTACTCCTGATTCTAGTATTTCATTCTTCAATGATTCTAAAAAACAAGTAAAAACATTAAAATCACTTGGAATAAATGAAGATGAAGTCAAACATGTACCTTCAGCAGATAATCTTTATGTAAATACGTGGAGTAATATATGTGATGTATATGAAATATCCGTCTTTAACAATCAAGCAAAAAATGATGGTAATGACACTATAAATTACTTCTATATAATTACTGATAAAGATTTTAAATAAATATGATGAATTAGAAATAAGGTGTTCATCACGAACACCTATATTTTTAACTATGTACTGCAATAATTTATTGTAACATGTATAAAAGTACACTTTAGATACTTTAAAGTAAGAAACAATTTCAGAAAAAATTATTTATTATTAAGATAGACAATTTTTAAGAAATTGTTATTTACCTATAACACCCATTTTAATTATATAGAGGGGGAATATTGTTTGTTAGAACCAAAAGATACATTTTCAACCTTATACGATCATTATAAAGATACAATTACTTATATAAAAAAAGATATAGATAAAAGAGATAAAATTACAAGATATTTATTTTTAGTATTAATACTATATTCTCTTACAGAATTTAAACAAATAGATTCAAGTTCTGTATTTAATGATTTATGCAAAAAGTATTTAGGGATATCATTAAATATAAACTACGTTCTTATAACAACAATAATTCTATTTTGTATATTTACTTGCACAATAAAATATTTTCAAATGTGCATGAATATTGAAAAACAATATAGTTATATTCATAAAATTGAATCCGACCTTAATCATATATGTGGTCAAAATTTAATATCAAGAGAAGGCTATTCTTATTTAGAAGATTATCCATTATTCTCTGCATTTCTTCATAGAATTTATATGTTTTTCCTACCATTAGCGTTGGTTATATTAATGTTTGTAAAATCATATTACATATTTATACTTTTAATAAGCTCAATCAATATTTCATCAGGGAAAAATTTCACTTGTATATTATTAGAACATTCAATAATTATATCATTTATAAATTTAATAATATCACTTTCTACCATTTTAACCACTGTATTGTATTTACTATTTATTTATAGAGATAAAGAGTGGATTAAGAATATAAATAATAAATTCAAGAAAATATTTGTTCTATTACATTTATATAAAGAAGATTAAAAATATAAAGTTAACTATTATATTTAAGGAGGAATTTTAATGGCTAAGAAAAAAGTTTGTATTAGCTTTGACTATGATCATGACAACCGTTATAGAAATCTTTTAAAGGCCTGGGATGCCAATGAAAATTTTGAGTTTTCTCTTAATGATAGAACTCCAAATGAAATAGATAGTGAAAACTATAGTGTAGTTAAAAGTGTATTAACTAAAAAAATAAAATCTGCTACTTACCTATTGGTAATAATAGGTAAACATGCAAATGAAAAGCATCCACGTTCTTCAGAAATTGGAGATATAAATTGGATGAATTGGGAAATAAATAAGGCTAAAGATGAGAATGTAAAACTAGTTGCTGTAAAAATCGATAGTTCTTACACTTCACCATTAGCAATTTACGATTCAGGTGCTAAATGGGCAATGAGCTTTACTCAAGATTCAATAATAAAAGCTTTAAATGCAGCTGCAAGTAAATAAAATATAAATATAAATTATAGAACAAATATTTATATTTTGAAAGGAGATATACATATGTCTAAAAATCAGGGTTCTAAATCACAAGGTATACCTACAACTTATAGTAGACCTGAAATTCGCAATACTCCAGGCAGTAGACAACCAGGTACAAGCTCTGGCAGTTCACTTACAAGTATAAAGCCACCGAGAAAGTAAAAGTCAAGAGGATAATTTAATTATCCTCTTGACTTTTAAAATATGATAATAATTTATTATTATCATATATCTTTATTAATATACCAGTATTAAAATCATAATATTCTCTTTTTATTATATCAACTAACTTCTTATCATCATCTAGTCTATAATCATTCGATAAATATTCTTTAAATTCTTTTGTTCCAATTAATGAAATATCTCTATTTTTTTGATTTGGTGGTGAATATCCTGCCAAAAGTCCTTGAGTAATAGTTTTACCATCCTTTTCAATTGAAATAAACATATCATTTACTGGTTCATCATCATTTTCAAAAATTTTTTCCCATTCACTAGGATATTTACTTTCTGTTGGCATATTGTATTTTTCCTTAAATCTATTTATTATTTTCAAAAGTAATGGTTCTACTAATTTTATTTTAATAAAAAATACAGCTAAACATGTAAATGTTGTAAGAAACATATAACCTGCTAAAAATGAAAAATTATTCATCATCTTTAAAAGTGTGTTAATTGAATAAATCTTCTCCTTAGATATTAAATTCATTAATAATACATTCATTATTAAAATAATTGCACTTATCGGAATAGCCATAATTGTTTTTTCATATTCAGATGTATCTTCAAATGATTTTGGATTAAGACGTTTATCTATTTTGGTTACGATTATGCCAGGAACAGAAAATATAATAGCTACTATTATTGCATCCATAAAGTTCACCTCTTTAGTGATAAGTATATCATGCAATTGGAATATTTTCCATGAATATTCATTTAAGTCCTACTATGTTTATACAATAAAAATATTTACTAATATCTTTTATTTTTCACACCACCTTGAACATATGTTCGTATTATATTATAATAATACCATAAATTACATGGTGGTGATATACTAATGAACATATTTTTCAAAATATTAAACTTAATTTCTTTTGAAGGAATTATCCTTGAAGAATTTGATTCAATTAAAATTTTATCAGATGGCATATATTTTAAAATTCCGAATTGTCCTCCCACTATAGGTATAAGCTCATCAATAATCAATGATAGTAAAAAGTATCTATCGACATTAGGTGAAGAACTAGGACATCATTTTACTACGGATTCTAATTTAATGCTCAAATCAAAAAAATACTCAGATAAAATCCTCAAAGATAAAAATGAATTTAAAGCTAAGACATGGGCATCAAATTTTTTAATCACAGATAAAGAATTTGTACAAGCTCTTAACAGCTGCATAGTATCTAAATATGAAATGGCAGAGTATTTTAATGTAACTGAAGAAATAATTAATTATAAAATATCATCTATTATTTCTGATGAAGATAAATATATGAATATAAGAAAAAATTTCATGCTCAAAGAAATTCAATATAATTCATGCAATATATAGTACTTAATGTACTATTACTTATATAAAACAATTATCTTTTATCAATTTACATATTACATTAAAACATTAAACTTAACATTGTATATATTACTAAATTCTAATTTTAAGGAGATAAAAATGCCAACATATAAGAATAAAGAAAAAAATACATTTTACTGTTCTTTCTACTATACAGACTGGACTGGTAAAAAATGCAGAAAAAAGAAAGAAGGATTCAAAAGAGAAAGAGATGCAAAACAGTTTGAAATAGATTTTCTAAATAAAATCAAAAATAATTGTGATATGCCTTTTAATACATTAGTGAATTTATATTTAGAAGATATTTCAACAAAAGTAAGATCTACAACATTTGCAAATAAAAAACACCTTATAGAATTAAAAATAATTCCGTACTTTGAAAATTTAATTATTACAGAGATAACACCTAATCATGTTAGAGAGTGGCAAAACACTCTTAAAAAGAACGACTACTCTCAAACATACTTGAAATCAATAAATAATCAATTAAGTGCAATATTTAATTTTGCAATTAGATATTATGGACTACATAGCAATCCTGCTCTTAGAGCTGGAAGTATGGGTAAAAAAAATGCTGACTCAATGGACTTTTGGACATTGGATGAATTCAAAAGGTTTCTAAAATATAATGATAAGATAATATCTAAAATAGCATTTAAGATATTATTTTGGACTGGCATGAGACGTGGAGAACTACTAGCTCTGACATATAATGATATTGATACAGTAAATAAAACCATTAATATTAATAAGACTTATACTAAACTAAATGGAAAAGATGTAGTAAACCCTCCTAAAACTCCAAAGAGTAAACGAGTTATATCTATACCAGATCATCTGGCCAATGAAATTGAAACTTTTAAAGATGCTCTTTATGATTACAATGAAAATGATAGAGTATTTGATTTTGGATTACCATATTTATTACGTGAAATGAAACGGATATGCAAAGAAAGCGGTGTTAAAAAAATAAGAATACATGATCTTCGCCATTCACATGCATCCTTATTAATAGAACTTGGTTTTTCTCCCATACTAATCTCTGAAAGGTTAGGTCATGAGAAGATACAAACTACATTGGATATATATTCACATCTGTATCCTAACAAAGATAGTTTAGTCTCTAAAAAGCTTAATGATTTATATTAGTACGTTTTAAGTACGATTTACAATTTCAAAACTTTCTAAAGCCTTGATATAAGACAAATAGCGAGGTTTCCCTCGCTATTCCATTCCAATGAATTCAACTTTTTCAATATTTTTCAAGTTGCTTAATCCATCTGTCAATGTTTTGATATCTCCATCTACACAAGATAAATCAATAGTTATGCTTAAATTAGCATATCCATTAAGAGGAATACCTTGATTTATTGTTAAGATGTCACCACCTTGCTCCGCGATGTAATTACTTATAATTGATAGGACTCCTTTTTCATTCTTTAAAATGATATTGTAAGTAACTTTTCTTCCTTCAGATGTTTCTGAAAAATCAAATACATGGTCCTTATATTTGTAATATACACTTCTGCTTATTCCAGCAATCTTCACTGCCTCTGTAATTTCTTTAATCTTTCCATCTTTTAATAGTTTTTTAGCAAAAAGAACTTTTTCATAAACATCAGGTAAAACCCTCTTATCTATAACCAAGTAATTTCCACTCATCAGTAATCACCCTTTATAATGGTTGCCCCTTCACTATCTAAAGATAATTCCAATATATCCCATTGTAAATTTTCTTCGTTTAAAAACTTTTCAAGCTTATTGCTAAAGCGCTCATCCTTTTCGTCGATAATAACCATGATTGTAGGCCCTGCTCCACTAAGGTAACAACCTAGTGCTCCCAATTCATAGCTCTTATTATACACCTTTTCAAAACCAGGAATCAACTTACTTCTGTAATTTTGATGAAAGGCATCTTTACATGCATACTTTATTAACTCATAATTACCACTTGTGAAACTTGCTACCATAAGTGCTGCCCTTGAAACATTATAGACCCCATCTTTCAAAGTAATTGACTTTGGTAACACACTTCGCGCCTTTTCAGTAGATAATCTGAAGTTAGGTACTACTGCAATAAACTTCAGCCCACCTTTTATATTTACCTTATCATAGAAGGTTTTATTTTCTTCATGTATTGCAACAACCATGCCACCAAGAAGGGCTGGTGCAACATTATCTGGATGGCCTTCTATTTCTACTGCCATATCCAATAATTCATCTTCAGAAAATTTTTTTCCTAATATTTCATTAGCTCCAACTAGTCCCCCAACTATACATGTGGAGCTACTTCCTAGACCTCTTGATATTGGTACATCTTGCTTAATTTCGCTTATTTCTAATCCTTTAAATTTATAGCCCGCTTTATCAAAACAATATTTCATTGCTTTATAAATAATGTTTTCTTCATTACAAAATTCTTCTGGTATTCCGTTAAACTTTAAACCACTTTCTATTTCCTTAAATTCAAATTCATTATATAATGTTAGCCCTAACCCTAATGAATCGAATCCTGGTCCCATATTTGCCGATGTAGCTGGTACTCTAACCTTAATCATAATGCTTAAAACCCCTATGCATTAAGATAAGCCAATAACGCATCTCTCATCTGGCTTTTATCCCAAACTTCATTATGTAGTACTTCTGAATTTTCTAAGTTTGCTAAATTCTTAGGAATTTCATTTTCTGTCGCTTCTGATAATTTCTTAAGTACTTCAAAATCATTAATTCCATCTACATCTACATTAAGTGCATTACAAATACTTCTTGGGAATTTAAATGGACTTGCTGTTGAGACAACTAAAGCTGGTTTATGGTCTTTAGTTTCTTTTTTATATTTTTCTTTAACTACATATGCAACTGCTGTATGTGTATCCATAACATAATTCTCTTTTTCATAAACTTCTCTTATTGCATCATACACTTCTTCTGTTGTTGCATAATTACCATAAAAGATTTTTATAAATTCCTTTATTTTATCATTTACTTCATACACACCATTTGTATTTAACTGTTTCATTAAATTTGCTACAACTTCACAGTCTCTTCCACATGCTTCATATAGCAATCTTTCAAGATTTGATGATACAAGTATATCCATTGAAGGAGATTCTGTTAAAACTAACTCTCTCTTCTTATCATAAACTCCAGTTTCGAAGAAATCAGTCAACACTTTATTTTCGTTTGATGCACATATAAACTTATCTATTGGTAATCCCATTTGTTTAGCATAATATCCTGCTAGAATATTTCCAAAGTTCCCTGTTGGAACAACAACATTAATTGGATCATCTAATTTAATTACCCCTTGATTTACTAAATTAAAATATCCATAAAAATAATACACTATCTGTGGTACAAGTCTTCCTATATTGATTGAATTAGCAGATGATAATATATAGCCCTTGTCCACTAATCCACTCCTGAATTCATTATCCCCAAATATTTCTTTAACTCCAGTTTGAGCATCATCGAAATTTCCTTTAATTCCAATGACCTTAACATTGTTTCCTTCTTGACTTACCATTTGTCTTTCCTGAATTGGACTTACACCATTCTTTGGATAATAAACAACAACTTTAAAACCTTCTACTTTTGCAAACCCCTCAAGTGCTGCCTTCCCAGTATCTCCAGAAGTTGCAGTTAAAATTGTTATATCTTCTTTAACATTACAAATCTTCTTTGCTCTTTTCATTATTTGAGGCAAAAATAATAGCGCTGCATCCTTAAATGCACAAGTTGGCCCATGATATAATTCTAAGAAATTTTTTTCTACTTTTACTTCAAATCTTCCATTATATGCATCATTAATCGCCCCCATTAATTCTGCATCATCAATATCAGTAAAGTACTCATTAATTACTTTAAATGCTAAATCTTCATATTGTATCTTTGTATTTTTCTTTAGTTCATCATAAACCTTTGGAAAATCATCTGGCACGTATAAACCACCATCTTTTGAAATTCCATTTATTATTGCTTTGGCTGAAGCTATTTCCTTTTCTAAGCCCCTAGTACTTCTAAACTTCATTTAACTCACCTCAAAAAATGTATTAGATATGGATTTATATATTATTGTAAATGTCGACAAATTAAAGTATATATAAACATATTCTACCTATAATCTATATTATCATGTATCCTATTCATACACAAGTGTTTTTCTATAAAATACATTATATTTTTTCATTTTATTAATATTTTGTAATATTTTTATATTATATAAATCTATTAAAACTACATGTATATATTTATAGGCATAAGCTGAATTGCACATTCATTAACTCTTAAGTCTGGACATTCAGGTACAAAAAAATCATTTTCTTCAAGACACTCTAACAATGGCTTTGCTTTTTCAAAAAACTTTTCATAAAAGTTTTCTTGACCAGTTTTTCTTAACAGACTTATAGAATCCTCTTCTTGTGTACATGTTTTTATAACTTTTCCAATAACTTTACAGTGACAATTTATCTTATCAAAAACATTACACTGGCTGTTCATAAAATTATCTTTATTTATAGTTAAGATAGCTTTTCCATTACCAACATTCATTATTAAGTCTTGGGTATTATTACATGTCAAAAGACTATTTAGATGAGTTAGCATCTTTTGAAACATTGTAAAATTCATTTTTGTTTCTTTTCCCTTAAGAAGAGTATTTAGATAATCGGCACCAAATATATCTATAAGATTTATCAAACAATCAATATAGCATAATATACTTGAATTGGTTATTGTACCTTCAACTTCTATAAGGTCTCCTGTAAAAATATTATCATTTTCTATGTCAGTAACATCTTTATGAAGAAGCTCTTTTTTTTGATTAAGATGATCCATAAGACTTCCATTCAAAACAAAGGTTGTATATGTTGTCTGAATCTTTCTTTCTTCTCTTATACATTGCCTTGCATCGATATCCTTATCAAGATGGTGGTGTTCAAAATTATTACATGCATCAAGCTTGTTTTCATCCCTAAACCCTTCTTTTTCACTTTTACTTATGCTTCCCTGGCTGGAGTTCTCGAGTCTATCTCCTTCTTTCATCCCAGCCTGTAGTGTTTTATCAAAAGCCTGCGTTAGTGTAATTGTCTCTATGTATCCTGTTAATACCAAGGATGATAGATTCTTGACTAGATTTTCATCCAAATAAACAAGTATATCAAAAGGATTACTCATTACTTCTCCTTTCACACAATTAATTGCACAATATTTTATACTCATTATTATTAATATTCTTACTTCTAAGATAATATTTATATAACCACTTATGAAATATTATCTTGTATAAAAACTTCATAATGGCTTTTCTCAGAAAATTACAATTTTATTAAAATTCATATCTTCTTAAAATATAGTGTTATAATATTATCTATTAAAAATATAGAAAGGATTTAACTGATTACTAATTATACTATTAAGATGGTAATCTGCGCATTATATAGAATTATGAAAAAATTTTTTAAAAGACTTTTTTTACTATTATTAGCTTCAATAATATGTATTACTGTAATTTTTCATAAAAGAATTTATTTATTATATGGAATTGCTTCTAAATATATATCATTAGAAAAAGAAATTGATAATATGAATGATGCTTTTAGTATCGAGCCAATTGAAAATATAGATTACAAAGATATTACATATAAAAACACAAATGGTGTTTCATTAACTCTTGATATATATTCACCATTAAAAAATATATACAAAAAATCACCAGTAATACTTTATGTTCATGGTGGAAGCTGGGTATATGGAGATAAATCTCTTCCAACTGCACTTACACCTGTTTTAGATACTTTTAGAGAGCAAGGATATACAATAATAAGCACTTCATATGAACTTATGAGAAACAAAGAAAATTTTTCAAAACAAGTTTCTGATATAAAAGATACTATAAGATGGATTTATAAAAATGCATCTCAATATAATTTTGATACAGACGAAATAGGACTTTTAGGAATATCTTCAGGCGCTCATCTATCACTAATGGCAGCCTATAGTGATTCAGAGAATTTTGTTGATTCTCAAGAATTAAAGGATTATCCAAGTAAAGTTAAATATCTAATAGATTTTGCTGGGCCAACTGATTTAAGCATATTAAATACTACAAACTTGAATTTTGATTTATCTAAAATATTTTCTTCAATAACTAATAAAGATGAAGTAATACAAGAATTTAATCCTATAAATTATGTTAGTTCAAATGTTCCAGAAACATTAATAATTCATAGTAAATCTGATAGCCTTGTTCCATTTGAAAGCTCCGAAAAACTAGCTGAAAAATGTGATGAGGTAAAAGCAAAATCAAAATTAATTGCTCTCAATAGCAGTTCTCATGATTTATCTGAAATATCATCCGATGATATTATTAATATTTCAAAAGGACTATTATTCTTTGTAATTTCCAATTCACCGCTTTAATATATTTATAAATACGCCTAAGAGTAAATTTTATATAAAAATACTGCATCAGACCAATGATAATTGATCTGATGCAGTATTTTAATACTCATATTTTTTTATATTTTCACATATTACTATGTTCAATTTTTTATCTTCTAAAACCTTTTTATATGAACATAAAAATTCATTTAATTCATTGTCTGTTAAATCAATATTCTTATCACTTATTAGTATTACTTCTTCACCTTCAAGAAGAACTTTAAGATTATTTTTTTCATTATTAATAAAGTACTCTGACATTGCTTTTGATGTCATTCTACTCTTATACTTTTCTTGAAAACTGAGGGCCTTCTTCATATCTCCATAATTTAAACCTGCTCCACTAAAGTCAAATCCAGACATTTTAAACTGTTCTTCAAGCATTGAAGGGTCAAAACCATATCTCTCTAAAAACTTTTTTTGAATATTCATAAGTTTATCTTGAGAAATGTTGTTTTCTTCCATATAACTCATTATATTTTTAGAAAAATCAGCCATATTTAATTTACCTTCAGCCATCTTATAATACATAGAATATATGTATTCCTCGAACTTATCCACATCCTTATCCTTAACTTTATTCTTAATTTCATTAAAGTCTATAATTCTGTCTGACATAACATCAATCCTCTCCTTTGTACTATTATATAATAACTTATACTAATAAATCTTCATTTGTTAATTATTTTACCAAATTTCTTTATAACTATTATTACTCAAAAAATGCAATTATAAATATTCACAGTATAAACTATTGTTTACAAAGCTAAACTATATATTTATCTGTAATCTTTAAATTCAGTCCACGCTTCTTCATATAATTTTAACTTATCTCCTAAGTAATCGTAACTTTCACATTTTTCCAACAACTCTTCTGGCATATATGCATTAGGGTTATCCTTTACAGCTTCATCTTGCTCATCCCTAGCTTCACTCTGTGGTGTAGTATATCCTATTTCATCAGCAGTTCTAAAAGCTGGATCCTTTTCACATAAGAAATTTATAAACTTTTCAGCATTTTCTTTATTTTTAGTTCCCTTTGGTATACATAATGAATCAATCCAGAAGTTAGCACCTTCTTTAGGTACAACGAATTTTATATTATCATGCTCTGCTTCAAGATTTAGTCCTTCACCTGACCAAAGAATAGATATAGCAGCTTCTCCACTTGCCATTTTATCTGTATTATCATCTGATCCTATAGCTAATAAGTTTCCATTTTTCTTAAGCTCTATAAGTTTATCTTTTGCTTCATTGATTTCTTTTTGATCAGTAGTATTTAAAGAATAACCAAGCATTTTTAATGTTGCCCCAAGAGAATCACGAACTCCATCTAAAAGTACTACATTTTTTTGATATTCAGTATCCCATAATGCAGTCCAACTATCTATTGGTTTACTTACATAATCAGTATTATAACATATTCCTATAGTTCCTGACATATATGGAACGCTATATTCATTATTTGGATCAAATGTCTTTCCTAAATGATCCGATGATATTTTAGACATATTCGTAACATTATCAAAATCAATTTTTTCTAATCTATCTTCTGCAATCATTCTTTGTACAAGATAATCTATGGATACAATTACATCATACTGTGATGCTCCTGATGTTATTTTATTATACATCTCTTCTGGTGCATCATAAACTTCTTGATTGACGTGAATTCCATATTTTTCTTCAAATTCATCTAAAATCCCTTCACCAATGTTTTCGCCATAATTTATAAAGTTAATTGTTTGCTTCTCTTCTTTTCTGCAGCCAAAAAACATACTTCCCATCATTACAGTACACAATAGTAATGTTCCTACTCTTAATTTTTTACTTATAATTTTTTTCATTATCTTTCTCCTTAGTCATTGATATATATATATATATATATCATAATCTCATTTTATAAATATTTTTTAGTTCTAAGTATGACTATTTCTTTAAAATGAGATTTATTTTTCATCATATATTTTATTAATTCAATTCATGATAATACATCACTTTTTCTAAAGAATATATAATATCTATAATCTTTAGAAATTCTCATCTATAATTACATTTACATCTTATTACTAATATTATATCCTATACTTCAATTTATCAAAATAGAAACATGTATTAGTATATATTAATTGATAAATATATTCAATTAATATATGTCCTTATGGGTATTATTCATATCTTTATTCTATAATTTTAACCTTATGCTAAAATATTATAAGGCTATATCAAAACAATTCAATTTCGATATAGCCTTATAGTATTTACTTTATGCCTTTATAATTATTTAACCCATGCTCCATCTTTATTAAGAACATATCCATCAACTATCGTATTAGATAACATGGCACCTGACTGATTTAAATAATACCATGTTCCATCAGCATCTTTTATCCAACCAGTTTGCATTGCTCCACTATTGTTCAAATAGTACCATGTTCCATTTGTATCCCTTAACCAACCTATACTCATTGCACCATTTTCTTTCAAATAATACCACTTGCCATCAGAATCCTTTAGCCATCCTATTTGCATTGCTCCATTTGCTTGTAAGTGATACCATGTTCCATCTTTATCTTTTAACCAACCAGTCTTCATTTTACCATCATTTTCTAAATAGTACCATTTTCCATTTACCTGCTGCCAATCAGTTTTAGCAATACCATTTTCATCACCTAGATACCATTTATTATCAATAAACTGCCATCCAGTCATAACCTTTCCATTTGCATCAACAAGTTTTATTGATGATGTTCCATCTTCATTAGTAATAACTTCTGTAATAACTGAATTAGAATTACTATCTCCTGACAAATCATTTTCTGATGATGAATTATTTGATGATGAATGACTTCCTGATGATTTAAACGTTATTTTTGATTTAGTATAGTCATGGGATATTTCTTTTTCTTCACCATTATTGTCTACATATTTTACCACTAATTTAATGTATTTATTATAATCACTTCTTGCTATTTTATAATTCTTATCAGTACCTATAAGAACTGAATTAGTATCATTAACTTCATCTTTATCATTATCCATCTGATACCAATAGTACTTAAGATTTAAACTAGTAGTTATTTCATTTCCTTCTTTATCTTCCACTTTCACAATAGGAGTTAATGTATACCCTACTTTTTGTATTCCAGATATATTTACAGATACATTTCCAATCTCCGTTTCACTTTCTGATGTATTAATAGCTTTGATATCATCAAAATACATTGTTGAATCTACATTCCAACTTCCTTCATTATCCTCTGGTACTATTGTATTACAATATATTGCCATACTTGTTATATTGCTTGGATCTAATTTCCCACCTTTTTTACCTATAAAATCACTGAATTGAAGTTTTAAAAGTTGTGGTTCAGTTGTTTTTGTAAATTCAGGAAGCCTAATTTCAAAATCTTCACCATTTGATGTTAACTGAATAACTAACTTTTGCCCTTTCCCATCTGGCTTAGCCCAAATTTGAAGTGCATCGCAGCCAGTCCAGTCTGCTTCAAGGGATTTTATTATTCCTGCATATCCCTCACTTGTTTTTTCAGTAGAAATTTTATAACTAAATGCTACTCCATAATCACCTGTATATTTATTTTTATCTGACAACTTAGGATTTACACTACACCCTGGCCCCTTATTTGTAGACCATGCACCAGATAACAGACTGCTATCACCCATATAGCTTTCAAAGTCATCAACAACTCTTGGTTGCTTTTCTGCTTCTTTAATATTAAACACTGCATTTATATAGTTTAAAACTGTGTTATCTGATTTTAATTCAATTGTACCTGATACTTGACCAAGTTCATTTAATATATCTTCTGTAATATCTCCACTGAATATACCATTATTATCTGTAGCTTCAATTGTTTTAATAACTTGTCCATCTTTATTCTTGATGTCAAATGTAACTTTTCCTTCTGTATTTCTAACAGCTGCTTTTATAGTTACTGGCTCTAATATTCTGTCATTTGAAATTGGAGTCATTATATATCCATAAGCATATTTATCACTAATTTGTGTATCTACTGATGCATAATCATCTATTCTGTCAGCAAATACTGTATTTTTATCATTATAATAATCAATAAATTCATTAATCATTTCATGGCCTTTTTTATCATTAGCCATAAATGGTGCAAAAAAGTTATCTGTATTATTAAAGTTTGCCCACACCATATAATATGGCATATCTGATTTTGAAATTATATCCGAAACATCCTTAAACCAAGTCTTATTTGGATTTCCTGTTTCAGGCATTCCACCACCATTAATTCTTATACCAGTTTCTGATACTGCTGATAATTTTCCTTTTGAGTCTGCTATTCCTTGAACTAAATTGATAGTTTCCTTTAAACTTTCCATCCAAGGATCTTTTGATGCCTCTGCCATTGGATCATCATGATACATATCAAAAGCTAAAATATCTATATATTCATCCCCTGGGTAACGTGATAAATATTCTTTATCATTTTCAAAAGGTCCATTTGGAGAATATACATATAAGAAGTTATGAATATTTTTAGTATTTCTTAAATAGTCCACTGTATATGCAAATAAATTCTTGTAAGATTGTGCATCACAAAATGCTCCTCCCCACCAAAACCAACTTCCATTATTTTCATGAAACGGTCTGAATAACACTGGTACATTTTCTTTTTGCAATTCATCTGCATACTCTGCTATTAAATCTAAATAACCTGTATAAACTTCATTTAAATCTCCACCTGGCATTATCCTTGATACAATATTTCCACTTGTTTTATTTGGAGAATACCCTGAATAATCATATTTTCCATCTACTAATTCCTTATTTTTTACAATCTCAAAATTAGGCATATGAGAAGATAATGTAATTATTGCACCTTCTTTTGCTGCTTGAGCATCTATTTGAGCTGCTTTCTTAGGAAGGGTTAATCCTTCTTTCTTTTCTTCATCCGTAAGTTCTAATTCATCCCCTGTAAATGAAAGTGTATCCATTCCTATAATTCCAGCTATTGAACCTGTTACATCTTTTGTATCTGAGTTCGTACCTTGTTTATATAAAGCCTTGTGATGTGTATCATTTTGATGTCCATATATGACTTTGTCTGTCTTCCCAAGAGCCTTTAAATAAGCATATAAGTCTGCTGTTGCTTGAGTTGCTTCATTATCTACTAATTTAACTTCTGAAGGCATCTCTAAAGAATCCACTTCTACTAGTCCTTGTTTTACAGGTTCTACTGTCTTTTCTACATATGGATCTTCTTGTGCTGCCTGACTTAATTTAATATTATCTATATAAATGCTTCCCTTATAATCTGTATTACTTCCAACCAAACCTAATATTATTGAATCAGCTTCAATATCTGCATTATTAAATTCAACAACTGCTTGTG
Source organism: Clostridium butyricum (assembly GCF_006742065.1). Classification (NCBI taxonomy): domain Bacteria; kingdom Bacillati; phylum Bacillota; class Clostridia; order Eubacteriales; family Clostridiaceae; genus Clostridium; species Clostridium butyricum. Next base: position 1,074,166 of record NZ_AP019716.1, on the reverse strand, counting down.
CCTTTTTTAGTCCATTACCTAAATCTTCAGCATTTGATAAATCTATAGCAACATCTTTATTAGGTCCATCTGTAATAAATAATTTTGCCTTAAACGTACCGGTTGTCATACAGTTTGGATCGTATATAAAATCATATGTTAATACATTATATCCATTAAGTTTAAGTTTTTCACCCTCAAATTTCTTCTCTATTTTAAATTCACTCCAAGAGTCCCCAACATTTTTACTATAATCAACATCTAATCTCAACCCTTGTTTTTCTTCATCAAAGTTAACAACATTATCTTGTGGTCCATTATAAGAATATGCGCCTCCAAAATTCCATCCTTCATTGGAATTGTCAAAACTCCATGTAACTGATTCTACAGCAGAGCCGGTAGAAGTTTGTGTTTCTATTTCAAAATTGCTCTTTTCTAATTCATCGCCTTTCTGCTCTTCACTAACTATTGCATTTTCTTCATAAGATATTTTCTCATTATTCTCTGTTAGGTCTTCACCTGTCTCTTTATCATTAATTCCTAGTGATTCATCTTTTACATCTAATTCTGATAGCTGTACATTATTTTCAACTGCTTTTACAATTCTTCCTTGATTTAAGCTACCCACAGTAGTCATAGCCATTGCTGCTGCTGTTAACTTTAATATTTTCTTCTTGTTCATTATTTTACCCCCATTATTTTAATTTTTCTATAATCATATTATTACTATAACGAGCATCATGTAAACGTTGTGTGAGTATTGCAATAATTTTTGTTTATAATTATTAATATATGCTTATCTTAAAAATCAACTTAATAATTACCACTTCTAAGCTAAAAAATAAAAGAACCTATAATATATAGACTATCTTTTACAAGTATCTATTTTATAGGTTCAACTTTATTAAATATTCTATTTTTTTATTTAGATAACTGTTGATTAAATAATTTAATTATAGTCAACTTTTTCAAATTAATTATATTAAATACTTAATTTGATTCACTAACTGCAAATTCTTCAAAGCTCTTTAAGAATTTCTCTACGTGGCATTCTTCATGTTTAACACTTAAGAAAACTGCTTCAAATTGAGATGGTGCAATATTTATTCCATTCTTTATCATATGTTCAAAATACCTATTGAATCTCTCTACATTACATGTCTTAACATCATCATAACATCTTACTTCTTCAAGATCTGTAAAGAATACAGTAAACATACCACCTACTCTGTTTATAATGACAGGAATATTATATTTATCTGAAATTTCTTTAATTCCATTTTCAAGCATAATTCCTATCTTTTCAATATGATCATACCATTCTAAATTATTCTTAAGCTTTGTCAACGTTGCAAGACCCGCTGCCATAACTATTGGATTTCCTGACATTGTACCTGCTTGATATACTCCTCCTAATGGAGATAAGTTTTCCATTATTTCTCTTCGTCCTGCATATGCGCCACATGGAAGTCCTCCCCCCATAATCTTTGCATATGTAACTAAATCAGGCTCTATTCCAAATAAGCTTTGCGCTCCTTTAAAAGCAACTCTGAATCCATTCATAACTTCATCAAATATTAAAAGAGAGCCATATTTATCACAAAGTTCCCTAAGAGTTTTCATAAAATCTTCTTCCGCTTTTATTACACCCATATTTCCAGCTACAGGTTCTATAATAACCCCTGCAATTTCATGTCCATACTTTTCAAAAAGATCAGTAATCTGCTTTTTATCATTATATATTCCTATTAATGTATTTTCTATGGCTCCTTCAGGAACTCCAAGGGAACCTGGTATTCCATTTGTCATTACTCCTGATCCTGCTTCAATTAAAAATCCATCAAAATGCCCATGATAGCATCCTGCAAACTTTACTATCTTATTTCTTTTTGTATATCCTCTAGCAAGTTTTATTGCACTCATTGTAGCTTCTGTACCTGAGTTAACCATTCTTACCATTTCAACATTATCTAAATTTTCACACATAAACTTTCCAAGATCTAATTCAAGTTTTGTTGGCGCTCCAAACGCTAAAGCCTTACTACTTGTTTCTTGAATTGCTTTTACTACATCTTCATCACAATGTCCAAGAATTAATGGCCCCCAAGCCAAAACAAAATCTATATATTCTTTTCCATCTTCATCTTGAATCATTACGCCATTACCAGACTTTATTATAGGAGGATTCATACTCATTCCTTTAAAACATCTAACTGGACTGTTTACTCCCCCAGGCATATATTTCTGCGACTCAGTAAAAATTTGATCATTTTTAGTCATTTTTATTTCCTCCTAATTATGTAAATATATATATTAAAATTAATACTTTAATATTTATTATTAATAGTTCAACTATAAAATTTTGACTTTCACTATTTCATGAAATACATTATAATCCATAAAGTTTTCTTATTATGCTTATACATTTAATTATAATAGCAGAAATTGCCTGAATATTCATCTACGTAAGAATTCAGACAACCTCATTGTTTATTCTATATTTATTTTTTATTCAATATTTTTGCAGCTTCAAGTGCATGATAAGTTATTATTATATCTGCACCAGCTCTCTTAATTGAAGTTAATATTTCCATCGTAACTCTTTCTTCATCAATCATTCCTGCTTTTGCGGCTGCCTTAACCATTGAATATTCTCCACTTACATTGTATGCTGCAAGAGGCATATCAAAATTATCCCTGCATTCTCTTATTACATCAAGATAAGAAAGTGCTGGTTTAACCATTATTATATCGCATCCTTCTTCAATATCCATCTTTGTTTCTCTTAAAGCTTCCATTCTATTAGCTGGATCCATCTGATAAGTCTTTCTGTCTCCAAACTGTGGAGCTGAATCTGCTGCTTCTCTAAATGGTCCATAAAATGCTGAACAGTATTTTGCTGAATAGCTCATTATACTTACTTTTCTAAATCCATTTTCATCTAATGCTTTTCTCATGGAACCTATTCTTCCATCCATCATATCAGAAGGCGCAACCATATCTGCACCAGCTTTTGCATGAGATACTGCTATTTTATCAAGATATTCTAAAGTCTCATCATTATCTACATCATTTCCATGAATTATTCCACAGTGACCATGAGACGTATATTCACACATACACACATCTGTTATTACCAATAAATCTTTATTTAATTCCTTTATCTTTCTAACAGCCTGTTGTACAATTCCATCATCATTATATGCTTCACTTCCACATGCATCCTTATGTTCAGGAATTCCAAAAAGCAATATACCTGCTATATTCGCTTCTTCAATAGATTTTATAACTTCAGGTAATCTATCTATTGAATAATGATAATTTCCTGGCATAGAAGATATTTCATTTTTAATGTTTTTCCCTTCAACAACAAATATAGGATAAATAAAGTCCTTTGAGTTCAGTGTTGTTTCTCTAACCATATCTCGTATCGAACTACTTGCTCTTAATCTTCTTCCTCTTTTTAACATACTATCCCTCCAGCTTATTTAGTTAACAATTAACAGTTAACAGTTATCAATTAACGATTATGTTTATTTAATTATTTGGTTCATTTAAAAATGACACTATTTCTTTTAAGAAACCCTCTTCTGAATGTTCACTACATACATCTGCAGCTATTCCAAATTCTACAAGTGGTTTATTTGTCTTTTCTCCAATTGCTATAATATGCTTTTCCTTAACCGCATCTAGTCCAACCATGTCAATCATATTATATACAGTTGATGGACTTGTAAAGAATACTACATCTACTTCGTCAAATACCCTCTTATTTCTTAATATTCCTTTTACTGTATTGTATATAAACACTCTTTCAACATCTGCTCCAGCTTTCTTTAAACTTTCTGCTATGTTTTCTTTTGCAATAGATGAACAAGGTATAAGAATTTTATCATGTTCATTAATATGTGGCTTTAAAACTTCAACTAATCCTTCACCAATAAATTCACGTGCTTTTTCGAAACAAACAATGCCTCTATCTTCTAATGCTTTCCATGTAGCTTTACCAATTGCTGAAATTTTAGCATTTAATCTTCTTATATCATATCCCTTTTTAATTAAATAATCAAAAAAGATATTTACACTATTTACAGATGTAAATACTATATGATCATATTTTTCTAATTTATCCATGTATTCATTAAGATTTTCTGGCGAAGGCTCTATCTCAATAGCACTTATAGAAGTCACTTCAGCACCCATATCTCTCAATTTTTCTCTTAACTTAACCCCTTGCTTTTGAGATCTTGTTACACATATATTAGTTCCAAAAAGAGGTTTATTTTCATACCAAGCTAAATCATCATGTAAATTTACAACTTCTCCAACAACAATAATACATGGTGATTGAAGTCCTGCTTTTCTTACTTTTTCTGATATATCATTCAAAGTTCCAATAACCTTTTTTTGTTTACTGCATGTTCCTCTCATGACAACTCCGCATGGCGTCTCTGGATCTTTTCCATTTTCAACAAGCTGACTAACTATATTTTCTAAGTTGCTCAATCCCATCATAAAAACTAAAGTGCCTTCTTCAATAGCTAAAGCCTTAAAATTAACATTAAGATTTTTAGCCGACATCCCAGTAATAATATGAAAACTTTGCGCTATTCCCCTATGAGTTATAGGTATTCCTGCATAATTTAGCACTGCTATAGGTGATGTAACACCTGGAATAACTTCAAAATCTATATTTTCATTCTTAAGTGCAAGAACTTCTTCTCCTCCTCTTCCAAAAACATAAGGATCTCCACCTTTTACTCTTCCAACTATATGGCCTTCTTTAGCCAATTTCACAATCATTTCGTTTATTTCTTCCTGTGTCTTATAATGTGATCCTGGTTCTTTTCCACAATAGTAAACTATACAATCATCATTCAAATAATTTAAAACATTATTTGAAACTAATCTATCATACAAAACAGCTGTACACTTTTTCAAACATTTTACTGCTTTAACTGTTAATAATTCTTCATCACCAGGTCCTGTTCCAATTATATAAACTTTACTCATAATAATATTTCTCCTATTAATTCATAATTGCTTAATATTTTATTTTTCATTTAATATTTTTTCTGCAAGCATTCTGCCTACTTCAAGATAATTAGATTTTTTTCCAGTAATATCTTTTCGTACTATTACTCCATTTAAATCATATATTCCTATCATATATAATTCATCACCAGTCACTTCGCTATAAGCTCCAATAAGGCTATGACAATCTCCTTTTAATTCCCTCATAAAACTTCTTTCGGCTTCCACAGTAATTCTGGCTTCACCATTATCCAGCATTTTAAAGTATTTAGAATTTTCACTGTTTTTTACACACTCTATACCTATTGCTCCTTGAGATACTGCTGGAAGAAATTCCTTAGGATCAAAATATTCGGTTATTATGTTGTCTAGCTTTAATCTATGAATTCCAGCTGCAGCAAGTATTATTCCATCAAGATTTTCACTTTCCATTTTTGCAAGTCTTGTTTGAACATTTCCTCTAATAGGCACTACTTCAATATCACTTCTTAATAACTTTAGCTGTGCTGCTCTTCTTATGCTACTTGTTCCAATTTTAGCTCCATATCTTAATTTACTAAATGATATATTATCTTTTGAAATTAATACATCTCTTATATCTTCTCTTTCTATTATTGCTGTTATTTCAAATTCACTGCTTAATTCATAGGGTACATCTTTCATACTATGAACAGCTGCATCTGCTTTTTCTTCTAATAGTGCACATTCTATATCCTTTACAAAAAGTCCTTTACCGCCTATCTTATTTAACGACACATCCAGCTTTCTATCACCTTCTGTAACTATAAGGAGCTTCTCACTCTCTTTATTAATCTTGTTTTTTAAACTGTCCATAACTATTTCTGTCTGAACTTGTGCTAATCTACTTTTTCTCGTTGCAAGTATTAATTTATCCATTAAAACTCTCCTCCACGTTTAAATTAAAATAACTTATTTATAACTTCTTCTGGAAATCTACTCTTTATACTATTAAGTTCTTCACCTTTATCAAAATCATTTTTAAATTCATCTGTAAAAATAAAATTTATAATCTCACTTTTATATTCTGGAATACTTTTAGCTTTATTTCTTACTTTTGTAGTAAAATCTATATAATCATCATAATCTCTTAGTACTTTGCTTATTTTATCAGCTGCCCATACTGCTCCTTTTGGATTACCTCCTTTTGTATTTAAAGCAAAACTAATAGTTTTTGTACTTCTTTCTGCTGGAACAACGGCCATACCTTCTTTAAAATCTGTTGAATCTATATATATCTTATAATTTTTATCACAATATTCTTTTATAAGTTCTTTTATTTTATTATCCTCTAAGGCAATTATTATAATGTGCTTATCTCTCAAAAATTCATAATCAAATTCTCTATTGATTAATTTAAGGTTATCACTATTATTTGAAAGTTCTAAAATATCCTTTGAAAAATCTTTTGATAAAACTTCAACATAACAATTATTTTTTACAAAATGATTGATTTTTATTGCACCAGCTTTTCCACCTCCAATAACCCCTATTCGGAGTTTTTTTGAAAAAAGTGAAATAAATGAATATTCTACTTCATCCTGAATATCTTCTCTATTATCTCTATACATTCTTCACCACGTCCCTTTAGTGTTTCTTCTTTTAAAATTTTAATAGCCCTATTAATATAAAAATCTGAAGCACTTTTTATAAGCGTATTTGCTAGTTCAATATCACTTTTATCTTTACATTTATTTTTAAATGTAATACTTCTCATACTATAAACTTCATTGCCAACTTCTTTTATTTTTTTTATTTCCGGGGCAATACTTCTAATCTTTTGCCATTCATTAAATTCATTAAGATACTTCTTTAATATGTATTTGTTTTCTACCATTCTTTGTACTCTTAACTTTTTATTTTCATCATTGAGCGCACTTACTTTATCAATATTATATACTTCTACTCTGCTCATATTTTCTACTTCATTATCAATATCTCTTGGAACAGCAAGATCATAAATATATAGTTTTTCTCCACATTCATTTATATCATTTTTTGATAACACAATGTGAGGTGCAGATGTACACGATATTATACTTTGAACTTCATCTATGTATCTATTTTTCTCATCAAATGTAATTACTCGCACTCTTTCATCTTCTATTTCATATTTAATATTAGTATTTCTAACAACCAAATATATAATGTCTGTTTTATGAGATAGTAAATACTTCATAACAAGATGTCCAACTTCCCCATATCCCATAAGCATAAATCTAGAGCACCCTTTTTTTATACTTTCATTTACAGCAATTGATGCTGATGAAACTGGAATATCATAAAGTTTTGCTTCATTTCTAAATTTTTTTCCACATGTTATAGCCTCCTGAAACAATCTGTGTAATTCTAAATTTACTGAATTTAATTCAAGTGCAACTTCATATGCATTTTTAACTTGCCCAAGTATCTGATCCTCACCTATAATTTTCGAATGAAATCCACAGCATACCTCAAATAAATGTCTGCATGAATCCTCTCCTCTAGTAATAAAAACATACTCTCTAAACGAATAATCCCAATCAAAAATCTCAAAAATCTCTTTTAATAGTTCTTCTTTCTTAAAAAAATCATTAAAATAAATTTCTGTTCTGTTACAAGTTGCTAAAATCACAACTTCTTTAAATATTTCTAAAAGCTTATTAGTATATGTTTCAATTCTTTTAGGCTTTAATGTAAGTCTTTCTCTGATTTCTAAAGGCGTATTTCTTTTAATTCCTATTAACCCTATCACCTTGTCACCTCTGTCATATAATTTAATCTAAATAATTAGCAAACATTATTATACTACATAATCATATCTGCATAGTGATTAGTTTAGCAGATAATAATTATTAAGTACACGTAAATTTCTTGAAATATTTTATATAATAACTTATTTCTCAATTATTTATTATATCCTAATTAACATATAAAAATATAACAATAATTATTTAAATCGAACATAATCTACATGGACTTATGATTTAATACAAATCTTTAATTAAAAAATGTACAATTCACTTTTATTATAGGTGAATTGTACACTTTTTCTATCTATTTAAAACTTCTTCTATAAACTTATCTTTTCCTATCCTATCCATAACAGTAGATATTCTTTCACCTTTTATACCAACTTCCCTATAGTAATCCATGATCTTATTAACCATAGGTATTATTTCTTCTTCTTTAAATATTTTTCCCAATGAATCACCGATTCTTATTCCTCTTCCAAATCTTCCACCAACAAAAATTTCTGCACCTTTTTCTTTAGGTAATGCTGCTTTTAAATTACAAGCACGTACACATCCACCACAGTTAACACATAAATCCTTATTATGAACTATCTTTCCATCTACAACTTCAAGAGCCTTTTGTCTGCATGATTTAACACAAAGTCCACATCCAACACATTTATCAACATCAAATTCAGGAACTGTTCTTCCCATTATTCCAATATCATTTATGTTAGCTTTTGCACAGTTATTTGCACACCCTACAATCCCTATTTTACACTTATGAGGTGTATCTGTACCAAAATAGCTATCCTCTAACTGCCTGCAGATTTCTTGAGTATCTATGTTCCCATGCAAACATACTGTTCCTTTACAAGAAACTAAAGGTCTTATTTTTTGTCCAGTTCCACCATGTCTTAATCCAAGGGCTTTTATTTCTTCAATTAATTTTTCCACGTCGCTATCCTTAATCCATGGAATTTCAACTTGAAGTCTTGTAGTTTCACCAACATAACCACGTCCATATTTTTCTGCAAGATTAGCTATGTCTCTTAGCTCCTGTACTGTAAAATTTCCTGCTCTACTAAGTAGTCTTACTGCAAAATGTTCCTTATCATTTTGTAATAAAAAACCTAAGGCTTTTAGTTCTTTTTGTCTTTTTGCATTAACTGCCATATTACATATCCCCACACACACATTTTATGTAATTTACTTTTCACTAATATTCTTTTATGTATATTTTATCCATTAAATCAGATATAATCCAATACTTTTTGATATATATTAATCATAAGTATATACCTATATGTAATAATCAATATATTATATTTATAGTTAATAAACGAAATATAAAAATACTATAGACTATAAAATAAATTTAAAAAGAATAGTAAACAAAGCAAGTCCCAAAATATTATACATTGTAAATACTCTTAAATATCTTGTTCTGCTTTCATTATTACTAGTACAATAAAGCTTATATGATATTACACTTGCCATAGATGCTATCAACGTTCCCATTCCCCCTATATTTACTCCAAGAATTAAATCATTAAAATTCTCTGTAAATCCAGATAGAAGCATAGCTGCAGGTACATTACTTATAAATTGACTTATTATTATTCCTGCATAGTATGTATTTGATTCTCCACTAAGAATTGTTTTCATAAAATTTTGTATTTGTATGGAATTAGATATATTCCCTACAAATATGAAAAAACCTATAAAAGTTATAAGTAGTGAATAATCAACTTCAAAAAATAGCTTTCTATCCATAAAGAATATAAATAGGAGCGTTAATAAAAATGATAATTTATAATCTATTACATGAAATACTGAAAATAATATTATAACTAAAAGTATAGAATAAGTTATTAATTTTTTTCTATCTCCTATAATAACCTTATCTATTGAAATATTTATTACTTTATTTTTACTTTTAAATATAAGCATAATAAGAAATAATATAGACATTAGTGCAATTGGTACTGTTATCTGAAAAAATCTTATTGGAGATATATTGTAATATGTATATGTAAATAAATTTTGAGGATTTCCCATAGGTGTAAGACTACTTCCTAAATTTGCTGCTAAAGTTTGAAAAACAACAATCTTTAAAACATCAATATCTAACTTACTTCCTATAATCATAGTAATAGGTACAAATGTAATAAGAGCAACATCATTGGTAACTAACATTGATGCAAAAAAAGTTATAAATACCAACGCTACTGATAAATGCTTATATGTACTACATTTTTTTACAACTGCTACTGCTATATAATCTAAAAATTTAAGTTTCTTAAATGCACTTACTATTATCATCAAATTGAATAATAATATAAGTGTCTTAAAATCTATATACTCCATCTTAGGTGTATATATAAATGAAGTTGTAATTGCTAAAAACAATGCTATTATTAAAACACTTTCTTTTTTTATATATTCAACAACTTTCAAATTCTTTACTAAAACCATAATATTATCATACCTACTTTATATAATTTTTTAATGTCTTTTCTAACATTATCAAATCTTCTTCTTTTTTAAATGAATCAAAAGGTATTGCTATTCCAATATCCCCTTTAGCAGCAATACATAAACATTCATTCAATTTAATTACATCAATAATTGAATGAGTCTTTATTATAGACTTTTCTTTTCCCCTTAAAACCTTTATTGCTTTCCCATCAAATTTCACTTTAATATTAGAATCAATCACATTTCCCTTTTTCTTTAAATTCTTTCTAATTGTTCTTGCAACATGTTTATTAGCATACTTTTCAAAGAAAAATAGACTAAGTACAGCAAACAAAAAGAATATTCCTGCAAAAATTAGTCCTATTGGCAACTTACCTTGCTCTTTCATATTAAATCCTGCAAAAATGTATATTAGTCCAGCTACTAAAAATATCAGAAACATGAAATTAGATTTTTTCTTTAATGTTTTTTTATATGATTCTGAACTTGTTGCCCTATACATAGAGAAATCACATATCTGCTTTTCTGTATTTTTATATTTTACTTCAATCATAATTATCTCCTTTTCTATGTTTATTACTTTGACAACACCTATTATATATAAATTACTTAAATTTAGCTAGATTCTATTACTTATTATGTTGTGTATTACTGATATTTTTCTTAATATTATTAAGAATTCCTTAACCTCTTTTATGATTTTTTTAATATGTCTGACATAAACCTGACACATACAAATCTTATAATAAAACTTGTAAAGTAGTTAAAAATTATTATTTACCCCTTTATTAAATAGTAATAGCCATTTTCCTTATGGTTAAATGGTAACTCGGCTGTGAATTCCCCTAAATTCACAGCCGTTTTTATATGCCAAAAAGTTTTTATTTTTACGAATTTTTATTTATATGTATTTTTTTATACTATTTGGAAAAACTATATATAAGAATTACTAATTATAAATAAGGAAGGATAAATTTATGAGAGTGCCAAAACATATTGGAATAATCCCTGATGGAAATCGTCGTTGGGCTTTATCCAATGATATGACAAAAGATATGGGGTACAGCTATGGTATCGATCCTGGATTACAGGTGTTTAAATTATGTCAAAAAGAAAAAGTTGAAGAAGTAACATTTTACGGTTTTACTGTAGATAATACAAAAAGGCCTTCTGATCAAAAAGAAGCTTTTACTAAAGCCTGTATTGAATCAGTTGAACTTTTAACCAAAGAAAATTGTGAAATATTAGTTTTAGGAAATACAAATTCATCTTGCTTCCCTAAAGAATTATTACAATATACTGAAAGAAAAGTATTTGGTAGTGGTGGAATAAAAGTAAACTTTTTAATTAACTATGGATGGGAATGGGATTTAAATCTTCTTAAAAATCCTGCTCTTTCTAAAAGTGGTATAATTCCATATTTACATTCTAAAGACATTTCAAGAATTGATTTAATAATAAGATGGGGTGGACGTAGAAGATTAAGTGGTTTTCTTCCAGCTCAATCTGTTTATTCTGATTTTTATATTATTAATAACTACTGGCCTTCATTTAAAGAAGAGGATTTTTATGGTGCTTTATCGTGGTATGATAAACAAGATGTTACCCTTGGTGGATAAGAATCTTAAATTTATGATATAATTACTTTAAGTTTAATACTTGAGGGAGTAATTATATGTATAAAATAATATTTCTCTATTTAATAGTAATTAATATCTGTGGATTTCTAATAATGTTTATTGATAAAAGCCGTGCTGTTCACAAAGAATGGAGAATCCCTGAGAAAACATTAATGTTTGTATCATTAATCGGAGGATCTATTGGAATGTTTGCCGGAATGCATATTTTCAGACATAAAACAAAACATATAAAATTCACATTAGGAGTTCCCTTTATATTTATTATTGAATTAATAACAGCTGTATACTTAATTAAATAAAGTATACAGCTGTTATGTATTTTATAAAGTATTAAGATCATATGGAGTATTCTGATAAACACAATAATTAAGCCAGTTTCCAAAAACTATATTTGCGCTTCCTCTCCATGTTTGGCTTGGCTTTTCATTTGGATCATTATTTTTAAAATAATTTTTTGGCATTGCTATATTATCGCCTTTTTCTAAGTCTCTTAAATATTCATCTTTAAGAGTGTTTCTATCATATTCAAGATGCCCAGTTATATAAACTTTTCTTCTATCTTGTGTTGCTACTATGAAAACCCCTGCTTCTTCTGATTCTGATAATATTTCAAGATCTTCCACTTTTACTATATCCTCTCTTTTAACCTCTGTATGTCTTGAATGTGGTGCATTAAATACATCACTTAATCCTCTTGTAAGATCTGCTTTTTCATCATTAACCCAATGTGAAAATACCCCAAACATCTTTTGATCTAAATCATACTTAGGTACTGAATGATGATAATATAAACCTGCTTGAGCCCCCCAGCATATATGAAGTGTAGAAAATACATTTGTATTACTCCATTCCATAATATTAGTCAATTCATTCCAGTAAGTCACATCTTCAAATTCCATTTGTTCTACTGGTGCACCTGTTATAATAAGACCATCAAACCTCTCATGTTTTATTTCATCGAAATAACTATAAAATTTCTCTAAATGTTCTAAAGGCGTGTTATGAGATGTGTAACTCTTTGTCTGAATCAATCTTATCTCAACCTGAAGAGGTGTATTTGACAGATAACGTAAAATCTGATTTTCTGTTACTATCTTTTTAGGCATTAAATTAAGAATTGCTATCTTAAGTGGCCTTATATCCTGCGTGTTTGCTCTTTCATTATTCATTACGAATATATTATCATCACTTAAAACTTTAAATGCTGGTAATTCCCTAGGAATTTTTATTGGCATTCCTAACTCCCCTTTCATTATTGTGCTTATTGCTTTTTGATATATTATTTATCATTATATATCAAAATTTGTATATATATCAACTTAATGTTTAATCACAATCCTTTAGTATTTAAATTTATATGTGCTATAAATTTAAATACTAAAGGATTCAATATATTCCTACCTTTTATTTTTTATCAAATAATTTTTTATACTCTATAATAATATTTTAATATTATTATTAATATTTATTTAATAATTTATTTTATTTTTTATATTTTTTTAATCATTTTTTAATTTCACTTAAATAGTAACTAATATGAATAAATCACTATATTTTCTATTTATGTTATACTACTTTATATACATACATAAAGGGGGCACACATTATGGTATTACATCAAAATATAATAACAGCTTATGTGGGTACGTATACCAATAGTAAAAGTAAAGGGATATATCGCATAAACTTTAACAAAAACTCAAAAGAAATAGAGAGAGTGGATCTTGCTTATGAAGTAGAAAATCCAACTTATCTCGCACTTGATACCGAAAGACACATACTTTATTCTACTTGTAAAATAAATAATAAAGCGGGGGTAATATCATTTAAGTACTGGCAGGAACAAGATAAGCTAAATCTAATAAATTATAATCTTTCTGAAGAAAAACAACCCTGTCATATAAGTACAAATAATGATAATCAAGTAGTAATTTCATCAAATTATCATGAAAATAAGATGATAGTTTACAATACTTTAGAAGGTATCATACTAAATTACCCATCTATAGGAAAGCATATACAATCTGATTCTGATGATAAATTAATTGAAAATCCTCATTTTCACTGCTCTATGTTTACTTTTGATAAAAAATATATAATCTCTACCCAATTAGGTATTGATAAATTAGCTGTTTATGAGTTAATCAATGGTACACTATCAGAAAAATCAGAATTAAGCTATCATTTCCCCAAGGGAACAGGTCCAAGACATATTACTTATGTTAATTCAAAATACATCTATGTTTTAAGTGAATTAACATCCGAGATTTTTGTACTTAGATACAAACCATCTAATAATAATAATATCTTTGAAAACATTCAAGTAATAAGTACTATGCCATTAAACTATGATGGTAACAAAAGTGGAGCTGCAATAAGAATTCATCCAAATAAAAAATTCCTTTATACATCTGATAGAGGAAATAATTCTATAAGCTTATTTTCAATTAATTCTACAGATGGAAAACTAAAATTGTTAGAAACTGTATCATGTCAAGGTGATTCTCCAAGAGATTTTCAAATAGATCCAACTGGTAGTTATCTTTTTGTCGCAAATGAAAAATCAAATAATATATCTGTATTTTCTATTGGTCCATCAACTGGAAGCCTGACATTTATGAATTCTCATGAAATTTATTCACCAACATGCATTGAGTTCATTTAACAGATTACAATAAATAAAAGCATTAGATTGACTATTTCCAAGTCAATCTAATGCTTTTTTATATTATTAATAATTTTATCATTGAAAACCTTTTTACTTTTTGACATACCTATTGATGTTTACTATAATAGAAAAAATAATTTATTTAGGAATACAATGATATATGATGATAAGTATAAAATGAGCTCATAAAACATAGCATATAACATTATTTTATGGACTAACTGTCTGTTAAAGTATTCTATAGTTATAGGAGGATTTTATCATGACAAAACAAACTTTCATTGAACAAATTAAAGCATCTACCAAATCAATAAAATGTGACTTGGTGATTAAAAATATAAATATAGTTGATGTATTTAATAAAAATACCTTTATTGATTCTATAGGTATAAAAAATGGGTATATAGTTGGTATTGGAGACTATGAAGGAACAGAGACTTTTGATGGAACGAATAAATATATATGTCCTGGTCTTATGGATGCTCATTGCCACATTGAATCAAGCTTAACCTCTCCAGCTGAATATTATAAAGCCGCTCTTTTAAATGGCATTACTTCTGTTATTGCAGATCCACACGAAATCGCTAATGTACTTGGTCTTGATGGTATTAAATTCATGCTTGACTCTTCTGAAAATATCCCATTTGATATGTATTTTATGCTTCCTTCATGTGTTCCAGGAACAGAATTCGAAAATTCTGGAGCTGTATTAAATGCAAAAGATCTAGAATCTCTATATAAAAACGAAAGAATACTAGGACTTGCAGAAGTTATGAATTATCCAGGAGTAATTAACTGTAATGAAGATATTATTAATAAACTTTATGATGCCATTAATAATAATAAACTAATTGATGGACATGGAGCTGGTCTTACACCTATGATGGTAAATTCTTATAGATGTGCAAATATATCTACAGATCATGAGTGCATTTCTAAAGAAGAAGCCCTAGAAAAAATCCGAAGAGGTATGCATGTGTTAATAAGAGAAGGCACTGTAGCGAAGAATCTTAAAGAATTACTTCCTGCTGTTAATGAAAGTAACAGTTCACGCTTCTCATTATGCACCGATGATAAACATATTGATGATTTAATGGAAAATGGTTCGATCAACACTTCCATTATTGAAGCTATAAACTTTGGTTTAAAGCCTGAAACAGCCATATCAATGGCATCAATCAACACTTCTTCCTTATACAATATAAAAAATAAAGGTGCTATTGCCCCTGGATACATTGCAGACTTTATTATATTGGATGATTTAACTTCATTTAAAATAAATAGAGTTTATAAAAAAGGTCTGCTCGTAGTAGATAAAAATAAACTACTAACTAATATGCCAATAAAAAATACCCTTAAAAATCTTACATTAACAAATTCAATAAACATTCCTATTTTATCTAAAGACAGTTTTAAAGTTTCACTTACTAGCAATCCTACAAAAAAAATAAATATAATTGAAATTATACCAAACAAGCTTGAAACAAAACATTTACAGTACAATCAAATTGATTTATATAATCAGAATATAAACACTTCTGGTACTTTCAATTTTGAATCCTACTTAAAAAATGATCTTGTGAAAATAGCAGTAATTGAAAGACATAAAGCAACGGGAAATATAGGTCTTGGAATATTAAAAGGACTTGGTCTAAAATGTGGAGCAATTGCTACAACTATCGCCCATGATTCTCATAATCTTATAGTAGCTGGTACTAATGATAATGATATGTTGTTTGCTGTGCAAGAACTAAAAAAAATTGGCGGTGGAATAATTGTAGTACAAAATGGAAAAATTCTTTCTTCTATAAAACTTGAAATTGCTGGATTAATGACATCAAGATCTTATAGTGAAATAGATTTTGAGCTAGAAAGTCTTCACAATAGTATAAAAATAGTAGCACCCAACATTAACTTTAACCCATTTTTAACACTTTCATTTCTCTCACTTCCAGTTATTCCTTCAATAAAAATAACTGATAAAGGTTTATTTGATGTAATAAATTTTAAGTTTATAAAAATAATAGAATAAAACAATAGATGAGTTATTGGATATAAAAGTCCAATAACTCATCTATTATTCCACATCATACACTATCTCTGTAATAACTATAGACAACTCCTCTAATAACGAAATCTTATTACCAATCCTACTCTCCCTTGGTCCACTAATTATTCTTAATATTGGTCTAAGAGGAAAATTAGGAATAGTTTCTTCAACTCTTGCTATTTCTTCTGTACTTAACCTTACTACAGTTCCTTTTGGAAAAGGTATTATTATTCTACAGAATACACTTATCAAATTATAATCAAACATCGTTCCTGCATTTGACATTAAATATTCTAAAACATCACTTGGAAACATTGCCCTTTTGCCAGGAAGATCTGTAGATAAATTGTCATATGCATCTGCAATACTCACAATTTTACTTAAATCAATTATGTTTTCATCAGTAAGTCTATCTGGAAATCCAAGTCCATCTGGACGTTCATGATGCTGCAAAACAATAAGTTTGCTCAAACTATTAATATTATATGTACTTGATAAATATTTATATCCAAGTCTTGGATGATGATTTAGAATTTCAATTTCACTTTCTGTAAATTGTGTTTCCTTTTCCATCAATCTTTTAGGAATAAGTGACTTTCCTATATCATGTATAAGTGCTCCTATACATAATGCTTCTAATTTTTTCTTTGAAAACTTCATAGCAATTCCTATAGTTAACGAAATAACTGCAACATTAACACAATGAGAATACATATAATTATTCATGCTTCTAATATCAACTAATGCTAAAACTAAATCTTTATGACTTAATATATCCTCTATTATATTTTCTGCCATCTTTCCTATATTATAAAAATAGCTTTGTTCCTGCCATGTATAGTCTTGTTCACTATTTCTAAATGCATTTCCATTATTAAGTCTTCCTATATTTGAAAATGCTTCTTTTATAGTTATTATAGCTTTCTGCCGTATTTCTGGCTTTATGATATCTTCAATTTCCTCGTTGCTATATTTATCAACTATGTATATAGATAGAATGTTTATTTCTTTTATTTTTGTTATAGTATTTTCTCTTAAAACTACTCCTGCTCTTAAAAGAAGCCTTCCATCTATGTCATATATAGTTTTTCCTAATACAGTATTAGGTCGTACTTTTTCAATCGGAACCAGCCTCATAGCTGCTATTCCCCCCTAAAATGATACAATTATAAATTTCCCCAAATGTCTAAATAATTATATGTACACCGTTTATCTCAAAATGCCTACATTACTTATCAACGCATAAATCTACAACTTATTTTTTATACGTGTATTTTACATTTTTAAATTAGCTCATATATAATCTTTAGATATGTTCCAAAATTCAGGAATAATATAATTATTTGTAATTTTAGTTAAACCATAGATTATAATTTTACATCATTAAAATTATATTTTCTTTAATTTACCGAAATTTATTTCTAGTATAATTCCTACTAAACTCTTACTTGTTTATTTCTTTAGATCCTGCTTTTGTTCTTATCTTTTAATCATTTTTTCATTTGAAACATTTGGATTTATTTTTTGAAGCAAAAGTTTTAAAGCTTTTGCTCTTCTAATTATTATATTCGTATACTTGTAGTAAATTTGAATAGATTAAATAAATCTTTTTTACTTTTAAGAAAAATTATTATGGAATATAAAAAATAAATAATGGATATCTCTATATTGAAGTATCAACATCCATTATTTACTAAATACAAACTATTTTATTCCTTGTAATGCAGCAATATTTAACAAACTCCAAGGCTTGTTAAAATGTGGCTGAAAAAAGAAATCTGTCATAGAAAGTTCTTCAATTGTCATTTTATTTTGTATAACAACAGATAAAGTGTTCATAAATTGTGTTAAATCAATTTTTGAAATTATCTGCCCTCCAAGTATTCTTCTAGAATCCTTATCAAATACTATTTTTAATGTTGCAGGTTCATAAGTCGGCATAAATTCTGGCCTATAATTATCTGTTATCAATACTGAATCAATATTGTAATTTGTAGTCAATCTTGCGCTTTCCTCTGTAAGACCTGTAGATGCTATACACTGTTCATATATCTTTATTCCTGATGTCCCCTGAGTCCCCATATATTTTATCTTTGGTTCTTCTATATTAAGAGCAATTAATGTACCCATTCTTACTGCATTAGTTGCCAGTGGTATATATCTAATATCTTCTGCTGGATTATAAATAACACTACAACAATCACCAGCTGCAAATACATTCTCTTTACTTGTTCTCATATACTCATCTATTAAAATAGCTCCATTATCTAATGTTTCAAGCTTTCCTTTTACGAGAGTATTGTTAGGTACAAAACCTATACATAAGATAACAAGATCACATTCATATTCATTTTTATCAGTTACTACATGTGATACCATTCCATTACCTTTAAATTTCTTTACCTTCTCTCCAAGTACAAGATTAATTCCATGATTTTCAAACTCATTTTCTGCTATATCTGTAAACTCTTTATCTAGATATTTTGCCATAATTCTTTCTGCAGTATCTATTAATGTTACTTCTTTACCTTTCATTTGAAAAGCTTCAACTAATTCAACACCTATATAACCGCCACCTATAACAATTACTTTTTTAGAATTGTTACTTTTCTCTATTATTTCTTTTGCATGATCATAATTTTTACATAATAAAATATTTCCAAGATCTCCACCTTCAAATTTAGGTACAACAGGCCATGATCCACAAGTTAATATTAATTTGTCATAATTATCTTCAAACTCTTCACTACTACCGACAATTTTTACTTTTATTTTTTTCTCATCAAAATTTATATCTGTCACTTCATGGTTCATATTTGTTTTGACACCCATACTAGCTAAATTTTCTGGCGAATTATAAAATAATTTTTCTGGCTGTGTAACTACACCACCAACACTTAACGCTATTCCACATGAAAGGAAAGAAATATTATCATTTTTCTCATATACAACAACTTCATAATCTGAATGTAATTCCTTTAACTTAACAATTGCTGCTGTTCCTGCATGAGTACATCCTATTACAACTACTTTCATTAATATATTCCTCCTATTTTTAAAATAAAAAGTATATCTATATTATGTTGATTATAGGTTATTTGTATACTATACAACTTAGTTATAACATAAATAGTATTAATATTTTATATAATTAGGATACTTAAACTTATTTTTTGATCAAAATAAATAAGCATCCATTTTCATGGATGCTTTATTATAATATACTGTTCTAGTTTAAAATAAACTTTTCAACCACATGCACAATACCATCTTCATCATTAGAAAGAGTAATATAATTAGCTGCTTTTTTCACATCATCAGTTGCATTTTCCATAGCAACTCCTAATCCTGCATACTCAACCATAGATAAATCATTTCCAGCATCTCCACATGCTATAATTTCATCTTGCTTAATTCCCAAATATTCTCCTAATCTTTTTAGGCCCTTACCCTTATCTACTTCTTTATTTGTAAATTCTAAAAAGAAAGGTGCACTTTTAAACACACTGTATTTTTCATATAAATCTTTTGGAAGTTTCTTTATAGCTTCATCTAATTTTTCCTGTGGATCAATCATCATAACTTTTACGATATCTTCATCATCTTCAATTTCATTAAAGTCTTTTATTGTTGCTTTAATCCCATTTATATCACATTCATGTTGAGTATACTGACTCATTTTAGGAGTTATTAGTCCTTCCTTTACTGAAAAGGCATGTATATTAATATCAAGTTCTTTAGCAGTCTTAAATATTTCTTTAAGATCAGATCCCTTTAATAAGCTACTTGTTATAATTTCCTCTGTTTTACTATTAATAACGATACCACCATTGAAGCTTAATACATAATCATCGCCTTTAAAAAGGTCTAATTCTTCTAAATATCTTGTAATTCCAGTTAGTGGTCTACCTGACGCTAAAACAACTTTTACTCCTTTTCTTTCTGCTTCTTTTAATACTGATTTAGTTTTTTCAGATATTTTCTTTTCAGATGTAAGTAATGTTCCATCCATATCTAGTGCAATTAATTTGTACATTTTTCTCCTCCATACGCCAAATACTTATTTATATTTAAAATTTATATTTCATTTTTACTATTTAAGTATACCATGAATCACATTTTCTTAATATAACTACTTAAACAAAAAATATATTACAGTAGCTTACATGATATTTACGATTTGTGTAACTAATTGTAGTTTTTATTCATATTATGATTATGTATATAGGAAATGTGAGGTAAGATTTATGCTTGAGTCATTATTGCTTGTATCATCTTTATGTATAGATTCATTCGTTGCCAGTATAGCTTATGGAACTTCAAAAATAAAAATTCCACCTAAATCTGTTATAATAATAAATTTAGTATGTACTTCGACTTTGGCGTGTTCATTATTTATCGGTTCTCTTTTTAAAAGCTTTCTTCCTGGAAATCTTCCAGCTGTTTTAGGCTTTATTATTTTGATGTCTCTTGGAATTTATAGACTTTTCGAATATTTGTTTAAGGCATATATTTCTAAAAAAACAAAATGTGATTATCCTTTAACCTTTAAATTATTTGATTTTAAATTCGTTCTTCAAGTATATGCTGATGAAACAAAAGCCGATTTTGATAAATCTAAATCTCTTAATTCTAAAGAATCATTTTATTTAGCTTTAGCTCTATCCTTAGATAGTCTTGCTGTTGGTTTTGGTTCTAGTTTATGCAACATAAATTATGTTCAAACCTTGGTATTATGTTTTTTAATAGGAGTTTCAGCAGTTTCAATCGGTGTATTTTTAGGTCAAAAATTCTCTGAAAAACTTCATTTGGAATTATCATGGCTTTCAGGTGTATTGCTTATAATACTAGCTATTGTTAGAGTATTGAAATAAATACAGAATCCATGTATCTCATTTTACTTAACCAATATTTTTATTAACTAATATATATCTTTAAATTTTATACTTGATTAGGCAAAATAGCTGGTATCAATTTAGTTGATACCAGCTATTTTTAAAAATTATATTCTAAATCTATCTGCTTGTTTATCAAGTTCATTCATATCCTTTTCAAGAAATTCATAAAAGCTTTCTTCTGTGAATTTAAATGAAAAATCTGTAGATTCTACTGTTTTTAAATATTTTATAATAATATCCTCTAGATCTTTATTATCAACATTAAAAACTATTTGTAGCATATCACATATAGTTCCTTTATTAAACTTTTCTTTTCTTCTCTCTGCTTCTTTTTTTATCAAAGAAAGTTTATCTCCTCCAATTAAACTATACTGCTCACTCAATGTCATATATCCATTTCCAAGCATATTCATATATTCATCAATAAGTGATTCCTTTGTATTTGGTACAATTTTTCCGCTTGCCATCATATCTTTTATTATTTCATAAGCTTTATCTTCAGATACACCAAATGCAGCTCTTAATATGTCTGTATTTCTGAAAAACTTTTTATTTTCAACATTGTATTTTGCTCTTTTCTCTATATATTTAAATAATTCTTGATTATCATAAGCCATTCTAAAATCCCCCGTTAGTTATTATTCAAATTTAAAAATCTTTCATATTGTTTATCGAGTTCTTCTAAATCTGACTGAAGAAATTTATTATACATTTCTTCATCTAATTTTATACTAAATCCTGGAGAGCTTGCAAAAGATATAAATTTCAATATAAGTTCATTTAAATCACTATCACTTACATTGTATACTTCTCTAAGCACGTCAAAAAAGCTTCCACCCTCATAAGATTTTATTCTTTTTTCAGCAGTAGAAACTACTATTGAGTATCTATCGCCACCAAATATATCTACCTGCTCCTTAATTGATCCATATCCTTTTTTCAACATATCAATATATTCATCAATAATATCATATTTTGAATTTCCTATATTCTTTCGAGACATTATATTTTTAAAAACTTCATAAGCCTTATCTTCTGTAAGAAGAAATGCATCTTCTAAAACATCTGTCATTCTAAAAAATGTTTTTCCCCTAACATTAGCATTTGCATGATCTTGAATATATTGAAGCATTCTTTCTTCAGTATCTGTCAACATAACAATTCAAGCTCTCCTTCCTTATTAATACTGTAAATATAGCTGCATACAAAATTATTCTATATTTAGAATTTTATTTATTTTATCCATATCAATATTTTCTTCAAATATTTTAGCAAGCCTGTCATATTCTTTTTCTTTATATTCATTTACTCTTTCAATAAGTTTTTCTTCTGATATAGAAATATCATTGCTAGTTTTAAGACCTGTTACAAAGGAATTTATAAAATCCTCTGAATCAAATATTCCATGAAGATATGTTCCAGCTATGGTTCTTTCTTCATTACATACTCCTATTACTACACCATCAGTATCCTTAATAAATGGAACCGCTTTTTTTCCTATTTTACTTATTCCATTATGAATTTCATAGCCACTTACAATATGTCCTTTTATAGATTTTATATCTCTTAAATCACATAATATATCAGCATGTGTTTGCTTTGTTATTTTAGCCTCATTAAATCTTGTTTTTATATCCAAGAAACCAAAACCTTCTTCTTGGCTTATATCACCTTCAACACCAAGTTTATCAAGAACAACAGAACCAAGCATCTGATATCCGCCACAGATTCCAAGTATAGGTACTCCCTTTTCCTTTACTTCTTTAATCTTATTAAATAGCTTATTTTCTTTTATTGCTCTTAAATCATCAATAGTATTCTTAGTTCCAGGAATTATTATTATATCTGGATTTTTTAATTCTTCTGGTTCCCTTACATATCTCACATTAACTCCACATATTCTATCTAGCATAGTAAAATCAGTAAAATTAGACATATGCGAAAGTCTAATTACTGCTATATCCAATTTTCCTTCTTGCTCTTCATTTTTAATTTTTTCTGTTACACTATCTTCATCTTCAATATCAAACTTTTCATAAGGCATTACCCCTAGTACAGGAATCTTTATTATTTCTTCTAGTTGTTTTTTTCCTTCTTCAAACATTTTTTTATTGCCTCTGAATTTATTAATAATTACACCCTTTACTCTGTCTCGATCCTTTTCCTGCAATAATTGAAGTGTACCTACTACTGATGCAAATACTCCTCCTCTATCAATGTCTGCTACTAAAATAACAGGAGAGTCTGAAATATTAGCCATTGCCATGTTAGATATATCTGTATTTTGTAAATTAATTTCTGCACAACTTCCTGAACCTTCTAAAACTATTACATCATAATCTTTTTCAAGTTTTTCATAAGAAGCTTTAACACGTGCTTTTAATTTTTTATTTAACTCCTTATACTTATAAGGTTCAATATTGCAATAAACTTTTCCCTCTACTATTACCTGCGTACATCCTCCACCCGGTTTCAATAAAACTGGATTCATTAACACATCTGGTTCAATTTTGCATGCCTCTGCTTGAACAACCTGCGCTCTCCCCATTTCCAGTCCCTCTTTTGTCACATAAGAATTTAGAGAAATATTAAGTGCTTTAAAAGGAGCTACATTAAGACCCTTATTTTTCAAAGTTCTGCATAATGCCGCTGCTAAAGTGCTCTTTCCAACAGAAGATGCTGTACCTAAAAACATGATGCTTTTCTTTTTCATAATATACCCCTTCCACTAGTTCAATTAATTAGTGTTTAAATTTAAAATTTCTTCACAAGTGTAAATTACATAATTCTTATTGTCTTTTATAGATTTATTATTGAATTTAATGCGTTTATTATCTTGATATTTTCTTCATGACCTTTTACAGCAATTCTAAAATACCTCTCATCTAAACCACGATAATTACTGCAGCTTCGTATAAGTATGTTTCTTTTTAGTAACTCTTTTTTCATATCCATAGATTTATTTATTTTGAAAAATATGAAATTGACACTAGGCTCATATACTTTCAAATAATTAACTTTCTTTAGTTCATTATACAAGTAAATTCGTTCTTTTTCCATAAAATCAATTGTTTCAGCAATATATTTTTCATCTTTTAAGCATGCCCTTGCTGAAATGTCAGCTAAAATATTTATATTCCATGCAGGAAACATTTTTGCGATTTTTTCACAAAGCTTTTTATTACTACTTAGTCCATACCCTATTCTCAAGCCAGGTAATGCAAAAAACTTTGTAAGTGATTTTATTACGATTAAATTCTTATATTCTTCTATGCAAGGAATAATTGAAAAATCATCATCAATAAAATCCAGAAAAGATTCATCCACAACAACAAATGTATTTGTAAGTTTTGAATGGTTTAATATCTTTATTAGAAGTTCCTTAGAGACTATTGAACCTGTTGGATTATTAGGATTACATATAAAAATCATATTAATATCATCATTTATTTCTTTTAAAATACTGTCTGTTAATGCAAAATCATCATCTTCCTTCAAATTATATATAACGATTTCTTTTGAAATGGATAATACCGCTTCTTCATACTCAGAAAATGTTGGTGCAAGAATCATTGTCTTATCTGGATTAATAGCTCTTACAACACTATATATAACTTCCGCTGCTCCATTTCCTAAAATCAAATTATCCCTAGAAATAATATCAGCTCTATCTAATTTTTTATTTTCATACTCACTAACAGCTTCTTTTAATTCATAATAAGAAAGATCAGGATATTTCTCTATCTCTTCCAAATTTTTTTTAATAGAATCTTTTACACTTTTAGGCATGCCTAATGGATTTATATTAGCAGAAAAATCAATTATTCGTTTCCAATCCATATTATAATTTCTTCCCATTTCTTTAACATTTCCACCATGTCCAAAGTTAGCCAAACTAATCTCCTCCAATTTTTCCTTAAATATAATTTCTGACCTATCAAGTTTCACTTTATAGGTCAAAAATATGTATTTCTATATTCTGTATATTATAAATTTAATAATTACCATTAATATAAACCCCATAACTGCTGATAAATATAAAATTTCTGCTGTCTTTTTTACATCATTAATTTCTATTTCCTTTATTTTATCACCAATAACAGGCTTCTCTACAATTTTCCCAAAATAATAGTTTGCTCCTCCAAGCTGTATATCAAGTGCTCCTGCCATAGCAGCCTCAGGATGTGCACTATTGGGGCTTGTATGATTATATCTATCTCTTTTATATATCTTCAAACTATTTTTATAATCCCTCTTAAGAAAAAACGATGATATTATTATCAATATTCCAGTAACCCTTGCTGGTATATAGTTAAACAAGTCATCAAGTTTTGCTGGAAAATATCCAAATTCAATATATTTATCATTCTTATATCCAAACATGGAATCCATGGTGTTTACAGCCTTGTATGCCATTGATCCTGCAGCTCCAAAAATTCCTGCAAATAATATTGGAGCAATAACTCCATCGCTCATATTTTCAGCGATAGTTTCAATAACAGCTCTTGTTATTCCCTTTGAATCAAGGCTTTCTGTATCCCTTCCAACAATGTATGAAAGCTGTTTTCTTGACTTCTCAATATTACCTTCATTTAAATATTTTATAACTTTATATCCTTCTACAACCAATCCCTTAGCTGATATACAAAAATAAATAATTATTCCCTGAACAATTACGCCTAAATATTTATTTATTTTCATACATACAAAAATAATTCCATATGTAATTGCAAATGTTAAAATAATTGTAATTATCCACACAATCAATCCAGCAATCTTTAAAGAATTTTTTAAAAGTTTTCTAAAAATAGTTTCTAATTTAGAAGCTAACAATCCAATTCCTCTTACTGGATGAAATGGATTGTTAGGATCTCCAATTAATAAATCCAAAATAAATCCTATTGTTAATTCCATTTAGATATAAAAGCATATGAATTTCTATACTTTACTTAATAAAAACTTATATACTCTTTTCCTTTCTTTTTATTTTAATAAAGGTCTAATTTATTATCAAATTTAAAAATTATAGTCTTTCTTTCAAACTTTAATAAGTTAACATATAAATTTCTAAAGCAATCCAATATATTTTTCTGCAATATAATCTACCAATGTTTTAGGCTCATTGAATTGAATATTATAAGTAAATTTAGGCTTTTCTATTACTATTAACTTTATATTTAAATTTTTTACAGCCTTAAATTTCTCAAGACATCCACCCTCTACACCACTATCTTTCGTTAATAAACCTTTTATATCAAATTGTTTTATAAATCCCATTTCCAATTCACATGATATGGGTCCCTGCATTGCTACTATATCTTTTACCTTTATCCCACTCTCAAGTAACCTTGAAAGCACTTGTACTGATGGAAGTATTCTATGAATAATTCTATGTTCAAATTCAATATCTACAAATCTGGCTGCATTATTTCCACCTGTAGTATTCAAGATATTCCCATCAAGAAGTTTAAAATATTCTATTGCTTCATCGTAATCTTTTACCCTTACAATATTATCTGACTCTATAGCTTCCAATACACCTAATCTTTCATATCTTATGTATGCAATATGAAGTTTTTCTGCACATTCAATTGCATTTTGTGTAACTTCCTGTGCATATGGATGTGAGCCATCAACAAGTACTTTTATATTATTATCTTTAATCCATGTCAAAAGTTCATTTTTATTTAAAGGCTTTGTATTTAAATTCCTTATCTTATAATTCTGAAGTAATTCTCCTCCATAGCTTGTGGCTGTACTAACTGCGATATTATCAGTATGTTTATTTATTAATGATAATATCTTTTTGCCTTCAGATGTTCCTAGTATAAATCCTATCATTTCCTATCTCCAATTAAATCGTTACTATATAGACATTTAAATTATCTTTTGATTTTATCTCTCTTTTTATCATTATATCCTCTTGGTGTTATAAAGCTTCCATTTTTATAAAAACTTTTGGTATTTCCTATTATTACAATAGACATCATATCAACTATTTCATCATTGAATTCTCCTATTGTTGTCATTGTAACTTCTTGTCCTTCTCTAAGAGCATGTTTTACTACTGCAATTGGAGTTGTATCTTCCCTAAACTCTTTTATTATATCAATACATTCCTTTAAATAATGTGGTCTTCCTTTACTTTTAGGATTATATAACGAAATTATAAAATCACTTTCTGCTGCTGCTTTAACTCTATTTTTTATTTCTTCATAGGGAGTCATTAAATCACTTAAACTTATATTACAGTTATCATGCATTAGTGGTGCTCCTAAAACTGATCCTGCTGAACTTGATGCTGTTATTCCTGGGATTATTTCAACTTCTTCTTCACCTTTCATTTCTAAAATAAGACCTGCCATTCCATATATTCCAGAATCACCAGTACTTATTAACGCTACATTTTTATCTTTTGATAAATTTAATGCTTCCTTACATCTTGCTTCTTCTCCCATCATTCCTGTTGAATATACTTCTTTATCAACAATAAGCTCTTTTATCATATCAATATACTTATTATAACCAACAATAATATCACTGTCCTCTATTGCTCTATAAGCTCGTAATGTCATATTATCAATACTTCCCGGTCCAATTCCTATCACTCTTAATTTTCCCATAACTAATCCACCTTTCTGTTATTTCTTATCATTAGCTTTTTAATATTCCTATTGCAAGTGTCATACCTTCATGCTTAATTTTACTTATTACTATCTCAGCACCGCTCAAATCAACACACGGCTCACACACTGAATATACACCTAAAGTTTTAAATACAAATTCACTCTTTTCATATTTATCTTCCACAAGCTTTATTTCTTCCCTTTTATAAGTTATAAATGGACACTCAAAATTTTCTGCTAATTTAATTATTCCATCTTCATCTTGTTTCAAATCCACTGATACAATCTTATTCACTGCTCTAAAATCATAATTATATTTTCTTAAGCTATCCAAAACAAATTCTTTAATTTTTTCATATGGAGTATTTCTTCGACATCCAATCCCAAGCACTATATCTCTTTTTATAAGCTTTAAAACTTTATTAAAATCCAATCCTGTATCTTCATAATTAATTTTGTTTGTTATCCATATAGAATTTTCTTCTAGCTCGCTAAGTTTTCTATATCCCTTTGTTATGTCAATAATACCATATTCATCCTTTATCCCAACTTCTTTTCCATCTACAAGAAGCGCTGCTATACATTTTGCCTTTTTAAGGTCATCTATAATCAGGTTATGATTTTTTGCAATTATATCAGGTGCTTTAATATTCATTGTATCTGTTGCTGTAGTTATTACTGGATGACAGTTTAGTATTCTGCTTACCTCTAATGTAAGTTCATTACTTCCTCCAAGATGTCCACTTAAAAGACTTATTGCATATTTTGATGATAAATCAACAACAACAACTCCTGGATCTACATCTTTTGATACAATAAAAGATGATACTGCCCTTACTGCAATCCCAGTTGATGATATAAAAATAATACTATCCGAAATTTTAAATGTTTCTTCTGTAATATCCTTTAGTTTAAAATCTTCATAAAATCTATAAATAGTACAATTTGTAGATAAAGATACTTCAGAATCCTTGATTTTATCGTACTCCTTATCTTCTATTTTTCCCTTTATATAAAGATTTGCATTTAAACTTTTTTGAAGTTTAAATGCAATATCACTGCCTTTTGGAGATGGACAGATTATACTTATCATTATTTCTTATCCTCTGCATCTCTAAACATATGAGAAAAACTTTTATCGTATAGTAAGCTCTTTTCAAAGTCACTATCAATAAAATCTCCAACTAATATTTGAGCACATTTAGTTATATTATTTTCCTTAACTTTTTGTGCAATGTCATCTAAATGACCTATTATAATTCTTTCATCATCCCATGTTGCTCGTTCAACTACTGCTATTGCAACATTCTTTTTATATCCCTTTTTAAGTTTTTCTACAACTTTATCGATCATTGAAACAGACAAGAAAATTGCCATAGATGCACCTATTGATGCTAATTTTTCTAAATCTTCTGTTTCTGGTACGGGAGTCCTTCCTTCTACTCTTGTTAAAATAACAGTCTGAGTAACACCTGGAAGAGTAAACTCTCTATTTATTGCTGCTGCTGCACCAGTAAATGAACTAACACCAGGAATAACTTCATATTGTATTCCTACTCTATCAAGTTCAACCATTTGTTCCCTTATAGCTCCATAAATGCTAGGATCTCCAGTATGTAATCTAACAACAGTCTTTCCCATCTGCTCTTCCATAGTCATGACTTCCATAACATCTTCAAGAGTCATTCCTGCTGAATTATATATCTTGGCATCTGGTCTGCAATATTCAAGATGTTCCTTGGAAACTAATGAACCTGCATATATTACAACTTCTGCTCTTTCTAATAAATCTCTTCCTCTTACAGTAATTAAATCTACTGCTCCTGGACCTGCTCCTATAAAATAAATCATTTTTTAACACCCTTTCTTTTCAGTTTACAGTTATCAGTTAACAATTGTCAGTTACATTTAATATTCTTACAGAATCTCTGTTTTTAGTAACACTCTAATATAAAAAAATCATAAAAGTATTTCAGCCTTAAACTGTTAACTGTTACTTATTAACTACTAACTAATTCCTGCTTGCTATTATTAATGACATGTAATCTCTTACTTTAAGTATTTCCTCTCTATCTGTTAATACAAGCTGACCTTCTCTTCCTACTCTGCTTGCATAAACATAATCGAAACCTTTTTCTTCAAGTATATCTAAAACTTCTTCTTCTTTTTTATAAACTTTCATTACAACAATAAATTTTTCATCAGTTATTTCTTTTACTTTGCTTGCTGGCATAACTACAAGATTTTCATTTCCTACTACAAGAGTTCTATCTACAAGACTTGCTGCCGCACAAAATGAAGTTATTCCTGGAATTGTTTTTACCTCAAAACCATCGTCTCTAAGATGATTAAGCATATGGCTATAAGTACTATAGACATATGGATCTCCTATTGTTAAAAAAGCAACATTTTTACCTTCCTTAAGCTTTGATTCTATAAACTCATAGGCTTCTAAAGCTTTTATAATCCTGTCTTTTTTCCCCATCGGAAAGTGCTTTATTACAATTTCCGTATCAGGCTTTATATATTCTCTTGCTGTTTCAAGTGCAATACTATCTCCACCTTCTTCTGCACTAGGTGCAACTATAACATCACATTTCTCAATTGTTTTTACTGCCTTAACTGTTAATAGTTCCTTATCTCCAGGTCCTACCCCTATTCCGTATAATGTTGCCATAATTTATTTTCTCTCCTCTATTTCTAACTTATACAATTATTTAACATTTTAAACATTGAATTATATATATAGGATTCAATGCAATCATCATCAATGTATTTCCTCTGTTTTTGCTCACATTAATTAGTGATATATCAATTCTATAATTCAATTCTTTAAGAATTTCAATTGACTTGTATGCATTATCAAGTGTTATGAAATTCATAACGATTGTTCCATCATCTTTTAATAATTTATCACACTTGCTTATTATTTCTTTAAGCTTGCCTGAACTTCCACCTATAAATATTGAATCGAACTTTAAATTTTTATTATCAAATTCAGAAAGGGCAGTATCTGCATCATTTTTTATAAGTTCTACATTACTGCATTTAAACTTATCAATATTACTCTTAGTTACGTTGTAAGCCTCTTCTTCTTTTTCTATTGAATATACTACCCCAGAAGGACATATTATTGCACTTTGAACTGTAATACTTCCAGTACCGCTTCCTACATCTAAAACTATTGAATTACTATTTAAATTCATTTTACTTATTGAAAGCATACGTATTTCTTCTTTAGTCATTGGACATTTTCCACGTATGAATTCTTCATCTTTAATAAATTTCAAACTTTTCCTCCTAAAAACATTAAAATCTTTTTATTTCTTAGGCATATAACATATAAAAGGACATATCAAATCCAAATATGCCTGCGGGCTGACTCGTTATTTTTTTGATAATGTCTTATGTACTACAAATACATTTAAATCACTAAAATTTTTATCTGTAAATTCCAATGGCTCTCCCATATTTATTACTTCATCATCATAAGATAAATTTTCACCAATGACCACACTGCATTCTATCTTTTCTTCATAAAGAGTCTTACATAATACACTTGGAGTATTATCTTTATCTGTAAGCCATATACTTACTTCATGCTCATTTACCTTAGTAAGAAATTCATCCTTTCTCCCATGAAGACTGCCAAGATATGCATTGTTCCAAGGAAGCTTAACCTTAGATGTTAAATATTGAAATGAACTTATACCTGGTATAATTTCAAGTTCTTCTTTTGACTTAACTTTTATATAATTTGTTATACCATAAAAAGTTGGATCTCCCGATGCTATAACTGCAATTTTTTTGATACTATTTTCTGAATCATTATCATTTGGATATTCTTCATAAATTTTATTATTACATATATACTTATCAAGATCGGATAATTTATTCATATATACTTTTTCTGTGGGTATAAATTCTAATGAATCAATTGCTCTTTTAAAGCCTATTATAAGATCACATTGTTCCATTACTTTAACTGCCTTTGGTAATATATAATCTGGATGTCCTGGTCCTATTCCTACTATATATATCATTCTTAATCCTCCCTGGAATCCCATAAAAGTACTGGTTCAGATGCACCATAATACATAACTGCATCAATAGACATCTCTTCATACACATACTGATTCATTTTATCAATTATTTTTTTACCTATATTTTCATAAAGTCTTTCATATCCATCACCAAGATATTTCACTGCACCTTCACATGTTTTTTGTTCTAAAATTTTATTTATGAGAGAAAGATCATATCCTAAAAGCGCAAGTTCTAATGCGAATACTTCAAGACGTACACCATTAATTCTACTATGTGTATTAAAACATCCATAAGCAATTTTACTCATCTTACCTATATGTCCAATAAGAATTACATGCTTAATCTTACATGAAACACAACACTCTAGGGCAAATCCTATATAATTAGAACATATCACTATTTCATCTTCATTAAATCCAAGTTTTTTGCAATATTTCTCACCTAAATTTCCAAAAGTTAAAACAAGTCTTTTATTGCTTAAGGACCTTTGATTTATTTCAAGCTTTATTGATGCTTTAAGTGCATCTTCTGACATAGGATAAACTATACCTGTTGTCCCTAAAACCGAAATGCCTCCTTCTATTCCAAGTCTTGGATTAAATGTTTTTTTAGCTATTTCTTCACCTTGTGGTATTGAAATAATAACTTCAACTCTTTCACCATTTGGAAGTACACTTAATACCTCTTCTCTTATCATTTTCCTTGGCACAGGGTTTATTGCACATTCTCCTTTAGGTACAAATAATCCATCTTTTGTTACAGTTCCAACACCTTTTCCACCTTTTAAATATATACTTTCACCATTTTCAATATCATCATAATCAAAAAGAGTGTGAACTATACCTTCATTTTCATCTATTCTTCTAACCTTTGCTTTAATCTCAATTCCATTTGTTATATCAGGATCATCACCACTAAATTTAATTATACTGCATTCTACCCACTCATCACCTCTATTAATATGTGATACTGGCATTCTTATCTTTATTCCTTTTGGAGATGTTATCTCTATGTCATTTAAAACTTCATCAATATTAAATAAAATCATCGTAGCTGCTTTTGCTGCACCTGCACTGCATGAACCTGTTGTATAACCACATCTCAGTTTTTTTCCATCACTATCTACATACATTTCAAACATACGTCTCTCCTTATACTTATATAAATGACATAGATATTCTGCACTATGAACTTTGCAATTATAATCTAGAAATCACATAATGATTTCAACATCAATTGACAATTTGCCACTGGAAGCATACACAAGAATCATTATATGTCAATTTAAATATACATTAGTATATAATAAAAAAATACCGCAAATTCATTTCTGAATAATACGGTACACTCAAATATAAGTATTTGCTATAATACAGATTTTAATTCTTTTCTTTTATTTTCCTGCATTAAATTTTTCACAGGAATAACCGCCTCTTTTAAGAGTTTCTATTGTTCCACTATCTAATAATGGTGGCAGTTTAGAATAGATAACATTTAATCCATCTTTTAATTTTTCTTTTAAACTTAGCATCCTGTATTCCATCATTACACTTCCCTTAATGAAATTTAGATTTTTATCTCTTATTACTAAGTATATTCATTAAATGTTAAATCTGTATTATTTTAATGTTAATTTATACCATATTATATATTTTATCTTTTTACTACCATATACATTAAAGCATTTACAATAGCTGCTGCAACAGTACTGCCACCTTTTCTTCCTTTAACTCTTATGTATGGTATATTCAGTTCATCCATATTTTCTTTACTTTCAGCAGCTCCAACAAATCCAACTGGTACTGCTACTATTAATTTAGGGTTAGCTCTTCCTTCTTTTATAAGTTCCTTTAATCTAAATAATGCAGTAGGAGCATTTCCAAATACAAAAATATCAACATTATCTTCACATGCTTTTTCTACTGCAGCCATACTTCTTGTTATATTTTTAGTTTTTGCTTCTTCATGAACTTGTGGCTCATTTACATAACATATAACTTTACTATTTGTTTTAGATAAAGCTATTTTATTAATTCCATTAAGAGCCATATTAGTGTCTGTATATATTGTAGCACCATTTATAAATAAATTTTTAGCTGTTTCTATTGCGTTCTCACTTATTTCAACTAAATCCTTATATTCAAAATCTGCTGTTGTATGTATTGTCCTCTTTACTATAAGAAGTTCTTCATCAGAAAAAGAATGTTCTCCCATTTCTTCTCCAATTATTTCAAAGCTCTTTTCTTCTATTCCCATGGGATTTTTTAAATAACTCATTTTTTCACATCTTTCCTATATTAATTATAATTCTTATATAATATTATATCCTATTACAGATTTAAGAAAATCAATATTTCCAAGGAAATTAATATGAGCATATCCTGCTACTGTATTTTTTTTAGCATATCCACAATTCCATGATATCAATTCATTGTTATATTGTTTCTTCTCAACTGTATAAACTGTCTTTTCATTGCTTTCTACACATGATTTATGAAATTCATGTGCATTTATTTCTATTTCATGTCCAAATACTTTTTCATCTACTTTTACTCTACAGTATCCAAAACGTTGAAGCCTTTTTTTCATAAAACTCTTTCCTTGAAAAAAACCAATCATCGCATCTCCTTCAATTTCTTCTGTGAGATACATAAATCCTCCACATTCTGCATAACATCTAAGCCCATTATTTAAAGCTGTATTTATGCTGCTTCTCATGGTTTCATTACTTGTGAGCTCTTTCCTAAAAACTTCTGGATACCCCCCTCCTAAATATAGAAAATCTAAATTTTCTGGAATACTCTTATCTTTCATTGGACTAAAATAAATTATTTCTCCAATTTGTTCAAGGAGCTCTATATTATCTTTATAATAAAAGCTAAATGCTTTATCCTTTGCTATACCTATTCTTAAATTTTTATCCTTTAAGTTTAATTGAGAATATGTATTATTATCATTATTGCATTTAAATTCTTTCATAGAATTTATGATTTCATCTACATTTACATATTGCTCTACCATTTTTCCACAT
This sequence comes from Clostridium butyricum, assembly GCF_006742065.1. Taxonomy (NCBI): domain Bacteria; kingdom Bacillati; phylum Bacillota; class Clostridia; order Eubacteriales; family Clostridiaceae; genus Clostridium; species Clostridium butyricum. The sequence continues at coordinate 1,038,980 of NZ_AP019716.1, read as the reverse complement.
AACTCTATTTTATCATTTAAATTTAATACTTCCATACTTTGAACAAGGCCTAAGTGTCTACTGCTTAGACTTATTTCATCATTCTTAGGAATATAGCCAAAAACCTTTATATCACAATTTTTCTCAATTGAATATTTTAATAAATTATAATATTTTTCACTTACTGAATTAAGAACAATTCCTGCAATATTAGCATTTTTATAATCCTTTAAACCTTTTATCACAGCACATATAGTTGAACTCTGACCTTTTGGAGAAAGTACAAGTATAATAGGCATGTCACTTAAAATTTTTGAAATATCATATGTTGAAGCTTCCTCTCCTGCCCCTATTCCATCATACAATCCCATTACGCCTTCAATTATACCTACATCACCGCATCCTTTTTTATAACTATAGATTACACCTTCTTTTCCCATGAGATGAACATCCAAATTTCTTGATTCTATGTTGGTAACTTCCTTGTGAAATGCAGGGTCGATATAATCTGGTCCTACTTTATATCCCTGAACACTGAGCTCTCTATTTTTAAGTGCTTTCATAAGTCCAAGAGTAAATGTAGTTTTTCCTCCTCCACTAGCGTCAGAACCTATAATTATTGACTTCATTAAAACACCACCAATTATTTTAATTAAAAGTTGAGAGATAATCTCTCAACTAAATTAACAATCTATTTATTTTTTCTCAATTTTTTCGTCTTTCCTAAATTTGAATATCTATCTTCAATCGTATCATAAATTCTATTTATATATAATTCATCAAATTTATCAACCTCGCCCAATCCATGTAAATGAAGACTTACTTCTATTCCTTCTCTTTGTAATATACTTTTTAAAGAATCATCCTCATCTGATGCCATATCATTTTTAGCATGATCTCCTGCAACAAGTAATAAAGGCACTAATTTAGTTTTCTTTATTGATTTTTTTTTCATTCGTCTCAGCGCACTCTCTATGCTTGGGTATCCTTCTACTGTAGCAACAAACACATTTTCATATCCTTCATCTTCTAACACAGTCTGAAGCATCCCATATACTGCATTAGATGCATGAGCTGTTCCGTGACCAAATAAAACTACACTTTCTTCATTTTCGATTATTTCCTTTATACTTTCTATAAATAAAGTATAATCTTGTGGAACTTCTTCTATTCCTTGATAAAAAAATATAGGACGCCCTACTTTTATAGTTTTAAAATCTTGATTATGTCTTTCGGCTATTCCCTTTATGTAATCAAATTCTTCTCCTGGAATTATATGAAGTGGCTGAATTATAACTTCTTCGTATCCTTGTAATTTAAGCTTCTCTAAAGCCTCTTCTGGTTTTAAAATGTTTAATCCATCTCTTTCTTTAAGCTTTTTAATTATCATATGAGCTGTAAATGCTCTAAACACATCATATTCTTTAAATTCATTCTTTATTTTTATTTCAATTTTTTCAATTGAATTTTTCAGTGCATCTACATGACTTGTTCCAAAACTCACAACTAATATCGCTTTTTTCATTATTATTCCTCAACTTTCACTCATAAAAAAATCCTTTTACCATCTGATAAAAGGAAGCCATAACAAACTAGAGAATAAAAGATATAGCAAATTCAAAATTCATTTAATTACTTATACATTAATTATTCTTCATACTCTGCCATCTGCCTTCCCACCGAAGGTAATAGTCAAAATTTTATAGGCAGGTCTCCTGACTTTGGTATCAACCTGAACACTCACCCTTCCCAGAATTAAATTCCAGTGGTTATTTGAGACAGTACTCCATTACAGTAGCGGGGGCTGTAGCAGACTTTAACTGCTTTCCCTTTTAATTTAATTAGACTTATACTAACCAAAACCTATAATCATATTTATTATTGTTACTAAATTATAGACTACTATTTGATTTTATTCAATAAAAAAAGATTTATATAGAACAAATTTCTACATAAATCTTTTTTATTTAAAATACTTTTCTTTTTTTAATTATAAACAACAACTATATCATCTTCTAATATTACTGTACTTCCTCTAGGAATTATATTTTCAGTACCTCTTTTTATAAGAGTAATCAGAATATCATCTGGAAGATTTATATCTTCTATGGCTTTATTGCACCATTTATTATACTTTTCTATTTTTATTTCTCTTAATTTTATATCATCTTGACAGTCATATTCCGGTATACTCAATATTATACTGTCATTCCCTTTTATTACCGTATTTCCTCTCGGAACTATATTTTCCCCATTTCTCTTTATAATAAGAGCTAGAGAATCCCCTGGAATATTAGCCTCTTCTATAGTTTTGTTTTCCCACATATGTCCTTTTGGTACAAATACCCTCATTAAAGTAATTGATGATTTTTCCTGATAATCATTAAAGGTCTTCCTTACATCACTTTCTTCATCTATCATATCTAATTTTTTTGAAACCAGTGGTAAAAGTGATCCTTGAATACCAACTGATAACAAAGAAATCACAAAAACAATATGATATAAGTCACTTTGAATCTGTACTCCATCAGCTATTGCCATTATTGCAAAAACTATAGATGCTGCTCCTCTTAATCCAGCCCAAGATACTAGAAGACACTGTTTAATAGATGATTTAAATGGTAACAGTATTGAAAATACAGCTATAGGTCTTGCTATAAACGTTAAAAAAAGACCTATGAGTAATGATGGCATAATAACTGCCGGCATTTTGTGTGGAAATGCTAGTAGTCCAAGAAGGAAGAAAATTAATATTTGAGCAAGACCGGTTACCCCGTCAAAAAAATGAACTAAGATTATTTTATTATTTATCCTGCTATTTCCAAGAATAATACCAGTAATATACACACTTAGATATCCATTTCCCCCAAAGTAATCACTAAGGGAATATGAAATTAAAATTAAAGCCGTTATAAATATTGTTTCTAGTCCATCAGTTGCAATTTTTAACTTTCTTAAAATAAAAACTCCGATAATTGCTGTCCCGACACCAATTATTGCACCAAAAGTCACTTGTGAAAATAGCATGGAAATTACTCCTGAAATACTACTTTGACCATTTATAAAACTTAAAATTATCATTGTCATCATAAAAGCTATAGGGTCATTGCTTCCACTTTCAAGCTCAATCATAGATGCTGTTCCATCTTTTAAACTTAGATTCTTTGACCTTAAAATTGAAAATACCGATGCAGCATCTGTTGAACTTATAACTGCACCAATTAACATACTGTCTAACAAAGCTAACTGTAAAATGTAATGACAAAAAGCACTTACACAACAAGCTGTAATAACAACACCTACTGTTGAAAGTAAAATAGATTTTACTGCAACAGGTTTTGCAATATCCCACTTGGTTCCAAAACCTCCATAAAACATTATAAATATCAATGCAATATTACAAACTTCGTTGGTTATCTGATAATTATTAAATTGTATCTTAAATAATCCATCACTTCCAAACATCATTCCAAGTGCCATAAAAAGGAATAATGCTGGTATACCAAACTTATTAGAAAATCTATTTGCTATTACACACGATAACAAAATACATGCACATAAAAGAATCATATATCTGCCCCCTTAAATTAAAAATCTATTAATTATATAAAATACTTTTATTCTTATAAAAGCCCCCTAAGTTTAATAACTTAGGATTGCTAAAATAAACATATATTAGCTCCTATTTCACTTGCTATTTATATAAAATTTCAAAATAAATGCAAAATCGTTAACATACTTATTAAAAATATCCTATATATTATATATATTCTTCCTTTTTTCATTAAATAATTCATTAATTACACAAAGTTTAATATAACTTTCTTTGTATTATAATTTAAAAAGGATACTATATAAGATTATAGTACCCTTTCTCACTCATATAGAGTTTACATTTCCTTTACTATATCAGAAACCCACTCACAAAGATTAGCTGATGCTTTATTTGCTACATCTACAACATTTGCATGAGAATGCTTACACTTTTGAATTCCAGTTGCCATGTTCGTAATACATGCTATTCCAAGAACTTTCATTCCTAAATAATTTCCAATTATAGTTTCAGGTACTGTAGACATCCCTATTGCGTCTGCCCCCATTTTACCATATGCCCTTATTTCAGCTGCTGTTTCATAATAAGGACCTGTAAAGTGTGCATAAACACCTTCTTTATATTTTAATCCTTTTTTATCTGCTACATTCTTAGCTAAATCCATTAAATTCTTTTTATATGGTTCTGACATATCTGGGAATCTTGGTCCAAATCTCTCATCATTAGAACCTATTAATGGATTATTTGCAGTAAGATTGATAAAATCATTAATTATCATTAAATCTCCAGGCTCAAATTCAGTATTTATCCCACCACATGCATTTGTAATAATTACTTTTTCTATTCCTAGCATCTTCATTACAAAGATAGGGTATGTTACTTCCTTCATAGTGTATCCTTCATAATAATGGAATCTTCCTTGCATAGCAAGAACTGTTTTATTACCTATAGTTCCAAGAAGAAGACTTCCTTTATGACCTTCTACACTTACAACTGGGAAGTTTGGTATTTCGCTATATGGAATTTCTTCTTTATTTTCAAATTTATCTACAAGTGCTCCTAAACCACTTCCAAGTACGATTCCTATTTCAGGTTCTCTCGTAAACTTACTTTTTAAATATTTAACTGATTCTTGAACTTTTTCATATAAATTTTCCATGATATCATCCTCTCTTCATATGTGGAATTATTTTTCTTTATAAATATTATATCAAATTTATTATTTTCTTTCTTTAATTTTTTTATTAATCTTTATATAAATAGCCACAAATAGGTTAATCTATCCTAAATTCATTAGCTTCTTCTAAAAGTTTTCCTATTAATTCTTCTAATTTTTTAGATATAGTGTCTATTCTCATGCTTGATTCTTTAAATTCACTTGCAGTAGCTGAAACTTCTTCTGTACTTGCAGCCAATTCTTCTGATATTGCAGTAACATTTGCTATTGAATCTATAACATCATTTTTCTTTAATTTATTCTCATCAGACAATGATTGTATTTCAACTATCTTTGGTATAATATCCTTAATAGAATCCGACATGTTTTTAAATGAATTTATTGTTTGATATAATTTTTCTTTTTGTTCTTCTATTTCAAGATTCATATCTTTGCTTGAATCTATAATAATTCTACTTTCATTTAAAATTTCGTCAACAACTCTACTTATTTCATGCAATGATTCAGTTGTCTGTTCTGATAATTTTCGTATTTCTTCTGACACCACACTAAACCCTCGTCCTGCTTCTCCAGCTCTTGCCGATTCAATAGCTGCATTTAGTGCAAGTAGATTAGTTTGCTCTGCAATAGAACTTATAGTTTGCGTGATAAGACTTATTGCTGAGATTTTTTCATTCATAGTTACAATTTCATCATTAAAACCTTCAAATCTTTTATTAAATGAATTCAGTGCATAATTTAATTGATCCATATCATTGTGACTTTCATTTAGTCCACTTTCTAATTGTGATGATACTGTATTTACTGAATTTATATTTTTATTCATAATTTCTATATTATCACCTAGCTCGCCAATTTTGTTATGAATCATTAAAATTTCTGATGCTTGATTTGTATTTCCTTGAGCTGATTCATCCATTGCAATTGAAAGTCCATTAGCTCCATTATCAATTTCTCTTGATGTTTCTCTCAGTACATCAGACTGATCATTTATTATATAAACATCATTTTTTATTTTTTTAATCATTGCTCCCATTGATGATGATGTTTTCTTTATTGAATTACCTATGTCAAAAACTTCATCTTCAACTTTAAAAACATAATCACTTAATTCTATATTAAAATCTCCATGGGCAAGTAAATCTATAGCTTGTTTTACATTTATAAGTCTTTTCCCTAGAGCTTCTCCTATTAACACTAAGCAGAATAATACTACGCTCAGTCCAACTATCCCTATTACGATACTTGCAATTGTTATTGTTCTTATATCTTTATAAAAATCTCTATTGTCTACTTCTAAAATTAAACTCCAACCATTTGTATTATTTACAGATGTATATGTAATAACCTCATTAGTCGAACTATCACTTCCATTTTCACCGCTTATGGCTTTTTCATATATCTTCTTTTTATTATCTGTATATTTATCAGATTCAATTGTATCAATTATGTTTACACCATTACTAACATCATTTAAATCCTCTGATCCAATTATTATTCCATCGCTATTTATTAAATATGAATTTCCTGTTCCATTATATTTGACTTCATTTGTAAGCTGAGATAAATAGCTACATTCAACAGTACAAGTAATATATCCTGTAATTTCATTTCCATTTTTAATAGGAACACCTACAAATACAATCTGTTCTTTTGTATCAGAAGTAAAAACAGGATCACTCAAATAATTTTTACCTTCTTTTAAAATTTTTAAGTATGGTTCCTGACTTGAGTCTGCTTCAAAACCATCTGTACTCCTTAAATATCCATTTCTATCTATGTATCCGATAGACCTTAAGTTGAATTTTTCAACATATTTTTGTAAACTTGCTTTTTTATCTTCAAATGGTATAGTTTCATCTGCAATTAATTGATTGTTTGCAATAGATTCAGCTATTATAAATTTTTCTTGTATTCTATCTCCTATATCAAGTTGTGATTTGCCCATTAAATTCTCTATACTTGCTAAGCTAACATGAAGCAACGTCCCCTTGGATATAGATATTGTAATCAAAAATACAATTATGAAGATAGCTGCAAATACAAATCCACTTTTTTTAATAAGTTCTCTTTTTATGGTCTTCCGATTACTATTACCCCTCATTATAATATTCCTCCCTAGACATTTTTGTTTATTTGTCTATTATTTGTTCCTTTTTAAACAATTACTAGATAATATTAGCACAAAATTCAAACTTTTTAAATATTTCCTATTATTTTTTATATTTTTATGTATTAATTTTAACAATTTTTATATATTAAATTTCTAGTGTCATATGTTGTTTATTATTTAAAATATATATTTAGTTCAAATAACTACAAAAAGTTCTAGTTTTATTTTAGACAATTCTAAAAAAACCAGAACTAATTTTGCTTATGCTTATATATTCTTATTGATTTATTAGGCAGCCTTCATTAAACTCATTAAGATCACCATTAAAATCCCCAATATAATCACTAATATGTTTTTCTGTTGAATACTGATGTCCGACTAAATTTGTAAACTTATTATCCCCAACACTGCTCCAAGGTTTTCCATTATAGTTAGCCTCCCATAAAGGCATTTCATATATTTCAGAATCAGCATTATTTAAATATTTATCAATAAAACTTGTATAGCTATAAATCCCCAACTTTAGAGGTGATAATTTGTTAAAAGCAACCTTAAATCTCTTTATGTAATCTTCAAGTCCATCAAAATAAACTTCTGTATCCAACATAGGTATGAGATCCCAATTATATTTAGATATAGTATTATAAAAATTTTCTGCTTGTTCTTCTGGGCTGCTTGTATTCACCAAATAATGATATACTCCAATTTTCATTCCAAGATCTTTACACTGATTATAATATGTATCCATATATGAATCCCTAAATGTTGCTCCCTCTGTTGCTTTTAAATAAACATATTTACCACCTGCTTGTGTTACAGAAGATAAATCTAAATTACCATCATTATTAGAAATATTAATTCCTTTTACTCTGCTATTTATATATGAAGCCTGTACATTTCTATCTATAGTTATCATATTAAAAGCACTGAAACTAACAATAAGACTTATTACAATAAAAATAGTTATGTAGTACTTCTTGCTTGCATTCAATAAACTAAACCAAAGCAAATCCCATCCCCCCTTAATTTTTAATACTATAATATCATAACTGCATGTCAACCATAAGACAATCTCTTATAATATTTAAATCATATTTTTATAAATAATATAAAAGTAGTTTAATTCTAAATTAATGCCCATCTGTCTATTTGACAAATGGGCATTATAATACTATTGTAATTTATCTAAAATTGATTTACCTATTGTGTTTTCAGGCATATTCAAATTAAAATTATCTGCTATTGTAGCACCAATTGTAGCAAAAGTATCACAAGTGTCTAATACTCCGTTTCCTTCCATTAATGGTGAGTATGCTATAAATGGTACATACTCACGAGTATGATCACTTCCTATATATGTAGGATCATTTCCATGGTCTGCAGTTATTATTAATAAATCATCTTCCTTAAGTTTATCTAAAACTTTACCTAGATTAATATCAAACTTTTCTAATTCTTCTGCATATCCCTTTGGATTTCTTCTATGTCCCCATAATGCATCAAAATCAACTAAGTTTACAAAACATAATCCTTTAAAATCATTATCCATAATTTCTAAAGTTTGTTCCATTCCATGAACTGAACTCTTTGATTTATGAGATTCTGTTATACCCTCACCGTCAAATATATCACTTATTTTTCCTACTGATATAACATCATAACTGCTATCTTTTAAAACATTAAGTACAGTTGTTCCATATGGCTTTAAAGCATAGTCATGTCTATTACTTGTACGAGTGAACCCATGTTCTTTATCCCCAAGGTAAGGTCTTGCAATTACTCTTCCAACTTTCCATTCGTCTTTTAATGTTATTTCTCTTGCTATTTCACAACATCTATAAAGTTCATCTAATCCAAATGTTTCTTCATGTCCACAAATTTGTAATACTGAATCAGCTGATGTATAAACTATCATATCACCTGTTTTCATCTGATGTTCAGCAAGTTCATCTAGTATTTCAGTTCCACTTGCACTTTTATTTCCTACAATTTTATGTCCTGTTCTCTTTTCTAATTCATCTAATAATTCCTTAGGAAATCCTGTATCAGTAAATGTTTGGAATGGCTTTGTAATATGAAGTCCCATCATTTCCCAATGACCTGTCATTGTATCTTTTCCAACACTTGCTTCTGCCATCTTCATTGCATATCCTAATGCTTTGTCAGCTTTTTCAACATGCTTTATTGGATGTAAATTTGATATACCTAATCTTTGAAGATTCGGTATATTAAATCTTTCAACTGATTCTGCAATATGTCCCAGTGTATCAACATTTACATCTCCATATTCTTTTGCATCATCCATTTGACCTATCCCTAATGAATCTATAACTATTGTAAAAATTCTATTATATTTTTTCATAATTGTTTTCCTCCTTGCTAGAATAATTAGTAATATTACTCTATAAATTAATTTTATATGAAATGTTCAAGAATATAAAGTACTATTTTATACATGTCTTTTTGTTGTATTCTTTATTGATTTCTAAATAATAAAAATTAGAACGCAATGCATTTATTTGTACATCACGCCCTAATCGCCATAAATTTCTATATTAATGTAACTAATCCAACTATTATTGCACTTAAAAGACTTACTGAAAATCCAGCAAGCATTGATTTAAATGCAAGTTTAGAAAGAATATTTCTTTTTTCAGGACATAATGCTGATATTCCTGAAATACATATACCAATACTTGATATATTAGCAAATCCAGCAAGAGACACAGATAAAATCAATCCTGTTCTATAGCTCAATTCTGAAATTATTTGACCTAATGATTGAAATGCAACAAATTCATTTAATACAAGCTTGCTTCCAAGAAGATTTCCTGCTATAAATACTTCGCTTCCATCTAATCCCATTAGATATCCAAATGGTGCAAATATATATGAGAATATTTTTTCAAGATTTAATCCAAAGAATCCTAAAATTAAATTTACTATAGCAACTAACCCTAATATAGCTATAAGAGATGCTCCAATTGCTAAAGCAGTCTGTAATCCACTCATAGCACCTTCTGCAATAGCTGATAGTATATTTTCATTATCACCTTTATTGTCAATTTTCAACTCTTCAACATCAAAAGTTTCTTCAGTTTCAGGCATTAATACTTTTGATAATGCTATGCTTCCCATAGGAACAAGAGCACTTGCAATAAGTAAATACTCCATTGGAATTCCAAGGGCTGTATATCCACCAATTATAGTCGCTGACATACTTCCCATTCCAGAAACCAATACAACAACAATTTCACTCTTTGTCATTTTACCCAAATATTTACTTACTAATATTGGACTTTCAGTTTGTCCCAAAAACATATTAGCAACTGCCACAAAGCTTTCAACATGACTTGTACCTAAAACTTTTCCAACAGCTTTTCCAATAACTTTTACTATAAAACCTACTACACCTAAATAATACAACGCTCCAACTAATGCAGATACGAATATTATGTTTCCAAGAGTCTGAATTCCAAATATATTACCTGTTGCCGAACTCGAATCAGCAAGGCTTCCAAATACAAATGCTATACCATCTTTTCCACAATTTAAAACACTTGTAACCACATCAGATATCTTTTGTACTACATATCTTCCTAAAGGAAATTTAAGTAACACCACTGCAATTAATAATTGAATTCCCAATGCTTTTATAACTGTCTTATAAGGGATATTCTTTCTATCTGATGATAATAAATACATAAATCCAAATACAACAGCTATTCCAAGTAAACTCATAATTACTTTCATCTTTTTCTCTCCTAAATAATAATTTTCTTTTGTTAAGACCTTCAACAAAACCCGTACAATTATAACATTTGTATTTTAAATTGTATAGTTGTTTTCTTATTTGTGATATATTTTTTTACTTTTAATTGATACTATAAAAATATTTTATAGTAAAATTCAAAAAAATTTGTTATATTTAATAGTATATAAAGTAAACTTTATATAAATTAAATCTTATTATTTAGTAACGTTATTTTAGTAAAGTTACTAATTTTTTGTACATTCACTAAAAGATACCTAAACGGAATAAAACAAATCTGATATACAATTAAAAATTATGTATATTAAATTATAATTATGTAAATCATTTATAATATATATACTCAATTCATGATTTGTATGAATTAAATAATATTTATACAAGTTAAAAATACTTGCTATGTGAAAAGGTGATATTATTATGGATAAAGTTAATTTAGAAAATAATCAAAAACAACTACGTTACGTTGCCGTATATGATAAATTATTTAAAATGATTAATGAGGGAATTTTTAAAGATGGTGCACGTCTTCCTAGTGAACCTGACCTTGCAAAATCTTTAGGAGTGAGCAGAACTACTCTAAGACAAGCTCTTGCCCTTTTACAAGATGATGGTCTTATAAAAAATATACAAGGAAAAGGAAATTTCATACAAAAGTCTACATCTGACAAAAGTTCAGGTTTAGAAATAATAGATAATCCTATTTATAAATGCATTAATGAAACTATAGATAATGTAGAAATAGATTTTCATATCGAACTTCCAAATGACTATATGCTTCAGATACTACAAAAAAAGACAGCTGTATGTGTTGTTGTTGATAGATGGTATAAATCAAATGATATTGTAGTTGCTTATAGTTTTACATTAATTCCAATAGAAACAATTTCTGAAAATAATATTGATTTAAACAGTAAAGAAGAACTTTTAAAGTTCTTAGAAAATGATATATATTCAAGATCATCGAAATCCACAATTGAAATAAAACACTCTGCATCGGGAAGCTTTACTGCAAAAAAATACTCATTATATTCTAATGGTCAATGTCACTTAATACAAGAAAGCTTATACACAAGTACAGATAATAATCCAGCTGTCTATAACAAGCATTATCTTCCATTAGATATAAGTTCAATTAAAATAAACTCATTTAAATAAAAACTTTTGATTCTATCATACAAATATATATATCAATCAAATTAGTCTTGGATTACATTTAAGCAATCTAAGACTAATTTATTTACATTATAATTTACAAACAACAAAGAAAAGGTTATATCAGAATGATTTAATTATCATTCTGACATAACCTTTTTATCTATATAGATTTATTTATTCATACCTTCATAATCTTTTAAAAACTTTTCAATACCTGCATCTGTTAAAGGATGATTTATCATCTGAACAATTACTTTATATGGTATTGTTGCTATATCAGATCCTGCTTTTGCACATTGTAATACGTGAATTGGGTTTCTAACACTTGCTGAGATTATTTCAGTATCAATATCATGAATTGCAAATATTTCTGCAATATCTTCTATTAATTTGATTCCTTCACTTCCGATATCATCTAATCTTCCTAAGAAAGGACTTACGTAAGTTGCACCTGCTCTAGATGCTAATAAAGCTTGAAGTGCTGAAAATATTAAAGTTACATTTGTTTTAATTCCTTCTTTGCTAAGAATACTTACTGCTTTTAAGCCTTCTTCACACATTGGAATCTTTACTACCATATTTTTATTAATTTTTGCTATTTCTCTTGCTTCTTTAAGCATTCCTTCACAATTCATAGAAATAACTTCACCACTTATAGGACCATCAACAATAGATGTTATTTCTTTTATAACTTCATTAAAGTCACGTCCTTCTTTAGCTATAAGTGATGGATTTGTTGTTACTCCACATATTACACCTAAATCATTTGCTTTTTTTATTTCTTCTATATTCGCTGTATCAACAAAAATTTTCATACCATAATACTCCTTTATTCTAACTCATTATATCTGCATAAATTATTTTTCTATTTATCTTTAATTTATAGACTTACTATAGCATCAAGTGCAATTTCCATCATATTTTTAAATGTTGTTTGTCTTTCCTCTGCACTTGTAACTTCACCTGTAATAAAATGATCACTTACAGTCATAATTGCTAATGCTTTTACATGATGTTTTGCCGCTACAGTATAAAGTCCAGCTGCTTCCATTTCAACACCTAAGCATCCAAAAGCTGCCCATTTCTTCCAGTCTTCATTATCATCTCCATAAAATATATCTGAACTATATACAGTTCCAACTTTAGGTTCAATACCTTTTTCAACTGCAGTATCATAAGCTTTCTTTAATAATTCAAAATTAGCTGTTGGTGCATAAGTTCTTCCTTGGAATCTTGTTAAATTAAGATTTGAATCTGTACATGCTGACATTGCCATAACAACATCTCTTACTTTAACATCTTCATGGTATCCACCACATGTTCCTATTCTTATAAGGTTCTTAACACCATATTCATTAATTAATTCACTTGCATAAATAGACATTGAAGGAATTCCCATTCCTGTCCCTTGAACTGAAATTCTTTTACCTTTGTATGTTCCTGTAAAGCCAAACATACCTCTTACTTCATTATAACAAACTACATCTTCTAAAAAAGTATCTGCTATAAATTTAGCTCTAAGTGGATCTCCTGGTAATAATACGCTTTCTGCTATTTCGCCTTGTTTTGCATTTATATGTATGCTCATTTTTTATTCCTCCATTATTTTCATATTTATATACACCTAAATTATTAGGATTTTAATTATACATTCACTAAAATTTCACATAAATCAAATCTTATTTTTGCTTAAACCATTTCTTTTACTTTTAAAACTATCTCATCAGATGTTAATTTGTATTTTTTCATTAATTCATCAGGAGTTCCTGACTCACCAAATGAATCTTGTATTCCAACCATTTTTACTTTAGTAGGACATTCACTACATACAACAGCTGAAACCATAGCTCCAAGTCCACCAATTATTGAATGTTCTTCTGCTGTAACTATTCCCTTTGTTTCTTTTGCAGCTTTAATTATTATTTCTCTATCTATTGGTTTTATTGTAGACATATTTATAACTCTTGCTTTAATACCTTCTGTTTCAAGTTGTTTTGATGCTTCAATAGCTTTTTGCACCATCATTCCTGTTGCAATTATTGTTACATCATTACCTTCTCTAAGTTCAACACCTTTACCAATTTCAAACTTATAATCTTCATTGAATATATCTTCAGTATTACATCTTCCAAATCTTAAATATACAGGTCCTTTAAATTCAGCAGCTGCTTTAGTTGCTGCTCTTGCTTCTCTATCATCTGCTGGCACTATTACTGTCATATTAGGAAGTGAACACATAAGTGCTATATCTTCAACTGACTGATGTGATCCACCATCTTCACCTACAGTTATTCCAGCATGAGTTGCTGCTATTTTAACATTTACTTTTGGATAACAGATAGAATTTCTTATTATTTCAAATGCTCTTCCACTTGCAAATACTGCAAAAGTGCTTGCAAAAGGAACTAACCCAACATTTGCCATACCAGCTGCCATACCCATTAAATTCTGTTCCGCAATTCCAGCATTGAAAAATCTATCTTTAAATTCTGTTTTAAATCCATTTGTTTTAGTCGATTTTGAAAGATCGGCATCTAAAACTACTACCTTTTCATTTTCATGACCAAGTTCAACTAATGCTATTCCATATGATTCTCTTGTTGCTTTTCCCATTTCAAACTTCTCCTTTATATTATGCAAGAATTTCTTTTATTGCTTTATTTTTTTCTTCTTCATTAGGGGCTGCACCGTGCCATCCAGCTTCATTTTCCATAAAACTTACACCTTTTCCCTTAACAGTCTTTGCAATAATAACAGTTGGTTTATCACTACACTTATCTGCTTCTGAAAATGCTTTATCAATTGAATCAAAATCATTTCCATCATCACATAAAACAACGTTCCATCCAAAGCTTCTAAACTTGTCATCTAAAGGATTAACATTCATTACTTCTTCATTCTTACCATCAATTTGTAATCCATTATTATCAATAACTGCAACTAGATTATTTAGCTTATAGTGACCTGCTGCCATAGCTGCTTCCCATACTAATCCTTCTTGAAGCTCTCCATCTCCTAATATTGTATATACTTTAGAATTTTTATTTAATGCTTTAAGACCAAGAGCCATTCCTACAGCATTTGATATTCCCTGTCCTAAAGAACCTGTTGAAACATCAACTCCATTAATGTGTTTAGCATCTGGATGACCTTGTAATAAACCACCTATTTTTCTTAAACTTTTAAGTTCACTTTTTGAGAAATATCCTTTTTCAGCTAATACAGCATATAGGGCTGGAGCTGCATGACCCTTACTCAAAACAAATCTATCTCTATTTTCATCTTTAGATTTTTCAACACTTACATTCATTTTTTCATAATATAGATAAGTCAGAATTTCAGAACATGATAGAGATCCACCTGGATGCCCTGACTTTGCTTCATATATCATTTCAATAATATCTTTTTTAACTTCTTTACATATTTGATTTAAATTATCTTTATTCATTTTTCCACCAACCTATCTTTTTTGTGTATATTAAATTATTTTAATTTAATTTTTCTAAAACTGATTTTCCAATTGTATCTTCTGGCATTTTAACATCAAAATTATCTGCTATTGTTGCACCAATTGTAGCAAACGTATCACATGTTTCTAAAATCCCATTTCCATTCATTGATGGTGAATATGCTATAAATGGCACATGTTCACGAGTATGATCACTTCCTGTATATGTTGGATCATTTCCATGATCTGCTGTTATTATTAATAAATCATCTTCTTTAAGTTTATCTAGTACATTTCCTAAATTCACATCAAATTTTTCTAATTCTTCTGCATATCCTTTAGGATTTCTTCTATGTCCCCACAATGCATCAAAATCAACTAAATTTACAAAACATAAACCTTTAAAATCTTTATCCATAATCTCTAAAGTCTGTTCCATTCCATGAACTGAACTCTTTGATTTATGAGATTCTGTTATACCCTCACCATCAAATATATCACTTATTTTTCCTACTGATATAACATCATATCCTTTATCATTAAGCGCATTTAGAGCTGTTTCACCATATGGTTTTAATGCATAATCATGTCTATTACTTGTACGTGTAAAACCATGTTCCTTATCCCCTAAATATGGTCTTGCAATTACTCTTCCAACTTTCCATTCATCTTTAAGAGTAAGTTCTCTTGCTATTTCACAGCATCTGTACAATTCTTCTAATCCAAATGTTTCTTCATGTCCACAGATTTGTAATACTGAATCAGCTGATGTATAAACTATCATATCACCTGTTTTCATCTGATGTTCAGCAAGTTCATCTAGTATTTCAGTTCCACTTGCACTTTTATTTCCTACAATTTTATGTCCTGTTCTCTTTTCTAATTCATCTAACAATTCTTTAGGAAATCCTGTATCAGTAAATGTCTGGAATGGCTTTGTTATATGAAGCCCCATCATTTCCCAATGTCCTGTCATTGTATCTTTTCCAACACTTGCTTCTCTCATTTTCATCGCATATCCAAGTGGTTTTTCAATACTTTTTACATGCTTTATAGGATGTAAATTTGCTAATCCTAACTTTTGAAGATTAGGAATATTAAAACTTTCTACTGAATCTGCAATATGTCCTAATGTATCTACATTAACATCACCATATTTTTCTGAATCATTCATCTGTCCAATTCCAAGTGAATCTATTACTATTGTAAAAATTCTATTATATTTTTTCATAACTACAATCATCCTTCCCTCTCTTTAGGTCATTAAGGCCATAAATCTTATAATTATATCCAGATTCATTTTATGAATTAATATTTTAACCATAAAATGAATCCCTTATGTATACTTACTTTGTAAGCATATACTTATGCTAAATCTGAACTTGTAAAAGACATAGGCATAAGTTCTTCTATTGTACATATCTTTTCAGTTTTCTTATTTGATAAAACTATAGGTGTATCTTTATTTAAAAGTTCAACTAATACCTGTCTGCATGCTCCACATGGTGCAGCAAGCGTATTTCCTTCACATACTATTGCTATTGCTAAAACATCATCTTTTCTATATCCATTTGAATAAGTTTGAAAAATTGCATTTCTTTCAGCACAATTAGTTAATCCATAAGATGCATTTTCAATATTTGCACCAATAAAATATTTATTATCTTTAGTTAAAACACAGGAACCAACTCTATAATTAGAATATGGTGCATATGCATTTTCCATTGCTTTAAATGCTCTTTCTAAAAGTTCTTTATAATTTTCCATAATAATCTCCCCTTTAACTAATTCTAATAATACTTATAATTATTAATACAACATCTCTATATTAAAGTAATGTAATAATCCCTACTATCATTCCACTTAACACACTTACTGCAAATCCTCCTAACATAGATTTAAAAGCAAGTTTTGCTAGTATATTTCTCTTTTCAGGACATAATGCTGCAATCCCTGAAATACATACACCAATACTAGAAACATTTGCAAATCCTGCAAGTGAAATTGATAAAATTAATCCTGTTCTTTCACTTAATGAATTTATAATTTCTCCCAAAGATTGGAATGCTACAAATTCATTTAATACTAATTTACTTCCTAAAAGTTGACCAGCTGTTAACACTTCACTTCCTTCAAGACCCATAAGAAATCCTAATGGTGCAAAAACATAAGAGAAAATTTGTTCAAGGCTTAAACCAAAGTATCCAAGAAACATATTTACTATTGCAACTAATCCTAATATAGCTATAAGTGAAGCTCCAATTGCAAGTGCTGTATTCATACCATTAATTGCACCTTCTGAAATAGCTGATAATATATTTGCATTATCCCCTTTATTATCTATTGATAAATTATCTAAATTTTCACCTTTTTCAACTTCTGGCGTTAAAATTTTTGCAATTGCCATACTTCCCATAGGTACTAATGCACTTGCTATAAGTAAATTTTCCATAGGTATTCCAAGAGCTGTGTATCCACCAATTATAGTCGCTGACATACTTCCCATTCCTGAAACTAATACAACAACGATTTCACTCTTAGTCATTTTCCCTAAATATTTACTTACTAAAATTGGACTTTCTGTCTGACCTAAAAACATGTTTGCTACTGCAACAAAACTTTCAACTTGACTTGTTCCAAGTACTTTTCCTACAGCTTTACCTATTATTTTTACTATAAATCCTATAACTCCAAGATAATATAATGCTCCAACCAATGCTGAAACGAAAATTATATTTCCAAGTGTTTGTATACCAAATACAAATCCTGTTGGTGCTCCTCCATCTGCAAGACTTCCAAACACAAATAGCAGTCCTTCTCTTCCACAGTTTAAAACTCCAGTTACAACATCAGATATCTTTTGTACAATTAATCTTCCTAGTGGAAATTTAACAAGTAAAAATGCAATTACAAATTGAATTCCCAAAGCTTTTATAACTGTTTTATACGGAATCTCTTTTCTATTGGAAGATAATAAATACATAAATCCTAATACTACAATAATACCAAAAATGCTTATAAATATTTTCATAACATAACTCTCCACTCTGTAAATCTAATTAACATTTATCTTCTGCTTAATTTAACTGCAGAATTGTATATTATTTATTTTTTTGATTTTCACTTCATTTTGTCCTATAATATGTTTATATGATTTTTATTTTGTACTGAAATAAACTTTCATTAATTAATGTTTTAGAAAATCCGCTAAATTTTCTAAAACATTTTTTATTATTTAGATGCCTTTTTTTTATCTAACTTAATCATATTTCTTATTCCTTCAACTGCAACCTTAATTGATTCTTCTGAATCATGACATTGTGGATTATCTAACCCTGCTTTTTCACATTCTTGATTTGCAATAACTAAGAAACATGCTCCTGTACGAACTCTTAAATAACTTCCTACAATAAATAATGCTGCACTTTCCATTTCTGATGCTAAACATCCACATCTTAGCCATGCATTCCACTTATTTTCTAGTTCATAACTAACCGGTTTAGTTTCTGGTGAATGTTGCCCATAAAATGAGTCTTTAGATTGAACAACTCCTGTATGGTATGTTTTATTTAATGTTTTAGATGCATCTACAAGTGCATTTACAACATCAAAATTTGCTACTGCTGGGAATTCAATTGGTGCATACTCTTTACTTGTACCTTCCATTCTTATAGAACCAGTTGCTACTACAATGTCTCCACCCTTAACATCAAGTTCCATTCCACCACATGTACCAACTCTTATAAATGTATCTGCTCCACATTTAACTAATTCTTCTAAAGCTATTGCTGCTGATGGTCCACCAATTCCTGTTGATGTAACACTAACTTTTTCTCCATCTAAATAACCTGTATAAGTAACATACTCTCTGTTATCTGCAACAAGTACTGGATTTTCAAAATATTTTGCAATTTTTTCACATCTCTTAGGATCACCAGGAAGTATTACATATTTTCCAACTTCACCTTCACCTACAGCAATATGATATTGTTTTCCTGAACCTTCTGAATAATTCATCACAATTCCTCCACTACTTAAATATATTTTTACAATTTTACACAATCTTTAAACTTGTATTTTAACTTGTCTACTTGTCTTGCAAATTCATGATAACATTTACACACATATTTTGTCAATGCTTTTTATAATTATTATTCTATACATTAATTGTATTTATTCGTAATATCAGTATTTTTAATGTTAAAATATTATTTGCTTATTATAAAATACCAGTCATAAACTCTATACTTTTAATATCTTTGATATATAAAATAAAAAGACTTTGCCACTAAATCTAATGACAAAGCCATGATTACTCTATAAAATATAAAACTGTCTTTTAATCTATTTATCTTTTCCTGTCTGTTTTATAAGCTGATTAGTATATACTGTAGCTCCTGTAACCAATACTCCTTGAATTACTGCATTAGCATTTACTCCGATAATTCCCATACTTCCTGCAATACCAAAAACAAGTAGTATTAAAGGTATATATTTATCACTTATTTTATCAGTATTCTTTATAATCATTCCAATTATATAAAGAACAGGTATTAAGATAAGTGCATTCTGTGTGATATATTGTGATACATCCATAATTATCACCACACTTTCTTTTGTATATTTATTACAGTTTCCTGTGCTATATTATATGAATAATACTATACTTGTGTTAACTTATTATTTATTCTTTATATTTAAATAATATTAATAAAATGCTATAATTATATATATATGTTAACTATTATGAAAGGGGTATTTATATGACTATTATAGACATTCTTCTTGAACATATTCATGATAAAAATCCATATGAAAGACAAGCTTTAGAAATTATACGTGATTCGTATATAAGTTCTGTAAATGATAATTATACATTAATTGTGGATCCAAATGGAGAATTGCTTGTTAGAATACCAAGCATGGAAAAACGTGATGAATTTGTATACAATAAACTTACTGAATACAGTTATCCACTGATAATGTGTATGAACATAGACGAAATAAATAACACTGAATATTATTCATACATAAAAGCTAAATTCTTGGAATGTTATAAGGACAAGCTTCATGTTTTTTTCAAGGATGTTATTACAGTAAACAAATTAAAAGATGATATAGTAAAAACAAAAAAGAAAATTGAATATATCACATACTTTACAATTATTGGTGTAATTTTAAGTGGACTATCTTTATGTATTTTTAATGTTGAAAATACAACTAAATATATACTTGCCATAGGAATTATTTTACTTTTTGGATGTGCACTATATCTTCAATTAACAAAAGAAAATACAATAAAAAAATTAATAGATGGATATATCTCAACAATTTACACAGACTGGTATAATACTGTTTTAAGAAAACATTATACTTTTTTATGCAATTTTATGGGGTAATGTTTTTTTATATTATTAATACTTAAATTTTATTATTTGAATTTATTTTAATATTTTTCAAAATTAAAGTCTGTTTATCAAAATTTCATATAATTTTGATAAACAGACTTATTTTTTAACTATATATAGACTTTTAAAAACACCATAAATACACTTCTATTTTGTTTATAAACATCACTTAACTATAGATTTAAAACCTTTAATATTCTCTTCTATATTTCCTTTAAAAATTCCAGAACCAGAAACTAAAACATTGGCACCTGCATTAATTACTGACTCTGCATTGCTAAGCTTAATCCCACCATCTACTTCAATATCAATATTTAAATTTCGTTCATCAAGCTTTTTTCTTAGTCTAGATATCTTATTAGTCATTGTTTCTATATATTCTTGACCTCCAAAACCCGGATTTACAGTCATTAAAAGAATCATATCCAAATCTTCCAATATATACTCTAAAACATCTATATTAGTTCCAGGATTTATGGCTACACAGGCTCTTTTCCCACATTCTTTTATCTTCTGAATGGTTCTATGAATATGAGTACTCGCCTCTGCATGTACTGTTATAATATCTGCTCCTGAAAGCGCAGCTTCTTCTATATATTTGTCTGGATTCTGAACCATTAAATGAACATCAAATATCATTTTAGTATATTTTCTTATACTTTTTATTACAGGGAATCCCAATGATATGCTTGGAACATATAATCCATCCATAACATCAATATGAACATAATCTGCGCCTGCCCTATCAATAATTTCTAGTTCAGAACCTAATTTCGAAAAATCTGCTGATAATATTGAAGGGGCTATTTTTATAATATTACTTGTTTTTGAATTACTTATATTCATATTATTTACCAAATGCGTTTCTATAGTCTTCTTTGAATTTTTCAATTCCCTTATCTGTCAATGGATGTTTTATCATTTGAACTATCACATTGTATGGAATTGTAGCTATATTAGATCCAGCCTTTGCACAATCCAATACATGAATTGGGTTTCTTACACTTGCTGATATTATTTCAGCATCAATATCATGAATTGCAAATATTTCTGCAATATCTTCTATTAATTTAATTCCTTCACTTCCAATATCATCTAACCTTCCTAAGAAAGGACTCACATAACTTGCACCAGCCCTTGCTGCAAGAAGCGCTTGTACTGCTGAAAATATTAAAGTCACATTTGTTTTGATTCCCTCCTTACTTAATACTTTAACAGCCTTTAATCCTTCTTCACACATTGGAATCTTAACTACCATATTTTCATGAATTTTCGCTATTTCACGCGCTTCTTTAATCATCCCTTCACATTCCATTGAGATAACTTCACCACTTATAGGACCATCTACTATACTTGTTATTTCCTTTATAACCTCATTAAAGTTTTTTCCCTCTCTTGCAATAAGAGATGGATTTGTTGTTACTCCACATATAACGCCTAAATCATTAGCTTTTCTTATTTCATCAACATTAGCTGTATCTACAAATATTTTCATTATATAACTCTCCTATTCATATCTCGTGTACCTACTTGTACACTTTTTTATTTAATAATTTCTTTAATACTTTCTGATATTGCATCACTTGTAAGCTTAAATTTCTCCATAAGCTCATCAGGTGTTCCTGATTCTCCAAATTTATCTTCAATTCCAATCATCTTTACTTTACATGGATATTTATCACATACAACAGAAGATACCATAGATCCAAGTCCACCTATAATAGAATGTTCTTCTGCTGTTACAATACCTTTAGTTTCCTTTGCTGCTTTTATAATAATCTCTTTATCTATAGGTTTTATTGTTGATATGTTTATAACGCGTACATGTATTCCTTCTGATTCAAGGTATTTTGCTGCTTCAATTGCTTTTTGAACCATCATTCCAGTAGCAATTATTGCTGCATCATCACCTTTTTTAATTTCAGTTCCCTTTCCAATTTCAAATTTATAGCTATCATCAAAAATATCTTCTGTATTGCATCTTCCAAATCTCAAATAAACAGGTCCTTCCATCATAGCAGCTGCCTTAGTAGCTTCCATTGCTTCCCTATGATCTGCTGGTACTATAACTGTCATATTAGGTAGTGAACACATCAGTGCAATATCTTCAATAGATTGATGAGATCCTCCATCTTCTCCTACAGTTATCCCTGCGTGAGTCGCAGCAATTTTAACATTAGCTTTTGGATAACATATTGAATTACGTATTATTTCAAATGCTCTTCCAGTAGCAAATACTGCAAAAGTACTTGCAAAAGGAACTAGACCAATATTAGACATTCCAGCTGCCATCCCCATTAAATTCTGTTCTGCAATTCCAGCATTGAAGAATCTATCTGGAAATTCTTTTTTAAATCCATTTGTCTTTGTAGACTTTGAAAGATCTGCATCTAACACTACAATATTTTTATTTTCATAACCAATTTGAATCAATGCTTCACCATATGACTCCCTAGTTGACTTTCCCATGATAAAACCCTCCTTAAAATTATGCTAAAATCTCTTCTATAGCTCTATTTTTTTCTTCTTCATTTGGTGCAGCTCCATGCCATTCAACTTTATTTTCCATAAAACTCACACCTTTCCCTTTAATAGTTTTGGCTATTATAACAATGGGCTTATCTATGCATTTTTCTGCTTCTAAAAATGCCTTATTGATACTTTCAAAATCATTTCCATCATTACAAGAGATTACATTCCACCCAAAGCTTTCAAATTTTTTGTCTATTGGGTTAATAGTAATTACTTCTTCATTTTTTCCATCTATCTGCAATCCATTATTGTCTATAATGGCAATTAGATTATTAAGTTTGTAATGTCCTGCTGCCATAGCAGCCTCCCATACAAGACCTTCTTGAAGCTCACCATCTCCAAGTAGAACATACACTTTTGATTTTTTTTCTAACATTTTAAGTCCTAATGACATTCCAACTGCATTAGAAATTCCCTGTCCTAAAGATCCTGTAGATACATCTATACCATTAATATGTTTAGAATCTGGATGACCTTGTAATAAGCCACCAATTTTTCTCAAACTCATAAGTTGCTCTTTATTAAAGTAACCTTTCTCAGCTAGCACAGAATAAAGTGCTGGCGCTGCATGTCCTTTACTTAAAACAAATCTATCACGGCAGTCATCTTTTGATTTTTCAGGACTTACATTCATCTTTTCATAATATAGATATGTTAGTATTTCTGAACAAGATAATGATCCTCCTGGATGTCCAGACTTTGCTTCATAGATCATTTCTATAATATTTTTTTTAACTTGCTTTATTACTAAATCTAATTTGCCTTTATCCATAAATCACTCAACCTTTCATAACATACATGTTGATGTTAATTTCTTTTAGTATCTAGATAATTAAACAGCTTTCATATTTTCACATAAAGCTTTTCTAAATTTATCATCAATAAAATATTTAGTTTCTTTAATTACATCTTTCCAATCATCATTGCCTGTATACCAAAATTCTACTGTAAATTTTCTTACACCAAGATCCCATGACTTTTTTATAATTTCTTCAAAATTAACATGTCCTTTTCCAAAAGTAACTTCTCTAAATTTTCCCGGAACAGTTTCCTTTAAATGAACAGCAGCTATATGGCCTTTTCCAGATTCAAAATCTTCACTAGGCGTAAGTCCATATTCCAAAGCCGCATTAGTCACATTTCCACAATCAGGATATATCTGAAGATATGGAGAGTTTATTTCTTTGACAAACGTCATCGCCTTTCCAACAGTATTCATGAATTCTGTTTCCATTGTTTCAAATGCAAGAATAACACCTTTACTAGCTGCCATTTCAACTGCCTTTTTTAAATTTTCCTTAAAGTGTTTTCTTGTAACTTCATTTCCTTCTTCATAATAAACATCATATCCTGCAAGCTGTATTATCTTTATTCCAAGGTCATCTGCAAGCTCAATTGCGTTTTCCATTATTTCCATGCCTTTATTTCGTATCTTTTCATCAAGGCTTCCAAGAGGATATTTTCTATGTCCACTCAAACACATTGTCCTTATTTCAACACCATATTTAAACATTAACTCAACAAGTGCTTTTCTATCACCTTTAGACATATATATCCTTGATAATTTTTCTTTTGTTTCATCTATACTTATTTCTATATTGTCAAATCCACATTCTCTTGCACAACTAAATTTTTCTTCCCATGTAAGATAATTAGGCATAGATTTTTCATATAATCCTAAAGTATATTCTTTCATACCGAACACCTCTATTAATAAAATTCTAAGTAATTATTTATTAAAATATCTAAATAACTTTTTATAGTCTAAAATTATTTTTTTATTGCCCATAATAAGCATTGGGTCCATGTTTTCTAGTAAAATGTTTTTCTATAAGCTCTTGTGGCATTTTAACTGTTTCACTCTTACTTAATAATTCTGTATTAAGAGCCATCATTGCTACTTCTTCAAGTACAACTGCATTATGAACGGCTTCCATAGCATCTTTCCCCCATGCAAACGGTCCATGGTTTTTTACTAACACCGCTGGCACATAGTTAGGATTTAAATGTTTAAATCTCTCAACTATAACTTCGCCGGTATTATATTCATAATTTGAACTAATTTCCTCTGCCGTCATATCACGTGTACATGGTATCTCATTATAAAAATAGTCAGCTTGAGTTGTTCCATAGGGAATAATATCCTTTCCCGATTGTGCAAAGATAGTTGCATATCTAGAATGTGTATGAACTACTGCGCCTATATCACAAAAATCCTTATATAGCTTAATATGTGTTGGTGTATCTGATGATGGTTTATATCTTCCCTCAACTATGTTTCCATTTAAATCAACTACAACCATATCATCAGGTTTCATGATGTCATATTCGACACCTGATGGTTTAATTACAACTAGTCCACTTTCTTTATCTATTGCTGAAACATTTCCCCATGTAAATGTTACGAGATTATATTTAGGCAAAAGCATATTAGCCTCATATACTTTTTCTTTTAATTGTTCTAACATATATGACACTCCTATCATTGATTTTTATTATCATTTAATTCTTTATATTTTTTTATCTATGGACATTATTTATAATTTCTATAATATCCATAGATAAATGTTAATATTTTAGTACTCTATTCCTTTCTTACTGTATACACTGCTGCTTTATTATCTGTATGATTAGCAGATACAATTAAATCACAATCATCCAAATTAATAACATGAATATTAGCAGGACCTACACCTTTTTCAATTATTGTTTCCTTACATTTTCCATCTATATATTGAATCATAAATAACTCAGCTTCTTTACGTCTTACTCCACCTACAAAAACCGGTTCACCACAAAGCTTAGTACCTACAAGGGTGTGTGCAAAATCTATTTCATATGGATATGAGTAAATTTCACTATATTTTCCTTCAGTTAACTTATAAATTTTCATTGAATCCCCATGAAAAGGTTCTATTGTCATCATTTCATCAATTCCATCATTATCTATGTCGCACCAAGCAATTTCTCCAACACTCTTCTCAAGAATGCAATTTATCTGCCACTGTTCATTCTTCATAGGAACAACTTCAAATACTCCTTGATCACATCCAAAAGTTCCATGTATTTTACCATCTACCATATGACTGCTATACCCATGATTCCTAAACAATCCTGTTTTAAGAACTTCAAGTTCTATTCCCTCTGTTAATACATCTGGTAGTTTTCCATAATAAATAGTACCTGGTCTGCTCCAGTCTTCCTTATTATCTTTAAGATCTGCTATTGTTGCACCAATAAAATATATTTCTCCTTCAACATCCCATAAATCAAAACGAT
The DNA here is from genome assembly GCF_006742065.1 of Clostridium butyricum. Lineage (NCBI taxonomy): Bacteria > Bacillati > Bacillota > Clostridia > Eubacteriales > Clostridiaceae > Clostridium > Clostridium butyricum. The sequence continues at coordinate 1,012,561 of NZ_AP019716.1, read as the reverse complement.
GTAGATAAGGAAGCTTCAATATAGTTTCAGTAACCCACTCACCATCTACTAAGTGTCCCCATACAAGGCGTGCACTGCTTGGACTTTCTTTAAGATAAAAATCACGTACTGCCAAAAATTCATTTGCTCTATTTGGAATTGGAATAATTGACATACATCCGCCTCCATCTTCCCATACTGTCTGACGATGATTAAAATTCTTTCCACTATATGAATAGCATGGATATCCTTTTTCTTCAGATGCTATAAGCAAGTTAAGATTGCCATCTATTTCAATTGAGCTTGATGCATATGCACGATACATTTCATCTAAGTTCTTTTTTTCAATCTTCATAGTCTACACCTCCATTTTTTATATTGCAAAATACTATTTTTTATTTACAACCTTTTCCATTACTTTTTCTTCAATTTCCTTTTCTGATAACACATTTTTTAATCCGATAACTATTGTTCCTGAATCTTCCGCTCTTTTAAAATTAGACTTTAAAACCTCTGAACAGAATACAACATCAAAACTTGAAGCCTGACTCTTTGCTTCTCCAACACTACTATGTTGAATTGTTACATCTATTCCTAATTTTTTAAATACTTTTGTTATCTTCATTTTAATTATTTGACTTGATCCCATTCCACTTCCACATGCTGCTATTACTTTTAACATAATTAATCACCCTTTTTTCAATTATTTTATACTGATTGACTCATTTCTTCCAAATATTCTTCATAATCTTCTGCTATTTTAAAGTAACCTTTTTTATTCTTAAGATATTGAATTTGCGGTATTGCTAATAATGCAATTATTACTATTCCAAATCCAACATATTGGAAATTTTTCATTAATACTCCGATAACAGGCCAAACTGTATCAAAGTCAAAGTTTCCATGCCAACCTCCGAATTGTGCTAATCCAAAGTACCATGCTGCAAAAGCACCACCTAATACTTGAATTATTCCAGAAACGAAAGGTATAATCATTGCAGCTTTTAATCCACCTTTTCTATTAGCAAATACTGCAAATGTTGCATTATCAAAAAATACTGGTACGAAACCTGTTATTATTAATACTGGGCTCTTGAATACAATTAATCCAATAATAGAAATGAATTGTCCTAATGCTCCAAATAAGAAACCTATTGTTACTGCATTTGCATGACCAAAACCATATGTTGCAGCACAATCTACTGCTGGCATAGATCCAGGTAAAATTTTATTTGATATACCTTGGAATGATTCAGTAAGTTCAGATACGAACATTTTAACACCAAGTTGTAATATACTTAAATACACTGCAAAATTTAAAGATTTTTCCATTATATAGAATATAAAGTTTTTATTTGCTGCAAATCCTGTGTCTATTTGATGCATTAAATCTGGTCCGAGTATACCTATAATTGTTCCAAAGAAAAACATCATTAATATACCTGTTGCAACAACATTATCATTAAATATTGATAAAAATCCTGGAAATTCTAAATGTTCAATTGATTTTTCTTTGTTACCAATTTTACCTGCAATTTTATCAGTTAACCAAATACCAAACATTTGTTGATGCCCTACTGCAAATCCTCCACCTTCTGTCAAATCCTGAGTTGCTTCAACTGTAAGATTAGATGATACTGCCCAATAAGTTCCAAGTAATATTCCAAGCATTATAACAGCTTTTGTATCAACTAAATTAGGAAAACAGAACAATACAATCCATAACGCTGTAGATGATTGTTGTACCATTATGTGTCCAGTAATAAATACAGTTCTAATCTTTGTTGTCTTTCTAAACAATACTAAAACAATATTAAATATAAATGCTATTAGAAGAACTATCATCATAAGTGAAAATGATCTTCCTACATTTTCAACTGCTTGTTGAGCTGCTGTTTGTCCAAAATAGGGATCAATAACTGCCGCTGCTAAATTAAAACGATCTTTTAATCCAGCTAATATTGGTCTAAAATTTCCAACTAATCCACTAGCTGCTACATTAAGAATGAGGTAACCAACAGTTGCTTTGATAAAGCCTGCTATTGCTTCATATATGGGACGTTTCAATAATAAATAACCTATAAGTACAATAAATCCTATAAAAAACGCTGGATTAGTCAATATGTTTACCTGAAAAAATTTCCAGATGTTTAATAATATCTCCATATTTATTCCTCCTAAAATTTAATTACCCTTAAGCTGGTAAAAAATAATCTTTATATATGTTTTCTAAATCCTCTTTACACTCTGAACATATCAATTCTTCTACTACTTCATTATTTTCCACTAATTCAACTAGTTTAGAAAGATTCTCCAAATGAATATTGTTGTCTGTTGAAGCAAGAACAAAAAATAGTCTTGCATCTTGATCATGGTCATCACTAAAACAAACTGGCTTTTTACTTCTCATAAAGCAAACTGCTGTTTCATTTACTCCTACAGCACCTTCCTGTGCATGTGGTATACATATATCCGGCGCTATTACTATATATGGTCCATATTTATTAACATTGCTGATTATTGAATCAATGTATGCTTCTTCAATAGCCTTATCTTTAATTAATGGCATACATGCTGCTTTTATTGCATCCTCCCATTTTTCAAAACCATCATGAAAGGAAAATCTGTTCTTTTCAATTAATTCCTTTAACATTTCTGTTTCCCCCTTTTATATTGGAACTGCTATTTTGCTTTTATAGCAGTTCCATAACAATTACCTACATATGTTCTTAATAAGATAAATTTAAAACCACTTTTAAAAAACTATGCTTTTTAAGCAATTTTATAAAAATGATGTATATGGCATGTTAATATCTGTTGTAAAACAATCATCAAATCCCCTTGGATAATGATATTCTCTCTTTTTACTATCATCAGGGAATGTGAATTTACCTCCTACTTGCCATATAAATGGATTAAATTCATACTGTAATCTATCTTTTCTCATATCAAATAACTCTAAAATTTCTTTTGTATCTGCTTGGAAATTTGACCATATATCATGATGGAATGGAATAACAACTTTAGTTTTCAATGCTTCAGCCATTCTTAAAATATCAACTGATGTCATTTTATCAGTAATTCCTCTTGGATTTTCACCATAAGATCCTAATGCAACATCAATTTTGTATTCGTTTCCATGTTTGGCATAAAAATTTGAATAGTGTGAATCACCACTATGATATAAATTTCCACCTGGTGTCTTTATCAAATAATTAACAGCCTTAATATCCATATCTACTGGCATCTTTCCTCTGATATCTCCCTTTGGAGGTTCAGTTATTAATGCTGTTCTGTCAAATGATTCTAATGCAACTATTGTGATATCCTTAATCTGCACTGTATCTCCTGGTTTTACAACAATACATCTTTCACTAGGCACTCCCCATCCTATCCATTTATCTACACATGCTTGTGGTCCTACAAACGGAACATCTTTGCTACAATTTTTAAGAACTGCCGCCGCAACGTTTACATCAATGTGATCATTATGATCATGTGTTGCAAGAACTGCATCTATATTTTTTATTCCAAATGGATCTAACACAAATGGTGCTACTCTTAAATTAGGTTGAAGTTTTTTTCCACCACACATTCTAGCCATTTGATGTTGTGGATTTATATAAGGATTAGCTTTTGTTTTTTTACCACTTCCACACCAAAAGTCAATACTTATATTAGTTCCACCTTCTGATTTAAGCCATATTCCAGTACATCCAAGCCACCACATTGCAAATGTTCCTTTTTTAACTTCTTCCATTTCGATTTCTTCATTTAACCAAGTTCCCCATTCTGGAAAAGTATTTAATATCCATGATTCTCTTGTAATTTCTTCTACTTGTGTCATTTTAAATTCCCCCATTCCAATTCTCATTTTTAATTTTTCTCTTAAATAGTATTTATTTCCTATCCATGACTTAATAATACACCAAACATTCATATAGTTCAATACTTTTTTAACTTTTTTTATATTTATTTGATTTTTTTGTTCGACAATGCTATAATTTTCTATATTAAATGAACTTTTTGAATGTTTTATACTTTACGTTCAATTATTAATTCATTTTGTTCATAAAAAAACTATATTTTATTAAATAGATATATTTATGAGTTCATTTGTTGTTCAATAAATACAATATATATAGTATAGTTATGTTATCAAGACTTTAATAAATTAAGATTGACTTAACATGAATTCATATATGTAAATTTATATAACGGAGGAATATATAATGAAAATTAATACTAGCATAATTTCTAAAAGACGAGAGTACATTTTAAAATATTTAAAAGAATATCCAGATATAAGTACAGCTGAACTAGCTGAAAAATTAAATGTATCTTCTCTTACATTGCGAAGAGATTTTCAAGCTTTAGAAAATGATGGACTTGTTGTTAGATATTATGGTGGTGCTAAACTTATTGAAGATAGTCCACTATTAAATGATATTAATTTTGAAAACAACAATTCACTTAACAATGAAAATAAGCATAAAATAGCAAAATATGCTGCAGATTTAATTGAAGACGGAGATACCATTTTTATAAACTCAAGCACAACAGCTCTTCTTATACTTGAATATTTAGAAGATAAAAGAGTAACTGTTATAACTAATAACGGTAAAGCATTATTTTCTAATATAGGTCCAAATGTTGATCTAATATTAACTGGTGGTCAAGTATATGAAAGAAAACAATCATTAGTTGGTGAATTTGCTACTACTATTTTTTCATCAGTAATTGCAGATAAGTGTTTTATTGGTGTCAATGGTGTATCCGTAGATTTTGGAATAAGTACATCTGTATTTCAAGAAACATTAGTCAATAAAGCTATGATAAATCATTGTAAAGGTCCAGTTTTTGTACTTGCATCCAGTTCAAAAATAGGGCTTAAAAATAAATTTTTAAGTGGAAGTATAGATGATATTTCGCACTTAATTACAGACTCAGGAATAAATGAAACTTCTATCAAAAATTTAGAAAAATGCGGTATAGAAATTATAAAAGTTTAACTTTAATGATTTTTATACATAAAATTGTATAATACAAAAGCGCTATTGTTTTAATAGCGCTTTTTAAATTCAAAAAATTTCTTATTAATTCTATCTTTTAGCCTATACCACCATAAAATATTCCCAATGCAATTATTATTATTGTGGCAGGAACAAATACATACCTTCCAAATTTAATGAACCATTTTCCTATTGTACGTTTTGATCCTTGATTTATTCCAGATAATATCTTTTCTTCGTCTATCATGTAGTAAAAAACGAATGCTGTTATAACTGCACCAAGTGGTGATAGTACTATTGTAACAAAATCAGTAAATTTATTAAATAAACCTTCATTTATACTTAATGGTACAGCTAATATAAATCCAATTATAGCTACAATTATAGTTGTCTTTTTTCTATCCCAGTTTGTTATAGTAAGTATCGATTCTACCGGTCCCTCAAGTAACGATATAGACGATGAAATAGATGCAAATATTATGCTCAAGAAAAATGCTGCACATAATAAATTACCAAATGGCATCGTCTGGAATATACTTGGGACTGTTATAAATAATAACGATGGTCCTCCAGTAGGACTTAATCCTAATGCAAAAACTGCTGGCATAATCATAAATGCAGCTAATATTGCCGAAATTGTATCAAAAATTGCTGTACTTACTGCACATTCAGTCATATCAAATTCTTTTCCTGCATAACTTCCATAGATAACCATTCCACATCCTGTTATTGAAACTGTAAAGAATGCCTGTCCCATAGCCATTGCCCATGTTTTTGGTATTAGTAAATGTGCCCAATCCGGCTTTAATAAATACCTTATACCAGCTGCTGAACCTGGAAGTGTTAATGATTTAATCATTAATAGAATAAATATAATAAATAATAATGGAATTATTATCTTATTAATCTTTTCTATTCCCTTTGAAACACCTGCACTAACTATTGCTAATGTTATTACAACAGCAAGAAGATGCCACCCAATTGAATTTGAACTAAAAGCAAATCCGCCAAAATATTCACTAGTATTTATATTGTTTATTTGCCCTGTAAGGCTTATGTAAAAATATTTTAATACCCATCCTATTACAATGGTATAAAACATAAATATCCCCATTAATCCCAATGTGGGAATTATAGATAAAATCTTTCCTCCAGATTTCTTATTTTCTTCAAATACCTTTCTTATAGCACCTAAAGATCCTTGTTTATACATTCTACCAAAACTCATTTCTGCTATAAGCCCTATAATTCCAAGAACAATGATAAATAAGAAATATGGTATTAAAAATGCTGCTCCTCCATTTTCTCCAAGCTTGTACGGAAACATCCACACATTTCCAAGCCCAATTGCCGCACCAATACATGACAGCACAAAACCAATTCTGCTAGAAAAACCTTCTCTCTTAGCCATTTTTCTTCCTCCTAATCTTCGTAACCTTCCAATACATCATATTACAATTAATCATAAATTTACTTAGACTATACCTACTACTATTCCTCAAAAAATTTCTTAACAATTCTACTAGTCCACTTTTGTAATTTAAAAAATTATATATTTCACAGCAAAATATTATCTAATATTTTGTTTTTTATATATTTTTTTGATTAATTATTAATATGAATTATTCATATAATAATACAAATTAGCTATTATTTCAACAAAAATTTCTTTTTTTACATCATAAATTTATTTTTAATCTTTAAATATTATATTTTATGTTTAAATATTCTATTTTAAATTCATTTACAAATAGTAGGTGTTCATGGTACTCTAATAAAAACACATATATAAAGGAGAAAAAACATGTCAGCATATTTAATTACATATTTCATAAGCGATACATGTGGTTGTGGTTGCGGTCACAGTCACGATGATAATAATACTCACCCTCACACTCATGAGGAATCAAGCGAAGATAAAATTATTTCTAAAATAAAATCATTAGGTTCATGGGGACACGTTATGCCTGAAGCATATGTTGTTAAATGTTCTATGTCATCTGATGATATACTAAAAGAGTTAAAAGCAGTAGCTAACTCTGGTGATCTATTATTTGTAACAGAAGTAAACGCTGAAACAGCCTCATGTTCAAATGAAGCTGTTATCAATTGGATTGCAGAAGTTTAATAATATCATAGGCAATTAAATTCAACAAAAGTGAAAAGGATAGAAAGCCATTAAAAAATGAGTTTTCTATCCTTTTTGCGTTACTAATTCTTTTAATTTTCTTAAATCCTTGAATCAAAAGTTTTTATTTTAAATAAAACTTAACAAAATCTATTGTGAATAGTTAGGACATAAAAATATGAGTAATCGGCATGATACATATTCCTAAAAATATTGAACATAGTGATAAAGTATTATATCCATACTCTCTTGATGATGGTATAAGTTCTTCAAAAGAAATATATAACATAATTCCCATTACAAATGCAAAAATCAATCCTAATAAAAATTCACTTATAAAAGGTTTTAATATTAAATAAGCAAGAACTGCTCCTACTGGTTCTGATAGACCTGAATACATGGTATATTTCAATGCCTTCATTCTACTTCCTGTAGAATAATATATAGGCATTGCAACTGCTATCCCCTCTGGAATATTATGCATGGCAATAGCAACTGATATTGAAATTCCAAGGGCTGCATCTTGATACCCAGACATAAATGTAGCAATTCCCTCTGGGAAATTATGTAGTGTTATTGCTATCATGGCAACAAGTCCTACTCTAAATAGTTTTGCATTGTTTGAATTATCTGAAGAAAGTAAATGACTTTCATGTGGTATAAATTTATCAATAAGCATAGCAAATATAACCCCTGAAAGCATATACATCATTGTAAGCAACACTCCATAAAAGTTTCCGTAATACTTAACTAACGTACTTTCTGCAAACGGAAAAAGATCTGTAAAAGAGATGCATATCATTACTCCCCCAGAAAATCCCAGTGCAAAAGTAATTGTCTTCTTGCTTGTTCTTTTAGATATAAAAACTATGCAGGCTCCTAAAACTGTAGAAATTCCTGCAAAAAATGAAAGTACCAGTGCAAACTGAGCACTCTGTTCCATAAAACCAACTCCCTGCTCTGTATATAATTTTATCAAGTTAATATTTCAACTGTTTTAGTAGTTAACTTAAACTAATCATTAAACTATATTATGTATATTCTGAAATATACTTTAAAATTACATAAAAATAATATCCATCAAAATTCAAACAAAAGTTCAAATTTTAATGGATATACCACAAAATATTAAAAAGGAGTCGTAATTTTATGTGACTTATCTCACAAGAGGAGCGATGAGTATTTTTTATAATACACCTCTTTAAAATTACTAACTATATAATAGTTTACCAAATTTTTCATTAAAATCAATAGTATTTTTTAAATATTTTGAAAATTATGATATATTATATAGATTTATTTTTCAATTTTCTATTTTTTATATTTAATGTAATTATTGACATAATAGTATAATAAGAGTATAATTCTTATTGTTGTATGGCCCATTGGTCAAGAGGTCAAGACGTCACCCTCTCACGGTGAAATCATGGGTTCGATTCCCGTATGGGTCACTATTTATTATTAAGAATGACTGTATCACTAAGTTTATTAACTTTTTGATGCAGTCATTTTTGTTTATTTGTTACTTAATTTGTTACTTTCAGAATTTTATCAGTTAATCTTAGTAATAAAATATTATCTAAATTTTGTATATAATTATTTAAATTTATCTATCAAGAGAATCCAATATTAAGATACTTCATTTTTCATATAACTATACTTTATCATCTTTAACAACTTATTCTATAAGATTCCATACCTCTTTTTCTATTCCATAAATTATATGTCCTATTTTTAATATGATTTCATCTATTTTTCTACCAACAATTTTTACACTTATAAACATAATTTCTGCTATTTGTTTTTTTGTTTTATTTTCAAAATACTTATATGCTATTAATTTTTGATCTTCTAATTGCAAAGCATTAAGTGCTCTTATTAATGAATTAATTTCATAATGTTCTAATAAAGTTAATTTATTTTTTTGTGATTTTTCTTTTAAATTTGGAGCATTTTTTAATAATTCTTTAGTTCTGTTTATTATTTCTTTTTTATATAAAAACATAATTCCTCCTTAAATAATGCCTTGAAAATACTTATTAGCAAAATCAATCTTCTTTTCTATTGATTTATAATTATGTCTAATTGACTCATAATATTTTTTGTATTCAACTCTTGACCACTTACTTTGCCTTATCTTTCTTAGTGCTCTATTTTCTATCTGATGAACCCTTGAAGAGGTAATATTGAATATTCCAGATATGTATGTAAGGGTACATTCTTTGCAATCCCAACCATAATGTAACTTTAATATTTCTCTTTCCTTAAGCGTTGTATTTTCATTCATAACCCTTTCTAAATCTTCTCTAAGCTTTTTTAGATATATTTTTTCTTCCACATTTTCAAAATCATAATCAATAAATTCAATAATATCTTGAAGCTCTGAATTATTTTCTTCTGATACAGGAATATTCAGACTTGTTTCATCATTTGTGTTTTTTTGTATTATAAATCCATGTATCCTTTGATATATCCAATAAGTCGCATATGTTATAAATGATGCATGATAATCCATGTTAGGATTGTATTTTTCTGATGCTATAATTAAACCTATATATCCTTCCTGGATTAAATCATCAAAATCAATAGAATTAGTTTTACCAACAAAAAACTTATTAGCTATTTTAAATACTCTACCTTTATTATTTTCAATTAAAATTTCTAACGCTTGTTTATCTCCTTTTTGATATAATAAAACTAATTCTTCATTACTCATATGTTCACCTCTATATATTAAATTTCAAAGAGAAACATTATACTAAATATTTCTCTTTATCGGCTTTCTCACCATTTTCTTTTACTTGCAAAAGCCATCTCTTGACTTACTGTTGGTGCAACTAACCTGCCAACCTTTCTCCCATCTAAAGCAACTGTAATATTTAAAGCTTCTCTTAATGATGCTATTTCATTTCTCATCGAATCCATTATAGATAACACTCCATCTAAATTACTTGAAGATCCTATTCCTCTATTTGTTATAAATCCCATATCGTAATTACCAGCATTTACATTTGGTATTGCTGCATCTGCTATTGCATTTGCTTGCTTAGATATACTGTTTACTGTATCTCCAATACCTAATCCAAATCCTTCACCAGTATAAACTCCTAATGCCCTCATAACCCTACTTGGTGAATGTATATCCATTTTTTCTTTTACGCCATCAATAAAGCTATCGCAAAGTCCGCCTATCCATCCTTTCATTCCATTCCATGCATCACTTATTCCTTGTTTAATTCCAGCAACTATATTTTTTCCTATATCCATCATTTTGCTAGGTAGATCTGTGAAAGTATCAACTATGCCATTAAAAACATCTGTCATTCCAGTTTTAGCTTCTGTCAACATATTCCCACCCCAAGTTGTCATGTTTGTTACACAATTAGTTAACCATGTCCATATTTGTCCTGGGAGTTGTGTGAAATAAGTTACTATATTAGTTATCCAAGCACTTACATTAGTACTTATCCAACTTGCCACGTTACTTCCCCATGTCCCTAAATTAGTAACAACATTTACAAGCCAAGTCCAAATCTTTCCTGGCAACTCTGAAAACCATGTTGATATATTTTCAATCCATACTGGAACATTAGTTGTTAAATAATTTATTGTATCTGTTCCCCATTTTATAATAGATCCTAAAGCTTCACCTAACCCATAGGCAATTTTATTAGGTAATTCTGCAAACCATGCATACATTGATTCTAACCAAACTGGTACACTTTCAGTAAAAAATGTTACTATGTTATTCCATCCTGTTTGGAAAAAAGTAATTACACTTTGTATAAATCCATCTATAAAAGTTTTAAATCCATCACAATTGCTATATAGCAAAGCGAATGCTCCAACGAATGGATTAACTATTAAAAGTAATAATTGCGCCCAGTTATTAGTTAAAAAATCAATAAAACCTTGAAATGCTTGTGGAATTGTAACTGTAAAAAACGTAACTATTCCATTTAAAGCATTGCTTATTGTTGCTTTTATTCCTTCCCATATTTCGGCTGCTTTAACTTTTATAGTATCCCAATTTGTATATAGTAATACACCAGCAGCTACAAGTGCAGTTATTGCAGCTACTACCCCTAAAACTGGTAATGCTATTGCTCCAATACTTACTGTCATTGTTCCCGCCAATGATGCTAATGTCATTACCAATGGAGCTATTCCTGTGAGTATCCCCATTAATATTCCTAACGATGATATTATTGCAGTTATAGTGGCTGCTAATACTGGATTATTCGATACCCATTCAGCAAATTTTCCTATTACATTTGAAATAACTTCAAGGAGTGGTGATAATGCTAATTTTAAATCAGCCAAAGCTTGTTGAAATTGCACCATTGGGTCAGAGTCTAAATTTTCAATGGCATCATTTAGGTTATTTTGATTTTCTTTAGCAGATGATAAATTATCATTCATTCCAAGAATTGTATCTGTTATTTTACTGCCATTTTCTTCCCACAAAGTACCCCAAACAGTAGTTCCCAACTGATTTTGTAACGTTTTATCATCAACATTAGCAATAGCTTCGGCAATATCATTCATAGCCTGTTTACCTTCTTCACCACCTGTAGCAACTGCCTGTCCCCAAGCCTGTAATTGTTCTCCTGATATGCCTATCTTTGAAAACATTTCTTCTGTTGCTTTATCAACTCCTTGACCAAATTCAGATAAAACTATTCTTCCTTCTTTAAGTCCATCAAGTAAAACATCAATATTCCATGTACCAGTTTCTACCCCTGCTGCCATTATACCTTGAACTTCTTCTGCACTATATCCAGCTCTAGCTAATTGGCTTCCATACTCTGTTATTATGTCTAACTGGTCTGGCGGAAATCCTATTTTTAAAAGACTATATGTCATAGCCAATGCGTCTTCATTACTTATTCCCAAACTTTTTGAAAGTTCGTTTGTTTCTTGTATTAATTCTGTAAAATCTACATCTCCATAAGATGCCACTATTGCAGCAGCACCTTGAACTACTGTTGAATTACTTTCATCACTTGCATCTTTATTTAATGCCCATTGCCTACGAACTCCTTCAAGTGCTGCTTCTGCATCTACTCCATAACTAGTTATATTATTAATAGCTTCTTTTATAGACTTTTGAGATCCTTCATCTAACTCCATAGATATCGATAATTTAGTATTTAAACTAGATGTGTCAAAAGCATCTTCTATTACCTCAGATATACCAACACCAGTTGCAGCTCCGATTACTAATTGACTTAATCCACTTCTTAGTTCTCCAACTTTATCTTCTGTTTCCTCTGTAGATTCCCCAAGCTCTTTCATATCTTTTTTTAATGTATCAACTTGATTTCCATCATCTATCTTAGCTAATGACTGCTTAAGTTTATCAATAGATCCTTCTGTATATTCTATTTCTCTCCTAAAAGCTCTATATTGATCTTCTCCAATATCTCCATTTTTAAATTGTTGTTCTACTTGACTTTGTGCATTTTTTAATCCTTGCAATTTTTCAGAAGTTACTTCTATCTGCTCTGATAAAAGTTTTTGTTTTTGTGCTAAAGCTTCAGTATTACCAGGATCAAATTTTAAAAGTCTATCAACATCTTTTAATTCTTTTTGTATATCTATACTTTGTTTTGTAACATCACTTAAAGCATTTTTTAGACCTGTGGTTTCTCCATCAAGTTCTATTGTTATACCTTTTATTCTATCTGCCATACTTTCACCTCAATTGCTTAATATATTTTTTACTGTCAATTTATTTATCCCATGAATCCCCCCCTTTTTTATTTTTTTCGCTCTATTGGAAAGAGTTCCACTCCTCGGTCTCCTAATATCTATTAAAATTTATTTTAAGGTGGGGGGGATACTTTATTTTTTGTTTTCAAAGTATTCTTCAGCTAACATTACTAACCGCTTACCTATATATCCATCAACATTAAAAAAATATTGAGCTTGCTTCTCTTCTTCTGTCATTGGATATTTATTAAATAATTTTTCTTTTAACTCTAGCATTACTGTACCACTGCCTACCTTTACAGGTTCGCTTGCATAATCATGTTCCATAACCTTACACCTCTTACACTTGCTTTATTAATCTTACAAATGATTTGTTATTATGTGGTTTACCATCATACCTTCCAACTACTCTAAATATTGTTTGGTCTTCTAAGAACCTTTGATGTTCTGACATATTTATTCTTATGCCACTTCTCTCTGACAATATATATTCCTTTAGATCTCCTAGTATTATTTCATTGTCTTCAACTGCTGCTGAATATTTAACTCTAATACCATTGATGTTTGGATAAGGTAATACATTAGTTGTTATAGGTAATATATCTTGGTAGTATGTTTGACGTTTCATTACTGCTACCACTTCACCTATGTCTTCCTTTTTCCCTTTATCTATAAGACCTATGCTTGACAATATCTTAGGTGCAGTAAACTCTATAGTAACTACATTGTCTTCTGGTAAGTTTTTCAATATTCCTACAGGTTCATATATTAATGGTCCATCTCCAGTAGTATCTCCAACACCATTTAATATTCCATTATCTATTGCATATCCCATAGCCTTAGCCAGCAACTCTTCTATATACATTGCTGTTTCTATTACACTATCTTCTAATACTCCATTACTTACTGGAAGATATCCACCAACTTTTATATCTTCCATTTCCAATAAATCAATACTTGAATTTAATTCTTCAAGTGATGCTTTTACATCATTCCACTTTGCAATTGCTTCACCAACACTTACACATACTCTTCCATCTACTCCTATAGGTACAACTTGCACTTCATCATAAAATCCTGAATACAGTCCCATTAAATCCTTAATTCTATCTCTTACAACCTCAGGCATATTTAATACATTACCAATTATATGACCTTCTCTTAATGATATCTGCATTTCATCATAAAACTTTGCTATTTGTTCATTTCTTAATAATTCCTTTAATTGACTTCTTCTTTGCATCCTATTCATTATCTTGATTCTCCTTTTAATTTTCTGCTTATTTCTCTTTTTTTTATTTCAATCCTAATTTTATTATCTAATTCCTCTTCTGATGGTTTATTTCTCTGATTTTTTCCTTTATCATCCATAGCCATGATTATTTCCCCTTTCTGATTTTTTCTATATTTCTCTTGATATCATTTTTACTTTTTTCAAATAATTTAGTGTTTTTCGTCCTTTTCTCCAACGAATTAATTGCCATAAGTTTTCTCTGCTCCTTAACAATTTGCTCCATCTCTGATTCTGCTCTCATATTTCTCTCTGCTTTTATCATCTTTTTGTCTCCTCTCTTTTTTATGTAATTCCTTATTCTTGATTCTAGCTTTTTCCTTATACTTAAAATCCCTTATTCCAACAAAAATAAATTTTCCAGACATTACACATTACTCTCCTTCTCCTTTTCCTTAAACTTCTTTTCCCAATATCTCTCTTGAGCTGCCTTAACTTTATCCCTATTCCTTTTCCTCCATTCTTTCATGTAAGCATTTCTTTGGTCTTTAGCTCTTTGATTCAAAGCAATTCTCCTTTACTACTGTTTTAATAAAACAAAAACCACGGGAATATATAACTAAGTCAATACCATTAACTTAGTTGTATATTCCCGTGGCTATAATTTCTATTGCCTTACATCACTTCTGATGTGGTACTTAATTTTTATTTTTATCTTTATATTTACTATAACATGAATATTATACTATATCCATATATTAATTAATATTTTCTAATCATTATATCTATAGTATTATCTAGTATATTCCTATCTGAAACTTTATATAATTTTACTACAAATTTCTAGTTAATATCTATGTATACTCTATAATATTGTCCTTTTTTATATGGTTCACTTATTTTTTTTATATTTGTTCCCTCCGATATAATCTTTAATATCTTTATTTTTTCCTCTTCACTTTTATATTTAATTTGTATTTTAATCATAATAATTCCCACCTTTTTTAATTGGTGTCCAATTTGGACACTACTTCTAAAACCCAATCACTTTAATATTTGTTTTAATTTATGAATTCTCTATCTTTTTCCTTATAAAATCAATTCCCTTTTGAAATACCATTGTTTTTATATTTATCTTAGTTTCTCCACTAGATACCGTGTATTTTTGTTCTAATACCCTGAAATAACCCAAATCTACATACTGCTGATAAGGAATATTATTTCTATCTAAAACTTTTTCATTTCTTAACAATGAAAAAATTTTATTTCTTCCCATACCTTTAATTCCAAGAACTTTTGCAACATGTCCCATTTCTATGCTATCTTTTGAACCTGCAACACAATCATAAAATTGTGCTTTTGGTTCTAGTAATTTTATTTTTCTTTCAGCCTCAAAACGTGCTTTTCTTTCTTCTTTTAATTTTGTAGCTGCTGCAATTAGTAAATCTGGATTGTCCAATAATTCATCTGTAGCATACATACCATTTTTTCTAATACTGGGTAATACATCCCTAGTAATCCACTTTTTAAATTTCTTAGCATTAGGTAACTTACTTCCTAGAACTGCATTATATAAACCACTTTCATTAATAAGAATAGATTTCATGTTCATACCCTCCAATTTATCGGATATGAATTCATCCTCATCTAACCTTTTTGTTAACGCATTTGTTTCACTATATCCAAGTTTTTCTGCTATGTCTTTCGCTACAAAATAGGATTCACCATTAATCGTTACAGCTCTAACCTCTCCAAACTCATCACTGCTAAAAATACGTAAATCATTCATGGTTAAGCCTCCTCAAAATAACCTTATATTAATTACAGTTTTTTTCTTGTTTCATTGCTTGAATTATTCCATTAAAGTCCTTTTCAAGCATATTCACTCCATATTTTTCTCTATACTCAACCATAATTTTTATAAGAGGTTTTCTTAAAATATATCTTTTTTTAAACTCTTTTTCTCGTTTAACATCTTCTAAATTTATAATCATTTCTATTCTCCCTTCAAATCTGCAAGCACTTGGCTTTTTCATAAATTAATTTTTGAATTCACCTCTAACATTAAATATTTCATATATGGATATCCATTATATTGACTTATCCCATTCACTATAGAATTTTTATCAATATAATATCCTTTTTTAGGTTTTGGTTGATCGTAATATCTGTTTGCTCTTACTATTTCTGTTGTAGGTTCTGGTATTATTAAATTTCTACTAGAATTCCACTTTTTGCTTTGTAGTTCTTTACTTTTGCTTGTTTGCTTTATCAAATATGATGCAAGATCTCCATAATTTCCACTCTCATCTAGTAGAAATACTTTTATTCTTCCTTTAGTCCAACACTTACGTAATATTTTTAATGGAATTTCATTTATTACTAAATGATGATGTTTTGCTCCCTTTTGTCCTATCTCCATTACATGAATATATTTAAGCTCTATTCCTAATTTTTTATATTCTTTTCTAAGCTGCTTTAAAAATTCATCTATATCTTTTCTCATTTCTTCTCTGGCGTTTGGTCTATTATTTAATGTATAATCTAAAATTAAATGATAGTCTCCTGGTTTATAGTTTGCATTTATTCTCCATCTTAGTTTTTTCTCTGCATTTCTTATATTTATTTTTTCCTGTTCCTCACTTGTAATTGAGATTCTATTCCCTCTTACCATTCCCTTTGTTTTATATTTAGTTGTATAATATTTTTCAACTTCTATTGTTTTTCCCGCTACTATAGTCTTTTTTATATATGGCATATATATAACCTCTCTTTTTTCTCTTCTGCTAATTTTAAATATTATTATTTAGTTCTAAAGTTAATATATTTATCAAGTCTTAAAAGCTCTATTTCATTGACTTTTAGCCATATATTTGCTATACTATATTTGCATTTTTTTGTGAAATATATGACTTGACCATACTGTTTACTCCAATAAACAATATGGTCATTTTTAATTTAAATTTCATATAAAATTACCCACTTAACTGGATTTATAAAATGCTCTAATCATTTAAATATATCTATTTTTTACACTTCTTTATTGAATATTATTATTAAAGAAAAACCTTCCTAAACTGCTCTAACCCTCTAAATGTAGGTTGTTTTTTCAGCTCCTTGCATAGTTCTATATATTTATCTATAATTTTTAAATTCATTGTTATTCTGCCTCCTTTAATATCCAACCTTTTATCCTTTTATTACTATTCATTATTGAATAGCACCAATCATAATTTTTTAAATTAACATCTGGTCTTTTCACTTTCTCTATTATGTCTCTTCCTTTGTCTATATCTATAAATCCATTATTAAAATTTACTCTCATAAAGTTTTTTTCATTTTTAACCTCTTCAATTTCGCTTTGAACGTACACATCATTAGCATAATAATAAAAACAGCTTGTACTATTATTTTTTATGTTTTGTAGTAATTCTCTTTCATGAATTAAGCTCAACTCTATTTACACTCCCCTATTCTTATTTTTAAAATTGTTCATACTCATATACATTCACCTATATGCTCTTCTATAAATTCATCTAGTTTCGACAATATAATTCTTATATCTCTTCCAAACCTAATAATTGGAGCTCCTTCAATATGTGTAACTCTTCTTGCTTTTGCTTCCGAAACTCCTAATATCTCCGCTAATTCTTTAATATTACAAGTCTTCTTTTTTAACTTTTCCCTATACTCTTGTATTGTTATAGGTTGCTTTTCTATCTCTAACATTCTTAATACATCTCCCTTTTATTTATTAAGGTTGCCGCCCTCTCATAGGCTATAAATTCCAATACATTTTAATAACTTTTTTTGTTTTAATGCTTGTCTTTTCTTTACTGTTTTTTAGGTATGATGTTTTGATTCTTAATACAATAGGATATTTTTTATTTATTTTCTTCTTCATCAATAAAAAGTTCCTGAATTGTTGTTTCTAATACCTCTGCTATTTTTTTTAATGTTCCAAACTTTACATTATCAAAATTTCCTTTTTCTATTTTTACTATAGTTACATTTGATGTTCCTACTAATTCAGCAAGTTTCTTTTGGCTTAACCCTTTGAGTATTCTATGTATTTTCACTTTCATTTTATCGCTCCTTTTAACTTACAGTTAATATATTTTTATAAATATTTATCTATTGGTTAATTTATAACTTTATTATATTTATCTTCCAGTTAAAAGTCAACATTATATATAAATTTATTTAACTTTTAGTTAAATAATGTTATTATTAATATTATGGAGGTGCATTATGGATACAATAGGTAATACAATTAATAAATTAAGAAAAAATAGAAATATATCAAAAAGCGAACTAGCTAGAAAAATAGATGTTTCACCAGCCTATATAACAATGTTAGAAAACGGGAAAAAAAGTAATCCTTCTTTAGAGATATTAACTAAAATTTCTAATGTATTAGAAATTCCTTTGGATACGTTGGTAACATCCCCAAAAACTAAAGAAAATAAATTTGACCTTTTTCACATATTAGAAGAAAAGGCACAAAAAAAGGAACTTCAAAGTCAAATAAAATCAGATAATACTAAAGAATCTTCAACTAAACCTACTGCACATTTTACAATTAGTGATATGTTATTAATTAGTTTTATAAATTCTTTACATCATGAAAAGCCCTATGATAAAAAAATATTAGATATTAAAAATAAGTGTGATAATGGAGAGCCATTATCTGATGAAGATATGAATATTATTAATAATAATAAGCAACGTAAAATTTTAGAAAGTGATTTTGATATTGATACCGATATTAGTGTAATGGACTATGAAAAAGAATCATATAATCTATTTAAAAAATTGTTGATTTCATTTGGATATGATGCTTCTGTTCCAACTCCATATTTCTTTAAAAAAATTAAGGCTCAAATTGAATTAGAAATAAACATGAATCAATTCAAAAAATAATAAATAAAAATCTATTATAATGAGGTGATATCATGGCAAAAAGAAGCGGCGGCGAAGGCTCTTCAAGATGGGTCACTAGAAATGGTAAAAAATATTGGTGTATAACAATAACTATTGGATATGATCCACTTACAGGAAAGCAAAAAAGAAAAGCTATATACGGAAAAACTCAAACAGAAGCAAAAGCAAAATTAAAAGAATATCAAGATTCCTATACAAATAGTTCTGACCATTCTACTTTAGGAAATTTTTATTATGATTGGATATGGAATATCAAAAAGCAATCTTTAAAACCTTCTACATTTGAGAAGTGGGAGGGGATATATCGAAATTATATTAAGCCCAATAAAGGCTTAAATGATGCTCGATTAACTGAAATTGATACATTGTATTTGCAAAAAATCATTAATAAGCTTCTTGAAAATCATACAGTATCACAAATAACTACTTTAAAAAGTTGTTTAAGAAATTGCTTTAAATATGCAAAATCAATAAATAAAATTAAAGTTAATCCAGTAGAAGAAATTATATTGCCTAAAAATAATGATGTTGAAGACGTAAAAGAAAATTATATCCCAGAAGAAGAGCAAAAGAAATTAATTGAAGCTCTCAAAAATGATTCATTAGAAGGATTGATATTAATAAGTTTAATGTGTGGCTTACGTTTAGGTGAAGCTCTTGCACTTCAAATAAATGATATTGATTTTAATAATATGTCAATCAATATAAATAAATCTGCAAAATATGTGTGGACTGGTGAACGTGATAAAAAAGGTACAAAAATATATGAATATAAAGTATTCAAACCAAAAACAAAAAGCAGTATACGAGAAGTACCTCTTCCAACAATGCTAAAACCTATAATTAAAACTCTTATAAAATCTAACATGACAAATAAATTGAAATATGGTGAGTTATATTTTGATAATAAATTAATCTTCTGCAGGGAAAATGGAAATTATATAGATAATAAGCAACCTAGCAGACATTTAAAAGCCGCATTAAAAAGAGCTGGAATAAAAACAGATTTACATTATCATAGTTTAAGACATATTTTTATTACTAATTGTTTAAGCCGAGATATTAACCCACGTACTGTTATGGATTGGGCTGGTCATAGTGATATCAGAATGACAATGCTTATCTATGCAGAGGTAAACAAAGACAAAAATAAAAAAGAATATGAAAAAATTAATAATATGTTTCAATAAAAAATAACAGAGCTAATATTAAGTATAATAATATTGACTCTGTTATTTTTTATGTATATTTAATTTAAATATTTAAGCATCTGAACTAAATAGTCTCCGCTTAAATCGTCTTTTTCGTCTTTGTCTAAAGGTCTATTTCCAAATCTAACAAAGCTATTTGATTCATAAAAATCAGTTAATTTTGATTTATCTTCACATTCTAAATATGTAATTTTTCCGCCTATATCACTTTGAATTGATTTTATTTTATCACAAGCCAATTTTAATAGCTCATCACCAGTAATTAATGTATTCAAATTATCTTTAAAATTTTTTCCTAGTTGAGCTATCAATGGAGCTGGTATACTATAGCCTTTAATATTTTCATCATATGTTCCAAATTTACTTATTCTTTTTGCCAAAGTCTTACTCAATTTGTTTTTTGCCACATAGAAGTTCTTTATAGTTAATGTAAAATACCCTATTAATCTTATTTCTTCTTTATAAGATGTAAATACCAAGTGCGTTGGTGCTATATTTTGTTTACTAAATTCAAGTGCCTTATATCTTATAAACTTTTCTACGTCTGGATTTTGAGGGCAATAAAAATCAGAGAGGAAAGTTTTTGTTTTCTCCTCTCCGATTTGTTCAACCATTTCTTTTAATGATACTAAATTATATCCTGTCATCAATACCTAATTAAAGATTTTCAATAAATCTTTTCCTTTTATTTCTTTTACCGATTTACTCATTTGAACTTCTTTTCCTTGCTTATTGCTGGCATTCTCCAAAGCTATTACTAGACCTCTTGTAAGAGTCTTGTCTTTTAAATTGACATTTTTACAAATACTCTTAGTAGCCATATGCATCAACCTACCTTTTTTATATTATAATAATATTATTTCATGTTTTTATCATTTATATTCACTAAACAATCTTTGTATACGATAATTTTAACATATTTTTCGTTTTGTGAATACATAATTTCATATAAAATACACGAAATATATAAAATTTATAATAAAAATTGCAATATAATATATAATAGCAATCATATATTATAATTGCTATTATATATTATGATTCTTTTTCAAAATTGTTTCTTTAAATTTATTTTTTGATTTTTGTTACTTTAATTGTTGCTAAGGGAGTAACAATTATCATATCTCAAAAACATCAAAACAGAGCTTAAATGTAGTAGCGTAGCCTTATGTATTAATTATTGATTGTTACTACAAATAGATACTTACGATTCCCGTATGGGTCACCATTGCAATAAACATCAGCTTTTAGGTAACTAAATATGCTGGTGTTTTTATTATTTCACACCATTTTCACACCATAGTTTTTGTATGATTTTTTTACACCATTTCCTGCTTTAAATGAAATGCACCAATATCTATAATAACATCATTCACAGTTATTGATTTTCCTTCATGCATGAGCTCAATACAAGTATATAGTAATCCATTTTAAAATTGTATTTCTACACTAAAAATCAAATGATATTTACTATATTTAACAAATCATTATTTCTAGCAACATAACTAACAATTTTTCTTTACTTTAACAAACCAAAATTATTAAAAGGATAAAATCTAAAAATAGCTTTTCCTTCAATATCTTCTTTATCTATATATGGATTACTCCACAATCTTGCATCATCTGAATGTGCACGATTATCTCCTAAAAAAAAATATTTTTCATTAGGAACAAAAAATTCTCCATCATATTTTTCATTATTTTTCACATAATCCTCTTTAATATCAGAGCCATTTATATTTATGATTCCATCATGTATTACAATGTGGTCCCCCGGAAGTCCAATAACTCTCTTTATAAGTCTCTTTTTTAATTCATCAGAATTAAAAACTATAATATCACCTCTTTCTATTTTATCTGTGTTATGTATACGTGTTACTAAAAGCTTGTCATCCTTATTTATAGTAGGAACCATTGATGGTGTAGGCACGTATACATTAAAAAACAAAACTTTTTTTATAACAATAGCTATCATTATTGCTAATAATATCGGCATTATCCAATCTTTTAAAATTTTTTTCATAATTACTTTTCCTCTCATTTTATATTCTCTTAATATTTATAGTTTTTTATTAAGATATTTAAATACAATGATTCCACATATATATTGAAAAATAAGTAAAGTCACAAATGCAATTACAAGATATTGAGATATTGGATGAATGTATCCTATAGCATTGAGTATAGAAAATACTACAATCAATCCACAATATAACATAAGCATTATTTTATAAGTAATACAACCACTTTTATCTCTTATCATTGTTTGCCTTTCATCTTCCATCTCTATCTTCTCTATTCTCAATTTTTCATTATATTCACTTTGATTTTCTGGTTTTGACCAATGTAAATACTTACAAGTAGTAACTACTCCAGATCCAAAACAAGCGCCACCGAATCCCCATAATAAACTTTCTAATCTATATTGAGTAAATAGTGCCAAACCAAAAAGTACTGTTCCTAATATTAAATAACCTAATCCTATATATAAGTCTGACTTCTTCATTTATTTTCCTCCTCATAAATAAAAATTTCTTCTATACTCATATCAAAATATCTAGCAATTTTAAAAGCTAATATAATTGATGGATTATATCTTCCATTTTCGAGCGAACCAATAGTTTGCCTTGAAACTTCTAGTGCATTTGCTAGATCTTCCTGTTTTATACCTCTTTCTTTTCTTATCTTCTCCAAATGATTTTTCAAAATATACCTCCATTAAAGTAAAGTTAGCTTTCCATGAATTATTATATTATTCTTTCCTTTTTATGTCAAATAAACTTTCCATAGCCATCACAAATTAAATATAGCTTTAAAGTCAAATAAATATAGATATTAATATTTATTTGATAAGATACATTAGATTAATTATTCACAAAACATCCAACACCAAAACAAAAAGAGCATATAAAACAAGTTTACGTACTCTTCTATACTATCTTAATAAAATAAATTAAACATCAAATAGTGTACTATGTTTAATTCTAAATGAATACATATTAACATAATTAAATTTAAAAGGAGATGTTAATGTGGTATACAATGTTTATTTATGTGAATTATTAGGAGTAATCTTCATTTCAATAACTGGTTCTTTACTACACTTTGTTTATGATTGGTCAAATAAATATAAGCCATTTGCACTTATTTCAGCCGTAAATGAAAGTACTTGGGAACATCTTAAAATTGCCTTCTGGCCTACGTTAATATACTCATTACTCGAATATGCCTCTATTTCAGAAATAACAAATAATTTTGTTATTGCAAAAGCTTCATGCTTAATTATAATTCCTCTTTCAATTGTATTTCTATTTTATTCATACACAAAAATACTAAAACGTAATTACCTAGTAGTAGATATTTTAATTTTTATACTATCAATATACTTTGGACAAAAAATCAGTTTCTATATATTAACAATGACTCAGCTTCCAGGTTTTTTAACTACTTTATCCTTATTTATTATTTTAATTCTAATAATTGAATTTTCTCTATTTACTTTTTTTCCACCAAAATTTTTTATTTTCAAAGATCCTACTAATGGTACATATGGTATCTAGAAAATAAATCGCACCATAATATTCAATCTATAAAATATTCAATATTTATGATACACTTACAAATAGAATTGCATTAATTAAATATTTTTTGTAATTAATTTTAAGCATATGAGAAAGATATACTTGATAACAACTTGTGATTTTTATTCATAAGCTTTGTATTGGAGGATAAAATATGAATCAAAAACAAATGGAAATGATGAAAAAAATAATAGAAGAAAAGAAGCAAAAGGGAAATAGCACAAATAAAAATGCTGAAAAACCAAAAAAAGTTATCGGAAGAATGCTTCTTCATAGCGGAAGAACAACTTTATAGATATAGCATTAAAACCATACATATAAATATAAAACTAAGCCCTCTCTATTTTCTAATAATAAGACAGGGCTTAGTTATATTAAAATCATGTATTTATATTTATAAAATTATTTTAATTTATTATACTCCTCATCTAAAACTGGTTCTAACCACTCATTAGATGCACCTTCTGCTGGAACCTCTATTGCAATATGAGAAAACCAACTATCTTTTGCAGCTCCATGCCAATGTTTTACTTCTGGATCTATATTAACCACATCACCAGTTTTTAATTCTCTAGGTTCTTTTCCTTCTTCTACATACCAGCCTCTTCCACCAGTAATTAAAAGTATCTGCCCCCCTTTATGATGAATATGCCAATTATTACGACATCCTGGTTCAAATGTAACATTTCCTATTACTACACCTTTTAAAGAAAGCATATTTAAATAACTTTTACCTATAAAATATTCTGCAAATGCTTCATTCTTATTTCCTCTTTCAAAAACTTCATTAAACTCCATACCTATACTCCTTTTCCATTCAATTATTTTAATTTTATACCTATTATCTGATTCTATGTTACAACTTAAAGTTAACTCTAAGTCAATAACGAATTTAGTTTTTCCTTGTAAAATGAAAAACTAAATTCGTTATTGTAAGGATAAATTCAAGATGTATAATTATAAAACTCCCTAATTTGAATTCTATTTATAAATAAGTAATTTTTTAACTTATAATCCATATATAAATATACGTTTCCATTATTTAATACATTTTTATAGTTTTACTTAATTTTTATCCAAATTAATGTAATTTTCTCTATTATTTTATACTATATTGTATATTTATTCGAAATATTGTAAAATTTAATTGTTACAATATTTATTTGTCAATTAACTTTTAATTAACATTTGTATGATATAGGGGGATAAATTACTTTGAAAAAGAGAAGTTTACTTAAATTATTCACTACCGCAACTATACTTTGCAGCATAACATTAATGAATTGTACAACTGCATATGCACAGTGGCGTAAAGATAATACTGGTTGGTGGTATTCTGAAGGTAATTCATGGTCAACAGGTTGGAGATTAATAAATAACAATTGGTACTTTTTTGAATCTAATGGATATATGAAAACAGGATGGCTTTTAGATAATGGAATATGGTATTATCTACATTCCTCTGGTGAAATGGCTTCCGATACTGTTCTTATAGACGGAAAATACTCAACATTTGATGCAAGTGGCAAATGGACAGGCTATTTAAATACTACTAATAATACTTCATCTTCAAACACATTACTTTCAAAGGCTGAATTCAGTAGTATCGTATGTGACAAAATGCATGAACTTGTAAATAATCACAGAAAATCAAATGGAATAAAAGAATTAAATATTGATAAAAATTTAGATCAATCTGCATATTTAAAATCCAAGCATTTAATTGATAATAATTATTTTGCTCATGATTATAGTGGACAATCCTTCAGTAACCTTGTATATTCTCTTTCAGGGCAAAAAATTAATGGAGAAAACATAGCTCAAAATTATTTAACTGAAAGTTCCTATACTAAATCGTCCGCACAAGATTTAGCAAATCGTTTATTTAACAGCTGGAAGGAATCCTCTGGTCATAATCAAAATATGCTTAGAGAAAGTTTTAGCAGTTTTGGCTTTGGTTTTGAAATTGCATCCAACGGCTATGTTTATGCCACACAACATTTTAGGATTAATTAGTAAATTTTTTAGGACAACCTTTATCTATAAAATAAGATTTAAAGGTTGTCCTTTTAATTCATTTAATGTTGAGAATTTATTATATTAAGAATTTCTTCTCTTATCTGCATATATTCTGAAGTATATCTAGAACTTTCTTGATTAACACCTGCTATATCATAAGTAAAATCAGTCTTAAATTCTTTTACTATTCTTCCAGGTCTTGACGACATTACAATTATTCTTGTGGCTAATGCTAATGCTTCATCAACATCATGAGTAATAAGAAATACTGTATTTTCTGTTTTATTCCATATATCTCTTATAAGAGCCTGCATATTCTGCCTTGTAAGTGCATCGAGAGCACCAAACGGCTCATCCATAAGTATCATTCTAGGCTTATTCACAAGGACTCTTGCAAGTGATGCCCTTTGTTTCATACCTCCAGATAATTCATATGGTTTATGTTTTCCAAAATCTTTTAACCCTACAAGTTCTAGATAGCTTTTTGTTAATTCCTCTATCTGGCTTTTAGGAAATTTTCTCATTTTTAATCCGAATGATACATTATCATATATATTCAACCAAGGATACAACGTAGGAGCTTGAAACACTACTCCCCTATGCCAATCTGCTCCCTTAATAGGCTTTCCATCCATTTTAGCCTCACCATCTGATGGCTGATGAAATCCTGCAATTATTTTAAGTAATGTACTTTTCCCACATCCTGATGGTCCAAGAACACATATAAACTCACCTTCTTCAATATTAAGATTTACATCTTTTAATGCTGTTACTTCACCTTTTTCTCCTGAATATCTTAAATTTATATCTTTTAATGTTACTACATAATTATTTTTATCATTCATTATTTCTTCCATAAGATAAATACCTCATTTCTTATATACCTTTTCACTTTTATCAGTAAATTATATATAAACTTTCTTGCTTGATTATTTTATAGCATCTTCTATATATTTAGGATTTACAGCTTTATCAAATACTGAATCCTCTGGAACTGATGTAATACTTTTTTGTTCAAATAAAAATTGTGCAGTATCTTTTAATGACTTTACTAAATCGCCTTTAGTCTCACTAGTTCCAAAATATTTCGGATCTAGCTGTTCTTGTGCAGAAAGCCATATTGATCCTTGCATTTGTGATAACGCTTCATCTTGTGATATCTGTAATGCGTCTGATATAGTTTTTACTGCTTCATCTTGATTTTCTTTGTATAAATTAACGCCTTTATTTAACGCTTTAACATATTTGGTAACTAAATCAGGGTATTTTTCTGAAAATTCCTTTCTTACAACCTCAACGTTAGATGTAAGTATTCCTTTTTCAGCCATATCAGCACTTGATAATAATATCTTTCCATCAGATAATAAATTTGCAAGTGTTGGCTCCCATACATATGCTGCATCTATATCTCCTCTTTGCCAAGCTGCATAAATATCTGCTGGCTGCATATCCAAAAGTTCAACATCCTTTTCGCTTATTCCATTAAGTTTTAATGCATTTAGTAAACTATAATGTGCTGTTGATGCAAAAGGAGTTGCTATTTTCTTACCAATAAGATCTTTAATTGAAGCTATATTTGATTCATTTCTTACAGCTAATGATTCAACTTTTCCAAGCACTTCATGTATCCATATTAATTCAACATCAGCTCCATTTGCTATTCCAAGAGTTGCTGGTGAAGATCCAAGAAGTCCAAAATCAATACTCCCTGATGCTAATGCATTATTTACATCTTTACCAGAATCAAATTCAACAAGGTTTATTTCCACTCCCATTTCCTCTTCAAAATATTTCTTTGCTTTTGCTATTCCCTCATCATTGGGCATCTGTTGAGTTCCTATATTAACAACCTTAGGACTTCCATCTGCTGCTACATCTTTACTCTTACTTGAGCCACACCCCATGAACATCGTACTTACTGTACAAAGAATCGCTATTGTTTTAACTATTTTCTTAATATTCATAACCTATTTCCTCCACTCTTATATAATTTTCTATTATTCTTTACCTTTCCACGGTACAATTTTCTTTTCTAATATCCTTAAGAACTGATCAAGTAAAATACCTGTGATTCCCATTATAATTATTCCAACGAAAATTATGTCACTCCTTAAATAATTACTCGCATCTAATACCATCCATCCAAGTCCTGATTTTGCTGCAACCATTTCTGCTGCTACTAATGTAGTATATGCAACCCCTACCGCTGTCCTTATTCCAACAAATATATCTGGCAGACATGATGGTAAAATCACATGAATAAATATCTGATATTTACTTGCCCCTACTGTATATGCACTATTTATATAATCTTCCTTTATTTTCAACACTGCTGAAACACATGATATATATATTGGTGCAAAACAAGCTAAAAACAATAATGTTATTTTTGATTCATTTCCAATGCCAAGCCACAATACAAGAAGTGTATAATATGCAAGTGGTGGAAGCGGACGATAAAATTCTATTATGGGCTCAAATATTGCTCTTATTTTCGAATTATATCCACTAGCTAGTCCAAATGGGACTGCTATTAATGCAGCAAAGAAAAATGAAATAAATAATCTTTCCATACTTGCACCTAAATGTTGAAGTAGACTATAATTTTTGTATCCATTCTGTATAATATCAATAAATGCATTCCATACTGCTTGTGGTGTAGGAACCATTTTAGAATTAGCAATTCCAAAATTAGTTACAACAAACCATACAAGTAAAATTAAAATTATTGTTGCTAATGTCAGCATGTTTTCAATTGTAATTCTCTTATTCTTTTTACTCATATCCATACCTCATTCACTAAATTTACAGTTAATTAAATTCCATTATGTTCTAATTAATATAAAACAAAACAAGGGCATTTTATATATTTTATTAAAACGCCCTTGTTCTAATCTATTATCTTATTTCTAAACATAATATATATTTTATTTATAATAAACCTCCTTCTTATGTATAGTTTTATTTTAAGTTTTCTCATCCTTCCTTTAAACAAAAAAGGTCTTCTTAAAGTAAACTTTTAAGAAGACCTCTCTGCCTTTTATTTTTATTTGCTGCCTTAATATGTTTATATAATAATTTAAATTGAATATCTGTACAATGTCTTTTAATACTATTTTATTTGTACTCCAGTACATACTACAATATGTCATGGAGCTTATATGCTATATCAATCATTTCTCTTATCTCAAGTTTTGATAAGTCAACATTTAATATCTCTTCACTCTTTTTTATTTTATAATTAACGGTATTTCTATGTATATATAACTCATTAGCTGTATCTTGAAGACTACCGTTATAACTAAGATAACATCTTAATACTGTAAAATAATCCGTATTATTATAACTGTCATACTCTATTACTTTTCCAATTGTCTCATCAATAAAGCTTCTTATTACATTTCTATCCTGTATAGCAAAAAGTAATTTGTAAATTCCAATATCATCATATCTACAAATATCATTATTATACTTCTTCCTATTTATTATAACCACACTATCTGCCTGTCTATAACTTTTATATATACATCTTATACTCTTTGTTTCTTTTCCAATTCCTATAAAAATACTTTTTATTAAATGTTTACTTTCACAATGTTTAACAATCTTTTGTAATATTTCTAATACTTTAGATTCTGTTGTATTCATAAATAAAAATATTAACTGATTATTTATCCTAACACAAATTGCCTGTTTATAATATACAGATAAATAATTTTCTATACATTCATTAAGTCTTATAATATATTTTTCATCATTGATCATATCAAATTTATTCACATCAAATACCGCAATACAATATTTATTTTCACTTTTAAATCCATGAATTTCAAGTTGTGATAAATATAGATCTTCACGTTCATGATAAAAAATAGCATTCTGTATTGATGTAGATATTTCTAGTGAATTTTTCTCATTTTCAGTTATTTTAATACAGAAAACTCTCATTATCTCAGCCATATGAACATGCCATGGCACTACAAAAAGAGGAGTATTTGTTTCATTACAGTAATCTATACATTTCTTGTCAATGTTTTTTATATATGGTCCTATATTTATCACTATACCACTTGCTTTTGACTTTATTATTCCTTCTATAAGATTAATAAGCTCAAATTCATTAGATAGTCCTATTCCTGTTAAAAAAGTTACTTCTCCACCTTCTAAAAATGTTGCTATTTCTATATTTTCAACCATATGAACCCATTTTACAGCTTTACTTAATCCTTTCTCTCCAGCAATTAGTTTTATATCATGATTTTTTACACTTTCATATAATAACCCTATTGTTACGCTCAACCTTCTCACTTCCTTAACCAATAAAATTATATTAGCCTCATCAAAACATGATAAGGCTATATAATTATTCTATTAATAACAGCAAATTAAATTTTAACCTAAAAGATTTAAATAAAAGGCATTTCCATTAAAATGCATCAGCATGTCCTTCTCCAGTGCTTACTTTATAAGATTCCAATACAGGTATAACAAAAATCTTTCCATCTCCATGATTTCCTGTACTATTTACATTCATTATTATATCCACTACTTTTTCAGTCTCTTTTTCAGATACAATAAGAGTAAATGCTCTTTTAGACATAAGATCTGACGTTTGTTCAGTATGATCATCTAACATATAAGTTACAGGCTCTTTTCCTCTTCCAAATACTCTTCTACATGTAAATGCCGGAAAACCTTCCTCTAAGAGAGCTTTTTTAGTCTTTGATACTTTATTCAACCTTACAATTGCAAGTATTTCATTCATAACACTCCCCCCTTATAAGCCTTTTAATTTTGTGCTAATAGTATATGCCTCAGTAACAGGAGTAACAAATATTCTTCCATCACCTGAATTTCCATTCTCTCCTGTTCTAGCTGCATTCATTATTACTTCTATTAATTCATCCTTTTTTTCTTCTTCTACTACCATAAGTAACATATCCTTTGGTAATTCATCATAAAAAACTGATCCTATCTGTAGTCCTTTCTGCTTACCTCTCCCATATACATCCATCTTAGTCACTGCATTGAATCCTGCTTTCCTTACGGCTTTTAGTACATTTTCAACCTTTTCAGGTCTTATAATTGATCTTACTAATACCATTTTTTAATCTCCTTTCATAAAATAAATCTTTTAAGGCAAAAAAACAAAGGAGCAAGATAATTAAACTTAATTATCTTAACTCCTTTGTTTAATGAAAATTATAATACAAACATATATATAATTCAATAAGATAGTTTTACATTTTGACAATAATATAACAGCTACCATTAATTTGTTTGCATTTCTTTTTTATCTGACTAGCTTCTTTTGCAAGTAAATAAACACTATCAAACGTCACTTCTTTTTTAGTTATTCCTGCAATAGATATTGATACTAACGGAAACTTTTCTTCTATTCCATGTCTGTTTTGTGCTTCTATGTATCCTCTTTTTAAATCTTTTTCATCATAATATACTAATTTTAATTCATCAAATTCTTTTATTATAGATTCACATATATTGTTTATATCTCCTGAATATATTATTGAAATAAAGTCATCTCCTCCTATATGACCTATAAAATTTCTATTTGATATATTTCTATTTATTATGTCAGCTAATAATTTTATTATCCTATCACCATTTTCAAATCCATAAACATCATTATATGCTTTGAAGTTATCAATATCAAAATATAGTACACAATACTCTTCATAATGTGATATGCATTTTTCTATTTCTTTTTCTATCAGAAAATTTCCTGGAAGACCTGTAAGAGGATTTGAATATCTTGCATTATTAACTTCTATTTCTGTAGTTTTTTCTATTAAATCTTTTATTGTAACTATTCCATAATATTTTGAATCTTTTGTTACTGTAACATGATCATAAATATTTTCCTTTGCTCTTGTCATTGCAAATTTTATTACTCTTTCAATAGACATTTTATAATCCACACTCAAAAAATCTGTTTCCATTATTGTAGATATTGGTTTTGAATAATAAATACTATATCCATACTGCCAACCTAATCTGCTATATAATGCATTTCTTGTTATTGTTCCTTTTACCACATTATCCTCTACTACACATAATCCAAATATGTCCTTGTTCTTTTTAAATAGTAAATCGACACTTGATACTGGCATGTTTGGACTTATATATATTTTACTTTTAGCGATATCCTTAATATATACATTGGTTATATTATTTATATATTTTTTCTTTTTAACAATATTGATATCATCTATTATTTGTCTTATATTATCTGATATTTCTAATATTTCTTCACTTGGTCTCTGTATAAAATATCCTTGTCCATATTTTATACCTATATTAATAAGAGTTCTAAGTTCATCTTCAGTTTCTATTCCTTCTGCGATCAAAATAGAATTTGTAACTTTAGAAAAGTCATACATACTTGTAACCAGTGCCTGTTTTGTCTTATCTTTATCAATATTGCGAATAAGCTGATTATCTAATTTTAAATATTGTGGTTTTATATTACATAATAAATTCAATCCTGAATACCCAGAACCTACATCATCCATAGCTATTTTACTATTTTTACTGTTATAAAAGTTAATAGCATCTTTAAAACGATTCATATTTTTTATATCATTTCTTTCAGTTATTTCAAAAATTATATTTTCAAAATCTACTCCATATTTTTGCAAACATTTATCATTAAATAAATTTCTAAATTTTATACTGCTTATAATAGCAGGATCAATATTTAAAAATAGCTTTGTATTTAATTTTTTATGACATGAATTCTCTAGTGCCTTACATATAAAAAGCCATTCTAATTCAAAAGATTTATCACATTCTTCTGCACACTTTAAAAGTAGTTCTGGATTTTGCATTTCTGTATTTTCTGGTCCCCTACTTAATGCTTCATACCCCATAACACTCAAATCCTCAAGAGATACTATTGGTTGAAATACAGTTCTTATATTTTTTGTATTAATAACATCAATAAACTCATCATATTGCTTACTGGCAAGCTTAAAACATATAGCTTTTCCCAAAATATAAATTCCTCCTAAATCTTTCAAATAAAATCAATTTAATCATATCTATAGAACACTATATTTGTACAATATTAATTTAAATGGTTATTTAGGTTAAATTATTGTAAAACTTATTATTTTTATATAATAAAAAGCAAACCAAATATTTATTATGAATACTTTAGGTTTGCTTTTATTAAAATAACTATATTATTTTATTTGTAATCATCTACATCAAATTCATTATTTTTATAATAATATTTTCTATCTTCTTCAGTAATTTCACGAATAACTCTGCATGGATTTCCTACTGCTATAACATTATCAGGTATGTCTTTTGTAACAACACTCCCAGAACCAATCACCACATTATTTCCAATAGTAACACCTGGATTAATTACAACACTTCCCCCAACCCATACATTATCACCAATTGTTACCGGAATTCCGTACTCATATCCAGAGTTTCTTGATTGTGGATGTATTGGATGGCCAGCTGTATATATAGATACATTAGGTGCAAACATTACATTTTTCCCTATAGTTATTTTACCAACATCAAGCATTATACAGTTATAATTTGAATAGAAATTTTCTCCAACTTCTATATTACTTCCATAATCACAACGAAATGGCTGTTCAATATGAATTTCTTCCCCAGTTTTTCCTATTATGCTTTTAATAATTTTTTTCATTTCTTCCTTGTTATCAGGTCTGCATAAATTGTAATCATATACTTTAAGTTTTGTTTCCATTCTTTCTTCCGAAAGTCCATCTAACCACGCTTTATATGGAAGTCCGTTTAACATTCTTTCTTTTTGATTCATGTTATATCCCTCTTACTTTTTTAATCTTTTTGTTTTAATTTTAGTTTTTTTATTAAACCAATACAATACATATTTTAAACTATTGTTTATGCTTTTATAAATACTCCTGCATTCAGAAATTAATTTTCACATCTATCTTAAATATACTCTTTATTACTTTCATAAACCTTAAATATTCGAGTTATCATCAAATAAAATAATAGCTACTTCACAAGATTTAAGATTAATACTTCCATCACAAATTTCTTTATTTCTCACATTAGATAATAATAATTTACCTGTATTATTTTTTAGCTTTAACGTTGAATCTTCTTTCCCAAAATTAGCAACAATCAATATAGATTTATCATTATTTTTTCTATAATATGAAAAAATATTTTCTTTATCTAAATATTCTGGTTCAAAATCACCATAAGTGAATATTTCCTTATATTCTTTACATTTTCTAAGTGCTATAAGATTTCTATAATAATTTAAAATAGAATTGTCGTCTTGTTTCTGTTTTTCAACATTTATATCTATATAATTAGGATTTACTTTAAGCCATGGATTTCCATCTGTAAATCCTGCATTCAATAAATTATTCCATTGCATAGGAGTTCTTGAATTATCTCTGCTTTTTTTATAACATACCTTAAGCGCTTCTTCTTCATTCAACCCAGTCTTTAATGCCATCTCATATTGATCCTTAGTATGAATATCATCATATTCATCTATACTATCCATTGGACAATTTCTCATTCCAATTTCCTGTCCCTGATAAATAAAAGGGATTCCTCTTAATAATATACTTACAGTTGCAAGCATTTTTACTCCCTCATCATTCTGTGCGTAATCTGGAAGATATCGTGATGCCCCTCTAGGTTCATCATGATTTTCAATAATATTAGCTAGAAATCCTTTACCAATAGATTTTCTTTGTGATTCAAATATAGTATTCCTCCACGAATTAAATTCAATTTTTTTAGCATCATACCATCCATGGTCACCATGATTTAGTACTTCAGCTGAAAAATCAAACATGGTTGAAAAATGTCCATTTTCACCTATAAATTCTTCGAGTTCTTCTTCTTTATTATTAAATACTTCAGCAACAGTAAAAGCATTATACTTTTCAAAAGTTTCACCCTTAAGCTCTTCAAGCATTTCTCCTATTCCTTCTACTTCCTCTACCATTTTAGCTGCATTTACAAGTCCATCTTCACCGTCTGGCTCATAATCTGGAAAACTTGTATCTTTCTTAATATTCATAATCGCATCAATTCTAAAGCCTGCAAGTCCCTTATCAAGCCACCAGTTTATCATTTCAAATAATTCTTTCTTAACTTTTTCGTTATTCCAATTAAGATCTGGTTGCTCTTTTGCAAATAAATGAAGATAATATAAATCTGTTCCTTCTACTGGCTCCCATGCACTTCCTCCAAAGTAAGATCTATAATTACTTGGTGGATTACCATTCTTTCCTTTTTCAAAATAGAAATATTCTGCATATTCACCGTAAGGATCTTTTAGTGCTTTTTGAAACCATTCATGCTTATCTGAACAATGGTTTATAACAAGATCCATTAAAATATTTATATTTCTCTTTTTAGCTTCTTCTAAAAGTTCATCAAAATCTTCCATTGTTCCAAATTCAGGTGCAATACTGTAATAATCTGAAATATCATAACCTTGATCCACAAAAGGTGATTTATACATAGGTGAAATCCATATAATATCTATTCCTAAATCCTTTAAATAATCTAACTTTTCAATAATACCTCTTATATCTCCTATACCATCTCCATTAGTATCCTTAAAACTTTTTGGATAAATCTGATATGCTACCTTATCATGCCACCATTCTTTTTTCATAAAAAAACCTCCCCTCAATATACTTCTAGTATATATACTTTTAGGGGAGATTTCTTATACAATATTGATAAAATATTATGTTATTTTGACATAATTATGTTTTCTAAAATTTATTGAATCTAATCTATATTTTTAATATTATTCTACATTAGAATTCTTTGTTAGTTTATTCAATTCATCTATAGCTGCAACAAGTTCTATTTCATATTCTTCATATAAATCGCCCTCATCTTCACCTAGCTGCTCTTCATAAAATCTTATTAATGATCTAAGTTCATCTACTCTACTCACACACTTCTCCTTAAAGATTTTTTGCTGCATTTAATGCAGCATTATAGTCTGGATCACTTGAAACTTCACTACAGTATTCAACATATGTAACCTTATTATTTTCATCTATTACAAATATTGATCTTGCTAATAATCCAACTTCTTTTATATATGTTCCATAATTTCGTCCAAAATCTCTATTCTTATAATCTGATAATGTTGTAACCTTATCTACTCCAGCTGCTCCACACCATCTAATTTGTGCAAATGGTAAATCCATGGATATAACATAAATATGAACACCATCTAACGAAGATGCTTCTTCATTAAATTTTCTTATTTCTCTATCACATACAGGCGTATCAACTGATGGAACTACAACAAATATTCTCTTTCCTTTTGTATCATTTAAAGTTACATTTGCCAAATTATTATTAGTAAGATTAAATTCTGGAGCCATATCTCCAACTCTTACATCATTATCTCCAATAGTAACATTTTTACCTTTAAACGTTATGTTCATATAAATCACTCCTTTATTATTTATGAATTCTATTTCGTATACATTACAATATGTATATTCCCCTCTTCGTATATTTTTACACTTTATTTTATTTTTTCATTAGATGTGTGGATACTAAAGCTTTTAAATGAATATATTATTTCTTCGGTTGCTCGTCTGGCACCTCTATATCTAAATATATTATTATTTAATAGTAATTATTATGTAATAATATAGATATATTATATCAGTAAAATTTATATTTGAAAATAATATTATTTTTAAATATAAATTCATCTGAAGTCTTCACAAATAATATCAGCTAAAACCTTTGTTCCATTTATTATTATAGATACACCATTTCCTGGATGTGTAGATGAACCAATGAAATATAATCCTTTAATTTTTTCAGATTTTATATGCGGTCTTAAATATATGTCCTGACTAAGCTTATGACTTAAACCAAAAGCATTTCCCTTAAAAGCATTAAACTTTTTATCAAGGTCATCTGGTATAAGATAATCTTCACATTCAATATGCTTTTCTATATCTTCTAGGCCTTTTATATCAGATATATGTTTTATTATTACATTTCTATAATTCATAATATCTTTTCTCGTCCATTTGACAGTTTCAAAAGATAAATTTGGTACCCTAACCATAATATTAAGAACTGATTTTGATTTGCTACATAAACTTTCATCTACAGCACTAGGATAGTACATATAAATTGATGGGTTTTTTGAAAGGGTTCCATTAAAAGGATCTTCTATAGATTTTTTAAAATCCTTACTTATATAAATATTATGGACATTTAATACATCATATTTTTTATTAAGTCCTAAATAAATCATAAAGACGGAACATGAATATTCCTTTTTATCAATACAACTGTTTGTGTAACTCATACCTAAGCTGTATCCTGGAATTAATTCCTTAACTGCATAAGGATAATCAGCATTGCATACAACACAATCTGCCTCATAAAATATTTTTTTAGTTCTTACACCTGCAACTTTATTATTTTTTATTACAATTTCTTTTACCTGACTATTTGTTTCTATTTGCCCGCCTTCTTCATAAATTAACTTTTGTAATGCACATATATATTGATAAAGACCTCCCTTTATATATGAAAGTCCATAAGCATGAGATATTGCTGGAATCATTGTATAAAGGTTTGTATTCTTATATGGATTTACCCCCATATACATAGCTTGAAAAATTAAATACTCGTTTAATTTTCTATTATGAATCATACTAGATAAATATTTATTTGAATTTTCAAGAACATCCATCTGTAGTGCTGATTTTATTGAATTTACATTGAGTATTTCTTTCATGTTTAGCATTGGCTTGCAAAGAAAATTATTATTAGCAATCAAATATTTTTTCATGGTTTTATAAAAAAATTCTTCATACTCTTGAGAAAGTCCACTTTCAATACTTTCAAGAACATCATTTGTTTTTTTTAAGTCTCTATAGAAACTATATTGGGTCTTATCTGCATAGAAAACATTATATATTGGCTCTAATCTTATCATTTCAAAATAATCTTTATAATTTTTACCTAAATCTTTAAAAATATCAGTATATACTTTAGGTGTCATCAAAATACTTGCTGTAAGATCAAAATTAAAATCCTTAATTTCTTTTCTATTGACTTTGCCTCCTACTGTTGGCTCTTTTTCTAGTATCGTAACTTTAAATCCTTTGCTAAGAAGTCTTACAGCACTGCATAATCCTCCTATCCCACCTCCAACAATTACAATATTGTTCATTTTGAATATCCCCTATCATAAAGTAATTTAATTATTAGAACACTATAAATCCTACGATTCCAGACAATACCGCCAAAAGTATAGGATCCATCTTAAATTTATAACTAAGTACAAATGCTGAAAGAAAGATAATAAAGCTTCTAAAATTTGCTGTAACATCATCCATAAGCATAATTGCTGCTGCTGCAATTAAACCAACTGCACACAATCTTATGTATTTTAAAATTCCTTCTGCATATTTATTATTTTTTTTCTTCATAAAAAGCTTTGCTATTATAAATATTATTATTATAGAAGGTAAACTTACTCCTAATGTGGCATATACAGAACCAATTATTCCACTTGTTTTATATCCTACATAGGTGGCTGTATTAATCGCTAAGGGTCCTGGAGTCACCTGACTTATTCCTATAATATTAGTAAAACTTTCATTTGACATCCATCTATTAATATCAACTACTTCCTGCTTAATTAGAGGAAGCATTGCATATCCTCCACCAAAACTAAATAATCCAATTTTAAAGAATGTAAAGAATAATCTGATTAACATATTATTTTCTCCTTAAAACATCTATAACCCCTATAGCTGCAGCACCCAAAATTACATATATAGGTGTAATCTTAAATATAGCAACCAAAACTGCTGCTAAAAGAGGAATTATAAAATTTTTCTTATTAACTTTTGCAGTTTTCCCCATACTTATTACAGGTACTGCTATTAGAGCCACTACAGCTGGTCTTATTCCTTGAAACACTCTTTGAACAACAGGACTATTTTCTATTCCTAAAAATACTGATGCAACTAAAATTATTATTATAAACGATGGCAATATTGCACCTAATGTTGATGTTATAAAACCAACTAAACCTTTCATTTTTTGTCCTACAAAAGCACTTATATTAACTGCTAATGGTCCGGGAGCTGATTGAGAAATAGCTACCATATCAAGAAATTCCGTTTCACCTATCCATTTTTTCTTTTCAACAACTTCTTTTTGGATTATTGGAAGCATTGCATATCCGCCCCCTAAAGTAAATGCACCTATTTTAAAAAATGTAATAAACATATCCATTAAAATCTTCATAAACTTCTCCTTAAATTACTTTGATATAATTACTATACACTCTATTATAATTCCAAATAATTAACTTTTTATTATTTATTAAATGATCAGAATTTCTAAAAATTATTTTTCCAACTAAAAAAGATGTACTAAATAAATTCAATACATCTAAAAACTTATATTCTACTGTTCCAAAGCTCCATTTTCATTTACATAATAACCATCAACCCATGTATTTGATGCCATTTTACCATCTGAATAATTAAAATAGTACCAAACTCCATTTATTTTCTTCCATCCTTTTCTCATCATTCCTGCAACACCATCATCATTTATTGTATTGAAATAATACCAATATCCATTTATTTTTTGCCATCCTGACTTCATTATTCCTATATTTGAAGTATTACTTTCATCTAGATAATAATAAGCCTCATTTAAATCAATAAATCCAGTTGCCATTGTTCCATCACTATAGAAATAATACCAGTTTCCATTATTGCAGAACCAAGATGTCTTCATAAATCCTTGTGCTTTATCGCCTTCACTCTGTGGATTAAAATAATACCAATTTCCATTAATAGATTGCCACCCAGTTTTTAAACTTCCAAAATCATCTCCTGAACCCTGTGGATCTAAATAATAATACGTACCATTAAGATTTATAAAACCTGTTGCCTGTATTCCATTGCTATAAAAGTAATAAAGCCTTCCATTTAAACTCATCCATCCAGTCTGTATGCTTCCATCAGGTTTCTTGTAAAACCTATTACCATTATAACTATTCCATCCAGCTTGTGCTCTAAACATAGTAAGTGATGGAATAGAATACTGCAATTCATGCTTAACCTGTTCCTGTACTTTATAGTATACTTCAGTATTACCAGTTAAATTAGTATTCTCATCAAACACATTAGTTCCAATCTGACTCACACTATAAGGAATATATATATCTGAAATCTTTTTACATCCATCAAAAGCACTTGATCCTATAGATTTTAAACTTTCCGGTAATTGTATGCTTGATAAATTCTCACATCCATAAAATGCGTACTGGCCAATTTCCTTAAGTTTATTACTTAAAATAATTTTCTCTATATTATTATTTCTTTCAAATGCTCCATCTTCAATAATTGTTACTTTTGCTGGTATTTCAACTGAGCCGCTAGCTTTACTTCCATCTAATAAAACATTACCTATTATGGCTAATCCATCATTATTTCTTTGTTTTTCAAGCCATGGTGTATTTGTAAATGCCCATCTCCCTATTTGTAGTGAATCACCTTTAAAATCAACATCAGTTAATTTTCCACATAAACCAAATGAATTGGCATCTATTTTTTTTACAGTTGACGGAATAGTTACTTTCTCTAAATTATCACACCCTGTAAAGCAGTCTCCCCCAATTGACTCTACTCCTTCTTCAATAATTACTTCCGTTAAGTTTTCACAACCATTAAATGACATGTTACTTATTTTTTTCACTGAACCTGGTATAACAACTTTAGTTATTTTATCATTATTAAAAAACAGCTGTTCACTTATTTCAGCCACATCTGATGGAATATCTACTTCACCAGATATATCTTCATCTATACTTTTAAGTACTCCATTTTCAATATAAAATCCCTTATTTGATTTATCTGATGCAAATACTTTTACATTGGTAAATATACTTGAACATATTCCTGCAATCATAATACTTATCAATAATCTTTTTCTTTTTATCATTATTTCCCCTCCAAATTATAATAAATATATACATTGTATCAATACAGTTTATTTTCCAGTTTTAGGTTCTTTTTTCTATATTCATAAAAAAATAATGATTAGCAATAAATTAATCATTATTATATAAAGACTATTCTAAAATTTTATAATCTTCTAAAAATCCTGTATTAAAATCCCCACTTCTAAAAATTTTATTATCCATGAGTCTTCTATGAAAAGGTATCGTTGTACTTACTCCAGATATAATAAATTCATCAAGTGCTCTTTTCATCCTTTCAATAGCTTCTTCTCTATTCCTTCCCCATGATACTAATTTTAATATCATTGAATCATAAAATGGCGGGATAACATATCCACTGTACACTGCACTATCAACTCTTATTCCAATCCCACCTGAAGCTATATATTCATCAATTTTCCCTGGACATGGCATAAAATTATTGTAAGGATCTTCTGCATTTATTCTGCATTCAATTGCACATCCATTGACTTTTATATCATCTTGTGAAAAAGATAACTTCTTTCCATAAGAGACCAGTATCTGTTCTTTTATTAAATCTATACCTCTAACCATTTCAGTTACGCCATGTTCCACCTGTATCCTCGTATTCATTTCCATGAAATAAAAATTATTATCTTCATTTAATAAAAATTCTACAGTTCCCACACTATTATATTTAAAAGCTTTTGATGCATTGACTGCTGCCTCTCCCATTCTCTTTCTTAAATTTTCATCAAGTGCTGGTGATGGTGACTCCTCAACAAGTTTTTGATGACGTCTTTGAATTGTACAGTCTCTTTCCCCTAAATAAACTACATTTCCGTAATTATCACCTATTATTTGTATTTCAACATGCCTCGTATGATTTAAGTACTTTTCAAGATAAACAGCAGAGTTTCCAAAATAACTATCAGCTTCTTTTTCACATTCCCTTATTGCACTTATAAGCTCATCTTTATTTTCTGCAACTCTCATTCCTTTTCCTCCGCCTCCAGCTGATGCTTTAACTATAACAGGATATCCTATTTTCTCAGCAACTTTTACTGATTCATCAACACTTTTAATTTCACCATCACTACCTGGAACAATAGGTACACTCGCTTCCTTCATGGTTTCCTTTGCATTAGACTTATCCCCTAATTTTTCTATTATAGTATAATGTGGACCTATGAAACATATATTAAATTCTTCACAAAATTTTGCAAAACTTGTATTTTCCGAAAGAAATCCATATCCCGGATGTATAGCTTCTGCTTTTGTATGAACTGCAATATTAATTATATTATTTATGTTTAAATAAGTATCTTTAGGAGATGATTTTCCAATGCAGTATGCTTCATCTGCCAGTTTTACATGTAGTGAATTTTTATCAGCTTCTGAATATACTGCAACTGTAGAAATCCCAAGTTCATTACATGCACGAATTATTCTAACTGCAATTTCTCCTCTATTAGCTATAAGTATCTTTTTGAACATTTTATCACCACCTATTATGTTTCTATTATGCTTTTATGAATTTTAAGAAATCTTTATTTCAAACAAAGGTTGTCCATATTCTACAAAATCTCCATCTTCAACCAATATGTCTATTATTTCACCATTGACCCCAGCTTCTACCTCATTAAATAATTTCATAACTTCAACCAGTCCTACTACAGTGTTTTCATTTATTTTTTCATTAAGCCCTACAAATGGTTCTGAATTTTCTTCTTTTCTTAAATAAAATGTTCCTGCAAGATTTGATTTTATATAATTTTTATCTATTTTTTCTTCATTATTAATTAGATTCTTTTCTTTCTCATTTCTGCATTCATTAATAACTTTCATCTCACTATTATTAGTTTTATCAATATTAAATGCAGGTTTTAATAGTTGCTTTTCAATAACTATTCTGCTATCATTCTGTTCAAATTCAAAATGTGATATATCATGTTTTTCAACTATTTTAATTATTTTTTCTAAATCTTCTATTTGTATCATTTTAAATTCACCACCTATATGCTTATTAGTTTTATAGACTTTTTTAAGTCTTCAATATATTTCTCTCTCTCTAAATAAAGATCTTCCGCTTTTTCAATTGTTATTCTTTTAAATTTAATCTTTTCAGAAGGCTTACGCTGAACAATTCTTTGGAAATCATAATATATGACACGAGCTATCTTTGGATACCCTCCAGCAGTTGCTCTATCAGCTAATAAAATTATTGGATTTCCATCTGGAGGTATTTGAATTGTCCCAAAGGATACTTCTCCTGATATCATTTCTATATCATGTTTAAATTTTATTTCTGGACCATTTACTCTATATCCCATTCTGTCAGATTTACTATCTATTACAAATTCTGAATCAAAAAATTTATCTATACTTTCATACGACACATCATCAAACTGTCTATCTTCTAAAACTCTTATTTCATTATTCTCTGAATTTTTAAATATAGCCTCTTTTATATACCATTTTGGATAAGTAAATGCTTTTTTACTTTTCCTATCAAATAATTTCTTTATTATTTTTTTAGATAAGTCATTTTTTTCAGAAATATCAATTTCATCACCATTTTTTAATGCTCTTCCATCCTTTCCACCTATCCCTCCTCTTATGTATGTACTTTTACTTTCCATAATAAGTGGTATATCAAATCCACCAGCTATTGATAAATAAGCTCTACATCCGTATATACATGCTCCAAATTTCAATATACAATCCTCATTCAAATATACTGGTCTTCCCATAGGAACTTTAATTCCATTTATAGTTGGAGAAAGATCTGCTCCTGTTATTGATATTAGATTTCCTTTTTTTATTTTTACCTCTGGTCCTATTAAGGTGATTTCTAATACTGCCTCATTTTCATTATTTCCAACAATTATATTTGATAATCTCATAGAAAAACTATCCATTGCCCCACTTACAACTACACCATATTTTTGATATCCATATCGCCCTTTATCTTGTATTGTAGTTAAAAGACCTGCTTTTAAAATACTTATACTCATGATATTTTCTCCTTTATTTTAAGATACTCATCATAAGAAATTGGATAAAACTTTGCTATATCTCCACACTTTAATAGTGTTTTATTCTCTCTATTGATATCAAACAACTTAATAGGTGTTTGTCCAATTATCTGCCATCCTCCGGGTGTTTCTATAGGATAAACTCCTGTTTGCATTCCTGCAATTCCAACTGATCCTTGTGGTATAACTAGCCTTGGAGTACTTTTTCTCGGAGTGCATAACTTCTCTGACAATCCACCTAAATATGGAAATCCAGGCGCGAATCCTATCATATATACTAGATACCTTTTATCCGAGTGAATTTTTATTACATCATCTACAGTAATATTATTTACTTTTGCAACATGCTCTATATCTGGTCCAAATTCGCCTCCATAATATACAGGTATCTCCACTACATTTTCTTTATAATGATGAGAAAAATCAATATTCAATAATATATCTTCTAATTTTTCCTTTACAAATTTAAATGATTCTTTTCCTTTTATTTTTAATGGATCATAAATAAGTGACACACTAGAAAAATACGGTATATACTCTACAAGTCCATAAAATGATTTCATATCAAGATATTCACAAAATATTCTTATCCTTTTATTTATATCTTCACTTATTTTATTTCCAAATTCAATTAATGCACAATTTTCACTAACCTGTACTATATCAAAATTTAATTCTTCCATGATTTATCCCTCCTATCTAAATTAAAGGTAAATCCTTTTTAATATAATAAAAAAATCCATAACTACAGAACAAATTTAGACTCCATTGCCCTGCAATCATAGATTACATTTTAAAATTATTTATTTTTGTTGATTCATTATACAATATTACTCAATTCCGTTATTTCTATATTTTCATTTTTGAAAACATTATTTATTTTTTTTACAAATTCAAGTGACCTTACACCATCTCCATGTACACATATTGATTCTGCATTTATAGGTATATCTATTCCATTTATAGTTTCAACTTTTCTTTCTTTTATCATTCTTACAACACGATTTATAACTTCATTTTCATCCACTATTACTGCACCCTCAATATTCCTTGAAACTAATGATCCATCATCATTATAAGCCCTGTCTGCAAAAACCTCACTAGCAGATCT
This sequence comes from Clostridium butyricum, assembly GCF_006742065.1. Classification (NCBI taxonomy): domain Bacteria; kingdom Bacillati; phylum Bacillota; class Clostridia; order Eubacteriales; family Clostridiaceae; genus Clostridium; species Clostridium butyricum. The sequence goes on along the minus strand of NZ_AP019716.1, from coordinate 967,588 downwards.
TAATCCAATTATCTTAGCGGCTTCTAACAACTTACTTCCACTTAATCCTAACAAAATTAAATCTGAACTAATAGATTTTATACCATCACATATTGCAAGTGCCAAATCCAAATTATTACCTGCCATATTATAAAGTGCACCATGAGGCTTTACATGCTTCATTTGTACTTTATGAGCAATACAAAATGCATTTAATGCTCCTATTTGATATTGAACCATAGTCTTCGCTTCCAAACATGAAACATTCATATTTCTTCTTCCAAACCCTACTAAATCAGATAATCCTGGATGTGCCCCTACTGCCACCTCATATTCCTTTGCTAATTTAACAGTCTTGTCCATAACTAATGGATCTGAAGCATGAAATCCACATGCAATATTTGCTGATGAAATATATTGAATAACCTCTTCATCACATCCTATCTTATAATTTCCAAAACTTTCCCCTAAATCACAGTTTAAATCTACTCTATACATACTTTTCTTCTCCTGATTATAAATATATAAAATAATTTTTAATACTTTAAACTACTATTTTTTATATCCGTTATAAGCATATGTCCTGGTGCATGTGTTATTACTATTTTAGGTTTTACATTCATGATTACTGACTGAGGTGTAACACCACATGGCCAAAACACGGGCACTTCTCCTTCTTTTATTGTAACTCTATCACCAAAATGTGGTTTATTTATATCTTTTATTCCGATTATATTTGGATCTCCAATGTGTACCGGTGCTCCGTGAACCTTTGGCATACTTCCACTTATAAGAACAGACTTTACTATTTCACTATATGGAAGAGGTCTCATACTTACGACCATTTTACCATTAAAAATCCCTGCTGGAACACAATCAATATTTGTTATATACATTGGTACATTACATTTTTCTTCTATATGCCTTATTGTAATATTTTCTTCTAAAAGATCAGATTCAAAAGAAAAACTGCAACCTATAAGAAAGCTTACAAAGTCATCTCTCCAAAAATCTTTTATATTTGTGTATTCTCCTGTCATTATACCATCTTCATAAACTCTATACTTAGGTATATCTGTTGTTATATCAATATCTTCCCCTAAAAATTTCATTATCTTATCGCCCACATCACCAACTTCAAGTATTGGACATGATTTTGGATTTCTTTGAGTAAATAACAGAAAATCATAAGCTAATTCTTTAGGTAATATTACAAGATTAGCTTGTGCATACCCAGCACACATTCCTGCTGTTGGTTCAATTATCTCTTCATTTCTTATTAGTCTTCTAACTTCATAAGGATTCATTTTTGAACAGTCCATTTGCTCATCTCCTTATATTATCTTTTTATTTTCATATACTTCATTAATCTGATCTTCATAAAATCCTAGTTCAATTACTTTTTCAAACCATGTTGCACAAGTCTTTCTAAGCTCCATCGCTGATTTTATGGTTTCTCTCATCAAACTTACTATTGAAGAATTCATTTCCATGCAGCATCCATCTATTGCTGGAATCAAATCTCCATACATATCTATCATTCCACTTCTTGAAGCTGTTTTAATTACCTCTTCTTCCATTTCTTTTGTATGCATAATATTTAAGTCATCCTTTAAATAAGCTAATGCTGCAATAAGTCCATAGCATCCCCAGTCTGAAACTGTTGCTGTTATAATGTTATCAGCCTGTACACTTGCGGCTATACCTCCATTACATCCACACTTACATCTTCCTTTGGCTGCATATGGAATATATTCATCTAACTGCTCCTTAAGTGTTCCCATACCTATTTCATTTCCAAGATCACCTATAGCAATATTTAAAACTCCTCTTTCTTTAAGTTTATTAAATAACACATCTTGTTTTGCCTCAAGTTCAGTTACATCAAGACCAACCGCATTGTGATATACACCTTTTGAATTAGCCCCTGGACACTCAATACTTATAACAGCTGATGGCACTCCTTTTTTAATTAATTCTTCAGCTTGATATTCAGCTCTTTCTGAATCCTTAGTAAATTCAATTGCTGCTATTGATAATGGATATTCATATAATCCTTCAATTGTATCATGAAAATGTATCCCCACAGCATATGCTAAGTTTTTTACCGCTTCTATGTTATCTTTTGGGCATATTATTACTGGCTTAACGCCAAATCCCTTTACTAAGGCTCTTGCTAAAAGCATTGTACTTACAATTCCATCCATTTCAGCTTTCTTAAATGGTCTCAATACAAAACCTGTCATTATATAAACCATATCCCCATCTTTTAATGTATCAACAAGTTTCTTTGCACTATTAGTTGAAAGGGGTTCTCCAGTATATTCCCTTGCTGCACTATATAAAATTCTGCATACACCATATCCTCGTGGATCTAAATTCATTAAACTATCTAAATTTTCTCCAATATTAAAAATTGTAAGTTCTTCTTGATTCATGATTGATCCTCCTTTTAACAAACACTATATTCTTCAATATCTGTATCATTTAAAAATTCTTCAAGAAGTGAATCTTGTAATTTTTTAATAATTTCAGGAGCTTTTCCTCCAACGGATTTCCCATTAATCTCACATGCTGCCATGCAGAATTGTCCTGAACTTGTGACAACTACTTCATCAGCATTCATAAGCTCATTCAAATTAAATGGTGTTTCATCTACAGGGATATTAAATCTCTTACACATTTTTATTAAATGTGCCCTAGCAATCCCAGGAAGAATTAAATTATCTGTTGGTGCGGTTTTTAAAATACCATCTTTGATTATTGAAACATTGCTGTGTGCACATTCAGTTACTCTTTCACCTCTATGAAATACAGCTTCATCACATCCCATTTCTTCAGTTTTCTGTGCTGCCATTACACTTGGTAACAAATTTAAAGTTTTTATATTGCAATGCAAAAATCTTGTATCTTCAAGTGTTATTAATTTTAATTTATGTGACATATCTTTTATATTTAATGGTTTCAAAATTATCCATAAATTAGCCTTAGCATCACCTTTGGGAAAAGCGTGATTTCTCATTTCTGTTCCTCTTGTTATCTGCCAATATACAAATTGTTCTCCACAATCAACTTTCTTAACCATATCACAAAGTAATTCTTTAAGCTCACTCTTTGTATAAGGAATTTTCATCTGCAATAAACCTGCACTATTAAAAAATCTATCAATATGTTCATCTAGAGCAAATATCTTGTGATTTCTGCTATATGTTGCATCATATACACCATCCCCAAAGTAACATACCCTATCATTCATAGGAACTTTCATATTCTCAATTAAATCATACTCTCCATTGTAATAACCTAAATTTTTCATTCTTAATTCCTCCTATACAATACAACTTATTAAACAAAAAAAACACGCATTTATTAGACAATACATTTTTGACACCATTGCCTAACTATACGTGTTTTTATATCTTTTTTTATTTATGAATACATCTTACATCACGATTCTAATATTTTCAATAAATAATTAAATTTAGAAATTATTTATTTTTTATAATATATAAATCCAAAATTTTTTCTGTATTTTACATTGTATTATGGAATTTTTTCGTTATACTAAATTTTTTATTACAATCTACAGTGAATATTTTTATTCTAGAATCCCCTCTTTTACATTTTTTAGAATAAAGTGTGTCTTAGTTCCCGAAACACCTCCAAGACATTTAATTTCTCTGTGTATTTTTTCTAATTCGGCTGATGACTTGCATAAAATTTTAATCATAAAATCGAAATCACCTGTGAGATAATAGCAAAAAACTATATTCTTATTTGCTCTAATTGCATCTGTAAATGAATCATAATATTTTGGGTGATCTAAACTTACCTCCATAAGAGCACTTGTTTCATTCCCCAGTTTTGCTTCATCTACAACTATAGTAAAATTTTTTATTACTCCGTTCTTCTCCATTTTATGAATTCGTTCAAGAACAGCAGAAACTGATAAATGTATCTCTTTACTTATCTCTGACGCTTTTACTCTTGAATTTTTCTTTAAACACTGTAATATCATATTATCCATATTATCCATAATACATCCCCCAATTATTGCTAAATTTTCTTTATTAAAATTATAAACTCAAATAATTTCCTAGTCTATATTTCATATTATTTTATAAAAAAACACCCTACTGTCTAGAATTGTCAACTATCTGCTGTTTAGCAGAAAAGCTGGCTGCTCATTCAGTAAAGTGTCTTTTTATTATCTATAATTTACTTTGACATTCCAATAACCATTCCTATTACATATGGTATAAGCCATATCAACCATACTATTATACTAAATTTATGGAAATCTCTCTTTTTATCATCATCATTTTTCTTCAATACATAAGTAGCCCATACTGCATGGAATATCATAAGTACAATAGCTGCAAATCCAGTTATTCCATGTATCATTCCAGCACTTTTACTTATCACTACTTGATTTTTCGCTATTTGTCCCATTAAAAATGTTCCTGTAGAATCACATAAAAGACCTAGCCAAAAAAACAAAACATGATTTTTATTAAGACTTTTAGCTCTTCTTTCACTAAATACTCCTATAGTGTAAAACACAAGAGCAGCTGTTATAAATATTATTGCAAAAATTAATTTTCCATTCATTTTATTTAGTCTCCTTTATCCCATCTCTTAATTTAATCAAACTATTTTTTATCTCTTTAATCTCATCATAAGTAAAATTTTCAAAAACTTTATCAAAACTGCTGTTTATTTCTTTTCTGAATTCTTTTGCAAATTCAATTCCCTTGTCTGAAAATGTAACATATGTATTTCTATTGTCATGCTCATCCTTAACTTTCTTTACATAACCCGCTTTTTCCATTCTAGAAACTATTCCTGATACAGTCCCCTTTGCTAAAGACATTTCATTACAAAGCTGAGATATATTAACTTTTTTATTATGAGCAATAAGTTTTATCACCATTATTTGCTGATTTGTTAATCCACTTCCTTTTAAACTTTTACTCACTACAGCCATTGTATCTGAGTAAATTTCTTTTATGAGCATTGATATCTCAAAAGACTCTTCTTTCATTTATATTTCCTTCTCTCAATAATTATTTATAATAAAAAAATTGCCAAGGCGACTATGTTATATCCCATATACTAAAAAGTTAGCTTTAATAAAATTAATTTTTTAATAAAACAAATTCTTTAGAACTCTTAATTTATTAATACACGTTTTTAATATTACAAAGTTATTCACAGATTTCACTGCAATATAATTTCCTAAAGAATAAAAAAAATAGTTTGCATAGATACTTTTTAGTTCCTATGCAAACTATTCTATTCTATATTTTAAAATTATTCAAGTGGATTTATATTTAAGTTTTGTTAATATTATACGCTTTTTTCAAAATTGTGATAATAAATTAAATATTTTAATAACATATCACAATTATAAATTCAATTAACTATATAAATAGCCTATTTTTTATATTCTTCTGCCAATTTTTTAAATAAAGGCAATGATTTCTTAATTGTTTCTGTACTAATGCAGTATGATGCTCTAAAATATCCTGGACATCCAAAGTCCCCTCCGGGAACTAATAATAAATCATACTTTTTAGCTCTTTCACAGAATGCTACTTCATCATCTTCTAATGCTTTTGGGAAAAGATAAAAAGCACCACCTGGATTAGTACATTCAAATCCAGCCTCAATTAATCCATTATACAGCAATTCTTTATTCTTCTCATAAACAGTTATATCAGAAGGCATATCTGCACATCTTGCAACTACTTTTTGGAATAATGCAGGTGCATTTACATGAGTTAACACTCTTGCAGCGCCTCCAATACTTGCAGATATCATATTAAAATCTACAATTTCATCTGGAATTACAATATAGCCTATTCTTTCTCCTGGAAGTGAAAATGATTTACTATATGAATAACAAACTAAAGTGTTATCATAATATTTAGGAAGATATGGTATAAGAACATTATTATATGCAACTTCTCTATATGGTTCATCGGCTATTAGAAAAATTGGATGACCATATTCCTTTTCTTTTTCTCTTAATAAATTTGTAAGTTTTATAATTGTTTCTTCTGAATATACTGCCCCACTTGGATTATTAGGTGAATTTACTATAATCCCTTTTGTATTTTTATTTATCATCTTTTCAAATTCCGGAAAATTAATTTGAAAATCATCTACTTTTGCTGGTACAACTTTTAATTCTGCTCCTGTTGATTCAACGAAGCACTTGTATTCTGGAAAATAGGGTGCAAAAGTTATAAATTCATCATTTTCTTCTGCTAATGCTTTAAAACATATAGTTATTGATGCCGCTGCACCTGCAGTCATAAATAAATTTTTTCCAGTAAAGTTTGTTCCAAATCTTTTATTAAGGCTTTTAGCTAAAAGTTCTCTACACTCAGGATCACCTTGTGCAACTGTATATCCATGTATACTGCAAGGATCTTCATTTTGTAATATATCTATCATTGTTTCTGTAATAAACTTTGGAGTTGGAACATTTGGATTTCCTAAGCTAAAATCATAGATATTCTCTTCCCCAACTACTTTTGCTCTTGCCCTACCATATTCAAATATTGATCTTATTGTTGACTTTTTACTTCCTAGTTCATACATTTTTTTTGATATCATTACTGCCACTCCTTTATTTATAAAGTAACTAATTATAGTTACTTACTAATCTTTTCATATACTAAGTATTGCTTATATTTGTAACTTTTTTAATTATCCTATACCACCATAAAATATTCCTAGAATATAAACTATTATTGTTAATCCAACAAATACATATTTTGTTAGTGGTTCAAACCATTTTCCTATTGGTTTATTGTGTCCAATTTGAACTTGATCTTTTGCAAATCCCTTTGGGCATACCCAGAAAAACATAACTGCTGCAAGTAGTGCTCCTAGTGGAATTATGTATATTGATACTATATCCATCCAATTACTTACTGTATCTCCATCTTCAATCATTATACCTACAATAATTGCAATAACTGCAATTATTCCTACTGAAATCTTTCTTGATACTCCAAATCTTTCTTGAATAGACTCTATAGGTGCTTCAAATAAATTTACTAGAGAAGAAACAGCCGCAAATAAAACTGCTAAAAAGAATAGAATCATAAACAGATTTCCAAATGGCATCATTTGAAATACTTTAGGCATGGTAATAAACATAAGGGCTGGCCCAGCTGATGGATCAAGACCAAATGCAAATACTGCTGGAATAATAACAAGGGCTGCAAGCATTGCTGCAATTGTATCAAACACAGCCACATTCCTTGCACACGATACTACATCTTCTGTCTTTTTTAAGTAACTTCCATAAACAAGAGTTCCTGACCCTGCAATTGATAGTGAAAAAAATGCTTGTCCTAAAGCATACACCCATGTTTTTATGTCCTTTAATGCATTCCAATCTGGTTTAAACAAATATTGATAACCTTTATCTGAACCTTCTAAAAAACCTACTCTAACTGCCAAAACTATAAATAGCATAAAGAATATAGGCATAATAATCTTATTAACTTTTTCAATTCCATTTGCTATTCCTAATATCATAAAGATAAATACTAAAAACAATCCAAACATATGCCATGGAACACTTCCAAATTTTCCACATAACTCGTTAAAATATTCTCCAGAATTACTTTTAATTAATGAACCTGTAATTGAACCTACTGTAAATTTCAAGATCCATCCAACTACAACAGAATACCCAATAGCAATTGCTAACGATCCAAGTGTTGGAATAAGTCCAATCACTTCTCCAATTTTACTTCCACGTGATTCTGTTGCTTTTCTAAATGCCCCTATGGGACCAGACTCCATAGCTCTTCCAAATGCCATTTCTCCTGTTACACCAGCAATGCCAATGATAATTACAAATAAAAAATATGGTATTAAAAATGCTGCACCACCAAATTGACCTGTTCTATAAGGAAAAAGCCATATGTTTCCCATTCCAACTGCTGATCCTATGCACGCAATGGTAAATCCAAGTTTACTATTAAATGTATCTCTTTTTCTAATTTTAGTCATATTCATCTCCTATCAGCTTATAATAAATTTTTTTCATGTCCTTTTACAAAACTAAATATAGAACTCTATAATATAAATTTACAAAAACTATTCTTTATTATATTGTATTAAATTATCAAAAAAAATCAAATTTTTTTCAGAATTTAATAAGAATTTATATAAAAAAATTAGAGGTAAATTAAATAAATTCATTTAATTTACCTCTAATTTGAATTTGGACTATCGTGCTTGTAAAAACTTTTCATAGTTTTCAATCTTATCCTCTCTGTTAGTTCTTCTTAACCAATCATTGTACTTTAAGATATCTTCTTCTACATTTTTTAATTCAAGCTTATTATTTCTTTTCCTTTTGTTTTCAACATACATATTTATTTTTATTATATTACCCATTATCTTCTCACCTCCCTCTATATAATACTATACAACTCTTTTGTGTCAATTTGGTATCAAAATTACATTTTTTTAAATTTATTTTTTTGTATTCGTATTCTTTAAATTAACTTATATGAAATAACATATAAATTTTCCAATATATCAAAATAATAAAAGGAACATTTAACTTTCTATTCTACATAGTATCCACATCTGTTGGGAAAAATAGAAATAATTCTTATAATTATTTTTATTAAAGGTGTGTAGCATATGATAAAGAAAATATTAATTATTTTATTGTGTAGTTTTACAATAATGAATTCTTCCGTAGTCCCATCATATTCAGTCAGTTTTGACAAAACTTTTATATCTTCTTTATATAATGAGGATAATGTAAATTCTGATTATAAAACCGTCATGAAACAGGATTTATTAATATTAATGATTGCTTATCCCCAATATATACAAGATATATTATGTGAAAATGATAATGTATATATCGTTATGAAGAGTGGTGCAAAGTTTATATATGATGATAAGAAAAATAAAAGTTCTGAAGAAAAATTGTCAAATCCTGACCTTCAAGATATGTTAGAAGATATTTATCCTTTAAACAAAACAAATGAAATTATGAGCAAAGATTTTAATCCTGGAAGAATAAGACACTATGGATTATTAAATGAAGTTTATGGCTCCTCAAAAAGTTCAGTTGAAAAGAATTTATGTTCATTAAAGTACGGATATACAAATTATCAATTTAACAAACAAAATAACGCTAATATTGCTTTAGAAAATACATTAAAGGAACTTGTACCTTTATCTAAAAACAATGATAAAATAGCCGCCATACTTTATCCTGCAAGTGGTACATATAATTATAGAGTAATTTCAGGAACTGGTAGATTAAGTCCCCATGCTTATGGAATTACAATTGATTTAAAAAGTGATAAGCGTGATTACTGGAAATGGGCTTCCAAGGAACAAGGTGAATCACGAATTCGTGAATATCCAGAAGAACTTGTAAGTGCATTTGAAAAGAATAACTTTGTATGGGGTGGAAAATGGGGATATTTTGATATTTTACACTTTGAATACAGACCAGAAATAATTCTTAAAGCTCGATATTTTTCTCAACACGATAATGATAATAATTGGTTCGCTGGCGTTCCTTCTGAAGATAGTTATGTTAAAGAATGTATTAGCTTAATCGACAGTAAAATACCATAATTTGAAAAGAGGTGCTGAAATGTTGCAATATAAAAACTGTCACATAATTATTTTAAAGAAATTCATCTCTATTTTATGTATTTTTTTCAGTATATTTTATATTTTATTTAATCCATCAGTAACATTTGCAGATGAGAACGATGATGTAAAATCACACGTTGAAAATATATTTTTAATACGCAATAAGGCTATATTAACTCAAGACCTTGATTCTATTCAGGCATTATATAATACTGATATAAAATTTGGTCAATGGGCATATGAATATGAACAAAAAAAGATTAAATATATAAATAACTGGGCAGAAAAACAAGGTGTCAAATTTATTGATATAATTCCAAATATAATAATCAAAAAAATAGTTCCTTCAAAAAACAAAGATAAATATTCTTTATACATAATGTGTAACACTGAATATAAATATATATATCCAGATGATGAAAGCAAAGTGAATAGCTCTAGAATCGGCACATATCATTCCATGCAACTTTCTAAGGAAAATGATGAATATATAATAACAAAAGAATGGTATACAGATCCATTTGCTGATTCTCTAAGTCTAGAGAATATTAAAGCAGACAAGATTAAAGAATTTATAAGTTCTCAACCGCCTAGAGATATGAGTGGAATAGGTGAAAGGCGTTTAGCTTCTATTGATTATGCTATGAAATATTGTGGCGCTGCAACACTGGAAGAATACGAATATAAATATAATAAAGACTATAAAAATTTCAACTGTGAGGGCGGTGATTGTGCTAATTTTGCATCTCAAATTCTCCATGAAGGTGGAAAATTCAAAGAAACATCAGCATGGAATTATGATAAAGGAGACGTAACTGGACCTTGGGTAAATGCAGATAAATTTACTTATTATATGCTTAACAGTGGCAGAGCATCTGTAATTGCAAAAGGAAATTATGAAAAAGTATATAAAGCTTCTTATAAACTTCTTCCTGGTGACTTTGTTGCATATGAAAAAAAGGGAGACATAACACATATTTCTGTTGTAACAGGTGCAGATTCAAAAGGTTATTCCCTTGTCACATGTCATAATACTGATCGAAATAATGTACCTTGGGATTTAGGATGGAGTGATAAAAAAATAACTTTCTGGCTTGTTCACGTACATTATTAATATATTTATCTATATTTTAATAAAAGAGATAAAGTATACACTTTGAACTAACTATAATTAATCATTATACTGTTCAAATTATAACTTTATCTCTTTTTATATATCAATATATTATTTTTTTCTATTCATTTACTGTTGGTAGAGAACTTAAATTATTATTTTCATTCTGATCTGGAAGACTTCTTAAATATTCTTCGCCTTTTTTAGATACTCCTACTGCTACTCCATTTATGCCTCCACTTTTTGCTAAAGTAACACCTTCATCTTTAGATAAACGTGTTCCATCTTCTAATATATATCCTGTAACCTCTCCAGAATGTTTAATTAAAGAAGTTATATTCTGCGCATCAGAATTTGGTGTAGGCACATCTTTATTAATGTTTACTGGCATATTTCCAATCATACCATCACTTTTATTATTTGAACTATCATAACTAATTGGTGGATTACTGTATGTAACATCTGTATTATTTGAATTTACTTTCATATCTGGAATTCCACTTGTAACACTACTTACATTTAATGTATTTTTATTTTCACTCATATAACAACACCTCTTGCAATAATATTTAATTAGTACTATTATTTTAACCATTCAAATTTCTTTAATTCTACATTAACAAAATTTCTAATCATTTATATAGTCATCATTCTGAAATTTCTGTTTGAAACATAATTCATAAAAGACATTCCTATTTACTAATGAAAACATACATAAAAATAAAAAAATCACAAGAACTATTATACTAAATTAGTTCTTGTGATTTTTTCAGTAATTATTCTATTCGTAATAGCAAATAATTGGCGTTCCTGCTTCAATATTTTGGAATATCTTTTCAGCTACTTCATATGGTGCATTTACACATCCATGAGAACCATTTGTCAGATAAATCTGTCCTCCAAATTCTGTTCTCCATCCAGCATCATGAATTCCTATATTATTATTAAATGGCAACCAATAATTAACTTTAGATTCATAATCTTCACCTTTTAATGTGGCATTTCTCTCTTTATAATTCAATCGGTATGTTCCAACTGGAGTAGACCAATTATTGGCTGCATTTCCTGTAACAACATCCCCTTCTACTATTAATGCTCCATTTTTATAAAACCATATATGTTGCTTTGTCATATCAAGTTCAACATATGTATTTCCAACATCATCTTTTTCTCTAGATATGGCTTCTTGAGAGTAAACTGGCTCTCTTGTAACTTTTTCGCCTTGCTTTATAACTTCAATTAATTGTTTTGTTTCCTCAGGTTTATTAATTATCCAGCCATAATTCCCCCCTGAAACTTGTATTTTTTTATTTGTTGATGTTGTAAAATCTCTTGTATTAGAATAAGTATTATAATTTCGTGCTAATGATTCAACATACTGTCTTGCATGATTTTCATCAACAGTAACTTCCATATTATCATCAACATTAAGCCATTTGCTTATTGTTGATCCATCTAAGACCTCACTTCTACTACCAAATGTATATGTAATCTTTGAATCTGCAATTTTGTCTAATGACTTTTTAGCTTCGTTTACTTCTGGCGAATTTTCAGTATATTTAGGTTCTACATAACAACCTAATTCATTTAAGTCTATAACTGTATTTCCATCTTTAACCGCTTCTGAAACCTTATTAACTAAAACTTCCTCATCAATTTTACTTCCTTTAACTTCAGTAACTATATTAAATCCGTCATCCCCATATTCAAAAGTTGGATTTTTAGGTTCTATTATATTTTCTTTATCAAAAAAAGAAGAATTATCAATCTTATCTTTTAGTAGATCTTTATCAAATGTAACTAATTGTTCATTTGTAAGTTCGTTTTTGGTAAATAACGATGCTATCCATAAAAATGGATTTTGACTTTTTTTGAAATTTTCAATCTTATCACCTTGCTCATATTCTAAAGCAATATCTGTACCTTTAATTTCTTCCGAAACATCATTTCTACCTTGCAACTTGAGCGTATATCCAGATATCTCATCAGCCAGTAATGCTTCTGCCTGCTTAACAGTTTTTCCTGAAACATTCACGTCATATATCGTTGAACCAAAATAAAAATGATTCATAAAATAAGCTGATATTCCCAGATACATTGCTATTAAAGGGCAAAGGGACATTACCATGATTTTTGCAACCTTTTTACTATTATCTTTTCTATGTCTTCTCATTTTTTGTCTTCCCTCCCGTATTATATACAAACTTAACTTGTAAATTTTGTCCCTTTTCATCAAAATTTATATATTTACTATAACATAAAGACAATAATTTTAACATTTTATTATTTCAGCAAATAATGCAACTAATGTGACTTTTTACATGTTTTCTTTTGATATTATCATATTCTATTAATATTTATAAATAAAACAGAGTATATCATATACTCTGCATCATTTATAAAATATGTTTTGTTATATTACTAATAAAGTTTTCATCAAGTTTTTTACTTGACCATATATAATATTCTCTATTATTTTTTCTATAAATTATCCCTTCTTCTTTTCCATCACCATAATTGTCTGAAGATATTTTTTGTTTCTCGTATCCACTACTCTTGTCTGAATTACTTTCTTCTTTATTATATATTCTTATCCACAAATCATCTTGATTATTTGAATATTTTATTTCAATTTGATTTTCATCAATTTGATTTATATAATCCACATTGTATCCAATATCACTTAAATTTGGTCCATTATATTGTGACAAGTATTCATTTTGTATTGACATTCCATAAGATGCTGCCTTTGTTTTATTAGGATCATGTATTTCGTTATTATTTACATTATCATTACTACTTTGCAATTCACTACTACTGACAGCTTGATTATTATTTATACTATTTGGCTCGTCTTCTTTTTTAGAAACATTATTATTAGATTCATTTGCCTTATCGCTTACTTCTTTTTTGTTTGTATTACTATCTGATTTATTTTCTTTCTCTGGTGCAACCTCATTGTTTTTTATATCTAAACTTTTTTCATTATTATTTTCATATGTTTTATTCTTATCTTGTGTTTTATTATCTGATTCCTTATTTTCAGTTTTTGTGCTATTTTCTTTCACACTATTTTCTTTTGTACTATCTGATATATTATTACTGTCCTCTTTTACTAAAGGTACATCATTATTTTTCTCTGATGAACTTTGGTTTTCTTCACTATTTAAAGTATGTTCACTTTCAGTTTGAGATGATTCATCATGATTCACTAGTTCTGGATAATTAATTGTTACTGCATATGTTACTGCAAATGCGCAACAGGCTGCAACAACTCCGCTATATTTAAAAAACGCTTGTCCTTGAAATAGTGATTTTTTATTTACTTTCGTTTCTACTTCATCAGTTTCTCTAATTCTATTCATAACTCTCTTTTTCATATCATCATCTACATGAATCTTACTCATTTCATCTTTATACCTATTCCTCAAAATCATATCCCTCCTTAAGCATTTTTTTTAGGATATTTCTTCCTCTATGTAATAATGAACGAATGGTTGATTCCTTCTTATTAACTATTTCAGCTATCTGTGCTGTCGAATAATCTTCATAATAAAATAAATGTATAACTTCTCTATACTTTAAGGGTAATTTCATCACAGCTTCAATAATATCATCATTCTTGTATTCATCGTAATATGGAAGTTCTATCAATTCTTCTCTACTTTTAAACCATGATGATTTAAGTTTATTTTTACACATATTTCTTGTTACTGTAATAAGCCACGATTTCTTATGATCATTACCTTGAAATATATCAATATTTTTCATAAGCTGCACAAATACATCTTGCAATATATCTTCAGCATCATGAATATTTTTCATATATGAATATGCAAGTCTTAAAATCATATCGCCATAATCATCTAAATCACGTGAGATAATTTCATCCGTACGCAATGAAATATCAGCCATTAAATTATCCCCCTTTCTATAAAATATACAATTCAAAACCATAAATTGTTGCAAAAAAAATAAATTGTATGTAAAAATAATATAACATACAATTCATTTTAAATCTTATATTGAGTACATAATTTAAAATCAGTCCAATAACATTTTAATAAAATATTATTTTTAAACTTATTTAATTTCTTCATAACTAATAAATCTATTACCTACTTAATATTTTTCTTATATTTCATTAGAATTTTTTTTAAACTTCTTAAATTTTTCTACAATCTCTTCATTACTAGAAAAAAACTCATTTAATCTATCTATTTTTTCCACAGTGTCGCTACTTATTACATGCTCTATCAGTTCTGTTTCTGCAAGAATTTCATCTTTAACACCTATGTTTTTCAAAAATCCAGCTATTATATTATGTCTGTCTAATAAATATCTTCCTATAACCCTCCCTTCATCTGTCAGACTTATAACACCATAAGGCTCATATTTTATCATCCCAAGTTCCCCTAACTTTTTCATCATCTTCGAAGCTGACGAATCACGTACATTAAGATTTTGTGCTAGTTTATTTAATCTTATAAATTTATTTTCCTCACAACATCTATAAATCATTTCAAGATAATCTTCCATAGATGGTGTAAGCAGCTTCTTATTCAAGTTTATATTCTCATACCCTCTTACAGTATGGAAATCTTTTTTCATAATTTACTCACCACCAATATAATATTTATGTGAATTTTTTGTTTTTATGTGTCAATTTTTAATCATAATTCATATGTTAGACTAAAGAAAAAAATTTTCACTAAGCTAAACTAGTACAAAATTAAGGAGTAGATAATTATGAACACTATTATTAAAAAAACTATAGACACATCATTAACTGATATTAAATTAGGACAAAAATGTAAAGTTACATCATTAACAGCTGAAGGTAATATTCGAAGAAGATTTTTAGACCTTGGATTAATCTATGGAACTGAAATCACTGCACTAAGCCAAAGCCCCTCTGGTGATCCTGTGGCATATATGATACGAGGTGCAGTAATTGCTATAAGGTCTGAAGATGCATCTAAAATTTTAGTTGAAGAGCTTTAAACCAGAAATTTATAAAGGAGATTAATATGGGATTAACTAATCAGTCTACCGGTGCTAATGCTTTAGATAAAACTCTTAATCTTACGCGTAACAGTAATACTAAAATAATTGCTTTAGGTGGAAATCCTAATGTTGGCAAAAGTACTATTTTTAATGGATTAACCGGTTTAAATCAACATACTGGAAATTGGCCTGGGAAAACAGTTACAAATGCAACAGGAAGTTATACCTTTAAAAATTTTCAATTTACTTTAGTTGATATTCCTGGAACCTACTCTCTTATGGCCAATTCTGTTGAAGAAGAAGTTGCTAGAGACTTCATTTGTTTTGGTAATCCAGATCTTACAGTAATCGTTCTTGATGCTACATGTTTAGAGAGAAATTTAAACCTTGTACTTCAAACAACTGAAATAACAAACAATGTTCTAGTATGTGTAAACCTAATGGATGAAGCAAAAAGAAAAGGCATATCAATAAATATTAATAAATTGTCCATGCTTTTAGGCTTACCTGTAGTTGCAACTAGTGCTTCTAAAGGTGAAGGTTTAAATGACCTTATGAATTCTGTCCACAATATTACTATTAATAAAATAATTAATATTCCCGTAAAAATAAAATATAACCAAGCTATTGAAAATTCTATTTCTATAATTCAGAAAGTTTTAAAGCCATTGTTAAATGGCAAAATTAATTCAAGATGGGTATCACTAAAATTATTGGAAAATGATAAATCCCTCATTGAATCAATAAATATGCATATTGGTTTTAATATATATGATAATCCTGAACTTACTGATTCAATTAAACTAGCCAAAGAAAATCTCATTCAAAATAATATTGATGAAAAAAATTTAAAAGATGAAATAGTATCATCTTTAGTATTAAAATCTGAATCTATAAGTAAAATGGTACTGTCAGTTAGTAATTCAAAATATAATGATAAAGATCGAAAAATTGATAATATAATTACTTCAAAAAAATATGGACTTCCTCTTATGATATTACTTTTAGGTATAATTTTTTGGATTACAATAACAGGTGCAAACTATCCCTCAGAACTTCTTTCAAAATTCCTATTTTCTATTCAAGATAAACTTACTGAATTATTTTTATATATAGGTGCCCCATCATGGCTGGAAGGTATTTTAATTCAAGGAATGTACAGAACTCTTGCATGGGTAATTGCTGTTATGCTGCCCCCTATGGCAATATTTTTCCCTCTATTCACTTTACTTGAAGATTTAGGATATCTTCCAAGAGTTGCATTTAACTTAGATAATTTCTTTAAAAAATCAAATGCATGTGGTAAACAGGCTTTAACAATGTGTATGGGATTTGGATGTAATGCTGCTGGAATCGTTGGATGCAGAATTATAGACTCTCCAAGAGAAAGATTAATAGCCATAATAACTAATAATTTTGTTCCTTGTAATGGACGTTTTCCTACTCTTATAACTATTATTACAATGTTTTTTACAGGAATATTTATAGGGCCATTCAGATCACTCGCTTCTACAGTTTTATTAACACTAGTAATATTATTAGGAATTTTTATGACACTTATGATTTCAAAACTTTTATCCAAAACAATTTTAAAAGGAATTCCAACAACATTCACATTAGAACTTCCACCATACCGTAAGCCTCAAATAGGTAAGATTATAGTACGTTCAATATTTGATAGAACACTTTTTGTATTAGTCAGAGCTATTTCTGTAGCTGCGCCTGCTGGAATTATAATCTGGGTAATGGCAAACATAAGTATAGGTGACTTAAGCATTCTTACTCATTGTGCAAATTTTCTAGATCCATTTGCACACTATCTAGGGTTAGACGGCTATATATTAATGGCTTTTATTCTAGGATTTCCTGCCAATGAAATAGTATTTCCAATTATTATAATGAGTTATATGGCTACAGGAAGCCTTTTAGAACTTGGAAGTACAACTGAATTGTATAATTTGCTCTCTGCTAATGGCTGGACTTGGGTAACAGCCGTATCTGTAATGCTATTTTGTCTTATGCACTGGCCTTGCAGTACTACATGCCTAACAATAAAAAAGGAAACTCAAAGTTTTAAATGGACATTAATATCATTTCTTGTTCCTACCATAACTGGTATGATTATTTGCTTTGTATTTACAAGCACAGTAAGGCTTTTAGGATTAGCTTAAAATGTCCTAAAATAAGCCATGAATTTACTTACATATAAATTCATGGCTTATTTAAATTGTAATTTTAATAAATAATCTAATTATAATTCTACTATTACAGGAAGAATCATAGGTTTCTTTTTCATTTTTTTATATATGAATGTATCAACTTCTCGTCTTATTGAATTTTTAATTTCTGCCCACTGTGTTATATTATTTTGAAGACAGTTATAAACTGATTCTCTTACAATATCTTTTATATCCTTCATTAAAACTTCTGAATCACGTACATATACAAAACCTCTTGAAATAATATCTGGTCCACAAACTATACTTTTACCTCGCCTATCTATGGCAACTACTACTGTTATCATACCATGTTCTGCAAGATTTTTTCTATCTCTTAGAACCATATTTCCAACATCACCAATTCCCATACCATCTATAAGTACTCTTCCTGATGGAACTTTGCCAGTAACTACTCCACTTTTTCGTGTTAATTCAAATATATCTCCAACTTCAAGCATGAATATATTATCTTTATTAACTCCCATACTTTCAGCTATACGGCCATGAGTCATAAGATGCTTAAATTCACCATGAACTGGTATGAAAAATTTTGGTTTTAATAAAGCCTGCATTAATCTTAATTCTTGTTCACATGCATGACCCGAAACATGTATTTCTTCTATTGACTTATATATTACATTTGCACCCTTTTCAGTTAAGTCATTAATTACATTAGATACTGCTTTTTCATTTCCTGGTATTGGTGATGCTGAAATTATTACCATATCACCTTTTTCAATTTGAACATATCTATGAGTCGATGATGCAATCCTTGTTAAGGCTGCCATTGATTCTCCTTGGCTTCCTGTAGTTACAATGGTAATTCTATCATTAGGATAATTATTTATCTCCTCCAAGCTTATTATCATATCTTCTGGTATATGAAGATATCCTAATCTTCTTGCTACTTCAGAGATTTTTTCCATACTTCTTCCACTAAATGCTATTTTTCTATTATATTTCAAAGCACAATTGCTAATCTGCTGTAATCTGTGTACATTTGATGCAAAAGTAGAAACTATAATTCTTCCAGATGCTTTTCCAAATAGATTTTCTAGTGTTTCTCCAACAGTCTTTTCTGACATTGTGTATCCCTTATGAAGAGCATTTGTACTATCTGCCATAAGCAACAGTACACCTTGCTTTCCAAGCTGTGCTAATCTCTGAAGATCAATAACTTCATTATCAATAGGAGTAAAGTCAATTTTAAAATCTCCTGTATGAACAATAATTCCCATTGGTGTATGTAATGCAATTGAACAACTGTCAGCAATACTATGATTATTTCTTATAAATTCAGCTTTAAAATTTTCAAATTCAATAATCTCAGTAGGTTTAACTTCTGTTAAAGTACAATCCTTAAGCATTTCATGATCTTCAAGTTTTGTTTCTATAAGACCCAAAGTCAACTTAGTTCCATATACCGGTACATTTATTTGCTTTAATATATATGGAAGCGCCCCTATATGATCTTCATGTCCATGGGTAATAAGAATTCCCTTAACTTTGCTTTTATTTTTTACTAAATATGTTATATCAGGTATTACCATATCAATCCCATAAAGATCTTCATCTGGGAAAGCTAATCCACAATCAATAACAATAATTTCATCTTTATATTCAAAAGCTGTCATGTTCTTTCCTATTTCCCCAAGACCACCTAACGGAATTATTTTGATCTTTTTTTGTAATGGAGAAAGCTTTTTTTTCATATACTTTTTCTTTTCATTATGTTTATTTTCTTTATTTACTACTTTCTTAATAGTTTCATTTTTATTTTCATTTTTTTCATTTCCTATATTACCCAACTTCTCACCTCTAAACTTTATCAATTAACTTATTTTAACAACTCTATACTATTATATTAACTTAACAGTATTAAATTTTAAATACATATTTCACTTATTTGATACTTAATATAATTCTCATTGTTAAGTTATCCAAGATACCTCTAATTAATACTTATAAAAATTATATAGTATATTAATTTTCATAATGAGTTATATTTTTCTTTTTCTTAAAGTTATGTATAGCAGTATTATTGCCACAAGACTCAAAAATAATCTTAAATAGTTTTCTTCAATATTTATAAAGTCATAACTTATCATTACTTCTAAAAATATTGAAGGTATTTTTCCTAATAAAGTTGCTAAAATAAACATCCAGCCTTCAACTCCACTCATGGATGCTGCAAGTGTAACAAAACCTGAAGGAATAAATGGCAAAAGTCTCCCTTCAAATATAATCAAACCACTTTTTATCCCTCTACTTTTCTGTAATTTATCTAAGATTTTATATTTGCTTATAAAATCTGATGCAACCTTTTTTATACCTATTCTATAAACTAGAAATGTTATATATCCTCCAATAGTTTCTCCTGCAAGGGATATAAAAAAACCCTTAACTGGTCCAAAAAAAATTATATTAGCACATGTTACAAAAACTGATGGTAGTATACCTATAAGAGCAATTATAATACTAACTACTATAGATATGATAAATGCTATATTATTATATTCATAAAAAATAGCAATCATATTGTCAACATTAAGCATAAAACATACTCCTATTCTAAATTGAAATATAAATACACTATATAGTACATACTTTATATTTGCAACTCAGTAATCATGTTAAACAAAAATTTATATGCTATAATTTAGAGTACAAAATTATAATTATTTTAATACAAAACTTATATGGGGTGATTTACTTTGATATTTTCCACATTAAAAATAAATAAAAATGAGCCTATTTACCTCCAGCTTGAAAATCATATTCTTAGTGGTATAAGAAATGGAACCATAAATAAAAATAGTAAACTTCCTTCAACTAGAGAAGTCAGTAAATTTTTAAAAATAAGCCGTAATTCTGTTATTTCAGCTTATGAAGAATTAGAAAGTAAAGGAATTATTGTGACCAAAAGAGGAATAGGCTCTTTTATCATCGTTGAATGTGAAAAAAATAATATTGAATTTAATATTAACTATAAATCAAAGATTAATGATTATGGAAAGAAATTAAGAGATCTTGATATTGTAAAAAGTGAGCTTCCATCAAAAAAGAATATGATTTCTTTTAAATCAATTGCTCCCGAAAGCCATTTGTTTAATCTAGATGATTTTAAACGTTCACTTCTAGATGCCTGGAGCTATGAAAGCGTAAATCTTCTTAACTATGGTTATGCTAAAGGGTATAAACCCCTCTTAGAATATTTATCACAATATATGAGTGAAAAAAGAGTTCACATGGACAATAAAGATATACTTATAACAAATGGTTTTACAGAAGCTTTTGACATTATAATTAGTTCACTAACAGAAAAAGGCGATGTTGTTATATGTGAAGAACCAACACATAATACTGCTCTGAAAATAATGAAGTCCTATGGATTAGAAATAGTACAGATAAAAATGGATAATGAAGGATTAAACTTATCCCTTCTTGAAGATGCATTAAAGTCTCATAAGCCTAAATTCGGATATCTAATTCCATCTTATAATAATCCTACTGGAATAGTTACTAAAACAGAACGACGTAATGATATATATAAGCTATTTATGAAATATGAAGTTCCTATAATAGAAGATGGCTTTAATGAAGAATTGCTTTATACTAGCTCACCTATAGATCCAATTGCTTCATTATGTGGAAATGGAAATGGAGTCATCTATATTGGAAGTCTTTCAAAAATCCTATTTCCTGGACTTAGAATGGGATGGATATGTGCTGATAAAGAACTTATTGATATTCTTGAAAGTGTAAAAAGAGGACGTAATATTCATTCTTCATTTCTAGATCAAAGTACTTTCTATTATTATTTGAAAAGTGGAGCTTTTAATCGATATTTAAAGAATGTCCGAAAATATTATAAAGATAAATTTTCACTTGTTATGGATATGATTGAGAAATATATCCCTTATGAGTACCTTACTGGTGAAGGCGGATTACATGTATTTATAAAATTAAAAGAAAATATAAATACACGAGAACTTTTGGATTTATGCTATAAAGATGGAGTAACATTTATGCCTGGAGATATTTTTTATAGTAACAATGATTGCAAAAATACTTTCCGAATTGGATTTGGACGTGTAAGTGATGAAGATATAGAAAAAGGTATGAAAATCATTGGTAAAAATATATTGAAACTAACAGATTTAAAAAATGAAATATAAAGTTGCAAAACCACCTCTGCTTAAAAATTTAATATTAGTGGTTCTTTAATAATATGGCTAATTGTATTAAACTAAAATAAAGAAAATTAATTATTGACATAATTTTTTAGTAAATTTGAGGTGTTATTGATGGAAAAGATACTTAGACCCGTATGGGCTGAAATAGATTTAGATGCATTAGCATACAACATGAAAAATATAAAATCATTAGCTGAAGATAAAGAAGTAATTGCTGTTGTAAAAGCTGATTGCTATGGCCATGGTGCCATTGATACTGCTCCTGTCCTTCTTGAAAATGGAGCTTCAAGACTTGCTGTTGCAGTATTAACTGAAGGAATAGAACTCAGAAAAGCTAAAATAACAGCACCTATTATGATTCTCGGATATACTCCTGAATATTTAGGAGAAGAGTTAATAACTTACGATATTGAGCAAACTGTTTATAGTCTTGAATATGCTCAAAATTTATCAAAAACTGCTCTTTCACTTAATAAAAAAGCTAAAATTCATATAGCACTTGATACTGGCATGGGAAGAATTGGTTTTATCCCAAATGAAACTTCATTAAAAGAAGTATCAGAAATTTGCTCTTTACCAGGATTAGATGTAATAGGTATGTTTACACACTTTTCCACTGCTGATGAAGAAAATAAGGATTATACTCTTGAACAATTTGATAAATACATGAATTTTTTACACGAACTTTCTAAGCTAAATATAAGTATTCCGCTAAAACACGTTTCAAATAGTGGAGCAATCATGGATATGCCTGAAACATTTAAAGATTTAGATGCGGTAAGAGCTGGAATAATACTTTATGGATATTATCCTTCTCATGAAGTAAAGAAAGAAAACCTTTCTTTAAAACCAGCATTAACAATAAAAGCAAAAGTAGCTCATGTAAAAGAAATGGATGAAAATATGTATATAAGCTATGGCAGAACTTTTAAAACTAAAAGAAAAAGCATTATAGCCACTATTCCAATAGGATATGCTGATGGATATTCACGATTACTCATTCCTGGAGCTAAAGTAATTGTTAATGGTAAATTAGTGCCTATAGTAGGTAGAATATGTATGGATCAATGTATGATAGATGTAACTGATGCTGGTACTGTTAAAACTGGAGATGAAGTTATTATCTTAGGTCAATTTGAAAATTTAAAAATAAATGCTGATGATTATGCTCAAATACTTGGCACGATAAATTATGAAGTGTTATGTATGTTTAAGCACAGAATTCCTAAAGTTTATATAAAAAATAATAAACCAGTTATCGTACGAAATTATATTTAAAAAAATAAACAGCCATATATACGGCTGTTTATTTTTTTAATATTAAGTCATCTTTTTCTGATGAACCTTATTCTTTTCTAGATTTAATAAACCTGTATAAATACTACTTTTAAGTAGTTTCCTTCTGGAAATTTATCACTAACGGCAAAGTCATTTGGTAATGTATGTTCTTCTAAAATCTCATATTCTCTATTAAAGTCCTTAAATGCTGTATCTATAAACTTTTTAAATTTTTTCATATTAAATGTTGCACAGTTTGTAGATGCTATAATTATACCTTCATCATTAGTTAAAGTAATTGCACTTTTAACAAGACTAGTATAATCTTTTGCTGCACTAAACCTATTATCTTTTGATGTGGCAAAGCTTGGAGGATCTAATATTACAACATCAAATTTTAAATTTTCTTTTGCTGCACGTTTAAAGTAATGGAATATATCTTCAACAACAATATCATGATTTTTATAATCAATACCATTAATTTCAAAATTTTCTCTTGTTTTTTCAAGACTTCTACTTGCAAGGTCAACACTTGTAGTTATTGCTCCTCCCCTTGCAGCAGCCATTGAAAATGCTCCAGTATACGAAAATGTATTAAGTACTGTTTTATCTTTTGAATATTTTTCTTTTAATGATTTTCTTACATCCTTCTGATCAAGAAATACTCCAACCATTGCTCCATCATTAAGGTATATTGCAAAATTTACATCATTTTCTTTTACAACAAGAGGCTCTGGTGCTTTCTTTCCCCATAAATAACTATCCTCATCAACAACCATTCCATTGTCTTCAAATCTCTTTTTTTCATATATTCCATCTATAGATACTAATTGTCTCATTGCTTTAATTATAAAATCTTTAAATATGTACATGCCCTTACTATACCAAGTAATTAAATAATATTCATCAAAGTAATCAATGGTTAATCCTCCAATACCATCTCCCTCTCCATTGAATACTCTAAATGCATTTGTATGTCTAGAATGATAAAGCTTCATTCTCTTAGAAAATGCATTTCGGAGCTTATTATAAAAAAACTTATAGTCAAATACACTATTTTTACTATTGCTTAAAATCCATCCGCACCCTTTATTCTGATTTCCATAATATCCTTTTCCTATAAATGACTTTTTATTATCTAGTAAAGTTATTATCTGTCCTTCTTCACTAAGAACCTGTGGATTTTCCAAAGTATCCCTAGAAACAAGTGGATATCCGTTTTTATATTTTGTGACAAATTCTGATTTAACAATAAGTGCTGCTTCCTTCATAAAACACCATCCTAATAAATATATTCTTTTGAACTAATTTATTATTATATCATATTTGTTAATGATTTTTTCATATTTTTGTCACATTTTTGACACATAAATCATTCATAATAGTATTTGTAAAGTAGTTAAAGCATTATTATTTACCCCTTAACCAGCAAATGGTTAAATTAAATGCCTCGCACCCCTAAGCGAGGCATTTTTTTTACATATAAGTTATAATATAAATTACCTTAACGATTTTTTTATTTATTAGAAATATAATTCTTTTAATTTATCTGCTATAACACCACTAGAACTTGGAATTTGCTTTATATTATATCCTAGCAATAAAGGTGATGTTGTAAATCTTGGTGTAACCTTACAAATTATTTTATTTTTCCAATGATAGAAGAATACATTAAAACTATCACATGGTGCAAAATAATTATTTAAGATATAGTGTGTTATCTTTTTTAAACATATTGAAAGTTCATCTAATCCAGATAAGTTCTCATCTATTATCATATTAAATTCACAAAAACCGCTTATTGGTTTATCTGACAGATTTACAGTACAATAGATACTTTTATGAATCTCTATACCTTCAAAATACGAATCTTTTAAATCTAATTTATAATCTATATCTCTAATACCTACTATCTGCATATGTGGGTGTTTCAAACTTCCTCCTGAATGTGGACCATGATTTTTATAAAATATTACTGATTTATAATTATTATTCTTTTCAAATTCAAGCCAATGTTCAACACCAAACTTTATAAGATTCTGAATATATTCATCTGTATACTCACTCATATTTCCTTTACAAGTATAAGTTTCAATTATCACTAATTGACATGTATCTTTTAATGTCGGATATTTATTTTTTAGTAATATAAATGGACCCTTTTCATCAATAACATCCTTTAACTCTTCTCTATTGCAAAAAGGACATTCCTTCATATTTAAATTTGCAAATTCATTTGGTTTATCTTTGCTAATATCATTCAAAAATATTAAATATTTTTCTTCCACTTATATCACCTTAGACCTTTCTTATCTCATTTTTTTATCAATACATGTGCACATTTTGATGGAACTGTTATATTATTACCCTCTATTGAATAAATTTCTTCTACTCCTGCTTTTTCTTTGTTTACAAGAACACTCCATCCACATTCTTTTAAATCTATAAAAGTTTCTTCATCATTAGGATTAAATATTACCACTATAGTATTACATAAATTTCTTCCACTATTATCTTCTATTTTGTATGCAACTACATTGTCTTTATAAAAGCTTTCACCTTTATTCAAAAAAGATAAATTTTTTCGTATTTCTTCACTTGAATTCATTCGAAATGCTCTATATTTTTTTCTTAATTTAATTAATCCTCTATAATATTCTACAATATCCCTATAATCATATGCCCTATTCCAGTCTAAACCATTTACTTTATCTGGTGCATTATAGCTATCATGATTAAAACTTCCATCATCATTTTTTTTGCTTCTTAAAAATTCTTCTCCAGCTTGAAAAAATGGTATTCCTTGAGAAGTAAGAACTATTGCTGCTGCAAGTTTGTTCATACTTTTTCTTTTTTCTATGGAATCTTCTCTATTTGACATAGTCAACTTATCCCAAAGAGTATAGTTGTCATGTGCAGATATATAATTTATACATTGATAAGGCTCATTAGCCCATGACCAATGTGAATATATAACTCTATCATAATTAATTCCTAGTTGCCCTGTTGCCCCTACAATACAAAATTTTATTGTGTCTTCAAGACCTTCTCTTCCATTAATATATCCTCTTTCATTTATATTGAAAACATGCCCTTTAACACCATCTCTTGTATCATCGCTAAAAGCTGCAATCTGACTTTTTTCAAATTTAATTATATTTTGTTTTATTGCTGCCTGATCACTTTTAAGAGGTGTTCCACCCCCTGTCCATCCTTCTCCATACATTAAAATTGAAGGATCTATTGCATCAAGTTCTTTTCGTATTATATGCATGGTTTCAATATCATGAAGACCCATAAGGTCAAATCTAAATCCATCAATATGATATTCCTTTGCCCAATATAAAATGGAATCTAAAATCAACTTTCTTACCATATATCTTTCTGATGCCAGTTCATTTCCACATCCTGAACCATTAGAGAAATTTCCATTTATATCTTGTCTGTAATAATATCCAGGTACTGCAAGATTTAAATTTGAATCATGAGTTCTATAGGTATGATTATATACCATATCCATAATAACTCTTATTCCATTTTTGTGAAGGCTCTGAACCATCTCTTTAAATTCTCGTATTCTCTTTTCACCTCTATAGGGATTAGTAGAATATGAACCTTCAGGTACAAAATAATTTTTGGGATCATACCCCCAATTATACTGTGGAACTTCTAAATTAGATTCATCAACTGTCTCATAATCAAAACTGGGCAATAAGTGTATATGAGTTATTCCAATCCTTTTTAAATAATCAATACCAGTTTCTATATATTTTCCTTTAAGTGTTGTCCCTTGTTCACAAAAAGCTATAAATTTTCCTCTTCTTTCAGCTTTTATTCCTGAATTTTCATTAATTGAAAAGTCTCTTACATGAATTTCATATATTATCGAACTTGCTGCACTAGTTAATTCAGGTTTTTCGTCTTTACAAAAATCAATTGGATCAGTTTCCCTTAGATTTATTACCATACCTCTATTTCCATTAACTCCAACAGCTTTCGCATAAGGATCTATAACTTCTCTTTCATTTCCACTGTTTGTAACTAAATAATTATAAAATTCTCCATTAAGATCTCTATTTACTTCTATTGTCCAAGTGCCTTGTTCTCCTCTGTTCATATCTAATATTTCTTCGGGACTATTGGTATACTCCTTACAGTCTTTTCCAAACAATGCTAATCTGACATTATTAGCATTTGGAGCCCATAATATAAATTTTGTACCTTCTTTTGAATATTGAGCACCAAGTATACCTGTATAATTATTATAATCATTACCTAATAAATTCATTATAGTATTACCCCTTTGTAACTTTTATTAAACATTTTAGACAAAAACACAGCCATTTAAACTTTTATAAAAATTAATTACTTTATCTTTGCTATTACTTTAGAAGAAAATGCTGGTACTCTAATGCTTACATCTCCACCTTTAATAATATCATCTTTATCAGATAATAAATCTTTTCCTTCTTCAAAAGATATATTAAAATCAAGATAACTTTCTTTATCACTTAGATTTAATACTATATAGATCTTATCATTTTTACTTGTTCTAGAAAAAACATATTGTTCATTTTTTATAATTACTTGTTCATAGTTACCATTCTTAAGTGCTTCACTTACAACCCTTATCCTTCCAAGTTTTTCAATATGATCAAATAATTCATTGTTTTTATCTTCATAATTTTCTATTTCATCTACACTTGGACGTAATGGCAGATCAGTTTTATCACCTTTTACTGCTTTAATTCCGTATTCACTTCCGTAATAAATACTTGGTACACCTGGCATTGTATATAAAATAGTATAAACATTAAATAAGTATTCTTGAACTTTTAAAGTGCTTGCAAGTCTATTTACATCATGATTATCCACAAAGTTATACAAACACAAATCCTTATATATTCCACCATCCCCAAACATTCTATTCAATGAATATGCTATCTCAAAATAATTCTTATCATTATGACTTGAGTATATACCCTTATAACATTCATAGTTAGTTACCGAATCTAAACTGTCTTTATTTGCCCATCTATTATAATCTCCATGTATTATTTCACCCATAAGCCAGAAATTATCCTTTTTCTTCTCCGTAAATATCTTTAATTCTTTAAAAAAATCAAAAATAATCTTATCTGCTGCATCTAATCTTAATCCATCTATATCAAATTCATCTATCCAAAATTCCACTGCATGTAATAAATATTCTACAACATCTCTATTCCACAAGTTTAATTTCACCAGATCATAACATCCATTCCAACTTTCATAATTAAAGTCATCACCCATAGGACTTCTACTATCAAAATTTAATCCTGAAAACCAATTGCAGTACTTTGAATTTCTACCATTTTTCTGAATATCTTTAAATGCCCAAAACTCTCGTCCTACATGATTAAACACTCCATCTAATACAATCTTTATATCATTTTCATGAAGCTTTTTACATAAATCTTTAAAATCCTCATTTGTTCCAAGTCTTTTATCTATATTCAAATAATCTCGCGTATCATATCCATGATAGCTAGATTCAAAAACCGGTCCAAAATATATTGCATTTATACTCATTTTCTTTAAATGAGGTATCCATTCTTCTATTTTTATAAGCCTATTCTTTTCTTCATAAATTCTGCTTGGCTCTAATACATCACAAAAACCCAATGTAAAAATATTATAAAATACTCTATCTTCAATCCATAAATTCATATTATTATCCCCCTTTATTACACATATAAGTCACTTTTTCATCATGTATATATAATTAATATAAACTCGAGGAATTAACATGTTTGTAAATTCTATCTTATATTATAATTTATGCAGTACTACGCTGATTGATTATATTTAATTAAGAATAATACATATATTTTTCAACCTTAAATTCATCAATTATATTCTATTTTCGATAAAAAGTTTTATATATTTAAATCTATGCTCTTATTATACATTTATTTGTTATTTTTGAAAATATAACCTGAGATTTTAATTCTTTGGCACTCTCAGAATATAATGTTAAGATAAAAGTAAGAGATTCATTAATAAAATTTAATTATTTATATGCTATAATATCAAAGAATTAGTAATTAAATTCATTCGACATAATAATTTATTCATTTTAGAAGGAGATAATAAAAATGGTATTAAAAAAGAAATTTATTTCATCTATAGTCTGTCTATCTTTAATATTTGGTAATATAACTTGTGCTTTTGCGGATAGTTCAAAAGTAGTTACAATAGGTGCAGATTTAAGTGATACTCAAAAGCAGACTGTACTTGATTATTTTGGTGTAAAAAAGGATGAAGCAGTTATTCTTGAAGTTAATAATCTTGAAGAGAGAAAATATCTTCAAGGTATTGCAAGTGAAGCGCAGCTCGGAACTAAAACATTCTCATGTGCTTATGTAGAACCTGCAAAAAAAGGCAATGGTATAAATGTTAAAACTGCAAATCTTACTTATGTTACATCTTCTATGATTGCTAGTACTCTTGCTACTTGTGGAGTTGAAGATGCAAATGTTATTGCTATGACACCACTTAGTGGGGGTGTTTCAGGAACTGGTGCCTTAACTGGAGTTATGAAGGCCTTTGAAGATGCTACTGGTAAAGAACTTAGCGAAGATAAGAAAGAACTTGCGTCTAAAGAACTTATTACAACAAGTGATTTAGGTGATGAAATTGGACAAGATGAAGCAGCAGGATTAATAAATGATATAAAAGCTGATGTTATAAAAAATGGTACTAAAGATACCAATCAAATAGCAGAAACTATAAATAATGTGACAAATAACTATAACATTACATTAACTCCATCACAAGAAAAGCAAATATCTGATTTAATGACTAAAATTTCTGAGCAAGATTATGATTATAATAGCTTAAAAAATACTTTTAAAAATGTTTCTGATGCAGTTGATAAAAATCTTCAAGAAGCTGGAATAAATATAAATCGTTCTGAAGGTTTCTTTTCATCAATTGGTAACTGGTTCAAAGATTTATTCTCTGGAAGTAAAGATTTAGGGATATTAGAAAATACTAATGATACAGTGCTTGGTGATGATGTAAAAGTGGATGCCACAGATAAGGATGCAATTAAAAATATTATTTCTGATAATGGTTTTTGGGAAAAAATAAAAAACTGGTTCTCAGGTCTTTTTAATTCATCATCTGATAAGACTGAAGAAGATAGTTCTAATAATTCAAATTCTGATTCAAAAAATAATGATGCTAATATAAATTCTGAAAATACTTCACAAACTGAAAATAATACTAATGCTTCTGAAAACAATACTTCTAAGCATTCTGAAAAAGAAAAAGCGTCTGAAAATATTTCTACAAATAATCAAAATTAAATATATGTGTTTCAATTTACAATTAAAATATGATAATTTCAACATATTATAATAAAAAAGCATGGCTAATCCATGCTTTTTTATTCTTTAAGGACTTATAATCCAGTCAGAACTGAGGATAACTTTCAACTGTTAAAACATTGTATTACTAAAACGTCTAATTATTATGTCCATTTTACATATATATATTCTTAAGAAATAATAAAAATTTTTCATAATAAAAATTTTTATTATTTCACATACTATTATTGAAATTTATATTTACGGAGGTAAAATGATGAATAAAAAAATAGTAACTTGCATAGCATCATCTTTGGCAGTTCTTAGTTGTATGTATGTTGTTCCTCAAAAAGTAATGGCAGATACACCTACTGTTTCTTTAGAAGAATCATATTATTACACAGCTAATAAGGATAAAAAAGATAAATCTAAGGATGAAGAAAAAGATAAGAATAAAGATGACAACAAATGCAAAGACGGTGAAAAAGACAAAGATAAAAATAAAGACAAGGGCAAAGATCATAAAGATAAGGGTTTAGACATATTTACAGAAGAAAATTGTAAATACTTATCTGCTGATCAAAAGAAAACTTTGACTGAATGTAAAGAATGTAAAGAAAAAGGAACTCCTCTTACTGAGGATCAAAAAAAATCTTTAAGTGTTATGATTGAATGTATTTTTAAAGGAAAATTAGGAGATGAAAAATACAAAGATTTTAAATGCTTAATTGAAAAGAAAGGAAAAGGAACAAAACTTACTGAAGAAGAAGAAAAGAAATTAAAAGAATATAAAACTATAATCGAAGGAAAAGATAAAACAACTGCTGCCGATATACTTAAACAATTTT
This sequence comes from Clostridium butyricum, assembly GCF_006742065.1. Classification (NCBI taxonomy): domain Bacteria; kingdom Bacillati; phylum Bacillota; class Clostridia; order Eubacteriales; family Clostridiaceae; genus Clostridium; species Clostridium butyricum. The sequence continues at coordinate 935,938 of NZ_AP019716.1, read as the reverse complement.
TAAGATAACTTATGTAAATAAAGATGTATGGAATTTATCTTTATAAAACTCCATACATCTTTAATTTTGCATATATATTTCGTACTTATACAAGTTAACTTATTTTTAAACAATATCACTGTATTTTTTAAATAGTACTAGAAATAATATCAGTTAATATCCTAAAGACCAAATATTATTCCAACAACAGCTGAAATTCCTATATATACTATAGGATGCTTTTTATATTTAATAATAGAATAAAAGATTATAGCAAATAATATACAACTTTTTATATTAATCAAATCTAGTAAATTATTAGTTATTAAGTATTCATTAATATTTAATAAAGCTATCTTTACAACTTCAAAAGCAGCAACTCCTATTAAACCTACACTAGCTGGTCTAAGACATTCAAATACTGACTCTACAGATTTATTATTTTTAAATTTTTCAAGAAACTTAGCAATTATTATTATTATTATTATTGATGGTGTTATTAACCCTAAAGTCGCAACTATACCACCACTAATACCTCCCGAGCTATAACCTGCGTACGTTGATATATTTACTCCCATTGGTCCTGGAGTTGATTCTGATACAGCTATCATGTCTGCAAGCATACTTTGATTAAACCAATCGTATTTATATGTTAGATTAATTAAAAATGGTAATGTTGCTAATCCTCCACCAACTGCAAATAAACCTGTTTTAAAGAATTCAAAAAATAATAATAAATATATCATTCATTTTTTCCTCCTTTATTTTTCTTTAATAGCCCAATTAATGCTGCGCCTATTACAACATATATGGGTGATAACTGCAATATACCCCCTAAAAAAAATGCAGAAAATGCTAATAATATACCTATATAATTTTTAACAGAACTTTTCCAAAGTTTTATTACTGAGCTTATTATTAATGCTACAACCGCAACCCTTATTCCGCCAAATGCATGTTGTACAATTGAGAATTGTGCAAAATTTTTTAAAAATGCTGCAATTATCATGATTATCACTAATGATGGAAAAATAACTCCTAATGTAGCCACAATACCACCAATAATTCCTTTTAACTTATATCCTATAAATGTTGCTGTATTAACAGCTATTACACCCGGAGTACATTGACCTACAGCATAATAATCAATTACTTCAGTCTCTGTTGCCCATTTTTTCTTCTCTACAATTTCTTTTTGTATTATTGGAAGCATTGCGTATCCACCACCAAATGTTATAGCTCCCATTTTAGCAAATGTCCAAAAAAGATCAAATAATTCCTTCAAAATTTTCACCTCTTATCATTAATTTTCACTTTTGATTAATTATTCCCTAATAATCCTATACTATATAAGATTATCTATCAACATGTATTACTAAATTTATTTTTCTCCTAATTAAAATTAACAATACCTTTATAAACTTTATTAAAATAAAAATAGATTTTGCATTCAATTTATAATTGTCTACAAAATCTATAAAACATTATTTTTACAAATAAGAATCTATATCTATTTGATTTTTAAAAGTTTCAATTCCAATCCTATCTATATAGTCTCCAATTCTTTCTTTTCCAGTTGCATTATTATCATAAACTTCAATGATTTTCTCCACAAGATTAAAAAGATTTTCTTCTGGAATACATAATGCTATTCTGTCAGCAATTCGTGGTTTCATTCCACCTTTTCCACCAACATAAACCATCCATCCTTTTCCACTTCCAATTAAGCCAATATCCTTAAATGCACTGTCTGCACAACTATGTGGACACCCACTTACACCAATCTTCAATTTATTAGGTAGATTTTTTCCATGATATAAACTGTCTAATTTTGATCCTACTGCAACAGAATCTTGAAGGCCTCTTTTACAAAAAGTTGTTCCTGGGCACACTTTTATACTTCTTACACATAGTCCTATAGCAGCTCCTGGGCTCATTCCAAGATCTCCCCAAGCAGAATCAATATCTTCTTCCTTTAAGCCTACAAGAGCTATCCTTTGAGCTCCTGTCACCTTTATTGCACTAACATTATACTTATCCGCTACATCTGCTATTTTTCTAAGTTCATCCGCTGATACTATACCTGCAGTTAAATGAGGTGCTATAGCATATGTTTCTTTATCTCTCTGCAAAACTGCCCCCTTCTCCAACAAATCCTTTTTCATTATAAATGCCTCCTTGAATTTATTTAACCTTACTATATGATTCTTCCTTAAAACCAACTAAAACAACATCATTACTTACTAATATTGGACGCTTAATTAACATTCCATCCTTTGAAAGCATTTCTGCAATTTCTTCTTTAGACATTAAACTTACTTTATCTTTTAATCCTAATTCTTTATAAACTTTTCCACATGTATTAAAAAATTTTTTTGGTTCTAGCCCGCTTTTATCTATCCAAGCTATTAATTCTTCTTTAGTAGGAGTAGCTTCAACAATATTTCTTACTATTACTTCTTTATTATTATCTTTAAGATATTTAAGTGCCTTTCTACATGTTGAACATTTTGGATACTCTATAAATAACATTTTTCTTCCTCCTAATATTAATAATAATTATTTACAGATAATTATTCTACCACGTTTTTTAAGAAAGGTAAATAAGCACAAACCTCCTATATAATGCATATAGAATATATTTTTAAGACTCTACTTTTTTAATTTATTATAAAACTATTAATATCCTATAACTATTACACTATAAAATCCACATCATATAAAAAATACACTTTATATTATTATTATTTGTAATATTAATAAAAGCATACTTTAAAATTTATATTAATAATATAATTATATTGATTCAATAAAATTCATTATTTTATATATAACTTGAATCGTTATCTCATCAACTTCAAAATAAGTTTCATGCTTTCCATTGGTAACAATAATAACCTCACAATTCTCTGCATACTTTGCAAATTTATAATGAGCATCAGCAATAACGTGAGTATCACACTCTGCCTGTAACAATATTACAGGTATTTTAACCTTTGATATATTTTTTTTATTTCTAATATATCTAGTAGCCTTAGAAGCTTCAAAATACCACTTTGCTGAAGCTCCTCCTGTCTGAAATGACTTATTTTTTAATATTTTATCATATTGATAATTGTATCGTTCTTCACAATTTGTTGATCTACTTGGAAATCTACGCTGTCCATTATATGATTTCTGTCCTGGCATATATTCATTTCCTTTTCCAAAATAAACCCATATTCTTGAAAGCATATCTGCAATAAAAGCTGGAGTATTGCCTGTATTTATTTGATGCATTGGTGAACTCAAAATTGCACCATTAAAATATTGTGGATATTTTTCTAAAAATACAGTCCCTATTCCTCCACCCATAGAATGAGCAAATAAAATTATCTTTTTATTATAACTATTAGTTATCACCTTTTCTTCTATAAATTGCTTAAAGTCTTCAATATAGTTATCAAATTTTTCTATACTGATTTGTCCAATATCTTTTCCTAATCTTCCTGAACGGCCATTTCCCCTATGTTCTATTATAAAAACAGAATAACTAGCATTAATAAAATAATAAATCAATTCATTATATTTTTCAGTATATTCACCAATTCCATGGGAAATAACTATATTTCCTTTTGGATTATCTACTATAAATTTTTCATAATATAATTCTAAATTGTTTGTTCCTATAATATAGCCACTTTTTTTTAAACTATTTAATACAGGTTCAACTTTATTTATCATATCTTCGCTATAATTAGCTGCTGATATATAATTTTTTATTCCACAGAATTCACAATCTGATTTTGTAATATAACTCTTTTTTAAGTCTGAATATTTCATCTTTATTCTCCTAATATTAATAAAATAAATTCACTACATACTATTATAAATATACAATATTTTTTCTTCTATACGAAACTTTCAAATTCTAAAAAAAATAATAGACCATCAATTAATGACAGTCCACTATTTTTATAATAATTCTTTTATATAAATTTCTTTGTTACTTCTTAAATCTAAAAATTCTCCATCTTTTAAAAGTAATGGCTTGGATAAGTTATTTAAATCAACTTGAATTATTTTAGCTATTTCCCCAGTATTTAAAAGAACATTTTCGCCCATGTAATAATTGGAAATGTGCTGTAATAGTATTGTTGTATATTCATAATCAAGCTTACTTAAACTTTTTTCTTTTAAGATTTCAAGAATTTCAAAAGGTCCCTTAGGTTTATTTTCTTCATTATAGGAATTAAGTACATCTAGTTCATCTGCTATTGCTATTATTTTTGCAAAGTAATGAATTTTTTCTCCCTTTATTCCAAGTGGAAATCCAGTGCCATCTTCTCTTTCGTGATGCATAAGAACTCCATAGCTAACTGACTTATCTAAATATGGAATAAGATCTACACATTTATATGCTATCTTTGCATGTTCTTTTACTTCTTTATAGTTTTCTGCCATGATAATATCTGGTTTTCTTTGATACTTTTGATCAAGCTTAGTAATTCCAAAATCATGAAGAAGTGCTGAATAAATAAGAAGATTTATTTTAGATTTTTCAAGGCCTATCCATCTTCCAATAAGAGCGCTTAGAACAGCAACATTTACTCCATGTCTATATATATTATCATTTCCACTACCCTTAAAAACAACATTACACACTACAACCTCTGTATAATTAAGTTGATTTTGTATCCTTACAGCAAATTCACGTAATTCATCAAGATCTGTTTTTCTTATTTTATTCATTTTAGAAAACATCTCCTGTAATTCATGAGCAACTTGTTTAAAGCTTTCTTCTACATTCTTAAGCTCTAATTCTTTGCTATTTTCTGATATATCAACATCAGATACATCTATTTCTATTTTCTCTAAAAAATATGACTTTTTTAATAGTGATATTAATTCATCAGTTATTATAGTACCTTTCTTAACTAAAAGAGTCCCATTTTCTATAATATCCTTAGATATAATCATACCCTGTTTTAATTCACTTACATTTAATAACGAACCTTTTTTCATTTTTCCCCCTATTAACCTAGTTAAAAGATTTTTTAGTAATATAGTTATAATTACAAATTATAACAGCATTTCTTTAATATAATATTCCTTTTGCTTGTCCAAATCTATAAATTCTCCATTCTTAAGCACTAAAGGCTTCTCTAAATTATTAATATTCATTTGTATTATCTTACATCTCTCACCATTATTCAGAAGTACCTCTTCTCCTAAATAATAATTTACTATGTGTTCTAAAAAGACTTTTACATATTCATAATTAAGTTTTCCTAATGATTCATTTTTAACTATTTGCAATGCTTCAAAAGGAGCCTTTTTTCTTTTATAGCCTCTATTAGAATTAATAGCATCAAATACATCTGCTATGGCAATAATTTTACCAAAAGAATGTATAGCATCCCCCTTTAATCCCAATGGATATCCAGAGCCATCTTCTCTTTCATGATGCATAAGAACTCCATAACTAACACATTTATCTAAAAACGGAATTTGTTTTACAAAGTTATATCCTAGTACCGGATGATTTTTTACTACATTATATTCACTTGTAGTTAAAGCTGTTTGTTTATACAGTATTTCTCTCTTCACTTTTGTCTTTCCAAAATCATGAAGTATTGCTGAATATACAAGAAGATTAAGCTGTGCTCCATCATATCCAAGCCACTTTCCAATTAATGCACTTAAAGCTGCAACATTAACACCATGCCTATAAATACAATCACTGCCACTGCCATGTAGAACAATATTTTTAATTACAACACTACTTGGCTTTAATTCTTCTTGAATTTTATTGGAAAATATCCTAATTTCTTTCATGCATTCACTATCTTCATTTTGTATGCTTCTAAATGTTCTTTGTAACTTTGAAGAAATAACTTTAAATTCTTCCTCTATTTTATTGAATTCTTCTAGTTTCTTTTCTTCAAATGTACTTTCATTTTGCACACTTTCTGAATCATAAACTTGAACAGTTCCTATAAAGAGTAATCGTTGTATATCAATTATCATCTTCTCTGTAATTTCCATGTTCTTTTTTAACAACACTTTTCCGTTTTGTTCAACATCCTTAGCTATAACCATACCTTTTTTTAATTCTGAAAAAGCAATCGATATTATTTTTTTCCCCATACCATCCACCCTATCCACATAATTCCTTATTTAAAAACAAAGTTTTTTCTTTTTAATGTAAACACTTTGTATTTTTATGTATATTATTCTATATTTTTTTATTTTTGTCAAAAATGTTTTTCATTTGTTGTAAACCTAATATTAAAATACCACCTATAATGAAAAACATAATACTAAAAGTACTAAAAGTCATTGGAGGTTTTGGAATTTCTAATGAAGCTGGTCCCATAACAACAGCATACAACGATCCAATCATAAGACCTAATATCATATAGATAGTCTGAGATCTATAGTTATTCAATACATATTTAACAATCCTTATAGTTGCAAATATTCCTCCAAGTACTCCAAATCCAAATATCATTACTATAGGTAAATATTCAAAATTAAAAGTAATAACTTCTTTTACTGCTGATACAATTGGAACATAAAGACCAAATATAAGCAATAATGTTGAACCTGATATTCCTGGAAGTACCATTGCTGAAATTGCTATCATTCCAACTACAAAAACATATACTCCTAATCCTATTGATAATCTATCTATTGATATATCCATTCCACCTTTAGTTGCAGGATTAAAATATGTTATAGCAGATACTATAATTATTCCTCCAATTAAAAAAACTACATTCTTATATTTATCAATTAAACTTTCTTTTTCTTCTTTAATTATTATTGGAATAGCAAAAATTATAAACCCTAAAAATAATGAACTTATATTATATATCTGTGCTTCAAAAATTGATCCTAGAAATAACATAGATATAACAAAGCCTGCTATCCATCCTATTCCTATTTTTATCAAAAACTTAATTCCATCTATTTTTTCTGCTTTTTTCCCAGCTACAATAGCATCAAGAGAACCTATGAACTTATCATAAAAACCTAATAAAAATGCTATGGTTCCTCCTGAAACTCCCGGCACACTATCTGCAAGTGCCATACAAAATCCTCTTATAAAATTAATAATATACATTGTGATAATTTCTCCTTCTATCTTTTATTAATATTAATTAAATAATAATTACTCTATTCCCTATATAATATCATAATAATATGTAATAAAGGATGAATATATAAAAAATTCATCCTTCATCAACAAATTAAGTAATTTAATATTTTTATTTATATTAAATTATTGTTCCAGCCTTAGCATTACCTGTTTTGGCTTTTCCTTGTATTTCTGTCGGAATATCTTTCACATCATTTTTCTTATAATGCTGTTTATGATTACTTTCTGTTCCATGAGCATCACTTGGATCTGGTCTTCTCATTCCTGCTTTTGCCATAAAACTTCACATCCTTTCTAAAATACTATTCATTTTAGTATTAAGAAAAAATCAGTTTAGTATGCATTTAAAAAGACTTTTATTTATTTTCATCTATCCATGTTTTCCATATATCTTCATCTACACCAACTGTAGCTTTATTACCATTTCTCACCACTGGAGTATTCATAACATTTTGATTTTTCAGTAATAATTCAGTTTTAACTTCCTTGCTTCTTATATTATTAAAATTTAGCTTAATATAATCCTTTGATTTTGTGTTTATTAATATATTTATATCTACACATCTGAGCACATTGTTCATTTCACCATTACTCATAGGTTTTTCATTAATATCAATAAGCTGATATTTTATTTTTCTTTCTTTAAAAAATCTTTCTGCTTTTTTAGTATCAAAACATTTTTTTCGGCCAAAGATTTGTATGTTCATATAATTTCTCCTTAAAATAGTTCAATTTCTCTTTTTTTATTAATTATATATGTTGTACTATGAACTTTACAATTATAATTTTCTATATATTAAAATAAATGCTTCAAAGCCTAATACAGCTTCAAAGCATTTACCTTTTAACTATTACTTACCTAATCCAACTATTGTGTCTAAGGCAACTTCCATCATGTTTGTAAAAGTCTTTTGTCTTTCTTCCGAACTTGTAATTTCACCTGTTATAAAGTGATCACTTACTGTCATGATTGCTAACGCTTTAACTCCATACTTAGCTGCTACAGTATAAAGTCCTGCTGCTTCCATTTCAACACCTAGACATCCAAAAGCTGCCCATTTCTTCCAATCTTCATTGTCATCTCCATAAAATATATCTGAACTATAAATAGTTCCTACCTTAGGATCTATTCCTTTTTCAACGGCTGTATCATATGCCTTTTTTAGTAATTCAAAATTAGCTGTTGGTGCATATGTTCTTCCTTGGAATCTTGTTAAGTTAAGATTTGAATCTGTGCATGCTGACATTGCTATTACTAAATCTCTTACTTTAACATCTTCATGGTATCCTCCACATGTTCCAACTCTTATAAGATTCTTAACTCCATATTCATTTATTAATTCATTTGCATAAATTGAAATTGAAGGAATCCCCATTCCTGTTCCTTGTACTGATATTCTTTTTCCTTTATATGTTCCTGTAAATCCATACATTCCTCTTACTTCGTTATAGCATACTACATCTTCTAAAAATGTTTCCGCTATAAATTTAGCTCTAAGTGGATCTCCTGGTAATAATACGCTTTCTGCTATTTCTCCTTGTTTTGCATTTATATGAATACTCATTGTAAACCTCCGTATATTTCTATCTAATATTTTCTTTTCTAAAAGCTCCTGGCATAACTTCTTCCATAGTCTTTACTATATAATCGTCTTCATTTTTAACTAAAATTACAGCTGCATCTCCATCTGCAAATTCACATAAAACCTGGCGACAAATCCCACATGGATAAGTATACTCTTCTGCACTTCCAGCTATAGCTATTACCTTTATTTTAGTTTCGCCACTAGCAACTCCAGTAAATATTGCTGTTCTTTCTGCACAATTTGTTGCACCAAAAGAAGCATTTTCAATATTACATCCACCGTAAACATTGCCACTTTCAAATAATACAGCTGCGCCAACTTTAAAGTTAGAATAAGGTGCATAAGCTCTCTCTCTATAATCTAAGGCTGTTTTAACAAGATTTTTATAATCCATGGTAATTCCCCCTATTCAATTAAATCTTTATAAATTGAAATATTAGTATATATATTATATACTATCTTCGCATAGACAATCTATATACCATACATGTTGCTATGGTATTAAATCAATTTATACAATAGCAACATGTATTATATATATAAATTCTAAGTTCTATCTCTTACCTGCATCAAATGGTTCACCAGCTGCTTTTGGAGCTTGTGAAGATTTTGAGAATAATACTAAAGCAATTAAAGTTACCACATATGGGAATACTTTTAATACTACTGGTGGTATTGATCCTAATGATGGAATAACTTGTGATACATTTGCAACTGTTGTAGCAAATCCAAAGAATAATGTAGCTGCAAGTATTCCAAGTGGCTTCCATTGACCAAATATTAAAGCTGCTAAAGCAAGGAATCCAATACCTGCAACACTTCCATTAAATTCACCTGAGTATGTTACAAGAATAATAGCTCCACCTAAAGATGAAAGACCACCTGAAAGTAATACTCCAAAATATCTCATTTTAAAAACATTTATACCTGCTGCATCAGCTGCTTGTGGATGTTCTCCACATGCTCTAAGTCTTAATCCAAAACTTGTTTTATATAATAAGAATATACTAATCACTAAAATTAAAAGTACTAACCATGTTGTTATATAAGTCTTTTTAAAGAATAAGTCTCCTATTATAGGAATTTGTGATAAGAATGGAACATCTTTAGGATAAAATCCACTTTGTATTCTTATACGTCCACTTCCTGCTATAGTTCTTGCCAAAAATATAGTTAATGCACTCGCTATCATATTGATAGCTGTACCACTTATTGTCTGATCTGCATTTAAATTTATGCTTGCAAATGCATGTAATAGTGAAAATAGCATTCCTACAATAAAAGCCACTAATAATCCAATCCATAATGGAAGAGAACTTTCAGGCATACTTTCTTGTAGTTTTGATATTGCTAGTGCTCCCGAAAAAGAACCAATTATCATAAATCCTTCTAAACCTATGTTAATAACACCGCTTCGTTCACAATATAACGCTCCAAGTGCAGTTATAAGTAGAGGAATAGTATACACAATAGCATATGGAAATATATCTCTAATTATTGACCACATATTATTTTTCCTCCTTATCTACATTATTATCATTTGGTAGTATACCACTACCACTATCTCCAGCTTTTTGAGCTTTTCTTTGTTTGAATTTCTTAACAATCATAGGTACTGCTGCGCTTATAGCTGCAAAATAAATTATAATTGCAATTATTGTATCTGCTATTTCTGGAGGTATACTTGTATTAACGTTCATGAATCCCTTACCAGAATATAATAAACCAAAGAATATAGCTGAAACTAATACTCCAAGAGGACTATTTGCACCTAATAAAGATACTGCGATACCATCAAATCCTTGTGAAGGCATTATACCTATTTGAATATTTGATGCATTACCTATATATTGTGCAACACCGGCTAAACCTGATAATGCACCTGCAATCATCATTGCTAAAATTATATTTTTATTAACTGACATACCTGCATATTCAGCTGCATCTCTGTTAAATCCAACTGCCTTTAACTCATATCCTAAAACTGTTTTATTCAAAATAAACCAAATTAAAATTACAACTACTATTGCTATTATTAATCCTAAATTTATATATGATCCATCAAAAAGATTAGTAAGCCATTCAGCTTTTAATGATGCCACTTGAGGAATATTTTTTGATTCTGTTTCTGTAGAACCTTTAAAATAAGCTGGTACTGCATAATAAACAATCCAGTATGCTGTCCAGTTCATCATGATTGATGATACAACTTCATTTACATTAAATTTAGCTTTTAAAAGACCTGGTACAAATGCCCATAAGGCTCCAGCTAAAGCTCCAACAAGAACCATAAGAATTAATAATAAAAATCTTGGCATACTATCACTATATAATAATCCAATACTTGTAGCACAGAATCCTCCAAATAACATTTGTCCTGGAGTTCCTATATTAAACAATCCAGTTTTAAAAGCAAATGCTACAGAAAGTCCTGTAAAAATAAGTGGAGTAGCTGTTGCTAAAGTATCACCAATTCTTTGTACATTCATTAATCCACCTTTAAAAAGGTACATATATCCATCAACTGGATTATCTCCAATTAATAACATTAAAATTGCTCCTGCAATTAACCCCAAAGCAACTGCAATTACAGAATTTAAAGCTTCTTTTCTAGTCATGCTTTGATCCTCCTTTATGAACACCAGCCATCATTAATCCTATTTCATTTTCATCAGTTTCAGCTGCATTAACTACTCCGATTAACTCACCGCCATTTACTATAGCAATTCTATCTGCTAAATTCATAACTTCGCTTAATTCTAAAGATACAAGTAATACTGCTTTATCAGCATCTCTTTCTCCAATTAATCTTTTGTGTATGTATTCAATAGAACCTACATCAAGACCTCTTGTAGGTTGAACCGCTATTAATAAATCAGGATCTAATCCTATTTCACGTCCTATGATTGCTTTCTGTTGATTACCACCTGACATTGTTCTTGCAAGTGATGCTCCACCTTGACCTGATCTTACATCAAATTCATTTATTATATTTTCTGCATAATCATGTATTGCATCTTTTTGTAGTAGCCCATATTTAGAAAACGGCTCTTTATTATACCTTTGAAGAACTATGTTATTTTCTAATGTATAATCTAATACTAGCCCTCTCTTTTGACGATCTTCTGGGATATGTCCGATACCAGAATCAATACGCTTACGTATTGATATGTTAGTAATATCCTCACCTTTAAGTATTATCTTTCCTTCTTTTACATGTCTCATACCAGTAATAGCTTCAATAAGTTCTGTCTGTCCATTACCTTCTACTCCAGCAATACCAAGTATCTCACCTTTTTTAACTTCAATTGAAAAATTCTTAAGACCAAGTACTTTTTTGTTATTTAAAACTGATAAATTTTCAACTTTTAATACAACATCACCAGCTTTTTTAGGTTGCTTTTCAACTTTAAAATTAACTGGTCTTCCAACCATCATTTCCGCCATTTTAGCTTCGCTAGTTTCCTTTACATTAATAGTACCTATATACTTACCTCTTCTGATAACGGTACAATTATCTGCTACTGCCTTAATTTCTTTAAGTTTATGAGTTATTATTATTATTGACTTTCCTTCATTGATTAAATTCTTAATTATTTTCATAAGTTCATCAATTTCTTGTGGTGTAAGAACTGCTGTAGGTTCATCAAGAATAAGGACTTCAGCATCTCTATAAAGTGTTTTAAGTATTTCTACTCTCTGTTGCATTCCAACCGATATATCTTCAATTTTTGCATATGGATCAACATTTAAACCATATTTTTTAGATAATTCTTCAACTCTTTTTGCTGCACTTTTTACATCAACAACCATTCCTTTTTTAGGTTCACATCCTAAAATTATGTTTTCTGTTACTGTAAAATTATGAACCAGTTTAAAATGTTGATGAACCATCCCAATTCCTAAATCATTGGCAACATTAGGATTTGAAATTTTAACTTCTTTTCCATTTACCTTTATTATTCCTCTTTCTGGCTGATACATTCCAAAAAGTACTGACATTAAAGTAGATTTTCCCGCTCCATTTTCGCCTAACAACGCATGTACTTCACCTTTTTTTAATCTTAAGGTAATATTATCATTAGCTACTATACCTGCGAATTCTTTACGGATATTTAGCATTTCAACTACATATTCCATTAATAATATCCTCCTTTATTAATTAACAATATTGATTGACAATTGACAATAAACAACATGTTTTAATCCCTATATACCATTATTGTGCATTGTCAATTGTCAATATTTGCACCACTTATCTTATTATTAAATTAACAATGAAGTTTAGTTTATAGGATATAGAAATCCTATAAACTACTTATCCCCATTGTTAATACATTTATAGTAATTTTTAATTATTCAAATAATGAGTTATCATCATTGTTATCTTTAACAGTAATAGATCCATCTTTAAGTTTTCCGTAAAGTTCATCTACAACCTTCATTGTATCAGCACTTAAATTTGGATTTTCAGCTGGAATACCTACTGCATCCTTAGTTATATCAAATGTTAATGTCTTACCACCTGGGAAATTTCCATCTAACACTTGTTTAACCATATCATAGCTTGCTGAATCAACTTTCTTTATAGCAGAAGTAAGAACTACTGATTTACCATCTGCATATTTACCATCATCATATTGATCTCTGTCAACACCTACTACCCATACGTTTTTACCTGAATCCACTTGAGTTTTAGCTGCTGTTATAACACCATTACCAACTCCACCAGCAGCACAGAATATAGCCTTAACACCTCTATCATACATAGCATTAGCTAATTGAGTTCCTGCAGCAACATCATTGAATGTTCCTTGATATATTACATTTTCTTTATCTAAAGTCATTTTAGTTCCTAAGTTAGCATTAGCATATGCTACACCTTGTTGGAATCCCCAGTTGAATTTTTGAACTGCTGGAATCTTCATACCACCAATAAATCCAAGGCTTCCTTCTTTTAATTCAACAGATGTTGCAACACCTGCAACAAATCCTGCTTGTTGTTCTGCAAATAAAATAGAAACTGCATTGTCTGAAACTTTAACAACTGGATCTTTTTCTGCTCCATCATTTGGAGTACCATCTATTATCACAAATTTAGCATCTTGATATTTATCTTGAGCTTCATATACTGCTGTTTCAAATTTGAAACCTGGAGTAGCTATTAGTCTGTAACCTGCATCATAAAGATTTCCTATTTCCTTTAAGTAATCAGCTTTAGTTTCTCCTGATGGTTTTAAGTATTTAGGATCTTGTAAACTAAAATCCTTTTGAGCTTTTTCAATACCTTCCCATGTACCTTGGTTGAAAGACTTATCGTCTATAGTTCCTGAGTCAGTAACCATACCAACTTTTACTTTTGCATCTGTACCAGTAGCATCTCCAGTACTTGATGAACTTCCGCAACCAGCAAATAAAGTTACTGTAATTGCTGAAACTGCTAATAATGATAGTAATTTCTTTTTCATTATAAATACCTCCTAAAGTATAGCATTTTATTTAGTAATATATAAAATCACAGAAATAAATCCTGATTTTAATGCAATGTATTAATTTCTTTAGATATCATTTTTTAGTATTAGAGTTTTTTTATAAAATATGTATACAATCCATATGGATTGATTACTCAAATCTTTCAGAACCTCTTATTATTATTTGAGGCGATATTATTGTCCTTGTCTTCTCTGTTTTACTGTCATTTAAAATATTGCACAGCAACTTCATTGCACTTTTCCCTAAAAGCAGTGGACACTCTTCAATATATGTAAGGTTTAACCCAAACATATCTAATACATCATTTTTATCTGAACCTATAATGGCTAAATCATTAGGTATTTTCTTTTTATATTCTTCTACAGCTTTGATGACACCCATAGTCATTCTATTAGTACATACTATAAGAGCGCTTGGACATTCTTTACTATCAAGCATTTCTTTTGTAATTTCATATGCATTTTCACATGTAAAATCTGCTTTTAGTATATAGTTTTCTTTTACTTTTATATTATTTTCTATTAATGCTTTTTTATATCCTAAAAGTCTTTGGCTCATTGGTTCTGAGCTTAAAGGTCCTAATAGTATTCCTATTCTTTTGTGTCCTCTTTCAATTAATAACTTTACAGAATCATAAGCTCCTTTAATATTATCAACAAAAACACCATTAAGTTCTGTTGAGTTAACATCTGCACATGCTAAAATCAATGGACATTGTAAACTTTCAATAATTTCTTTATATGTGCTATCAAAATCATCTGCTCCAAAACCTGGGGTCATTATTATTCCTTTAATTCTCTGCTCTTTAAGCAGATTTAATGCTCTAATCTCTTTTTCAAACGAATTTTCTGTATTATAAAAAATTATATTTAAATTATTTTTATCTGCCACCTGACTAATACCTTTAATAACTTCTCCAAAATATGAATTAGTTATATCCGGAACTATTACACCAATTGCATTTGTTTCTCTTTTTGATAAACTTCTTGCAATAGCACTAGGCGTATAGTTTAATTCTTTAATTACTGCTTCTATTCTGTTTTTTGTTTCTTCTTTAACATATCCAGAGCCATTCAATACTCTTGATACAGTTGACTGTGATACCTTTGCCTTTTTTGCTATATCACTTATAGTTACAGGCATATAAATTCACCTCATTTTTCGACATAATAGTGATTTTACTGCATTTTTATATCTTATTTAGTCAATATGGTAGCGCTTCCACATTAATAATAATATATCCGTATATCTTTTGTCAACGAAAATAGTATCACTTTTCTTTTAATAAAAGCTAATAGTATATCACATACATTTTTTTCAAGTTGGTCTTTTAAAAATCAGATAATCTTTATCAAATTCTCTTAACATACATGAATATTATATTGTTTACAGAATTTTCTGAATAATTTATGACGAACTTTCCACTTCTTAAATATATTTTCCATACTTTTACACAATGCCAAAACTTGTATCGTAGCTTGTCTACTTGTTTTGTAAAATTATGATAACATTTACAAACATATTTTGTCAATCCTTTTTATGATTATTATAAATACAATTAATCTATTTTTTTATCATGTATTAATAAAATTTTCCAATACCACTCTAGAATCAGCCTAATTTTACTTTTTATTCTTTAATTAAAAACATTCACAGGCTGGAATCTTAATATAATATAACCTTTCATCTTTCAAAATTCTATAATTTTCTGCAAAATAAAAATAGTCTCTGTAAAATTGAATTTATAAAATCCCATTTCACTATAGCTCAATCATTTATATAATAGAATAATGCGTAATAAAAGTTATTCTTTTTATTACGCATTATGTAATTAATATTATATTTTTATTTATATATACTAAAAATAATCTAGTTAAATTTAAGCTTTCTTTTTCTTTAATGTATTTACAAATTTTTCAATTCTTTTTAATGCTTCAATTATATTTTCCATAGATGATGCATAACAAGCTCTTATAAATCCTTCACCACAATCCCCAAATGCATTACCTGGAACAGTAAGAACTTTTTCATTTATAAGAAGTTGCTCACAGAATTCATCTGAAGATATTCCTGTAGATTGAATACTTGGGAATACATAAAATGCACCCAATGGTTCAAAACATTCTAATCCCATTTTTCTAAAACCATCTACAAGTACTCTTCTTCTTCTATTATATTCCCTTTGCATTTCTTCTATACTTGAATCTCCACTTTTAAGTGCTTCTATTGCAGCATACTGAGCTGTTGTAGGTGAACACATAATTGCATATTGATGAATCTTTTTCATTTCATTTATTAAAGTAGGATGTCCACAAAGATATCCTAATCTCCACCCTGTCATGGCATATGCTTTTGAAAACCCGTTTATTACAAGTGTCTTCTCTTTCATTTCAGGAAATGATGCTATAGAAACATGTTTTTCATCATAACATAACTCTGCATATATTTCATCTGAAATAACGATTATATCTTTGTCCTTTAATACTTCAACAATTGGAATAAGTTCTTCCCTTGTCATTATTGCACCAGTAGGATTGTTTGGGAATGGAACTATAACAACTTTTGTTTTAGGAGTAATTGCTTTTTCAAGATCTTCTGCTGTAAGTTTAAATTCATTTTCAGCTTTTAAATCAAGAACTTTAGCTGTAGCACCAGTAAATGCAGTGCATCCCTTATATGCCACAAAACTTGGTTCTGGAACTATAACTTCATCTCCAGGTCCTACTAACGCTCTAAGAGCAATATCAATACCTTCACTTCCACCAACTGTTACTATTATTTCATCTAGTGGATTATAACTTAAATCAAATCTTCTATATAAATATTTAGCAATTTCATTTCTTAATTCAATAAATCCTGCATTAGATGAATAATGAGTGTGTCCTTGCTCTAACGAATAAATTCCTGCTTCTGTAACATTCCAAGGAGTAAGAAAATCTGGTTCACCTACTCCAAGTGAAATAACATCTTCCATTTCATTTATCATATCAAAGTATTTTCTTATACCTGACGGAGGCATGTTTCTAACATTATCTCTTATCATATTTTCTAGTATCATATAAATATAGCCTCCCTGTCTTCTACTCTCTTTTCTTTAAAGATTGTTCCATGATCTTTATATTTCTTAAGAACAAAATGAGTTCCTGTACTCAAAACATATTCCTGAACTGCAAGTTTTTCAGATACAAAAAGTGCAACTTCCTTCATAGTCTTCCCCTCAACTATAACAGTAAGGTCAAATCCTCCTGACATTAAATAACACGCTTTAACTTGTGGAAATTTATATATTCTTTCAGCTACTTTATCAAAGCCTTCACCTCTTTGTGGTGTGATTTTAACTTCGATTAATGCTGTTACTGTTTCACTTCCTGTATTTTCCCAATTAATAAGAGTAGTATATCCAGCAATTATACTTTTCTCTTCATAATCTCTAATTGCATCACGTACTTCTTCAACAGTTTTACCTGTCATTACAGCAATCTGCTCATCACTATATCTACTATTTTTTTCTAATATTTCGAGTATTTCCTCCATTGCAAATCCCTCCAATTTATTTAGTTAACAATTCTCCATTAACAGTTATACTACTTCATTTTGATTTTATATTACTGATAATATGATCACTTAGATAACTTTGACTTTATTTCATTTTATATAATTTTTTAAATAAAAAAAATTCCGTTCATCCACAAGGGACGAAGGAACTACTTCGCGGTACCACCCTAATAAATAGCACGTATGCTATTCACTCAGTAAGAATGTCAACTAAACATTCTATCCTTTGTAACGTAAGGAACACGTCATAACCTAATTAAGAATATATATTCTTAGTTCTCAGCATGAAATTCAAAGACTGCTTCATTTAAGTATACTTACTGAATCACACCAAACTTCAGCTCTCTAAAAAGTATATCTAAAATTACTCTTTCTTATCACTATCTTTAACTAAATTAATTTTCAAAATATAATTCATTTTCAAATAATTATTTGTTTGAATCTTTATTTATTATTATAAACTCAAATATATAAATAATTCAATAGTATTTTATATATTATTTTAAATAAATCATATTTTCTTATCTAAAGCAAATAGAAACATAAAAGGAGTTATAACTCCTTAATGATGTTATAACTCCTCAATATAGACTAATAGCCTATCTATTATGATGCTGTTTTTTTGCTTTTCTACAACTTTGGCATCTTACTGGATCATTTTCAAATCCTTTTTCTTTATAAAATTCTTGTTCACCAACCGTAAAGATAAATTCCTCTCCACAATCTTTACATACTATCTTTCTATCTTCCATTTTAACTTTCTATTGCCAGAATATATATATACTCTGCAACAGTTCACCTCCTATAAAAACTTAAAGCCTTAGCTTCGACAAATATATTATTTCTTATTTTAAATAATATATTCATAAATTATAAAAAATTATTATTTACTATTTTCACACTAATCTAGCTTACAGTACTTCAAGCTCAAATTTATTATTTATAAGATTAATTCTACACTTGCCCCCATCACATAAACTTCCAAATAATATCTCATCTACAAATAGAGGCTTTATATTCGAATCAATTACCCTTATTATCTCTCTTGCACCAAACTCTTTTGAAGTTCCTAACTTAGCAATATAATCACTACATTCTTGTGTAAATATTATTTCTATATTCTTAGAGTACAACTTCTTTTTAAAGTCATTAAGCTTTTTCATTGCAACCTGTTTTGCCATTTCATCATTCATTCCATTAAATACAACTATTTTATCAAGTCTATTTCTAAATTCAGGTGTAAAGAATTTTTTCACTTCTTCCATAATAGCATTACCTTGAATTTCTCTATCACCAAAACCAATAAGTTTCTTTCCAATATTTTTTGCACCTGCATTTGATGTCATTATTATTATTACATTTCGAAAATCTGCTTTTCTTCCTTTATTATCAGTAAGAGTTGCATAGTCCATAACTTGAAGTAAAACACTTAATATATCTTCATGAGCTTTTTCAATTTCATCTAATAATAAAATACAATGTGGTTTCTTTCTTATTGAGTCAGTAAGAAGTCCTCCCTCTTCATATCCTACATATCCTGGAGGAGATCCGATGAGTTTCGCAGCTGAATGTTTTTCACCATACTCACTCATATCAAATCTAACAAGATCTAACCCTAACTTTTTAGAAAGACATCTTGCTATTTCAGTTTTTCCAACCCCTGTAGGTCCTACAAACAGCATTGATGCAACAGGTTTATCTTCTTCATTAAGTCCTGCTCTTGACATTTTTATGCATCTAACAACTTCCTCTATAGCCTTATCTTGATGAAATATATTTTCTTTCAATTCTTTTTCTATATATTTAAGTGAATTAATTTCATTTGTTTCAACCGTTTGTTTTGGAATACTGCATACTTTTGATATTATTTCCTCAATAACATTTTCACTTACTACAATTTTTTCATCCATATTACTGTTATGCATTCTGACATATGCTCCAGCCTCATCAATTATATCTATGGCCTTATCTGGAAGATATTTATCATTTATATATTTATCACTTAAAATAACCGCATTTCTTATAGCATCATCTGTATATGATACATTATGATATTTTTCATAACTTTCTTTAAGACCATTTAATATACTTACCGAATCATCAATTGATGGTTCTCTTACATCAATAGTTTGAAATCTTCTTATTAAGGCTTTGTCTTTTTCAAAGTACTTCTTATATTCATCAAAGGTAGTAGCACCTATAAATCTTATACTTCCTTCTGTTAGATATGGTTTTAATAAATTAGAAGCATCTAATGCACCACCATTTAATGCACCAGCCCCTACGATACTGTGTATTTCATCTATATATACAATAGCCTTATCTTTCTTGCTTATAAGTTCTAGTATTCTCTTTATTCTTTCCTCAAAATCCCCTCTATATTTTGTTCCTGCAATCACAGAGCCTAAGTCTAATGAATACATTAAACTTCCTTTAATCTTCTCGGGAACATTTCCATCACTGATAAGTTTTGCAAGACCCATTGTAATTGCAGTCTTACCAACTCCAGATTCACCAACATGAACTGGATTATTCTTACTTCTTCTGCATAATATCTGAACTGTTCTATCCAATATATCCTTACGCCCTATTAAAGGATCAATATTTTCTTCCTGTACCTTTTTTATAAGGTCGACAGTATATTTGCTTAGAAATGCATCTTCTTTCCTAACTTTCACTTTTTCTTCATCATCTTCAGAAGTTTCTATTTCTGACATTGATGAATCTTCACTTTCATTAATATAAACCTCATCATCTTCATCATGACATAGATTAAATAACAAATCTCTCTTTGTTACGCCCTCTTGTAAAAGATAATACAACGCATAACTATCTTCAAGTGTAAAGATTGCAGCTAATATATGATTAACATCTATTACTTCTTTTCCACTATATTTAACTTGTTCATCTGCTGTAATTATCACTTTTTGAAATTCAATACTTTCTTGTGGTTCTCCACTTCCAATACTTATATATGTCTTTATATATGTCTTCAAATTATACTGAAGACTATTTAAATCACCACCACATTGTTTTATTGCCTCTGCAACTTTACCATCAAAAGTTGCAGCATATAAAAGATGTTCAGGCGTAATATATTCACTCTTTCTATTTTTAGCTTCTTCATAAGCCCTCAGCATCACATCGTTTAGATCACTTGTAATCTTCATAATATTTAAACCTCCTCGGTTGTTAATTTAAAAGGAAATCCTTCACTTTTTGCCATTGACATAGCAGTGGCTACTTTTGTTATCGCTATATCATAACTATATATGCCTGCTACTCCTCTTCCCTTTTTATGTACATCAAGCATTATTTTTTCAGCATCTATAAAACTTTTATTGAAAATATTAACTAATATCTTTATTACAAATTCCATAGTTGTATAATCATCATTATGCATTATAACCTTATAGTTTTTAGGTTTTTTTATCTTAACTTTATCTTTCTGCTTAGTCACGACTCCAGTTTCCATATTTAAAGCATCACCTTCCTAAATTCCTTCATATAAGATATTATAAATCTTTTGTATATTTTATCATATTAAAATTATATTAAACAGAATAAAGAAAAAGTATATAAAAGTAGAATTAACTCTAATTTATATACTTAATCTTAATTTATTATATAATTTTCAAAACTCTAATGCAATTTAATACCCTATTCTTGCTCAATATTTATTAAGAAGTTAACCGTATTATGCCTCTTTTCTTTCATTATAAATTGTTATGCCTAGTGTAAGTGCAAGACCTCCCCATAAAACAGTTGCACCAACACCAAATAGCATCAAAGATACTGTACTCATTTATATCACCACGCTTTCTTTAATTATGGTTTTTATTCTTCTATCTTTTTCTCTTTCCAAGGTCTTTTAGTAATTAGTAAAGCTCCTATAACTCCTATCCCAATAACCGACCATCCATATAAGAATAAAGCTGGTAAAGAATATCCTCCATAAGGTGCTTTAACTTCTCCGATAAAACTTTGTATTAACATATATATTAAAATTGCAGGTGTTAAGAATTTAATTACATTATCCCACCAACTTCCAATTTTAAAATAAGATATTTCATTAGTATGTTCTCTTATTGTTTTAGGTTTTATTATCCAACCAATTAATATAACTTCTAATAATCCTACTACTACTATTCCATAGTTATTTATGAAGTTATCAATTATATCAAGAAGATATAACCCTGCACCTGTTGCATATAAAGTACTAACTAAAAATCCTATGATACATATACCTGTTACAACTCTTTCTCTCTTCCATCCAAATTTATCTCTAAATGGTGCTGAAACTGCCTCTGTTAATGATACTGATGAAGTTACACCTGCAAATAATAGACAAAGGAAGAATAAAACTCCTAAAACCGTACCTACAGCTCCCATTTCACTAAATACTGCAGGGAATACTACAAACGCTAATCCTACACCACTTGAAACAACTTCTGACATTGGTACGCCTTGAGCTGTTGCCATAAAACCTAATATTCCAAATACAGCAATTGCTGATAAAAATTCAAATCCACAGTTTGCAAAAGCAGTCATAAATGCACTATTATTTATATCTGTCTTTTTGGGAAGATAACTTGAATAAGTCACCATAATCCCCATTGCAAGACTTAATGAGAAGAATACTTGTCCATAAGCTGCTACCCATACTTTTGGCTGCATAACCATTGACCAATCTGGCGTAAATAATGTATTTAATCCTGTTACTGCACCTTCAAGCGTAACTGATCTTATTGCAATTATAATCATTATTAATATAAGCATTGGTAATAATATCTTATTAGCCTTTTCAATTCCACCTTTTATTCCTTTATAACAAATGAACCAATTTATAATCCAAACTAAACTTATCCCAATAAGAATAGGCCAAACCATTCCACCAAAATCAAATGGTGAATCAGTAAGTTTTAAAAAACTATTATGGAAAAATCCATTTGAATCTGCTCCCCAACTTTTCTTAAAACTAAATCCTAAATAATTTGCTGCCCAACTTAAAATCATTGAATAATACGATAATATAATAAATGCGCTAATAGTTGGCCACCATCCAAGCCATTCCCATTTTTTATTTGCTCTTGCTATTGCCAATGGTGTTGATCCCTTAAATTTATGTCCCATACCATATTCTAAAATTAACAAAGGTATTCCTGCTGTAAAAATAGCAAAGAAATATGGTATTAAAAATGCTCCCCCTCCATTTGTATATGCCACATACGGAAATCTCCAAATATTACCTAAACCTACAGCTGATCCAACGGCTGCTAAGATAAAACCTAGCTTGGATCCCCACTGTTCTCTTTTTTCTTCCATCATACGTTCCCCCTATCATTTTCTTTATGCTTAACCTTCTGATGTTTTAATAATAAATATATAATATTATAATTTATTAATTTTTACAAGCTTTTATTGTTGAATTTTATACTTTTTCTTTATTTTTTTATTATTCATTATAAAACACATGGTTTTTATTGATAAATTCATTAATTGTAAAAGTAATAGTTTATAGAAAAAATCTGTTCCTCAAACAGAGCATTTCCGCTCATTTAAAAAGTTATCCCTAGTTTTTACACATATAATTACATGCATAATAAAGAAACTGCAAATCTAATGATATGCAGTTTCATATATTTAAAATATAATGATTATTCAATTATTGCGCTTATTTTTTTCTGTTCTTTATCTACACCCAAAATATCTTTTTCATTTTTTATATAATCCTCAATAATGTTCACAGCTTCTTTTTCTATTCTTTCACCAGGACACACAAGAGGTATTCCAGGTGGATATGGTGTTATAAACTCTTTTGATATTCTACCCTCACACTTATTAATATCTATCATTTCATATGATAAATTAAACACTTCATATGGTTCTAAAATCTTTTTAGGAATACTATTGTCATATACAGATAATGATTCTGATTTAAAATCCTTTAGATCTAAATTCAATATTATATCATATATCTTTTTAAAATCATCTTCAGTATTAAATGGAGATAAAATCAATACAATGCCTTGTGCAAAACTCATTTCACTTTGAACTTTTTTTATTCTAAAATAATCTAAAAGTTTATGCCCACTATATCCTTTAGGAAGAATCATTAAGTATCTGCTTTTATCTAAATCATATTTTCCATAAGCTTTAATATCATCACACGATATTATTTTAATTTTTCCTAATTTATTTATTTTTTCTTTCCAATGCTCTGCCATATTAATGAGTTTTTCATAATCTTTCTCTCCATATGTATCAATATAATATCGCGCATAATCCAAAGAAGCCATAATAAGATATGATGGAGATGTTGTCATAAAAGTTCTCAAATAAAATTCAAAATCAGACTTTTCATCATTAACAACAATATAAGATCCTTGAGTTAATGCAGGAAGAGTTTTATGTGCACTAAGCACAACATAATCGCCAATTTGTGTCATACTCTTTGGTAATTTTTCACTAATGCCAAAATGAGCTCCATGTGCACAATCTAATATAACTCTAATTCCTCTTCCCCTAAAGTCTTTTACTATTTCTTCAATATCATATGTTATACCAAAGTAGTTAGGATAAGTTAAAATTATACCCTTAGGATTAGTACATTTATCAAAAGCTTTATAAATATTATCTTTATCTGGAGGCAGAAAAATTCCATGTTCAGAATCAATAATAGGCTCAATATATGAAACTTTAAGTTTTCTTAAAATTGCTCCATTATAAATAGACTTGTGACAATTTCTCTCTATTATTACTTCATCTCCCTCATTAAAGCAAGCAAAAATAGCACTTAAATTTCCACCCGAACTCCCATTAACTAAAAAGTAAGCCTTTTTAGACTTATATGTTTTTGCTAATAATCTCTGTGATTCTTTAATTACGCCTTCTGGGCAATGTAAATTATCTAAGGGATCAACTTCTGTAATATCTAATTTTCCCATTCTTTCCATAAATTCTCTACCCAAATCATCAATTTCAAAACCAAGTCCTGCCTTATTGCCTGGCATTGATAGCATTAAATTGTTTTCATTGTGATACTTAAACAATTCTTCTAATAATGGTGCTTTCAAACTTATCATCCCTTCTAACATACAACCTGTACAGCTGAATTCTTTAATACTTTTTTAGCAGAATTTAATATATCTGCTTCAGTAATTCCTTCTATTTTTCTAAGTTCATTCTCATATATATTATAGTCTCCAAACATAGTATCGTATGTTGCAAGTTCTTTCGCTAAAATAATACTCTGTTCTTCTCTAAACAACCTCTTTAACTTATAACTTTTTATTAATGAATCTAATTTTATTTCAAGTTCAACCTTAAAATTTATTTCTTTTATTAGATTCATAACAAGTTCTACTGCTTTATTTACATTTTCTTTTGATGTTGTAAAAGTTATTTTATACATTTTCAAATAATTTTCACTAGAAATCCTTGTTATAACATCGTAAACCAAACCATTCTTAGTCCTCAAAGTATCAAACAATATAGAATTAACCCCTTCCCCAAAATACTGATTGAACAGCCTGAAAGCATTTAATTCTTTAAAATTAAGTTTATCTAACGGAAAAACCATCTGAACTTTTGCATTTTTAATACCTTGTCTTTTTTCAATTTGGATTTTACTAGCATCTATTTTTTCATATTCTATATTATTTATATAAGAATTTCTCCTAATGGATTTTGATTTCCACATACCA
Organism: Clostridium butyricum; assembly: GCF_006742065.1. NCBI lineage: Bacteria > Bacillati > Bacillota > Clostridia > Eubacteriales > Clostridiaceae > Clostridium > Clostridium butyricum. Next base: position 910,475 of record NZ_AP019716.1, on the reverse strand, counting down.
AAGTATTTATCGATAATTTCCTTGACAGTATTAAAATCAATAGATGTTATAACTGAAATAGACGTATTTTCCGGGAAATAATTTTCTTCATAGAACCTCTTTAAATCCGTAACCGTAAGATTATCAAGGCTCTCCTTTGTCCCTATTATTGGATTTTTTATCCTTCTCTTATTAAAAATATTGTAAAACAGCTTATCTTCACAAAACTGTTCTATTTCTTCATCCCATTCATCAAGTTCTTCTTTTATAACTTCCATCTCTTCTTTAAATCCCTTTTCATCAAATTCAGGATTTAAAATTATATCAGAAAACAGTTTTATTCCACTAATGAGATCTTCATTTAATAATGTACCATAATAAATAACATAAGGATAATTGGTCATAGCATTCTGAAATCCAAAAATACTACTTAATTGTTCATTTATCTGTGATTCACTTTTAGTTTTAGTTCCTTTATAAACCATGTGCTCAACAGCATGTGCCACCCCCATTTTTTCTACTTCAATTCCTGCTCCTGCATTTAATGATATACAAATTGATGTAAGTTCACTTTCACTATGCTTATATATAAGTTTTAAATTATTATCTAAAATTATATCTTTCATCTTTTTTCTCCTTGTCTTTATCTATTCACATCTTATATTACTGTATGAATAAATTATTATCTAATTCTTCTAATATTGCAACTAAGTATAATTTACAATTATATAATTCTTGTTATACAAAATAATTTAGGCTCTCTAAAAAACAAATTATTTTTTAGAGAGCCTATTATATAATATATTAAATCTTAAATTCACCAACTTCTTTATTTAACAATTGAGAATAAGACTGTAAATCCTCAACTTTATCATATAATTTCTTTATTTCTTCTGCCTGTGTTACTGCTATTGTATGAATTTCATCTGTTGCTGCACTTGTTTCTTCAGATGATGCTGATATATTCTGGCTTATGCCCAGAATAGAATCTTTCTTAAAATTCATATTTTGATTATAATTAATTATATTAGACATATTATCATTAATTATAATTAGTTCTTCCGATAACTTATTAAATATCTTATTCGTGTCTGACACTGCATTTGTATTTTCATCTACTATTGCTATATTTTCATTTACGCACTCCACTGCATGTCCAGATTTTTCTTGAACAAGATTAATTCTATCTCTTATTTCATTTGTAAATCTACTTGTTTCTTCTGACAACTTTTTAACTTCCTCAGCAACAACAACAAATCCCTTTCCATTTTCTCCTGCTCTTGCTGCTTCAATAGAAGCATTTAATGCTAAAAGATTAGTTTGTTCAGCAATATCATTTATAATATCAACAATTGAACTTATTTCTTTTGCCTTAAAATCAACATCATATACTATACTTTGTATTTCTTCAGATATAGATTTATTTTTCTCTGAGCAACTTGATAAATTTTTTACTATACTTATTCCTTCTTTACTTAAATCCGAAGTATTTTTAATCTTATCAAATGCCAGATTAGTTTTTTCAATTGCATTATCTATTTGATAACTTAAATCATTTATTTCTGTCACTTCATTTTGTATATCATCAGACTGACTTTTTGCAGACTTTGAAATCTCTAAAACAGAATCCTCCATACATTCAATAGACTTTACTGTTTCATTAGTTATACTTGATAACTCAAGTGAAACTTCATCTACTTTATCTGCACTACTTTTTATTGTAATCACAAGCTTTCTAATCTTTTCACTCATACAAAGTAATGATTTACTTATGAGACCAAACTCATTGTTTTTTTCACATAAAGATTCTAATTCACTATCTTTTTCAAGATTAAACTCACTTATCCTATCTATAGCATTCATTATGTACTTCATACTTCTAAAAGCTTTATTTAATGAACCAATTACTATTATCGATATAATAATAATCGCTATTATAATTAATATAAACTGTGTCTTAAAAAAGCTATTAATAATACTATCAATACCACTAATCGGTATTCCAATATCTAAGGCACCATATTTAGTTCCGTTCTTTTCCAACGGAATCATTATATCATAAGTCCAATACTTCTGAACATCTGCATAAAATTTTGATGTCTGTATTTTTTGATTCTTAACTCCATCTATAGTGTAATCATCATCATAAACTTTTCCTATCTTTTCTTTATCACTATGAGCTATTGCTTTAATATTTTCATCGATTATAACTGCATATGCAATATTATCCTTTTTTGACTTTTCTTCAACAAGATTCTGAAGTTTTTCTATTTCATTAGAATCATCATTATCTAAAATAAGTTCTATCGATCCCTTAACTTCATCTGCTGTTTCTATTGATTTATTAAGTAATACGTCAGTTATACTTTTTTTCAATATATACCCAATTAAAACTGTAGTTATTGAAAAAATAACTATAATAGCAACAATAAATATACATATTAAATTCCTTTTTATACTGCCATTATTTCTTTCTTTTCTTTTACTCATATTGCCCACCTTTTTATGTTTATTGTTTCTTAATTATATCATTTCTTTACCATTTTTAGACATGATTTTATCTTGTTTTAACATTTTACTATATCTTTTTACAATTAATAATAAAAAAATATAGTAATGTGAAAACTTCACACTACTATATTTTTTTATATACTATTCATTATCAACAGCCTTCAATGCTATTGCACATTCAATTCTCTTCTTTTGCATCTTACATCCAATTTCATATGGAATATTCATATCTCCATTAAAATTAACATTGTTAGCTTGGCATCCACCACTACAATAAAATCTTGCCCAACAATCCTTACATTTTGGTTTATTGTAAATGTGGGCCTTTTTAAATGTTTTAGCTAAATCAGAATTAAATGTATCTTCATATATATCACCTAATTTGTATTCTTCTTTACCAACAAATTGATGACAAGGATAAACTTCACCTTGAGGTGTTATTGCAACGTATTCAAATCCTGCTCCACAGCCTGAAATTCTCTTATAAACACAAGGACCACCTTGAAGATCTATATTAAAGTGATAGAATTTAAATTCATCTCCATCTTTTTTTCTTCTCTTCATTTCATAGTAAAGATTATCATAATTTTCAAATATTTTTGGAAGATCTTCTTCTCTAAGTGAAAGAGGATGATTATCTTCTAAAACTACTGGCTCTATAGATAATTCTCTAAATCCTTCATTTACCATTGCCATAACATCTTCATAAAAATCAGTATTATCTCTCGTAAATGTTCCTCTTACATAATAAGTTTTTCCTGGTGTTCTTCTCTTTATCATTTCTTTAATATTAGGTATTATATCATCATAAGATCCACTCTTATCTGGCTTTATTCTTACATTATCATTAACTTCTTTTCTTCCATCTAATGATAAAATTATATTGCCCATTTCTTTATCCATATAGTCCATCATTTCAGGAGTTAAAAGTGTTGCATTAGTAGTCATTGTAAATCTTATTCTCTTACCCCACTTTTCTTCATTATCTCTTGCATACTTTATAATTTCTTTAATCTTGTCCATTATTAAAGTAGGTTCTCCACCAAATAAGTCAATTTCTATGTTTTTTCTTGGACCACTTCTTTTTATTACATAGTCTATTGCCTTTTTAGCTGTTTCAACGCTCATAACGCCACCATGCCCATGATATTCACCTTCATCTGCAAAACAATATTTACATCTTAAGTTACATCCATGTATTACATTTAAACAAATAGCCTTTATATAATCCCTGTCATCCATAGAACTATGCGCTATCTCTTCGTATTGATCTTCTGAATAAAGAATACCATCTTCAGCCAATTCTTGAATTTCATCATAGGCCTCAGAAAGTTCTTCATGATCATACTTTCCTTCAAGTCTTTCTAAAACATCCTTTTTAGGTTCAAGCTTATTATCATCTAATATATCATAAACCAGCTCATCAACAACATGAACAGCTCCTGTATTTACATCCAATACAAAATAATTCTCATCCTGTTTAAACTTATGTATTAATGCCATTTTAAATTCCTCCTAAAATATTAATGCATATATATGTAAAAATCACCAAAGCGATTATTAATTTGTTAATTATAATGCTGAATAAAGCAGAGCAGTAACTATTCAGTTACTGCTCTTAAAAATTAGTTTTCGCATTCTAAGTTTGCAACTGTGCAAGAAGTCTTACAAGCTGATTGGCAAGAGTTTGCGCATTCTTTACAGCCTGGTTTGCATAAACTGTTCTTTATGTTTGGGTTGTTTATTGTTTTTATGTGCTTCATTTATAAAGCCCTCCATTCAATTTTTCTCCAATAATTATACCACTCTTAGGACAAATTCTCAATGGTTAATAATCACTGTCTAATTATAGCAATTTGAACTCTTTAAATTATATAATCTTTCTATTTTTATTATTACTATATTTAAAAACTTTTCACTTATATTTTTAATTTTTTCTAGTATATTCTTTTACATAAAAAAGCTACCACAAAATGATTTTACCCCTCATTTTATGGCAGCTTTATAGCCTATATTTCTATTAGATTATCTTTAAAGACAGATAACTCTATTTAAAAGTTCGTTATTTCTCTTAATAAATTCGTCCATTTCATCAGCATCTAATTCTTTATTTGCTATTTTAGCTAAATCTAATATATGTTCACATATAAATTTAACATCATCCTTTTTAGAATCATCTTTTGATGCTTCAGCAAGTTTCTTTACAAGTGGATTGTTATTGTTAACTACTAATGTTTCCTCTTCCTTAAACATTCCCATCGCACCCATTCCAGCTTGAGCATACATTTTACTCATTTCAGCCATTCTTCTTGACTCTTCTGAAATTAAAATCATAGCTGAAGTTTTTTCATTTTTCAATCCCTCAACTGAAATTTTACTTACTTTATCTCCTAATGTATTCTTAAATACATCTTCAATTTCTTTATTAATGTTCTTTTGAACTTCATCATTTTCATCTGTCTTACTTCCTAATGTATCAGATATATCTGAATCAATTCTTTTAAACTTGACTCCATTTTCATGCATTTCTAAGAATGTTATAAAATGATCATCTAATGTACAATCTAAGATTAACGCATCAAGATCATACTCTTTAAACATCTTTATATATTGTGACTGTTGCTTTTCATCATTAGAATAATATACTTTATTTTCATGCTTTTCTTTATTGGTTTCAAGATAATCTTTTAATGTAACAAATTCATTTTTTAAATTCTTAAATATTATTATATCTTTAATTTTATCATAGAATTTTTCATCTCTTAAACATCCATATTTAATGAATATTTGAATATCAGGCCAGAACTTATTAAATTCCTCCCTATTATTTTTAAATAAATCAACAAGTTTATCTGCAACTTTCTTTATTATATGATTTGAGATTTTAGCCACATCTCTATCATTTTGAAGGAAACTTCTTGAAACATTTAATGGTAAATCAGGACAATCAATAGTTCCTTTTAATAAAAGAAGAAATTCTGGAATAACTTCCTTAATATTGTCAGCAACAAATACTTGATTATTATAAAGTTTTACTTGTCCTTCTCTTATCTCAACCTCATGAGTCAATTTAGGGAAATATAGGATTCCCTTTAAATTGAATGGATAATCAACATTTAAATGAATCCAAAATAATGGTTCATTAAAATCCATGAATACTTTTCTATAAAATTCTTTATATTCTTCATCAGTACACTCACTTGGTTTCTTCATCCATAATGGATGTATATCATTTAAAGCTTTTGGTGCTTCTGGTTCTACTAATTCTTGATATTCTGTTCCATCATCATTTTTTCTTGTTTCATATTTAGGTTCTTCTTTAGGTTTATTTTCATCTTCTAAATATATTTCTGTAGGTAAGAATGAGCAATATTTTTCTATTATTTGTCTTACCTTATATTCCTCTAAAAATTCTGTACTTTCATCATCAAGATATAATGTAATTGTAGTACCTCTTTCAGTTCTTTCTTCTGAAGATGTTATCTCATATTCAGTACCACCATGACATATCCATTTAACAGGTTCTGCACCTTCTTTAAATGATAAAGTATCTATCTCTACTTTTGTAGACACCATAAATGTTGAGTAAAATCCTAATCCAAAGTGTCCTATTATATCTTTTCCATCATCCATTTTGTCTTTATATTTTTCCATAAAATCTGTAGCACCTGAAAATGCAACCTGATTTATGTATTTTTTAACTTCATCTTCAGTCATACCAATACCGTTATCACTGAATTTAAGTGTTTTCTTTTCTTTGTTTATAGAAACTATTACTTTATATTGCTCATTTTCTTTAACTTTAGCTTCTCCTATACTTGCAAGTCTTTGAAGCTTGCTTATAGCGTCACACCCATTACTTATAACTTCTCTTATAAAGATATCCTTATCAGAGTATAGCCATTTTTTAATAATCGGAAATATATTTTCTGTGTCAATTGAAATATTACCATTTTCTTTTATCATATTATAACCACTCCTCTAATCACTTAAATTCTAAAATATATTTTATATCTATGGCAATTAATTGTCAAACTGATATAATTATACCCTAAAAAAATCACATTTCATATATTCTTTAAATATGTTTACTATCTTTGGATCAAATTGACTTCCTGAACATCTTTCAAGTTCATGTAATGCTTCATTCTGTGCCATAGCTTTTTTATATGGTCTGTTATTTGTCATTACATCATATGAATCCACTACATTGATTATTCTTGATATAAGTGGAATTTCTACACCCTTTAATCCAAGTGGATATCCACTTCCATCCCATTTCTCATGATGACCAAGTACATATTTAGCAATTGTATCTAAATCACTTGATGCATTTATTATCCTATATCCTTTTTCAGCATGAGTTTTCATTATCTCAAATTCATCTATTGTGAGTTTACCTGGTTTCATGAGGATTTGTTCATCTATGCCTATTTTACCTATATCATGAAGCTGGGCTGTTAGCATTAACTCATCTAGCTCATCTTTTTTCAAATTCATCTTCTTTCCAATTGCTTTTGCATATTTAGAAACTCTCTCAGTATGCTCATTAGTTTCAAAACTCTTCTCCTGTAAACTTTTTTTCAATGAATTTATTATAGAACTTTTTATACTTTTCTTTTCAAGAAGCTTTGTCCTATATACTTTCTCCTCTACTTTCTTTATACAACTGTATATATCTTCTTCTAAAGTAACTTTGATAGCCTCACCTAAAGCTATATTTAGCTGAATAAATTCGTGCTCTACCTCTTCACATTTATTATTAATTTTATTAATAATCTCTTCACATTGTACTTCTCCAGCATTAGGAAGTAAAATAATAAATTCATCTCCTCCCCATCTGAAAATGTATTTTGTAAACTCACTACATATCTCTCTTAATACATTAGCAACACTTATCAGTAATTTATCACCTTCTAGATGCCCTAATGTATCATTTACAAGTTTAAGTCCATTTACATCACCCATTATTATTCCTAGTGGAAGATTCTCACTTTCATTAAGTTCTTGTATTTTTTCTTCAAAGCTATACCTATTATATAAACCAGTTAACATATCATTTTCACTTAAATATCTGAGCTTTTTTTCAATCTGTTTTCTTTCGGTTATATCTCTTGATAATCCGACAATTCCCCAAACTTCTCCATCATCACTAATAACAGGTATCTTGACATTTTCCTCTATTATTTCATTATTAAATTTATCTTTTACTGTTTGCTCATAATATTTTGTTTCCCTAGTTTCCATTATCTCTTTGTCAATTTTCACAAATTCAGCTGCTATTTTATTGTCAGGATATATTTCCAAATCACTTTTTCCAATAATATCGTAAATTCCATTATTATTATAAAACTCCTTAAATTTCTTATTAATTCCAATAAAGCGACTTTCTTTATCTTTATAGAATACTGATTCTGGTAAAGAATCTATAATTGTTCTTAATATTGTGCTCTGCTTCTTTATATTAATTTCATTTTCATCTATTTTTCCTATGTCAATAATTATCATTCCAAATGCTTGTATATAATTTTCTTTATCTTTAATAGGAATTATATAGAACATCATATTATTCCCATTAATGTTTTCTTTCACTATACATACATTTCCTTCGCTCATCTTACTCTTAATTTTTTCATTATATACTTTTATTAATTCTTTATTAAAAATACTTATATTGCTTTTTCCTAATACCGATTCAAGTCGTACTCCAAATTTACTTTCATACTTATCATTTAAATATACTATGTTTTCTGCTAAGTCTTCTATCCAAATGGGCCATGGCATATTATTCATAAGTGTTTTTATTATATCTATAGTATTAATCAATTTTTTTGTATCCTCCACTCTACTCATGACTTATATACATTCATTTTATATTACTGCATTATAAAAAGCAAAAAAGTGTCATTAAATTTACGACACTTTTTTTAAATCTATAGTATTAAGTGAATTTATAATTTAAAATACTAATTAATATCAATTAAATTCATTATCTATAACATTTTTATATGAAATATATGTTCCATACAAATATCCACCATAAACAATTATTATTATTAGTGCTGTTACAAAAATTGAACTTAATCTATTTGAAGAACCTAAAGCCATAAGATAGCTGTTTACTGCTCTTATTCCAACTATTGAATGAATTATTGCAAGACCTAGTGGAAACATAAAGAATATAACTACTTGAGTAAATATACTTCTATTTATCATAGATTTTGAAGCTCCAATCTTTCTTAATGAACTATATCTATCAATTGATTCATTACATGATGAAAGTTGTTGAAGTGCAAGTACTGCTGCACTTGAAAGAAGAAATACAATTCCAAGATATATGGTTACAAATAATACAAGTGTTGATAAACCTCTGCTTGTATCCATACACATCTGTCTTGTCATTCCATATATCCAAAATCCTCTTTCTTCTTCTAATTTTTTCTGTTCATCATAATCCCTAAAAGATTCTTTATTTAATATTTTGGTAAGTTTATCTTCTTCTAATTTTTTTTCCTCTTCACTTCCTTTAAAATTCACATTTATAACCTGTTCAGATAAATGAATGTTATTATTTTCTATTACCTTATCCGGAACAACTAAAGCAAAAAGCACACTTGCTGTTGGAGTTGTATATAAGCAATCATCAAATACTTTTCTTTCTTTAAGTTTATATTCTTTACCTTCAATGTTTACACTATTAACATTATCAACAAATTTATTAGCAATTTTCTTCAACACTTCGTAATTACTTGCAGCAAGAATCTCATTATCTGAAAGTCCTATAGGTTCATTTCCTTGCATCTTTCTCACTTGATTAAATACAGAGATTGGTATTATATTTATTGAACCAGTAAAATTATGTCCATTTATCAACTCTTGTATTGTCTTATCTTCATCAACTGCATACTTTGAAAGAAGCTCTTTAACATTCGTATTCTTTGAATAGTATGTTCTTACTATCATGCTGTCACATTTATCATTAATATCATAACCTAATGACTCCATAGCCTCTATTGGATTTTTATCAACAGTATCTTCATCAATGCTGTAATATGAAATTGATGCATCAAATTGTGTAGATTTTTTTAATGTTGATTCCATAGAATCTTTTACCGCAAGCCCACATGCAAGTGAACCTATTGTAACAAGAAGCATCAAACATATAACTGTCATAGAAATAAAATTTGTATTAAATTTACTTGAAATCTGTCTTATGCTAAAGCTGTTTAACTTATTATAATAAATGCTACTTTTTTTAGAAACCATATAAAACAATACAGAAGAAATACCATAGAAGAATAATAATGTTCCTACTATTCCAAGTATTATAGAATATTTAAATTCTATTTTAGTGTAATCCAAACTTGATATTCCAATATAATGATATGAAAATCTCAAGATTATAATTGATGTGATAAATATAAAAGATGAAATATATATATTTTTAACTTTCATCTTTTCATTTTTTCTTCCAGCACTTAAAAGTTCTATAAGTTTATATCTCGATACACATATAACATTAAAAACCATAACAATTAAATACATTATTGCAAAATATATAGCAGTCTTAACAATAGCTTGATATGAAATAGAAAAGCTATATTTTGTCATTTCAAGAACAAATAATTTTGCTGTGAATATAGAAAGAATCTGTGCTAAAATTAATCCTAAAATCAAACCTGCTAAAAGAGATATTACTCCAATATAAAATGTTTCTAAAAACAATATTGTTGACATTGATCTCTTTTTCATTCCAAGAATCATATAAAGTCCAAATTCCTTTTTTCTTCTTTTTATAAGAAAATTTGTAGCATATATAATAAGTGCTCCAAGTATTACTGATACTCCAACTGATAAAATTGACATCATTTGATTAAGCATATCTATATATTGTGCCTGACCTTCATTTAATTCACTCAATATGCTTTGAGAATTAATTGAATTAAAACTATAAAAGATACATACTGCGAAAGTTAATGTTAAAAAATAAACTGTGTAATCCTTAAAACTCTTCTTAACATTATTAAATGCCATTTTAGAATACATCTTTAGAATCACCTCCTAGTATTGTTACAACATCTATAATTTTATTAAAGAAATCTTTTCTAGTATCTTCTCCTCTTACAAGTTCATTAAAAATCTTACCATCCTTTATGAAAAGAATTCTATGTGCATAACTGGCTGTAAATGCATCATGAGTTACCATTAAAATTGTTGCTTCTAATTCTTTATTTAATTTTTCTATTGAATTTAAAAGCATCTTTGCCGATTTAGAATCTAATGCTCCAGTTGGTTCATCTGCCAATATGATTTTGGGATTATTTACAATGGCCCTTGCTGCTGCAACTCTCTGCTTCTGTCCTCCTGACATCTGATATGGATATTTTGATAATACCTCTTCTATTCCAAGGCCTTCTGCTGCCTTTTTTACAAGAGATTCAACTTCCTTACCTTTTTTCCCTGCAATAGTAAGAGCTAAAGCTATATTTTCAAAAGCTGTCATAGTATCAAGAAGATTAAAATCCTGAAATATAAATCCTAATTTATCTCTCCTAAATGTTTCTAATTTTCTTCCTTTTAATCTTGTAATATCATCTCCATCAATTGCAATAGAACCTGTAGTCACATTGTCTATAGTAGAAATGCAATTTAATAATGTTGTCTTTCCGCTTCCAGATGGACCCATTATCCCAACGAATTCACCTTTTTCAACTCTAAAGCTTATATTATCAATTGCTTTAGTAATGTTATCTTTATTCCCATAATATTTTTCAATATTTTCAACCTTTAATATACTTTCCATTTCAAATTCCTCCACGTCTTAATGTATGATTTTATTATAAGACCTTAGCAATTCTTCTCATATTGATTACTCTTTCACGTACCTTACAATTTTGTAAGATTATTTTATTTCTTGGCTAATTATATATGTTTGAAGTCTATTAAAAAAAGCGGCAACGCCGCTTTTTCATTCACATAATATTATTTCAATCACTTTAAAATCTCTATAAATACTTTAGTAAAAACTTCTGGTTCAGAAAAAAGTTCTATATTAAGATTAAGCTTTTCACAAAGCTTTCTGCATAAATAAAGGCCAATTCCTGTTGATTTTCCATAAATCCTTCCATTCTCTCCTGTAAAACCTTTATCAAAGACTCTGTTAATATCGCTTTTGGGAATTCCTATTCCATTATCTTCTATAACTAGTTTCACTTTTTTATTTGCATCAATCATATCATTAAATTCCTTTTTAAAATCATTCTTTATATGAGTATTATTATAATCTTCATCTATATAGATTTTTATTTGTGCACATTCGTTTCTACTATATTTTATAGAATTAATTATTATCTGATTAATTATAAATTTAAGCCATTTAGCATCACTTGTAACTTGAACATCAGTATTATCATCTATTATTAACCTTATTTTTTTATTAATAAATTCTCGTCTATTTTCTCTTATACACTCGTTAATAATACTTTGTAAATTAAAAGTTTTAATAATATAGTCCTTATTAAAATCAGTACTTCGGGAATAATACAAAGCTTGTGTTATGTATCTATCAATTTTATTCATTTCATCTACAAGAGCATTCTTATCATTTGATATGCTATTTTCTAGAATCATTTTTGAAGATGCTATAGGAGTTTTTATTTCATGTACCCATGTTTCTATATATTCACGATAATCACTTTGAAGATGCTTATAATAGTTGACTTCTTCATGCATGTTTCTATTTGCATCCTTTAATACTTCATAAAATATTCTTCCTTCATAGTAATTAGGCTTTTTTATTATTTCAGATAATAAATATTTCTTATCCAAATTACCGCTTAATTCAGTCATTTCACCATAAAACCTTTTCTCTTGTACAAATTGAAGCCCAATATATACGATTAATGGTATAAACCATATAAAAAATATAAAAAACAAAATCACATTAGGAATATCTGCTATTTTCAAAACAACCGCACCTAAGAGATATATGATAAAATTCATTATAATATATGGTATTTTCGATAATATATAATTCCCAAAATTCATAGTAATATATAACCAAGTCCTCTCTTAGTTTCTATTCCATTTTTAAACCCTAAATCATCTAATTTCTTTCTAAGTCTTGTAACATTAACAGACAAAGTATTATCATCAATAAAAAGATCTGAATTCCATAAATAATCCATTAAATCTTCCCTACTTACTATTGTTTCTTTATTTTTAATTAAACATGATAATATTTTGAATTCATTTTTACTTAAATCAATGCTTCTATCTTTATAAGATACTTCTCCTTTGTTTATATTAAGTTTAAGGCCTTTATGTTCTAATATGTCCTGAACATTTCCAACAGCTGTTCTCCTCAATAATGATCCTATTCTAGCTAAAAGTACCTGAGTATTATATGGTTTCGTAATAAAATCATCAGCACCTAAATTAATACTCATAATCTCATCCATATCACTATCCCTACTTGTTACGATTATAATCGGAATATTATTGTTTTTTCTTATTTCACGACATATAAAATACCCATCATAATATGGAAGATTTATATCAAGTAAAACTAAATCCGGTTTATCATTTAATATTATATTAACTACATTTTTATAATCCTCTACACCATATGAATCATATCCATATCGTGATAAAAATTCAATGAGTTCTTTTTTTAAATTTTCATTATCTTCAATAATCATAATTCTAGACATTTGTTCACTCTCATCTTTCATTATTAATAAAAAGCAATTTTTGTAAATATATACTTATGTTATCATCTAATAATAAAAAATAAAAGCATTCCTTTGAATATAATATAATCCTTATATAATAGCAGTTTTATTATTTAATACTCTCTACCATAAAAATAAGTATATAAAAATATTCATATAGAATGCTTTTATTAATATGTATTATTATTTTATCCTAAATATAATCCTTCACTAGCTTTCATATCTTTTTCCATATCATTTGATATAATAGCAACACCACTAACATCTTTTATACTGTCAATTGTTTCACTTTCATTAACTTTTGAATACTCATTACCATCATACTTTAAAATAGCATACTTTTTAGGTGCACCTCCACCAGAATATTCAACTATAATATCATTCCATCCATTGCTCTTCTCGTCACTTATAATTATTGGATTTCTTATAAGTGTAAAATCACTTATTTCTTCTAATGTTCCATTATTATCTTTATATATCACTGTACTGTCTCCACCAGTTCCACTAGTGATTGGACCTACAACTTCTACAAATATTTCATTTACTCCATCTCCATTAAGATCAATACAATTATAATAATATCTAGTCTCCTTAGCTCCTTTGTCATCTAAATCATATTTTTCTTTAAGTGCTTTTTCCAATTCTGGTTTTCGTTCTTTTTCAGATAATACAGAAGCTATTTTTTCATTCTCAAGCAGAATTATATTATTTTTACTTTCATCAGTCTTAGCACTACTTTCATCTTTTACATTTGTATTTTCCTTTTCTATATTTGTTGCAGAATTTGACTTGCAACCATTAATAGATAAAAAGGAAATAATTACACATATTAAAGAAGACATCTTTATAATTTTACTCTTCATTTGTTTACCTCCTATGTTCATATGTATTTTATTTTTTCTTACAAAACAAAATCTCTTAATCTTATTATGTTCATAAATGCTATAAGTTATTTAAATTTTCATAACCTTAAATATTTTCTTTAACTTATAATCAATATAATTTATAGTATATGTATATTGCAATTTATAATTGAAATTACAAGGAGTGATTCTTTCATGAATAGTTTGCCTATCCCTGTTTCAAATTTAGAATTTAAAAACAATGTAAGTATACAATTCAATAATATTTTAGATGGATTTAATGAATTTAAAAATTTCACCTTAGATGGAAATCTTGTAGAAAATAGAGAACTCTCATTAATCAATTTTATATGTGATGTTTTTAAACAAAATAATAACGAATGTTATGTTGATTTCTATATAAATAAAATAGATAAATCTGAAAAAGATAATCTTCTCAATTTAATTGACAAAGAACATAAATCATTATTACAACAAATTATAGATATGAATCATGATGATGTCTATTATAAAATTACAGATATAAGGTTAATTCCATTTTTCACAAAATTAAATACAAGAGAACTCTTTTTTGTGACTTTTTATTTTACTAAAAAACCTATTACAATCTGGGGAAATTATAACTTTAAATTTCCATGTTTCTTTAATAATTCTCATATGTTTAATTATTTTTATAATATTGCTAAACATTCTAATCTTATAAAAATTCAGCAGTTTTAAAAATCAAACTGCTGAATTTTTATATCATCCATTATAAATTATATTCTAATAACTAATTTATTCACCTAAATGACTTTCTTCAAATTTTTCATTAAATTTCTTTATAAACTTGTTAAATGGTGTTTTTAAGAATATTCCAATCAAAAGTGAAATTCCAATAAAAATTAGTATTATAGCACAATCTTTTATAACTACTTCTTTAACCATACCACCAATCATTTCTCTCATTAAAGATATTGTATATGTAAATGGTAAAAACGGATGAATACTTTGGAAAAACTTTGGTGTAAGTTCTATTGGAAATGTTCCACTTGATCCACCAATCTGAAATACAAGTAATACTATACATATAACTTTCCCAACATTTCCAAATACTGAACATGCAGTATAAATAATTAATGAAAATGTTATTCCAGTAATTATAGATACAAAAATAAAAATACCTGGATTAATACAATATATATCTAGTATGTAAAGATCACCTATAGAAACTACAAAACCTTGAATTATTGCCAGTGTAACAAATAGTAATAATTTCCCAAAATATTCTTCTGTAATCTTAAATACATATCCCAACGCTTCTTTTTTCATTTTCTTATGCTGTTTTGGTTGGTCGCTCCTATTAACATTAAGAAATTTATTTCCTAAATTATCTGTATTATGTGGATTTACAGATAATAATGAAACTAAAAACAAACATCCTGCCCACAAGGCTAATGTTGTATAAAATGGAGTCATTGCTGTCCCGTAATTTCCCATTGGAAATAATTCTTCTTCAATTAAGTTAACTGGATTAGCTAAAAAATCACTTCTTTCTTCAACATCATTTCTTAATAATTCTAATAATTCTTTCAACCCTTCATCATTATTAGCTTTATCCATTTTCCCAACTAAACTATTTATCATTTCCTCAGCTTGAGGCAATTCTTCTTTTATAAATTTTATTCCCGAAATCCCCTTATCTGCACCTTCATATGCAGTATTTAACAACTCACTTACATTAGGTAATTTTTTTTCTGATTCGTCTAATATACTAATTATATTATCACTGGTTGAATATGCAGTATCTATAATACTATTTATTTTAACAGCAATATCACTGTCATACTTTGAATATAAATCATCTGTCACTGCTTTTACACTTTCTGAAAGACTTTTTATATTATTTAATACTGATAAATCTGGAGTCGTTCCTGAATTTACTGCATTTTTAACTTTTATTAAATTCTCCTTAGTACTTTCTATTGATGCATTTATATTTCTTAATTTCTCTACAGTAGAGTCAAGTTTAGGACTTATCTTATTTAATTTTTCTACTACCTTTAAAAGTGAATTTGTTAAATTTCCAATACTATTTAATTTTCCCTCAAGATTTTCTATCATTCCAGGCACTTTATCACTTCCTGAATTTATAGCATCACTAATGGCTGAAGCATAATCTGATATTCCACCAGATATTTCGCTTAGGAGTCTTATATCTTCCTTTATTGTAGGATTTAAATCATTAAGACTTGCTTTTGAGTTTGTTAAAAAACTTTTTATTTCATTACTAAGATCTTTACTGTTATCTATTGTGGTTTTTATTAATGGAATATCTTCATTTATCTTTTGCGTTAAATCTTTTAATTGAATAGCTCCCTTATAAGCTAAATCAACAGTACTATTAATATCATCAAATTCTCCTTGAACTTCTTTTAATAAATTATATACATTAGTAATTTTAGGTTTTATATTTTCTAATTCTATTCCAATACTCTTTGTTGCATTCAAAAGAGTACTGCTTACAGTTTCAATTAATGTTTTACTTATATTTTCTTGAACTCCGCTAGCACCTTTATCTGTGAGCTTTGGTGCAATTGCATTTATTTTTTCATTAACCTTATAAATTATATCTCCTTTTTTTATATTACTTGTAATAATTGAAGTAATATCCTTAGAAAATTGTGGTGGGATTGTTATGGTCGCATAAAATTTCCCTTGTTCAAGCATTTGCTCAGCCTCATCGTCATCTACAAACTGCCATCCCATAAGTTCATTTTCTTTTAATCCATGGACTATTAAGTCCCCCATATTTATTTCTTTTCCTTCTACCTCTGTTCCATCATCATTATTTATTACACCTATCTTTATCTGACTAGTTGCTTCTTTTGCATATGGATCCCATGAAGCTGCTATATTAAACCATGCATATAATGATGGAAGTATGCATAATGCTGCTACAGTTATAAACGCAGCATAATTTGTCACTATATTTTTAATATCAGTTTTATAAATATTCCATATTCTCTTCATAATGTACACTCCCCATATTATTTAGATACTTTTATCTTTATAATAGGTTTTGTATTTTTAGCTTTATTATTCTCACTATAATTATAAAAAAGCGACTGCACCATCCTTTTAGTTGATAGTTTCAACTCTCTAAATCCAGTGAATTCACTTACTTTAGGCATTATATTATAAATTTTTATACATAAACAAAAAACCACACTTCATAAATAAAGTGCAGTTTCTATTTAAAATAAAATCTTATTATGCTAATGTTTTAAATTCATATCCACTATTTTTAAAGTACTCAATAATTTTAGGAAGTGATTTAGCAGTCTCTTCCTTTCCATAAGTATCATGCATTAACAATACTACAATTTCCTTGTTTTTAGATGTATCTACTGCATTCTGAAATAGTTCATCAGCATTTTTCTTTTTTCCTTCAGCATCTTTACTCAATGCATTCCAGTCAATATAAGTCATATTATTATCATTCAAATATCCATCAAGCTGGTTCATTCCCTTCCATGACATATACCCTCCTGGACATCTTATAACTCGTGTAGAAAAATCATCTCCCAAAATTGATTTTAATAGTTTTGTATTTTTATTGAAATCTTCCTTGAAAGATTCTAAATTTAATGTTCTTCCTGGATAAAGAATATTATAATCGTGTGAATATGAATGGTTTCCTATAGCATGTCCAGAATTATACTCTTCTTTAACAAGTTCTTTTGCAGCTTCTCCTCCGTTATCTATATTTTTCCCCATTAAAAAGAAAGTAGCTTTAATATTATATTGATCTAAAATCTTTAATACCTTAGGAGTTACTGTTGTGGATGTTCCATCATCAAAAGTTAGAAATACAATCTTTTCCCCACCATTACTATAATCTCCTTTTTTTAATTTATCATTTATTTTTACTGCATCATAAGAATATTCTTCCCCCTCTTTGTTTACTCCTTTAGAACTTTTTATTTCATTCTGATTACTATTATTATTTTCAGATGCTGCTTCTGCCCCTATATCATCCCTTGATGTTTCATTATTTAAGTTAGTATTTGCAATATTGTTAAGTTCATAATCATTTGCATAGGCTTTATTTAAGGCCCCATTAAATGTAAATATCGTCATCACCAAAAACATCATTATACGCATAATGATGTTTTTGACTTTCTTTTTACTTAATAAAACTTCTATTCTTTTAAATTTATTTTCTATAGCATTCTTAAAATTTTTGTCTTTTTCTAAAATTTCCTTTTCATTTATTTCTTTCAATGTTTCTCTTATAATGCGTTTCATTGATTCTTCTTCTGCAATTTTATTTTGTGTTTCATTTATAGCCTCCAGACATTTTTCTATTGTCATTTCTTTATCTTCAAATTCATTATTTTCAAACTCATCCATAATCCCCACTCCTTTATAGCTCTGCTCTTATTGTCTCTATTTAAAATCTATTTTTTGAATTACATAAATTTCATCATGTTTATCTATATTAATTAGATATTCAATATATGAAACAAGTCTGTGAATTTTACATATATAACATATAAACTTCACAGACTTGTAATATATTTTTAATTTTTATAATTAATTTAAAATAAAAATCCGAAGTATTAAATCACTTTAATACTTCGGAAAACTCTAATCTTTATTTAAAATATTCTAAACCAATAGCTTCACGTACTTCTGTTAATGTTTGTGCAGCTACTTGTCTCGCTTTATCACTACCATCTTTAAGCATCTTATATACATAATCCATATCCTTAGCAAACTCTTCTCTTCTCTTTCTTATTGGTTCAAGTTCAGCCTGCATTACTTCATTTAGATATTTTTTAACTTTCATATCTCCAAGTCCACCTCTTTTATAGTGAGCCTTCATTTCTTCTACTTCTTCTTTGTTAGGAGCAAATACATCTAAATAAGTAAATACTGTATTTCCTTCTATTTGACCTGGATCTTCAACTCTTATGTGATTAGGATCTGTATACATAGACATTACTTTCTTTTTAACTGTGTCTGCATCATCAGATAAGTATATACAGTTTCCTATTGATTTACTCATCTTAGCTTTTCCATCAGTTCCTGGTAATCTACCACATGTATCATTTTTAGGTATAACTGCTTCAGGTTCAACTAAAACTTCTCCATATAGACTGTTAAAACTTCTAACTATTTCTCTTGTTTGTTCTATCATTGGAAGCTGATCTTCACCAACTGGAACAGTTGTAGCTTTAAATGCTGTTATATCAGCAGCCTGGCTTACTGGATATATTAAAAACCCTGCTGGAATACTATTTTCATAATTTTTTTGTTTAATTTCAGATTTAACTGTAGGATTTCTTTCAAGTCTTGATAATGTAACAAGATTTAAATAATGCATTGTTAATTCATGAAGTTCTGGAAGTTGTGATTGAACAAAAATAGTTGATCTTGCTGGATCTAATCCTACTGCTAAATAATCTAAAGCAACTTCTGTAAGGCTTCTTCTTATTTTTTCTGGATCTCTTGCATTATCAGTTAAAGCTTGCTGATCTGCAATCATTATAAAGCTTTCATATTCACCAGATTCCTGAAGCTGTACCCTATTTTTTAATGATCCTATGTAATGACCTATGTGAA
This sequence comes from Clostridium butyricum, assembly GCF_006742065.1. Classification (NCBI taxonomy): domain Bacteria; kingdom Bacillati; phylum Bacillota; class Clostridia; order Eubacteriales; family Clostridiaceae; genus Clostridium; species Clostridium butyricum. The sequence continues at coordinate 890,779 of NZ_AP019716.1, read as the reverse complement.
GCTTTCCTGTTGGTCTATCTCCTGTTAATATTATTTTCTTACTCATTATAAATTCACTCCTTAAATTATCTCTTAATAAACATATTATTATCTAAAATAAAAAACTCCATCCTAAAAATAGGACGGAGATATATCCGTTGTACCACCTAAAATGTGCATAAAATACAGCACAAAATTACAATATAAATTTCACATCTATAGATTATAATACTATTAATGCTTCTGCTGTAAGGTGCAGCTACCATATCAGATACTTTCTGTTAAAATAATTTCTAGCAGATTTCCCTTAATTCCTCCAAGGCCCATTCACTAAGTCCTTCTTACTAGGATTACACCATCCCTAGTTCTCTTTATTGAACCTTAACTTAACTACTCTTCCTTTTCATTGGATTTATTCATAATTTAATTTATTACTATATTAATTCTAAAAAAATTAAATGTCAACATATAAGGCTATTTTAAATTATTTTCAATATAAAATAGCCTTATTTAAACTATTTATTTCTATCTACAATTTCATTTATTACTTGTTCTCTATTCGAACCTATAACATTTGAAATTTTAGTTGACATAGCCTTTTCTTTATAAATTGAATCCCTATTAGAATTCACAATTTTCATTATTTTCGCTTCCATATTTTCATAGGTTATTAAATCTTCATAGTAATTATCCACAATATCCTTTAAACATGTTGCTAATTCTCTTGGATTTCTATAAACTGTTCTCATTTTCTTCTCCTTATTATTAAAAATAATTAGTTTTAATATTTATATAAAATAAATTAAAAACCTGTTTTACAAGAATATTTAATTGTTGTTTATTATATCACTTTATTTAAATAAATTCTATGATTTATAGTTATAATACCGTTAAAATTATAGTAACATTTATTTTATACTGATTGTAAAATCATTTGGAACGATCATTACTATGCATTTTGCACGTTTTACAACACTTGAAGTTACAGAACCAATAATTCTATTTAAACCTCTTTTAGTTGATTTTGTCATTACTATTATTCCAATATTTTCTTCATTAGCTTTTTTAATTATCTCATCTCCTGGATAGCCAAATGTAAAGTATGTTTCTGTATTGTAATAATCCTGAATTTTTTCCTTAGCTTCTGATAAGATATCCTCTGATAAGTCTTTTGCCATTTCAACTTCTTTAGCTACTATCATTTCATTTAACAATACCAGTTCTTTTACATTCATTAAAATAACATCAACAGAACCTTTGGGAAATATCTCTTTAACAAATTCTAATGAGTGCATGCTTCTTTCAGTTCCATCTATAGGTATTAGTACTTTTCTTTTATTCATATAATACTCCCCCTTATTATGTTACCATAATGCCAATTTTATAAATATTTTTAAATTTAATGTCTTATATTTAATATTCTACATTTTATATTCATTTTCCTTTTTTTATTTATATTTTTTTAATATTTCTCTTTATTTTCAACGCGTTAATTGTTTACATAAAAAAAGTTATAATATCTATTATATTATTAGTGTAATTTACATGTTACAATTACTAACCTTAAAAGCGCTCCTAACAAACTTCAACTAACCAAATATAAAATTTATAATTTCACTTGTGCTCTGAGAAAATTTATAGGCTCAAACAAAATTAATATTTATTCAATATAATATTAATTTTATCTATCAGTTCCTTTGTATCTCTTGTAACAAGTGTTTCTACAGGCTTGTTCCATTTATTATCTTCAATCAAAACAAGACCATAATAACCATTTCTATCAAACTGTGGATACCATCCTATATCTAATGTGATATTAGATTCATGATTAACCATATTTATAATATCTTCTGAAAATTCATTCCAAATGCTCTCATCATAATTATTTATTTGTGATGGATTAACTTTTAATAATTTATTAAAAGTTAATCTCCATTTCTTTGGTATTTCAAATTCTACTTTTTCATATACTCCTTTATTCATTAATTTTTCTCCACCCCATATACAATTTTTTTAATTTCATAAAATCAAAATTCATTTCCAGTTTTTATTTATTTTTAAGTGTCAGATTAAATTCTCACCTTCTATTTTACCATATTTTTACTTTTTAGAATGCATAAAATAAAAAACTTACCAAATAAACACTTGCTATTTGGTAAGTTTTTAACTTTTTATTTACAAACATTCCCTGCTACATTTAGTGCATCCCATGTTCTTGCAAATGGTGGCGCATAACATAAATCAAGCATTCCAAGTTCTTTTGTAGTAAGTTTTCCATATATACATGCTGCTATTACATTCACTCTTTGAACAGCATCCTTATATCCCCCAACCTGTCCTCCTAGTATAACTTTACTTTCTGAATCATAAATTAATTTTATATATATTTTGCTCTGACCAGGATAATAATTTGTAGCATTCATATCATTAATAAATACGGTTTTATAATTTAAATTTAATGCTTTTGCCTTACTTTCTGTTATACCAGTTCTTCCTGCTTCCATATTCATTACTTTTATGCAGCTTGATGATAGTGATCCTTGAAATTCAATATCTGCACCAGCTAAATTTTCTCCAACAATACGCCCAAGTTTATTTGCGCCTGTTGCTAGTGGTACATATGCTTTTTCACCTGTTATAATCTGTGTTATTGTAGCACAATCTCCTGCTGAATATACATCCTCAATTGATGTTTTGCCATAATTATCAACTATAATAGCTCCATTTGGAAGCATTTCTAAATTGCTGTTTTTTAAGAATTCAGTATTTGGTCTTACTCCTGTTGCTATAATTACAACATCTGCTTCTACTTCCCTATTAGAGGTCTTAACCTTCTTTACTTTTTTATCTCCTATAATCTCTGTAACACTTTCTTGTAGATATAAATCAACATTATGGCTTCTTAATTCTTCTTCAAGAAGATCTGTTATCTCCTTATCAAAAACATCTTGCAATATTCTATCACCTAACTGAAATACAGAAACCTTTTTACCATACTTTTTAGCGGCTTCTACTGCTTCAAGACCTATAAAACCTGCACCAATTATAGCAATGTTCTTATTATTTTCATCTCTAAACAATTCCTTTAACCTAATTCCATCTTCCATACTTTTTAATGTATGAACATTTTCTATATCTAAGTTTTTAATTGGCGGAATTATACTTGAAGCACCAGTTGCTATCATAAGCTTATCATAATAATCTTCGAATTCTTCATTTCCCTTTAAATCTTTTACAATTACTTTTTTATTCTCAAAATCTACTCTCTTAACCTCATGTAATGTTTTTACATCGACTCCTGAATTAATAAACGCTTCTGGAGTTCTTGCTATCATATTATTTGAATCTTCAAAAAAGTCTCCAACAAAATAAGGCAAACCACAAGCTCCAAAAGAAACTATATTATTCTTCTCATATATTACAATTTCAGCATCCTTATGCATTCTTCTAAATTTTGCTGCTGCACTTGTTCCTGCTGCAATCCCTCCAATAATTATAACTCTCATTATACTTTCCTCCTGAGTTCTTCTTATGTATATAATACATTCTTCTTTATTATTCTATGACTTATTAATAAAAATAATCTATTGTCTTATAATAATTTATATTATTTTTAATACATTTTGTCAATATATCCTATCGGTTTACTTATATATTGTTTTAGTTATATTAATAATGGATATAAGTGGCTGTATCACACTTTTAGTTAAGAATTCATATTATAATTTCCTAAAAAAATAAAAAATGCAAAGATACCACTTCTATCTTTGCATTTAAACATTTGATTCTGCTTTACTTATTTATATATTTGTAAATTTTTCATACTAAGATCTAAAATTTTGCAAGAGTGGGTCAATGCTCCTACAGATATATAATCAACACCAATCTCTGCAATTTTTTTTATATTTTCTAAACATACATTTCCTGAAAACTCTATAAGTGCCTGACCATTAATTAACTCCACAGCCTTCTGTGCAGTTTCTAAATCCATATTATCAAGCATTATTATATCAGCATCTGCTTCTAATGCTTCCCTAACCATTTCAATTGTTTCTGTTTCTACTTCAATTTTTCTAACAAAAGAAGAATTTTCTTTTGCAAGTTTAACTGCATTTTTTATTCCACCAGCTGCACTTATATGATTATCCTTAAGCATTACTCCGTCAGAAAGATTGAATCTATGATTAAATCCTCCCCCAATTTTCACACTATATTTTTCTAGAATTCTTAAATTTGGAGTTGTTTTTCTTGTATCCAATAACTTTGCTTTTGTATGCTTAATTTCTTCTACAAATCTACTGGTCAGTGTTGCTATACCACTCATTCTTTGTAGTAAATTTAATGCAATTCTTTCTCCCATTAATATTTTTCTAGTGTTGCCCTTTAGCATGCCTATTTTTTCTTTTATATAAACATTATCTCCATCATTTTTATATAAATCAATCTCAACATCACCAAGTATTTCAAATACTCTTTTAAATATTTCAAGGCCTGCAATTATACCATTTTCCTTGCATATAAGATCAACTGTAGACATACTTTTTTCACCTATAATACAATTTGTTGATATATCTTCATTTGGAATGTCTTCAAGTAATGCATTTTTTATTATATTATCTATAGCTAAGAGATTCATTTTCAAGTTTTCCTCCCATTTCTTCAATAGTTCTTCTAACAATTCGTTCATTTTCAAGACTTAACTCTGTTATATTAGTATTTATATCTTTCACAATAACAATATTGTTTTCTATATTATCTATTTTTTCATTAATTAATTGTGCTCCACGCTTAGAAAATACAAGACCTTCTAAAAGTGAATTGCTTGCAAGTCTATTAGCTCCATGTATTCCTGTACAGCTTGCTTCACCTACTGCATATAAATTCTCCATAGATGTTTCTGCGTCTATATTTACTTTTATCCCACCCATGAAAAAATGCTGAGCTGGAGAAACTTTTATAAGTTCTTTAGTTATATCTGTTCCTCTTTCTAAGCATGATTTATAAATTGAAGAAAATCTATTTATAATATATTCTTTACCTAAAAATCTTATATCAAGATTTACATATGGAGTTTCTGTCTTTCTCATTTCTTCATAAACAGCCTGAGATACTATATCTCTCGGTAAAAGTTCATCAATAAACCTTTCCCCATTTATGTTTGTAAGCTTTCCACCTTCACCTCTTAAAGATTCAGATATTAATAATCTTCTATCATCTTTATCTTCTTCATAAAAAGCAGTTGGATGTATTTGAATATAATTAATATCCTTTAATTCAACATTATGCCTGACTGCTGCTGCAATTCCATCACCTTTTAAAATTCTTTGATTAGTTGAATTTCTAAACAGTCCTCCAATTCCACCACATGCTAGTATAATAGATTTAGCATATACATTTACCTGTTCATTATCCTTAATCAATATAACGCCAGAGCACACATTATTTTTTTCTATTAAATCTGCAAAATAAGTATCTTCATAAATGGTTATATTTTTTTGATTTTTGATTTTATCAATTAATATTTTTGCAACACTTTCCCCAGTATTGTCCTTAGTATGCACTATTCTATTTACTGAATGTGCTCCTTCTCTTGTAAAATCAATATTTCCATTATTATCAGTATCAAAATTCAGTCCAAAACTCATTAATTGTTCTATATTATATGCAGATTCTTCCGCAAGAACTTTAACTGCTTTAATATCATTTTTATATTGTCCTGCTTTTAACGTATCTTCAATAAAGAATGGTATATCTTCTTTATTTTTTGCTACTGATATCCCTCCTTGAGCTAAAAACGTATTTGTCATAGTTAATTTATCTTTACATACTACAAGTATTTTTAGATTTTTTCTCAAGTTTAATGCTGAATAAAGACCAGATACTCCAGATCCAATAATAACAACATCAAAAAATTTATTCATTTTTTTCACTTCCTAATTTATGCATATTCTCTAAAGATTTTAATGCCTTTTTTCTTATCTCCTCGTCTAATATAACTTCATTATTCATATTTAAAAGTGACTCATATAAATTTTCGAGTGTTGTCTTTTTCATATCTTGACAACAAATTTTATCTCCTGGTATCAAAAATGTTTTATCTGGATTTTTATTTTTTAATTCATATAAAATCCCCTCTTCAGTTGCAACTATATATGCTTTTCCATCATCATTAGTAGCATAATCAATAATTCCACTTGTACTTCCAATATAATCTGCCATATCTCTTATGTCTTTTGGACACTCAGGGTGTACAAGTACTTTTGCTTCACTATGTTTTTCTTTAGCTTTAAAAATGTCTTCTTTGCTTACTTTATTATGACACCTACAAAACCCATCCCATAATATAAATTCCTTATCTGGAAAGAACTCCGAAATATAACTACCTAAATTTTTATCTGGCAAAAATAATATCTGTTTATTAGGAACATTTTTTAATATTTTTAATGCACTTGATGAAGTAACTGCAACATCACAATGTGCCTTTACCTTATAAGTAGAATTTATATAACATACTACAAATGCCTCTGGATATTTTTCTTTCATCTCAACCACAGCTTTACTACTGGCCATATCTGCCATAGCACATCCTGCACTAGGACAAGGCATAAGTACTTTTTTCTGTGGTGATAAAATTTTTGCACTTTCTGCCATAAATCTTACACCACAAAACATTATTGTATCCTCTTTACAATCTCTGGCTTTTTCACTTAAATAATATGAATCTCCAACATAATCAGCCAAAGCTTGAATTTCTCCTGGCTGATAATAATGAGCCAATATAACCGCATTTCTTTCTTTTTTTAATTTCAATATTTTATCTTCTAAACTTAACTTCATATTTACACCACTCTTTTTAATGTTTACAGGTGTATATACACCTTTTGAATTATTATATCACTGCATGTCCACACATTCAATAAATAAAAATATATTGAATTCTAAAAACTTTATATTAAATTTATTGATATACTATTATTCCTTAATATTGAATATATATTTTCATACATATTCTAAATATAAATTAAATAAATCCTATAAAAATTTTTGTCTTAATTTATTAATTAACAGATCTATTATAGTAATTAATTTTAAAGATTATTTTATTTCTGTATTGACATATGATTCCAGTTGTACTATCATTGTATTAACAGCTTAGTACAATAATACAGTAATACAATATAAAAAGGAGTGAGACTATGTCATGGGATTTTAATGATGACAGACCAATTTACTTACAGCTTATGGAACAAATTCAATTAAAAATAATCTGTGGCGTTTATAAACCTGGAGATAAACTTCCTTCAGTAAGGGATATTGCCAGTGAAGCTTCTGTTAATCCAAATACTATGCAAAAAGCATTAACAGAGCTTGAAAAAACAGGGCTAGTATTTAGTAAGAGAACAAGTGGACGATTTATTACGGAGGATTCTGATATGATCAAAAATATAAGAAATGATTTAGCAAAACATCAAATATCTAACTTTCTAAAAAGAATGGAAGAGATAGGATATACAAAAGAAGAAGCAATAAAACTTGTTGAATCAATAGTAAAGGAGATGAAATAATGAATAATAATGCTATTCTAGAATGTAAAAATTTATCTAAAACTTTTTCTAACAAGGAAGCTCTTAAAGATATTAATTTAAAAGTTAATAAAGGAAGAATAGTTGGTCTTCTTGGTCCAAACGGAAGTGGTAAAAGTACTCTAATAAAACTTGCTAATGCACTCCTTACTCCAACAAGTGGAGAAATTTTGATTGATGGTAAAAAACCAGGTGTAGATTCAAAAGAAATAATATCTTATCTTCCTGAAAGAACTTACCTTAATGATTGGATGAGAGTCTCTGATATTATAAATTTCTTTAGTGATTTTTATAAAAATTTTAATAAAGACAAAGCTTATGATATGTTAGCTAAATTAAATATAAATCCAAATGATAAATTAAAAACAATGTCTAAAGGTACTAAAGAAAAGGTTCAGCTTATTCTTGTTATGAGTCGTGAAGCTAAACTCTATCTTTTAGATGAACCTATTGCAGGTGTTGACCCTGCAGCAAGAGATTATATACTAAATACTATAATAAATAACTACAGTGAAGATGCTACAATAATTATATCTACACACCTTATATCAGATATTGAAAGAATACTTGATGATGTTATTTTCATATCTTATGGAGATATATATTTATCAAAAAGTGTTGATGAAATTAGAGAAAATGAAGGTAAGAGTGTAGATGCTCTATTTAGGGAGGTATTTAAATGTTAGGTAAATTAATTAAATATGAATTTAAAGCTACTGGAAGAATCCTTCTACCTCTTTATGGTGCTCTTTTAGTATTTGCATTAATAAATAGATTGCTTTTCAGAAGCAGTTTAGATGAAACTATCAATAACACTTTCGGAACTATTGGTGGCATAGCTAATATTTTAAGTGTATTTGCATATGGATGTACAATGGCTGCTGTCTTTGTTGTTACATTTTTTGTTATCGTTCAAAGATTTTACAAAAACATTCTTGGGGATGAGGGTTATTTAATGAATACCCTTCCTGTAAAGCCTTATTTAAATATAATAAATAAAATACTTACATCTGCAATTTGGACAATAGTAAGCTGCTTTGTAGCATTTATGTCAATTATTCTTCTATTTGTAACGATAGATAGTGTTCGAGATATCTTCTCTAATATCATTCCAGTATTAAGAGATGTATTTAATTATTATGGTGGTACACCTTTTATATTAGCAATAGAATTCTTTATAGTTGGACTTGTAGAATTAATAACTTCAATTACTATGATTTATGCTTCAATATCAATAGGACATTTATTCAGTAAATCTAAAATCCTTATGTCATTTGTTGCTTTTATAGTGTTAAGTATACTATCAAACATTATTAATTCAATAGCTGTGTATATATTCTCATCAAATCACATATCAATGTTTACTGAACCTTCATCAGGAATGTTCAGTGGAATATTATTACTATCAATTGTATTAGAATTAATATATTTCAGTATATACTTCTTTATAACAAACTATGTTCTTACTAAAAAACTAAATCTTGAATAGATATTTCATAATAACTTTATTATAAAAATATTTAACTTATTATAACAAAAACTCACTTGATATTTAAAAAAATCCAAGTGAGTTTTTTATTGTTTATTATTTATTTAACTTTTTAATTAATTCTTCTACATTTAGTCCATGTACTGCACATGCATCTTCTAATGTTTCCATTTGCGAAGATGGACATCCTATGCAATGCATACCAAACTCCATTAATATTTTTGTGTTTTCAGCATCTGCATTTACGATATCAGCTATAATCATATCTTTTGTTATAACTCCATTTTCAGACTTTGCACCTTTTACTTCTTCACCAAAGAACATTTCCATGTCTTCTTCTACAGTTGAAATTCCACCAATTCCAAAGTTTTCAACTAAGACATTTGCAACATTAGGTGATAAGAATGCTGGTAATGTTGGTCCTAAATGAATTTCTTTTACTCCTAAATATAAAAGACTTAAAAGTACTATAACTGCTTTTTGTTCATACCACGCAATATTATAAATAATAGGTAATTCATTTATATCGGTTAATTCAAATACTTCTTTCAACTTAAGTGCTATTAATGCTAATGAATATGAATCATTACATTGACCTGCATCTAATACTCTTGGAATTCCTCCTATATCACCTAAGTCAAGTTTATTATATTTATACTTTGCACATCCTGCTGTTAAAATCACAGTATCTTTAGGTAGTGCTTTAGCAAAATCTGTATAGTAATTTCTCTTAGATGCTCTTCCATCACACCCAGCCATTACTACAAACTTCTTAATTGCTCCAGACTTAACCGCCTTTACTACTGTATCAGCTAAAGCAAATACCTGTTCATGAGCAAATCCACCAATAATTTCACCAGTTTCAATTTCAGTTGGCGCTTTGCAAGTCTTTGCAAGTTCAATAATTTCAGAGAAATCTTTCACACTTCCAGCTTCTCCTTCAATATGTTTACATCCTGCAAAACCAGCAGCACCGGTTGTAAACATTCTATCCTTATAAGAATCTTTTGGTGGTACAATACAGTTTGTAGTCATTAGTATTGGTCCATTAAATGATTCAAATTCTTCTTTTTGTTTCCACCAAGCATTACCGTAATTACCTACTAAATTGTTGTATTTCTTTAACTGTGGATAATAGTGAGCTGGTAACATTTCTGAATGGGTATAAACATCCACACCTGTTCCTTGTGTCTGTATCAATAATTGTTCAATATCTGCTAAATCATGTCCTGATACTAATATTCCTGGGTTCTTTCCTACCCCTATGTTAACTTTTGTTATTTCAGGGTTACCATAACTTGAAGTATTAGCAGTATCAAGAAGTGCCATTCCATCAACTCCAACTTTACCAGTTTCTAAAGTTAAAGCAACAAGATCATCAACACTTAAAGTATCATCTAACAATTTTGCTAATGTTTCTTGCATAAATGCATCTATTTCTTCATTATCATATCCTAATGCATTTGCATGTTTAGAATATGCACTTAAGCCTTTTAATCCATAAGTAATTAACTCTCTTAAAGAACGAATATCTTCATTTTCTGTTGATAAAACTCCAACCTCATTAGATTGTGACTTATCTTTTAATATTTTATTTATTTCTTCAGCATCTTTATTTCCATTTACTAAATTTTTAATTGCACCTAAAATACCAGTTTTATTATCTGAACTTATATCCCATACTGCAGCTTCTGATAAACCTTCTTTACTTGAAAGTTTTTCTATTAACTCATTCTTCTTTGCTAATGTTTCTTTAACTCTTATATAAAATACTTCATCATCAAAATTTGCATTTGTTATTGTAGTAAATAAATTAAGAGTTATATAGTGATTTAATTCCTTACTAACTTCCTTTCCTTCTTCTCTTAATTTAGTTGTAACTTCTGATAAACCTTTTGTTACATATATTAACAAATCTTGCATATTTGCAAGTTCTGCACTTTTACCACACACACCAACTTTTGTACATCCTTTATTTCCTGCTGTTTCTTGACATTGAAAACAAAACATATTATTTTCCATAATAAACTCCTCCAATATTATAAATATTAATTTTAATTAATTAATAACTATGTATTTCTAAATTAATAGTATCTCTTTGCTGTTCATCAGCTATGTACTCATTGTATCCCTAATTCCAAACTCAGTATGTAACATATGTTACAACTCAAAAAAAATTTAAAAAAACAGACTAAATATAATATTCAGCCTGTTTTTCAAATTTATAAATATGTTTTTACCAATTCATTATCTTGTTATTGAAAAAGTTCCATCATCATTTTTTATATATTTAAACTGATCATTTATAGTGTTAACAAATGCTTTAATCCACAAATCCCTTAAATTATAAAACTGTTCAACATCTATATTTTCTCTTTCCCATATTTCTTTATGAACGCATATTCTTTTTTTCCATGTAATTATATCATCTTCATTTACTATTATTTCATCAACTCTATCACATGGCATTCCATCTAAAATATAATCATTAATTTTACTATATATTTCATATGCAGTATCAAATGATGTATTACTGTTTTTAACTTCATTAGCAGCCTTTATTCCTTGAGTTATATATATATTCTGTATTTTCACCACATCATTAACATCATTTACAATTATAGCTCTAGTCCAAGATGCCATTCGACCTTCTGCATTGTGTATCCTTTCTTGAAGCCATCCATGTATGTTCGATGTATCAATAATTTCTTCTAAAGGTCTATTTGGAAGCATTTTGCCATATTTTTTTTCTATTTCTTTTTCTATATTATTAACATCTATTTCTACTGATGATGCTAATTTTACTATTTCTCTTTCTAAATTTTCAAACCAAACTATTTTATTAAATAACCAGTAATGAATCTTACCTAAAAATAAACTCATGCTACTTCTCCTTTTTATCTTTTATAAATTCATATTTAGTATTTGCATTTTTATATTATACATGTAATTAAAAACATACTCTGTAACATAAGTTACAGAGTATGTTTTATTCTTTATATAATTTTATCACTTTTTGTCTAATTTTATCTAAATAATTACAATAAAATAATTTTTAGATATTTTATGATATAATTAACAAATACTTATATTACAAAAGGTGGTTTTATGTATGAAGCAAGTAATTAGCTTAACTCAAAGCAAATTTAATTTAGACGAGATAAAAAAACTAATACCAAAAGATTACTTAATAGTTTTCTTTTCTCCTATTGAATGGATTGATGAAATTGGAAAATCCATTTCAGAAAATTATGAAAACAGTATTGGATGTTCAAGTTATAAAAATATAAATAAAAATATTTTTGACTACTATTCTGTAAGTTTTTTAGGAATAAAAATAGAAAATGTTCAATTATTGCTCTTAAAAGATATAAAAAATAATATAATTTCATATTATAAAGAAATTTTATCATTAAAAGATATATATAAGAAGAATCATTCAGTCCTACTTGAGTTTACTGATGGATTAAGCCTTGCTGAAGAATCTGTACTAACAGTTCTTACAAATGAATTACCCGACATTCCACTTATAGGAGGAAGTTCTGCAGATAATGGTGATTTTTTATCTACAAAGGTCTGTATAAATGGAGAGTCTGCTTCAAATGCTTCTGCTTTATGTATGATTACAACTCCTATGGAAATTGAATATTATTGTGAAAATATATATGAACCTACAGAAATAAAAGGCATAATATCAAAGTCAGAACTTTTTGAAAGAAAGGTTCATGAAATAAATGGGATACCCGCTGTAGATTTTTATTGTAACTCATTAAATATATCCAAGGAACATATGAAAGATGAATTTATCTATCATCCGTTTGCTAGAATAGTTGGTAATAGATATTTTATTTCATCAATTATGAATAATGACCAAAATAGTTTTAATTTATATGGACGAATTTTTCAAGAATCCTACATTTCTATATGCAATCCTATGGACTATATAAAGTTATGGGAAGATGCTTCAAAAAAATATGCTGATAGTTATCTAGGGGGAATTTTCATAAACTGTATATTCCGAACACATCTTTTTGAAAAAGAAAATTCAATAAAAAACTTTCAAAAGTATCTTAGTACATTTGGAGAATTTATCTGTATGACTTCTTATGGTGAGCAATATTGTGATTCTCATGCAAATCAAACTATGAGTTATTGCTTATTTAAATAATATTTTTTAACAATCGGGGGGATAATAATTATGTTTTTTAAAAAGAAAATTAAGCACTCTATTTCTACAGATCATGAATCTAAATCCAATTCAGATCTAAAACATTCTTTAGAACCTAAGAAATTCAACGATAAAAAAGATGTTCTTATTCATACTATTTCTAAAACTAAAGAATGCGTATCCAAATTATTAGATAGCGAACATACTATTATAGAAAGTATTTTTAAAATTAAAAACTCCTCAGAGGAAATGAATACAACAGCTGAAATAATATCAAATTCTACTTCTGTAATAAATACTAAAATAATAGAATCATCTAATGAATTAACTGAAGTAATGGATGATTTAAATAGAAATAATTCACATCTTAAAGACTGCAACAAAAGTTTTGATTCTTTAAAATCAACAATTAAAAATACAAATGAGGGAATCACTGATTTTAAAAAAAGCTTTGATATTCTTGAAGATAATGTAAGCATGGTAAGCTCAAATCTCTCTTACATAAATGAAATAAGTGAACAAACAAATTTACTTTCCCTAAATGCAAGTATTGAAGCTGCACGTGCTGGTGAAGCTGGAAGAGGTTTTGCAATTGTAGCAGATGAAGTACGAAGCTTAGCTGAAATGACAAAAGAAACTTCAGCAAAAATAGATAAACAATTAACAAATATTCACCAAACTCTAACTTTAATAAAAAACTCAGTAAATGAAATTACTCAAAGCATGGATAACACTAACTCATCCATAGATACAACAATATCAAATTTTAATATTTTAGAAAGTAGTAATAAAAGTATAACCTCTAAGATAACAAATGATATAAACAATATAATTTCACTAAAAAACAATATTTCTGAAATTCAAGATTCTGTAGATAAAAATGAAAAAATATCTAATGAATTATTGCTTCTAATTGATGAACTTTCGCTATTAGAAAGTACAAAGCCTTTAATCTTTAATCATATTCAAAGTTATCTTCATGGAGTAGAAAAAATAATATAAATATAGAAATGACTGCTTCAATTTTAAGCAGTCATAATCTATAAATATAAACACTATTTTAATATTTTTTCTATTAATGGACTTATATCTACTTTCTCATCTGTAATAACAAAAGCTTCTTGAAGTTGCTTTAACCAATCCTCTTTAAGTTCTTCATCATGATATACATAGCATATAGTATCTCCAACTTTTATACTATCACCTTTTTTACAGTTTATTTTTAGCCCTACACCATGATTAATAATATCTTCTTTAGTTGCTCTTCCAGCTCCAAGATGCATTGCAAGTATTCCAAGTTTTTCTGAATGAAGCACCTTTATATTACCGTCTTTTTCTGATTTTACTTCTGTTACATATTTAGATTTTGGAAGAAGAGAAGTATCATCTATCATTTCTACACTTCCACCTTGAGCCTTCACCATGCTTTTAAACATTTCAAAAGCTTTTCCAGAGCTTACAGCTTCTTCAAGAAGTTTTCTTGCTTCCTTTTCATTTTCTGCAATCTTTCCTTGTATAAGCATTATTTCTCCTGCCTGCATACAAAGTTCTGTAAAGTCTTTTGGTCCATGTCCTTTTAATGTTTCAATAGCTTCAATAATTTCAATTGAATTTCCTATTGCATTTCCAAGAGGCTGATTCATATCAGTGATCATTGCCATTGTATTTCTTCCAAGATTATTTCCTATAGAAATCATTGCTTGTGCTAATTCAACAGCATCTTCTATGGTATGCATAAAAGCACCTTCTCCATATTTTACATCAAGTAAAATTGTATCCGATCCTGACGCAAGTTTTTTTGACATTATTGACGATGCTATTAATGGAATTGAATTTACTGTACCAGTAACATCTCTTAATGCATACAATTTTTTATCTGCTGGAACCAAATCTCCAGTCTGTCCTATTATAGCAATTCCAACCTTTTGTACCTGATTTTTAAACTCTTCTTCACTTAAGAAACAGTTAAACCCTTCAATTGATTCTAATTTATCTAATGTACCTCCAGTATGTCCAAGCCCTCTTCCTGACATTTTTGCAACTTTTAAACCACATGCTGCAACCATTGGTCCAAGAGCCATAGAAGTCTTGTCACCAACTCCACCAGTTGAATGCTTATCCGCTTTTATTCCATCAATTGATGATAAATCAATAACATCTCCGCTATTCATCATTGCCTTTGCTAAATATGCTGTTTCTCTATCATTCATTCCATTTAATACAATTGCCATAAGCAAAGAGCTTGTTTGATAATCTGGAATAGAGCCATCTACTATCCCATCAATCCAAAATTGTATTTCTTCATCATTAAGTTCAAATTTTTCTTTTTTCTTATTTATAATATCAACAAAACGCATATTAATCCCTCACTTTTCTATTAACTCATATATTCAATTTTATCATTTTAAATGCATTTTCAAAATATATAGCACTTTAGGAAACGTTTTCTCTGGCTATATTTTAATAATTAACAATTTGAAATAGTAATATAATACTATTTCAATATGTTAATTACTCTTTTTAAAATCTTCTTTTTAGTACCCTTGTGTTGCTTCTCCTTTTAAAAGTCCAACAGCTCTACTTGTTCCAATTCTTTCACAACCTTCATTAATGAACATTTCAAGATCACTAACAGTACTAACTCCCCCAGCTGCTTTAATCTTTACATTTGGCCCTATATGTTTCTTAAACAATTTAACATCTTCAATAGTAGCTCCACCAGTTCCAAATCCTGTAGATGTCTTTATAAAATCAGCACCAGCTTCAGTTACAGACTTACACATAGCTATTTTTTCTTCTTCTGTTAAATAACAAGTTTCTATTATTACTTTTAATACTTTATCACCACATACTTCTTTTAGTGCTTTTATTTCCTGTGTAACTTTATCAAATAATTTATTCTTAACATCAGTAATATTAATTACCATATCTATTTCATTTGCACCATCTTCTAAAGCTTTTTTAGTTTCAGCTACTTTAGCTTCAGTACAAGAATATCCTAAAGGAAATCCTACAACTGTACAGATATTTAATTCTGGATATTTTTCATTTATACGTGATATATAACATGCTGGTATACATACTGATGCTGTCTTATATTCAATTGCATCATTGCATATCTTTTGAATATCTTCCCAAGTTGCAACTGGATTTAATAATGTGTGATCTACATGACCTAAAATTTCTACTTTATTCATTATTTTACCTCTTTTCTTTATACTAAAGTTTTCTCTCTATGTGATAATATTAATACCATTTTGTTATAAGGTCAACATAAAATGTTAAAGTTCAAACATTTTTTTGTTATATACTACAACTATTAAATTTCAACAACTAAAAATACTTTAATATTTTATTCAAGTATCAATACTTGTTATTTATAGAATACAGCACATATTCTTATTTTAACAATAATTAGTTCAGTATATTCACTTCCCCTTTAATTCTTTAATAAAAAATGTTAGAATATAAACAATAAATTCAAAGAATAAGGTGATAAGTTTGAGTAAAAAATTGCAGCGTGCAAATAAAATAATAGATATTCTAAAGGAAAAAAACGGTGCTACTGTAAAAGAATTATCTTTAACTCTCGGAGTATCTGAAATGACAATAAGACGTGATTTAGAAATATTAAAATCAAATAACATAATTAATAATGTATATGGTGCCGCTATTTATAATCCTTCAAATAACATAGAAAAACTCGAATCATTTTATGACATTGAAAATGAAGTAATACGAAATGAAGATGAAAAAATTAAAATAGGTAAAGCTGCAGCTAATCTTATACAAGAAGATGATGTAATAATAATCGATACTGGAACGACTACAGAAAAATTAGCACAGTTTATAGATAATAATTTAAATATCAGTGCTCTTATATTTAATACTAATATTTTGATGGCTCTATCTAAAAAGAAAAATATTAATCTTATTTTCTCTGGTGGTTACTTTCATCAAAATACTATGATGTTTGAAAGTCCAGAAGGAATATCATTAATAGAAAAAACACGCGCAACTAAAGTTTTTGTTTCTGCGTCAGGAATCCATGAAACCCTGGGGGTTACATGTTCTAATAATTATGAAGTATTAACAAAACAAGCAATAATAAAATCCTCTGTTGAAAAAATACTTCTAGTGGATTCTAAAAAATTTGGTGTTGTCAAATCTTCTTATTTTGCTGATTTAAGTGATTTTGATACAATTATTACTGATAGCAACATTCCTGAGCAATGGAGACAAAAAATTAATGATATTGGTATAAAGCTTATTACTGTAATAGTATAGAATATAATTCTTAATCTAAATTATATTCTATACTAATTAGTTATTAAATTTACAATGCTTCTCTTTCTAAAGAATCCGTTATAATCAATTTTCTTTTTGATTTTTCATCACTTGAATTATTAATAGCCATAAAATTATCCATAATATTTTCACTTATATTGATTATGTCTCCTACACTAAGATCCTGCTTGTCCCTTTTATATATACATTCTAATACAGAATTAATAATCTTAATCTTTTTACTTTCAAGTTTCATTCCTATTAAATTGTAATTATTATTAGTTCCATTTCCTCTTGATATTTTACTTAAAGCATTAAAAAGTCTTTTTATTTCATTTCTAATCATATTAGGGGTTTTTAAATCCTTATTATTCAAGAAGTTATTTATATCATTTATATTTTTTTTGCTTAAATTATTGATGCCTATTATTTCATAATCATTTCTATTTCCTATACCATTATTTATGTTATCTATTCCACTACTTATGTTTATAGCTAAAGTAGAGGCTATTTCTTTAATTTCAGTTATTGTTAAATTCTTTTTCATATTAATTCTATATTTTTTTATATTATCATTAATAGTTTGAAGGTAAATTGGTAATATACTAATTTGAAACTTTTTATAATTAAGTATAGTACCATTTCCTTCATTTATTCTTATTAAAGCTACAGCAGCTGCATTAGCTTCTTTTTTTATATCAACTTTCTTTCTTAAATCTTTTCCTTTTAAGAATGTATTAATATCATTTAAATTTTCCTTATTTACCTTATATGCATCCATAATTTGATAGTCGTTTAATGTTCCACATCCTAAATTTATACTATATATAGCCTTTTCTTCATAAACTTCATTAGTTAACTCCTCTTCCTTTTCTAAAATATCATCCATTGATGTTTCACCATGAATTGTATTATAATCCTCTAAAACTGCTTTTTTTAATTTACATGTTTTTTTCTTAGGATATAATAATTGAGGCATATATTTTAGTGTTAGGCAAATCATATCTATTAGTATTTTTTTCATAATTATTACTCCATTCATTTGATTTTTAAACTTATAAATAAGCTTTCATTTCACTGTTAATATTTTACATTATACTTTGCGTTTTGTAAAATATTTCCATAGAATTATTTGAGTAATAATAAATAATTTTCTATTCTAAAAGTTCTTCTTCAAGTCTTTCTATATTTATAATACTTATTTTGTTCCTATCAAATTCAATAAGTCCATCATCTCTAAGTTTCATAAGCTCTCTTGAAAGTGATGGTCTAGGTATTCCAAGTAAAGATGCTATCTGCTCTTTACTTATTTTCAAAATTACAGTTTTATTGTTCTGACTTTTTGACTGTTCTAATATAAAGTTAACAACTTTCTGTCGTATTGTTTTAAAAGATATGGTTTTTATTTTTCTATTTAATATAAAAATTTTATTGCTCAATAAAGTTATAAAATTCTTTAAAATTATTTCTTCATTAAGGCAAAGTTTAATAATATCTTCTTTTTTCAAATAAGATATTATACAATCCGAAGAAGCAATTATTGTGGCTGGATATTTATTTTTATCTGAAAATATTATGGCTTCTCCAAAAACTTCTCCTGCTCCCATACGTTTAAGAACTATATGTTTTCCGCTTGAGTATATTCTCTGTATCTCAACAATTCCATCTACGACTAATCCTAGATTTTTACAAACCTCCCCCTCATTAGCAATTACCTGTCCTTTTGAATATTCCTTAGAAATATGACTTAATTCTGAAATAATCATTTCTATTTTTTTATCATCTATCCCCTTAAAAAATTCATTTTGCTTTATTTTATCTATAATCTCATTAGCATTTTTCATTTTATTCACCCATTTCAAATGTATTGATATATTTGTCTTTAGTTTATTATAATCAGTTTTTTTCATAATAAAAGACTTTTCATGAATTATTTTTCAAAGAAAAGTCTTTTATTTCTATATTCTAAGCTTCTTCTGCTGATATATTTTCTGAATCTAATTGTGTCTTTTTAAACAAGTTTACAAATGTACCTATAACAATTCCTATTAATGCTGGTAGTATCCACCCTAACCCTTGTGAATATAATGGCAGCTTTGAAAAATATCTCACTAAAATTTCAATATTAAAACCAGCTTGACTTAAAGCATCGATAACACTAACTATTCCTGTAAATAATATTGTTAATAAGTAAACCATTTTATTTCCTTTAAACAGTCTATCTAATATTGCAAGAACTATAAGCATTATAGCTATTGGATAAATAGCATTTAATACTGGAACTGATACTGCTAGTATTTTTGTCAATCCCATATTAGCTAGGATCATACTTGAAAGTGATAAAATTCTAACCCATGTAATATATTTTACTTTAGAATTTAAGCTAGCAAAATATTCGCTACATGAAGTTATAAGTCCTACACATGTAGTTAAACATGCAACTGTAAATATTACTGCTAAAAGTATTGCTCCTGGTTCACCAAAGAGATATGTCATTACATAGCTTAAAGTTTGTGCTCCATTTTCAGTTCCTCCAAATCTTCCTCCACTAGTTGCGCCAAGATGGCATAACATTGAATATACTGCAATTAATAAAGCACCTGCAATAATACCAGCCTTTATTGAGCAAGAAACTACTGCCTTTTCAGATTTTACACCTTTAGACTTTATTGCAAATGAAATTACTATACCAAAATTTAATGCCGCTATTGTGTCCATTGTAAGATATCCTTCTAAAAATCCTTTTACAAATGGTGAGGATGCATAATCTCCAGTTGCAATTCCATAGCTTCCTAATGGTTTAAATATTGCTGAAACAAAAACTAATGTTATAAGCGCTAATAATATTGGTGTCAAAAATTTTCCTATACGATCAACAAGTTTTGATGGTGACAAGCATAACCAGTATGCTAAACTAAAAAATACAAGTGTATATAAAAACCTAGCAAGTATCATGCTTATATTTGTATCTTTAAGAAAAGGTGCAACTGCCATTTCAAAAGGTAAACTTCCTGCTCTTGGAATACCAAGACAAGGACCTATTGATAAATAAATCAATACTGTGAATACTGTTGCAAAAATTGGATTTACTCTTTGTGCTAAATTTCTTAGTCCTCCAGATTTAGCAACTGCTATAACTCCTAATACAGGAAATCCAACTGCTGTAATAAAAAATCCTAACATAGAAATCCATGTTGCAGTTCCTGCTGATTGTCCTAAAAATGGTGGAAAAATCAAATTTCCTGCTCCAAAAAATAAAGAAAATAACATTAAACTTACTAGTCTCAAATCTTTTTTTGATAAATTATCCATAATTAATATCCCCCTCTTATTCTTAATTAATAACTAACAAACCATAAATCTTAATCTTTTCATATATGAAAATTTAACATTAGTTCTTGTTAATAATTAACTAACATCAAATGATTTCTACAAAATTACTGAAAATTACTTTAGGCCCCTTTAATTTTCATTTCCCTACTATACTACTTTTCTTCTAATTCAATCACTTGATTTTAATTAATACAATATTAGTTAGATTTATTAATGAACGAAAAAAATACCCCATCCCTTATAACAAAGGGACGAGGTTAACACGCGATACCACCCTAATTCCACAAAAGAAAGAACATATATACATATAATCAACTCTTGCAGCTCTCAGTTACGTACAATTAATACGCTTTCCTTGTAACGGTGGAATTTCCGTTGAAACTTACTTTTTCAAATTCAGTTTCACTCCTCCAAGATGATTTTCAGTAATACACTGCACATTGACTTTCATCATCCGTCAACTTTCTGTAGAACAATAATTATTACTTACTTTTTCTTTTCATGGGATTTTTATCTAACTTTGAATTTATAATACACTTATTTTAAAAACTTGTCAATATTTTTTTATAATTATCGACAGACTATTAATATGCTTTTTTAATATTATATATATAATTTTATATATCCAATTTCTCTTCTATAACTATTATAATTGTATTTAAACTTTTTATTCCTTTAACTTTTCTAAAAGATTATCAAGTTCATCCTTTAATCTCTTTATCTCATTTTTTTCAAGATTTATCTTACATACCATTTCTTTTGGCACGCATGTTATCTCGTTTTTAAGATTTCTTCCCTTCTCTGCAAGTTCAACTATAACAACTCTGTCATCATTAATATCTCTATATCTTTTTATAAGCTCCATACTTTCCATTTTTTTTAATAATGGTGTTAGTGTTCCCGAGTCCAAATGAAGCCTTTTCCCAATTTCTTTGACAGTACTTTTTTCATCCTCCCAAAGAACAAGCATAGCCACATATTGAGTATAAGTTAAATTAAACTTATCTAAGCATGGCTTATAGAGCTTAATAACTTCTCTCGATGCAGCATATAGTGAAAAACATAGCTGATTATCCAACTTTAAATCATCAAAATTACTCATCATCCATTCCCTCCTTAAATATATGTTCTTAAATAAACTTTTTCTTAACTACTTACTAAACTATCATAATATAGTATTTATAATGAATATTTACATTCAAATAAATATAGATACCCTATTATTTTATAATAGTTAAAACACTTAACCTTTAACTATCCTTAATATAAAACTAGGTATCTATAATTATTTAATATATTTTTTATTTTATTATAACTAATTTTTAATAAAACTTATTATAGGTTAGATTCAATAACTTGTTTAATTCTTTCTTTTGGTAAAAATCCTACCATTGTATCAACAATTTTATTATCTTTAAATAAGATCATTGTTGGAACACTTGAAATTCTAAATTCATCTGCTAAATCACCAGACTGATCTATATCTACTTTAATAATTTTAGCTTTTCCTTCTAGTTCTTTGCCTAAATCCTCAAGAACAGGTCCAAGCATTTTACAAGGTCCGCACCAAGTTGCAAAGAAATCAACTAAAACAACACCTTCTGAAATTTCATTTCTAAATTCGTTACTATTTACTATTTTCATTAAACTCTCTCCTTTATTTTCTATTATTAATATGCACTACTATATATCTATCTTGGCTTTATATTTTTCTAATATACATATGTTTAAATTTAATTTTACTCAATTTAATTTGTTAAAATTATTATATATACATATATGCATATTGTCAATATATATTTTAATATAGAAAATAAAAAACAGTAGTTTTATTATGTTGAAAGTTTGACAATGAAAAATTTCAATAAATAACAACTATAATAGAAAATTATTAATTGTCAACTTTCAACTTTGTATAAAATACTACCTAACTATTATTTTAAAATCCCTTAAATTTATTTTATATTCACTAAGCATTTCAATGACTGTATCTCTAAATTCATTCTGAGGTGATTTTTTTTCAACTACTTTAACTGGTTTTATAAGAATATCACTATTCCTATTTTGTTTATACTGTTTAGTTAAAATTTCTGCTGTTTTAACCAATAAATCATCCCAATCATCAACTAATATAATATCATTATCAATCTCAAATCCCTTTGGTTCTCTTCCTGAAAAATCTTTATATATTTCTAATTCAACATTAACAGTGTTAACTTCATTTTCAGATATTTCTTTTAATTTTATATCATCTTGTGAAGTTATTTCTTCTTCATTTTCGTTAATATTATCCTCTTTGATTTCCATTTCTTTATTCCCTTCATCTTTCATCCATTTTACATAGCCTTTTATATTTTCTACAACCTCATATATAGAAATACACGTATCTCTATATTCCTGACTTAAATTAAAATTTCTACTATCTTTTATAAGCTTGCTTGATTTATCTTCTATATGGTCTATTGTATTTTCTAATATCACAGATACTTCCAAAAGTCCTCTTTGAATTTCTTCTGACATACTTGGAAAATTTTCAATAACATACTTTATTGTATCTTCTTTAAATAAAGACAATGTTTTACTTGATTTACTAATCTTTTTCACATCATTACCAATAATATTTTCATTAACATTTTTGTTGATCATTAATCCTTGCGTTTCCTCTCTTTTAAAAAACCCCATTACTCACAACTCCATTCATCTAATAAATTAATATCATTATATTAACATATTTTTACTGTTTTGTTAATGTATTCTTTTTTGTGTATGATACTCATAGATAATAATATTAAATAATAAAAAGACAAAGAAAAATCATTTTTTGAATTTCCTTTGTCTAGTATTTATTTAATTACTTTCACAATATTCAATTATAGATTCTGCTACTTTTTTAGCCTGAACTACTGCTTGAACTACAGTTTTTGCACCTGTTACTACATCTCCAGATGCAAAAGTTCCTTTTTTAGTAGTATGCCCTCTATCATCAGTAACAAGAAGTCCCCATTTATTTGTGTTCAAGTCTTCAGTGCTTGAAACAATATACGTTCTTGGTGATTGACTTATTGCAATTATTGTTGAATCGCATTCAAAAAATTCCTCTTTACCTTCAATAATTTCTGTCATCACTTTTCCATCTTCACGTAATATATTTTCTGTACATGCAAGGCTTACACCATTGTCTTTAATCTCTAATGGAGATCTAAATAATTTAAATTTAATCCCATTTTCTTTTGCTTCCCTTATTTCTTCTTTGGTAGCAGTCATATCTTCAAAGCCTTTTCTATATAGAACTGTAACATCTGCACCATTAATTTTAGCCATTCTTGCTGCATCCATCGCTACATTTCCAGCTCCAATTACAGCTACTTTCTTACCAAGTCTGTATACACTAGGTGATTTTAAATAATCAATTGCAAAGTGTGTATTTCCTAACGTTTCCCCTTTAATATTTAATGTCTTCGGATTCCACACACCTGTTCCAATAAAAACAGCCTTATATCCATCTTCAAATAATCTATCGAGTGTAATTACTGGTCCTATAATAGTATTTGGTCTTATCAATACCCCAACATCTATAAGCTTATTTTCTAGTTTATCTACAATTGATTTTGGAAGCCTGTATTCTGGTATTCCATATCTTAAAACCCCTCCAATTTTATCATGAGCATCAAAAATTGTTACTTTATATCCCTTTTGTGCTAATATAAATGCAATTGTTATTCCTGCTGGACCTCCCCCAATAATAGCTATTCTATCTTTATCCTTAGCTACATTTTCTAAATCCAAATCATCTAAATATTTCCCGGAAATTTCTGCTTCCATTTCATGAAATTTTATGGGTTCACCCTTTATTCCTCTTATACAATTTCCTTTACACTGGTCCTCATGTGGACATACTAAAGCACATACAACAGATAATGGATTATTATTAAATAATATTTCACCTGCTTCATGAATCTTTCCTTCTTTGTACAAACTAATTACTTCAGGAATAGGTGTATCTATGGGACAATTTTCCCTGCACCTTGGTTTTTTACATAACAGACATCTATCTGCTTCTTCTTTTAATAATATCATTGTTTTCTCCTTTAATAATATATTTCCTTTGTACCTTAACATAAACACCATATTGAATTATATTTTAAACTTTTTTACTTTCAAAATCAAACATTATATTTCTATTGATAATAATTATCTCTATATATTATACTTATTATTGATATAAAATAAAAAATTTAAGGAGGTCTTTAAAATTTTAAAATTCAAAGGAGATAATCATATGTGGATTATTTTTGCACTTTTATCAGCTTTTTTTGCAGCAGTCACATCTATATTAGCAAAAATAGGGATAGATGGCATAAATTCAAGCCTAGCCACCGCAATACGTACTATAGTCGTACTAATAATGGCTTGGGGAATTGTATTTTTTACAGGAACTCATTCAGAAATATCTGATATAAGTATTAAAAGCTGGATATTTCTAATTTTATCTGGTGTTGCTACTGGACTTTCATGGTTATTTTACTATAAAGCACTTCAACTTGGAGATGCTTCAAAAGTAGTTCCAATAGATAAATTTAGTGTTGTAATAAGTATGTTTTTAGCTTTCATAATACTTAAGGAAGCCATAACTTTTAAAACTATACTTGGTGGTATTTTTATTACTTTAGGAACCTTTATACTCATTCTATAAAATGTATAACCTTTTATACTAAACTCTAATAATAAAAATATATCTGCTAATATATTTTTCTATTAACAGATATGCTTTTATTAATTGTTTTTCAATTTTCTCTGATATCTTCCTATAAATGGTGTAATTATTTTTCTTGGTAACAAAACAAATATCTTGTATTTAAATCCTGGTATTATAGTTGTATTGTTTTTTATTAAACCTTCATATGCCTTTTGGGCCACATATTCTGGACTCATTGCAGTTGCATTATCTTTTTTTCCTGCCTTTTTAGAAAAATTTGTTTTAGTTGCTCCAGGGCAAAGTGCTGAAACTGTAATATTATACCCCTTCATCTCTTCTGCAAGTGCTTCTGTAAAAGATAATACATATGCTTTTGTTGCATAATATACAGCAGTATATGGACCTGGATGATATGATCCAGTTGAAGCCACATTTAAAATTTTACCTTTATTTATTTTTATCATCTCATTTGCAAATACCTTAGTAAGATAAGTTACAGCATTCATATTAAGAGACATTATACTTTTATCTCTATCATAGCTTTCATTAATAAATTCTCCAACATATCCAGCACCTGCATTGTTAATTAATATATCAACATTAATTCCTAACTCCATTATTTCTCTATATAATTCCTCAA
This sequence comes from Clostridium butyricum, assembly GCF_006742065.1. Lineage (NCBI taxonomy): Bacteria > Bacillati > Bacillota > Clostridia > Eubacteriales > Clostridiaceae > Clostridium > Clostridium butyricum. Next base: position 864,604 of record NZ_AP019716.1, on the reverse strand, counting down.
CATCTTTTTCTTTACTCAAATCTTTTGAAAATATAAATACTTTTACTTTATATTCATCAATTAACTTTTCTTTTATTTCTATAAGCTTTTTCTTATCACGTGCACACAATAACAAATCATATTGATTTTGTGCAAAAATTTTTGTTATTTCATATCCTATACCACTGGTTGCTCCAGTAATTAATACGTTCTCCATCTTTAATTCATCTCCTTTCAGATTTAACCATATAGACGTATCTTTAATTTTTCAGTCCTCTAATAATTATATACAAAAAAACTCTCCTAAGAAAATATTAAGAGAGTTTTACATTTTTATAATATAATTTTTTAATATTTTATTCTTTATTATAAACCAATTGCCCTTCAAAATATGTTCTGCATACATTAATATCTGATATTTCCTCAAAGTTACTTGTAAATATATTTTTATCTAATACAATAAAATCTGCATTTTTTCCTATTTCAATACTTCCAACATAACTTTCTCTTCCAAGTATATATGCTGCATCAATAGTAAAACTCTTTAATGCTTCCATAACAGTTACTCTTTCGTCTGGATTTAACCTATACTTAGGATCCATCATTATATTCTTGTCTAATTTATCCTCATCACTAAACTTATAGAGATTTCTTGTAACAGAACACCATACTCCTTTTATAGGATTAATACTTTCCTCATTAAAGTATTCACATGAAGATGCTATAAGTATATTATTATTAATTAAAGATTTATATGGGTATAATCTTTGAATTCTATCTTCACCTATGAACTCATATTCATATTTTGTCCTAACACTATTTTGATAATACCAAAATGGATGTATTATTGCATTTAATTCCAAAGTTTTCATCCTTCTTAAATAATATTTAGTAATCAGGCTTAAATGAACTATTGAATTTCTACATTCATTATAATTATTATTTTTCTGTGAATATTCAATTCCATCCATCGAAACTTTACATGCATTATCCCCTATAGCTTCGACTATAACATTAAAATCTAGTCTATTTGCCATTTTTATTCCTTCTTTAAATTCTAGAACATCCCATTTAAAGCGACCCGTATAGTCAGAATCATCTTGGTTATTTCTATATGGTTTGAATAGGAATGCACTTTGCATTTCTATTAATCCATCAGCTTCAAAACATGCTCTACTAATATCAAAATATTTGCTTTTATATATTATTTTTAATCTCTTTAAGTCATGAAGCTGTTCATAAATAGTCTTTCTTCCTATTTCGTATGGAAATATGTTAACACCATAATCTATCCTTAATTTTAATTTATCCTTTATTTCAGCCATTCTATAAACATCAAAAGGAATTTTTGAAAAATTATTTTCCACAAGACCTATTGAAGTTATTCCATAAGAATGAAGTATTTTTTGAAATTCCATCAAAGAATTTAAATAATCTTTATTTTTATAAGTTTTAAATTCATTAATATTAATGATATTTACAGCATTATCTTTAAGAATTCCCCAAAGCTCTCCATTTTCATCAAGTTCAATTTTTCCACCTATAGGCTCATAAGTATTCTTAGTAATTTTAAATCTCTCAAAAGCTTTATCATTAAGCCATAGCATTTTTCCAGTAACATCGCTTAAAATGATTGCTTTATTTTCACATATATCATTTAATATTTTTTTATTAGGTCCTTTATGAAATTTATCACAACTTATGAAATTATCAAGCTCCCATCCACATCCATATATTACTTCTTTATCAATATGTTTATTAATATATTCTTTTATAACCATCTCATACTCTTTCAAATTCTTACATTCAAATAAACTCAAATCATCCTTGTTCATAATTAATTTTTGAGGAATTTTCACATAAGCATCTACAAACGATGGTATTACTATTTTATATTTCAAATCTATTATTTCAGTATTATTGTCCAATAAATTCATAGCATCATTCTTCGTACCTAAAAATAATATTTTTCCATTTCCAATTCCCATAGCTTCATATGTAGTATTATTTTTATCAAAACTATATACTATAGCATTTATAAATAATTTCTCTATAGTTACTATTCTTTTACTATTCAAATACATTATTAACTCACCACTTTTCTTATATATTGAGCCCTGTTAATATATATATTCATTAGCTTTAGAGATTTGAGTGTTTTCTATATAAAAATAGATATACATATTTTTAATATGTATATCTATTTTAGAAATATGTATATTTTTATTGAAATACTACACTTATCTTTCATATTTTAAAATAATACCACTTTACATATTTCTTAAAATATTTATAAATTTATTCTTTATATATCTTTATTTCTTTTATTTTTTATTATATAATAATTATTATCCACAATAATAGGAGGTATTTTATGAAAGAATTGTTAATAGAAGAAGGATTAAAAGCTCCAGATTTTAAATTACTCGGATCTGATAAAAAGGAACATAAACTAAGCGATTATATAAATAAAAAAGTTATTTTATATTTTTATCCTAAAGATAATACTCCTGGTTGCTCAAGAGAAGCACAAGACTTTAAAGAATCAATAAAAGACTTCACTGATAATAATACAATTATAATAGGTATAAGCAGAGATTCCATTAAATCTCATGACAAATTTATTGAAAAGTATGATCTTCCTTTTCTTCTTCTTTCTGATGAAGAAGAAACTGTATGTAACCTTTATGGTGTATTAAAAGAAAAAACTATGTTTGGTAAAAAATGTTTCGGCATAGAAAGAAGTACATTTCTTATTGATGAGAATGGAATAATAAAAAAAATTTATAGAAAAGTTAAAGTTGCTGGACATGTGGATGAATTAAAGTGTTCTATAGTTAATAATTAACTTTTAACTAAATTATAATTAATCTAATATAACTTAATAATTAATCTAATATAACTTAATAATTAATCTAATATAACTTAATAATTATATTAGATTAATTATTTTAATAATAAAAAGAGTAGTTATAATAACTACTCTTTATTCTTACCTGGCGACGTCCTACTCTTCCACACAGTCTCCCATGCAGTACCATCGGCGCTATAGACCTTAACTGTCCTGTTCGGAATGGGAAGGAGTGTTACCTCTATGCCATCACCACCAGATTAAGTGAGCCTCCAAATTTTACATTTGGTCAAGCGAACTTATGCAAATCGTGCTAACGATTTGTATTCCTTATTTAATTAAGAAACTTGTACTCCTCAGCTCGTCTGAGTGAGTTTCCTTATTAACTTTTTGAAAAAACTTTTGTTCTTTCAAAATTGCACATAAGTGAGAATCCAAATTTTACATTTGGTTAATCGAACTTACTCAGCGAACTAAGTGAGTCGAGTTTCCTCTTAATTAATGTATTTACAACTCGATTATATTGGTCAAGCCCTCGACCTATTAGTATCAGTCAGCTAAATACGTTACCGCACTTACACCTCTGACCTATCAACCTTGTAGTCTTCAAGGGGTCTTACTAGCTTATGCTATGGGAAATCTCATCTTGAGGTGGGCTTCACACTTAGATGCTTTCAGCGTTTATCCCTTCCCGACTTAGCTACCCAGCTATGCTTCTGGCGAAACAACTGGTACACCATAGGTCAGTCCATCCCGGTCCTCTCGTACTAAGGACAGCTCCTCTCAAATTTCCTACGCCCGCGACGGATAGGGACCGAACTGTCTCACGACGTTCTGAACCCAGCTCGCGTGCCGCTTTAATGGGCGAACAGCCCAACCCTTGGGACCTACTTCAGCCCCAGGATGCGACGAGCCGACATCGAGGTGCCAAACCTCCCCGTCGATGTGAACTCTTGGGGGAGATCAGCCTGTTATCCCCGAGGTAGCTTTTATCCGTTGAGCGATGGCCCTCCCACGAGGTACCACCGGATCACTAAGCCCGACTTTCGTCCCTGCTCGACTTGTAGGTCTCGCAGTCAGGCTCCCTTATGCCTTTACACTCTACGAACGATTTCCGACCGTTCTGAGGGAACCTTTGGGCGCCTCCGTTACATTTTAGGAGGCGACCGCCCCAGTCAAACTGCCCACCTAACAATGTCCTGTCACCAGTTTCATGGCATCCAGTTAGAACTTCAATACTATCAGGGTGGTATCCCAACAACGACTCCATTAAGGCTGACGCCCTAATTTCCCAGTCTCCCACCTATCCTGTACAGACAATACCGAAATTCAATGCTAAGCTACAGTAAAGCTCTACGGGGTCTTTCCGTCCAATCGCGGGTAGCGAGCATCTTCACTCGCACTACAACTTCGCCGGATTCACAGTTGAGACAGTGCACAAGTCATTACGCCATTCGTGCGGGTCAGAACTTACCTGACAAGGAATTTCGCTACCTTAGGACCGTTATAGTTACGGCCGCCGTTTACTGGGGCTTAAGTTCACACCTTCGCTTGCGCTAAGTGTTCCCCTTAACCTTCCAGCACCGGGCAGGCGTCAGCCCCTATACATCAGCTTACGCTTTAGCAGAGACCTGTGTTTTTGTTAAACAGTTGCTTGTGCCTATTCTCTGCGGCCTACCAAATGGTAGGCACCCCTTCTCCCGAAGTTACGGGGTCAATTTGCCTAGTTCCTTAACTGTGATTCTTCCGTCGGCCTTAGGATTCTCTCCTCATCTACCTGTGTCGGTTTGCGGTACGGGCACTACTTCTCTTTCTAGATGCTTTTCTTGGAAGCATGAAATCAGATACTTCGGTTCCGTGGAACCTTCCCCATCACGCCCTAGGATTGTTAGAACGGATTTGCCTGTTCTAACTCCCTCAACGCTTAGACCAGCATCCAATAGCTGGCACATCCTATCCTTCTCCGTCACACCATCGATAATAACGATTATAGTGGTATTGGAATATCAACCAATTGTCCATCGACTACGCCTCTCGGCCTCGCCTTAGGTCCCGACTAACCCTGAGAAGACAAACTTTACTCAGGAAACCTTAGATATTCGGCCTGTAGGATTCTCACCTACATCTCGCTACTAATGCCAACATTCTCACTCGTAATCAGTCCACCGCTCCTTACGGTACGACTTCAGCCCGATTACGACGCTCCTCTACCGCTCATACAAAGTATGAACCCGTAGCTTCGGTGGTAAGTTTGAGCCCCGGACATTTTCGGCGCAGGATCTCTTGACTAGTGAGCTATTACGCACTCTTTTAATGAGTGGCTGCTTCTAAGCCAACATCCTAGTTGTCTTAGAAATCCCACATCCTTTTCCACTTAACTTACACTTTGGGACCTTAGCTGACGATCTGGGCTGTTTCCCTTTTGACCATGGAACTTATCTTTCATAGTCTGACTGCCGTGCTGATAGTATCTGGCATTCGGAGTTTGATAAGGTTCGGTAAGCGCTATGCCCCCTAGCCTATTCAGTGCTCTACCTCCAGTACTCACATTTCACGACGCTAGCCCTAAAGCTATTTCGAGGAGAACCAGCTATATCCGAGTTCGATTGGAATTTCTCCGCTATCCACAGCTCATCCCATGCTTTTTCAACAGCAACGTGGTTCGGTCCTCCACGAGGTTTTACCCTCGCTTCAACCTGGCCATGGATAGGTCACCCGGTTTCGGGTCTACAGCATGCAACTAGTCGCCCTATTAAGACTCGGTTTCCCTTCGGCTCCGTACCTTAAGTACTTAACCTCGCTACATACCGTAACTCGTTGGCTCGTTCTACAAAAAGCACATCATCACACACATAAGGTGCTTTGATCGGTTGTAGGCACATGGTTTCAGGTTCTATTTCACTCCCCTCCCGGGGTTCTTTTCACCTTTCCCTCACGGTACTGCTTCACTATCGGTCATCAGGTAGTATTTAGCCTTGGGAGGTGGTCCTCCCTGCTTCCCACAAGGTTTCACGTGTCTCGTGGTACTCTGGTGCAGAACTGATCATTATGACTTTTACTTACAGGACTATTACCTCCTACGGTCCAACTTTCCAGTTGTGTTCGGTTAATCATAATTTCACGTTATGTTCTGTCCGCAACCCCAGAGATAAATCTCTGGTTTGGGCTCTTTCCTTTTCGCTCGCCGCTACTAAGAAAATCGATTTTTCTTTCTCTTCCTCTAGGTACTTAGATGTTTCAGTTCCCTAGGTGTTCCTTCGTAAAGCTATGTATTCACTTTACGATGCATGAGGTTTCTCATGCGGGTTTCCCCATTCGGAAATCTCCGGATCTCTGGCTATGTGCGCCTACCCGAAGCTTATCGCAGCTTATCACGTCCTTCATCGGCTCCTGATGCCAAGGCATTCACCATGCGCCCTTTGTAGCTTGACCTTTTGTTTGTTTATTATCTCCAATTACTACGTCAGCTACAATATTTATTCATTCGCGTACACATGTACTACTCATTTCATAAATATTTTGCTTCCTTGTACTTGAATCCACTAAACTACACAAATACTTATTAAATCAAGTTTACTTAATTTAATATTATTTGCTTTTAATCATTCACAAAGAATATTTATTCTTGGCTTTGTTGTATTATATACATTAATCTATGTGCAATTTTCAAAGAACATTTTCGCTTGCCTACTACAGCCAATTACTTCGTCAACTTCAAAAATTATTCATTCATGTACATTAGTACTACTCATTTCATAATTTTTTTGCTTCCTCGTACTTGTCATTATTAGACTTCGCTTTTGAAAGACTTAGTCTTTCAAAATTGAACAGAATCAATACTCATTAAGTAACCTTTGAGCAAGTTGTAATTTTTATAGATGCTTTGCATCTTTGTACTAGTCAAACGCCATGTTTGCTAGATTTCTCCATAGAAAGGAGGTGATCCAGCCGCAGGTTCTCCTACGGCTACCTTGTTACGACTTCACCCCAATCGCTGACCCTACCTTAGGTCGCTGCCTCGCTTACGCGTTAGCTCACGAACTTTGGGTATTGCCAACTCTCATGGTGTGACGGGCGGTGTGTACAAGGCCCGGGAACGTATTCACCGCGACATTCTGATTCGCGATTACTAGCAACTCCAGCTTCATGTAGGCGAGTTTCAGCCTACAATCCGAACTGAGATCGGTTTTATAGTTTTGCTCACTCTCGCGAGGTTGCATCTCATTGTACCGACCATTGTAGCACGTGTGTAGCCCTAGACATAAGGGGCATGATGATTTGACGTCATCCCCACCTTCCTCCCGGTTAACCCGGGCAGTCTCGCTAGAGTGCTCAACTAAATGGTAGCAACTAACAATAAGGGTTGCGCTCGTTGCGGGACTTAACCCAACATCTCACGACACGAGCTGACGACAACCATGCACCACCTGTCTTCCTGCCACCGAAGTGGCTTCCTCCATTACAGAGTAATTCAGGAGATGTCAAGTCTAGGTAAGGTTCTTCGCGTTGCTTCGAATTAAACCACATGCTCCGCTGCTTGTGCGGGCCCCCGTCAATTCCTTTGAGTTTTAATCTTGCGACCGTACTCCCCAGGCGGAATACTTAATGCGTTAGCGGCGGCACAGAGGTCATGACAACCCCTACACCTAGTATTCATCGTTTACGGCGTGGACTACCAGGGTATCTAATCCTGTTTGCTCCCCACGCTTTCGAGCCTCAGTGTCAGTTACAGTCCAGAAAGGCGCCTTCGCCACTGGTATTCTTCCTAATCTCTACGCATTTCACCGCTACACTAGGAATTCTCCTTTCCTCTCCTGCACTCTAGATATCCAGTTTGGAATGCAGCACCCAGGTTAAGCCCGGGTATTTCACATCCCACTTAAATATCCACCTACGCTCCCTTTACGCCCAGTAAATCCGGACAACGCTTGCCACCTACGTATTACCGCGGCTGCTGGCACGTAGTTAGCCGTGGCTTCCTCCTTAGGTACCGTCATTATCGTCCCTAAAGACAGAGCTTTACAATCCGAAGACCGTCATCACTCACGCGGCGTTGCTGCATCAGGGTTTCCCCCATTGTGCAATATTCCCCACTGCTGCCTCCCGTAGGAGTCTGGGCCGTGTCTCAGTCCCAATGTGGCCGATCACCCTCTCAGGTCGGCTACGCATCGTCGCCTTGGTGAGCCGTTACCTCACCAACTAGCTAATGCGACGCGGGTCCATCTCATAGCGGATTACTCCTTTAATTGCTGTACCATGCGGTACTACAATCTTATGCGGTATTAATCTTCCTTTCGAAAGGCTATTCCCCTCTATGAGGCAGGTTACCCACGTGTTACTCACCCGTCCGCCGCTAATCCACTCCCGAAGGAGCTTCATCGCTCGACTTGCATGTGTTAAGCACGCCGCCAGCGTTCGTCCTGAGCCAGGATCAAACTCTCAATAAAAAGTTTAATCTTAGCTTACTCAAAATAAAGAATTGCTGGTTTACTTAAATGTTTATATTATATTCTGTTCAATTTTCAAAGACCATTTTCTTTCACAACTTTACGTTGTTATTATGTTGTCACCCTCAAGCGACTTACTCAGTATATCACTTAGTTTGACATGTGTCAACATTTTTTTCAAAACTTATTTCGCTTCATTAATTTCAGCTTTTATATAGTTTTAAATTTATTGCTTGCCGTCTTAACGACGTGTTTTATAATATCATTAATATAACAAAGTAAACTTTTCATATGCTGCTATTTTTTCTGATTTATATTAGATTTCCTTTGATTTTTCTTCACTTTTCTTTCATTTTCAATTAATGACACACCACGTACTGTTTTTGAATATTTAGCATATCTGCATCAACATTTTCTCATCTATAATTCAAATTATTGTTTTATTCTTTAGATTTCTTTGTTTACAAATACACCTTTTTAAAGCTTCAAGGTTATCAATGATTTGACATCATTATAATTTCATAAAGAATAAAAAATCTACCTCATTTAAAACTGAAGCAGATTTTTTCTTTAATCTATTATTTTTTTAATTAATAATAGCATACAACTGGAGTTCCACTATCTATATTATTAAATATAGTGTTGGCTAAACTATATGGAGCATTTACACATCCGTGTGATCCACCAGCTACATATATATTCCCACCAAAACTACTTCTCCATGTAGCATCATGAATTCCAATTCCACCATTAAACGGCATCCAAAAACTTACCGGTGTGCTATAACCTTCCCCCTTTAATGTGGCATTTCTTTCTTTATATTCAAGTTTATAAACTCCTCCTGGAGTTCCACATCCATTACTTACATTACCAGAAACTATTGGTCCATCAATAATAAGTGAACCATCTTTATAAAACCATAAATGTTGACTTGATAAACTTACCTCTACATAGGTATTGCCTATATCATCAGTTCCATTACAAAATGGAACCTGCGAATATTTAGGCTCCCTATTGTCAGTCTTCCCATCCTTTATAGCATCTAGTATATATTTCACTTCTTCAGATACATCTATTTTTCTTCCATAATCCCCACCACTTACTGATATTGTACTTCCTCCTGTTGTATTGAACTTTCTAGTCTTTCCAATAGTATTATATTTTTCAGCAAACGACTTTAAATACGAACGAATTTTTTCTTCGCTAACACTTACATTATAATCTTCATCAACATCCAAAAAGTCACGTATTTTATCACCATCTAATACTTCTTGTGTATCCCCTATGTGATAAGTTATTTTTGTTGAAACATATTTGTCTAATATATCCTTTGCATCGGTTATTTCCTTTGATTCTGATGTAAACTTTGGACTGTCATAACACTCTTCTTCATCTAAATCAATATTTGTCTTCCCCGATTCAATTGCATTAGTTATAGCTGTTGTAACATGTTCTTTATTTAATTTATTGCCATAAGTTTCTTTTAAAATACTATATTTCCCCTCTTCATATTGTAATATAGGATTCTTTGGTTCCTCTACACCATCTGCATTAAAGCAAGAAAATTTATTTATATTATTATTAAGTTTATCAACATCAAAAGAAACCATTTCCGAAGATTTATAATTATTACTGCAAAATCCAGATATTATCCATTTAAAAGGATTTTGAGATTCTTTAATTTTCTGAACTTCAGTATCATCATTATATATAAGGTTTATATCCTCACCGCTTATTGTTTCATTAAATCCATCTCTCCCTTTAATCTTCAATTCATAATTTTTTGCATTACTAATAATTTCATCATAGGCTTCATTTACAGTTTTACCAGAAACACTCACGCAATTAATAGTAGAGCCTAAGTAAAATCTATTAATAAAAAATACAGACGTCCCCAAATAAACTGCCAGAATAATGACACCAATTATAACCACTCCTACTATTATCCTATTATGATTGCTATTTTCTAATATCATGTTTCCTTTCACCCCCACAATATTATTATACCAATTTTTGGAAGCTAATATGGTTCCTTTTTATTTTCTAAGAGTAGTTTATTTATTTTCATTTTTCTACCAAGTATCTGTATTTTTTCAAAAAACACTCTCACCATAGAACAACAAAACTTTCAATTCACCCTAATATTTAATTTTCTATTTAGGAATTAGTTTTTTAAATTAAAAAAGTTCAACCTTAAAACTAAAATTTTAAAGTTGAACTTTTACTCAATAATCATTTAAGAATTTTCTATTCTTTTTATATTATACCTTTAAAAGTATTCACTATTTTAATCTTCCTTTTTCCCTTAGAAGAGCTAATAACATATCTGGATTTGAATTTATAATATAATTTTCCGGAAAATCAATAGACTCAAGCATAGTGATAGCTTCTTTAAACTCTCCTATTTTAGTACAAAAATGTGCATCACTATTTATTATAATAGTATTTCCATATTCTTTGCAAATTTTTGCAATTTTTGTGCAATTTCCAAGGCTTCCTATTCTAGATGTAGTGAATGAACTATTATTTATTTCAATAAGAACATTATTTTCTTTTGCACATTTAATAACTTCTTCAAAATTAACTGGAACTGTTGGGTTTCCTAAATGTCCTATAATATCAACTTTTCCACTCTTAATTACATTTATAAATGCAGCTGTATTTTCTTCAGCATTTCCCACTTTATAAACCTCATCATGAATACTTCCTATAACAATATCCAGCTTTCCTAGTGTATCATCATCCATATCAAGATTTCCTTCATAATCAATTATATTAGCCTCAACACCATAAAGCATCTTAACACCATACATCTCTCTTGGAAGTACTTTGTAGTTATTGAAGTACCATATATGAGGTGCATTTGGCATTGTACATCCATGTTCTGTGGTTCCTAATACTTTTATCCCCTTTTCACTAGCAGCCTTTGCATTTTCCATTAAAGTAGAATATGCATGACCACTTACAATTGTATGTGTGTGTACATCTAGTGCATACTTCATAAGTTATTCCTCTTTTCTTTAATTAATTATTTATCCCATAGAAAGCATCGTAACATTTCATCCCATGATTTCAAAGCGATTGTATCAAATGTAAATTTGGAATACTCGTTTTTCTTCAAATAGGTGATAATGGCTACAATCTCCTGGGTATTATACCTATTAAAGGTATAAGTTCAACTAAATTTAACTGGAGCATAAAACTCCACATGAAAAGTTTCACTTTGTAGTTTAATCAACCCTATTTCTAAATTCTCCTCTATTAAATGCACTTATATTTTCAAGAAGGTCATCAAATAATCTTTTTCTTGATTCTTCACTTGCCCAAGCAACATGAGGAGTCATAACTAATCTTTCTTTATTTCTCACTCCTAAAAGTGGATTATCTTGTGGTATTGGTTCAACATCAAATACATCCAATGCCGCTCCACCTATAATTTCCTCATCTATAGCTCTTGCTAGATCATAGTCTACAACTATTGGTCCCCTTCCAACATTAATGAGTACAGAATCCTTTTTCATCTTTGATAGTGCTTCATAATTTATAAGTCCTTTTGTTTTTTCATTTAGAGGTGAATGTATCGATATGACATCACTCTTATCTAGTAGTTCTTCAAAACTAACTTGTGCGTAATCAGGATTTACATTTTTACCACTCGTTGAATAATATACAACTCTAGCTCCAAAAGCCTGTGCTATTTTAGCAACTCTTTTTCCTATAGCACCAAGGCCAATTATTCCCCATACCTTTCCACATAAATCATTATAAGTCATATTAAGATTAGTAAACATATCACTTTTAGAATATTCCCCACTTTTAATAAATTCATCAAAATAACTTATATTATTATATAAGTGAAGAAGCATAGCAAAAGTATGCTGTGCAACAGTATTTGTAGAATAACCAGCAACATTAGTAACTGCTATTTTATTTTTTCTTGCATATTTAATATCTATATTATTATAACCAGTTGCCATTTCACATATTAGTTTTAGATTAGGTGCATTTTTCAACTGTTCTTCTTTCAAAATCACTTTATTAGTAAGAATAATATCTGCATCACTTATTCTTTCTGCAACCTGATCTCCATATGTCATATCGTAATAAACTACTTGTCCAAATTCATTAAGTTTAATATAATCAACATTTCCTAAGGTTTTGCCATCTAACACAACAATTTTTTTCATAATTTACAGCCTCTCTTCTAACCTAATAAATTATATACAATCTAAATTTAATCTCAAAATAATCATATCTTAATTAATTTTAAATGTAAACTTTTAATTATTCTTATCACTCTTACATGCTATATTTTGATTTGATATATTTATTAAACTCTTCTATATATTTAATAAATTATTATTAAACATAACTAACTTTGTAATAAATATTATCCACAAATTTAAAATAAGACTTATAGATATAGTGCTTCACCAATCTACAAGTCTTATACTGTTTACATTATATATTTATCTAACTGCATCTGGTTTAATATCCCAAATTTCATCTGCATATTGTTTTATTGTCCTATCGCTAGAAAACTGACCTACATTAGCAAGATTTGCAAGGCACTTCTTTGCCCATTTCTTTTTATCTCTATAATCTTCAAATACCATTTCTTCTGTCTTTTTGAATGACTCAAAATCAGCTAGTAAATAATATTGATCTCTTTCCTCTAATAACGCATTATAAAGATCTTCAAAGTATCCTGTTCCTCCATCATCCAAAGTTCCATTTATCAATGTATCAACTGCTCTCTTTATAGATGGATTATCTCTATAGTATGCTTTAGGGTCATAGCTATGATTAATCTTTTCAATATCTTCAACTCTAAGTCCAAAAATATAATTATTTTCTTCTCCACTAGCCTGAACAATTTCAATATTAGCTCCATCATAAGTTCCAAATGTAGGAGTAGCATTTAACATAAACTTCATATTACCTGTACCTGATGCTTCTTTACCTGCTGTTGAAATCTGTTTTGACAAATCTGATCCTGGGAATAACTTTTGTGCATATGACACTCTATAGTTGTGTACAAAAACAACTTTCATCTTCTTCGATGCTTGATCATCACTATCAATTAATCTTGCTATTTCGTTTATAAATTTAACTATACCTTTTGCTCTCCTATATCCCGGAAATGCTTTCGCCCCAAAGATAAATGTAGTCTTTGGTATATCCAAATCTGGATTTTCCTTTACTCTATAATATAAATCTAAAATATAAAGAGCATTTAACAATTGCCTTTTGTACTCATGAAGCCTCTTTATCTGAATATCAAAAAACGAATCTGGATCAATTATTATACCTTCTTCTTGTTTAATATAAGCTGCTAACTGAATCTTCTTTTCATGTTTTATATCCATAAGTCTTTCAAGAACATCTTCATCATCCATATATTTTTCCAAATCTTTCAAAAGACTTAAATTCTTAACCCACTCTTCATTTCCAAGTAAATCAGTAATAAATTCCGATAACTCACTATTACATAATCTCAACCATCTTCTTGGAGTTATTCCATTAGTCTTATTTTGAAATTTATTAGGATATAAATTATACCAGTTATTTAATTCATGCTTCTTTAAAATTTCTGTATGGAGCGCTGCAACACCATTTACAGCTCTTCCAACAAAAATAGCAAGATTAGCCATTCTTATCACATCATTTGCAACAATTCTAAAATTCCAAATTGCTCCTTCATCATATCCCTTTTGTCTTAATTCATTCATAAGAGCATCATCAACTGCATATGCTATCTGAAGAATTCTCGGGAATAATCTATCTATAAGTCTTATATCCCATTTTTCCAATGCTTCTGCAAGAATTGTATGATTTGTGTATGCAAAAAATTCTTTTGCAATTCCTAAAGCAGTTGTGAAATCAACATTTTCTTCATCTACTAATATTCTTAAAAATTCAAGAATAGAAATCGTTGGGTGAGTATCATTTAATTGAGCTACATTATTTTTTGCGAATTCCGAAAAATCACTTCCATATTTAGTTTTGTGCTTTTTAATAATGTCTTTCATTGATGCACTTGAAAAGAAATATTGTTGTCTAAGTCTCAATATCTTCCCTGCTTCAGCTGTATCGTTAGGATACAGTACTCTTGATATATCTTCTGCTTTATTTCTTGCTGAAACAGCCTCTATATACTGTTGATTATTAAATAAATTAAAATCGAATTCTCTAAGGGCCTCACACTGCCACAATCTTAGAGTATTTATATTTTTTGTTCCATATCCAATTATCGGCACATCATATGGAACAGCCTTAACAGTCATATCTGAAAATTTAATTATTTGTGTTTCAGAGTCTTTTCTAATACTCCAAGCTTCTCCATATTTAAGCCATGTGTCCTCACATTCTGTCTGAAAGCCATTTTCTATATTCTGCTTAAATAATCCATTACTATACCTTATTCCATATCCCATCAATGGCATATTTAAAGTAGCTGCCGATTCTATAAAACAAGCGGCAAGTCTTCCAAGCCCTCCATTACCAAGACCAGCATCCTCTTCTATTTCTTCAATTTTATTTATATCAATTTTCATTTCACAAAGTACTTCTTTTACATTATCATAAAGCCCGAGATTCATAAGATTATTTCCCAAAGCTCTTCCCATTAGATATTCTGCTGATAAGTAATATGCCATTCTTCCTCTATTATAAGTATCACTAGTTTCATTCCAGTTATCAATAATTTCTTCTAAAACCGTCAATGAAACTGCATTAAAAATTTCATAGTCTTTAGCATCTTTTACCTTAACTCCATGTTTTACTTTTAAATATCTTTCAATACCGTTTTTTATTTTTTCTTTATCCACCATTACTCACACCTTCCATAAATTCTAGTTAATCTATATATTTTATTTGCCAACTCATTTGTAAACACATTATCTTTAGCTCTCCAACTCCAATTACTTGCTAAAGTTGAAGGCTTATTTATTCGTGCTTCATTTCCAAGATTTAAAAAATCCTGCATAACTCCTATGGAAGTGTTAGCTACACTGCTCCATACCCCTCTTATAACTCCCCAATTATATCCTTCTTCTTCTGTAAGTTTAAAATATTCAACTGCTTTTTCTTTCTCTTCTTTAGATCCTGTAACTTCAAACCATCCTCTTACTGTGTCATTATCATGAGTTCCAGTATATGCAACACAATTTTTTTCATAATTATGTGGTAAATAAGGATTACTACTATCACCACCAAAGGCAAATTGAATTATCTTCATCCCTGGGAAACCTGTCCTTTTTTTAAATTCCAATGTTTCTTCTGTTAAATATCCTAAATCTTCAGCTATAATTTCAATATCTCCTATTTTCTCTTTAATAACGTTAAAGAGTTTCATCTCAGGACCCTTAATCCATTTTCCATTCTGAGCTGTTTTTTCCCCATAATCAACAGACCAATATGCTTCAAATCCTCTAAAATGATCAATTCTTAAAATATCATAAAGTTTCAAACTTGATTTTATTCTATCAACCCACCATTCAAAATTGGTCTTCTCTAAATACCCCCAATCATAAATAGGATTTCCCCATAGTTGTCCTGTTTCTGAAAAGGCATCTGGAGGACATCCTGAAACCTTCAATGGTTCTAAAGTTTCTTTGTTTAATAAAAAAATATCTGGATTGCTCCATACATCCGAACTATCTTGAGCAATATATATAGGTATATCTCCTATTATCTTTATATTTTTTTTATTTGCATAATCCTTTAGGTTTTTCCATTGAGAAAAAAATTCATACTGTAAAAATTTCCAATAATTAACATCTTCTTTTAATTCATCTTTATACTTTTCAATTTCTTCATTTTTTCTTAGCTTTATATCTTTATTCCACGAATTCCATGAAATAAAATTAAATTTATATTTTAAGGCCATAAAAAGACTGTAATCATCAAGCCATTTCTTTTCGTCTTCAATAAATTTTGCAAATGACTCATCATCTTTTGAATTAAAATTCATATAAGCTTTTCTTAAAACTTTCATTTTTTCATTGAATATTAATCCGTAATTAATCATCTCTTTGTTATCACCAAAATTTTTTTCTTCATAATCATCTTTATCTAAAAGATTTTTTTCATTTAATATATCTAAATCTATAAAATATGGATTTCCAGCAAATGCCGAAAATGACTGATAAGGAGAATCCCCATAACTAGTTTGACCAAGCGGCAGTATCTGCCAGTATTTTTGTCCTGCTTTTTCTAAGAAATCACAAAATTCATATGCACTTCTTCCAAAAGTACCTATACCATATTTTCCAGGTAATGATGATATATGCATAAGAATACCGCTGCCTCTTTCTATCCCCAATTTCAATACCTCCCATATACTCAATAAATAGCTATATATTAAAACATGAATCCCTTTCTACAAGTTCTGTATCAAGTATTACATGCTTATTTTCACCATCAGTTGTTATTAATGAAAATAATAACTCAACGCTTGTCTCAGCCATTTTCTTTTTAGGCTGTTTTACTGTGGTAATACTTGGATTGTAATATTTACTTTCATCCATACCATCAAATCCAACAATAGATATATCTCTTGGTACATCAAGCCCATTATCTATAGCAGCCTTAATAGCTCCAAGTGCCATTATATCTGATAACGCAAAAATTGCTGTTATATCTTTTCTTTTTTTTAACAGTTTATTTACATTTTCATATGCTGTTCCACTATTATATTCTCCGCTTATTATCAATTCATCATCAATATCTATATTATTTTCTCCCAAGGCTTTTTTATATCCATCTAAACGCCACCAGCTCACTCCAAGGTCATTAACTTCTCCTAAAACCAAAGCAATCTTTTTATGACCCTTTTCAATAAGATAACGAACTGCTTTATATGCACTTTTAGAATTATCTATTCCAACCGATGAATAATACTTCTTACCTTTTTTTGAAATTGTATTTACTGAAGTTAAAACTACAGGTACTTTGATGTCTTCAAAACTATCTTCTTGTATTTCGGTAAAGTTGCCTCCTAGGCATATAACTCCTTG
This sequence comes from Clostridium butyricum, assembly GCF_006742065.1. Classification (NCBI taxonomy): domain Bacteria; kingdom Bacillati; phylum Bacillota; class Clostridia; order Eubacteriales; family Clostridiaceae; genus Clostridium; species Clostridium butyricum. Next base: position 847,307 of record NZ_AP019716.1, on the reverse strand, counting down.
AAGCCTTTTTTCTTTTACAAATCCAATCATAGTTTCAACATCTTGATATAGATTAAAATCATTTTGTTGTAATATCATTGTATAACCATTTTCTTCAATTATATTTCCAATAATATTAGTCATTTCTGAAAAGAATGGATTAAATACTCCCTTTACTAAAACTCCTATATTTTTAGTATTGTTTTGCTTAAGAATTCTTGCACTATTATTCGGAATATAATTACTATCTTTAATTATTTGTAAAACCTTTTCTCTTGTACTTTGTTTAACATCTGGGTGATTATTAATAACCCTTGATACTGTACTTACTCCAACTCCTGAAAGTCTAGCTATATCTTTAATGTTCATTATTTTTCTCCTATAGTTATAATTTTATTTATTCGGTAACGGTACCGTTCATTCATTAATTTTTTATTAAATTATACTATAATTTCTATATTTTTTATAATTTTTTACAAATATTTTATAAAAGATCATTTATACTTTAACATTAGCTACATCAATATTATATTCAAAATTTTTATAATAATTCAATTTAAGTATTATTTTTACTTTTTTATAATATTATGTTATCAAAAATCAACTAAATTCTCAATGTATTTTTTACATTTACTCTATATAAAATCTATACCCATTGTAAATATAATGTAATCAAACTATTTTTCATTAAACTTTATTATATAAATTATCAAAGAAAAATACTCCTATGAAAATTCCATAAGAGTATTTAAATACTAAATATTTCTTTTTTGCTTCCATATTGCAAAGGCAACTTTAAAAATAACTGCTTCATTAAACTTCCTTATATCATATGAAGTACATTTCTGAATTTTATCCAGTCTATAGATCAAAGTATTTCTATGCACATATAGTTTTTTAGATGCTTCGCTAAGATTTAAATTTAATTCAAAGAAAACATCGATACTCTGTATAATATCATTATCTAATCTTTCAAATCCTTCATTAAACTTAGCTATAATTCTATTTTTTTCATCTTCATTTAAATTATCTATAATGCTTTCAAACATTAGACTATCCATGTTAAAAACCTTCCCTGAAACATGATATTTATAGGCTAGATTTAATTTATATCTACATAAATCAAAGTTCTTTTTTAAAGAAACATAATCCGATATTTCTACATAACTCATATAACATTTCATATAAATTGATGTATATAAAGTTTCATAAATACTGCAAGTATGCTCTTGAATGTTTTCAAAACTTCCAAGAAGAATTACATATTCTTTAAATGTAAATATCAGTATTTCAGTATCACTATAGACATTGTTTAATATTTCAACAGCTTCCTCCGATTTATCCTTTACACTTATTACAATTAGAAAAGAATCTTCCTTTAGCTGCCTTGTATTTTCTTTTATTTTTTCTTCTGATATATCTACGCCATTTAATAAATCCAAAATTATTTTTTCAGAATCTATGCTATATTCACAAAACTTATCCTTAATACAGAACTTCAAAAGTCCAAGAGACTCCTTAAACAAACCTGGAATTATAAGTTTGACTTCACTAAAACCAAGTAAGAAATCATCTTCTTCCACCTCTGACTGGAAGTATACAGGATCAGCCTCAAATACAACTTTTCCATCTATATATGCTTTAAATGGTATTTTACAATTATTATATATCTTTTCTAAGTACTGATCTAATCCTGTCATTCTCTTCACCTCATGTCATAAATATATATGCAGTCAAAATAGTAACTTATTAACAGATTCTTAATTCTGAATCTTTATCAAATATATGAATTTTATCTATTTGAACATGTAATTTAATTTTGTCTTTTGGTTCAAATTTTGTGCTTCCTTCAACTTTTGCAGTCATGCTACTACTTCCAGATTTGAAGTAAATGTAACTTTCTGCACCCATTCTTTCAACAACTTCAACATCTCCACCAATTGTAACATCTACAGCATCTTTAACTAATGCTTCTGAATCGCTTAAATGTTCTGGTCTTATTCCAAATACAACTTCCTTATTTACATATCCACCATCTTTTAATATTTTAGCCTTTTCAGTTGGTAATAAAACCTTGTTGTTTTCGAATTTAGAATATAATTTTCCGTCTTCTTCAACAACTAATCCATTCATTAAGTTCATTTGAGGACTTCCGATAAATCCTGCAACGAATAAATTATTTGGTGTATTGTATATATTAAGTGGTGTATCAACTTGTTGAATTATACCATCTTTCATAACAACAATTCTTGTACCCATTGTTAAAGCTTCTACTTGGTCATGTGTTACATAGATAAATGTTGTTTCTAAGTCTTGATATAATTTTGATATTACAGTTCTCATTTGAACTCTTAATTTAGCATCAAGGTTTGATAATGGTTCGTCCATTAAGAATACCTTAGGTTCTCTTACAATAGCACGTCCAAGTGCAACTCTCTGTCTTTGTCCCCCTGATAATGCTTTTGGTTTTCTATCTAATAAATGCTCAATATCTAATTTCTTAGCAGCATCTTTTACTTTTTTCTCAATTTCTTCCTTTGGTGCTTTTCTTAATTTTAATGCAAACGCCATATTATCATATACTGTCATATGAGGATATAATGCATAGTTTTGGAAAACCATTGCTATATCTCTTTCTTTAGGTTCTACATCATTAACTAATTTTCCACCAATATATAATTCACCTTTAGATATTTCTTCAAGTCCTGCAATCATTCTTAAAGTTGTTGATTTACCACAACCAGATGGCCCAACGAAAACTATGAATTCTTTATCTTCAATTTCTAAATTAAAGTCTTTAACTGCTGTAACATCTCCTGAATAAATTTTATAAATATGTCTTAATGATAAATCTGCCATATTTTTGCCCTCCCAAAATTAATTAATACTATGTTTTTTATTATAATTATCTGATACATACTATTTTTATTTTATGTGAAATTTTAAATCTACTATATGATGTCACTATTAAGATTTACTTAATAAACTTATTTGCTTTTTAGATTCACATCTTCCATATGTTTATTTTACTATATGTAATCCTTTAATATCTATACGGAAATTTCACAAAACTATAATAGGTTTTTTGTAAGAATATATAAACTATAATAAAAAAAACTTAAGTGCTTATATAAATTTACAATTCACTTAAGTTTTATTTGTTACTTTTTTTCTAATACATGTACATTATTAATTTATTTTTGAATACTTTTCATCACATGATGGATACATATTTCTATCCCATATATAATCATTATCTATTAAAAATTGGTCATTAACTAAAAAATATTTATTAATATTTTCCGAATCATTATTAGTTATGTCAATCTGATACCACTTTTCATCTATTTTTACCATATTCCATGAATGGGATATACCTCGTGCTGTTCCTATAACAATCCTATTTTCAACACCTGCATTATTAAACATTTTATAAGCAGTCATTGAATACCCCTGACACACTGCTTTTGATGTTGTAAGCGAAGAATACACGCTTACTGATTTTAAATCATAATCATATTCATATCTATTCATAATATAATTATTAATTGCTTTAACCTTATGAAAATCAGACATATCATCATTAATAATATCCTCTGTAATGTTCATAAGTTCCTTATCAATATAATTTTCCTGCTCTTTTGAACATAAATATTTTATATTTAAAGTTGTTTCAATACCTTCATTAATATTATATGCTTCAGGCTTTATTTGAGTCCACGATCTTTCAAGATAATCATCTTGAGAATAAGCCTCTTTAAGAGATGACTTTAAATTTAATACAAAATTATCTTTATCACCTTTGAATACAAATTTTATCTTATCCTCTCTATTTATCATATTTTCATATATATACTTTTCTGCATCATTCCAGTTTGAAAATACTTCATATGCATATACTGGTATACTCATAGTTAAAATTTGCACCATTATAATACCCGCTAACATATGCTTTCTATATTTAGAAAAACATTTCACACTTTTCATCCTCTCGTATTATTAATTTTTCACTATATTAATACAATAAAAAGCTATATTATTGGTACTATAATATAGCTCTTCATGTATTGAATCATTAAATTTTATACTGGTAAAACTTCAATATATATACATATTATAATTATCTAAAACAAAAAAAATAGCCGTCTGAAGAATAAAGAAAATCAACTTTTCTTGTTTCATTCAATCGTCTATTTTACATGTTGCGAGATAAGCCATAAGCCGGGTTATGTGTTAAGCAATCATCTATCTAGGTTTATTGTTGCCAATAAACTCAAGCGACGCACCCAGAGGCGGGACGGGCAGCCCCTATAATGCCTCTCTATTCGGTCTTGCTCCAAGTGGGGTTTACATAGCCGTGAAGTCGCCATCACGCTGGTAAGCTCTTACCTCACCTTTCCACCCTTACCTAAGTTTCCTCAGGCGGTATATCTCTGTTGCACTTTCCTTCAAGTCACCTTGACTGGACGTTATCCAGCACCCTGCCCTATGGAGCCCGGACTTTCCTCTCCTAGATCTAAGTCTAGCAGCGATTGCACGTCTCACTCGCAGACTTTATCTTACCATACTTTTATGAATTAATCAAATTATTTTTAATTTAAATCAATATAAAAATAATTCCAAGTAAAATTATTACTATTATTCCATAAAGGCTTACTCCACATAAAAGAAGTACTAAAAGCATTAACCATAGCACACACATTTTAGGACATAACAATATATAAAACCAAGGTGATCTCCCAGGCTTAAAAAAAGGCGGTCCTCCAAAGCACCTAGGTCTTCTACCTCCATACCCAGAACAACAATTTCCACAATCATCATCGTGTTCATGACGATGTCCACCTGAAAAACCCTTAACAGCCTTTTTCCCGTGTTTATATATATTTTTAAAGTCTTTCTTTATATCATCAAAAAAACCGCTACTTTTACTCATATAAAACTCCATAATATTGTTCTCATTGAAATATTATATGATAACTTCTGTAAATTAATTCAATTCATTATATATTAATAAAATTCATAAGGATCTTTTGATTTTTTTGAATCTATAAATTCAATATCCTTAAATTCCTCTTTTAAAAACTCAAGAGTTTTTAAAAACACCACAAATTCAGTTCCAAAATGACCTGCATCAATTATATTAACTCCAAGTTCTTTATAATCACTTACAAAATGATAAGTTGTATCTCCAGTAATTATACAATCAGCTCCAAGTCTTTCTGCTACGTTAAAAAAATCTTGACCGCTTCCATTAATAACTGCAATAGTATTAATTTTTTCACGTCCTTTAGCAACTCTTAGATTATCAATTTTTAAATTGTTTTTTATCCTTTTGATAACTTCATCTAAACTTATACTATCATTTAGTCTTATTATTCTTCCTATACCACAATCTTTATTTTCATTTCTATCATGAGGTTCTATAATCTCCTCACTACTAAATCCAAGCATTTTAACAATAGTTTCATTTATACCATTTTGTGCAGAATCAAGATTAGTATGACATGCATATAAAGTTATATCTTCTTTTATTAATTTAAAAACTTTATCTCCAAGAAGTTCCCCTTTAACAATACTCTTAGGTTTTCTAAAAAATAAAGGATGATGAGCTATTATCATATCACACTTATTTTGCACAGCCTCTTCAATCACTTCATTTGTACAATCTAAAGCAAATAACACCTTTTTAATATTCTGATTTGGATCTCCAACCATTATTCCTACATTGTCATAATCCTCTTTAAGAAACACTGGTGCCATTTTTTCAATCTTATTTGATATATCAATAACTTTACTCATTAAAATCTACTCCTAAAATTTTTTCAGCAAATTTTCCATTATTTCAATTTTGCTATCAAGTTCTTTTTTTCTAGATAATGCATGTTCTGTGTTATCTTTTATAAAACTCTTTACCTTTTTATATTTATCAATTTTTTCATATAAGTAATCTTTAAACACATCACTTTTCTTATTTAGTAGAATTGGACTTACCTCATAAAAAATATTTTCTAACTTAGTTGAATTATTTTCTTTATATTTGACCTTGAATACTTCATAATATTTACCTTCATCAAAACATACATCTTCGTCTATAATTTCATAATCAGATATATATAAATATTCCCTAAGTACTTCTGGATTTTGTGCTGGCTGCAATACAAGATAATCCATGTTTTTTACTTTCTTAATATCATTTTCTAGTATATCTCTGATTAAATTTCCACCCATACCGGCAATTAATACACCATTAACTTCCTTATCTTTTACTGGTGTAAGTCCACCTCCAAGTCTAAGTTCAATTTTATTACTTAATCCTTCTAAAGAAACATTAAGCTTAGCTTTATTCAAAGGATCTTTATTTATATCAGAGGCTATTACCTTATCTGCAAGATTTCTTTTAATTAATTCTATAGCGATATAACCATGATCTGTCCCTACATCCATAATAACATCACATTTATCCATTATATTTAATATCCAATTTAGTCTTTTGCTTAGTTCCATTTCATCACCACTTTTATTTAATTAATCAGTAATTTTAATATTTATTATCACAAAATATTAATTTATTACTATTTTTCAAAATAAGGAAGAAGCACCTAAAACAGGTGCTTAATCTAAATAATCTTTTAATTTTTTACTTCTTGATGGGTGTCTTAATTTTCTTAAAGCCTTAGCCTCAATTTGTCTTATTCTTTCTCTTGTTACATTAAATTCTTTACCAACTTCTTCAAGAGTTCTTGCTCTTCCATCATCTAAACCAAATCTTAATCTCAATACTTTTTCTTCCCTTGGTGTCAAAGTATCAAGTACATTTATAAGCTGTTCTTTAAGCATTGTAAATGCTGCTGCTTCAGCTGGAGCTGGAGCTTCATCATCTGGTATAAAATCACCTAAATGTGAATCTTCTTCTTCACCTATAGGAGTTTCTAAAGATACTGGTTCTTGTGCAATCTTTTGGATTTCACGAACCTTATCTACTGGAAGGTCCATAACTTTTGAAATTTCTTCTGGGAATGGATCTCTTCCTAATTCTTGTAATAATTGTCTTTGAACTCTTATAAGCTTATTTATAGTTTCAACCATATGAACAGGAATTCTTATAGTTCTTGCTTGGTCAGCAATAGCTCTTGTTATCGCCTGTCTTATCCACCATGTAGCATAAGTAGAGAATTTGTATCCTTTTCTATAGTCAAACTTTTCAACAGCTTTTATAAGACCTAAATTTCCTTCTTGGATTAAGTCTAAGAATAACATACCTCTTCCAACATATCTTTTAGCGATACTTACAACAAGTCTTAAGTTGGCTTCAGCAAGTTTCTTCTTTGCTCTTTGATTACCTTCTTCTATTTGTTGTGCATATTCTATTTCTTGTTCTGAAGATAATAATGGAACCTTACCTATTTCCTTTAAATACATCCTTACTGGATCATCAATAGCTATTCCTTCTGGAACTGATAAATCTATTTCCTCTTCAGCATCAGCTGTTTCATTAGCCTCTCCAATAATTTCTATATTCATCATTTCTAATGCTTCATATATTTTTTCAATTTGTTCTGGACCTAAATCTATATGATCCATAGCTTCCATAATTTCTTTATATGTTAAAGATCCATTTTTCTTACCTTTATCTAATAATTCTTTAACTGCTGACATTTTAACGTTTTTATCATTTTTATCATCCTTAGTCTTTGCAGCTTTTCCTTTTGCTTTTTGTTCCATAATAAAATTGCCTCCTTCCGTTATAACCTTTTAACCTCATTCTCCCCTTTTAAGACTTTTAGTAAGTCTTGTTAATTCCATTGCTATTTCAATAGTTTCCTGGAATTTACCTTCTTTTTCTAAAATACTCTGCTTTTTTTTAAGATCTTCAATCTTTTTCTTAAGCTTATAACTTTGAACTTCTTGCATATAATCCTTAATAACCCTATCTTTATCAGTAAATTCTAAGATTTCTTGTTCTTTGATGTTTATTAGTTCTTTTGAACTTTCTACATCATCGCATCGACTTTCTAAGTACGATATTATATTACTAGTATCTTCGTTTTTACCTTGTAATATTAATGAATAAATTTTATTATGTGAGTCCAATACAAAATCTCCAACTTTTATAAGTTCATTTAATTCCTGAAAATATTCCTCTTTAAACATCAACTTTATTAATGTTCTTTCTGCTTTTAAATATCCAGGTTCTACATATAATTTTGTTCCATAATCTGCCTTTTTATTCATAAAGTTATTTTCTTTTTGATCTTTCGCCATTACTTGAGAAAGCAAGTCATATATCGCCTGTTCTTTAATAGAAGTTTCTTCTGAAATCTTCTTAATATATACATCTTTCTCTATAGGATTCAAATCAGCCAATATTTCAGCAAATTTCTCTCCATACTTTACCAGTTCATTATTATCTCTTAAATTAATTCCTTCTGCTGCCTTCTTTATTCTATATTCAATCAAAGGCAATGCATTATCTACTAATCTTAGAAAAGCATCCTTTCCATTGTTTCTTACAAATTCATCAGGATCTTTACCTTGCGGTACTTTTAAAACTTTAACATCCAATCCTGCATGCCTTAGGATCTCAAGTCCTCTAAGTGTTGCCGTCTGACCTGCAACATCGGCATCATATGATATTATTACTTTATTAACATAACGCTTTAATAATCTTGCTTGATTAATTGTAAGTGCAGTTCCAAGCGAAGCTACAGTATTCGTTATTCCATGCTGATGAAGAGATATTAAATCCATATATCCCTCAACAATAATGATATAATCTTGTTCTAACTTATTTTTAGTTGCAAAATTTAATCCATATAAATTTGTGCCTTTGTGAAAAACGACTGTCTCAGGTGAATTTAAATACTTTGGTTTAGAATCATCTAACACTCTGCCACCAAATCCAATAACTTTACCTCTTACATCAAATACTGGAAACATTACTCTATTTCTGAATCTATCGTAGGTATTTCCTTTTTTTTCACTTTTTAAAATTAATCCTGCTTCTAATAAAAGATTTTCATTGAAGCCTTTCTTTTTCAGATACATTATTAAATCATGCCATCTATCTTGTGCGTAGCCAAGTCCAAAGCGTTTTATTACCTCTTCCCTTATTCCTCTTTTTAAGAAATATTCTTTTGCAAAAGAAGTTCTCTGTAAATTATAAAAATAATATCGTGCTGCTTCTGTGTTGACCTTATAAAGCAACTCTTTCTTTTTTGTAATTTGAGATTCTTTTGCATTTCCTAATTCTAAAGGAATCCCTGCTTTATCAGCTAGATATTTAGACGCTTCATAAAATGTTAATTTTTTATATTTCATTACAAAGGTTATAACATTTCCAGCTTCTCCACACGAAAAACATTTATATATTTGTTTATCCTGTGATACACTTAACGATGGAGATTTATCATTATGAAATGGACACAATCCAACATAGTTTCTGCCTGATTTTTTTAACCTTACATTTTCTGAAATAATATCAACAATATCATTGTCCTGTCTTATTCTTTCAATTACTTCTTCACGTATTTGCAAGGAGACATCTCCCTCCCTACTGCATTTTTCAACAGTTATATATTATTCGACATTATGCATTGTTTTCCTTCTAATTTTCATAAAAAATTTATTATAAAACATATTCGGCTAATTTGTCTAGTTAATAATGTTGATAACTGCAATATCTATAATTATTCTTTATTTTAGTTAAAATTCCTCTTTATTAGCAAATAAATTTGTTTAAAAAACTAATCTACAACCATTTTGGGTACAAAAATCTTATTAAATAGTAGAAGACAATAATCATCACTCATTCCTGCAATATAATCTGCAACACCTCTTTGAAGACCTTCTTCTTTAACTATTTTTCTATACACACTCGGCATTTTATCTGGATACTTTTCAAAATGTCCTATTAACTGTTCCAATATAAATTTTGCCTTATTTCTTTCTTCTTTCAATGTGTCACCCAAATATATATTTTTAAACATAAACTTTCTCAGTTCAATCATTGCCTCATTAATTTCTTTACTTAATCCTATTTCCAATATCCCATTTTTAAGATTATTATTTGATGTATTTACAAAATCCTTTATCAATATATTTAATCTTTCTGATGAATTATTGCCCAATACCTTGACAATTTCACAAGGTATATCATCAATGCCAAGCAAACCTGCTCGTATCGAGTCATCTATGTCATGATTTAAATATGCCATTTTATCACTTACTTTAACCACTATTCCCTCAAGGGTTATAATATCTTTTGTTGTCCCAAGTCCACTATGATGAAGAATCCCATTTATAACTTCTTTTGTTAAATTTAAACCTTCACCTTCATTTTCTAACTTATTAACAACTCTCACACTCTGCTCATTATGTCTGAATCCATCTTTTAAATAATTGTTAAGTACTTCTTCTCCATTATGAGCAAATGCAACATGCCCCAAATCATGCCCTAAGGCTATAGCTTCAATTAAATTTTCATTTAATCCTATTCCTACTCCTATATTCCTTGCTACTTGAGATACTTCTAGTGTATGTGTTAAGCGAGTTCTATAATGATCTCCAGAGGTTTTTATATATACTTGAGTTTTATGCTTAAGTCGTCTAAAAGATTTACTTTGTATAATTCTATCTCTATCATGCATATAACATGTTCTCATATCATCAGGTTCTTCATATTTTATCCTTCCTAATGATTTCTTTGAAAACGCTGCTTCATTTATTAGTGTCAAGCTTTCAAAACTTTCAATTTTTTCTCTTACATTCATATATATCACCTCTTTTTTATGTATTCTATATTTATCATTATATTCCTCTAATTATGACATACTTTTATTATTTGCAATTATTATTAAAATAATATATTTAACATAAACTTTTTTAATTTTTTTCTTGACTTTTCTATGTATATTAATTAAGCAACGTTAATATTATTAATAATGGAAGCTTAAGCGTATACTTTTATTTATTACCATATTTTCTTTTGACTTTTAATATAAAAAATTGCCAAGGCGACCATGTTATAAAAGATATATATAAAGTTAACTCTTAAAATTAATCATTTAATAAAACAAATTTATAACAATATACTAGATTTACATTATTCTTATAAAAGGAGGGTTTTATGAATAGTGAATTTCAAGCTTTACAAAATTCTAGCCTTTCACCGGAAGCTATACAAAGGTATGTTCTTCCTAAATTCAATTTACAAAATGCTCAAATTTCAATAATTAAATTTAAAGATACGGAAAAACAACGAGCAGTATACAGAGTTGATTACAACAATAACAGTTATTGTCTAAAAAAAGTTTATTATGAATTAGATGATTTATTATATGTATATTCAGCCATTGAATGGCTATATAGAAATAAAATTCGCGTTCCTAAACTTTTACCAACCATAGACAACAATCGTTTTGCACAATTTAATGATATGCTGTTCATACTAACTCCATGGATTGAAGGAGAAAAATGCTCTTTTGATAATATGAATCATATTGAATTATCTATAAAAAAACTTGCTCAGATACATTCTATTTCGAGAACTTTTAAACCTATTTTAGGAAGTAATTTAAAGGAAGGCTTCGATGATTACTACATATCAACATTAAAACATTTTCAAGACTTATTAAAATCATCAAATGATTCTTTTAAATATAAAGATAAGTTCTCAAAAAAATTCATTTCAGACTTTGATTTAAATTTTAGATTAGCAAAAATTTCTTTAGATATGTCTAATAAAATAGAACCTAGCCAACTAAGTCGATCATTATGTCATGGAGATTATGTTAATAAAAATATTCTTATACCTGATGATAATGATCCATGGATTATAGACTTTGATAAATGCAAGATGGATTATTGTGCCAGAGATTTATCCTACTTTCTTAGACGTCTATTAAAAAGAGAAAATACAAAGTGGGATTTGGATTTATCATTAAATATTCTTAAAACGTACAACAATATAACACCACTTACAGAATCAGATATTTATTATATAATATCCTATATATGTTTTCCTCAAAAATACTGGAAAATATCACGTGACTATTTTAAAAATGTTCATAAATGCAATAAAAATTCATTTTTTACTTTGCTTAATAATGCAAGTTCAAAATCTGAATATCAGTATGATTTTGCAGTAAACATAATAGAAAAATTAAATTTATAAAAAAAAATCCTCTCAAAGATTTAATTGCTCCTTATTAAGGAAATATTCTTTCTGAGGATTTTCATCTTTTAAATTATTACTAAACTTCATATTTTTCTATAAAAAGTCATTATGAACATTTAAAACAAAATACTTCAACACAAAATAGAACTGAAATTTAAATCACTTTAAGTTTCAGTTCTAAATTATTTAATTATTTAATATTTTTAAATGATTCTCTTTATCTTGGATTTTTAACTTGAGCCTGTGCTGCCGCAAGTCTTGCAAGTGGCACTCTAAATGGTGAACAAGATACATAATCCAAACCAACATTATGACAGAATTCAATTGATGATGGATCACCTCCATGCTCTCCACAAATTCCAAGATGAATATCTGGACGAGTCGCTCTACCTTTTTCTGCTGCAATTTTAACCAATTGACCAACACCAGTAGCATCTAACTTAGCAAATGGGTCTTGTTCATAAATCTTTTTATCGTAGTATGAAGCTAAGAACTTAGCTGCATCATCTCTTGAGAACCCAAATGTCATCTGTGTCAAATCATTTGTACCAAATGAGAAGAATTCAGCTTCTTTTGCTATTTCATCAGCTGTTAATGCAGCTCTTGGAATTTCAATCATAGTACCTACTTTATATTTTAAATCAACACCATTTTCAGAAATAACTTTTTCAGCTGTTTCTACTATAACATCTTTAACATATTTTAATTCTTTAATTTCTCCAATTAACGGAACCATAATTTCAGGAATTATACTATACCCTTTTTCTTTATTAACTTCAATAGCAGCTTCAATTATAGCTCTAGTTTGCATTTCTGCTATTTCTGGATAAGTTACAGCAAGACGGCATCCTCTATGACCCATCATAGGGTTAAATTCATGCAATTCTGCAACTGTAGCTTTTAATTCCTCAAAAGTTATTCCCATTTCTTTAGCTAATGCTTCAATATCTTCATCTTCACTTGGTAAAAATTCATGTAATGGTGGATCCAATAATCTTATTGTTACAGGCATACCACAAAGTGCTTCATAAATACCTTTAAAATCTGATTTCTGCATAGGTAATATTTTAGCTAATGCTATTTTTCTTTGTTCAACATCTTTTGAAGTAATCATTTGTCTTACAGCCATAATTCTATCTTCTGCAAAGAACATATGCTCAGTTCTACAAAGTCCAACACCTTCTGCACCAAATTCTACTGCCTGTTTTGCATCTCTTGGAGTATCTGCATTAGTTCTTACTTTTAATTTTCTTATTTCATCAGCCCAAGCCATAAATGTTGCAAAATGCCCTGTTATTTCTGGAGCTACTGTCTTAATTTTTTCACCATATACATTACCACTAGTACCATCTAAAGATATATAATCTTGGTCAGTGTACACTTTTCCATTAACTTCAACAGTCTTCTTTTTCTCATCAACTTTAATTGATCCACATCCTGCTACACAACAAGTACCCATACCTCTAGCAACAACAGCTGCATGGGAAGTCATTCCCCCTCTTACTGTTAAAATACCTTTAGCAGCTATCATACCTTCTATATCTTCAGGTGAAGTTTCTAATCTTACTAATACTACATTTTCACCGAGACTAGCTCTTTCTTTAGCTTCATCTGCTGTAAATGCTATTTTACCACATGCTGCTCCTGGAGATGCTGGTAAACCTTTTGCAATTGGTTCAGCATTCTTTAAATCTTCAGTATAAAATGCTGGATGTAATAATGTATCCAATTGTTTTGGTTCAACCTTTAATACAGCTTCTGTTTTAGTCAACATTCCTTCTTCTACTAAATCAACAGCAATTTTTAATGCTGCTTGAGCTGTTCTCTTTCCATTTCTAGTTTGTAAGAAATATAGCTTACCTTCTTCTATAGTTATTTCCATATCTTGCATATCTTTATAGTGATTTTCTAACGTATTAACAATTCCAATGAATTGTTTGTAAATTTCAGGATTTTGCTCTTCTAGCTTTCCTATTGGTTGTGGAGTTCTAATACCAGCAACAACATCTTCACCTTGAGCATTCATTAAATATTCACCAAAAATTCCTTTATCTCCAGTTGCAGGATTCCTTGAAAAAACAACTCCTGTTCCTGAAGTTTCTCCTTTATTACCAAATACCATTTGTTGAACATTTACTGCTGTTCCCCATTCACCTGGTATATCATTTAACCTTCTATATACAATAGCTCTTGGGTTTTCCCATGATCTAAATACAGCTTTGATTGATTCTACTAGCTGTACCTTTGGATCTTGTGGAAAATCTTCGCCTTTTTCTTTTTTATATATTTCCTTAAATTGAGCAACTAATTCTTTTAAATCATCTGCTGTTAGTTGAGTATCGAATTCTACGCCATTTTTTTCTTTTATTTCATCAATCTTATTTTCAAATAATCTCTTTTCAATATCCATAACAACATCAGAGAACATTTGGATAAATCTTCTATATGAGTCATATGCAAATCTAGGATTATTAGTTAAACTAGCCATAGCTTCAACAGCTATATCGTTCAATCCTAAATTTAATATAGTGTCCATCATACCAGGCATTGATACTCTTGCACCAGATCTTACTGAAACTAATAGAGGATTTGTATTATCTCCGAATTTTTTACCTGTAATTTCTTCAAGCTTTGTTAAACTTGCATATACTTCATCTAGAATTTCAGATGAAATCTCTTGACCATCTTCATGATACTTAGTACATGCCTCTGTCGTAACTGTAAACCCACTTGGAACTGGAATTCCTATCTTTGTCATTTCTGCTAAGTTTGCGCCCTTTCCTCCAAGCAGATTCCTCATTGAAGCATTTCCCTCACTAAAAAGATAAACGTATTTCTTTGTCATATCAATACTCCCTCTTTTCCTATAAATTTCTCAATAATATATATACTAACGAACTTCTTATAAAAATTCGTAGTTACCCTAATAAATAATTCCCTTTTTTCCCAAATTTATTCTCCATTACTTCCAAGTTTAACAAATAATTTTGTAATATTTGTCTTAGAAACCTTACCGATAATCCTAAATTGTTCCTTTTCTTGACTATTCTCAACATTTTCAACTATCGGTATACTATCAATCTCGTGTTCTATAATTTTTTTAGCCAAATCATATGCATTATCATCTTTACAGGCACATATTATGTTAGGCATTCTTGTCATTATAACTCCAACTGGAACCTTGTGTATATCAGTTCCACCTATTGAAATTTTAAGAAAATCCTTTCTAGAAACCGCACCAGTTAATATTCCATTATTCTCAATAAACAATGTTCCTACATCGTTTAAAAACAAGTATACGATTGCATCATACACCATTGTGTCTTCATTAACAGTGGTAGGTTTTGACATTATTTCAGATACCTTTATTTTACTTATATGCTGATAAACTAAGCCGCTTGATGATTTACCTTGATATACATAACCAACCTTAGGTCTAGCATCTAATGTACCTATCATAGTAAGTACTGCTAAATCAGCTCTTAAAGCTGCCCTTGTAACACCTAATCTCTCAGCTAGCGCTTCGCTTGTTATTGGTTGATTTTCTTTTACTAAATTTATTATCTCTTCCTGTCTAGGTGATAATTTCAAATTTATCCCTCTTTCTATAAATACAAGAAATATTTGAATAATATTCATTTTTATCACACTTTTATTATAACACTATTTTCGTGTTTTACTAGAGTGAATTTTCAGAAAAATCAAACAAATTTATTAAATATCTCTTGTATAGTGATTTTAAATTATTTTTTCTATTTTTTATTGTAATATTAAGCTAATTTTCGTCAGAATTATTTTTCTTTTCTTCTTCAAAATCTACTGTATAAGTATATATTGTTTCTCCACCAGTAAATGTTTTTCCATCTTCATCTTTTGAATTTTTAACTTCTGTCTTAACATCATTAACTTTATTCTTAACTACATCAGCTAAATCTGATGCCTTATTTTTAACATCATTAGCTACCTGAGTAACATACTTATTAATAACTTCTACCGATCCATCTTCCTTTGTCACTTCAATAGTAATTTGAGTTGCTATAGCTGCAATAACAACAGCTGCTAATATTGGTGGAATTGTAATTGCTATTACACTAGCTGCTATTCCAGCATTAACAGGTATATCTAATATTTCTTTATCATCCTTTTTAATTTTTATTCTTGTAACATTACCTTTTTCAATCAAACCTTTTATCAGATTTTTTAACTCTTCCATAGATATTGCATTAAAAGCATACTCATTTTCTTTAGTTTCACTATTTTCATTTTCTTTCTTTTGATTTTGTTCTATATAGATTATCGCTTCAAGTACATCTCCATTACAAGCCTCAAGAGCTTCTTTTGCTTGTGCATAAGACACATTGCATCTTTCACGTACTACATCAACTTGTTCTAATGTTATATTTTCCATAAATAATCACTCCTTAATAAATTTCAACATTTCTAAGCTTTTAGGTTTCTTTGTATAATTATTAGCTATAAAAAAGGTCGTTACCTTTTCTATTTCATGTTTTATCTCATTGTTTAAATTCAATCTATATAGCTTATCTACATTAACTGTCATTAAATACCTTAAAGCATTATATGCACCCTTAGATATATATACCCCATGTTCCTTAGGACACTCTTCACATACTCCCCCAAAGGAAGATAAGCTTATATAATTAGAAACACCTAGTCTTTTCCTGCATATGCTACAAGTGTCTAATGTTAAACTATATCCTGTTGCTTTTAATAATTTTATTTCAAAGGCCCTAATTAAAATTTCATAGTCAAGTACATCCGTATTTAGTAAATACAATATTGTAACAAGATCTTTAAAAAGTTTCTCATTCACTTCATTTTCTTCACAAGCAATATCAATTAACTCACACAAATAAGAAGAATAAGTAAGTTTGTCTAAATTATTTAAAAGTCCTTGAAATGAGTTTATTATTTTCCCTTCTTGAAGAGTATATAAATTTTTACCCTTATACACCATATATTCACCATAGCACAAGGGCAGAGTAAGAGATAAAAACTTACTCTTGCTCTTTTTAGCCCCTCTTACTATAGCTGTTATCTTTCCAAGTTTTTCAGTATAGAACCAAACCAGCTTATCGTTTTCTCTATAATCTTGAGTTTTTATTATTACTGCTTTAGTCTCAAAAACTGACAGATTAATCATCTCCTATTTACTCTTCTTATACCCTAATTCTTTCAATAAGTTTTGATTATCACGCCATTCTTTTCTAACCTTAACCCATATTTTTATATTAACTTTTGCTCTTAGGAATTTTTCTATTTCATATCTTGATGTTTCGCCAATTCTTTTAAGTGTCTGACCATTCTTTCCAATTATTATTCCCTTATGAGAATCTTTTTCACATATTAGATCCACTTCAATGTGGTATGTTCCTCTTTCGTTTTGTTTCATTTGAAGTATATCTACTGCAATACCATGTGGCACTTCATCCCTTAAAGTTCTTAACGCCTTTTCTCTTACTATTTCAGATATAACAAATTTTTCTTGAACATCTGTTATCATATCATCTGGATAATATTTAGGACCTTCTGGCATAGCTTTTTTCATTAAGTCTAATAAAGCATCTACATTTTTACCTTTTATAGCGGAAATTGGTACTATTTCAGCAAATTCAAATTCTTTAGAAAACATTTCTAATGTTTTTGCTACTCTGTCTTGAGTATTCTCATCAACTTTATTTAGTACAAAAAATACTGGACATTTTTTACCTTTTAATGTTTCTAATATAAATCTATCACCTTTACCTATTTCTTCACATGGGTTAGTTAAAAACAAAACTAAATCAACATCTTTTGTTGATTCCTTTGCAGAATTAACCATGAACTCTCCTAATTTATGTTTAGGTTTATGTATTCCTGGAGTATCAACAAACACCATTTGAAAATCATCACCAGTTAATATTGTCTGTATATTATTTCTAGTAGTTTGAGGCTTATTAGAAACTATAGATAATTTTTCTCCCATTATATAATTTAATAAAGTTGATTTTCCAACATTAGGTCTTCCAACAATTGTTACAAATCCTGATTTAAACATTCTTCCTCCTTATAGCCTAGATTTCTAGGCTTCTTTTTAAAGTTTTGTCTTATAAGTTTATAAATTACTAAATTTACATCTTAAAATTATATTCGAATACACATATATTAAGCAATATTTTATACTATAATCTATACATGACTCAAATTATATGTTAATGATATATGATAAAATTTTAGAATATTTTCACAAACTAAATTAAATTTATTTTCTCTTTAATTTTCACCTGCTATAGTTAATAGTATACTCTATTTATTTTCAATAGACAATTGTTTATAACTGGCTTTTTAATAAGTAAAGTTATATTTAACATTTAAAAATATTTTTAGTGTATACAATTTCATATTTATTAATCACATTAATTATTAAATCCTAAATACAGTAAATATAAAAACAGTGAGAAGCATCCCAAAAACAGCACCAACAACAACTTCTAAAACAGTATGAACTTCTGAATCCACTCTACTTTGTGCAGTTATTACTGCAAGTAAAAAGCTTAAAAGTATACATATTGGTTCTTCAGTTATCAAAGATATAGCTGTAGCAATTGAAAATGCCAATGCACTATGTCCGCTTGGCATACCTCCTTTTAAAGGGGTCCCTTCCCCAAAAATCGCTTTAACTATTATTGTTGCTATACATACAATAACAAGAACAATAAATATAGTATATGGTTCTGATGTTTTTACTCTTTTTACAAGTGTATATGAAAGATTTGATAACTTATCCCAAAATATTATATACCCAACTACAACTGCATTTATGGCTGTTACCAGCACAGCACCTGCTGCTGCATTTTTTGCAACCTTTGCCAAAGGATGATAATAATTAGTCGTCATATCTATAGCAGCCTCTATAGCTGTATTCACTATTTCAGCACTTATAACCATTGATATAGTAACTGCAAGAATCAAAAATTCATACTTTGTGACATCAAAGAAAAAACACCCTATTAAGATAAATAAAGATACTATAAGATGTATTTTCATATTACGTTCTGTACGCACTGTATCTATTATCCCATTTATTGCATTATTAAAACTATCTAGAACTTTTTTCATTTTCATAGCCCCAACTCAACTCCACTCATTTAAGAATTTAAAGCTGATAGTTAATTTATTATATTTTAGTATTAACTATCAGCTCGTATTTTATATTTCTCTTGTTATGTTAAGTTCATTTAGAATTTCTTCTTCTCTTTTTCTCATTATAACTTTATCTTCTTCTTCCATATGATCATATCCTAAAAGATGAAGTACTGAATGTACTACGAGATATGAAGCTTCTCTTTCAAAAGAATGATTGAATTCTAAGCTTTGTTCTAGTGCTTTTTCTAAAGATAGAACTATATCACCAAGAACAAGTTCTTCTCCATCAAAATCACTCTGCGAAAATTCATAACCCTTATACATTTCCTTAAAGATTTTTTTATTGTCGTAATCAAGCATAGGAAAAGATAACACATCAGTTTCCCTATCAATATTTCTTGTCTCATTATTAATTTCACGTATTTCTTCATTATCTACAAATAACAAAGAAACTTCACATGGAATTTCTACCTCTTCTTCTTTAAGAGCAAATTCTATAACTTTTTTAAGTTCCTCTTCTAATCTATTATCTACTTCTATTTTTTTCTGTCTGTTATCTACATAAATCATTTAGTTTTCTCCTCATTTTTATTATTGTCATTATTCTCTTCATTTAAACTCTTAATTTTTTCTTTAGGATACTCAATTCTATGGTGATATATTCCATTTAATGCTGTTAAAAAACACTTCTTAATCTTTTCTATATCCTTTATTGTAAGATTGCAGTCATTAAGCTGACCACATGATAATTTATCACTAATGATATTATTTATCATTTCCTTAATCTTATCTTCACTAGGTTCCTTTATGGATCTAACTGCTGCTTCAACACTATCAGCAAGCATAATTATTCCTGCTTCCTTAGAATTAGGAATTGGACCTGGATATCTATAATCTTCTTCTTTAACTGCTTCTGGATTTTCACTATTATTTTTCATTGTATAATAAAAGTATTTAACAAGTGTTGTTCCATGATGCTCTCCTATTATATCCTGAATAACTTTAGGAAGATTATGCTTTCTTGCAAGTTCAATACCATCTTTAACATGAGAAATTATAATTTTTGCACTCAAATTAGGAGTCATATGATTATGAGGATTTTCTCCTCCCATCTGATTTTCACCAAAGAAATACGGTCTTTCTGTTTTTCCAACATCATGATAGTATGATCCAATTCTTACTATTACCGAATTTGCTCCCACTTCCTCTGATGCCATTTCTGCAAGATTAGCAACAAGCATACTATGGTGATATGTTCCTGGTGCTTCCATTAACAACTTTTTCAAAAGCGGATGATTTGGATTTGATAATTCTAAAAGCTTTAGTGTTGTAACTTCATTAAATGTTCCTTCCAAAAACGGAAGTATTCCTAGTGCAAATATTCCTGATAAAACACCGCCTATAAATGTTATTCCACTTTTAATCAACACTTCTCTTAAATTGCTCGATATTAATATTCCTGTAGACACTGTAATTATTACACCTACTATTGATAGATATAAAGTTGAATATAAAAGTTCATTTCTCTGTTGCATTTTTTTCAAAAGAGTGGCACCTAATATTGAACTAATAACCCCAAGCATCATAACCTGTGCATCAACCCCTGTAGCTATACTTATTACTATCACATTTAATATACTTATTACTATTGATATTTTATAATTAATAAGTAATGTCAATAATATTGGTGCACATGCAAAAGGTATTAAGAACGGTGATACCAAACCTATTGTTCTAGCAAATACAAGTGTCATAAGATTAATTACACTTATTAGTGTTATTTTCTTAGTATTTTTAAATATTTCTGAATAATTTCTATCAATATAATTGTATTGAAGAAACATAATTATACCTACAAACATCGCAAGCACAATATATACATATAAATATATAGAAGTATTCTTACCATCATCAAGCATTCCTAAATCAGATAGAATATCTAATTGATTTTGAGTTACAGGTACACCTTCTTTAACTATAATCTGATTTTGTTTAATTACTACTTTTGCTACTGATTTACGAGTTTCATCTATTAATTCTTGTGTTTTTTCTTCATCATAAAAACAGTTTGGATTTATCTGACCTTTAACCAATTCCTCAAGCACATATTTAAGCTTATCTGCCAAATTTAATTTTTCTACTAAAGAAACTGCACTGTCTCTAGCTATATTTAAACTCTCATCATCCTTTTCATTAATATTTTTCTCATAAGTTTTATCTATTATATTTAAAACATCCTTCTGTAAAGAGCTTAATTGCTCTTTTGGAATATTTAAAAGTTCTTTATATTCATCCTCACTTAAAGCAATACCTTCTATTTTTTTCAGTTCGCTAACATTACTCTCAACACTTGTAGATGTGGCTGTCTGAGCACTTTGATTATTTATTATAGTATTTAATTTTTCAAAAAGAAGTATAACATTATCTTCTGCTTGCTTTTTGACTTCTGCTTTTTGAGTATACTGTTTATCAACCTTCTCTAAAGCCTTATCTTCGGCTTCCTTTGTTGCTCTTTCATCTATTGTATCTCTTGGAGCCTTTATATCTGATCTCGGTATATCTCCTACCTCTAAACTATACTGTTGAGGCTTTATTGCTGTTATAAGCAATAAATATGATAATACAAAAACACTTACAAATAACAATATTCTTCTTATATTATTCCTTTTTTTAATATTAATATCTTGTTTAACCTTCATGTTAATCACCTTTTCATCTTCAATAAAAAATCACGATATATTCTTAGCTATATCCTGTTCTACTGTAAATATAACTTTTACTAACAATTTTCCTTCACCAATATCTTCTGTTGTAATGTCCTTATTTATTATTTTAACATCATTGCTAAGGGTTCTTTTCAGAGAATCCTCTAGTTTATTACATGCGTCCTCAATAATTTTATCTTTATCTCCCTCTACAGGAGTTGCCTTTTTCTCAAAATATACTATACTGTTAAAAACTCCATTGTTTTCTTCTATTTTATCATAATACTGAAATTTATTTATAACTTTTTTCAAGTAAATTTTTCTGCCCCAAAAGCTTAGATATATATCGCTTTGTTTATCTCCACTTCTCTCAAGTTTTTCACCATCAACCTGAACTTCCATATATTTATCATAGAATGTATTTGCAATTACTTTTCCTTTTGGTTTTGTATCTACTTCAAATCCCTCTCTTCCTTGAACTGGATGGATTAATACATCACCTTCTTTTACTATGTCTCCTGGTACTACAGCTGGATTTCCAGAGTATGTGTATACTCTTTTTATCTCTCCATCAGTTTTTGCCACAACCGAATCAGACTCTTTCGCTTCAGTTGATGGAGGATTAACCTTTTCTTCTATTACTAAATGTAACGTTGAACCCTCAATCCTTGTTCTTATCCACATTATCTGATTATTTATAGTCTGCATTTTTCTCTCTATTTCATATACATTTATATCTGTTTTTTTCAAACCTGGTTTTATTCCAATAGAATCAAGCTGCCTTCTTACTTCAAATGGAGTAAGATTTTCTTTTGTTTCTATATCAATAGACCATATATAGTTAGATAATCCATATATTATTCCAAAAAAAATAAACACTCCTACAACTAAAGATATACTTTTTTTTAGTTCTATCAGCCTAAAAAGCCATCCATTCTTATTAGTTATCCTAATTTTACCTTTATACTTTTTTACTATAGATAGTATTTCATCATAATTTGCATACTCTGCATCAAACATAATAGTTGTTAAATCAAGTTTAATAACATTGTTAACTGGAATACCTTTATTCCAGATAGCATTTAATATTTTTTCAGCCCTAAGCGCTTTTACTTCTATGGTTAATTTTCCAGAAATAAATTTATTAAATATCATATCTTACTCTCCTCATATGATATTCCTTCAAATTTACCGCTGATAGTCATGCTTGTCTCACCAATAAATAATATTTCAAAGTTTCTTCCCTTTATTATTATTGCACCTATTCTTGAATTTATTTTAACCATAGAACTTTCAAACGCTATTATTCCTCTGTGATTTTCAATTGTTATTTCTCTATTTCCAATTACTATTATCTTGGGAAGGTCCATTGAAATATCACTGGGAAACTCTAATTTATTCAATATTTTTTCTCGTCCTTTTTGAAATTTCTCTTCCATACTGTCCTCCTATTTAAACTTACTCATTGTAATTTATGTTAGGATTCTCTATTTAATGCACAAATTTTATCAGTTAACATTTGAAAGTTTATGATTTCAAGTAATTTTTTATATTTAGCAAATAAATAATAACTTAAAACTTGAATTTTTAGATAAAAATAATAAAAGAACTCAAGAAAATCTTGAGTTCTTTTATTATTTATTATTTAAATAGTCTTTTACAATCTGACTTACA
Source organism: Clostridium butyricum (assembly GCF_006742065.1). Classification (NCBI taxonomy): domain Bacteria; kingdom Bacillati; phylum Bacillota; class Clostridia; order Eubacteriales; family Clostridiaceae; genus Clostridium; species Clostridium butyricum. Next base: position 823,628 of record NZ_AP019716.1, on the reverse strand, counting down.
AGTTTACCATCAGCTCTGCCTACAACTTTAGGTTTAACAGCTGACATAACTTTTCCCATATCCTTAATGCTATTTGCACCCACTTGTTCAGCTGATTCTATTATTATTTTTCTTATCTCTTCTTCATCTAACTGTTGAGGAAGGTATTTTAACAAAATCTCTATTTCAGCTTTACACTGATCCACTAAATCTTGTCTGTTTCCTTTTTCAAACTCAACTAGAGATTCACGTCTTTGCTTAACTTCCTTAGCTAATATGCTGATGACTTCATCATCTTCTAGCTTTCTATTATCAGTTTTTTCCACCAATAATAGTGCCGATTTTGCAGTGCTAATTACGTTAGCTGTAAATTTGTCCTTTGTCTTTAAAGCAGCTTTCCAATCTTCTTGTAATCTATCTTTAATAATTGACATAATTGTACCCTCTTTCAAAGGAAACCATAAGCCTATTTGAATTTTCTCTTTCTTGCAGCTTCTGATTTTTTCTTTCTCTTTACGCTTGGCTTTTCATAATGTTCTCTCTTTCTAACTTCTGAGATAACACCAGCTCTAGCACATTTTCTTTTAAATCTTCTTAACGCACTTTCAAGTGTTTCGTTTTCTCCAACTTTGATTTCTGACATTTAATATCCCTCCCTCCGCTAGCTTAAATTAACTCAGCTATGGGCTTAATAACACATATTGTATTATACAATATTTAAATAATTACTGTCAAGAAATTAAGCAAAAATCCTGACATATTTCAAATAATATTTACTTTAGCCTGGTGGCCATTGTAAATTCCTTCCTCCAAGCACATGAAAATGTAAATGTTTTACAGTTTGACCACCATCTTCTCCACAGTTATTTACAATTCTGTAGCCTTTTTCCGCAACACCAAGGTCTACTACTAATTTATTAATAACCTTAAATATATGTGCTATAACATCAGCATTATTTTCATTTACTGAATTGGCACTTTCAATATGTTCTTTTGGTATTACTAAAAAATGAATTGGTGCTTCAGGATTTATATCATTAAAAGCATAAACTTTATCATCTTCATATATTTTATTGCTTGGTATATCACCATTTATTATTTTACAAAAAATACAGTCTTCCACTAAATCACCTCCCCTTATGCCAGCTGACAATTTAAAATTGAGAATTGACAATTTTAGATGAAATTCTTTACGGAATTTCTTTTATATATAAATAATAACAATATAATATCAGTTATATTAATATTATCTATTAATCAATTCAATTTTATTATAACAATTTTTTATAATAATTTTCCAGTCACATAATCACCGTTTGCTTCTTCTATTCTGCATGGAACTATTTTTCCTATTATTTCCTCACTACCATTAACTATTTCTACTTTAACGTAATTTCTTGTATAACCTTCAAATACTCCAGGCTTTTTTGAAACTTCCTGTTCCACCAAGACGTCCATATCTCTTCCTACAAGACTTCTACTAAAGTTTCCTTCATTTTTTTCATTAAGATCAATCAAAGCTTTACTTCTTTTTTCTTTAATTGTTCCATCAATCTGATTATCCATAGTTGCTGCTTTGGTTCCTTTTCTTGGACTGAATTTAAATATATGAGTTTTTGTTAATTTTAAATTCTTCAAATATTCATAAGTTAAATTAAATTCTTCATCAGTCTCACCGGGAAATCCTACTATAACATCAGTAGTAATTGAAGCATCTTTCAAGTTCTTTCTGATTTTATATACTGCTTCTTCATATTCCTTTGCAGTATATCTTCTATTCATTCTCTTTAAAGTTGTATCGCACCCACTTTGAAGAGATAAATGAAACTGTGGGCATAACTTTTTCATACTTTTCATTTTTTCGATAACACTATCTGTAAAGAAACAAGGTTCTATTGATCCTATTCTTACTCTTTCTATGCCATCAACTTTTTCTATTTCCTCTAATATTGTCATTAAAGAAACATCGCCTTCTAAATCAACACCATATGATGCTGTATGAATTCCTGATAATATTATTTCCTTAAACCCATGTTCCGCAAGTTTCTTTATCTCACTTATGACTTTTTCAGGATCCTTAGAACAAACTGCACCTCTTGTATATGGTATTAAACAATAAGCACAAAATCTATTACATCCATCTTGTATCTTTAAAAACGCTCTTGTTTTATCTTGATATTCTTCTATATTTAAATCTTCAAATTCCTTATTTCTAAGAACTTCTCCAACAACAATTTGTGATTCCTTTTCATCCTTGGCTTTATTTACATAATAAACAATATCACCTTTGTTTCTTGTTCCTAGAACAACATCAACACCTTCTATTTTTGCTACTTCTTCTGGTGATACCTGTGAATAACATCCAACAGCAGCAATTATAGCATTTTCATTTATTCTTCTTGCTCGGCTTATTATCTGTCTTGATTTTTTATCACTCATATTTGTTACTGAGCATGTATTTACAACATAAACATCTGCAAAATTGCTAAAGTCTGTTATTTCATAACCTTCTCTTATGAACTTTTCTGCCATAGCTTCTGTTTCATAATGGTTTACTCTGCAACCTAATGTTGAAAAGGCTACATACTGTTTTCCATCAGTATTTTTTCTAACTACCTTATCAGCAGTTGTTTTAATTTTAGCCATATCGCCTGTTGCTCTCATTATTTTAATTTGGCTTGCCATTAATCTAGTTTCCTCCTAAATCACTTAATTCATACTGAATTAATGCAGTAGCAGTAAATCCTGCTGTTTCTGTACGTAAAATTCTTCTTCCAAGAGTTACAATATATGCACCACGATTGCTTAACTCTTTAATTTCATCTTCCTCAAATCCGCCTTCTGGACCAATTACTATACCTACATTATGTATATAACTCAAATCTTCTTTTTCTTCTCTTAATTTTTTCATAAGAGTTTTAACTCCAAAGTTTTCTGCATTTTCATACGGAACGATAACAAGATCCATATTCTCCAAGTTTAACATAGCTTCTTCAAAATTTATTACTTCTTTAACTTTAGGAATTATGCTTCGTTTTGATTGTTTGCTTGCTTCTAAGGCAATTCTATTTAACCTATCTAGCTTTTTAAATTCTCCTTTAAGTTTAACATCAACTCTATCAGTAATTGTTGGTATAAATTCATTAATCCCTAATTCAGTTCCCTTTTGAACTATAAGATCCATCTTTTGCCCCTTTGGAAGCCCTTGAAAAAGATAAATCTTTATATCACTCTCATTATTTGTATCAAGCTTCTGAATTATATCTACTATAACTTCACTCTTATTTATGGAATTTATCTTTCCTAAATACTCTATACCTTCACAATTATTAAGAATAATTTCTTCACCTTCACTAAGTCTTAAAACTTTGTAAATGTGTTTCACATCTTCACCAACAATTATTCCTACATTTTCATTAATATTATGAGGTTCTGTAAAAAATTTATGCATAAACTCTCCTATCCGATAGATTTAGCAACTATGCAGTTCCATTCTCCATCCTTGTTAATTTCCATAACTTCAAAACCACATTCTTTTAATTTGTCTGTAACCATTTCAACTCTATCATGAATTATTCCTGAAGTTATAAATAATCCCCCTTCATTAAGGGCTTTTTTAACATCAGCTGTTAATATACATATTATTTCAGCGATTATATTGGCAACTACTATATCAGCTTTACCTTCAACTACATCTAAAAGATTTCCTTCTAATATTTCAATATTATCAAGATTATTAAATCCTACATTTTCCTTAGCTGAATCAACTGCAACTGGATCTAAGTCAACTCCTACAACATGTTTTGCTCCAAGCTTTGCACCTGCAATTGCAAGTATTCCTGATCCGCACCCAACATCAAATACAGTTGTATCAGGTTCAACATATTTATCTAAAGCTTGAATACACATTCTTGTTGTTTCATGAGTTCCTGTTCCAAATGCCATTCCTGGATCTAGTTCTATAACTAAATCTTTTTCTGATTCTTCATATTGTTCCCATATTGGTTTTATTACAATTTTGTCAGTTATCTTAACAGGTTTGTAGTACTGCTTCCAGTTATTTGCCCAGTCTTCTTCATGCATTTCTTTGTAGCTTACACTACCTTCACCAATTTCAATATCCATTTTCTTTAATTCTTCAAGACCTTTTTTAACTGTATCAATAATTTCATCAACTTTATCATCTTGAGAGAAATAAGCTTTAACAACTGCTGCATTTCCCTTATGTTCTAATATATTTATATCTGCAAAATCCCAAGTTAAAGGTCCTTGATCCCTAGATAATAAATCTTGTGGATCTTCAATTGCAACATTAGGACATCCTAATCCATAAAATATTCCCGAAATTGGTTCTAACGCCTCGCTTTTTGTAATTACACTAACTTCTATCCAAATACCTTCCATGTTCTTCTTCCTTCCTCTTATTCAATTGACAGTTATTATTGAAACTCTGATGAATTTCTTCTATTTTTATCATTATTACTATCAATTGGCATTCTTAATTATTATCATTTTGCAGATTTTATTTAAATACTGCAATTATATTAAATTTAAAATAAAACTCTATATTTATGTACTAATTTCCTTTAACTGCAATTAAAAACTTCGTTTTAATTCCCTGTTCTGTGAACATTCTTTCATGTTCTGTTTCAACATTTCCTTCAAAATCACTATTGTGAAGATCATATGTTATATATTTAATTGTAAACTTACTTTCTTTAAAATATTCAAGAGATTCTTCGAATAATTCATCATCATCGGTTTTAAAATAAATCTCCCCATTATCCCCTAAAAAGTTTCTATATTGATTTAATTGTCTTGTATGAGTAAGCCTTCTCTTTTTATGTTTTTCTTTTGGCCATGGATTGCAAAAATTAATATATATTCTATCAATTGAATCGCCATCACCAAGCATCTCATTTATAAGTCCTATTTCCTGTGCCATAAGTTTCACATTGTCAACTTCTCTATTTCTTTCTTCAAAAGCCTTTTCAATGTTTCTTTTAGCTAAACCTAAAACTTCATCTTTTATATCTATTGCAATATAATTTACATTGGGATTCTCACTTCCATGAACAGCCATAAACGTGCCTTTTCCACAACCAAGCTCTAAATAAATAGGATTCTCTTTATTTTTAAAAGTTTCTATCCATTTTCCTTTGTTTTCTTTTGGATTTATAATAAAAAATTCACAACTTTCAAGCTCAGGTCTCGCCCAAGGTTTTTTTCTCATTCTCATTTTTCTTCACTCCGTCTTTTATCATTCATAATAATTATACATATATTAATTTATATTGCAATTTTTTATCAATTTAAATAGCCTTTTATAACTACTAATAAACTACATTATATAAATGATAGGTTCTCATTTGTATTTATGTGCTATATATATTTTTAATTTTAATCAATCATATTTTCTTACATATAACTTAATGAAATCCTATAAACATTTCATTACAATGTACTTTCAGTGTAAATAAAACTATACTTGCAATATATTTATTTACACTAAAAATTGTATCACAAAACATAACTAAATAATATCTTGCCATCTGTATGAAACTAAAATAGGTTGCTGTGTTAAATAATTACTCAGCAACCTATTTTTATTTTACTTTTTATATTTATCGACTAGATCTTCAAGTTCGTTTTCATATTTATCTATAAAGTCATGAAAATTCATATTTTTCTTTTCAATCAAAAGTGACAGTTCATATAAGAATTCTGGAATTTCTTTTGCTAAAATCTGACCATATACTTTTCCTAGTCTAGCACTTCCCTCTTCAAACGAACCATTTATATGAAGTTCAAATGTATCCTGAAGTTCATCATCAACTTTTTTCTTCTTTCCAGTAAGACCTATAAGGCAAGCTTCATGTATCCCACAAGAATTTCCACATCCAGAAATATGTACTCTTGGTAATACATCTTTTGTATAATTCTTTTCTTTAAAATACTCTATAATCTCATTAAGCATTTTCTGACTTTCTAAAAGTCCGATTTGACATGTTGGAACTCCTATACATGATATACTTTGCTCTAAATGTGTCTCTCCACCAAGATTTTGAGTTTCATTTAACAATTTTTCTGCTTCTTCTCCATTTAGATTTCTAATATACATTCCTTCAGTCATAGTTAATCTAATTGATATATCCTTCATACCATCAATTAAATTTAATATTTTTTCGAGTATATATACTGAAATTTGCCCTCCAATAGGATGAAAATACACACTATATAAGCCATCCTGCTTCTGCTCTATTAATCTGTTATTTTTAATATGTGTTTTTATTCCTTCTTTTTTAATAGTATGTGGTGATAAATTTAAAGTTAAATCTTCTTTTTCTTTTATAATAGATAAATGTTTTTTATAACAATCAATAAATTCTTCTTCTCCCATTCTATCCAAAATATATCTAATTCTTGCCTTAGCTCTGTTATTGTAATCTCCTTCTGCTATAAACATCTGAACCATAGCTTCAACATGATACAACACTTCACTAGGATTTATAAGGTCACCTAATGCTATTCCTACCCTAGGATTCTGCCCAAGGCCTCCACCTAAATATACTTTAAAAAATTCTTTATTATTTTCAGTTACCGCTAAAAATCCCAAATCAGTAATGTTACAGTGGCCTGAATCCATATTACTACTAGAAAATGATACTTTAATCTTTCTTGGAAGTTTATACGATGTTATTCTCTGCAAAAAATAATTATTTACTGCTAAAGCATATGGCGTAACATCAAATGCTTCAAATTTATCAACTCCAGCAAGAGGCGACATTGCTACATTTCTAGGAAAATTTCCTCCTGCTCCTCGCGTATATATATTATAATCTAGTGCTTCTTTCATAATATCACATATATCATCTATAGATAAATTATGATATTGAATCGCCTCTCTTGTTGTAAAATGAATCTTTTCCAAGCCATATTTTTCAGCTGTTTTACAAACCCATCTTAATTCATTTATATCTGTAATGCCTGATGGAATCCTAAGTCTAACCATAAAAGTATTCTTACTTCTTTCTGCATATGCCCCCATACCTCCAGAAGCATGTTTAAACTCCATAACAGACACGTCACCATTTAAAAATCTATGACCTAATTCTCTAAACTGTTCAATTTCTTTTATTAATTCATCTTTTAATCTATTCAAAAAAACATCACCTCTACCTAAAAATCATTACTCTCTTCATACTTAGTATTTATTATTTATTTTAAAAAATACCACAAGTTAAAAATATTATTAAAATATAAATAATATAAATATTTTCTAAAGTACTAATCATATTCCTAAACATTGTATAAACCTTATATAAATCTTCTATAAAATTTATCAAGACATGATTTTAAACACCGAAAGATAAATGAATTATATAACAAAAACATAAAGGAGATGTTAAAATGCAAATAAATGGAGTAAGTAATAGTTATACATCATCATCAAATAACACTAGTCAAATACAATCCTTACAAAGTCAATTAAAAAGCTTGCAAAGTGATCTAAAAAGTGTTCAAAGTGATACAACTTTAGATGAGGAAAGTAAATCAACACAAGTTTCTCTTTTAGAATCTCAAATTTCAACAATACAATCTCAAATTTCAAGTATTCAGTCTGAAAATAGTTCAAATTCTAATGATTCTCAAAGTAAAAATCAACAATCAAATAAAAATGATGATATTAATAGAGGAGATGTTGTAGTATCAGGAAATCTGAATACACTTATTGAAGCAACTCGTTCAGGTGATACTGATACAATAAATAAACTTAAGGCTCAAAGTAATTCGGAACAAAACAACACCTACTCATCCTTTTAATGATTAAAAATTTATCTATATAAATTAATTATTGCAAGTGTACATTTAAACTGTATTATTTTAATTCTAAAAAAGCTGTCTATAAAAATTTATAGACAGCTTTAAAATATCAAACTCTATTTTTTTCCGAATAGTTTCTTTTTATGAGTTCCTGTTCCCTCATCAGCTTCTTCACCAGATGCCTTCATAAATGCATAAAGTGCTTCTTCTTGTGCTTTATTTAAAGATTTAGGAATATCAACTATAACTTTAACGTATTGATCTCCCTTACCTGTTGAATTAACTCTTTGAATTCCCTTGCTCTTTAGTCTAAACATAGTTCCTGACTGAGTACCTGCTGGAATAGTATACTTAACATTTCCATCTACTGTAGCGACAGTTATTTCTGTACCTAATGCAGCTTTTGCCATAGAAATATGTGTATCTATATAAATATCATTTCCTTTTCTTGTAAACACCTTCGATGGAGTGACATTTATTTTAATATATAAGTCACCAGGAGTTCCGCCTCTTAGCCCATGTTCTCCTTGTCCTCTTAAAGGCATTACATTTCCTGTGTCTACACCAGCTGGAATATTAACTTTAATCGTTCTATTCTTTCTTATATTACCTTTTCCCTTACATTCCTTACATGGAGTCTCAGTAATCTTCCCACTACCTTGACAATGATCACATGTAGAAGTTGATACAAAACTTCCTAAAGGAGTTTGTCTTTGAACTCTTACTTGACCTGATCCACCACATGTTGGACATGTTTTAACATTTGTCCCTGGCTCAGCACCAGAACCACTACAATGTTCACAGTTTTCGCTTCTAGTTATAGAAATTTCCTTCTCAACACCAAAAACAGCTTCTTCAAAAGTCAATGTCACAGTGTATTCTATATCATTACCTCTTACTGGGCCATTTCTTCTCCTAGAGCTTCCACCGCCGCCGCCAAAGAATGATTCAAAAATATCGCCAAATCCACCCATATCAAAGCCATCAAATCCACCGAATCCACCGCCATTGAATCCACCTGTACCATCAAATGCTGCTGATCCAAATTGATCATATTTAGCTTTTTTTTCTGGATCTGAAAGAATCTGATAAGCTTCATTTATTTCCTTAAACTTCTCTTCAGCTTCAGCATTCCCTTGATTTCTATCTGGATGATATTTTACGGCTAATTTTCTAAAGGCTCTTTTTATTTCGTCATCACTTGCGCCTTTTTGAAGGCCAAGCACTTCATAATAGTCTTTATTTGCCATTGTTTTATACTCACCACCATTAAATTAATTGACATTTGACAGTTATTTTTTGTCAAATGCTTTTGTTTATACTTTTTTACTTTAGAAAAAGGGAAGACGAGTTTGCCTTCCCTGTATTAATTATATCTAAAATCAGATTTTAGTAAACCCTATTATTTATCGTCGTCTACTTTAAAGTCTGCATCTACTACATTGTCATCATGTGGAGCACTTTGTTCTCCAGCTGCAGCATTTGGATCAAATCCTTGACCTTCAGCTCCTGCTTGTTGATACATCTTAGTAGCTATTGGATAGAATGATTGGTTAACAGCTTCTATAGCTGCTTTTATAGCTTCTATATCTTCACCATCTTTAATCTTCTTTAATTCTTCTATCTTAGCTTCTACATTTGCTTTTTCATCAGCTGTTACTTTATCTCCAGCTTCAGTTAAAGCTTTTTCTATTTGATAGATTGTTTGGTCTGCTGTATTTACAGTTTCAATCTTTTCTTTTCTCTTCTTATCTTCTTCAGCAAATTTTTCTGCTTCTTTTACAGCCTTATCTACTTCATCATCACTTAAGTTAGTTGAAGCTGTAATTGTGATGTTAGCTTCCTTACCAGTTCCCTTATCTAATGCAGATACCTTAACAATACCATTAGCATCTATATCAAATGTAACTTCGATTTGAGGAATTCCTCTTGGAGCTGGAGCTATTCCTGATAATGTGAATCTTCCAAGCGACTTGTTATCCATAGCCATTTGTCTTTCACCTTGAACTACGTTGATTTCAACTGAAGTTTGGTTATCAGCTGCAGTTGAGAATACTTGGCTCTTCTTAGTTGGAATAGTTGTATTTCTTTCTATTAATGGAGTAGCAATTCCACCTGCTGTTTCAATTCCTAATGTTAATGGAGTAACATCAAGTAATACTACATCCTTAACTTCTCCTGTTAATACACCAGCTTGGATAGCTGCACCAACAGCAACACATTCATCTGGGTTAACTCCTCTTGATGGTTCTTTTCCTGTAAATTTCTTAACAGCTTCTTGAACAGCTGGAATTCTTGTTGATCCACCAACTAATATTATCTTATCTATATCATTTAATGATAATTTAGCATCAGCTAAAGCTTTCTTCATTGGTTCTATTGATCTTTGAACTAAATCGTGAGTTAATTCATCAAATTTAGCTCTAGTTAATGTTAAATCAATGTGTTTTGGACCAGTTGCATCTGCTGTTATAAATGGTAAGTTAATGTTTGTTTGCATTGAAGATGATAATTCAATCTTAGCTTTTTCAGCAGCTTCTTTTAATCTTTGAACTGCCATTTTATCTTGCATTAAATCAATTCCGTTTTCAGCTTTGAAAGTATCTGCAATATAGTGCATAACAGCTTCATCAAAGTCGTCTCCACCAAGTTTAGTATCACCATTTGTAGATAATACTTCAAATACACCATCACCTAAGTCAAGGATAGATACATCGAAAGTACCTCCACCTAAGTCATATACTAATATTTTATGAGCTTCATCCATTTTATCTAAACCGTAAGCAAGAGATGCTGCTGTTGGTTCGTTGATTATTCTTAATACTTCAAGACCTGCAATCTTACCTGCGTCTTTAGTTGCTTGTCTTTGGCTATCATTAAAGTAAGCTGGAACAGTAATAACTGCTTGATTTACAGTTTCACCTAAGTAAGCTTCTGCATCAGCTTTGATTTTTTGAAGAACCATTGCTGAAATTTCTTGTGGTGAATATTGTTTTCCATCTATATCAACTTTATAAGATGTTCCCATATGTCTCTTTATTGAAATAACTGTTTTATCTGGATTAGTAATCGCTTGTCTTTTAGCAACTTGCCCTACTAATCTTTCTCCATTTGCTTGGAATGATACTACTGATGGAGTAGTTCTTGCACCTTCTGTATTAGCTATAACTGTTGGTTCTCCACCTTCCATAACTGCTACACATGAATTTGTAGTTCCTAAATCGATACCTATAATCTTTGCCATGATTTATTCCTCCTAAAAACATTTAAGTTTTATTTTTTAATTTATATAAACAAATTTTAAGTATATTTCTAATTTATTTTATTAAATAATTACATTTAATTTGCAACCTTAACCATTGTATGTCTTATTATTTTGTCATCCTTTTTATATCCCTTTTGGAATACTTCAGCAACAACATTTTTTTCTAAACTTTCATCTTCAATATGCATAACTGCATTGTGGAAGTTTGGATCAAATTCACCAGTTGCATCTATTTCTTCAACGCCTAATTTAGAAAATGCATCTTGGCATCCCTTCATTGTCATTTCTACACCTTTTTTTAGGTCTTCTAATGTGCCATCAGCTGCAATTGCTCTTTCTAAATTATCTATAACTGGTAGGATTTCTTTTACAACATCTACATAAGCATCGCTGTATATTCCTTCTTTTTCTTTTATAGATCTTCTTCTATAATTGTCATATTCAGCTCTCAGTCTTAAAAGAGTATCTTTTGTTGTATCTAATTCTTCTTGAAGTTTCTTATTTTGCTTTTTAATCATATCAAGCTCATCCTCTTCTGTGCTTTCACTTCCTTCAGAAGTTTCCACTTTTTCTTCATTATTAGATTCATCATTAACTACTGATTCCTTTTCTGTAGTTTCTTCATTTTCAACTACTTCAGTCTTAATTTCTTCATTCATCATTTCTTTATTATCTTCCATAAGTCTTTAACTACACCTCATCTCTGAATATAAATGATTATATTTTTTGATTATTTAATATATTATTAAGTTCTTTTACAACCTGAGATAAAATGGTAATAACCCTTGAGTAATCTATTCTTCTTGGGCCAATTAATCCAATTTTTCCAACAGGTCTATCTCCTAAGGAGTATTCTGCTGAGATAATGCTGCATTCTTTAGCCTGTGGTTTATAATTTTCATCCCCTATACTTATTGTGATATCATCTGATGGATTAAATAATTCCATTATAGAGTCTTTATCATTAAAAAGAGAAAGCATTTCCTTGGCTTTATTTATATCGTTGTATTCTGGATAATTAAAAATATTAGTTGTTCCTTCCATGAATACTTCCGATGAATCTGCTGCATTTAATGTTTCATATAAAAGAGGCAAAATAGCATTGAATATTTCTTCATACTGACCTAAATCCTTTTTAAGGTTGTTTATCACTTCCAAATTAATCTGTTCTATTGAAAGACCTGAAAGTCTTGAATTGACAACCTCATTTATTCTATTTAAAACATCAATAGTCGGAACATTGCTATTTAATTTCATAATATGATTTTTTATAAGTCCTGTATCTGTTAGAAACACAGAAACTATATTATGATTATCAACTTTTATAAGCTGAATTGATTTTATAAAACTTTTCTTAACTGACGGTGCTTCTATTACACATGTCAACTTTGTAAGCTCTGATAATAAGCTGCTTGTTTGTTTGACTATCTTATCAACTTCAAGCATTGCTGAATCCACAATGTACTGCTTTATCCTTAAATTCTCTTCTGCTGTAAGTCGCTGACTTTCCATCAATTTATCAACATACAATCTATATCCTTTACTTGATGGAATCCTTCCTGCTGAAGCATGTGGTTGTTCCAAATACCCCAGATCTTCAAGGTCTGCCATTTCATTTCTTACTGTTGCAGATCCAATTCCCAAATCATAATTTTTAGCAATTGTTCTCGATCCTACAGGATCACCAGTACGAATATAGTCATTGATAATAGCTTGAAGTATTTTTATTTTTCTATCATCAATCCCCATAGTCTCACCTCTTTTTATTAGCACTCATTAGCAACGAGTGCTAATGACTATGTTTTAAATATATTATTTATGATGTTTTTTGTCAATTCTATTTATTTTTAATATATGTATTTATTATTTATATTTTATCGTTTGCGTTTAATTATCTTTAAAATTCTTCAACTTTCTCTAGTTTACTACCCTACTTGCTCTCACAAAGAATATATCTACTCTCAGACGATTATCTAAAATAAAAATAATCATGATTTATATTCTAATTCAGTATAAAATCACTCATTACATAATTAGATAGTTCAATTCCTTTCTCACTCAAATATAGTTTTTCCGAATCAACAACTAATAAACCTTTTTTAATATTATTTTTTATTACTTCATCGTAAATATCAAATACATCTTTTCCAAATCTTTTCTTAAATGTTTTTAGATTTATTCCTTCTATCATTCTAAGTCCCATAAACATAAATTCTTCCATATCATCATTTATATTATTTACGTGAATTTCTTCTGTTACATCTTCATTATTATTTATCTTTTCTATATATATTTTAATATCATCTATGTTTTTGAACCTTTTTTCATCCACAAAAGAACTTGCAGAAACTCCAAGTCCCAAATATTCATTACATTTCCAATATACTTTGTTATGAAAACATTCCTTGTTAACTTTTGCATAATTTGAAATTTCGTATTGATTATATCCGTAATCTTCAAGGAATCCTTTTGTAAATAAATACATACTTCTTTCCTCTTCTTCATTTGGAATATTTAACTTATCATTATTGTATAAATTATAAAAACAAGTTCCTTCTTCAATTATGAGACTATATGCTGAAATATGATCAGGTTCAAGACTCATAACATCTTTTAAACTTGCCTTCCAATCTTTCATATGCTGATTTGGTAATCCAAACATTAAATCTACATTAATATTTTCAAATCCAGCCTTTCTAGCTTGATTATAATTTTTTTTAAACTCTTCAAAGCTATGAATTCTTCCTATTTCTTTAAGAAGATTATCATTTGTTGTTTGCAATCCCATACTTATTCTATTTACATTATAATTTTTCATTAAAACTAATTTTTCTTCATTAAGTGTTCCTGGATTACACTCTATTGTAAACTCAAAGTTATCTTTAAAATCTAATAAATTTATAGTCTTTAACAGACTTTCTAAATTTATTTCATTTAAATATGATGGTGTACCACCACCCACAAAAATACTTGCTATTTTATATTTTGAACATTTTCTTAAAATTTCTTCATTCAATGCTCTAATATACTCATTTATTAAACTTTCTTTTCCTGCATATGATGGAAAATCACAATATAAGCATTTTTGTTTGCAAAATGGAATATGTATATATAAAGACATTTCTTTCATTAAAATTTCCTCCTAAAATTCAAAAAGACTGACCAATAAGGTCAGCCTTTTTAATTTAACTATTATTCATTAATCTACTTTAAGTACAGCCATAAACGCTTCTTGTGGTACTTCAACAGATCCAACCTGTCTCATTCTCTTCTTTCCTTCTTTTTGCTTTTCAAGAAGTTTCTTCTTTCTCGATATGTCACCACCATAACATTTTGCTAATACGTCTTTTCTCATAGCTTTAACAGTTTCTCTTGCTATAATCTTAGATCCAATTGCTGCCTGAATTGGAACTTCAAACATCTGTCTTGGAATTATTTCTTTTAACTTTTCTGCAATACCTCTACCTTTGTGATAAGCTCTTTCATCAGGAACTATCATTGATAAGGCATCTACCACATCTCCATTTAATAGAATATCAAGTTTAACAAGCTTTGTTCTTATATATCCTTTAAATTCATAGTCTAAAGATGCATAACCTCTTGTTCTTGATTTTAAAGTATCAAAAAAGTCATATATAATTTCATTTAATGGTATATCGTAATTAACAACTGCTCTTGTTTCTTCAATATATTGCATATCAATATATGTTCCTCTACGATCCTGGCAAAGTTCCATAACAGCTCCTACATAATCCTTTGGAGTTATTATAGATGCTTTAACAACAGGTTCTTCCATATAATCAACTTCTGTAGCTTCTGGAAGATTTGTAGGATTAGTTATTTCTAAAATTTCTCCATCTGTTTTTATTACTTTGTATATAACAGATGGTGCTGTTGTAATTATATCTAAATTAAATTCTCTCTCTACTCTTTCTTGAATTATTTCCATATGTAATAATCCCAAGAATCCACATCTAAATCCAAAACCTAATGCTATAGATGTTTCTGGTTCAAAACTCAATGCTGCATCATTTATTTGAAGCTTTTCCAATGCTTCTTTTAATTCATCATATTTAGCTCCATCAACTGGATAAATACCCGAATAAACCATTGGAATAGCTGGTTTATATCCTGGTAAAGCCTTTTCTGTAGGCCTTAATGCTTCTGTTATTGTATCACCAACTCTAGCATCTCTTACATTTTTTATAGATGCAGTTATATATCCAACATCACCTGCACTTAAACTTCCCATTGGAAGTACATTAGGCGTAAATACTCCTACCTCAGTAACATCATATACCTTATTAGTCGCCATAAGTTTAATTTTGTCGCCAATTTTTACTTTTCCATCTTTTACTCTAACAATACATACAACACCTTTGTAACTATCGTAATACGAATCAAATATTAGAGCTTTTAACGGTGCTTCTTCATCCCCATTAGGAGCTGGTATATTCTTTACTACTGACTCTAATACATCCTTAATATTAAGCCCTGTTTTTGCTGATATCATAGGTGCTTCTTCAGCATCAATTCCTATAATATCTTCAATTTCTTGTTTTATTTCATCAGGTCTCGCTGATGGTAAGTCTATTTTATTTATTACTGGCGCTATTTCAAGATCATTATCTAAAGCTAAATAGCAATTAGCTAAAGTCTGTGCTTGAATACCCTGAGTAGCATCTACTACAAGTACAGCTCCCTCACAAGCTGCAAGACTTCTTGAAACTTCATAGTTAAAGTCTACGTGACCTGGAGTATCAATTAGATTAAGAATATATTCTTCGCCGTCATCTCTTCTATATATAAGTCTTGCTGCTTGAGACTTTATTGTTATTCCTCTTTCTTTTTCTATCTCCATATTATCTAGAACTTGTTCTTCCATTTCCCTCTTTGTTAAGGTTCCTGTAGTTTCAAGTAATCTGTCCGCAAGGGTTGACTTACCGTGATCAATATGTGCTACTATCGAAAAATTTCTGATATGTTGTTGTCTTTCACTTTTCATAATACACTAACCTATATTCAATTAACAGTTTACAGTTTACAGTTTGCAGTTAATGATGAAATCTGATACTGATTTCTTTATTTTTTACAATATATTAAAAAATTATAATGTATAAATGTTTTATACAAAAGTTTCTATTTAACTGCTACCTATTACTTGTTAACTTTTAACTGGGTAAGGTTTAGCTTTTCACCCCCGTTATAATTAAATCAGCTAAATTATATCATACATCTATTTAAAAAGGCTATTAAAATTTAACTATAGACAAAAATAACTATTTAATGCTGTTTATTTTATTTTCAATATACTTAATTATTTCTGATTCTGATGAAATTTTAAACTCTGCATCTCCTAAACGAACAAGTACTTTTTTATTATCAGAATCCTCATAAATTTTTAAAAATGAATTATCTTTTATAAAATTTGCAAAATCAGCTCCAAATTTTTCACTTACTAATTCATAATTTTGTTTAGTATTTCCTAAAGGGGATAATGTTTTAGTATTTATTATATTAATATGTATCAAACATGCAATGACTAGTACTGTCATTGCAATTATAGGTACTACAGTTTTTAACACGTATTTTTTATACTTTCTCTTCAATGTCAACACCCTAACTTATATTATAAATTCTTTTTAGGCATATGAAAGAAAATAACAAGTCTAAATCATTGACTTGTTATTTTTTGATAATGCCTTATATTAGAGTATTTCCATTAAATTGTCTTTTATTCAATAAAACTTATTTAGTATATATTTTAACATTAATTATTCATTATCATATGCCAATAAAAATATATCTATTGTTTTCCGTTTAATATTTCAGCAATAATTCTTGCCATACATTGTGCTGTTACTTTTGATTCATCTGGAGTATTTGTATGCGATCCTATTTCAAATAATACACATCCATCACTTTTACTTTGATTAAAAGCATTTTTACCTCTATTATATGTGTAAATTTCTCTTGGAAGTCCTGGAAACAATTCTTTTGTTTTATTAAATATCTTTTCTGTAAGTTCTTTATTTTTTTCATATCTTGTACTATTTTTAGCATTTACAAACATAATTCTTGATGCACTCATACCATATACTTCAGTTGTTGTAGCTGCCTTGTTATTAACAGAATCTCTATGAAGATCTATTATTATTTTAAAATCTCCATATTCTTTTAAATAATAATCTACAGTTTCTGCTGATCTATTATAACTATCATCATATGATTGACAGTGATTAGTTTTATCATGAATTACAGATATTCCATAGTTATTCTTTAACTCATTTTCAAGAACATCTCCTACACCAACTACATTTGTTTCTTCATTTAAACTATCAGGAGCATTTGCATCATAATTTTCACTTGTATGGGTATGATAAATTAAAACTTCCGGTTTAGATTCATCAAGAGGTTTCTTTAATGCAGGATTGTAAATCTGTGTATTTGTACTATCGCTAGTATAAGTTTCCTTTGATATGCTATCTTCACTAACAGTAAATGGATTATAGGAAACAATCGTATTTGAACTGTTATTAGATGAATTATTACTCACATAATTATTATTATCTAATTTATCTATACTTCCTAAAATGCTTAATTCCTTTGATAGTATCTTTTCATAAGTAAAATTTTGAAGTCCTAAAGCTTCTAAACATACATTGCTTATTGAAAGTTTATTTTCAGCATAAGTTCCTTCATCATAAACTGTATTTTCCACTATAGGCAAACCTATATTTAAAAGTTGCACATAAACAAAAGCACCACGTTCTTTATTATCTTTAAGAATACCAATCACTCTTATAAAAAAAACACTTGCTAAAATCATTAATATTACTAATCCTACACTTACTTTTGGTCTGCCTCTTATTTTTTTCTGTGGACTAATTCTTTTTTCTCTCCTACCGGCATATATCACCTAAATCCCCCCAGTTTATAGTTAGCAGTTAACAGTTAGCAGTTAACAGTTGTAGGAATACACTGCATATTTGTTTCTACTGTTAGTTGTTAACAGTTTTTTTCTACGGCAATAGCCTAATATATCCTTTTCAGCTGGAATATAAAACTCCAACTGAAAAGTTTCACTTTAATCTAGTTCATTTTTATTACTATATATTTATATTAGCTATTTTACATAATTATTCTATTAACTCATAAACTTATTTATGTCTTCCATATCCATATTAGGCTGAACTGCCATATTTATGCCATTTGAAATTATTTTAGCAAGAGAATTTATTATTAGATCAATATCTTTTGGAGTAACTATCATTTCACCAAGGGACTTTGATGATAACACTTCTCTTATTAATGAACTTTTTTCATTTTTATCTAGTGACCCAAGCATTTTATAAAAATCATTTCCACTTGATGCATTATTCATTAATGAATCTACAACCATGTCTATAGTATCATTAGCTATTGTCACAGCATCAACAACAGTTGGCACCCCTATTGCAATAACTTTTACTCCAAGATTATCTTCATTTATCTGTTTTCTATTATTTCCAACACCAGCTCCAGGCGATATGCCTGTATCACCAATTTGTATTGTAGTATTAACTCTTTCAACTCGTCTTGCCGCAAGCGCATCTATACATATAACAACATCGGGTTTAACCCTTTCAACTGTTCCTTTAATTATTTCCACAGTTTCAACTCCTGTTATCCCAAGAACACCGGGAGCTATAGAACATACCGGCCTTACAGAATCATCCATAATTTCTGGCATAACAGTTTTTAAATGTCTTGTTACCATTATTCCTTCTGTTACTTTTGGTCCTAAAGCATCGGGAGTCACCTTCCAGTTCCCAAGACCTACAACAAGAGCTGTTTTTTCTACATCTATATTTATCATTCTTCCAAGTATTTCCGAAACAACCTGTGATACTCTATCCATAGTCTCCCCATCATAAGCTGTAAATTCTGGTATATCTATTGTTACATAGTTTCCTTTTGGCTTTCCAATTTTTCTAGCCCCATTTTCATCTTTAACTTTTACAGTTGTAACCTTTATATCATTATCAATTTCATTAATAACTTCTATTCCGTCAATATCCTTTTCTTTTCTATGCTTTTCTTGATATATTTCCTTTGCTTCAAGAGCTAAATCTGTTCTTACATTTGTCACAATAAACACTCCTCACTTTAAATTAATAGCAATCTCACTTTCTACTTTATTTTTTGATTAAATTTATTTTTTCCGTTATCACCTAATTTAATACTTGAATTACATAACTTCTGATGTTATAATAAGGTTTGTTGAATATGAACTCGTACGCAGATTTCCCCAAAAAACTGCAAGAGACCCTATAAAAATCTAAGGGGGTGAATTAAGAATGGCAAATATAAAATCAGCAAAGAAAAGAATTAAAGTTACTGAAGTTAAGACTTTAAAGAACAGAATGATAAAGTCTGCTTTAAAGACTGCTATAAAGAAGTTTGAAGCTGCTGTTGAAGCTAAGAACACTGAAGAAGCTAAAGCTTTATATACATCAGTAGTTAAGTCATTAGATATGGCTACTTCTAAAGGAGTTGTTCACAAGAACATGGCTGCTAGAAAGAAATCAAGATTAGCTGCTAAGTTAAACGCTATGGCATAATCTGATAAACCCACCTTTTAGGTGGGTTATTTTTTTATCTATTAAAATATTTATTAATACTAACTATTATATAATAAGTAATTTTTCAACTTTACTTTTTTACTGTAAGAGTATTTATAAGCATAAATTCCATTTCCATATTTTTATCCGCTCCTGAAGATTTCATTTTTGTTTCAGAAGTCACACATAATTTAACAAGCTCACAAAGCTGTTTCTCTGTAAATCTACTACTTTGTGTCATTAATTTTTCACATACGAACTGTGGAAGCCTGTATTCTGACATAAAATTTTGTACTCTTTTTCCTTGAGACATACCTATTTTTATTTCATAAAGACGTGCAAAATGTTTTTCAACAGCACTTATTATAAGCATATGTTGATCTGATTTGTATAAGATTTCCTTCATTATATCTATTGCTTTATCTATTTTTCTAGAAGCTATAAGTTCAACAAGATCAAATATATCTTCTTCATTTGAACTTGATATAAGAATATCTATGTCTGATTTTTTTATATCCCTTCCTTCAGAGTAAGATATAAGTTTGTCTATTTCTCTTTTTATAATATCAAAATTGTTTTGAACCTTGTCACAAAAATAAGCAAGTTCAGTTCTTCCTATTGATTTTTCCTTTTCCTTAAATATATCCGCTACCTTTTTTATAAATTTATCTTTTTTTAATTTGTCACAAAATACCACTGGAAAGTACTTTTCAATTGGAGTAAGTTTTTTATTTTTATTTGGTTTATCTCTTTTATCCTTACAAAGATAGTACATTACCAATATAGTATAAGGCGGCATATCTGAAATATATTTTTTTAGTTCATTATATATTTTTGTTCCTGTAGAATCACATTTTTCTTGTAAGAAAGTAGCTCTATATACCAACACAACTTTTCTTTCTCCCATAAAAGGCATTGTTTCACATGCATTTACTATATCATCAAAAGTTGTATTCATACCATCTATTTTTATTAAATTAAGTTCCTTAAAATCATCTGTAACTTCTCTATTTATTATTATATCTATGCCATCTTTTATGAGTTCTTCATCAAGTCCACAGAATACATATCCATTTTTTATATTTCCTTTTTCTATATCTTTTTCATACACTTCGTAATTAATCAATTTTAAATTCCTCTCATGTTTATTAATATTTATTTGATATCTAGTATCTACAATATTCCTCACACTAATGTAAGTAATTATCTCAAATATAAAATTAAGTGAATATATTATTTTATTGAGCTAAGAGAAAATGCATGCACGCTCCTAAATAAATTCAACCCAAAGATAAAGCTCTACTTGAAGAGTTTTATTTTATGAACATACCTCTATCAATTTATCATCAACAATAAAGACCTTGTTAACAGGTCCATCTTTAAAACTTATTATATCATAATCATTATAATAAATTTCTTTACCAGACATGTTTAATATAAATTCTTTATCTTTTAATTTTAAAATATAATCACTTTTCATAACTTTTAAAGAAAGTTTATCTTTAAAATGCATATTTTTTTCTATCCTATAACTCTCCGATGCGTTTGAAGCTTTAGAAAGACGTTCCATATCAATTTCTTTTTTAGAAGATACAAGAACTCTATCACCCTTATGACATATTAGCAATGCGCCTTCTCTATAATATCTTATATTCATTATAGGGCTATACATAGATATAGCAATAACAATTATAGAGATAGCCGGAAGATATATAAATTTTTTATAACCCTTTTTTATAAAATATAAACTTATTAAAAGCCATAAATAAAAAAATGCTACATATTCATTCCCATAAAACATTGGCATTGAATATAAATCTATTTTATTTATTAAAGCATCAAAAAATCTTATTATATTTAAGCAAAGATAGCTAAAAAAATCAAATAGCCATGAAAATTTATATGAAGGTATAAGCATATTTCCTAATATTACAAGAATATTAACAAATGGTATAAACATAAGATTCCCCAATATAAAATTCAACGAAAAATCTTTAAAAACAATCATCATATATGGGAAAATAAATACTTGCGCACTTAATGTTACACTTAGACTTTCTCTTATCTTTTCTGGTAATTTATAAAGTTTATAATTTATCTTTTGATTTAATAATATTATTCCCAAAGTAGCAAGATATGATAAGTGAAATGAAATTTCCATTATTCCATAAGGTTTAAAAATAAGTAATATTAAAGCAGATAAAGAAAGTGCTGATAATGAATTATTATTCCTTTTAAATATCTTGCTTCCTTCAACAGTTGAAAGCATAACAAATGCCCTTATACTTGAATAATTCCCTCCTGTAAATACAACATATACACCGCATAATATGAGTCCAATCTTATTTCCCAAGAAATATCTTAAAAATCCATACACTACTGCAACATGAAGACCTGATACACATACACTATGGATTATTCCGTAATTTTTCATATCATCTTTGTCTTCATAATCAATATTTTTTGAATCACCAAATGCTATTGAAGTTATTAATCCTGCTCTTCTCATACCTAAATTTTCTTTAAGCCTTTCAAATATATTCTTCTTAAATTTATATAATCCACTTATAAAATCATCATCATTTTCATAGATTTCATAAACTTCTGCTCTTCCTACTATACCTGAATATCTATCACTTTCATCTATGATTTTAGCTTTTATATTATATCGTTTCCCTTCTATCAAATTGTTCTTACAATCTAAAATAATATTTTTCCCATTAACTTTCCCAATTGTTTCATAATTATTTATTTCAACAATTCTAACTATACTTTCAATATTATCTGAAATTTTATAGTACGAAGTATTAATATACAAACCTGTCATAAAAAATAACAATATGAATATACAAAATTCCATTCCAAAATAACTTAAAATATATACAAAAAAGAGAGCTCCAATAAAAATCGAAAGCCCCCTAAAATCCATATATATTCCATAACAAATACAGCTTATAGCTATTGCTCCAAAAATATATATTATAGGATTATTAACTTCTTCAAATTTTTTTAACAACATGGACTCACCTCATTAATGAGTCTTGCCACTTTCTACATAAAATTTCAAATACTAAGAAAAATATTGCTGAAAAAATCAACTCAATAACTATAATGTCTCTTATAGCAACATTATTAATA
The DNA here is from genome assembly GCF_006742065.1 of Clostridium butyricum. Classification (NCBI taxonomy): domain Bacteria; kingdom Bacillati; phylum Bacillota; class Clostridia; order Eubacteriales; family Clostridiaceae; genus Clostridium; species Clostridium butyricum. The sequence continues at coordinate 800,819 of NZ_AP019716.1, read as the reverse complement.
TAAATTATAACGAAAACTGATACAAACACTATAAGTAATGATATAAGAAACATTACAAGTTCATTTGAAAATTTTCTAATTGAAATTCCACTATTAAACATAACAAATAGAATTGTTCCTATAGATAGAATAACAACAGATATAACAGATGCTTCCTTACCTTCTGATCCATATAATGCAATTAAAGTGACTATACTTAAAAGAATACTTCGTAAAATCATAGTATTCATAGTTATTTCTCTTCCTTTTCTAAGAATAATCATTAAAGTTAATGGTATAGATAATATTCCATTTATAGTTATAATATTCCACATATCTAAACTATCAACCTGTCCAACAGCTGTACTCATAAACAACACAATAAATTCTGAAAGTAGAACCATAAAATAAACTCTAAATGCTCTATCAATATTCTTATTGAAGGTCTTTTGAAAATTTCTCAATCTAAAGAATCCATCGAGATAATTTTTTTCAATATGTACATCACATATTTTTTTAACAACATTAGATGATTTTCCTTTTGCAATTCCAACATTAGATAAGTTTAATGCAGGTAAATCCCCTAGAACTTCTCCTGTTGTTGCAACTTTGTGTCCATCTTTTATAAATAATGATACTATCTTTGATTTAATATCAGGTGTTACCCTACAAAAAACTCTTACTCTACATAATAATTCCTTTAGTTCACTTTGATTTAAGGAATCCAGTTCTATTCCTGCCACTACTTGATTCTTACTCTTTATAAGATTTGCTTTTGCTGCATTAGTTATAGCACTTAATTTACTTTCCTCTGTAAATATTATTGGAACTAATGCTTTATCCTTAATTTTACTTATACTATTTTCCAAGTTATCTTCTAAAGGATTTTCTAATCCCATTATTCCAACAAAAACCATGTTGCTTTCTATATTTTCTGATTTAGATGGTTCATAACTGAAATTTCTATATGCAAAACCTTCCGTTATCATTCCTTCTATTGAAAGATTCATATCAATTCTCTTTATTTCAGATCTTATTTCTTCTGTAAGTTCTCTTTCAATTCCATTAACCATAAAATGAGTACATATATCTAAAATCGAATCAACATTTCCTCTAGAGTTTGCTCTACATCCCCTTTTAAGTTTTGTAACAACCGTAACAAAACTCTTATCAGAATCCATAGGAATATCTATAATTTTAGTATTTCTTGCATCTACAGAACTTTTATAAATTTTCTTTCGTGCAGCATACTTTAAAAATGCAAGCTCATCAAGTTCACCTATATTATTATCATCTTGTCCATTAAAAATACTATTATTACAAATAAGTGATATTTCAACTATTCTATCAAAAGTTATTTCTTTTACATATGGATCATCAGTTGATATTATATCATTATTTATATATATCTTTTTAACTTCCATTTCCTTCTTACTAATAGAACCGATCTTGTCCAAAAATAAGATATTAACATCTTTAACCAAATTAAAAACAGAAAAGTTTACTATATGTATATTTTCATCTATGAACTTTTTAATTACACTTTTAGCTCCAATAATTTGTATAAAAAACATTGGAAAACATCCAAGTGCAAATAAAGCTGTAATACAGTGATTTCTAGCTATTTCAGAATTGAACGCAACTGAATAAAGTGAAAAAACTATACAAAATGCTAAATAAATCAAAAGATATTTTCCTAAACGCTCATAGATTTCACATCCAAAATTATGTTTTCTATTGCTTGAATATATCATCATTGAAAGTAATTTTCCAAGTTGTGATGATGTTCCAGTTGCAATAACTACCCCTGTAGCGTCACCGCTTTTTATCTGTGTTCCCTTGAATAAAATATTTTTCATTTGATTTATATCATTTACACTTCCTATGATTTTATCAGAAAATTTATTACTTAACTTGTCTTCTCCTGTTATGGATTTTTCATCTACTAGCAAATTATTTGTTTCTATTATTCTAATGTCTGCTGGAACTACACTTCCACTTCCAACTTTAACAATATCTCCAACAACAAGTTCTTCACTTTTTATAGTCCTTTGTACTCCACCTCTAATAACTATAGCCTCATTTTTCTCTAAGTTAGATAATTCAGTTATTCCCTTATCTCTGTTTATATGATGAATAACAGTTATTATCAAATTAACAGCAAGTATTCCAGTAACAATATATGCACATATATTGCTTTTAAGATAAAATAGCATAATTATAATCATTATATAAGCTAGAACATATTTCTGTTTTAAAGCACAAACAATCTTCATATAAAGTTTATTTGTGCTTGGTACATCTACCTTATTTAATCCATATTTCTTTTGTAATGCTAGACATCTCTGTTCATCTAATCCCTGTAGATTATCACTATTAAGCAACTGAACAATCCTTGCCCAGGTATTATTACAATATCTCTCCAAAGTATCCCCATCCTCCTATAATTCAATAATTATTTTATATAATTATCTCAACAAATACACCCTTTACTATATATATTACTTACCCATTATAAATGCTATTTGAATAAAAGGCAAAATTATTGCATATATATTCTATACAATTTTTTCATATATAAATTAAAGAAATCCTATAAAAATTTTTAACTCATTTTATATTTAGAACTTATATATATTGAAATTTATACTTAATATTAAAATCACTATGTTATTTAAGTTATAGTTGTAAAGTTCATACTATAACCTTACAACATATATATTATAGTTTTCGTATAATTTTCTTTCTTATTTATAGTTATTTTTTAGTTTTAGGATTAAATATAAGAGCCATTAAATATCCAAAGAAAATAGATGCTGTTATTCCTGCTGCTGCACCTTTTATCCCACCCGTAAACGCACCTAAAAGACCTATTTCATTTACTTCTTTTATTACTGATTTAGCTAGAGAATTCCCAAAGCTTGGTAGTGGAACTGTAGCTCCTGCTCCTCCAATTTCAACTAATTTATCATATAATCCAAAAGCTCCAAGGAATACTCCAATTGTAACAAATGCCACTAATATTCTTCCTGCTGTAAGCTTTGTTTTATCTATTAATATTTGAGCAATTACACATATAAGTCCTCCAACTATAAATGCACGAATATAATCCATTGTACTTTCACTCCTTTAATAATTTAAATCAATTCATTTCAATGGCTACTGCATGAGCTATTCCAGGTATTGTTTCTCCTTGAAGTGATGATGTAGTACTCATAAGCGCACCAGTAGAAACTAATAATACTTTTTTTATTTCTTTTTTCATTAGTTTTTTATATAAATATCCTGTGAATACTACAGCAGAGCATCCACATCCACTTCCACCTGCATCTGTATTCTGATTTTCGTTATCAAAAATTATCTCTCCACAATCAATATGATTGGATGTAATGTCGTATCCATATTCTTTTATTAAAGTATCTGAAAGCTCTCTGCCCACTTTTCCAAGATCTCCAGTCGCTATAATATCATAATCTTCTGGTTTCCTTCCTGTGTCCTTGAAGTGAGCTACGATTGTATCAACTGCTGCTGGAGCCATGGCTGCCCCCATATTATTAGCATCCTTTTGTCCAAAGTCCTTTACTTTTCCAGTCGTAATATAAGTGACCATAGGAAACTTACCTTCATGCCCCAAAACAGCTGCACCAGAACCAGTTACAGTCCATTGTGATGTCTGTGGTCTTTGAGAACCATAATCTAACGGAAATCTAAACTGTCTTTCTGCTGAACTGAAATGTGATGAAGTAGTTGCAATAACATGATCTGCGAATCCTCCATCCATTATTAATGATGCAAGACTTAATGACTCAGACATTGTAGAACATGCTCCATACAATCCAAAAAATGGTATACTAAATTCCCTTGCCGCAAAACTTGACGATATAATTTGATTAAGCAAATCACCCGAAAATAAATAATCTATATCTTTTTCTTTTAGATTTGCTTTTTTCAAAGCTTCACTTATGGCTGTAAACATCATTTGACTTTCAGCCTGCTCATAAGTATCTTTTCCACATGTATCATCATTTAATATTACATCAAAATAAGAACTTAATGGCCCTTCACCTTCTTTTGGACCTACAATTGAATGTGTTGATATTATCTTAGGAGGATGTTCTAACTTTACTGTCTGACCTCCAATTTTTTTCTTTTTCATTTCCATATGTTTCACCCCGTTTTTTAGTTAACATTTATCATATAAATTCACATTTTTCTATGTTATTTTTCTGCACTAATATTAATAATTATCTATTAATATGTCGATTAAATATTACCTTAACATTTATATTAATAATGTCTATAATCGTAATTTCAAATACTCATAAACTATTACCTATGTCCATAATTGTATAAAGTAATAAACTATACCTACAATTACAGAACTTCCAACGCCATATACAAGCACTGGTCCTGCTATTGTAAACATCTTTGCGGCAACACCAAAAACAAACCCCTCCTTTTTGAATTCTATTGCCGGGGAAACTACTGCATTTGAAAATCCAGTTATAGGAACAACAGTCCCTGCACCTCCAAAACTTGCTATTTTGCTATATGTGCCTGTTCCAGTTAATAATGCACCTATAAATATCATTATTATAGGAACAATATTCATAACTTTTTCTTCTGAAAAACCAAAATATATATATATGTTATGAATCAGCTGTCCAACATCACAAATAATACCTCCAACAAGAAAAGCTTTTAGGCAATCTTGAAAAATTTTTGATTTAGGAGTAATCTCATTTGCCATAGTTTCGTACTTTTTCTTTATTCTAGCTTCTTTCATTTCACTTTTGCTGCTCAATTTTTTCACCTTCCTTATTTTTATTATCAATTTTATTATTTGTATAAATTTATTTTTTAGTCCTAATAAAGATATTTATTTAATATGACTTAATGTATATTAAAATATTTATTAATAAATCATAAAAAGTGGCTAATCCACTCTTTTTATTTAATGTTAACAATTAACAGTTTTGATTGAAAACTATAGTTTTTCTTTACTTTGTAATTGTCAAAATCTATTGAATTCACTATATTCAAACACTATACTTTTCAATACATCAAAAAAACTCCATACTACTTTACATCTAAGTAGCATGAAGTCTGTTGTCATTACTTATTTTCCAATTACACATAAAAATCATTCTTCTAATTTTTTCTTCATTTGAAGTAGTACTTTTTTTTCTATTCTTGATACTTGTACCTGACTTATTCCAAGCATTTTTGCAACTTGTATCTGCGTTTTATCCTTGAAATATCTAAGCATTATTATCTGCCTTGCTTTTTCATCAAGACTTCTCAAAGCCTCTTTAAGGGCTATTTTTTCAATTAAATTAACATCATCTTCACCCTTTTTTTCACTAAGTTTGTCTATTAACATAACTGGAGCTCCGTCATCTTGATGTATAGTATCATAAAGATACTGAAGACTGTTTGCAGATTCAATTGCAAAGACAATTTCCTCTTTTTCCACACCAGCATATTCTGCTAATTCTTCTATTGTTGGAGATCTTTTAAGCTTATTTGTTAACTGCTCTCTATAATAGTGAATTTTTCTTGCTAGACTTTTCACATTACGACTTACTTTAATCATTCCATCATCTCTTAGAAATCTTTTGATTTCTCCCATTATCATCGGAACTGCATAAGTAGAAAATTTCACATTATAATTTAAATCAAAATTATTTATAGCTTTAACTAATCCTATAGAACCAATTTGAAATATATCTTCATAATCATATCCTCTATTTAGAAATTTTTTGCTTATGGATGCTACAAGGGGAAGATTTATTTCTATAAGCTTATTCATAGCATCATTATCACCTTTTTTAGCTAGTGATAATAGTTCTGGATTTTGATCATAGTTATATTCCTCTCGTTTTAAATTCTCTTTATCCATTTTATTCACCTAACTTGCTGTACTGAATTTCTTCTTAATAATTACCCTTGTGCCAGCCCCTTTTTCACTCTCTACCCTTAAATAATCCATAAACGTATCCATTACAGTAAATCCCATACCTGATCTTTCTAAATCTGGTCTTGAAGTATACAAAGGCTCCATAGCTTGTTTAATATCTTCAATCCCCTTTCCTTTATCACTAACTATTATAGTAACTTCATTGTCATAAATTTCTGCTTCTATTCTTACAGTTCTATCTTCCTGTCCATCATATCCATGAATAATGGCATTTGTAACAGCCTCTGAAACAGCTGTTTTCACATCACTTATTTCATCCATTGTAGGATCAAGTTGTGCAATAAATGCAGCAACTGATACCCTTGCAAACCCTTCATTTTCTGACTTGCTAAAAAACTCCAAAGCCATTTTATTGTGTGACATTGATAACCCCTCCATCTAAATACAGCTAACTGCTTCATCTACAGTATTATACTTATCAATTAATTTATATAAACCTGCCAATTCAAAAATTCTATCAACATTTCTACTAGTCTGTGCAATACAAAGCTGTCCGCCTTTATTCTTAATTTTTTTGTACCTCCCTACAACAGCACCAATACCAGAACTGTCCATAAAAGTGACTTTAGAAAAATTTAAAATAACTTTACTTATGTCATCTCTATCAATTCTGTCATCAATTTTAATCCTGACTTCTTCAGCACTGTTATGATCTAATTCTCCAATTAGAGTAGCAATTAAAATCTCATTTTCTTTTTCAAATTCTAAATACATAAATTATTAATACCAAATAGACCTCTGGTATTATCTGACACCTCCCTCACAATATTCATTACCATATTTTAACATATTTTTTTCGATTTATCAAACATTTTTTTCCATAATTATAGAGTTTACATTAAATTCTCTAATAAATCCAATAAAATTAAAACTCAGTGATAAAATAATTCTATCACTGAGTTTTAATTATCACTTCTTCTTTTTGCTACCTTTATCGTACTTATACTTAACAATCTCATCATTTAAACTCTTAAAAAAGTCTGTAACTGTTTCTCCCTCTTTAAGAATTAACACCTCAATTGCGTCATCAAGACTATCCATAGTATATATATGAAATCTTCCATTTCTTATATCTTCTTCAACTTCTGCATTCAATATTAATTCATCAGTATTACTTGATGGAATCAATACACCCTTGTTTTCAACTGTATCTATAAGCTTACAGACCCTATGGAATCCTTCTATTTTTTCATTCACGCCTCCAATAGGCTGTATTTCTCCAAATTGATTTATTGAACCCGTAACTGCAATGTTTTGTTTTATTGGCTTTTTACTTAACGCTGACAACACACATATTATTTCCGCAACAGATGCACTATCGCCTTCTATCATTCCATAAGTTTGCTCAAAACTCAATTGAAGGTCTACTGGCAATTTTTCATAAGGACTTATAAGACTGCTCAAAAGTCCCCTTAAAATACTTATAGATTTTTCATGAATTTGTCCACTCATTTTGCATTCCTTATGAATATCTATTATATTTCCATCACCTTGAAGTGCAAGACAAGTAACTCTCATAGGTTTTCCAAAATTATATGAACCTGTTCCAACAACAGATAGTGCATTAATTATTCCGACCTTTTCACCAGTTGTAGTAATGAGTATCTTTTTGTTAGTATAGCTCTCCATCACATCTCTTAGAATTTTTTCCTCTTCATATGCTATATTAATTATATCTTGCCTATCAATTTCATTTTTATTTTCTAATTTTGCATTGTTATCAGCAAGATAAAGTATCTTATTCACATAATACTCATCTATTGAGATTTTACTTCTGCTTCCTGCAATCCTTGCAAGATATTTCATGAGTTCATCCATAGCTTCATCTGTCATACTCAATAAGTTATCTTTTATTATCTTCTTCTTAATTATATTACATATATTTTTTCTAATATTTATATCATAATTAAGTTCACTTTCTGCTTCTATTCTTATAGGAAAAATCATTTTAAAATCCTCATCCTTATCAAATAGAACTTCATAGCTCTCATAATCACCTATAAGAATAACCTTTACATTAATTGGGATTGGTTGAGGTTTTAAACCAGCTATCGAAAGTACTTCAAGGTAACTTTTTGTATAATTATAGTCAACTTGTCCATGAATTAATGCCTTTTTTAAATAATAATAACTAGAACCACTGTTTATTAACGATGTAAGCCTCAATATTAAACAGCCACCATTTGCCTTTACAAGACTTCCAGCACTTATAAGTGACATATCTGTTGAATATCCACCTGTAGTATTTCTATATTCAATATTTCCAATAAGATTACTTACTGTAGGATCTTCTTCGTATATTACCCTTGGATGGTTTACTCCAGTATTATCCACAAGAACATTAACCGAAAACTTCCCTAATACCTCTTGAATATATTCTTCATCATCCTCAAGATTGATAGTATAACATTCCACTATTTCATCATCTAAATACTCAAACATTTCTATTAAATATCTATACACATTATCATAAGCAATAAATTCAAGTAAAAAATCATCTTTATAAGACTGCATTTTATTTTTTATATGGTCTCTATACAATGATTTAAGCTTTTCTATAGAATCAATTTCAATTTCTTTTAACTTTTCAAGTATTACTTCTGCTTCTTTCTTTAAGTTAGTTGCTTGTTTTTCTATACTTTCTTGATCTTCATCCTCAAGATCATCGTATTCGTCTTTTGTCATTTCATCTCCTTCTTCTTTTATTGGAATGAAGACGAATCCCCCTGTTGTTGCTTTAATCTCAAAATTTTTAGCTTTAGCCATGTCCATTAAATTTGTAATATAGTTACTTCTTTTTTCAGTTACATCATCAATAATATCTTCTTTTTCATCATCTGAAGAAGTGTTATAAAATTCATTTATACACTCAAGATACTTTTCTTTCATATCTTCAATCATTTCTTTAAGCAACTGTCCTTTACCATTTTCAAGAACAAGTACAATAGGATTACTACTATCGTTATTACTAACATAGCATATATCTTTTGGCTCTTTATCATCTATATACATGTTTTCAATAAATTCAACAAGTTCTTCTAATTTCTCCTTAGAAAATGAATCAACATAATATATATTGTATCCATCCTTTTGAATGCTCAGAGCTTTTTTTATTTTATTCAACGTAGTATTGCTTCTTGGTATTCTATTAATATTGGTTTGTTTTGCCACATCATTAACTGATGCTGAAAAAATAATTTCACTTGGAGTTAGTTCTCTCTTCATTACATACCTTATCCTACTTTGAATTTTCTCTTCAAATCAACCGCAGTTTTCCAAAGTAGTCTCCTCCTTAAATTAATAGTATATAATATTAATATTCTCAAAGTACCAAAATAGATATACTTTTTTAATAAATATCTTAAAATAGTGTCATTTGTTCGATTTCTTTTTCTTTAAAAGAAGAAATACTAACTCCTATAAGCCTTAAATTTGACTTTAATTCTTCACTTTCAAGTAATTCCTTAGAAACATTGAATATATCCTCATGGTAAGAAATATAATTATTCAAAGTTCTACTTCTAGTATGATTTTCAAAATCCTTTGTTTTAAATTTAAGAGTAACAGTTTTTCCAACAACATTTTTTGCACATAACATTTCTTCTATTTCAAAAGAAAATTCCTTTAGGTATTGTAAAAGTTCTTCTTTATTATCTGTATCAAATTTTAATGTTCTTTCTTTACCTACAGATTTTCGCTCTCTTATAGTTTCTATTTTTCTATTATCTATACCTCTTATTCGATCATAAATATCAAGACCATTCTTTCCTAAATACTCAATATAAAATTTTTTCTCCATATTATATAGATCTTTAATATAAAATATCCCCATATTATTAAGTTTTCCCACAGAAATTTTACCTAACCCATGGATTTTGGATAATGGTAGTGGTAATAATATGTCTGGTATCATGGATCGTGAAATTTCCTTTATTCCATTTGGCTTATTCCAATCAGATGCAAGCTTTGCTAAAAATTTATTATATGATATCCCAACTGATATTGTTAATCCTATTTCTTTGAATACTTTATTTTTAATATACCTCGCTGCATCTATTCCATTTTCAAATCTACTTTGTGATAAATCAAGATACCCCTCATCAATTGATACTTGTTCAATTATAGGTGTAACATCACTTAGAATTTTAAATATCTCCTGAGATATCTTTGTATATCTTCCGTAACGACCTGCAACAAAAATACCATTAGGGCATTTTTCTTTAGCCATAAAAATTGGCATAGCTGAATGTACCCCATATTTTCTAGCTTCATAAGAACAAGTTGAAACAACCCCTCTTTCGCTAACTCCCCCAACAATAACAGGTTTTCCCTTAAGTTCTGGATTATCCATCTGTTCTACAGATGCAAAAAATGCATCCATATCCACATGTAATATATTATTATTCATAACTTAAAGCTCCTTTCATTAAAACATCATTATAACTATAGCCTTATTTTTCATCAAAATAAGATCAGACATAAATATGCCCGATCTTTTAATTATATTTACTATTTAATTATTTTTTAAATAGTTTAAGCTAATACTTCGTTAATTATTCCTTGATTTTTACTTACAAGGAATGAATAAGTTCCGAAGGCTAATAGTTCATCAACATATTTTTTTTCTGTGTTACCACTCTCTGTAAAAGCAATTACAAAGGCTATCATATTCCTAAAATCTTTATCTATATAAAAATTATATTCACTTTCTTCATCGCATAAATATTCTATTATTTTCTTGATATCACATATACTTTTTTCTATATCTTGATTTTCAACCATTACTCCAAAAAGCTGTAAAAACTGATATCCGATTTTTAATTCATTTTCTTCTAAAGCAACTAGAAGTTTAGATATTTTATCTGGTGTGTTCTCATTACTATTAAGTAATATAGAATTTGTTAAACATTGAATACCATTATTAGAGAATAACTTTAAATCATGCATATAATTAAAGATAAAATCCATATATTCTGTCATACATTCAAACTCTAATCCATTAACAGCTAAAAGAGTACATAATAAATAATCGTCATCTTTAGTAAGATTACCATACTTTTGCTTTATTATATTAAAAATATGCTTAGTTCTTTTTATTGTTATAAGTCTATCGCTTTTATCTATATATCTTGCTATAGAAAATGCAGACAATACTAAATACTCAGATTCTTTAAATCTTTCATCTATAAGCATATCAAATGTTTCAAGTATACTATCACACATTTCTATATTATCTTTTTCGCTGACACATACTAAAAAGGATAATATATAAAGCATATCCCCTCTAAATACTGACATCTTTGACGTATTATTCTTTATGTATAATCTTACTTTTTTAACATCATCATGTGGTATATTTTTATTATAATATCCATTAAGAAGCGCAGAAAAGTGATTTATATAATCACCATCATATCTTAAATTTTGAACTGCATATCTATAATTTTTTACTGTAGTATCACAAATTTCTTTAATATTTTTATTCATCCCTATCTCCCCACCGCTAACTCTCTTGTAAATGTTTTCTTTAAGATGTATTCTACATTTACATTATATCATATAATATATAAATTCGTTCTAAAATCTATAAATCTTTTCGAAATTTTATTTTATTACCAGCTAAATCTTATTTATAATATACGTTTACTTAATTTTTTTATTTAACTTTATATTTTAATATTAATGTATTCATGTGACAGATTTGTGTCTAATTTATTTTTTTAATATTAATTCTAACTTAAAAAGGTGTAAAAACTTTTTTTCAATATATAAATATAATTTATTGTTAAATTTCCAATATGACATAACCTATGATATAATAACATTATCATTGATATTATTATTGCAAAGGAGTAATTAGTATGGGTCTTAAAGAGAAATTAAGTGGTAAGTTTGGTAACTACTTTCAAGATGCTTACATGCAGAAATATGGCGACAGAATAACAAGTGTATCTGGAACTATTTTATCTGCAAAAATAGTTGAGAAAGATTATTTTATAATTAAAAGAATAATGGTTGAATTAATAATAAAGCCTGAAGTAGGTCGTAAAGTTGTTAAATGTTGGTACAAGAAAAATAGATGGTTTAAAAAACCTGACTTTATAACTATTAAACAAGGTCACAAAGTTATTATAATGGGTGTTAATGGTGAAAAGGATAGCAAAAAAGAAAATTCTCAAGAAGTTCAAATCATGAATATCCTCAACCTAACAACTAAGAAAGATTTAATTCCAGTTGATCATAGTCAAATTAAAAAATCTCGTCAACAATCAACAAATATGATGAGAAGATAATTGCAATTGATAGTTGAGATTTAGTAATTATCACAGAAATTTTTTCAGAATTTCACTTTAGTTTTATATAAATTTATACTTAAACTTGTATACGTTAAAACAGCTGGTTTTCACAATGAATACCAGCTGTTTTCGTTTATATTACATCATTAATATTGAATTTTTTAAATGTATATTTTTCATCTAAATAAAAACCCCATAATTATTTTATAAAAAATTAAACTTTCACTAAACTCAATTGTTGATAAAATTTCATATGGATTTTATTTAGATTTAACTAAAAGATACACACTATTTATAAATGCAATTATTCCTGAGAAAAATGCAACTATAAGCCATTGGCTTAATGATAATGCAACAGTGTGAAATACATTCTGTAAAAATGGTATATAAAGTACCATACATATTAAAATTATGGAAATAGATACAGCACCTACAAGATAAGGATTTGTAAATAGTTTTATCTCAAATATTGAATGTCTTTCAGATCTACATTCAAATACATGTATAAGCTGAGACATAACAAGTGTACACAAGGCTAATGTTCTACATGTATCGAGGTCCATACCATAATATCTACCTACCATAAATGATAATAGTGTACATAATCCAATAAGGGAACCTCTTACTAATATTTTTTCAACTAATCCCCTTGCAAATATACTTTCATTTTTTTCTCTTGGCTGCTGTCTCATAATATCATTTTCAGCAGGATCAACACCAAGAGCAATTGCTGGAAGTCCATCAGTTGCAAGATTAACAAGAAGTATTTGTATAGGACTCAATGGATTAGGTAAATAAAACAAAGTTGCAAGAAACATTGTTAATACTTCACCCAAATTACATGATAGCAAATATCTTATAAATTTCCTTATATTATCATATATTATTCGCCCTTCTTCAACAGCTGCCACTATAGTAGAAAAATTATCATCCATCAAAATCATTGAAGATGCTTCCTTAGTTACATCTGTTCCAGATATCCCCATAGCAATACCTATATCAGCTTCTTTTATAGCTGGAGCATCATTTACTCCATCCCCAGTCATTGCAACTATATTACCATTTCTCTTAAATGCTCTTACAATTCTCAATTTATGACTTGGTGAAACCCTAGCAAACACTCTTACTTTCTTTACTTTCTTTTCTAATTCTGAATCATCTATTTCTTCTATTTCAGATCCAGTCATAACCTGATCTTCATTATTACATATGTTTAAAGATTTAGCTATTGCAAGTGCTGTATTCTGATGATCTCCAGTAATCATTACAGGCTTTATTCCTGCAAGCTTACATTTTAATACAGCATCTCTTGCCTCATCCCTAGGTGGATCTATACTACCTGCAACACCAATGAATATAAGATGTTCTTCTAACTTACCACTCTTTGTAAGATTTTCTTCCTTATATGCTGCTGCAATACATCTTAAGGCTCTTGATGACATGGCTGTAATAAATTCTTCAACTTGTTTTTTCTTTTGATATGTGAAAGGCTTTAACTTATTATTTTCTAAAACGTAGTCACACTTATCAAGAACTCTCTCTGGAGCCCCCTTAACATAACATGTATCTTTTCCATCCTCCTTAACTATGACAGACATCATCTTTCTTGTTGAATCAAATGGAATATCAAAAATTCTCTTTGAACTTTCTATAAACTCCTTAAGTTTAGCAGGATCTTTAAAAAACATATTTATAAGTGCAGTTTCTGTTGGATCTCCATGAAGTGCTTCACTCATTTTCTTTTTATTAAAATCATAATTACAGTCATTACAATATATCAATGCCTTTTTTAATTTCTGATAATCATGTAATTCTTCTTTATCAAGTTCATGTATTCTTCCATTAATATAGACTTCTTTAACTGTCATCTTATTTTGAGTTAATGTTCCTGTTTTATCAGAACAAATAACAGATGTACATCCTAAAGTTTCAACTGCTGGAAGTTTTCTTACTAAAGCATTCCTCTTAAGCATTCTTGATACTCCAAGGGCAAGCGCTACAGTAACAATAGCTGCAAGTCCTTCTGGAATGGCAGCCACTGCAAGACTTACTCCTAGAAGAAACATTTCAGTAATGTCATTTCCCCTGATTATTCCCATTATAGTCACTGCTGCACATATTACTAAACAAAGTACTACTAATACTTTACCAAGTGACTCTAATTTTTGATTTAAAGGAGATTTTTCTTCATCAATATTCTGAATCAAATCTGCAATCTTACCCATTTCAGTCTTCATACCAATAGAACTTACTTTGAAAATCCCTTTACCTTTAACAACTGTGGTTCCCATAAATCCACCATTGTTACTCTTATTAAGAGCATCTTTATTAACACCTACAGATTCACCTGTAAGCAAGGATTCATCAACTACTATACCTGAGCTTTCTACAAAAAAACCATCTGCTGGTATTCTATCTCCAGCTTCAAGTATTACTATATCTCCAATTGTAAGATAAATAGAATTAATAATTTTTATACTTGAATCTCTAAGCACCTTGCATGTTGGTGCAGCTAATTCTTTGAGCGCTTCAAGTGATTTTTCTGTTCTGAATTCTTGAACAAAACCGAGTATGGCATTTATGATGACTATAATAAGAATTGTTACCGCATCTGCCGTATCTCCAATTACTCCTGAAATAATAGTAGCCGCAATTAACACCCACACCATAAAATCATTGAATTGAGATAAAAATATCTTTATTGCAGATGCCTTACTCTTATGTTCTAATTCATTCAGACCAAAGTTTTCGATTCGTTTTTCAGCTTCCTTTGTTGTAAGACCTTTGGTCAGTTCCTTTTCTTGTATCACATCTTTTCCTCCCTATATAGAACTCTATATACTATATATATTTTCCATAATAAAAGTTATTCCGATTTTAATAAACAAACATTATATTGGGATATTTAGATATGTTCAACTTATATAAAATAATAATTAAGTAGTACACTTAACACCTTAAAATTCATACTTATAACTTCATTAAAATCTCTTTAGCAAATCCATTTTATATCTATAATAATGTTATTAGGACAATTCCCTATACCTTATAGATATATTATTTTAATGGTATATCCTTTTTATATATAAATGTTGTTATTATAACATTTATAATATTTCACTTTATATTTTATAAATATTAATGCAATTGACTATGTCACTTCAATTAATCAATATATAATATTTTCTTTAATAATTCTCTAAATGTGAACTTTTTAGTTTATAACATGAAGTAAAAAAGCTATTTTTTAACAAATCCCTAAAAATTTTAATAGAATCAAAATGCCTCGATGAATGAATTAGTAAGTAAAAATTAAAATAATGATTAAGATATTTTGTTGCAATTCCTTTAAATCTATATAACCAACTATTTAATTCTCCTATAAACTTTCCTGTATTGCTGCTTACTTGAAATTTATCCTCTATGTGAGGTATACCATTCCAATTTTTACGTATCTTGAATCCATATTTTTTTATCACTCCACAAGGTAGATTTTTATTATGTTCCATTGTAAACTCCTCAATTTTTCTCCATCTAACTTTATTTAAATGTATGTAACAATTTTTATCAATATAATTTGATATACTTTTTTCAAAATCATATATCAACTTTTCTTTTTCATATTTTACATTAATAAGTGGAATTTCATCACCTTCCACGCATATTAATATACCTACATCATTAGGCACATATGCAAATAATCTAGATATCTTATTGTTTAAACTTTGTTCTTTTGTGAAGTGTTTACTTCGACTTCCCTTATAACATTTGTGTGTATAAAAATCACTTACAACTATATGCTCTTTGAAGCTTTTTGGTTTATAATAATTTTCAATTCCATGAAAAACCTTATGTCTCCAGTAAAAAGCTGTTGATATTGTAATATTCAATATATCTGCACATCTTTGAAGCGAAATATTTTCACACATTAATTCAATAAATTTAAGCCATTTTTCAGGTTTATGTTTTAAATACTTCCAAACAGAACATGTTGTGCTTGAAAAAGTTTTTCTGCACTGATCATTTTTACATCTATATCTCTGAATTCCTTCATATTTTCCATGTTTTATAAAGTGTGTACATCCACAGTGAGGACAGCTTTCATATTTTTTCACATTATATTCACTATAAATTTGTTCTTTAAGAATTTTTTCTTTATATTCTTCAATTTTCTTAAAATTATAATCTGTTTCTATCATGAATAATCCCCTTTCATTTTATAAATAATAAACTCCCTACATATATGTAGTTTATTATTTATGATTATTGACATTTTTTTATTTCATAATCATAACAACATTTATTTATAAAAATGTTTTCTGGGTTATTTCATATATACATCCCCACATAAGATAAATCCAAACATCTAATATATATCTAAACGCTCAATATATTTAAAATGATTATTTAACAATTGTAAATTAAAATAAAATTATTTTTATAATTAAAAAAAGCTTCATTTTATGTTTTGAAACATAAAATGAAGCTTTTTAAGAAACTCTTTTAAATCTATTATATAGCACTAAATTTTTAATGCTCTTTTTTATTATATTCCCATTATCTCCTTATAGAAATTATTTCATTGAATTAACAACAACAGTTAATGGTGGTATTACTTGTTTCTTTCTTGACAATACTCCTGGTAAAAATGCCATTGAATCTGTTAATTTAACATTAAAAGTTTTTTCCACATAATCATGTCTATTACCTGCAACTAAAACTTGTGAACCTTCTGTTAAAATATCTGTTAATAATAACATAACTACATCATACCCTTTTGATTCAGCTTCAGAAGCCATGTAGCTTAACATATCATCCTTTAATGGCATAAATCCATCTATATCCATAGTATTAACCTGTGCAACTCCGACTTTAGTTTCACCCATGCTGAATGGTTTAAAGTCTTGATTAAATATTTCTGATACAGTCTTACCTTGTAATGATGTACCTGCTTTAAACATTTCTTTAGCAAAATCTTCAACGCTTTCTATTCCAGCAATTTCAGCTAATTTTAAGCATATTTCCTTGTCCTGTTCTGTACAAGTTGGACTCTTAAATAATAATGTATCTGAAATTATAGCTCCACATAAAAGACCTGCTGCTTCTTTTGAAGGTTCTATTCCTCTTTCAAAATAACATTTAGCAACTATACTTGAACTACTTCCTATTGGCTCATTTCTAAAGTATATTGGGTTGCTTGTTTGAATATCTGCTACTCTGTGGTGATCAATTATTTCAAGAACTTCTGCTTCTTCTAATCCATCAACTGACTGACCTCTTTCATTGTGGTCAACTTGAATAACTTTCTTTTTATGATTTGAAATTAGGTGGTATCTTGAAACTGTTCCTAAAACTATTCCTTCATTATCAATTACAGGATAACTATTATATCTAGTTTCTGCCATAACACATTTAATATCATCAGCTAATTCATCCTTAGAGAATGAAATTAAGTTTTCTGTAGCCATTACATATTCTACTGGTACACTTTGAAGTAATAATCTTGAAGCTGTAAATGAATCATAAGGTGTGCTTATAACCGTAACTCCCTTACTCTTTGCTTCATTCAATAAATCATCACCTAAAACGTGTGAGCCAGTTATAATGATTAATGATGTATTTATATCAATCAATGCTTCTTGAACGTCTGGTCTATCTCCAACTATTGCTATGTCGCCTTTTTCTACAATTTCTCTTAAGCTATGTGGTAACATTGCAGTTACGGCAATCTTTCCATCAAATGTTTTACATTCTTTATTTATGTATAATGATTTTGCATCAAGAGTATCTACTATATTCTCTATTGATGTTTTACTCTTACCTAATATATCATTATCTCCAATTTCCATATATGAAGATGTTAAATTTGAAATTGAAAGAATTCCTTTCAATCTTCCATTATCATCTACTACTGGTAGTGACTTAGCATGATTGTCTCTCATAATATTCCAAGCTCTTTTTAAAGATAAGCTACCTTTTATAGGTTCTATAGTATCTATATCTAAATCTTCTACTTTTAGCTTAACTGTTTCTAATAATTTTGGTGCTTCAACATTAAAATAATCTAAAATAAACTGTGTCTCTCTATTTACACTTCCTAATCTTACTGGTACCGCTGGAAGATCACTAGTCTTATTTTTTAAAGCTGCATATCCATATGCTGCACATATAGAATCCGAATCAGGATTTCTATGTCCAGTTACATAAACTACATTTTCCACAATACTTCCTCCTTAAAATTTCATTTTACATAATTAGTTCAATATTTATTTTACTTGTATTAATCTTTATTGTAAAGATTAATTTCACTAGGCATAAAACCATATTAAGTATAGGTTTTTAAACTTTTTACTGTATTTTTAATAAAAATCTAAGACTGATTTAATATATTTTTGTTCAATATATATTAAATCAGTCTTAATTACATTAACATAATTTTATTGTTTATTTATCTCATACTATTTATCATACTCCAAATATCATCTGCAGTAGTTATTGCCTTCGAACTCAATTGGAATGCTCTTTGAGTCAATATAACATCAGAAAATACCTCTGCTGCATCTACATTTGAAGCTTCTAAAAATCCTTGTCTTATATCATAATCATCACTGAGGGTGATTTGTGCATCATCACTTGGTACAAACATATTGTTTCCTTTAGGAACAAATCCTTTATCTCCAATCGCAGTAAATACAGGTATGCTTCCTACTAGAGCAACATTTCCATCTATATTCATAGATATTCCGCCTTGTCCATCTATAGCTATGTTATCACTATCAAATGCTGGATCTCCTTCAGAAAATCCTGGTTCATACTGAACATAAACTTTTACCCCTGATGCAGTTACAAGTGAACCATTTGAATCTATTTTAAAATTACCATCTCTTGTATAAGATATTGTTCCATCTGGATTTTGAAGTGCAAAATACCCTTTACCATCAATAGCAAGATCCGTTTTCAATCCTGTATTTAATAAATTTCCCTGCTTATTATTAGCATAATTTGTTCCAATTCTAACGCCTGTCCCATTCACTGCATTTTTATTGACAATAGGATTTCCTTTTCTATCTAATGACTCAGTCATTAAATCTTTAAATCCAATATCAGTACCCTTATATCCTGTTGTTGTACTATTAACTAAATCATTTGAAAGATAATCCATTTTTTCTTGATATGCTGTCATACCACTTTTCCCAGTTGCAAATACATTAAACATAAATTATCACTACTCCTAATTTTCATTTATAATTGAAGTTTATTTAAAAATTATAAATAATTAATTTCCATAAATTAAATTCTTAAACCCTTCCAAGTTCAGTTGCTGCTTTTTGTACTGTTTCATCTTGCATCTTTACAAACTTTTGATTTGTTTCAAATTGTCTTTTTACTTGCATAAGTTTAATCATTTCATCTGTAGAATCAACATTTGAAGATTCAAGTGCATTTTGTACAACATTAACTCTTGCATTGTATATAGGGTTTGCTGTAGTTACATAATTATCTCCTAATGGCTCTAAATTTTTATAGTCTTCATTATCAAAATCTACTGTCACTAATTTATGAGTTGCTCCTACACCAGCTAAATCTATATTATTATTAGAATCAAGTGAAAAATTCATATTTCCAACATAAATAGGTTCTGTTGCACCTGTAGTGTTGTTATTCCCCATCACTTCACAGCCATCATTTGTTATAAGATATCCTTGTTGATTAACTTTAAAGTTCCCATCTCTAGTGTAAACTTGTTGACCATTTGCATTTCTTGCAACAAAAAATCCTCTACCATCAATAGCAAAGTCAGTCTGTTTATCTGTTGACTTAAATGATCCTTGAGTAAATACTGTTTCAACATCTGAAGTCTTTACACCTAAATTCATAGTACCTATATTATTTCTAACATATTTATCACCAGAAAGTTTTTGCCTATTAGATATCATAACGTCATCAAAACTCTGTTTTGTTAACAAACGTTTCTTATATCCATTATTATTAACATTAGCTATATTATTTGTAATTGTTTCTTCTTCATTCTGTAAAGTTATCAGTCCTGATACTGAACTGTAAAATCCTCTTATCATATCCTTTGCTACTCCCCTTCTCCATTAAAAATTGTCTTCTGCTCACTTTTATAAATCATACCCATTTCTCTTGCTCTATTTTCAATTTGACTATCAGATAAACCTATAGTACTTTTATATCCCCACATGAATATAGCACCGAAAATCAATCCTATACCTACACCTAATAAAATTTTTTTATCTATAAAAAAGGCAATTTTATTTTCTATTTTTTGTATAAATCTTTTACTAATAATACTTCCCCCTTACTTATAGATAATCTATGGCAGATTTCATCTTCACTCAAGCCTTCATTTAGAAGTTCTTTAATTTTTTCAGTTTTTTTACTATCTGCTATCTTTTCAGTATCTGAGCTTTTTCTTTTCATAGAATTATTATTAAAATTAATTTCTGATATTACATTGTTGTCAAATTTATTATAAAAACTATCTTCTTCAATAATTAAATTTTCTTTTTCTATTTTATCTTCGTATAAATTGTCATTATTCTTTATAATATTTAAATATTTTTTTATTTCTAATATTTCTTCTTGAAGTTCTGTTAAACTTTCCGCTACATTTTTCCTAAAAACCCCAAGTTCAATTTTATATTCATTGAGTTCATCCTTGCTCTTTTCAAGCACATTTTCAAAAGAGTTATTTTTTTTTAACTTTTCTTCATTGTCATGAATTTCAAACGGTATAGATTCTTTTTTTAAAGCAATATAATTATATATCACTAAAACAAGTCCTATTAATATTAGTATTATAGGCATTATACACCTCCAATTTAATTAATCTACATAGTGAAGTTTTTTCATACATTCTCTTAAATTACGGATAGATCTACTATGTAGTTGGCATACTCTTGATTCTGATACTTCAAGAATTTTACCTATTTCTTTAAGTGTTAAGCCTTCATAATAATATAAATTTAATATCATTCTATCTTTTTCTTTTAAAAGTTCAATTGCTTGAGTCAATATCTCAAGCTTTTCCTTATCTTCTAAATATGAATGGGGACTTGGGCTATTTTTATCTTCAATAACTCCCATTAGATTTACATCCTCATCATCAGAAAATATAACACTTTCTAGAGAAACCATAGATATGTAATTTATGTAATTTTCAATTTCAGCAACCTCGCTTGAAGATATCCCCAGGTAATTTGATATTTCTTGAGTCGTAGGTTCTCTTAACAATGTTCCTTGCAATTCCTCAATAGCTTTATTATACCTATTTAATTTATCCATAGCACCTTTAGATATTGGTCTATTTTTTCTAAGTTCATCAATCATAGCACCTTTTATTCGTATAGATGCATATGAAGAAAATTTCATACCTTTGCTATTATCGAATTTATTAATTGCATCAATAAGGCCAATCATCCCATAACTTACCAAATCTTCATATTCCATATACTTATTTTTTGCAAACATAACCCTAGAGGCAATATATTTTACTAATGGAATATATTCTTCTATTATTTGTTCTCTTCCATCAACTTCTTTTAGTGCATTCATCATAATTACCTCCCAATTCAATTCTCATTTATATTTTGATTATTATGTTAAAGCCCTTTGTTTTCTCATTATTTCAAATAATTCTTCTATGATTCTATCAGTTTGCGATTGTGAAATATCTAAAAATTTTATACCACACATTTTATTTCTATCTTCTGAAATTTCTATTCGCACAACTTCCCCATTAACAACAATTTCTGAACCCTTTATTCTCATTTTAATTGATAATATATCATGCATCTGAACATCTTCATTAATTTTCAGTTTTAATCCGCCTCCACTTAAATCCAACATCATTGCTTCTGTGTATTGTTCATCATCAACATCATTTTTATCTAAATTAGTTATATTTTTATAGTAAGCATTGTTTAAAATTCCTACTCTAAAATAATTTCTTCTTTGTATTCTTTTAATATTAATAGGTTCTGATAATTTGTAATACGGTATGTTTCCTTCTTTTCCTTTTGATAACACTTTAGCATTAAAACTATAGCATTTTCCGTTATCAAGATACATATTTATTATTACCATTTCACCACTATACAATACTAAATATTCACCTTCAAAAACTGGAACATTAATCTTTATCCAATCATCATCAACATCAGTTATCAGGCTTTTATATGCTTTATCTTTTGCTATAACTTCGAGTCTGTCATTTACATCCAGTTGAAAATTATCCATGTGTAAAATCCCCCTTATGAAAATAAATTAAGTAGTTTTTTAAATAGTTTTTTTGCACCGCCTGTATTTACAGAGTCTTGTCCTAAAATTTTCATTGCAATATCTTCTATATTTTTAGAAGCATCACAATTAGGATATAAAGTTACAAATGGTTTTTGAGCTCTTACGCTTTGTACAAGTTTTCTATCGTCCAAAATATAACCTAAATATTCGATTTTTATATTTAAAAATTTAGTCACAGCTCTGTTAAATTTATTAAATGTTTCAATTCCTTCTTCTTTAGAAAATGCTTTATTCACTATAACTTTTGCGTTATCTTTTAGTTTAAAATGATCTGCTGCTTTTGCAAGACTGTATGCATCTGTAAGCGATGTTGGTTCAGGAGTTGTTATTATTATAAGTTCTTCTGATGCAGATATAAATGCTAATATATCTCTACTTACTCCAGCTCCAGTATCCATTAATATATAATCAAATTCATCAAGTTCAGATAATTTACTTAAAAATAACTGCCTTTCATTTTCAGTAAGTTCATGAACTTTATTTAAACCTGAACCTGCTGGAATTAAAGCAACTCCTTCATTCCCCTCTATAATTATATCCTTTAATGTCAAATCAGTAAATATAATGTCAAATATATTATGCTTAGGATATAGTCCCATAAGAACATCATCATTTCCCATGCCAAGATCCGCGTCAAAAATAAGAACTTTTTTACCATTTTTTTGTAAAGTAATAGCAAGATTCACAACAAAATTACTTTTTCCAACTCCACCTTTTCCAGATGTTACTGTTATAATTTTGCTAATATTATTCTTTTGATTCTCTTTTCCATCATTATCTGCTAATTTTCTGAGCGCTTCTGCTTGATCTAACATAGAGTTTCCTCCCCTAATATGAAGCGTGTAAGTTCCTCCTTAGTTGATAATTTTATATCATCTGGAACATTTTGACCAATAGTTATAAAACTAATCGGCTTATTAGAATTTCTTGATATATTATATATAGATCCATAAGCCGTTGTTTCATCAAGCTTTGTTACAATTACACTTTCATATCCAAGTTCAGAATAACCTTTTAATATACCTTTTATATCTTTGTTCTTAGTTGTAGCACTTATAACCATATTAACATGATCTGGATTAGCCTTTTGTACAAATGCTCTAAGTTCTGAAATCTGCATTGTATTTTTACTGCTTCTTCCAGTAGTATCTATAAGTACAACATCACAATCTTCCATTGATTCAATTGCATTTTCCATCTCTTTTATAGTAATAACAACTTTAAATGGTATATTCATTATTTCTGCATATGTTTTAAGCTGTTCAATAGCCCCTATTCTATATGTATCGATAGTTATTAATCCTACTTTTTTCTTTTCAACAAGTGCAAGTCTGCCAGCAAGCTTTGCAATTGTAGTTGTCTTTCCGACACCTGTAGGTCCTACTAATACAACTTTTCCATTAAGCCCCTTATTAGTTACAAGAATATCTCTCTCAAAAATATCTCTTAATATCTCAGTTTCACTAATATCTTCATCTTTATAATCTAAAGCCATATTTATAACATCATCATAGAAATCTTCATCAATATCCAAATTATTCAATTGTTCTTTTAAAGAATCTAAATTTAATAGATTAACTTCCTCAATTGACTCATCTATTTCTTCTGAAATAGCCGTTTTATTCTCTATTACTTTGTTTATCAAAGTTTTTAATTCTTCAACTTCTTTATGTACAGATTCAACACTAAGTTCATTATTATTATTTAAAAAGTTCTTCCTATAAATATCATTTTGTATTGTTTTACTGTCATTATCCTCAAAGCCTACAAGAGAATCAATAAGAGAACCTTGTCTTTCTTTTTCAACATTACTATTATGTTCTTTTATCATATTATTCAATTCTGAAGACTTTTCCTTAGTTTGTGTTACTGCAATTTCATTCTCCATTAATTTTTTTATACTTTCAATAGACTTTTTAAATTCATCTTCTTCAGTAATAATATTTTGTTTATGACTCTCATCTTTCTTTTCTTCATTAACAGAAGTTTCAACTGCTGCTGTAACTTCTATTAATTTCCCGGAAAATAATCCAGCAAAACCTGATTTTCTAACTTTTCTTTGACTTATTATAATAGCATCTTTTCCGAGTTCATATCGTATTTTACTCATAGCTTCATTAATATTCTTAACGAGATATTTTTTTATGATCATCTATATTCTTACAACTCCTTCGCTATTAATTTGAACATCATTTGGTACTTCATTTAATGAAATAATCATTATTTGTGGGAATACCATTTCTATAAGCTTTCTAAATACTGGTCTTATATTAGGTGAAACAAGTATTATAGGTTGATTATTATAAAAATAAACGCTTTCCACGGTATCCTTTATTGCTCCAAGTATCCTTGTAGTCGTATCTGGATCTACAGTTGGGAATGATCCCTGAACTGATTTTTGAATATTATTTGCTACTATATCCTCTATTACTGGATCTAAAGTTACAACATTTATAGTTCTGTTCTCATCTACAACTGTATTACATATAGTTCGCGATAAAGAAAATCTTACATATTCAGTTAATACTTCAAGGTCTCTTGTATTTCTAGCATTATCAGCTAATGATTCCATTATTGTAACTATATCCTTTATTGGAACTTTTTCTCTCAATAAATTCTGTAATACTTTTTGAAGTTCACCAATAGTTAACAAGTCAGGTATAAGTTCTTCAACAACTGCACTATACTTTTCTTTAGCATTATCAACAATAAGTTTAACTTCTTGTCTTCCAAGTAATTCATAAGAATGGTTTTTAATTGTTTCTGTTAAATGAGTTACCATAACTGTCGTAGGATCAACTACTGTTAACCCCTTAATTTCAGCATCTTCTCTTTGATCTTTATTTATCCATACTGCTGGAAGACCAAATGTAGGTTCAATTGTTTTTATACCTGGTAAATCTGAATTTTCCCCTGTTGGGTCCATGCATAAAAGCATGCTTGGCATCAATTCAGAAGATACAACTTTTGTCCCTCTTATTTTAATTATATATTCATTAGTTTTAAGCTGAAGATTATCTCTTATTCTTATAGGTTGAACTACAATTCCCATTTCAATTGCACACTGTCTTCTAACTGATGCAATTCTTTGAAGTAAATCTCCTCCTGAGCTTTCATCTGCAAGAGGTATGAGCCCATATCCAATTTCCACTTCCATTGCTTCAACAGAAATTAAATTCATAACATTTTCAGGCTCTTTTCTTTCCTGTTGCATTATTTCTTCTTCTTCAGTTATAACCTCTTCCACTTGCTTTGCTGCATCTTCTTTATATAGAAGATATGTTAATCCCCCCATTGCTACAGCTGCAACAAAGAATGGAATTTTAGGCATATTAGGAACAAGTCCTAAAAACAACATTACAGCACTTGCAATACCTGTAGCAATTGGGAATGCTGTTAATTGGTTTGATACAGTATCTCCAAAAGTTTCATCATTACCTGAACGTGTAACTAATATACCCGATGCTGTAGATATCAATAATGCTGGAACCTGACTTACAAGCCCATCCCCTACTGTTAACTTTGTATAAGTCTGAGCTGCTGTTCCTGCATCCATCCCATTAAACATTACACCAATAATTATTCCACCAATAATATTTATTATTGTAACTATAATACCTGCTATAGCATCACCTTTTACGAACTTAGATGCACCATCCATTGCTCCATAAAAATCTGCTTCAGCTTGAAGATCCTGTCTTCTCTTTTTTGCCATGGCATCATCAATCATACCTGAATTTAAATCAGCATCAATACTCATCTGTTTACCAGGCATAGCATCAAGTGTAAATCTTGCTGATACTTCTGAAACTCTTCCTGCACCATTTGTAATAACCATAAACTGTATTACTACAATGATAAGGAATATAATTATACCTACCACATAATTACCACGTATAACAAAGTCACCAAATGCTGAAACTATGGTTCCTGCATCAGCTTCTGTTAAGATAAGCCTTGTTGAAGATATATTAAGACCTAATCTAAACAATGTAGTTACAAGCAATAGTGTAGGAAACACCGAAAGCTGTAATACATTAGTTGTAAACATGGTAATAAGAATTATAACTATTGATATAGTTATATTTAAAGCTAGTAGCAAATCTAGCATAATTTTTGGTAATGGAATAATTATCATAAGTACAATTCCAATAACTCCAAATGCTATTACCACATCTAAATTACTTTTTATGTCAAGCCTCTTCTCTCCTAACAAAATTCACACATCCCTCTTTTTTAATTGACAGTGGACAATTGACAATTGACAATTTGAGAATATATTCAAAATGAATATATTAAATTATTTATTAAATAAAGTTTCCTGTTTTATAAAATGTCACTTGTTTATTATAATTGTTCATTGCTTTTGATTTTCTATATATTTTCTATTTTTTAATTTTCATAACAATTGCAAGTATTTCTGCTACCCCTTGATATAATTCTGGTGGTATATCACTATCAATTTCTACTTTATCATACATCATTCTTGCAAGTGGTTTATTTTCAATTATCGGAATTTCATTTTCCTTTGCAATTGATTTTATTTTTAAAGCTAAATAATCAGCACCTTTTGCAAGAACCTTTGGTGCTTCCATATCTGTACCTTCTTCATATTTTAACGCAATAGCAAGGTGAGTAGGATTTGTAATTACTACTGTAGCATCAGATACTGACTGCATCATTCTCTGTCTACTCATTTCCCTCTGCTTCTGCTTTATTTTCCCTTTAAGCTGTGGATCCCCTTCTTGTTGTTTATATTCTTCTTTAACTTCCTGCTTTGACATCTTTAAATCTTGATTATGCATTTTAAACTGAACAAAATAATCAATAGCTGCTATTACAATAAGAACTATACATATTTGTTTAAAAATACCCAAAACAAGATTTTTAATTTCTACATTAAGACTTGGCAAATATATATTGGACATAGAAATTATTTGTTGATAATTAGAAGAAATATATCTATATGCAATAATACTTACAATTGATATTACTATAAGATTTTTACATAAATCAACAAGACTTCTCTTTGAAATCATATTTTTTATTCCCGATAATGGATTTAATTTCCCAAAAGAAGGTTTTAAAGGTTCTCCTGTTATCAAAAATCCAGTCTGCATTAAACTAGCAATAATCCCTCCAACCATGATTGGTAAGGCTATTGGTAACAATCCATAGGCAACTCTCATTATTACTGTTATTGATATTCCTGTTAATGAAAGTTTATCAAAATTATCTAACGTAGGTAATTGTAAAAAATAAATCATTACTTCTTTAAATCCATTTATCATCATATTCCAGCAAGCTGAAACAGCAATTGTACATACTACCATAGTTAGAGCCACACCAACATCTTTACTTCTTGCAATCTGACCTTTTTTTCTAGAATCCGATTTTTTCTTAGGTGTAGCTTCTTCTGTTTTATCATCACTGGCAAAGACAAACGCCAGTGGTACTACTGGTATGAGTTTAAATATTTTGTTGAATATATCTGGAAGTTCATATATAGCAGTTCCAATAATCTTAAGCATTGTTGGCATTATTATTAAAAATGTTATAAATCCAAGTATATTTTTTATAGGCATACCAAAAATCATTATTGGTATTGTAGGTACTGTCCTTGTTATAAGGCCTAAACAAATATCAGTCATAACTATTATTAAAACTATTGGTAGGGCTATTTTAACACCTAGTACAAAAAAATCTACTATTGTCTCAGCAGCTCCCATAACAGTTTCCTGATAAACTATTGTATGTCCTAATGGCACAATACTAATACTTTCATATATTGATTTTACAATTAATTCTTGACCATTAATCATAAAAAAGAATACTAGGGAAACAAAATAAAATAAATTCCCCATAAGAGTAGTTGATGTTTGTGTTGCAGGATCTAATACTGTAACCATTGAAAATCCTGCATGAATATCTATCCAGCTTCCAGCAAGCTTTGCTGCCTGAAAAACTAAATTTGTTATGTATCCTAATATTAAACCAGTTAATACTTCACTGATAATATAAAATGCAATCATATAATTGCTATCAATTGCCAGTACTGTATTGTGGTCAACTCCAGAAATTATCCCATATGATAATATCATAGAAAAACCTGTTTTAAACATAATTGGAGTCCCACTTGGAAAAAATATTTTTGTTGCTACAAAATAAGAACTTATCCTTAGAAATATTAAAAATATTCCTAGAAAGTAAGCTAAATCAATCAAAATGCTTACCTCCTTATGATGATATCCTTGAAATCATATCAAATATTCTATTTGTAAATGACACAACTGTGTGAAGCATCCAATTTCCAAGCATTAATCCTACAATTGCAGTTGCTATTAATTTAGGTACAAATGTTAATGTCTGTTCCTGAATCTGTGTAGTTGCTTGAATAATACTTATTATAAGACCAAGTACAAGAACCACAATAAGAATTGGTGCTCCAACTTTTATTGCTGTTACTATTGTATCTTTCACAACTCCATTTAGCATTATTTCACTCATATTATATTACACCTCACATAAAACTTTTTATCAGTTGTTCTACTAATAGATGCCATCCATTTACCATTACGAATAATATTAGTTTAAATGGAAGCGCTACTGTTGTAGGTGGTAGCATAAACATACCCATTGACATTAAAACACTTGCCACTACCATATCTATAACTAAAAATGGTAAGAATATTAAAAATCCAATTTCAAATGCTGTTCTAAGTTCACTAATTGCAAATGCTGGTACTAAGGATGTAAAAGGTATATCTTTAGCTTCAGCAATACTTTGTTTGTCAACATTGTTAATATCAATAAAAAGTTCTAGGTCATCCTGTCTAGTTTCTTTTGCCATAAACTCTTTTAAAGGCTTTGATATTTCATCAATAGCCTGTTCTTGTGTTATCTTGTTTTCAAGATAAGGTTGAATACCATTAGTATTCATTTGACTATAAACGGGCTGCATTATAAAAAAAGTAAGAAAGATAGCAAGCCCTGTAAGAATTTGGTTCGGAACCGATTGAGTTACACCTATAGCTGTTTTTAAGAACGAAAATACAACTACTATTCTTGTAAAGCTAGTCACCATTATTACAATTGATGGAAGCAATGCAAGTACTGTAAAAAATATAAGTAATCTAATATTAGTTACATAATCTTTTGGAGAATCTGAACCATCTCCAAAAGAAATATTAACTTGTGGTATATCTGTAGTCGTTGGAGCTGCATGAACCTTTATAGCAAATATCATAAAAAAGCAAAATGCTGCTGCAAACATAAATAACATTTTTCTCTTATTTCTCATGTTTCTCTTCCTTTGATCTTATATTCTTTAATACCTTAGAAACATTATTTTTAGATGCTGAAACAACTTTGTTGTATCCATCCATAATTTCCTTATTATATCTTTTCTTATTTTCTTCTATTTCATTAATTTCTTCCTGTGATAGTTCTGAAAGCCTTTCCATACTGCTCCCAGAACATGTCATTACATAACCCTTTTTTCCAACTTTAACAACTAAAATTGCATTATCTTTTGTTACTTGAGTTCTTTCTATGACTTTTACATATTTATTATTATTTATACTTTCAACTTTTGTTCCCAGTATCTTATAACTTAAAAATATAATTCCTAGTGTTATCCCTAAAGCTATAAAAAGTTGGATACACATCTTTAAAAATTCAAAATCCATAACTTTACCTTATTGAACTATCATATTCTTAAATCTAATATCAGTTATTTTACCTTTTTGTAATTGTTTGTTTATAGCTACAATCAAATCATCTTTAATTTTTTGTTCATTATTGATATTATTTATAAAATCTGCCTTTTGTCCTTTAAAGTAAAATATAATTGTATCTCTTATTACTACTGTATTGGCTGTTATTTCTTCTGCCATTTTTTTGTTTGATTTATCATAACCTACAGATAGTTCTCCCTTAAAGTATCTTTTACCGCCTTCATCAGCTAAATTAACAGTGAACTCTTCTAAATCAACATATGCATTTTCAACAACAACTTCTTGAGCTGATACGGTTTTATTAGTCTTCATAAATAAATAAGCCCCACCGAAAGTTGCTCCTCCTAAAACTATTAATCCTAAAATGAATAGAACAACCATAAGGCCTTTTCCACCTTTTTCTTTTCCCTCAACCTTCTCTTTTCCTTTATCATTCTCTTTTTTAGCCATTACTATCACTCCTCATTATTTGAAACAATTAAAATATTAACTCTTCTATTTTGAGCTCTATTCTCATCAGTACTGTTATCAACCTTAGGTCTATATTCTCCATATCCTGCCGCTGAAAATCTTGTAGGATCCTGACCTTTTAACTGTGTAAAATATCGCAGTACATTTGATGCTCTTGCAGTAGATAAGTCCCAGTTATCTTTATAAATACTTGTACTTATAGGTAAATTATCAGTATGCCCTTCAATAACAATAGAATTCGGTAAAGTTGATATTAATGTATTTATTTTATCCAGTATCTCACTGCTACCATCAATTAAATCTGCTTTTCCTGATTCAAATAGTATATTATCTCTAAGCTGTAATACTACTCCATTTTCATCCTGTGCAATATCTATAGTTGTATTAAGCTGATTCTTATCCACAAATTCTTTTACATCTTCATACATAGTTTTTCTATCAATATTTTCACTTTGTTGTATAGTATTTTCTACTTTTGATTCTCCACCAAGTACAGGCTGACTACCTTGGTACATATCATATTGTAATATACTGTCGGCAGATTTTCCACTCATTATTGAAAATGCCTGAGAAATCGCCTGAACTTTTTGAGCATCAACTGTAGACATAGAGTATAATAATACGAAAAATGTCATAAGCAATGTAACACAGTCAGAATATGTTCCTAACCATTCATCACCAGTTAATTCATTATTAGATGATTTCTTTTTTCTTGCCATAAACTAAGCCACTCCTTCACTTACCTGAGCACTATCTCCATGAGTTTTGCTATATTCTTCTCTTTCAGAAGGTGATAAATAAGATATAAGCTTATCTTCAACAATTCTAGGGTTAACACCTGACTGAATTGCAATAATTCCCTCAACCATCATTTCTCTCATATTTACTTCATAAGCACTCTTTGCAGACAAATTTTGTGCAATTGGTGATGCAATTAGGTTAGCTACTAATGAACCATAATAAGTTGTAATAAGAGCCTTTCCCATACCAGATGCTATTGTTGATGCATCTGAAAGATTTCCAAGCATCTGTATTAATCCAATAAGAGTACCAAGCATACCAAATCCTGGTGCAAAAGCCCCCCATGTTTTAAATATGCTAGCTCCATTACCATGTCTTGTCTCCATACCTGATATCTCAAGTTCAAGTATCTCCTTAATTGATTCTGGCTCAATACCATCAACAACCATCTGAAGACCTTTCTTTAAAAATTTATCATCTAAATTATTAATTGCATCTTCTAATGATAAAAGCCCCTCTTTTCTAGCTTTTCTTGATAACTCACTAAATTTTGCAACTGTTTCTATACTTGATGAAGATGGCTCTTTAAAAGCCTGAATAAATAGCGTTCCAAATTTTTTAAATTCAGACATAGGAGTTACTATCATTACTGCTGCTAATGATCCTCCTATGGTTATTGCTACAGATGGTGCATCCCAAAATAGATGCATCTCACTTAATCCTCCACTTGCCATACCATAAAACATCATACCTATTCCTAAAAGAAGTCCTATGGCCGTCAACATATCATTCTTTTTCATTTTAATGCCTCCTATATTTTGTATGTAAAGATTTTATTTTTATATTTAATAACTTTACTCTTTACTTCTTCAACAGTTTCTAATACGATATACTTTTTACCATTAGTCAATGTAATTAATGTTTCTGGAACACATTCTATTTTTTCAATATGATCTGCATTAAGTACAAATTCTGTATTATTCATAGCAGTTAAATCTATCATAATTCTACCCCCTTTATAACATCAATTTAGACAATGGACAATGTACACATCCACTTTTAATTAAAAATAAACCATTAGTGTTATTATACATTTTACATTATCAATTGTATCTATTTTTTAATACTCTATAGACAGAATAACCTTCTGTCTATAGAGTATATTCTATTTTAAATTACTATCGCATTAATCCTGTTACTGTTTGAAGAATCTCATCTGCTGTATTTATCATTTTTGATGATGCCTGGAATGCTCTTGTTGCTGTAATCATATCTGTAAATTGCTCTGTCAAATCTACATTTGAAGCTTCAAGACACCCTTGAATAAGATCCCCAAATCCTTTACTATTATCTAAGTTTGTATCTGCTGCAGATCCATCCTCATTTTTATCAATATTTATAGGAGTTTTAACAAGTACTGGCCCTGAATTAGATGAAGCTTCATATAAATTTCCACCTACGGCTGTTAATCCAGCCGGATTTTTAAATGATGCCATAGCAACTTGTCCAAGAGCTGTTCTGCTTCCATTTGCAAGAACTGCTGTTATAACTCCATCCTTTCCTATTGTAAATGACTGAACCTTTTGATCGCTTGCTGGTACAACATTTCCATCAGAATCAGTATATTCTGGCACATGTACTGTATCTGGTATTCTTAATGGTTGAAGAGTTTTATTATCTACGGCCTTTATTACACCATCTGCATCAACATACTGTCCTACACCATTTTCATCAATGCTTGATGGTTGTGACACAGGAACTCCGTCTGTAATTTCATTACCATCTTTATCGTAAGTTTTAGCCGTTACTAGATATCCCATTACTCTATATCCATCTGATGTAACTAAATTACCTTCATAATCTAATTGAAAGTTTCCATCTCTTGTATAGTTTACAGACATATTTCCACCTGTAATACTCATATTATCATTTAATGTACTTCCAGCACCAGCATAATCAATAATACCACTTCCAACGATAAAGTAACCTTCGCCATCAACACATGCATCTAAACTTCGTCCTGTTGATAATGCATTACCTTGTGACATAACTCTATCAATACTTGCAAGTTTTGCACCAAGCCCAACCTGCTTTGCATTAGTACCACCTTTAGTTGATGTTGGTGATGTTGCTGTTGAACTATTTTGATAAAGCATGTCTGAGAATCTAGCACTTGATGCTTTAAATGCTGTAGTACTTACGTTTGCAATATTGTTACCTATAACATCAAGTTTAGCTTGATTTACTTTCATCCCACTTATTCCTGAGTACATTGATCTTAACATATTTCTTCCTCCGTTTATTCTCAATTTTATCCTAATTTAAAGCAATAAAATGTTTTAATGTATGCATAACATTAATTGAAAATAATCGGTAATAATTCATAATATTTTAAGCTTTTTCTTATGTAAATTTAAATATTATCTCATCAATCCTGTAATTGTCTGAAGTATTTCATCACCTGTTGTAATCATCTTAGAAGAAGCCTGGAAGCTTCTTGTTGCTGTTATCATATCTGTAAATTGTTCTGTCAAATCTACGTTTGATGCTTCAAGACATGCTTGAATTATGTCTCCAAATCCCTTACTGTTGTCAAAATTAGTCGTATCTGCTGTACCATCTGCTTTTTTATCAATATTAACAGAGGTCTTAACAAGTACTGGACCTGAATTTGCAGAAACTTCATATAAATTTCCACCTACTGCTGTTAATCCTGCTGGATTTTTAAATGATGCCATAGCTACTTGCCCTAAAGCAGTTCTCTTTGAATTTGCAAGAACCGCTGTAATAACACCATCTTTTCCAATAGTAAATGATTTAACCTTTTGCCAACTATCTTCAGTTGGTGGTGTTGCAGTAGCATCTCCTGGTACAAAAACCGAATCCGGAATCCTTAATGGTTGAAGTGTATCACTAGCTGCCTTTAACACTCCATCTGCATCAACATACACTGCACTTCCTGGCTCTATACTATCAATTCCAGTTTTTGTTACTTCTTTATTAGAAATTGATCCTCCATCTGCTGAAGCTCCTGACGGAGGTACTGTGTCAGTTCCAGTTTTAGGTTGTGTTGCTGTTAATGGATAACCCATTATCCTATAACCGTCAGAAGTCACTAAATTCCCCTCATAATCCAACTGAAAATTACCATCTCTAGTATAATTAATTGACATACCATCTCCGCCTATTAATTCTCCATCCTTTGTTACTATTGTTCCAGCACCTGTATAATCAACTAATCCATTACCTACAACAAAATATCCCTCACCATCAACACAAGCATCTAATGTTCTTCCAGTTGATAATGCATTACCTTGTGACATTACTTTATCAATACTTGCAAGTTTTGCACCAAGACCTACTTGCTTTGCATTAGTACCACCTTTATTAGATGTAGGTGATGTTGCTACTCCTGCATTTTGATACAACATATCTGAAAACTCAGCTCTTGATGATTTAAAAGCTGTTGTTCCTACATTTGCTATATTATTACCTATTACATCAAGTTTTTGTTGATTAACCTTCATTCCACTTATTCCGGAATACATACATCTTAACATAATTTACTCCTCCAAATCATAATTTGTATAATCTGCTTCTGTCATTCCACAGATTAAGGCACCCTTTATTCAGTTATCAGTTATCAATTTACAGTTATCAGTTGTGTATCTAACTGTTACTTGTTAACTGTATTGGTCCTGCCTATAAAATTACTACACTATCCACATTTGTGAATATATTCTCTTTAGCTCTTTCTTTCTCAATTGCTGTTATCAAAGTCTTATTTTCGACACTTGCAATAAGTGCAATATCTTTATAAATCATAACAGTATTTTTTGAGTTTTTTTCTTTTGCGATTTGGAATCCTTTTTCTATTTTATTCATGTCATCTTTTGTAAAGTTAATCTCATTAAGCCTTTGTGCTGCATGTTTAGATACTGTAAACCCTTCTTTTGGGCTTTTTACATCTTTTAATACATCTCTAAAGCTTTTATCATCTTTTGTATTTTTTATATTTAAATCATTTTGGTTATTTTTAATATGTTCAAAATTTCCTACAGAATATGCTTGTCCATTAATTATCCTATAGCTCATTTAAATCCCTGCTATTTTTGATAATATTTCATTTTCTTTTGTAATATTTTTTTGATTATTTGCAATATATGAAGTTGCTGCTTCTTTAATTCCTGCTGTAGGAGTCTTTGTATTTGAACTTTCCTCATCAGTTGAATCATCCTTGTCAGTTTCTGTGGTTGTTGTATGATTCTTAACTGCTTCATCCATTACTTCATCTGTTAAATTACCAGCAATAACTATACTAGTATAATTATAAACTTTGGTTTCATCTGTTTCATTTCCTTCATCATCAAGAAATGCTACTGTAACATTAACCTGACTACCTGCCTTGTCAAGATATGCACTTTTAATTACACATTTCTTAGCAGTTGTCACTGTTGTAGTTGTTGTAGTTGTCTTGCCATCACTATCTGTTGAAGTTTCATTTTTAGTTTCAGTTTCTACAACTACCGCTTTTGCACCACTATCTGCCAACGCTTTTGCTGATAAGAAATTAGAATTCAATGCAGTTTCAAAGTTTGCACTAGTATATCCTGAATCTGACGTACCAATTACTCTACTTATTTCATAATTAGAATAAGTCCCTGTAGCCGCATCTAACACAGTGGCATATGTGTAAGTTCCACTTTTAAATACTTGAGTAATAAGACCAAACTTGTTATTTCCATCTTCATCTCTATCATTAAGAATCGCAACTTGTCCAACCATTTGCTGATAAGAAAAGTTTCTCATTGTCGTATTCAGATTATTAAGTTGTTCTATACTGGCAAATTCAGCCATTTGAGTAACATATGCTGTTGAATCTTGATCTTTAGTAGGATCCATATTACTAAGCTCAGCAACTAATATATTCATAAACGCATTTTGTCCAAGTTCTGTATTAGAGCTAACAATTGCTGTTCCTCTGTCTGTATATCCTAGCGCATTTGTAACTTTTGTTGCCATTTACCTCACCTCCTATGCAAGAAAATCTAATGTTGTATCAATTTCAGCATTATTTTCAAATATATCTTCATCATTTTGAATCCCTAAAGAATTTATTGAAGTATCTGTTGATGAACCTTTATTTTCATCTCTTCCTTGTTCTTGAGATAATGTTCCACCAAATCCTCCATCTTTAAAGAAAGTTGTATCTTCATTATATAAGTCAATATTAACTTCAGATATTTTTATGCTTTGATCTCCAAGTTCTTTTTTAATTTCTGCAAGGTTTTGTGATAATAATGCAGTAGTTTCTTTTGAGTTTGCTTTTAAGTTTGCTTTCATTAATCCATCTTCTTGAATTAACTTTATTGTTATTTCTCCAAGATTACCTGGATTTACTTTTACAGTTAATTCCTTAAGATTATTTGTGGACATATACTTTACATCTTGTATTAAATCTTGAGTAAAAGTAGCCTTATTTACTGTCAGGCCTCTTACAACAGTATTTTGTCCTTGAACAGTTTGAGTTCTTGATGCAAATAAGTTAATTTTATTATCAACTGAATTATCCTTATTATCATCCAATAATGAATTTAAAAATTTATCCTCTTTAGAAGTTTCTTTCTTACCACTAAACATTTCATTAGTTTCATTCTCATTACTGCTTTGATCTTGAGAATAGCCTTTGTTAAGCATCTCTTCAAGTGTCAATACTTTTTTAACATTACTATTATTATTAGCATCATCAATCATGTCTGTAAGTTTTGAAATTATATCACTTAGCCCATCTTTCATTTTATCAGAAACCTTTGATTCATCTGATGATAATTGTCCGTGTATATGAGATAATAAATCTTTCATACTAGTTAACGATTCAGAGTCAAAACTACTTTTAGCATTTTCGCTACTTAATAATTCTAATAATTGATTTAATACTTTTGAAGAATCATTTCCCGAAGTTTCAAGCGAAACATTTGAAATATCTGTAGTGATTTCTGGTTTAACCTCTGAAGTATTATTTAATTCAAGCAAATTATTAAGAACTGTTAATAATGATTTAATTATGTCATTAACTTCTTCTGTATTCTCAGGATTCTCTTCAAGTTTTTCTTTTAACTCTTGAATTTTATCTTTTAATTCTTTTAATTTAGTAGTTCCTTCATAGGTATTCTCATCTTTACTAGTAATTTTTTCGTTATTTTCATCAGAACTCTTACTTGAATTTAATACTTCTTTAAAATCATCTTTTCTATTGGATGTTTTAGAGTTTGATTTGCTATTATCAAGTGCATTGTTTAATTCCTTTGAAGTCTTATTGACTGCAGTACTTGATAATGAATTAGAACTTTTTGATGATAGATTTAAGTTACTATTACTAAAATCTAATGAGACTTGTGATGTCATAACCATAATTTTCACCTCCCTCTTTATAAATTTTAAATTAAGACTGTGCATTTTTATATTTCAATGCACAATTCACACTTCAACTACCCTCTAAATTAAAATGTCAATTACACATTGAAATATTAAATGTTTTTATTTCTTATAAATGCATATAGTGCTAATTCATCAAGATTTATTTGTTCCATTCGTTCCTGTTCCTTGACAAATGCTGAGCGTTTCTTTTCCTTTAATGTCTCTACAGTCTTTCTTTCAATTTGCTTTTCTATTAATTCTCTTCTTCTTTTATCAACTTCAAGATTCTTTGATAACAAATCATCTTTTGCTGTTTTTATACCCCTTTGTAACCCTTGTACATAATACCTTTTTAATTTTTGATAAACTACATCTTCATGTTCATTTATCCCTTTGTATTTATCATAATTATTTTGTAGATCTTCAATTTTTTCTTCAATCTTTCTTTTTTCTCTCTGACTTTCAGTAAAAAGTCTTTTACTTTCTTCCTCTTTTTCTCTTCTTATATCAAGAAGTTTATCGAGACTAAACTTAAACTTTTCTGCCATATAATTCATCACCTCGTTTAACATATAAGGCATTACAAAAATAACAAGTCACATATGCCTTAATTTAAAACTGACAGCAGGTAATTAATATTTTTAATCACCTACTATGCAATTTAATTTATCTAAACATTGATACTAATTCTTGCTGCGTTTCATCAAAAGAAGTCTTTTCATCAATTCCTTGACATAAAAAATTATTTAACTTGTCATTGTAAGCCACTGCCATATCAATCTTTTTATTACTTCCTTTAACATAAGCACCTATATTTATTAAATCTTCCGAATCCTTATAAGTTGCAAGTAAATCTCTAGCTAATGATGCTGAATCTTTATGATCCTTTGGTGCAATCTGGCTCATAAGTCTACTTACACTATTTAAAACATCAATTGCCGGATAATGATTTTTATGAGCTAAATCTCTAGATAAAACAATGTGCCCATCAAGTATCCCTCTTACTGCATCTGCAATTGGTTCATTAAAATCATCACCATCAACAAGAACTGTATAAAAAGCTGTTATTGAACCATCCATAGATGTTCCTGCTCTTTCCATAAGCTTTGGAAGCTTTGCAAATACAGAAGGTGTATATCCTTTAGTTGCTGGTGGTTCTCCTATTGCAAGTCCAACTTCTCTTTGAGCCATTGCATATCTCGTTACTGAATCCATCATTAATATTACTTTTTTACCTTGATCTCTAAAATATTCTGCAATTGCAGTGGCTGTAAGTGCACCTTTCATTCTTATTAATGCTGGCTTATCTGATGTAGCACATACTACAACAGACTTTTTCATACCTTCTGGTCCCAAATCCTTTTCCATGAATTCAAGAACCTCTCTTCCTCTTTCCCCTATAAGAGCAATAACATTAACATCTGCTTTTGCTTCTCTTGCAATCATTCCAAGAGTTGTACTTTTACCAACACCACTACCTGCAAATATACCTATTCTCTGTCCATCTCCAACAGTTAGAAAACCGTCAATTGCTCGAACTCCTGTAGGCATTATTTCTTTTATTCTTTTTCTTTTCATAGGATCAGGTGCTTCATTTTCTAACGGATAGTCATCACCATCATATTCAAGACTTTCACAATCCAACGGCTTCCCTAAACCGTCAATTATATGCCCTAGAAGTTTATCTGAACATTTTACACTTAAAGGTTTATGTTGTGGTACAACCTTACATCCTGGAGATATACCTATAAGTTCGTCAAGAGGCATAAGTATTACAAATTCATCTCTGAATCCTACAACTTCACAATTAATTGGTAAATTTCTTTCGTTATAAATAATACATAGCTCACCTACAAAAGCTTTAATTCCTTGTACTTCTATAGTAAGTCCAATTACCTTTTTTACAATTCCCTCACTATACATAGGAGATGTACTATTAATTTTCTTTAATATTCGCTCAAAATTCACCTCTAAATCAATCATAGCTATCCCTTTCTAATGAACAGTTGACAATTGACAATTGACAATTATAGATAAAATTATTCTATAATTTTTTCACTTGTACATTGTAACAGTTTTTCATTCTATTCTATCTTATCTACATTTATATTGCATATTTTATTATGCTAAAATAGCTTTTTTCACCTGTTCCATTCCAACATCTACACCAACTTTTACAATACCACTTGGTTTTTCCAATATAGCATTTCCAGGTTCCATTGAATCATCACTTATTACAAAAATCTCATTTTTTATTGCATATGATAACTTCCATCTTTCACAATTCTTTTTCAATTCATCAATATGAAATGAATTAGACCTTAAAATAATGCTTTCTTCACCTTTAGATATTTTAAAAGCTTCTTCAATTAAATCATTCATCGAATCATTTCTATCTAAAGATTTTCTTGTTATACTTTCTGCAATATTTAAAGCTAGTTTTATAACTTCATTTTTCTTGTTATCTAGATATTCTGCATAATCACTTTGAGCAGACTTAAGTAGTTTTTCAGCATTTCCTACTATATCCGCTGCCTGTTTTTGAGCATTTTCTATAGTTTCATCATAAGCTTTCTTATAACCATCATCATATCCATTTTTCATTCCCTGCTCATAACCCTTTTCATATGCATTTTTTTCTGCATTACTTGCTTCCATCTGAATTCTTAAAAGAAGAGCCTTTTTTTCATTTTCAGCATCCTGAATTATTCTCTGACCTATTTCTTCATATCTTTTTAGTAGTTCTTCAGGATCAATTTGTGAACTATTTGCTTTTTCACTTTCATTTAAAAGTTCTTCTTCAAGCTGCCTTTTTTTAGCTTCTTCAATAGCTGCAATCTGAGCTTTGCTCACATATTCAGTTGTTATAACCTTTTTTTCTCCAGACTTAGCAAACCCATTTTTTATGAGACTATACGATGATTGCATCTTCTCCACCTCTCGAAATTATAATTTCATTAGCATCATCTAACCTTCTAATAATAGAAACAATCTTTTGTTGTGCTTTTTCAACATCAGTAATTCTAACTGGCCCAAGGAATTCCATATCTTCCTTCAATGAAGCAGCAGCTCTCTTTGATTGGTTTCTATAAATACAGTTTGCAACTTCATCTGAACATCCTTTAAGAGCAAGAGCAAGATCGCTTGCTTCAACTTCTCTAAGAATTCTTTGAATTGATACATCATCAAGAGAAATAACATCTTCAAATACAAACATAGAGCTTTTAACTTTATCAGCAAGTTCTGCATCTTCTCTTTCAAGTCCTTCTGTAATATTCTTTTCAGTTGTTCTATCAACTGAGTTTAATATTCCTACTAATGTCTCAACACCACCAAGACTTGTCATTTCTGTTCTTACAACAGAAGATAATTTACTTTCAAGTACTGATTCAATTTCTTTAATAACCATAGGTGACGTAGTATTCATAGTTGCTATTCTATAAGCGACTTCACTTTGAGTTTCCTCTGGAAGTTCTGCCATAACTTGAGCAGCTTTATCTGCCTGCAAGTAACATAATATAAGTGCTATTGTCTGAGGCTGTTCTGCTGTTATTACATTAAGAAGTTGCTTAGAATCAGCCTTCCTCGCAATTGAGAAAGGTCTGTACTGAGCTGTTGCTTCTGATACTTTATCAAGTATTTCATTAGCTCTTTGTGCTCCTAATGCTTTTGATAAAAGTTGCTTAGCATAATCCATTCCCCCTTCAATAATATAATCCCTAGCCTTATTTATTTGTAAAAATTCATTTAATATTTCTTCTCTTTGTTCCGCTGTTACTGAAGTAATATTGGCAATTTCATAAGTTATCTTCTGAATATCACCTTCTGGTAATTTTTTAAGTATACCTGATGACGCTTCAGGCCCAAGAGTAATAAATAATATTGCCGCTTTTTGTACACCAGTAAGTTTACGTTCTTCCTTTGCCATAGCTATCACCTCTCATTTTCAGTTAACCAAGATTTAATTATTTCTACTACTTGTTCTGGTTTTTCTGTAGCATATTTCTTTATTTCATTTTCTAAGTGAGATTTTTGTGTTTTAGTCTCAAATTCAATTGGATCAAATGTATCTGGTTCTTTAGGAATTATTGTATCGTCAATTAATGTATCCAATAATTGTTCTTCTTCTTCTTCCTTTTTCTTTCTTCTCTTTAGGATGAAGAATATAATTGCACCTAATAATATTGCACCAGATATTCCACCTGCAATCATCATCATTGTCTTTTTATTCGCTGCTTCTTCAGCATTCATTTCTTCTAATGCCGCTTGCGCCTTGTCTACACTACTTGTATCAAATGTCATTCCACTTACAGTAATTTGATCTCCTCTTGTTGCATCTATGCCTATAGCATTTGCAACACCATCTTCAAATTCCTGTTTTTGTTCCTGTGTAAGTGTCTTATTAAGATAAACTGTTGCTGTCAATCTATCAACTTTTCCTTGGGCTTGTATTGTCTTACTTTCACTTTTTCCAGAATCATAATTAGTCTTCTGTTCTTCCTTACTTGAATTTGAAGACGAATTATTATTAACAATTTCATTACTCATATTATTATCAACAGGACTTTCAGATGCTGTTCCATCACCATTTTTGTTAGTTTCCTTTAAAGTTTCTTGACTTACAATAACCTTATTCGGATCAATTGTTGTTTCTGTCTGTTGTTTAGAATCAAAATCAAGATTTGCCTTTACAACTGCTGTAACATTACCTTTACCTACAATAGGTTCTAAGAGACTAACAATTGACTTTTGAAGTCTATCTTCATACTCCTGCTCAGCCTTATGTTGTTTTGATATAGTTTCAGAACTTGCTTGACCATTTGCTTCTTCATTTATATCTTTAGTAAGTAAATTTGAATTTTGATCAATAACAGTTACATTTTCTTTGGGAACATTTTCTATACTTGTAGAAACTACAGCAACAATTGCTTTAACTTGATCATCAGTTAAAGTAGCTCCTTCTTTAAGTTTTATTGTAACAGCTGCTGAACCTTGTGTTTTATCCTTCACAAAAACTGAACTATCAGCTTCTGTAATATTAACCTTAGCATTATCTATTGGTTGTAAACTTTTTATTACTTTTTCTATTTCTCCTTCAAGCATTCTTTTCTTTTTAAGCTTGAATTCTTCATCTGTCATACCAAATGAACTTTGCTCATCCATAAGTTCATAGCCTGTACTTCCTGACTTAAG
Organism: Clostridium butyricum; assembly: GCF_006742065.1. Lineage (NCBI taxonomy): Bacteria > Bacillati > Bacillota > Clostridia > Eubacteriales > Clostridiaceae > Clostridium > Clostridium butyricum. The sequence continues at coordinate 757,680 of NZ_AP019716.1, read as the reverse complement.
TTCTGGTGCAAGCTCCAATTTAAGCTTGTCAACTTGATTTTTAGGAACCCATATAGTATTTGTACTACTATCTATTTTGTTTTCAACTTTATCTGTTGTCAAACGATCTACTACAGTTTTTGCATCAGCCGTATCTAAATTAGAAAATAAAACTGCATATTTATTTGATGTTGAATAAAATACAGCGCTTACAATAGCTATTAAAACTGCTACTATTGAGGCAATCACTGCAATTTTAATCTTCTTATTCTGAGATTTAAACTTCTCAAAAAGTTCCTTAACTTTTTCTAAAAGTTTTTTCATTATTTAGCTCTCCTCACATATTACTACAATTGCAGTTTTGATAATGTTTCATACCCTTCAAGTAATTTATCTCTTGTTTGTGTTAAAAACTGAAGACATAAACTAGCTTCTTGGTTCTTTATCATAACTTCATCAATATTTATGTCGTCTCCTCTAACAAATGCATTGGTTGCAGTATCAGATTCTACAAGTTTTTCATTTGTTCCATCAATTGCTTTTTTTAAAGCATTACTAAAAGTATCATCCTTTGTAACTTGAGCACTATCGTCAGCACTATTGAATCTAGCATTAAATAAAGCTTGTTGTCTTGCAAAATTCTCTTCAATTCTCATAATTTACATTCTCCCTACTTTCCAATTTCTAATGCCTTTGAAAACATACTTTTCAGAGCGTTAAATGTATCAACATTTGCTTCATAAGATCTTGTTGCTACCATCATATCAGCCATTTCATTTAAGACATTTACATTAGGCATAGTCACATATCCATTTTCATCCGCATCAGGATGACTTGGATTATACTCTTTTCTTAAAGGTGAATTATCCTTTTCAACTTTAACCGCTTTAACTCCTGCGATTTCTTTATTTGCATCCAGTGCCTCCTGAAATACTGCTATTCTTCTTACATATGGTCCACTTCCATCAGCACTTCTTGTAGTGCTTGCATTTGCCATATTAGAAGTTATTGTATCCATCCTAAGTCTTTCAGCTGAAAGACCAGTAGCACTTATTTGCATTGATTTAAATGCATTCATTTAACATCCTCCTCTACTTAATAACAGATTTCATTCCATTGAATTTGTTATTGATACTAGTTATTAAGGCATTATATTTTAATGTATTTGCAGCTTGATTAACTTTTTCAATTTCCAAATCAACATTATTTCCATCTGATCTCATGCTTGTACTATTATCTTGTTGTATTGTTATGTTATTTCCATATGTATTACTTTCATCACCATATAAATGACCTTCTTTAGTTCTCTTTAAATTTGATGAACTATCTGTATAGTGGTTCTCATTAGTTGTCCTTAGTTTAAAACTTGAATCAGAATTTTTTTTTAAGTTTTCTTCAAAAACAACACCAAATCTTTTATAATTTTTAGTATTTATATTGGCCATATTATTTGATATAGTTTTTGCTCTAACATTTGATGCCTTCAATCCTGATTTAAGCAAATCATAAGTATTTTCGCTAGTACCTGACTGTATTTTCATAAATCCTCCCAAATTCCCTTTCAAATCTCTAATATAGTCATTATTCTATAATCAATCTACTTACAATTATAGAATAATATGAGTTTTTTCGCTATATTTTTTTCCTTTTTTATATTCAAAATTATTTTCAGTGAAATTTTTTACATATTTTATGCACTTATGTCAATTTTAAAAAATTTCCATTGATTCTAATTTTAATAATAAATGCAAAATCACATAAAGTTATTTATTTACTCTCAAAAAAAGCCACTCGAAAAGCAGCAAGTTTAATACTAGTTTACATAAAATAAACTAGTAATACAAAGGTACATACATTTCCCCCGGCAACTGGCTGACATAAATTCACAAAAAACCCTTAGTCCCTATAGCTTTGCGTCATTAACTTTCATTAATTTTGCCTATTCAATTATATAACATATATATTATATACTATATTCTCTTATTTTTCTACAGTTTGAACATTTTCATAACATATTTTACTCTAATTTACTATTATTCAAGTTTATATTCTATTTTCTTTCATCTAACCATTTTACTTTTGTATAACGTTTTTGGACTTCTCAGGTAGTGCTTAGAGAGCTTCGTAGATTCTTGCTACTATACTTTTTTCTATATTTTCTATTACTTTGATCATTTGATTCTGTACGCTCATATTTATTTCTTCCAAGAAACTCTTGCATTTCGCCTTCTAATATATTTTCAAGTATATCTTTTACAAGGTTTTGTATTAGCCCATTCTTACCCTTAACATCATCAATGGTTTTACATTTTTTTATTTCTTCATTGTAGTCAAAGTTAGTATCAATTTTTTTGTCATAATAATTCCTCCTAGACTTATATGTTTTATCATTACAAAATTACCAACTGTTCATACAAAAAACAGTAGATAGATTTTATTTTTACAAAAACTTACTAATAAATTGTCAACTATTGTTTTAAATTTATATTCCTAAAAAAGGTAATCTTAATAAAGCTACTGTAAAAGTAGCCTTATTAATGAACTAGCTGTTATAAATTTTTATATAAATCTTTAACACGGGTATAATAAATTCTTAAGAATTTATTTAGTGCTGCCATTTTAGCGACATTTTTGCATCTGTGCTAAAATAGAATTGCTAGATTCTTCAGTTTCTCTTAATATTTTAATGCAATAATTAAGAGAAATCTGTGTTGAACTATTATCATATCTAGTTGTGATAATGTTTTGAGGCAATTCATATATTTTCAAAGCTTTGATTGCTCCATTACGGTATCCTTGCTTTTTAGACAAATCTGAATATTCTTTTATAAATCCTTGTTAGCTTTTAGATGTGATTTTTTCAAAGTTCCTAAACTTTTCAACGAAATCATATAATATTTTACTCGACTTCCCCGTAGTTCTACTTAAAATCATATTAATTCCTGGAATAATTTCATCAAGAAGATTATTAAATTGAATTTTTGCTTTTACTCGTATTGAAACAGTTTTATTATATTGTCTTAATAAAAATTTTTAATCATTATATTTTACATCTTGATTTTCATCTCTTTTAAGTTCAAACTTTTTTCTCAACAGCATATTTTGCTATTCTAGTAGCATCTTTTTATCAGTTTTAGCTTTTCTAATTTCTACATCACCATATTCTTTTCAGCAAATAAACATTAACAACACTCACATATATTCCTTTATCGTATAGCTTTTTTAATATTGGATAATGATAATAACCTTTATATTTCATAACAGCCAAATTTTATCTCTTACAACTTTAATCCACTCAATTAGTTTGTTAAATTCATTTTGAACATGTTTAAATTCTTGTGATTTCATAATAATTTCTTCGGCATCAGCAATAGCTGTCCTTGGAAACATCGATTCCAACTCTTATAATTATCAATCATCTCCATGTTTATTTATAATTGGTTCCAACACAATCTTATTCATTCATATTTACTATTTACACGGGGGTTCTTTCAACTTGCTTAATCGAATATTAAATAATATGTGTTGGTCAACACTTTATGTAACGAGCATCTTATCCCAAATCTATCTTCGTTGACCAATCTCAAACCTATCATAAAAAAATAAGCACAGATGTCTATCACTTATGTGATTTCATCTATACTTATATTGTACAAAATCTATCTACTGTCCTTGCAAACTTTTACTTGACTCAAACTATTAATATCATCACCTCTTACAAATGCATTGGTTGCTACATCTGCTTCTATCATCTTATCATTAGTGTAATTTATGTATTGCTTTAAAACATCACCAAATCCTATATTATTTGATTATAACTTATTTTTTACCTATAATATAATGATTATCTTCTAATTTTCCACAAAACACTTTCCTAAGACCTCATATTGTATCAATTAATATATTTAAACAGAAAAAACGCTTATATACGTTTAGATAAAAGCGTTACTTCCATTATTATCTTACTATTTAATATTTTGTAGTATTTGTAATGCATCCTGTGGTAATTTATTACTTTGAGCCATTAATGCAATTGACGATTGTATTAATATATCACTTTGAGCTTGCTTAAGCATCTCTTCTGCTAAATCAGCATCAGCAATTCTACTTTGAGATTTTTCAAGAGAAATATTTCTTTGATCAATATCATCTCCTGTATTTTCCAACCTTATTTGCAATGCTCCATATCGGCTTCTTGCTGCTGAAACTATAGTTATAGCTTTATCTACTGTTTCAATAGCCACTCCACTATTATCTGGATCAAGTACATTCATATTACTCTTAGTAAGACCTAATCCAACTGTAGTAAGATCTATTTTGGGTATTTTAGTAGTTTCATCTTCCATGCTCCCAATACTTGATATAATACTTCCTTTTTCATTAATTAATTTAACACCATTGAAATCCGTGGTTTTCGCCATTTGATCAATATGTGAAGTAAGAGCATTTATTTCTTCCTGTATAGCTTCTTTATCACTCTGTGCTAAAGCTCCATTTCCAGATTGTACCGTTAACTCTTTCAATCTTTCTAATGTACTATTCATTTCTTGCATAGCACCATCAAAAGTTTGTATCATAGAGTTAGTATCTTGAATATTTTTCCTAGCTGCACTATTACTTAATACTTGTATTTTTAAAGCTTCACTTTGACCAATTTTGTTAGGATTATCTTTAGCTTTATTTAACTTATAGCCTGAACTTATATTTTCTATTGCACTAGAACTTTGTTTTAATTTATCTTTATAATTACTGTATATGTTTAAAGAAAACATATTTTTGCTTAATCTCACTAATTATCACCACCATTGATTATTTTAGTCAATAGTTATTTATCGTTTATTTTTATTAAAACTTTATGTAAGTACTTAATATTATTTATATTTCCTTACTGTATGCTTTTTCATGCTAATAAAACAAAAAATAATAGTATTAATAACGTTGAAAATTACTAATACTATTATTTACACATAAATTTATTCTTTTATTTTATCAAAGTATTCATTGAACTTATTTATTATATATCCTATACATTCATCAGTAATACCAGGCCATACTCCAATCCAAAAGGTGTTTTTCATGACTATATCCGTATTAGTCAGATCTCCAACTATTCTATACTCATAATCATTATTTGTAAAAACTGGTTGTTTTAGTATATTTCCTGCAAATAATAGTCTTGTTCCTATTTTATTATCTTCTAAATATTTCACTAAACTATTTCTATCAAATTTACTGGATTCTTTAACAGTAATTGTGAATCCAAACCAACTTGCTTCACTATTTTTAGTTTCTTTAGGTAATATCAAATATTCTTGTAGACCTTCTAATCCCTCATATAATTTATTAAAATTCTCTTTCCTTTTTTGTATAAACTCAGGTAGTTTTTTCAATTGAGAAACACCAATTGCTGCTTGCATATCTGAAACTTTTAAATTATATCCTAAATGTGAATATACATATTTATGATCATATCCATCTGGTAAATGTCCATGTTTTTGGTTAAATCTATTATTACAAATATTATCTTTTCCAGGCGGACAAACACAATCTCTTCCCCAATCCCTTATAGACTTTATTATGTTAAATAATTGAGGATCACTAGTTACTACCGCTCCTCCTTCACCCATAGTTATATGATGAGCCGGGTAAAAGCTATATGTAGAAATATGTCCAAAAGTTCCAGTGAGCCTTCCCCTATATTTTGCTCCTAATGCATCACAATTATCTTCAATAACCAATAAATTATACTTTTCAGCTATTTCCATAACCTTATCCAAATTAAATGAATTTCCTAATGTATGAGCCATAAATATAGCTTTTGTCTTTTCCGATATTGCTTTCTCCAACATATCTTCCTTAAAATCATAAGTTTCTAAATCTATATCAATAAATACAGGTATTAGTTTATTTTGAATTATAGGAGCTATTGTTGTTGGAAATCCCGCTGCAACAGTTATTACTTCATCTCCTGGTTTTAATCTTTTATCTCCCAATTTATGTGAAGTTAGCGCTGTTAATGCAACTAAATTTGCTGATGAACCCGAATTAACCAATGCACAATACTTAGAATTTAAATATTTAGGAAATTCTCTTTCAAACTCTTCTCCATAACGTCCTGAAGTAATCCACATATCAAGTGATGCATCTATTATATTAGCTAAATCTTCTTCATCTAATATTTTTCCTGATGGTGGTATATAGTTAACTCCTGGAATAATTTCTTTGTTTTGCATCGTTTCATAAAAATATGATTTAGATAATTCTAATATTTCATTACGCTTATTATTCACTATACCACACTCCATAATATATTCCTTTTCTTAGCTTCTTCTACATATTCTTTTATTTGACTTAATGTAAATTCTCTCATATCAATATATTTATTGTCATAATACTTCTTATACCATTCTATTGTTTTTTCAACTGCTACTGTCACATTGTATACAGGTTTCCATTTTAATTCTAATATAGCTTTACTAATATCAAGTTTTAATAAATTAGCTTCATGTGGATGTGCTGAATTATCAATACAATAATTTCCTTTTTCCCAGCATTTCAATGATAAATTTAATATCTCCTCAACACTTAAAATATCATTATTATTAGGTCCAAAATTCCAACCACAAGCAAATTCTTCTTTATGTTGTAACAGTAAGGATCCAAGCCATAAATAACCTGATAATGGTTCAAGTACATGCTGCCAAGGTCTTGTAGCTATGGGATTCCTAATAATTAGAGCTTCATCCTTAGCTACACTTTTAACTAAATCCGGTATCAATCTATCATCAGCCCAATCTCCTCCCCCTATGACATTACCAGCTCTAGCAGAAGCTATTTGTATTCCTAAATTATCAAAAAAACTATTTCTATAAGAAGCAGTTAATAATTCAACACAACCTTTACTTGAACTATACGGGTCATATCCACCCATAGAATCATTTTCTCTATATCCATATGACCACTCTTTATTTTCATAACATTTATCAGTTGTTATACATACTATAGCCTGTACAGAATTACATTTTTTAGCGGCTTCATAAACATTTAAGGTTCCTATAACGTTTGTTTCATAAGTTAATTTAGGTTCATTATATGATAATCTTACTAAAGGTTGTGCTGCTAAATGAAAAATTATATCTGGCTTAAAGTCTAGCATTACTTTTTCTAAATTTTCACTATCTCTTATATCTCCAATAATATTCCTTATGTTATCTTTAGTATTACATAAATTAAACATACTAGGATTTGTATGTGGTTCTAAAGAATACCCTAGTATTTCAGCTTCTAATTCTTTTAGCCACAAAGTCAGCCATGTACCTTTAAAACCTGTGTGACCAGTAATTAGTATTTTTTTATCCTTATATATATTTTTAAATATTTTTTGCACTAAATCCCCCCAAATATAGAAATAACTCTCTATTTCCGATAAAATAATATACTAGTCACTCTATGACTACACTAGTTATTAAATATTTCATATAATAGTAGATTTACAAAATTCTATAGTTTTTTGTATTCCTTCTTCAAAATCAATCATAGGTATGAACCCTGTGTCTTTTGTTAACTCTAATAAATCCGCACACAAATACATTACTTGATTTTCAGAATATGGTATTTTCCCAAATTCTACTTCACAACCATTTCCAATATGATTGGTTATTATCCTTATATATTCCTTAAGTGATTTACATACTCCACTTCCTAATATATAAGTACGTTGATCTATGCCATTAATAGCAATTAAATATAACGCTCTTGCTGCATCATCACAATATAAATAATCCCACATTTGTTCAGCTTTTGTAAATTCAGCCCTTTCCCCATTAAGTAATTTATTTATTGTAGAAATTATCATAGTATAATTATTATCATTAGGGCCATATACACTCAATATACGAACCCATATATGCCTCATATTAAGTTTTTTTGAATAAATAGCACTTAATTTTCCTGCTGAATACTTTGCAATTCCATATCCTGTTGAAGGATTAGTTAATGTATTAGAGGATAAATCTTGATTTATTATTCCATATTCAGCTTGAGAGCCAGCACCAATAAATGTATCACACCCTAAATAATTTGCCAATTTAACTGCATCTAATGTATATTGTATATTCAAATTTTGCATATACACATCATTTCTACTATCTCCAAAAGTTCCAGACCATGCAAAATGAAAAAAAGTATCATATTTTTCATTAATTCTTTCTGATACCGATGATAAGTTATCAATATCACACTCTATAATCTTTACTAAATTATTTTTAGGAATATTTTTTATTTTATCTGATTTTGGTCTGCAAATTGCAAGCACCTCTATAGAATTTATTATAAGGTATTTTATTAAAGATATACCTATAATTCCAGTTGCTCCAGTTACTACTACCTTTTTCATAATACGCCTCTCATTATAATACAAAATTATTTATATATTTAAAACTACTTTGTAATTCAGCTTTGCTTATATTATTGTATACTCTTAATTTAAAATTATTATCTAAAAGTATTGCTGTTAAACTCTCACTAGTTTGCTTTTTATCTTTTCTAATAGCATCAATAATTTGTTCAACAATAAACCAATTATCTTCTATTTTTATTTTTAATACACTTCTACATATTCTTGCTATTCTATCTGATAAATCCAAACTCAAAATACCCCTTTCAACAGATATTCGATTGGCTACAAGCATACCTAAAACCACAGCAATCCCATGTGGTATTTTATATTTACTCGTTGCTTCTATAGCATGTCCAAAAGTATGCGCAAAATTCAAATACATTCGATCAGCTTTATCAAACTCATCCTTTTCGATAAATATTTTCTTAAATTCTAATGATTTGTTTATAAATTTATTTAGTATATCAGGATTTCTTAATTTTAAATTTTCAATATTGTTCTCTATATCTTCTATCTCATTACTACCAGACATAACATTAAATTTAATAACTTCTCCCAAACCACTATTAAAATCTAAATCGGATAATGTTTTTAAAAATTCTGAACATATATAAATCTTATCAGGTGGATAGAATGTTCCTAGAATGTTTTTATAATTTTTATAATTCAATGAAGTTTTTGAGCCAATGCAGCTATCACAACATGCTAAAAGCGTAGTAGGAATAAATATCCATTTAATTCCTCGGTATAGAATATTAGCAACAAACCCTGTAATATCCTGAACTATTCCTCCACCTATAGATATAATTACTGCATTTTTTTTTGCGTTCATTTGTATAAATCTTTCACAAATATTAAGTGCTGTATCTATAGTTTTTTTTTCTTCTAATGCATCTAACAAATAAATCTCATCATTCTTTAAGTCACTAAATAACGCTTCTCTATATAAGCTATATACTTTTCTATCAACAACAAATATTTTATTTTGTATTTTTTTCAAATCATCAATAAATTTAAAATCTTTTTCCATAACCACTTCATATTTTTTTAAATTTGAATGTATAATCATCGTATTGTAAAGCCTCCATCTATAGCAATTTTTTGTCCTGTAATATATGTATTTTCATCCGATCCCAAATAATATACAAATTTAGCTATTTCTTCAGCTAAAGCCATACGTTTGAGAGGTATCTGATCTTCTATAATACTAATCTCATCTGGTGTATTATTTTGAATTGTCAACTCCGTTTTAGTAAATCCTGGGCATACTGTATTGACCAATATATTGTACATACCACCTTCAATTGATACAGCATTAGTTATTCCATGAATTCCATTTTTAGTAGCCGAATATATTCCTCGTCCTTCTTTAGAGACTATACCCCATATAGATCCAATATTAACTATTCTCCCATAGTTATTTTTTTTCATCTGCGGTATAAAAAATTTAATAATATTAATTGGAGAAATTAAATTTATTGTCATAGTTTCTTCTAATATATTATTTTGAACATCTTCTATATTATTTACGATATTTATTCCCGCATTATTTATTATGCTTGAAAAGTATATACCTTTATTCTTATCTAAATATCTACACACTGAAGAATTATCTGCCAAATCTAATTCTTTTCTACTTGGGGTATATACTACATATCCAGCTTTTCTAAATTCATATGCTATAGCCTTACCTATTCCCCTTGACCCTCCAGTTATTAAAACATTCTTCTCCATAATCTACTCCAATCATTTACGTATATATTGTCAACCTAAACTTTTATAATTTACTAAATCTTTCTTCAAGCATCTTTAATCTATCAACATCTTCATTAGCCATTTTACTATAATATTCACACTTATTTTTTAAATACAATATTTCAAATTCCATAGATAATTTTAATGCTTTATTATAATTTTTATTTAGAACTTCTTTAGGAAATATTATTTTTCTAGTTTCAAATCTATCCATATATTCTTCTACATCTTTTAAAAACGGAAGTGAATTTAATGAGATTCCTCCACCAATCCCCATTATTTTCTTTTTTTCTTTAACTATTTTGGCTATCTTATGTACATATTCATAAATAATTTTACTGTCAATATCTTTTCTACTTAAGTTCAACGATGATGATAAATCAACTCGTCCTACACATACTATATCTAACATATCTTTGGAAACTGCTAAAATATCTTCTAAGTTTTGAAATGAAGTTTTAGTTTCAATATTTATTATTATATCCTTATCTTTATAGTCATCTCCGTAAACTTTTTTTATTGAGTTTATAAATTTTTGCATAGCAAATGGAGTTTCTATCATTGGTGCCATAATTCCTTTAGCTCCAATTACTCTTGTATAATCAATATCTCTTATAGCTTCACATCCACCTATTTTAATATAAGAATCTAAATCTGCTCTATAAATAACTTCATTTAGTCTAACAATCTCATCTGTTCTAATTCCCTCAGCTTCAAATTCAGATTTCACTCCAAATACTCCAAACTCTTGCTTAAGCTCTCTCAAAATATTTAACATTCTAATTTCATTATTATTCATCGTATACTCCTCAATCATTATAAAATATTTTTTTCGTATTCGTTTCTTTCTAAAAATGGATACATGTCGTCCAATTCTGGTGATATTATTTCTCCATTTTCTAAAATTTTAGATGATAACTTAGGTTCAAAATTTTGTTCACTATCTAAAATAACTTCACAAATAACTGGTCCTTCAGTGTTTATTGAACTTTTAACTATATCTTTTATATCTTTATTAGATTTTATCTGTAAAAACTTAATTCCATATGCTACTGCTATTTTTTCAGCACTTGGAATACTAACTCCATTTTCGCTATTTACTCCCACTAATGGCTTCTTAAATAAATTAGTCTGGGTTTGCCTAATAGAATGATATCCATCATTATTTAGCCAAAATATCTTAATATTACTATTATGATATACTATAGTCTGTAATTCTTGAATATTCATTTGAATACTGCCATCTCCATCAAGACATATAATCCTTTTACCATTTGTAGCAACTGCCGCACCAAAAGCAGCTGGTAATCCGTATCCCATACTAGCACATCCTGAGTTTGTAAATAATCGTTGTCCTCTTTTTAAATATGCTGCTTGAAACGAACATACACATGCACTACCATTTCCTGAAACAATAACTTCATCTTCTTCAAGACAACTAAATAAATCATTCATAAATACATATGGATTTGTTAGAACGTCATTTTTATAAAATTTCTTTTGAACTACTGGATATTTTTTATTAACATCTTTACACCATTTCAACCATTCTCTATGGTTATCTGTATTGAATTTTGTTTTATTATTAATTAATCCCAAAATAACATCTCTAACATTTGCATGAATAGGCATATCTATATTTAAAGTAGGTTTTTTTAGTTCAGCTTTATCGATATCAATAACTATCTTATACGCTTTAGGAGCAAATTTTTGCCATTCATAACTAATCTGTCTTATATTTAATCTACATCCTAGTGATATTAATAAATCACTATTTTGTACCACAAAATTTCCACCTCTAGTACCTATAGTTCCCGGTCTTCCACAATATAATCTATGCTCATCCCATAAATTATCATGAGCATTCCAAGCTGTAACTACTGGAATATTTAATTTATCTATTAATTTAATAAATTCCTTGTGAGAACCAGATAGTCTTATACCTGTTCCTGCAATTATCACTGGCCTTTTAGCTATCTCTATCCTATCTAATATCTTATTAATTACACTATCATCTATTTCATCAAAATTTTCTTCCATATCTTCTTCAAAATTATATCCAACTAATCCTTCTGGATCAATATTTGTAGATTGGATATCTAACGGAATATCTAGCCAAACCGGTCCAGGTCTTCCAGTAATAGCTAAATGTAATGCTTTTTCTAAATGATATCTTATTTCATTAGCATTTGTAACCATATAAGAATATTTAGTCATTGTTTTTACACATTCAGTGATATCAAATTCTTGATCTCCTAATTGTCTTAATGGTAAATTTGTAGACCTAACAGTTGTTGTTGTTTTCACTTGACCTGAAACTATAAACATCGGAATAGAATCTAACCATCCACCTAACACGCCTGTAATAGCATTGGTTCCACCAGGTCCTGAAGTTACACACACTCCTGATAATTTATTCGTCAATCTTGTATATGATTCTGCTGCCATTGCGCAAGCCTGTTCATGATGATTATATATGCACTTTATTTTATTATGGTGTCCAAATGCATCATTCAAATGCATTGCTCCTCCTCCAGTTATCGTAAAAATATGTTTTATTCCATTATCGCTAAAAAAATTAGCAATATACTCTGCAACCTTCATTTTTATATTATCTCCTAATAAGTTTTTAATTTTAATATCTTAGATCTATAAGGTTAATTTAGTATAGCGTTATTATATTACATTTGACATCCATATTATAAAGATAATCTTTTATTTGCTCTTGAAACACATATGTACTTATTAAAATAGTATCCACTCTTCCTTTTAAAATATCGTCTACATTAAACTTTTCTATATTTCTACCAATCATTTTAAATTTATTCTTTCGTACATCAGAATCATAAAATTTAATTATATTTTTTTTTAATAAACTAGTCCCTCCTAATAATCTAGATGTATGATTTCCTGTTCCCCAAATTGCTATCTTAGCCTTATCATCTATATTATCAATAATTTCTTTAACTTTTTCAAATTCCTTTTCACTACTACTAATGTAATTCATCAAACTATTGATACTATTATTAATAAATTTCAAATTCAGCTCATATACGTCATCTTTAATCCATAAAGATGATATAGCTGGCCATCCTGCTGGAACCCTAAAATTATTTCCAAATATTAAATTCATATCTACTATAGAATATCCATTCTTTTTCATAATTTTAGTCAAACTTTCTACAGTGAAATAATTAACGTGTTCCTCACAAAATATACCAAAAGGTTCGTCCATAAACTTATAATCTATACCCGGTACTTCAATAAATATATATTTATTATTTATTTCTTTTATTGCTTTTATAAAATTATCTGGATTAACAATATGCTCTAAAACATGTGATAAGAATATTAAATCATACTTTTTATGTGATTCATTTCGTATATACTTTTCAAACATTCCACAAAACATATCGACTTCATAGATTTCTTTGGCCTTTTTACAATTAATTTGTGACGGTTCTATTCCTAAAACATCTTTATTTGATCTATACAAACTCAGATTATATCCTGATGCTGCTCCAATTTCTAGCATTGAATCAAAATCTATAATATTACTATTAATAAAATTATATTGCCTTTCACATCTCTTTATATATGTTTTTTCTTCGTTTAGACAATACTCTTTAGAATCATATTCGTATTTTGACATATCTGTATATCTTTTTTCTAGTTGTTCTTCTGAGAAGGGATTTGATATAAAAATAAATCCACATTCCTTACATACACTTATATGTTGCTTATATTCTGCTGCAAGTCCTATCAATTCTTTAAATTTTATTTCATAAATAGTATCAGTATATTTGTTACATATACAACATTTCTTTATTTCTTTTTCTACCAAATTACCCATTTCGCTTCTCCCTCTCCCAACATTTTTTCAAGAAACTCTTTATCTCTTTTAGTATCCATACATTGCCAAAATCCATTATGTTTAAAGGCACTTAACATTTTTTTTCTTGCTAATTCTTCCAATGGCTCTTTTTCAAACAATGTTTCATCCCCTTTAATATAATCAAATACTCTTGGTTCTAATACCATGTATCCACCATTAATCCATCCTCCATCTTCTTTTGATTTTTCAGTAAATGAATTCACCGTTGTATTATCTTTAGATATATCTAAAACCCCAAACCTTCCTCCTGGTTGTACTGCAGTTATAGTTGCTATTTTATTAATGCTTTTATGAAACTCTAATAATTCATTAATATCAATATCGCAAAGACCATCACCATATGTAAGCATAAAAGTTTCATTGCCTACATACTTTTGAACTCGCTTTAGACGTCCCCCAGTCATTGTATCTAATCCTGTATCAACTAATGTTACTTTCCATGGTTCTGCTACATTTGAATGAATTGTCATTTTATTGTTTTCAGTAAAATCAAAAGTAATATCAGATCTATGTAAGTAGTAATCTGCAAAATATTCTTTTATCATATATCCCTTATATCCACAACAGATAATAAATTCATTAAATCCATAATATGAATAATATTTCATTATATGCCATAATATGGGGTTTCCACCTATTTCAATCATCGGTTTTGGTTTTAAATGTGATTCTTCTGATATCCTTGTCCCATATCCCCCTGCAAGTATTACAACTTTCATTTCATACACCTCTATCATAATTATAATATATTTAATATTAAAGCTCCGATTTTCTTTTTATTTCCTCAATTATATTAGAAACTTGTTCAAAATAAGATTCATCTTTATAATATTCATAAAAATACTGATAAAATCCACTTATATCAATATCTATTTTATTTTCAATTATATTTTTATACCATGGCAATATAGTTGATTGTATTATTTTTAGTTTTTCTTCTTTTATAACTTCTTCATTCAATCCATAATCTTTAATATAATTTAAAATATCTAAATAGTTTTTTATAAAAACCTTCCCGAAATTATACCCTTGAGGTTTATTACCTTCATATGTAAAAATAGGGCTATTTATAATTAAGCATTTAGGGTTTTTTAACAATATCATATATTGTAAGTATATTTGATTAAAACCACTATCTATAAATTTAAATGGCTCTTTTACTTTTTCATATTCTTGTCTTTTCATTATTATTGATGAAATAAATCCTGAATTTATAGATGTTTTCTTTAAAAATTCATTTATTCCATCACAATCTTCAACTTTATTATCACAACTAAGAACATTTATAAAAAATAAAGATTTTTCTTGATTATTATTTATAATGTTTACAAGTTTATATATAGTATCATCTTTAAAATAATCATCATCTCCGTGTAACATAATATATTTACCCTTAGCTTTTTTAGTTACTAATGCAATATTATTATCTCCACCAATATTATCTATATTTTTATTATAAGTTATATTATCATACAATAATTCATATTTTTTAACAATTTCTT
Organism: Clostridium butyricum; assembly: GCF_006742065.1. Taxonomy (NCBI): domain Bacteria; kingdom Bacillati; phylum Bacillota; class Clostridia; order Eubacteriales; family Clostridiaceae; genus Clostridium; species Clostridium butyricum. The sequence goes on along the minus strand of NZ_AP019716.1, from coordinate 742,151 downwards.
CTGTGTTATCCTCCGAATTATTATTAGAAATTAAAACTTCAAATAATCCATCATTTCCAATTTGCTTAAATATAGAATGTAAGCACTTCTCTAATTCTTTTCCTCTATTAAATGTTGGTATAGATATAGATATTAATGGCTGTTTTTTTCTATTGTTTATGATTCTTTCTACATCATATTTATTCCTGACTCTAATCCATTCTTGTGTAACAGTATCATACATCTTTAAAATTTTTGCCGGACTTCCTCCAACAACTGAATAATCCGGAATACTTCTAGTCACATAACTGTTAGCTCCTACTACACATCCCTTACCTATACGAACATTTCCAATTATAGTTGCATTTATTCCTATCCATGAATTTTCACCTATAACAACTTCATTTTTTAAAGATGTAATTCCTTGATTCATAATAGGCATACCTACATTTTTATAATTATGTTCACAATCCGCTATATAAACATTAGGTCCAATTATAACATTTTTTTCAATAATACACCTGTTCGAGACCGATACTGAAAATCGACTTCCAATTTGACATCCATCTTTTATTATTATTTTCAATTTTTCTTCTTTACTTTTAAAGCAATCATTAAGCCAACATCCATCCTTTATCAATACATTACTTCCTATATTTATAGCATTCGTATTATTTATGTTAAAACCTTCCCCCAAATATGAGTTATTAGGCAAACTATAAATTTCAACTTCTCCATCACTTATATAATTATTACCTTTTATTTCTTCTTTCCTGTATGATGTATTATCCCTTGTTTTTTTTTTACAAACTGCAACTAAATACATGGGTTCAAAATTCTTAAATTCATTTATTAATCGACACTCATAATCTTTTATATTATTTATATCTGAGTAATCTAACCCTTTTTCCCCGAAAATTTGTCTCATATATTTATTTTTAGCAAACTCTATGTTTTCATTTACAGTTTGTCCATAAAGTTCAATCAAATCAAACTCACAAGATAAATTTCCTATAAACTCCAAAGGTGAATACTCAAATAAATGATATTTATTTTGTGGTCTTTCTTCTCTCATTAATCCAGGATTAGTCGCATTTCTGTTTGGTGTAGATACAATAAATATCCCATTATCTTTTAGAACTCTACTTGCTTCCCTTATCAGCTCTTCACCACACTGTATATGCTCTATTGTTTCAAATGAAACAAATACTTCCGTACTATTATCACTCAAATTTAACTTAGTAACATCTCCTATTTCAAATTCTATATTTTTATAATTTCTATAATTGTCTCTTGCACTACAAACTGCTTCTTTAGAAATATCAAACCCTTTTATACTTTTAGCTCCAGCATTAGATAGGATAACAGAACCATAGCCGCTCCCACAAGCAGCATCTACAACTATTTTATCTTTAACATATCTACTAGCTAATTTATATCTACTTAAGTGCTCTTCCATAACATCACTATAGTTTTCACGTACAAAATCATTAATAACTAATCTTTCACCTGTAAAATGTATATTTTCTTGATTTTTAAGTTCATTTTCCATTATAATTTGTGAATTACAATTGATATTTTGCTTTAAATATTCAATATACTTATTCATGTTATTTTTTGAAATTAATATTATATCAAAAATCAAATTACTAAAGTCCATATCTTCTGTATTTGCTATTTTGACTTCTATTTTTGACTTATTTACTATATCTACAATTTTTTTATCTTCTTCTACACCATAAAGTTTGGCATTAGGTAATAGTTCTTTTATCGCTATCAATGTTCCTCCAATACCACATCCTAAATCTAAAATCTTAGTTTGTTCATTTAAATTCAATCTACTTTTATCTATCTTATCTACAAGCTCATATCTCAACCCAAAAATATTTTCGCTAGTATTGCCCCACTTATCCATAAATTTTTTAGAGTTTATTTTTAACAATTTATTATATTTATCTGCATTTTCCCTAAAACTAACACTTCCAAAATGATGTATATAACTATCCTTGCAAAGTAAAAGTTTATATCCTTCTACTATAATTCTTAAACTTAAATCATCATCTTCATAATTTCCTGGAGTAAATCTTTCATCTAAAAGCCCTACTTTATCTAATACATTTCTTTTTATCAACATTGCAAAACCAACTAACTTTACTCTTTGGTCATATGCTTTATTATTAGTTATATTGTTACTCATTGCAAAAGTCATGTATCCATTGAAATCTTCATACTGCTGACTTATTTGTTGATAGTAGGATACACTATTACTTATTGCCCCTGTAGCACCTATATTTTCATCAGAGTATAATCCCATTCTTAAATTAAATATAGAATTAGGCATTATTACTGTATCATTATTCAAAAGAAAAATATCATTATCTTTTTGTGACAATTCTATTCCTTGATTGCACCCAGCTGGAAAACCTCTATTTTCATTATTTAGTATATATTTAATATCTCCTTGATCTTTCAACCATTCTACGGTTCCATCTGTAGAATAGTTATCCACTATTATTATTTCGCAATTATCAGCAGAATTATATTTCCTTATACTATCAATACATACTTTTGTATATTCTAACTGGTTATATGTTAATATTACTATAGAATAATTATGTATTTTTATATTTTCTTCTTCTTTTAATCTATTCAAATTTTCTATAATTATCTTACTAACGTCTTCTTTTTCAGTAAATTTTAACGCTTGTTCGTAACATAAATATGCATTTTCATATTTTTTATTTATTTCATATAAATTCCCCATAGTGTAATATAAATCACTACTATAAATATTATATTTTAATCCCTGTCTAACTATATCCATAGCATCTTCATAATTCTCACTATATATGTTAATTATAGCTTCCATACTTGCTATTTCATCATCAAATCCAAATATGTTCCTATATTGTTTAATATAATCCTCTGCTATATCAAATAAGCCCTCTTCTATATTTCTCTGTATTTCTTGTTTTATCATTTCTTTATCCATATAACACTACTCCAATTCATTAATTTAGAATTAACCTAATACTTGTTCTCACCTATTTTACAATAGATTGTCTTCTTTTTTTAGCTAGTAAATAATCCCCACATCTATTGTAATAATTAATTGCTTCTTCCTTAAAACCTAAACATTCAAAGATTACTCCAATATTATATAATGGTAAAAATGAATTAATACCTTCAATTTTTCCCTCATCATATTTAGTACATTCTAAAAATTTTTCCGCTGCATTTTGAAAGTTTCCAATATTCATTTCTATTAAACCTATAATAAATAAATAATCAGGATATATCTTATAATATTTTTCATATTTATATAATACTAATGCTTCATTAAATAAATTTAAATTAAGCAAGGTATATCCATAACTTTCTACTAAATCTTCAACATATTCATAAGTGAAACCTTTTACTAAACTTAAAGATTTTTCAAATGAAGTCTTTGCCAATTCAAAATTCTTCCCCATAAAATAAGATTTTCCTATCTGATAATGTAAATATGGATCATTTGAATTTTGCTTGATAGCATTTTCTAGAAGTAATATGTTCCTTTGAATCTTATTTGTTATATTTATAACTTCTTTAGAATAACCTATATGATTTAATGTTACTTCTATATTTTCAGTATTATAATTAGCTTTATCAATAGATACTATTTGTTCATGTATAATTCCTTCATATTTAAAATAGTTTTTATTAAAAAATCTGTTAACCCTTTCTATATATTTTTTAGTTCCATATTGATCTTCATATATATTAATTCGTTTAACACGACCAACTTTTACTTTTTCTATATCTTCACAAAATTCTTTAATTTTATTTCTATCTAGCTTTTCAACTACTTCATCTGCATCTAAAACAAGAACCCAATCATTAGTTGATTTTTCTATTGAGAAGTTTCTTGCTTTTGCAAAATCGCTACACCATTCAAAATCATATACTTTTGAGGTATACTTCATTGCAATTTCTTTTGTTTTATCAATAGAGCCAGTATCCACTATCACTATTTCATCTACAAACTTTTCTACAGATATTAAACACTCTTCCAAAGTGAATTCTTCATTTTTTACTATCATGCATAAGCTTATCATATTTCATAATCTCCATTAATAAAACCTATTACATTATCCTCATCACCATATAAAATAATATCCCTTAAACATTCCTCTGCCTCAGAAGTATAATTAAACATAATGAGTAAGTTATATTTTAGTATCATTAATTCAAAATCAAATTTAACTAGAGATAATGCTTCTTCAATATTTTCATAAGCCTTTTGATAATCTTCTATTTTAATTAAATTCTTTATGCTAATTAATAGTTGGGGAATTAATTCCTTTATAGATTTATCTACATTATAATCTTCATTATTTTCAACTAAGAATTTAATATAATCAACATATGTTTTTTCTACATTTAAAATACTTTTTAATTTTTTTATGTACTCTAATTTATCTATATATTTTAATGAAAGAGAATTTTTTATTTCAAAAATAAATTTATCTTCATCAGAAAGTATATATTTTTCTTCTTTAATTATTTCAATTCTATATACTTGCAACATGTAACAATATCTTTCTGCTATATAATTTAAAAATAAATCTTTCTTCTTATCTTCTGCCAAATTCCCTGATAGTAAAACACCACGTTGCATAGTTATTTTAACTAAACATTCATTTAAGTTTTCTGATTTTAAAACATTTAAATTTTCTAACATTATTTCATTAAAATCATAATATAATTTACATAATCCAAATATAACTCCCTGCATATTTTCTCTTCCATATGTAATTAACTCTTTTATTATATTTGCATCATTTTTAACAAGATAATATACATAAATCGAATATGGTGTTCTATCTATTTTTATTCTATTTTTAATTTTTTCTATTAATATTTCATTTAAGTTTTTATTTATTTTAAAATATTTAACTACAGTTATAATTTCTTTAATTCTATCTTTTAATTCTAAATTGCTTATGTATTCTAGTTCCTCTAATAAGATATGTCTTTCTGTATATATTAATATAGATTCATAGTTGTATTTATCAACGAACTCATTTATACATTCAAATCTATTATATAATTTTCCTTCTACTAATATCTTAAACATCATTAATGCCGAGCTCTTAATTAATTCTATATCTTTTATAGATAACATAGTTTCTAACGCTTGTTCATGCATACTTAATTTATAATAACAAGTTGATAGATTATACATTATTGAATTTTTATATAATTTTGTACTTATAGACATAGTTGCATTAAACGTCAAATTTTTTTTATAATATATCTCTAAATATTTTTCATATGCTTTACTAGCTTCTTCATATTTATTTAGACTATATAAACCTGATCCTAAGTAGAAATAGAAATCTAAAAAATCGTCACAATAATTTATTGCTTCTTTAGATTTTTCTACTAAAATTTCATATTTTCCAAGTTTATAAAGAATTAAACAATATTTATCTAAAACGTATATGTTTTTTCTTAATTCATCTTTAGCTAATTTATACGCTATTTCAATATACTTTTCGCCTTGTATAACATCATTATGCATTAGATATGTTGTTGCAATTTGAAAATTTGTGTATATATTTTCAGGTTCATTTTTTAATTCTTCTAAAAGCAACTTTAGATTTCTATTAAATTTGTATTCCATTAGCTTAGAATCACTATTATCATATCCATAATGAATAAATCTAACTGAAGAATCTAATATAGGTTCTTTATATTTAGGCTGTTCATGCACTAATCCTTCATATTTTATCCCATCATTTTTGAATAACCTCATAATTGGGGATATAGAACTATTTTTAATACTATATTCCACATTTTTATTAAAATCTATTATTTTTATAAAAACAGAGTTAAACTTATCTAATATTTCCCCATTAATTAATTTAGCTAATTCTCTTATATCATACAAGACTTCATCAGCATCTAATATAAGAATCCAATCTCCTGTACAATATTTTATTGATACATTTCTCATATCTGCAAAATTATCGTTCCACTTTTGGAAATAAATTTTATCAGTATACTGTTTGGCTATTTCAATAGTTCTGTCTGTAGAGCCTGTATCTACTATAACTATTTCTATATTAGCATAGTTTCCTAATTGCTTTAAAGGTATTAGTGTTCTTTCTATATTTTTTTCTTCATTCTTTACTATCATTGCAATACTAAGCTTCATAATAATCAGCTCCTAAACTTTTTTTCACTTATTTATCGACTAATATTATGTACACTTTAATTTTAAGCATATAAAAAAAAGTCAGAAAAAATCTGACTTTTTTTACAACTATTATATTATCTTAATAATTGAAGAACACCTTGTGGTTGTTGATTAGCTTGAGCAAGCATTGCTTGAGCAGCTTGGTTAAGAATATTATTCTTAGAGAATGCCATCATTTCTTTAGCCATATCAACATCTCTAACTCTGCTTTCTGCAGCTGTTAAGTTTTCTGAAGCATTATCTAAGTTAGCAATAGTATGTTCTAATCTATTTTGGTTGGCACCAAGCTTAGATCTTTGAGTTGATACTTTTTTAATTGCTTCATTTACATTTTCTATAGATGCAGCGGCAAAAGAATTTGAAGTAACATTAACGCTAGCTGCTGCAATTCCTAATGATCCTGATCCCATATTATCAATTTTAATTTCTAATGTTAAGTCATCTGATTTGTTTGCTCCTATTTGAAGTTTTGCTCCACTAACTGCTAAATCACCATTTAATAAATTCTTTTCATTGAATTGAGTTGTTTTAGCTATTCTATCAATTTCAGTAGTTAATGAAGTTAATTCTTCTTGTATAGCTGCTCTATCAGTAGTTACATTAGTATCATTAGCTGCTTGTACTGATAATTCTCTCATTCTTTGAAGTATGCTTTGAGTTTCGTTTAATGCACCTTCAGCTGTTTGAATCATTGAGATACCATCTGCTGAGTTTCTTGATGCTTGATCAAGTCCTCTGATTTGTCCTCTCATTTTTTCAGAAATCGAAAGACCTGCAGCGTCATCTCCAGCTCTGTTGATTCTTAATCCTGAAGATAATTTTTCCATAGACTTTCCTGCTGCTGTTGTGTTCATACCCATGTTTCTATGAGCATTCATTGCGTTCATATTGTGGTTGATAATCATAATAAATTCCTCCTTGATTTTAAACGGACATCCTTGTCCAATTTATTTATTTATTTATTTATTTATTTATTTAAATTTAAAGCATTTAGCTTTAACATTTAAAACTCATTTGTAATTACCTTACATTTATTATGTCGTTAAACTTAATTAATACTTTAGGCTTTTTTAAATTTTTTTATAATTCTTCAATAAAATTTTTTATATAACTTCCTATATTTATATAATCGAATTTATATCAAAATACTTTATATTTCTAAACCATTTTATCTAAATTAATTCCTTTATTAGGTTCTGAAGCCATGTTACTCATCATTTCAGTCATTGTATCTGATATCTGTTTATTAGAATCCATTCCTAGTTTCAAAACAGACAATTGTACTGCTGTTTTTAATGCCCCTTGGTTCATTGAAATTGACATACTTCCTATATCCATGTTATCATCTCTCTTCTTCATAATTTCAATAACTCTTTTGTTTAAATTCTTGTTGAAAAAAAGCTATTGGTTCTATTAGCTGTTGCATAACCTAAATTAGCCTTTTTCTTAGCTGTTAATTGTTTTATTTCTTGTTTTACAGATAACATTTTATTTTTTAGAACACATTCTAATTCTTTATCTAAATCATCTATTTTTTTTTCTACATATATTTTTTTTATTTTATCTTTATCTAAATTCAAAAAAAATATCTTTTTAATAATTATTTCTCGTTGTTCTAGTAACTTAATATCTTCTTTATCATTTTTTATAGAATCTATAATTTTCAAATTTATTTGTCTATATTCATCGAAAATTTCATTCTCCATATTTTAGCTCATTCCTAACTGTGACATCAAGTTAGATTGTTGTGTATTAAGTTGATTCATCATTTTTTCAAGAGTAGCATATTTTGAATATAGAGCTTGTTCTCTTCTTGTAAAATCTTTTTCCATATCTTTTATTTTATTTTCATAGTCAGATATGCTCTTAGTAAGTTCATTATTTGAGAATGTTGATGTTCCTTCTAATCCAACTTTATTCGATAATGTTGACGAACTTGTTTTAAATTCTTTATATAAAGTATCCTTCAATTGATGTAGTATTCCCGTTTTAGAAGTATACTCCGGAGTTGTTTTATCTCCTTCTTCCGGTTTTCCAATGAATAAATTCATTACACCTTCTATATCATCTTCTAAAGCTTTTGTTAATTTAGACTCATCTATATTAAAAGTTCCATTTTTATTTCCTGAATAATCTTTTGATGGATTTATTCCTATTTTTTCAAGATTTAATCCACTACCTTCCATAACAGTTCTCATTGTAGATTTTAATGAATTAGTTATACTAGTAAGAGTACTATCTTTATATAGTTGTCCCTTTTCCACTCTTTCATTCCAAAGCTTGATTTCTGTTTCTGACATTTCTTTCTTTTGATCATCTGTAAGTGGTGTATAACTCTTATCGTGTTTTGTTGATGTAAGAGTATTTAATTTTTCTATAAGAGTATTATAATCATTAATGAAATTAACAAGTTTATCTTTTGTTTCTGTTATATCATTTTTTCCTGTTATATTGATTCCATCTGTTGGTATTTCTCCATTAAAAGTAAATGTTATACCATCAACTGTTATTGTATTTGATTGTCCTTTAGTTGTATATACTCCACCGTTTTTTGTATTTGTTATTGTTATATTCCCATCTATCCCTGGCTTAACTTCTTTTTCACTAGAACCTGATTTTTCAACAGAGAAATTACCTACACTTCCTGCTGTTTTAGATGTTAAAACTATTTTTCCATCTTTGTTTTCAGCAGTAACATTTATATTATTTGCACTTAAAACTTCATTTAAATACTTAGTTTTTGATTCAGGAGTATTGGCATCTTTGGGAAATTCTATTTTAATTGTATTATTCCCAATTGTATATACTCCTTCTGCTAAATCATCAAGAGTAACTGTTGCTGCAACTCCATCTACTCCTTTTGTAAGAGTTCCATTATTTCCTCCACTTATATTTCCATCAGAATCAAGAGTACCTCCTACATTAACAGTTATTTCTTTTTCAAGTTTTCCTGGCGTTTTGCTTGAAAATGTTAAGTTGTTATAATTTAACGAATCATCTATATTGTTTTTTTCTGCTGATACTACTATACCCTCACTAGAAATTTTTGCATTTATAATTTTTAAAACATCTTCATCTGTTGCTGCTGAGTCTATATCTAATTTTATTTCTTTCCCATTTACGATAATTTTATTATTATTTTTTATTTCGTTTAAAGTAAATCCTTCAATTTTGCTTGCAACTGCATCTTTACCATTAGTAGTAGTTCCAACTGAAGTAGATGGCGAACCATTAATTGTAAATGTTGCATTACTTCCTAAAATTGTCGATTGAAACACAAATCCTGATTTGTTACCCGAAGCATCCCCTGCAAAATCAGTATATTCAACAGAAACATTTATTCCAGCTTTTTTTAACTGTTCATTTAAGTCTTTAGCCATAGCTTTATCAGTATCTGATTTCACTTCAAATTCTTTATCATTAATTTTAATCTTTTTGTATTTTTCTCCATCCTTATCATATTCTGTTCCAAATACACTATTATCTGTTGTAGCCTTAGCTGCAGTAGCTGTATTACCTGTAATTTTATAATTTCCAGGTTTCACTCCACTACCAGCAGTTACCTTTACAGAATCACTACTTGATGTAAAGCTAACTGATTTATAATTACTTGATCTAAGCAAGCTATCAGTTTTAGTTATATCAAAATACTTATCATAAAACTCTGTTGCATCTGACATTATGTCCCTATATAATTTTTGTTTTATCTCCACAACATCTCTCTTTTGTGTCATTTGATCTACTTTAATCCTATAAGGTTTCATTGAATTTTTAATTATTTCGTCCATATCAAGGCCTGTTGCAAGTCCTGTTATTCTCATTTTACTTCACTCCTTTTTCTTTATCCTTGTTTAGATTTCTTTTCTGCCTGGTACCATATATCTCTTACTTCTTCAATAAGAGGTATAACTTCATCCATAATTTCTACACTCTTTTTTATATTGGCTGCAAAAAGTTTTTCATTTATAAAACCATAAATATCAAACATATTTTCTGCCCACTTACCTGCTGCTGTATCTAGTGTTGCTCTAAGTTCAGTAAATATATCTTGAGTTTTTACTATACTTTCGTGCGCTCTTTTCACATTTTTGTCAAGTATAGCTTGTCTTCCAATTTTAGCGAATTTCACAGCACCGTCAATAAGCATTAATAATAACTGCTCCTTCGATGCATAATTTACGCTGTTATTTTTATAAACATTATAACCATTAGAGTTCATGGTTTTACCTCCTATTTTCTCGTATCTAACATTCTACCTTTAGAATTTTCTTCATTTAATCTTTCTATTTTTTCGCCTTTTACATCTAATTCTTTTTTGTTATATTTAACTCCGTCTATTGTAAAAAACTTTTTTTTATCATCTTTTTGATTTTTTTTATAATTACTATCATTATATTTATCGTTCTCTTTTTTATCTTTCTTTACACTTATGCTTGAACTACCATGAACTTTATCTTCTTTTGTTTGTTCCTGCATTTTTTTTCTTATGTCTGTATCTATTTTATTTAATTTAAATTCCATACCATTCCCCCTTATAGGTTTATAGTACCTAATTAAATTTTCTATTTCTAATATTTTTCATCTAATAATCCAAATTGTCTACACATGCTAGCAATCATATCTAAAATCTTCTTAGGTGGTACTTCCATAAGCACATCTTTAGTTGTATTATTTACAATTTTTATCATTATAGTATTTTTAAAATTATCATGTACTGAATACTCTGCATGTACATTTTCATCTTCTAAAAATTTATTTAGCTTTATAAGCGCCTTATCTAAATCTTTCTTTGTAAATTCATCTTGGTTTTTATTATAATCCGCATTAATAATTTCAGATTTTTCTACTTGTCTTAGTGAATTTTGGTTATTTAAACTCATTTCATTTCCATAAGACATATTGATAGCTGAGCTTCCTTGCCCAATTCTATTAACATCCATGTTAATCCTCCTTTTTTATAATACTTTTTAAAATATATTTTTAAGTAAGTTTATATCAAAGTTCATAGCTTCTTTATTTTCTTCTTTTATTGCTTCATATAATTCTTTTCTTAATATTGTTACATCTTTAGGTGCCTTTATTCCTAGCTTTACACTTCCATCATCAAGTTTTGATACAGTTATTTCTATATCATCACCAATCATTAGTGATTCACCTTTTTTTCTTGTAATAATTAACATACTAATCACTCCTTTATTAAGGGATGCTTTATTTCATAATCTACTTTTTCTAATATTATTTGTTCCCCTAATTTATTAGAAATATTTATTACAATAGGAGCTTTTAAATTAGTAGTAATCTTTTTTAAATCAGAATTTATTGTTACTGTAGTAATTAACATCACTTCTTTTTGATCTTTTATTTCTAATCTTTCTATTAGATCTTCCGTTAATTTAGCTTCATAATCTTTATAGAAATCAAAAGGACATGTAACTATTAATGCCATTTCTTCATCTTCTAAACTTTGCAATATTTTGAAAGGCTTACACCCTTCTAAATCTACAAGTATAAATTCTTTTAAATTATCAAAACCCAATAAACTCTTCTTAAAAGTTAATCTATTTTTTTCTTCATAATTTAAATTTCCATGTATTTTTGAAACAAATACCATAACTTTTCTCCTCCTATCTTATATAATCTAATATAGTTGTTGGAAGAATTTTAGCACTTGTTTGAAGTGATGCCATATATATAGTCTGCATTACTGAATATTCCATCATTTTTTCTGCATAATCTATATCTTCCGTCTTTGATAAAATATCTGTCATGTTTAAATTTTCATCTTCATTTTTTGATTCTGCCGACTCCATTCTATTAGTCATCGCTCCAACTTCTGATCTACTTTGAAGAAGATTGCCTATAATAGCATCAACCTGTTCTATACATTCACCTGTAAGCTTTGATTGATCTCCACCCGGTCCTAAGTTTGTTATGATATCATTTAAAATATCCATAACATTATGGTAATCTCCTTTTTTATCTTTGTATTCCAAAATATCTATTGCTGACTTATTATAATCAATAAAAACTCCTTGGGAAATTTCTACTTTTAAATCAGATCCAATTTGGTTTAAAGTTACATCAGCTTTACTCGTTATATCATTTATTTCTGTATCTGGAATTTTATATTCAACAAAATTTATTTTAATAACCTTTTCTCCAGCACCATTTACTTCAATTGGATATTCAACACCATCTACACTTAATTTTATGTTAGTACCGTCTTTAATTATATTATCAATCTTTTTTTCAACTACTGGCGTTCCACCACTAATAGTTATCTTATCTTTTAGTTCTATATTTAAACCAGTATTTGTTTTTGAAATTGCATTTCCATCTGTATCAGCATAACACAACTCTCCATTAGAGTTCACAGTAACAGGTTTAGATGTACTTTTTGTTCCTCCGAAAATATAAGCTCCATCGAAATTAGTATTTAATATTTGTGATAACTCATTTACTTTTTCTTTAATTTCATCTTGAATAGCTTTCTTTTCATCATCTCCATAAGCTCCATTTCCTGCAGTTACAAGCAATTCCCTTACTCTTGCAAAAACTTTTCCTGCTTGATCTAAAGCCGTATCCGTAGTATCAAGCCAATTTGAAACATCTTTTATATTCTCATTATATTGCTTGTTAGCATCAATTTCTGTGTAAAGCTGCATTGTTCTTGAAGCTTTATATGGATTATCTGAAGGTCTGTTTATTTCTTTACCTGAAGATAACTGTCTCTGAAGAGTCTGCATATTATTAAGATTTCTATTAGTATTAGTCATATAATTTTCAACCAACATACCGTTTGTTATTCTTGTCATTTTCAACACCTCTTTTGTAATACAAATTTAATATAAATATATTTATCTACCTTTTAAGACCATTTATTACAACATCAAGTAACTCATCAATTGTTGATATCATCTTAGCATTTGCACTATATGAATGTTGAAACTGTATTAAATTAGTCATTTCTTCGTCTATAGATACTCCAGATACAGATAGTCTTTGAAGTTTAATATTTTTAAGAATCACATCGCTTTGATTAGCAACCTTTCTATTTGCTTCTTGTGCCTTTGTTCCAAGCTGACTTATCATGTCTTTATAATAGCTATGAACTGTCTTACCATCTTTACTTCCTTCTATACTTATCCCACTTGCATCTAAACTTATACCTGATTTATCAAAAAACTTCTTTCTATCTAATTCATTCACATCAGATAACTCAGATAAATTAATTTTAGTAGTTAACAAATCTGCTATTGCTTGAGCTCTATCTCCATTTTTTTCTCCAGCATCATTAGTCGAACCACAATTTAATTTTGACACATCATTAATTAAATTCTTATTAACTGTAATATTTTTAGCATTTACTCCATCATCAGATGTAGACCCATCACCATTTACAAAAATACATTCAAATGCATTTCCATTAGAATCAACTAAAATTTTTCCGCTTCCATCGCTTCCTGTTTGAATTGAATTAACTGAATAAGCCAGTGCAGCAGCCATCTTATCAAGTTCACTCATATATCCCTTTATCAAATCTTGAGCTGATTGATTTCCGGCAACTTCCCCTTTTATGTCTTTAGGATCTACATTGTTTACATTTTTATCATATTGATACATTTTAAATGTTGCTTTCTTTAAATCTGCAACACTCATTGTTGTATCTCCTGTCACTGGGTCTGGAGTTCCTACAATGCCTTCTTCATCTGCAATTAAAATTCTATTTTGCTCCAAACTACCCTTTAAATCTTTTAATTCATCAGCTGTACCTGAAATAGTAATTTTTTTAGGAGCAGAAGTTGAATCTCCCAATGGATAATACTCTACTTCAAGTTTACTAGTATCCACTGATCCATCTGGATTTTTAGCATATTCTACACCTTTTACATAAGAAAACCTAGTATAATCTGTATTAGGTTTTGAATTAACAAGATTGTCAATACTAGTTCCATGCGATGGAAATCCTTCTACTTTTAAATTTATAGTTTCTCTTGCATCTTTTTCAATAGTTATACCAAACATTGATGATAAACTATCAAGTAAATTATCTCTCTTATCCATTAAATCATTAGGAGTTTGTCCAACTGCACACACCTGAGATATTTGTTGATTTAGATCATTTATTTGATCTAACATACTGTTTATATCAGTTACATTTTGTTGTAATAATTCCTGTGCATCTGTCATTTTCTTTTCCAGCTGAGTATAAGTATGATTTAATGCATCAGCTAAAGCTGAAGCTCTTTGAAGCGCTACTGTTCTAGCTGATGTTTTATCTGGAGTCTTTGCTAACTCTTGAAAAGAAGAATAAAATTCACTAAACAAAGTCTGTATTCCACTATCTGATGGTTCTCCAAATACATCTTCTATTTGTGAAAGAAAGTCACTTGTAACTTGGTAATTCCCAAGTTTACTTGTTTCATTTCTAACTTGATAATCAATAAAGGAATCTCTAACTCTCATAATTGATGTTATCTGCGCTCCTGTCCCAATTTGACCAGGACCACAACTATCAAATTTAGACATTCCCCCAAAGGGTCTAGTAGTTTCTATTACTGCTCTCTGTCTTGAATATCCAACCGTATTGGCATTAGCTATATTATGTGCTGTTGTATTAATTGCACCTTGTTGTACATTGATTCCTCTTGTTGCCACTGTAAATGTGTCAAATAAACCTGCCATATTTTTCTCTACCTTTCTAAAGCTTATTTTATTTATAATTTATATTACTTTCTTAATCCCCCAACGGAATTGTAAGTCTTTATCTCTCTATCTGGATTTATTACATTTAACATTTTATTTGTAAAAATTAATTCTTGTTTTAATAGTAAAGAATTAGTTTCCTTTTGTAATATAATTTCATTTAATGTATTCCTTAATTTCTCATAAACATGTTTTAGTTCTTCATTATTACACTTATTTATAATATCAACTAAACTATATTCACCCAAAAATTTTCTTCTTGCGACTTCTTCTTTTGCAATAATTTTACTGCATTCATTTAATTTATCAACAAGCCCTTCTAAACCAAATGTATCTTTCTTCATTATCATATCTTGTTGTACTTTTAATAAAATTAATAATGCTTCTAACTGTGATTCCTGATTCCTCATTAATTCAATAAGTTCTTTTTCCATTACTACGAATTACGCTCCTTCATTGCCTTAAGTATACTTCTAGCCGTAATTTTCGCATCAACACTATATGTTCCGCTATCAACCTTACTTTTAATTTCTGCTACCTTTTTTGCATTATCAATATTATTATCTGAAGAATAATCTTTTAAACTTTTACCCAAAGATGAAATCTCTATTGTATCAAAAGTTTTTGCCTTAGTAACATTTTTAACACATTTATTTGAATTTGAATTATATGCATTTATGAAAGATTGCCTATTAATTCTATCTATACTCATAACCATTACTCCATTCTTATATCTATTAATATATTTATCGTACACAAATTAATTTAGTTTATAGTTATTAGTCGCATATTTATTTCTAATGACCATTAGTTAACTTTATTATATACATTCTTTTATTATTATATTAATTCTATTTAATCTAGGGAAATAGGTCATATTTAATTACTTAAATTCTTCTAAAATTATTTTTCTAAAAAACTATATAGCCTCTGACATACTTTCTAAATAAAAAGTGACTGCATAAAAATTATACAATCACTATCATTTTCTATACTTTATTCTATTTTAAAGATTTAAGTCTTTCAACATTACTTACAATACTTGTTATTCTCACACCAAAGTTTTCATCAACAACAACAACTTCTCCAAGTGCTATTTGCTTTCCATTAACAAGTATTTCTACTGGTTCTTCAGCAAGTTTATCAAGTTCTATTAAAGATCCTGCACCAAGATTTAATATATCTTGAATACTTTTTTTAGTTCTTCCAAGAACTACAGATATATCCAGAGGTACATCCATTATTAAATCTATATTTTTTATTGGTGGAACACTATTTTGTGGTGTTAATGGCTCAAATGCTGCTTGATGAACTTCCACAGGCTGAGCATATTGTTGAACTTGACCTCCACCATACATCTGCGGTTGTTGCATATATGACTGCATCTGTGGCTGACCATATCCTTGCATCTGTTGTTGCGGAGCATATTGTTGCTGTTGCATCTGCATTTGTGGTTGTTCATACTGCATTTGCTGTTCTGATACAGTTTGCTGTATTTGTGGCTCTGGTTGAGTATGTATTTCTTTATTGACAATCGGTTCTTCTTTTGGCTTTTCAGGCTGTTGTTCATTAGTCTTATCTCCTGAATCTTCACCAGTCATTATTGCAACAATATTTTTAGCAGTTTCTATCGGAAAAATCTGCATTATATTACTATCAACAATATCTCCAATTGTCATTTTAAAAGAAACCTTAACTATAGGTTGATCTTCTGGTATTGAATCAGATATCGGCACTAAATCATCTGTTACTACTTTTGATGTAGGAGGCGATATATCAACTTTTCTTCCAAACATAGTAGCCATAGATGTAGCCGCTGAACCTATCATTTGATTCATAGCTTCTGAAACTGCACTTATTTCAAGTTCAGATAATTCATGAACATCTGTTACTTTTCCATCTCCACCCATCATAAGATTAGAAATCACAAGACCATCATATGTTTTAATAATTAATATATTTCTACCAACTATACCTGCTATATATTCAATATCAAGCACTATATTTGGTGTTTCAAATCCTTCTTTTATTTCTTTCAATGTTGTTACAGATACTACTGGCGTCGTTATGTTAACCTGCTGATTTATAAGCTGGTACAACGCAGTAGATGCAGATCCCATTGAAATGTTCCCTATTTCTCCTAATAAATCTTTATCTGTTTCAGTAATTGCATCTTCCATATTTTCACTACCACTTGAAGATACGTTGCTATCTTCTGAATCCGTAGATTCACCTGATAATAATGCATTAATTTCCTCTTGAGATAAAAAATTATTGCTCATACCCATTCACTTCCTTATCTGTTATATCTAATATCATTACACCCATATTTTTTCCTGATATTCCTGGCTTAGCACAATAACATTCTTCATTTCCTACATACACTTTTACTGGGGATGAGCTCCTTGTATCAAGCTTAATTACATCACCTATATTTAATTTCAAGAAATCTTCTACAGTCAAACTTGTTTTTCCAAGTTCAGCTATAACATCAACATCTACTTTATGTATGCCTTCTTCTATTTTTTCTCTTGATTCCGCTTTTAAACTTTCATCATCATTTTTAAAAGAATACTGAACAACTAACTTATCCAATATTTTTTCGATACTCAAATATGGAATGCACATGTTAATAAACGTACTACGCTTATTCATTTCTACTGAAAATGTAATCAAAGCTACAGGGTCATTAGGAGCTAATGTCTGATTAATTGCAGGATTTGTTTCAATTCCTTCAACCTCAGGTTCAACCTCTAAAATTGATTCCCATGCTAATTTCAAATTGCTTATCATTCCACTAGTTATCTGTCTCATAATATTTTTATCAATATCTGAGAATTCTTTTGCTTCAACCTTCCTATCTCCATTTCCACCTAATAATATATCTATTACTTGAAGTGAAAACTGAGGATTAGTTTCAAATATTATATTGCCTGCAAGTGGAGGCATTTTGAAAACTGTTATAATAGTAGGGTTTTGTACAGAATGTATAAATTCCTCATAAGTTATCTGCTCTACAGTTTCTATTTTTACTTTAACATTTTGTCTAGTTTGACCAGTTAAATAATTAGAAATAATTCTCGCATAATTATCATGAACTAATTCTAAAGTTCTGATATGTTCTTTCGAGAACTTTTGAGGACTTCTAAAATCATAAAGTTTTACTTTATGTTTCTCCTCATCATTACCAACTTCTTCTGGCTCAAGTTCACCTGTAGACAGGGCAGATAACAAGGCATCTATTTCATTTTGTGATAAAACGTCTGCCATATTCCTCCCTCATTTCAATTAGTTTAGTAGTTTATCTATATCTATTATAGTTAAAAGTTTATCCTCATAGTTTAATATACCTTTAATATAAGGTTGAGCTTTATCATTATCCTTATCTAATTTTTGTATATTCTTTTCATCTATATCCAATACTTCTTCAACTTCATCAACAGATATTCCAATTTCTTCATCTTCAACAGTTAATATTATTATACTATTTTGTTCATTTCCATGATTTACATCTAATAATAAATTTAAATCTACTAATGATTTTATGCTTCCTCTTAAATTTATTAATCCTTTAATATAGCTTGGAGCCTTTGGCACCTTAGTTATGCTCATAATATCATTTATACTTTGAACTCTATCTGTTTCAACTGCGAAATGTTCATCTCCTAATTTAAATACTACTATTTGCATCATTGTAACCCTCCTTTACCCATTATATTTATACTAAAAATCTAATCACAACAAGTCAGCAGTTAACTCTTCTATACTTATGTAATGATTATTACTTGTTAACTGCTAACTATTGATTAAATAAATATTAACCTATAACTTTCTTAATAGCTTCTAAAACTCTTTCAGCTTGGAATGGTTTTACTATAAAATCTTTAGCTCCTGCTCTTATAGCATCCATAACCATTGATTGTTGTCCCATTGCTGAACACATTATAATTTTTGCATTTGGATCAAATGCCTTGATTTGTTTAACAGCTTCAATACCATCCATATCTGGCATTGTTATATCCATTGTTACTACATCTGGCTTTTCCTTCTTATACATATCAACGGCAACAATACCATTGTTTGCTTCTCCTACAATTTCAAAATCATTCTTTTCCAAGATATCCTTTATCATCATTCTCATAAATGCTGCATCATCCACAATTAAAACTTTAGCCATTTTTTTCCCTCCAAATTAACTTATTCCTATTGATTTTAATATTTTTTCTAATGATCCCGGCATAGGGATATAGTAAAAGTGTCCGCCTATATTTTCTTCTGTTTCATCTAAAAATATAGTCTCAATATCTAATATATATTCATCATATTGATTTGACTCTATAAAAGTCGTTGTAAGTATAGCACCTAACATATCATATGCTACCGCCGGAACTGATGGTGCAATTGCAAGGTTAGTCAACTGTGCAATAGAATTCATATATGAAGCAGAAATTATGTTGGCAATTTCACACAAAACAGATTGACCCATTTCACTATTTATGCCTTCATTAGTTCCCACTAACTTCCCGATTATCTTATTTACAGTATCCTCTTTAAAGACCAAAAGGATATTTCCTGCAATATCTCCTAAAACCCTTACGACTGTTCCAGAAACTTCAGACTCTCCAGTTTCTTCAACAACATCTTCTAATCTTACCACATTCACTGATGGTACAGACATATCTATCTTTTTACTCAATAACATTGAAAGTGCTGTTGCGGCATTTCCCGCACCTATATTTGATACTTCTTTTAACGCATCTAATTGTATCATACTTAAGCTTGAGTAGTCCATAAAATACCCCTCCTCTTAAAAGTATTTTTATCCAATAGATGGCATCCGCATTACTCTCCCCCACTATATGACAGTAATTATTCCAAATATAAAATTTGGAATATATGCTTGTCTTTAAATGACAGATAACGGCTGCAACTCACTTTTGGATAAGTTCAACTAAATTCAGCAGCATAAAACTAATTCTGAAAAGTTTCACTTTATAATAGTGCTCCAATATCTAATATTAGTGTTACTAGTCCATTACCTAGTATTGTCGCTCCAATATACTGATCTAATCCTTTTAATGTCTTTCCTAGTGGTTTAATTACAATTTCTTGTTGTCCACATAATGCATCTACCAGTAATCCTATAGTCTTGTCACCTACATTAACTATTATAACAAACTTCTTATCGGTTTTACTAGACTCTATATCTAAACTTTCATTTAATCTTACTAGCGGAATTACATCTTCTCTATAAACAATTACTTCTTTACCATTACTCTTCTTGATATTTTCTTCTTTATAATCTATAACTCTATCAATAAAGCCTAATGATATAGCAAGTGTTTCTTCTCCTACTTTAACAAGTAATGCTTGTATTATTTGAAGTGTAAGAGGAAGTTTTATTATAAATGTTGATCCTTTACCTTCTTCACTTATTACATCAACCGTACCTCCAAGTGCTGAAATCTTTGTTTTAACAACATCCATTCCAACGCCTCTACCTGAAAGATCTGTTACAACTTCATTAGTACTAAATCCTTGAGCAAATATTAAATTCTTAATATCAGATTCAGATAAACCTTCTGTATTAATTCCCTTTTGTTCTGCTTTTGCTCTTACCTTTTCAACATTTATTCCTGATCCATCATCAATTACCTTAATTAATGCCTTTGTACCTTCTTGATATGCAACAAGTTTTATTGTACCAACTGGTGATTTACCAGCAGCTATTCTTTCTTCTTTAGATTCAATACCATGATCTGCGGCGTTTCTCAATAAATGTATTAATGGTTCTCCAATTTCATCAATTACTGTTCTATCAAGTTCAGTATCTGCACCTTCAATTATGAAATTAATTTCTTTATTTAATTCTACTGATACATCTCTTATCATTCTTGGGAATCTATTGAATACTGTATCTAATGGAAGCATTCTTATCTTCATTACAAGATCTTGTAAATCTGAAGTTGTTCTTCCAACTTGTTCTAACGTTTCATTTAATTCCTGTGATTTATGTGTAGTTACTATCTGTTCAAGTCTTGTTCTATAAATAACAAGTTCAGAAACCATATTCATAAGATTATCTATTCTTTCAAGATCAACTCTAACAGATTGATGTGCCTTTTTAACTTCTTTTTTAGGTTGTGGCTTCTTTGTAGCTGCTTTCTTTGGTGCTTCTACTACGTTTTCTATTTTTTTTGATTCTTCAGCCTTTTCTTCAACTTCTTTAGGCTTAACTTCTTCTACCTTTTCTACTTCCACTGTTTCTGTTTCTTCTATTTCAATTGCTGATGCTTCAACCTTAACAACCTCTGAAATTCCATTTACTATAGAAAGAATTTCATCAACAGTATTTTTTGTTATCAATACAAATTTTAATTCTAAATCAAATTCTTCATTTTCAATATCTTGAGTTGAAGGAACTGATTTTAAGATTTCACCATGATCTTCAAGATCTTTAACAATTAAAAATGCTCTTGCAGATTTAAGAAGTGTATTTTCACTCAATGTCACTTTAATTTCTACAGCATTAAACCCTTTTTCATGGGCTTGCTTTATAACTGATATATCATATTCATTTAAGTCTAATCCTATTGAATCATTGTGTGATACCTTTACTTCAGCACTGTTAGATTCTTCTGGAATGTTTTCTTGTTGATTTTTATTTCCATTTTCTTTTATATATGCTAATTTAGCCATAATACTTTCAATATCAACTTTTTCATCTGAACCTTCTTGAACAAGGTCTACCATTTTTTCTAATGTATCAAGGCAATCAAATAATACAGTTACAACATCTTGAGTAACTTTTAATTCGCCTTCTCTAAATTCTGATAAAACATCTTCCATTTTATGTGTTAATTCAGCAAGATCATTAAATCCCATTGTAGCTGCCATACCTTTAATTGTATGAGCAACTCTGAATATTTCATTAACCTTGTCTACATCTTCTGGATTTTGCTCTAACTCTAAAAGAGATTCATTTAAGGTCTGTAAATTGTCTAAAGATTCCTCTAAAAACATTGACATATATTGAGATGTATCCATCACTTATTCCTCCTTTATACCTTTTTAATAAAATTATATCTTTTTATAAATAAAGGTTGATGCTTTTTCAAATCCATAGTCTCTATAGTTATAAATACTCTCTGTAGCTCCTACAAATAAAAGACCACCTTTTTTTAATGATTCACTAAATTTTTTATAAATTTCCTGTTTAACATCATTATTAAAATAAATAACAACATTCCTACATACAATAAGATCAAAATCTTTATCATACCTATCTAAGATTAGGTCATGCTTTTTAAATGTCACTTTATCTTTAATTTTTGAGTTTACATAATATTTATCGTCTCTTATATCAAAATATTTACTCAAATCTGAATTTGATACAGCTTTCATTTCATTTTTTGTATATTCCCCAATTTTAGCTTTTGTTAATATAGTATTATCTATATCAGTTGCTATAATATTATGTCTTCCAGTAGGAGATATTCTATCCAATATTATTGCTAGTGTATATGGTTCACACCCAATTGAACATGCAGCACTCCATACTTTAAGATTTTGACCTTTAGTTAGTAATTCAGACTTAACTTTATTTTCTAGTTCTGAATATAATTCAGGATTTCTAAAAAATTCTGTTACATTTATAGTTATAAAATCAAGAAACTTTTGCCTTTGCTCAGAATCTGTTTTTATAACTTTTGTATATTCGTCTAATGATTTGATTCCCACTCTTGTCATTAAACTATTTATTCTTCTATTAAGCTGTTCAGGCTTATAAGCACATAAATTAATTCCCAGCTCTCTGTGTACCCATCTATGAAATTCATTAAAATCCATATTTTTCTCCTATATCCCTTTTACTATTTCGGCTATTTTATTACATATCTGATCAAGAGGAAGAACTAAATCAATTTTACCTGTTTCATATGCTGCCTTTGGCATTCCATAAATTGTGCATGTAGATTTATCTTCTGAGATTGTTATCCCTCCACAATCTTTTATTCTCTTGCTTCCTTCGGCTCCATCCTTGCCCATACCAGTTAATACTACTGATAACAAATTACCACCATATACTTTAGATGCAGATTCAAAAAGTTTATCTACAGCTGGTCTTACTCCCCATATTGATGGTTCTTTATTTAATGACACTCTAATTGACGAATCAATTATCATATGGCTTCCACCTTTTGCTATATAAATTGTATTTCTATTTATACTCATACCATCTTCAGCTTCTGTCACATTTAGATTACAAACTTTGTTAAGCCTTTCTGCAAACACTTTTGTAAAACCTTCTGGCATATGTTGAACAACAAATACCGGAACATTTAAGTTTGCCGGAAGCTTTGTAAGTACTTGTTGAAGTGCCTTAGGTCCTCCTGTTGATGCACCAATAACAACTGCATCAATTTTTTTATTTTTAGGAATAACCTTATTATTAATCATTGGTGATGGTTTTTCACTATTGTCAATCTCTTTCCTTTGAGAAAAATGAGTATTAACACGTCTATCATTTATCTTATTTTCAATTTCTGATTCTTTATTAGAGGCAATTTGCCTCATATGTATATTGGACGACTTATTAACCCTTATATTGCTTGTTATACCTTTTATTTCATCTATTAATCGTTCTTTAACCTTATCGATATCTAATGAAATACTTCCAGACGGCTTCGTAATAAATGTAATTGCTCCATTGTCTAAACATTCTAATGTAAGCTCTGAACCTTCTGTTGTAGCACTACTAAGCATAATTATAGGATAATTCTTGCCCATTCTCTTCAATTCTTTTAAAGTTGCAAGTCCATCTAAATCCCTCATATGTACATCTAAAGTGATTAGGTCTGGATTAAACTTATCAACTTTTTCAACCAGTTCTCGTCCATCTCTAAATTTTGCAATTACTTCAAAATCCGCACAAGACTCTATCATATCTGATATAGCCTTTCTCATAAAAGCGGAATCATCAACTACTATAACTCTAACTTTTTCCATCCTATCACCTCACTAAAGTTCAATCATACCTTTACCAACAATTTTAAGCGTTACTTTTCCAGTACTTGCTTCCAATATCATAGTTCTTCCTTTGTCTCCTCCTGTATCTTCAGCTATTATAGGTATGGATAAATCTTTAAGCACTTTTTTAACAGCTTCACTATTTCTCTTACCTATATCACTTATTATACTTTTATCACTAAAATTAAACATGGATGCACCACCTGCAATCTTTGCGATAATATTTTGTTTTTTACATCCTTGTTTATACATTTTATCAATAAGTATAGGAATCGCTGAATCCGCAAATTTCATAGGATTGCTTGCATTTTTAAACTGTGTGCTATCTGGCAACATTATATGAGATAAACCTGCTACTTTTAAAGATCTATCATATAAAGCAATTCCTATACATGATCCAAGGCCTATAGTCATTATTGTTCCTGGATCAAGCACTAAGTTTAAATCAGCTATGCCAACTTTAATCTCATTATTCCCCATCTTTACCCCCTAAAAGATACTATCTTCATCCTCTATAGATAATATCTTTTCTAAATCGAGAAGTATTACTATATTATTTTTAAGCTTAATAAGTCCACTTATATATCTTCGTTCTGATGTATTAGTTATTTCAGGAGCATTTTCTACGCATCCTCCATCAATATCTCTCACTTCATAAACATTATCTACAATTATACCAAATTTCTTTTCTTTTCTTTTGACTACTATTATTTTTTTAGATTCATAATTAGTTCCTTCACCAATATTAAACTTGTTAGATAAGCTTATAATCGGAAGAATTTTCTCTTCATGATTTATAACCCCTTTAACAAAATGAGGCGCTTCCGGAAGAACTGTAGGTTCTTCATATCCAAGTATCCTCTCAACTTCCTTTATATCTGCTGCATAGCGCTCTCCATTTAGTTCAAAAATGATTATCTTACTATTATCTAATGCCATCTACTATATCCTCCTATAAAAGTAACTTATCAATTTCTATGTCTCCCATTTTATCCATATATGCTTTAACATTTTTAGACGAAACATCCAGCATAATTTGCTTCTCACCAATACAAAAAATTGTATTACTATATACTATATCAGCTGTAATAACACCATCTTTAGGTACTTTAAGTATTGTATTTACTCCTGCTTCACTTCCAACTGTCTTTAATTTTATTTCTTTTCCTGCTGAAATTACGCCCCCTCTACAGACTGATTTCTCCTGTAGAAACTCAATATTCTTTAATGCTGTAATTTCTGAGTTATATTGTCCCTTCCCATGAATAAATACGCTTCCTAGTGCTTCTAATTTTGATGCTTGTACATATTCTGTATCTATATCAGCATCATTTGCTTCAAATGATTCTAATTCGTCACATTCTTCACTTAATATATCAATAAAATCAAGTAACTCATCTTCACACATTATATTTAATGGGCCAAATCCTTTTATCTTATTATTTATAAAAGATGTTAGTGGTGAATCATACACCCCTTGAATCGAACAATATCCTATTATATCTTCGCACAATGAAATTAAGTCTTTATACTTATTTTCAATTAATAATTTTATAAGTTCACCAACTTTTCGACCTTCAAGTATACTATTACTATTTATCTGTATTATAGCAGAGTGTAATTCACGTATCATATTCCTTGCATTATTTAAATTTAATAGGTATTTCTTTTTCTTAAAGCTGTAATCTCCAGCAACTACTGTTGAATTAATTATATTGCCTTGTATTTTAATATTGCTTGCTGCTGTAATTTTAGCAGATTCTACATTCTTTCCAACAAAAATTGTATTTCCCGAAACTACCTCCATACCTTCATATACAGTTTTAGAAATTCGTACATCTGATACAAAATTTATATTTCCTGTACTCAAATCAACATCTTCTACTTCATATACCTGATGAACCTTAAATATATTATCTCTAAATGAAGGTTTCCCTTCTATTGTTGCTAGTATTTTATTATCTTCACACTTACAACCTTCACCAATTTTAAATTTTATACGTGAAGCTTCTTTATGCTTAACATCGTTTCCATATACATCTTTGCCATCTTTTCCTGGTTTAGAAGGTATTATTCTTGCTATTTCCTCACCAGTTTTAACACTAGCAAGCATAAATCTATTTCTATAATCAACTTTAACCTCGGTATCAATATTTTCTTTAAGTTGATCATAATCTTTAAATAATATATCCATACTTTCTGGCGTAGGGTCAATAGCTTGTACACCTTTAGCTACCACTTCACAAATAACCTCTTCACTATCACAGATTCTTTTCAGAACATCATCAAGCACACCAAATACTACATTTTTTTCTTTCAAAGCATTCCTTATATCTTCCGGTGTATATTGTGGTGCATATTTCTTTTCAACTAAAACTCTTTTTAGAACTAAATTTTTTCTTGGTTCACAATCTTCCAATTTATATATTTTTTGTGGTACCGATTTAATCGAAAGGTATGCTTCCATTTTATTTTTAGAAACCGAAATTTCCATAGTTCTTTCTGCTTGTTGGCTTTCTTCAATTACATATTCAATATTGTCAGTAATTTTAGCATCCTCAATAATATTTGTTTCTTCACCATTTAAAATTAAGCGCACTCCTTCACAACCTTTAATTGTAATACTTTCATCATTATCAAATGGAGTTACTATTATCTTCCCATCTTTAACTTGTGCACCAAATCTATTTGTAGTGTCTTGTCTTAAACTATCTTCTTTATTATTATCTTCTAAATCCTTGTTTTCAATTTCTATCGTTATTTTTTTTCTAAAGAATTTTCTTTCTTCTTTAATAATCTTATATTTTAAATCATTTTTATTTATCTTTAGTGTATCTGATGCTTTTTCCAAGCATTCATCAATACTGCCTGCGGAAAATATCAAATTCATAACTAATCCCCCATAAAAATACTTATTACTTTTAGTATACCACAGGGTGATACAATTTTATATGAGTTTTTACATTTTTATGGTACCTTATGATAGTATTTTATAGATATTTTTTAATTTCTTTATGGTATTCTTCTGATAATATTTTAATAATATTATTTTCTGGATTTAATGTTATTTCACCAACAGCATTTATTGGAAGAATCTCTGGTGAAGTTCCTGATATAAACATCCCATCTAATTTATCAATATTTTTATAGCTAAATTCTTCTTCTATAACTTTTATACCAACACTATGTGCAATTTCTATTATTTTTCCTCTAGTGACTCCAGGTAGAACAGCTTTAATAGGCGAAGTAATCAATTCATCTCCTTTTATCATAAATATATTAGACTTACTTCCCTCTGTAATAAATCCATTTCTCTCTACAAGTATAGCTTCATAGGCATTATTTTTATTTATTTCTGCAGTAACCTTACTTCTAAAATCATCATTTATAATTTTAGCATTAGGATTATTTCTTTCTCCAAAATACAAAATAGTTTTTACTCCTTTTCTATACATTTCATCAGTAGGATATGAATGGGGAATAAAAAATACTTTTAACTCTCCTGAATTCAAACAGTAAGTTATCTTTATATTACCTATCATTTTATTTTCACTTTTAACGGTACTATCTATACTCCTATAAATATCTTCATATTTTAACGGAAATTCTTTACCTACAATCATAAAAGAATTTTCCATTCTTTTAACATGCTCTTCTAAAAATATTGGCTTACCATCAATAATTCTCAAAACCTCATAAATAACTCTTTCTTCCATAATATTATTACATCCCTTTCTAAGACATTATAAAAAATAACACTTATATTCTCCTAACTCCTATTATCTAACATAACATATCAGTAGCTATGCCTAATAGCAAGATATGAGAATAATCTACTTTCTTTTCTTGTTTGCCCAAAAATATTCTCAGCATATTTAAACTTGTTATTTTCTTTTATATGCCTAATTCCATTTTAATATTTCTATATTTTTATGACCATTTTTATAATTTATTAAATATGGTTTTCCTACCATATCTAACAAAGGTTTATCTGACAATGAATCAGAAAACATATATGATTCTTTAAAATCCACTTCTATATTATTTTCATCAAGATATGATTTTAATCTTTTTACCTTTTCCTCTCCCTTACAGTTTTCTCCATCCATTTGTCTTAAAAAAGCTCCATTTTCAAACTTAAATTTTGTGCCAAAAATTTTATCCACTTCTTTAATAGCATAAAATTCATTAACATAAAATTCAGGCGATGCAGATATAAGATAAATATCGTATCCTTTACTTTTCAAGTCTTTCATCATATTAAGTGCATCTTTATAAAGTATATTCTGCAGTCTATCATTATAAAAATTCTTAACAAGTAACGCTAAATCTTTTTCTTCTATCTTATCTATAAATTTGAGAAATGTTTCTTTTACTTTTTTTTCATCATAAAACTTCATAAGATACATCAAGCCACAATAAGCTGCCCTAGGTAAGAATTTTAAGTTTTTTTTATCATTCTTAATAGTATACTTAAATAGCTCCATCAGGGTTTCTTTTCTAGTAATTGTATAATCTATATCAAATATAGCTAATTTCTTCAACACATTATTCCACCTTTATCTATAATTTAGATTCAAATGTAAAACTATAAATCTTTTATTTTACTAGTTTAATTCTCTGGATTAAAATTTTATAATTAACTTTAAATTATAAAACATCAATTGTTACATATAATAGGACTTACATATAATAAATATGCAAGCCCCCTATTTTCATTATTTTATTTTATTGATAAACATTGCTATTCTATCTATACCTGTTTCTATTATATCCATAGATGTGGCATATGATAATCTTATATATTCATCAAGGCCAAATCCTGCCCCTGGTATAACAGCTACCTTTTCTTCATCTAGAAGTACTCTAGAAAAATCTAAAGAATTTTTTATTTCTTCCCCTTTAAATGTAGTGTTAAAATATGATGAAATATTAACCATAATATAAAATGCACCACTTGGTTTTATAATTGAAACACCATCTATTTTACTCAATCTATCTACCATAAAGTTTCTTCTTCTTTCAAATTCTTTAACCATAGTATTTAAATCTTCTATCGGTCCATTTAAAGCTTCTATGGCAGCATATTGAGCTATGGTATTCACATTTGATGTCATATGACTTTGAATACTTGTCATTAACTTTGTAATCTCCTTAGATGCAGCCATATATCCAAGTCTCCACCCTGTCATTGCATATGTCTTAGACACACCATTAATTACAACTGTTCTTTCAAATGCATCTTGACTTAAGGATGCAATACTTATATGCTTTTCTCCATCATAAATTAATTTTTCATATATTTCATCTGATATAATTAATAAATCATGTTTCTTAGCAAACTCTGCAATTTCAATTAATTCTTCTCTATTATAAATAGTTCCAGTTGGATTGTTAGGACTGTTTATTAATATAGCCTTAGTTTTATCTGAAACAGCCTTTTCAAGATCCTCTATTGTATATTTATAATTATTTTCTTTTAACGTTTCAACAAAAACCGGAACCCCATCTGCAAGTTTAACTAATTCAGGATAACTCACCCAATATGGAATAGGTATTAAAATTTCATCTCCAGGATTTAAAATTGCCATAAAAACATTAGCAAGACATTGCTTTGCTCCAGTAGAAATTGTTATCTGATCAGTTGTATAATCTAGCCCATTATCTTCCTTGAACTTTTTACAAATTGTCTTTTTTAATTCTAAAATACCACCTGCAGGAGTATACTTAGTTTTTCCATCTTGCATAGCCTTAATTGCTGCATTAATTATATTTTGTGGTGTATTAAAATCTGGTTCTCCAGCCCCAAAACTAACAACATCTACACCTTGTGCTTTTAATTCATTAGCCTTTGCTGTAATTGATAGTGTTATTGATGGACTTATATTTCCCGCCTTCTTTGATAAATTCATTGCTTATTCCCTCCAATTTATATATGCAAATTATTATGTACTTAGGCATTATCAAAAAATAATAGATTATTCCGTCTCATTATTTTCTTTCCATACCTTATCTTCAATTGAAAATGTACTCTGTACAATATATCAATCTCACAACATTTTTATTTCCTGTTTTGCAATTTCTATACATTAAAAATATATCATTATTGCTAACCAATGTAAATATAGTTCATAGCTGTTAATTCAAAGTTAAAATCATAAAAATATTTTTTATCCATGCAAATATTCCAAAACTCGTTTTTAGGTTATTTTGCAGGCTACATTTATTATTTAAATCTGTTAATTTACTAATACACGTTTTTAACATTGCAAAATTATCAACAGATTTCACTGCATTATAATTTGCTGAACAATTAAAAAGGCCTTGAAAGTATGATACCTTCAAAGCCTAAATTATCTTATTCGCCTACTAATTCGTCTTGGTAGTAAGCTGAAACTCTTTCAAATTCATCTTCTTCAGGTACTATTAATTCTTCCCCTACTAATTTGAATAAGTAAACAGAATCCTCAGTTGGATTTTGAGCTAAATAATATTGATTATCTTCGCATTCGAATTCATCTATTATTGGACATGTGATAACATCTCCGTTTTCATCTTCTAAATCAATAACGAAGCTTTCATGTTCTCCGCATCCACATCCGCAGTCATCGTGATCGTGATCATGTCCACCGCATCCGCATTCATGGTTGTTTTCTCCGCATCCACAGTCTGAACCGCATCCGCATTTTTCTAAATCTTTATCCATTATTCAACCTCCTTTTGGTTCTTGTATTCATTTTACCCTTAAATCACAAAAATTAAAACCCCAAAGTTAAAAAAAGTTATCAGTTAACAGTTATCAGTTAACAATTATTGTTGATATTCCTTCAAAATATCTTTATTTCTTCCTTCAACTGTTAACTGTTACTTGTTAACTGTTAACTAAAAAAGACCGCCCTGCAGAATTTCTTCCACAAGGCGATCTATCTAATTAAACTACGCGCAAATTAAGTTAATTAAATTTTAAAAATTATTGTTGATTAGCAAGTTTCTTGTATCCTTCTAATCTAGCCATAGCATCTGCATGAGTCTTTTCAAACAATGCTTCTGCAGCTTCTGGGAATGCTTTAGCAAGTGAAGCGTATCTAACTTCTCCCATTAAGAATTCCTTAAAGTCAGCTGTTGGTTCTTTAGAATCAAGAACAAATGGGTTCTTGTCAGTTCCAACCATTGTTGGGTTGTATCTGTACATTTGCCAGTATCCACAAGCAGTTGCTCTCTTAGCTTCTTCTGGGCTGTTACCCATACCAATTCTGATACCGTGGTTGATACATGGAGCGTATCCAATTATTAATGATGGTCCTTTATAAGCTTCTGCTTCTGCAATTGCTTTAAGAACTTGGTTCTTATCAGCACCCATATTAACTTGTGCTACATATACATAACCATAAGTCATAGCCATCATACCAAGATCTTTCTTCTTAGTCTTCTTACCAGATGCAGCAAACTTAGCGATTGCAGCTGTTGGTGTAGATTTAGAAGATTGTCCACCTGTATTTGAGTAAACTTCTGTATCAAATACAAATATATTTACATCTTCGCCTGAAGCAAGAACGTGGTCAACACCGCCGTATCCGATATCGTAAGCCCAACCGTCTCCTCCGAAGATCCATTGAGATCTCTTAACGAAGTATTCTTTCTTTTCTAAGATAGCTTTAGCAGCATCTGTTCCTGATTTTTCAAGAGCAGTAACTAAGTTAGATGCGATTTCTCTAGTGTTAGCACCTTCGTCAATGTTATCTAACCAAACTTGTAATTCAGCCTTAGCTGGATCATTTGCTTCAATAGCAGCTTTTGCTAATTCAGCAATTTCTTCTCTTTGAGCTTTAACTCCTAAGAACATACCTAATCCATATTCAGCATTATCTTCGAATAATGAGTTAGCCCAAGCTGGACCATGTCCATTCTTGTTCTTAGTGTATGGAGTTGAAGGAGCTGATCCACCCCAAATTGATGAACATCCTGTTGCATTAGCAACCATCATTCTATCACCAAATAATTGAGTTATAA
Source organism: Clostridium butyricum (assembly GCF_006742065.1). NCBI lineage: Bacteria > Bacillati > Bacillota > Clostridia > Eubacteriales > Clostridiaceae > Clostridium > Clostridium butyricum. Next base: position 710,185 of record NZ_AP019716.1, on the reverse strand, counting down.
GCTTAGCATATGGAGTTTCTCCACAACCTGCACAAGCTCCAGAGAACTCAAGTAATGGTTGTTCAAATTGGCTACCTTTAACTGTATTCTTGTTCATTGGGTTCTTCTTAGCAGTTACATCGTTAACTAAGTAATCCCATGCTTCATTTTGGTCTTCTTGAGAAGCTTGTGGTTTCATAACTAAAGCTTTTCCTGGTGCTGGACAAATTTGAGCACAGTTTCCACAACCTGAACAGTCAAGTGGTGTTACAGCCATAGAATAATATAACTTTTCTTCGCTCTTTAATGCCTTAGCATCAACTATCTTAGCTGAAGCTGGAGCCTTAGCTTTTTCATCTTCATTAACTAAGATTGGTCTTATAGCTGCATGTGGACATACTAAAGCACATTGGTTACATTGAATACATTTAGCTGAATCCCATTCAGGAACATTAACTGCAATTCCTCTCTTTTCGAAAGCAGCAGTACCAGCTTCGAATGTACCATCTTCCATTCCTACAAATGCAGATACAGGAAGGTTATCTCCTTCTAATCTGTTCATTGGAATAACTATATCTTTAACGAATTTAGTAGCACCCTTGATTGGAGCTGCTTCTTCATCTTGTACAGTTTTCCAAGCTTCTGGAATTTGTACTTCTACAACTGATTCAACACCCTTATCGATTGCTGCGTTGTTCATGTTAACTACTTTTTCACCCTTCTTACCGTAAGAAGTTACAACAGCATCCTTTAAGTATTTAATAGCATCTTCTAATGGAATTATATTAGCTAACTTGAAGAATGCAGATTGCATGATCATGTTAATTCTTCCACCAAGACCAATTTCTTGAGCAATAGCTACAGCATTTAAAGTATAGAACTTAATGTTGTTGTTAGCTATGAATCTCTTATATGAAGCAGGTAATTCTCTTTCTAAATCTTCTGCAGTCCAGATAGTATTTAATAAGAAAGTTGAACCTGGTTTTAATCCATCTAATACATTGTATTTATGAACATATGATTGATTTGAGCAAGATACGAAATCTGCCTTATTGATTAAGTAAGGAGATTTAATTTCTTTCTTACCAAATCTTAAATGAGATACAGTGATACCACCTGATTTTTTAGAATCATAGAAGAAGTATCCTTGAGCAAACATGTCTGTATGATCTCCGATAATCTTAATAGCACTCTTGTTAGCACCAACAGTACCGTCTGATCCTAATCCCCAGAACTTACAAGCTGTAGTTCCTTCTGGAGTAGCATCGATATCTTCATGTACTTCTAAAGAAGTGTTTGTAACGTCATCAACTATACCTATAGTGAATCCGTTCTTTGGTTCATCTTTTGCTAAGTTTTCATAAACTGCAGCAATATGACTTGGATTTGGATCCTTAGAACCTAAACCGAATCTACCACCAACAACTACTGGAGCGTCAGCTTGTCCGTAGAATGCATTTCTTACGTCTAAGAATAATGGTTCACCAGCACATCCTGGTTCTTTAGTTTTATCTAATACAGCAATTTTCTTAGCTGTTTTTGGAATAGCTGCTAATAATCTTTCATTTGAGAATGGTCTGTATAATCTTACTTTTACAACACCAACTTTTTGTCCATTAGCATTTAAATAATCTATAGTTTCTTCACAAACATCTGTTACAGAACCCATAGCTACGATTACTCTATCTGCATCTTCTGCACCATAGTAATCAAAACAGTGGTATTCTCTACCAGTTAATTTGTTAATTTCATTCATGTATCCTTCAACAACTTCTGGAAGTTGATCGTAGAATTTATTAACTGATTCTCTTTCTTGGAAGTATATATCTGCATTTTGAGCAGTTCCTCTTGTTACAGGATGATCTGGGTTTAATGCATTTGCTTTGAAAGATTTAATTGCATCCCAGTCTACTAACTTAGCTAATTCATCATATTCAAGTACTTCAATTTTTTGAATTTCGTGAGAAGTTCTGAAACCATCAAAGAAGTTTAAGAATGGAATTTTAGCTTTAATTGCTGAAAGATGCGCAACTGCTGATAAATCCATAACTTCTTGTACAGAACCTTCAGCAAGCATAGCAAAACCAGTTTGTCTTGCTGCCATAACGTCTTGGTGATCTCCAAAGATATTTAATGATGATGTAGCTAATGCTCTAGCTGATACGTGGAATACACCTGGTAACATTTCACCAGAAATTTTGTACATGTTTGGTATCATTAATAATAAACCTTGTGAAGCAGTATAAGTAGTTGTTAATGCTCCAGCTTGTAAAGATCCGTGAACAGCACCAGCAGCACCTGCTTCTGATTGCATTTCCATAACCTTTACTGGTTGTCCAAATATGTTCTTTCTACCTTGTGCTACCCATTCATCAACATGTTCTGCCATTGGTGATGATGGTGTGATAGGATAGATTGCAGTAACTTCAGTAAATGCATAAGATACGTGAGCTGCTGCAGTATTACCATCCATAGTTTTCATTTTTCTCATCGCGTTGACCCCTCTTTCTATTTTTAAAACTTAATTTATAATTTAAGTTTAATTTTTATATAAGTAAGTCTTATAAAGACCACCTAATAACATATTAATTATAAAGATTTATACTCAGTTAAATCCATCAAAAACATAGATATATTGAACTTCAAAATACCTCTCTAGTAATTTAAACATTTAATTTAGACTCCACTTCTCAATTTAAACATTTATTATTGCGCAAGCATCTTTCCAAGTTCCTTTGCATGTTCAATCTGTGCTTTTGTTGGTGACTCCTTAACTGCTAAATCCCCTATTATATTAAACCCATATGATTTCATTTCTTTCTTCCATATATCCATGAAAGTATTTTCAATCCATCCATAGGTTGCAAATAAAATACATTCTTTATTTTTAAATTTCAATTCTGATAAATTTTCAATAAACGGATGCATTTCTCTCTGTTCAATTTTAGTTGAATCTTTTGCAGGACTACCAAAAGCAACCGCATCTGCATTTCTTACATCTTCAACATTAGCATCTGCAACATGCTTTAAAACAACCTCTGCTCCATGTTCTTTTGCACTATCTGCAATCACGTTTGCAAGGACTTCTATATTGCCTCCTAAGCTCCAGTAAATGATTGACACTTTTTTCATTTAATAGCACCTCATCTTCTTGTTAAATAATTAACTTTTTTTCATCTCCTAAAACGAACTTACTCTTTTATTATATATCACATATTTTTTTTTGCAAGATTTGATTGCATAATTTGGGTTATTTTAAGAAATAAATCTATAATTTATATTTTTTATTTTTTTATACTGTTAAGTAATATTTTTACTATAGAATCCACCCCATTAGTAGATTGCCCCTTATTCATATTATTTACCAATTCATCTTTTTTATGTTTAAGTTCTAATATTTTATTATATAAAGCATCTCCCTTTAATTCTTCTTCTTCAATAACAAGTGAGTAACCTTCCTTCTCAAAAGATCTTGAATTTAAAATTTGATCACCTCTACTTGCTTTTTTGGAAAGAGGAATTAGTAATGTAGGTTTTTTAAGAGCTAAAAATTCAAATATAGAATTTGCTCCTGCTCTTGAAATGATATAATTTGCACACTTCATAAGATGCGGAAGTTCCTCACTTACATATTCAAACTGCTTATATCCTTTTTCTTTTACCAAACTTTCATCAATATTTCCTTTTCCACATATATGAATAATATCAAAGTCCTCAAGAAGTTTTTTCAAATTCTTTCTTATTTCATTATTTATGAGTTGAGAACCTAAACTCCCTCCCATTATGAATAAAACTTCTTTTTCACCTTCAAAATTACAAATTTTCAAACCTTCATTTTTATTTCCTTTAAGTATCTCTTCTCTTATTGGACTTCCTGTTAATATTCCTTTGTCCTCTTTTATATATTTAAGACTTTCCCTAAACGTAACACATAACTTATCACAAAAAGGTGCACTAAGTTTATTTGCCAGACCTGGAGTCATATCAGATTCATGAGCAACAACAGGTATTCTCTTAATTGAAGCTGCAATCACAACCGGTACTGCAACAAATCCTCCTTTTGAAAAAATAACATCTGGTTTTTCTTTTGAAAGTATATGCAGAGATTGACCAACACCTTTTAGAACCTTAAAAGGATCTGTAAAATTCTGCATAGAAAAATATCTTCTAAGTTTTCCTGATGATATTCCATAAAACGGTATATTATTTTTAGTTATAATCTCCTTTTCTATACCATCATTGCTTCCTATATATTTTATTTCAAAATCATTTTCTTTCAATTTAGGCACTAATGCAAGATTGGGGGTTACATGTCCTGCTGTTCCTCCACCAGTCATTATTATTTTGTACTTATACAAAAGTAATCATCCTTTCTTTAATTATCCACTTCTAATTAATTATATATCACAATTTCTAATCTACAACATCACTTTTCTTAACTAATTACACTAAACATATGTATTGTAGTTATTTATTTTACATATATATCTAAAATTCTAGTATCATTTTATTGTTTATCTATTTTTATCAATTCCAATATACAATCTAATTAAATATTTTTCTATATTTAAAAAAATACTATTAAGAATTTATCTCCTCGTTATTACTTTCTCAAAAATATCTTCTGTAGATATAATGTAATAATCTCAAGATTTACATATTAATATACTGAATAATAATTTTTCTCTAGTAATACAACTAGCTATAATAATTATCATCAATTATTTAATTTTTCTAATAATTCAATAAATACTAAATTGTTGTTGGTTTAAGTATTTTTATCTATAATTTTGTACAATAACTTGAAGTGATACATTTCCATTATATTCATTTATATCCGGATAAAAGACCATGTCTAGTTTTACATCATTATAACTTCCATCATAAAGTTTTATAAGTTGATCATTACCATATTTATCCCTTATAACTTCTTCAAAAGTTTCTATATCACCAAAATAAACTCCATCTATTGATTTTCCCGCTTTAGTTTTTAATTTCATTTTAAGTACATTTCTATTCTTGCCTAATATCATAGCTTTAATTACATTTATATCTTTCTCCGCAAATAATGGTTTTGAATTTGCTTTTCCAAATGGTTCTAAGCGTTCTAATTCATTAACAAGATCATATGTTATTTTATCTAGTGGCAATACTGTATCTATTGTAACTTTTCTTAATAAATCCTCTTCATTTAATGTAGTTTTCTCATTAAGTCTTTTTCTAAACTCATCTATATTTTCTTCTTTAAGTGAAAAGCCAGCTGCCATCGGATGTCCTCCAAACTTATCTAATAAGTCTTTACATTTAACAAGTTCTTCAAACATATTATACTCTTCTATTGATCTTCCAGATCCCTTTGCTCCATTTTCACTTTTAGTAAGAATCAAAGTTGGAACATTATATTTTTCTCTTATTCTACCTGCAATTATTCCAGCAAGGCTTTCATGTATATGAGGAAGATATATCACAAATACTTTATTATTTTTCATATCTGAGTTTTCAACTATTTCTATGGCATCTTCAACACCATTCATAGTCATTGATTTTCTTTCTTCATTAAGCTTAACTAAATCTTTTGCTAAAGTAACAGCCTCTTTTTCATCTTCACATAAAAGAAGTCTCACACCTTTTTTGGCATTATCAAGTCTTCCAGATGCATTAATACATGGTCCTATTATAAACCCAAGATGATACACCCCTATTTTCTTATCTTGAATCTCACATTCAACTAAAAGTTCCTGAAGCCCTAAATTCGTTGTTTTATTTATCTTTTCGAGACCTTTCTTTACAAATACCCTATTTTCATCTACAAGATCAACAACATCACATACTGTTGCTATTGCAAGAAACTCTATGAAATCAAAAGCCTCTTCTTCACTAATTTTAAATTCTTCATATAAAACCTGAATTAATTTAAACGCAACACCTGCTCCACATAAAGACTTAAACTTATATTTACATTCTTCCTGTTTAGGATTTAATATTGCATCAGCTTCCGACCTTATAAATGTTCTTTCTCCAAGTTCATTTTCCACAAATGGTATATCGTGATGGTCTGTAACTATAACAGTCATACCTAATTCTTTAGCTGTTTTAATAGGATCAATAGCTGATATACCATTATCACAAGTAATTATTGTGTCAATTCCTTCATCTTTAGCCTTTTCTATTATTCCTACATTAACTCCATAACCATCTTTTATTCTATCTGGAATTTCATAATCCACATCTGCACCACATCTTTTAAGTGCACAATATAAAATATATACACTTATTACACCATCTACGTCATAATCACCAATGATTCTTATTTTATTTTTATTTTTTATCTTATTAATAATAATTTCTACAGCTTTATTCATATCCTTCATATCTCTAGGTTCATGAAGCATATTAAATTCTGGTTCTATATAGCTTCTTATCAAAAAATCATCTGTTATATCTCTATTTATTATAAGTTTGCTCATAAGTTCTGTAATTCCATACTTATGTGCCATATATTTATAATCCATTTTTTTATTCTTAATAAACCATCTTTCTGCCATTAACTTTCCCTTTCATAACAATACCTCCAAAGCATATTACTCTGGAGGTCACATTTTTTCACTTTATTTTTCTATGAACATTTTATATAACATTCCTGAAGCAATTCCATCAACTTCATGAGAATATCCTAAAACTTCTAATAATTTATATGAAAATACCATTGCAGTTGCAGGACCTCTGCTTGTTATGATATTTCCATCTACAACAACTGCATCTTCTAAATAATCACAGTTTGGAAGTTCATCTTCATATCCTGGATAAGAAGTTATCTTTCTTCCTTCAGTCAAACCAGCTTTTCCAAGGACTATTGGTGCTGCACAAATTGCGCCTATTAACTTTCCTTCTCTATTTTGTTTCTTAAGAATATTTATAACTCTTTCATCATCCCTTAAGTTAGTTGCTCCTGGTATTCCTCCTGGAAGAACAATCAAATCATATTCCATACTTTCATCAAATATTTTATCAGCTTCTATAGAAACGCCATGACTTGAAGTAACCTTTTTATCTTTAATAGAAACAAGATCACACTCTACCTTTGCTCTTCTCATAATATCGGAAACTGTCAATGCCTCAACCTCTTCAAATCCTTCTGCTAATAGTACACAAACCTTTTTCATAACCAAACCTCCTTAATCTGAACAATGAGGATGTTCTTAAATTAGAACATCCTCATCCTATCTTTCTACTATTATACTAATTATACATCAATTAATTTTTAACTTCTATACAAATTGTTTTATCTTTAAACAATAAATAATTTCCAAATATCACAACAAATATTAATGAATGAATTTTTAAATAATCATAAAAAATTTAATATAACGTTATTTCTTTTATTTCATCATCTAAAACAAGCATCATCACACTAGTTCCTCTACCTGCTCTATTCTGAAGCTTTATATCTCTTATTCGAACTTCTGTTTTTGTTTTATTTTTTGATGTTAAAATAAGTTCAGTATTATCTTCATTCAAAGAAATGCTATTCTGTCCATTACTTATATAATTACTGTAATACTTACCATAAATAACTTCATCATCATCCTTAAGACTTATTCCTGTAACTCCAGATGCAATTTTTCCCATAGAATTAACATTTTCAACTGGGAATCTTATTGCCATTCCTTTTTTAGTCACCATTATTAAATATCCTAATGAAATTTTATCTATATCTACAGATACAAGTTCATCAAACTCATATTTGAATTTATGACAAGGTTGTTTAAAGAATTCACCTTCATACTCCTTAAGAAGGGTTTTCTTAACCATTCCTGTTTTGGTAAATGTATAAATACATCTATCTTCATCATAAGAAGCAACTGAAGCTATTCTTATAATTTTTTCATTTCTACCAATCTTACCTATAAATTGATCTATAGACATGTCTTTTGTAAAAATATTTTTCATCATAAATACAGGTACTTTATAAATAAATCCTGTATTGGTGAATATAAGTAATTGTTCTGTTGACTTAGTTTTAACTTTTAAATAATCTGGCTTTATTTTACTATATGCTTTTAATTTACCCTTTTCACTAATCCCTAAATTAAGCTCAAAATATTCTAGTTCTTCACTATCGTTAACATCTACAACAATATCATCTTCAGGAAGGTTAAATAATTGAGTCGGAAGTATATTTCTTGTTGCATCTTCTACTTCTGGTATTTCTAATGTAAATTCAAGCTCATTTCTAGTTGTAAACTTTAAGAACTTACTTTCATCTTCAAGATCTATTAATGAAACATTTATAAGTTCATCCGTATCTCTAAGTTTTAAAGCTTGAAGTTTAGTGTATGAAGTTTGGAATTTATCTAAACCACTGATTTTAATTCCTCCGCCACTTGTTATAAATCTAAATCCTTTTCCAGGAGTAAAGTTATCTAACGAAATAATTCCTACTATCTTTTCATCATCAAGATTTAATGATTTAATTACGCTATCAAGTCTTTCTCCTTTTTCTTTCCATCTTAATTCAGGTATATTTATCCCCTTAGTCTGATACATATATCCTGCATTTGTGAAAATAAGAAGATTATCTTTAGTATTGGAGCTTATTAAGTATTTTAAATAATCTCCTTCTCTATATTCAATATCATCTGGATCAGAATTTGATCTATTATAATTTTTCAATGGAATTCTCTTTATGAAACCATCATTTGAAACTGTAATCATAACTTCTTCAACTACAATTAATTCTTCAACATCTATTTTACTCTTAGTATCATCAGAAATTATTGTTGTTCTTCTAGCATCAGCATATTTGTCACACACTTCTTTTAATTCAGTCTTTATTACTTTTAAAAGTTCTTTCTCACTTGCTAGTATTTTTTCAAGCTTTTTTATAAGTTTTTCAAGTTCTGCATATTCTTTTTGGAACACTTTTATTTCAAGACCTGTAAGTCTATATAACATAAGTTCTAATATAGCCTGTGCTTGTAATTCAGTAAATCCAAATTTATCTATTAAATTTTCACTAGCATTCTTTTTAGAATTAGAAGATCTTATTGTTGCGATAACTTCATCTAAAACGTCTATAGCTTTTATAAATCCTTCAACTATATGGAATCTCTTTGTTGCAGTATCTAATTCTTTTTTCGTTCTTCTTGTAACTATTTCTTTTTGATGTTCAACATAATGCTTAATTATTGTCTTTAATCCCATAGTTTCTGGTTTTCCATTAGATAGTGCTACCATATTGAAACTTATGTTACATTGTAAATCTGTTTTTTTGAACAGGTATTTTAATATTTTTTCCGCATTATCTTCGTCAACTGATTTTTTAAATTCAATTACTGCTCTTATTCCATTTCTATCAGATTCATCTCTTATATCAGTAATTCCCTCAAGAACCTTTGCATGTCTTTTATCACCAGTCATTTCAGATATTGTCTGAAGTATCTTAGATTTGTTTCTTCTGTACGGGAACTCAGTAATTACTATTCCAACTCTTCCATTTTCTAATTTTTCTATATTTGTTTTTGCTCTATATGGAACCTTTCCTTCTCCTGTTTCATAAGCAGATAATAATGATTTTTCACCAATTAATATACCACCCGTTGGTAGGTCTGGACCTTTTACATGTTCCATAAGCTCTTTTGTTGTTATTTCATTATTATCAATATAAGCTAAAACGCCATCTGTTACTTCTCCTAAATTATGAGGAGGAATATTAGTAGCAAGTCCTACAGCTATTCCAAATGCACCATTTACAAGAAGATTGGGATATCTACTTGGTAAAACCTTTGGTTCCATTTCACTGTCTGAATAGTTTGGAACCATATCAACAGTATCTTTATCTATATCTCTTAACATTTCCATTGAAATAGGTGCAAGTCTCGCTTCTGTATACCTCATAGCAGCTGCACTGTCACCATCTATAGACCCCCAGTTTCCATGACCTTCAATTAAAGGCAATCTTGTTGAGAAATCCTGTGCTAAAATTACCATAGCCTCATATACAGATGAATCTCCATGTGGGTGATACTTACCTAAAATATCCCCAACTATTCTTGCAGACTTATAATAAGGTCTGTCTGGAAAAGCCTTAAGCATATGTGCTCCATATAAAATTCTTCTATGTACAGGCTTAAGTCCATCTCTTACATCCGGAAGCGCTCTTTCCTTAGCAACTTCAATTGCATATGGTAAGTAATTTTCAGGCATTGCCTCTTCAAGAGGAATACCAATGATATTATTATCTTTCGGAATAGTATTTTCTTTTTTCTTCGCCATAATATTTCCCTTTCTGTTCAGTTAACTGTTATGGTTGAGATTTCACCATCCTAACTGTTAACTGATTAAAATTCTCCGTATTTATACATATAGTTTTTTCTTGGTTCTACTACATCTCCCATAAGAAGAGACACCATTTTTTCAGCTTTTGCAGCATCTTCAATATTTACTCTTAAAAGAGTTCTACTTTCAGGATTTAAAGTTGTTTCCCAAAGCTGATCCGGATTCATTTCTCCAAGTCCTTTGTATCTTTGAATTAACGCACCTTTTCCTACTTCTTTCTTAACCTTGTCTAAATCATCATCACTATACGCATATTTAACTATACTCTTTCCTTTTGTTTCTCTATATACCTTATATAAAGGTGGCTGAGCTAAATATAAATGACCATTAGCTATAAGAGGTCTCATATATCTATATATATAAGTCATCCAAAGTGTTCTTATATGATATCCATCAACATCAGCATCACTCATTATTATTATCTTGTCATACTTTAAATCTTCTTCTTTATAATTATCTAAAGTTCCTGTTCCTACAGCTGTATTAAATATCTTTAATTCTTCTGATGCCAATACATTTTCAAGCTTTTGCTTTTCAGTATTCATTATCTTACCCTTTGAAGGCATTATTGTTTGAAATCTTCTATCTCTTGCCTGCTTTGCAGAACCTCCGGCAGAATCTCCTTCCACCACAATAAATTCATTTACAGTTTTGTCCTTCATAGTACATACAGCAACTTTACCTGCAAGTGGTGCTGTTCCTTTTCCTATTTTCTTTCTTTCTGCATCATTTATCTTTTTAATCTTATCTCTTCTTTTCGCTGCTTCAAGAGCATTGTTAATTACAAATGTAGCTAACTCTTTATTATCCTCAATCCATTCTGAAAATTTAGTATAAACCAAATCATTCATCATTGTATAAGCTTCACTATTTCCTAATTTAGTCTTTGTCTGCCCTTCAAATACTGGATTGGTTATTTTAATTCTGACAATTGCTGTCATACCTTCTCTTAAATCATCACCTTCGAACTCTTTGTCTTTTTCTTTAACAAGACCAAGTTTCTTTGCCCACTCTTTAAAAGCTCTAGTCATACCAGTCTTAAATCCTGTTTCATGAGTTCCAGCTTCTGTAGTAGGAATATTATTTACATAACTTGCAATATATTCTGTAGTTGAATCAGTAAATTGAATACATATTTCACCATACATTTGAATATTGCTTACTGTTCTTTCCCCATCAAAGATTATTGGAATTTCATGTAATGGAGTTTTACTTTCATTTAAGTATTTAATAAAATCTAAAAGACCATTTTCTGAATAATATTCCTTTGATGCTTCCTGACCTTTTCTTGTATCTACTAATTCAAGTCGTATTCCTTTATTTTGGAATGCCAACTCCTGAAGTCTGCTGTCTATTATATCAAATTTAAAATCTATTGTTGAAAATATCTCCTCATCTGGCCTAAAAGTTATCTTTGTTCCAGTTTTATCAGTTTTACCTATAACCTCAAGAGCAGTAACTGGCGTACCAGGCATGTTTCTTTTTAATTCTTTATCAAAAGCATATTCAAATCTCTGTCTATATATCTTTCCATTTTGATATACTTCAACTTCAACCCATTTTGAAAGTGCATTTACAACAGCTGCACCAACACCATGAAGTCCTCCTGATGTTTTATAATTTTTATTATCAAATTTTCCACCTGTATGGAGTTCAGTATAAACCATTTCTACCCCAGATTTTTTCTTAATTGGGTGAATTCCAGTAGGTATTCCTCTACCGTTATCAATTATTGTAACGCTCTTATCTTCATTTAATGTTATTGTAACTTTATTTCCATATCCATTTGCTATTTCATCTATGGAGTTATCGATTATTTCCCATATACAGTGATGTAAACCCTTGCTTCCTGTAGATCCAATATACATACCTGGTCTTACACGTACAGGCTCTAATTTTTCAAGAGATGTCAAATCTGTTACATCATAAGTATTGTTATTTCTTAATTCCATGTTTTTCCTCCATTCTGAACACCAGTTCTATTTGTATCGCAATAATATATTCCTAAACTCTTTATAATATATATCACAATCACAAATTTTCATATACATTCAAATCCTAGACAAGGATTCTATTTATTGTCTATTTACAGTTAACTGGATCTTATATACTTTTTTTATTCTACATCATACATTATTAATTGTACACTATTTCACAAAATTATACCCTTTAAAAAGAGTATAACTCATATAAGCTACTTTTATCCAATAGCTAGTAGTCAGTAACAAAGCCTTAAATATTCAAAACTAATCATATCACTAAAAAATTTGGAATATATGCTTTTTAATTATAAGATAACATCTAAACAATGTATCTTTTGTGTATTTTAAGTTTATAAATTAAACTAAGTTCAGTTAGAGTAAAAGCTCCACCTAAAAAGTTTCATTTTATTACTCTTAAAAATATACTGTGTTTCTTAAATATTGTCAAAATAATTTTCTAATTGCTACCACAAAAAAACATCGTAAAATGCTAATCATTCTACGATGTTATATTTGAAGTACTAGTTGAAAATATTCAAGTTATTTTTAAACATCACATATTTCAATTTTTCTAACGTGTTTAGTATGGCTCCATTCTTTCTTATTTTTATTCAATATACCTTGAACTGTAATTGGTATCCAAGTTAATGTATAAATTCCATATAATAAGAATCTAAAGAATAAAATAAGGTTTTTCTTACCTAAGAACACACCTGTCATTAATAAGAATAATAGATTATATCCTAATGTTATAGCTATAATAATTGGCCAACTATCAACATTAGTAGTCAAATACGGAACTACAAATACGTTACTCGCATATAGACACATCATTGCCATAAATCCTTTCGAAACCTTTTTGTCTATCGAAAGTATTAATGGTGTTATTAAAAATTGAACAACTGCAAATATCTTAAATCCAATATCACTAAATAAATAATTAACTATAAATATATTTAGTCCTTTTGTATTAGACTGCAATAATGTCAATACTGCTGAAATACCAAGCAACAATGTTACAAAAGGCTGTAGTACATATAGAGCACAGTCAAAAACATAGAATTTTCTTTCTACTATTGATTTTTTCAATAATTTAAAGAAATATCTTGAAGCTACATCGGAAAATCCTTGCATCCATCTTTTTCTTTGAGTCCATGACTGACCAAGTTTTAACGGTTTTTCATCATAAATTATTGCATCATGTGCCCAACCTACTTTTTCTCCATTTAGGACAAGTTTACATGTAAATTCAAGATCTTCTGTAAGACATGTAGCTCCCCATCCTAATTCTTTTAATGTTTCTGTTTCAACTACGAAACCTGTTCCACCTATTTGATTTGAAAATCCTACATTTTCTCTTGCCAATTGGAACATTCTATTCTGTGTCCAGAATGCTATAGAATAGCAAGCTGCAATCCATGAATCATTTGGATTCTTACTATCAATATACCCTTGTACCACTTTATATCCTTCCTGCATCTTTGAGTTCATTTCTCTCAAGAAGTCTTTATGCACAAGATTATCTGCATCAAATATAGCTACTGCATCATATTTATTCTCCATCTTGAATAATTTGTCAAACATCCACTCTAAAGCATAACCCTTACCCCTTTTGTCTTCAGAGAATCTTTCACAAACATTCACACCATATTCACGTGCTATTTTGGCTGTATTATCAGTACAGTTATCCGCAATAACAAATACATCATACAATTCTTTAGGATAGTCAATCTGCAACATACTTTCTATAAGGCTACCAATAACAACTTCTTCATCATGTGCCGCAATTAATAATGCAAACTTATTTTTAGGTTCATAAACTTTTTTATTCTTTTTTCTAACTAATCCAAAAGCACCCAAAATTAAGTAATAGCATGTTATCGCAAATACAAAAATCTGAAAAACTGCTGTTATGGTAAAAATATAATTTCCCATTACATTCACTCCTAATATTTAATGAGCACAGCTCATTAATTTATTTTTAAATATTTGTTTTCATATTATACCTATTTAATGATATTTCAATAGAAATAAAAAATCAAGCCTATATTATTACGATAAAATTAATATTTTTCCATTATTTTAAATTAACGTATAAATCCTTGTTATGAATATGTTTTCACCTTTAATATTTAAATTTTACTAATTAATAAATAAATATTTAAAAAATGAAACTAAAGTTACTAATGTATTAAAATATAATATTTATTTACATTTTTATTATATTTAAGTTATATTTAAACAAAATTAAACTTAAATATAATAAAAAAATCGCCAAGGCGACTATGTTATATCCCATATACTAAAAAGTTAGCTTTAATAAAACAAATTCTTTAGCCGTCGATTTTTTTCACCCATGCAAAAGGTTCCAAAACTTGCTTTTGGATTCTTTTGCGGGCTACAATCATTTTTTATTCTTTAGAACTCTTAATTTATTAATACACGTTTTTAATATTACAAAGTTATTCACAGATTTCACTGCAATATAATTTCCTAAAGAATAAAAAAAGTTTAATGCATAAATATATCATGCATTAAACTTTTTAAATGTATTATACGTACATTAATCTATATTTTACTTTATTAAACTATTCCTTGTGCCATCATAGCTTCTGCTACTTTCATAAATCCAGCTATATTAGCACCTGCTAATATATTTCCTTCTACGCCATATTCTTTTGCAGCATTTTTTGAGTTGTGGTAAATGTTTCTCATTATTCCATGAAGTTTTTCATCAACTTCTTCAAATGTCCATGATAATCTCATGCTATTTTGAGACATTTCAAGTGCTGAACATGCAACTCCTCCTGCATTTGCTGCTTTTGCTGGTCCGAAGAATACTTTGTTATCTTGGAATACTTTTATTGCTTCAAGAGTTGATGGCATATTTGCGCCTTCAGCTACAACTTTTACACCATTAGCAACTAAAATCTTAGCACTTTCTTCATCAATTTCACCTTGAGTTGCACATGGAAGCGCAATATCACACTTAATAGTCCAAATACCTTTGCAACCATCATGATATTCTGCTGTTGGTACAGCATCAACATATTCCTTTATTCTTCCTCTTTTAACTTCTTTTATTTCTTTAACTATATCTAATTTTATTCCGTCTTTATCATATATATATCCATTAGAATCACATAAAGCTACTACTTTAGCACCTAATTCTTGAGCTTTTTGTGTAGCATATATAGCAACATTACCAGAACCTGAAATTACTACAGTCTTGTTTTTGAAGCTATCGTTATTATCATTAAGCATTTCTTCTGTGAAGTATACTAAACCATATCCAGTTGCTTCTGTTCTAGTCAAACTACCTCCAAAAGTTAAGCCCTTACCAGTTAAAACTGCTTGGTCACTTAATGATCTTAATTTTTTATAATATCCATAAAGGTATCCAATTTCTCTTCCACCTACACCGATATCACCAGCTGGAACATCCATATTTCCGCCTATATATTTATATAATTCTGACATAAAGCTTTGGCAGAATCTCATTATTTCATTGTCTGATTTTCCTTTTGGATCAAAGTCAGAACCACCTTTACCGCCTCCAATTGGAAGTCCTGTTAAAGAATTCTTAAAGATTTGTTCAAAACCTAAAAATTTAACTATACTTAAGTCAACTGATGGATGGAATCTTAAACCACCTTTGTATGGCCCTATAGCACTGTTAAATTGAATTCTAAATCCTCTATTAACATGAACTTTTCCACTGTCATCTACCCAAGGTACTCTAAACATTAATTGTCTTTCTGGTTCAACAATTCTTTCTAATAATCCAGCATCTATAAATTCAGGATGCTTATCAAAAACTGGTGTTAAAGAATTTAATACTTCTGTTACCGCATCTAAAAATTCTTTTTGACCTGGATTAACTTTTTCTACCTTTTCTAAAACACTTGAAATATATTCATTGCCCTTCATTTTTACATCTCCTTATTTCTTATATACTTATTACCATATATTATAATACCGTAAAATAATAATAATTTCCATATTATTTTTTCATTTTATCAGTCTTTTTGTAAAATCTTTTTCATTTATCTTTTATTTGCACATTTTATAATTAGTTTCATAATAAAATGTACTTTTTCATTGAATATTAAATAACCTCTTTTGTTACTTTTTCTAAAAATCTATTCTTTTTTCCTTTTGCAAAACCATAAATAGGAAATAATGAAATAATTCCTCCTACTGTTCCACAGATTATATCTGTCATCGTATCGACTAGACTATTATTCTGAGATTGAAATCCCCAAAGTCTGTCCCCAGTAAATTCCCATATTTCCCAGCATCCAGCTAAAGCTACAGAGAATATAAATACAAAAATAATCATAAGTTTAGGATTTAACTTTTTCATATACTCTTTTGTAAAATGAGCATATATTATTAAACCAATTATTCCTATTATTATTCCTGATAATAGATGAAGTATTTTATCATAATGATTTATTAACGTATAAAAATTGCAAACATTGCCTAGATACATAGCAAAAAAAATAAAAGTTAATGTAGCAGTATAAGATGCCTTAGATTTTTTTAGAAATGATATTGTAAATACAACTTTCATAATTATTACAGCCACTGCAGTAAGAATTATTCTAAATAACTTATTACCATCTTGAAAAAAAATATTAAATGCTAATGTTATTCCAAGTAAAACCAAAAAAGCACCTGTAATATAATTATCATAAGTTAGTTTTCTCATAGTGCTCTTTTTTTCCAAACTTTCTCTCATTCTAGATCCTTCTTTCAATGATTATTTAAAGTATCGTTTTTATAACTAAAATTGATTTTATCATATATTTAAACATTTAGTGAATTTATACAATAAACCTCCTAATATTATTCCTCCTAAAAAACCACCAATATGTGCTGCATTATCAATATTAATGATTATAAGACCTATAACAAGATTTATCCCTATTGTCTTTATTAAGCCGACAGTATACTCTCTATCTATATTTTTTCTTTCTATCAATGCAAAGGCAAGGAGTGCTCCCATAAGCCCAAATATACCTCCAGATGCTCCTACAGATATACTATCCGGATTAATTATAAGGCTTAATGTACTTGATGTAATACATGATATTAAATATATAAAAATATATTTTACTTTTCCATAAATTCGTTCTATTTGTGGTCCTATTATATAAAGCATATACATATTACAGGCTATATGTAGAAAACTCCCATGTAAAAATGCACAGGATATAAGACGCCATATTTCCCCATCATAAATTAAAGGACTATATTTAGCTCCAAGAAAAATCAAAACAAGATTACTCACCCTATTTTTCATGGAATCTGGTATTGAATTAACACTTATTCCCCAGGAAATAGCGTTATCATTCAGATTTGAATAAATCATATAACTTGTTATGAGAAACATTATTACATTGAGTGCAATAATAATCAAAGTTGATGTTTTATACTTTAAATATCTTTCCCTAATCTCTCTAGGCGACATTTTTATTCTTTTTCCTATGTTTTGTATAATACCTGCTAAAGGCCTACATGCTGCATCAAAATGCATTATATTATAATTTCCCTTATGTACTATAATTTTATTCACATTATAAAGATTACTATTTATATAGCTTTCATCCGTTAATACAACTGTATTTAACGAAAAAGGTTTATTTAATGTTTTTAAATATTCTGATGCCTCCACTATGTTTATATTTTCATTTCTATCATCTGTTATTAAAACACAATACAATCCACCTTCAGTATCCCTAACAGCTACATATGTTTCCTTTGAAAAAAATTTACTATAATATTGTTTCATATAAAATCTTTCATTGTTTATTAGATGTTTATATAAACTATCTGAAAAATTATTCACACTTTCACCCACTTTTATAATAACCTATCATTTACAGCACTATCTTTCACTTATAAAAAATAACTATTTATTATTCTTAATAAAAAAGTACAATATAATAATATAAATATATTTTCTATTTATACATTATATTGTACCATGCAGTATGCATTAAAATTATTAAATTTTACTTAATATCTATCATATCTAATAATTCATTAAATCTATTTATAGTAGCTTCAATAGGCTTTGAAGTAGTCATATCTACTCCAGCAGTTTTAAGTATATTTATAGGATAATCACTTCCTCCTGCCTTTAAGAAACCTTTATATTTTTCAACTGCATTTTCTTTTCCTTCTAATATTGACTTTGCAAAAGCTGACGCTGCTGCATATCCAGTAGCATATTGATAAACATAAAAATCTGAATAAAAATGTGGTATTCTTGACCATTCCACATCAATTTCCTTATCAACTACCATATCTTCACCAAAATATTTTACATTTAAATCATGCCATGCTTTACTATAATCTTCTGATGTTAAAGGAATACCCTTTTCTAAAGTTTCATGTGTATATAATTCAAATTCAGCAAACATTAGCTGTCTGAATACAGTTGTTCTTATCTGCTCTAATTCTTGATTTATTAGGAATAATTTTTTCTTTTCATCAGTTTCCTTATTTATCAAATAATGAATTAATAAAGATTCATTTGTTGTTGATGCAACTTCTGCACAAAATAATGTATAACCTGCATAATAATAAGGCTGTTCTTTTCTAGAGTAATATGAATGAATTGAATGACCCATTTCATGAGCTAAAGTTGATACATCCTCCATTTCGTTGTTGTAATTCAACAATACATATGGCATTGTATCATATCCACCCCATGAATATGCACCACCTCTTTTACCTTTATTCTCATATATATCAATCCAGCCATCTTTAATTCCACTCTTAAATATATTTAAATATTCTTCTCCTAATGGCTTCAATGCATCTAAAACTATATTAACGCCATCATTAAATTCCACCTTTTCCTTAGGTGTTTCAATAACAGGAACATAAAGATCATACATATGAATTTCTTCTAATCCTAATAATTTTTTCTTTATAGAAACATATCTATGAAGTGACTCTATATTGTCATTCATGACCTTTACAGCATTCTTATAAACCTCCAAAGGTATATTGTTAGGTTTTAAAGATGCATCCAGCGCACTTTCATATTTTCTTACTCTACTCATAAAATTAAAGTTTTTTATTGAGCAAGTTAAAGATGTAGCCAAGGTATTTTTGAATTTATCATATTCACCAAATAATTTTTCAAAAGCTGCTCTTCTTACATTTCTATCTTTGCTTCTTATGAATGAAGAATAATTTCCTTCTGTAAGTTCTACTTCATTTCCTTCTTCATTTTTTATCTTTCCAAATGTCATATCTGCATTAGTTAGAATATTGTGTATTGCTGATGGTGCATCAAGACAATCTGATGCTGCTGCAAGAAGTTCTTCCATTTCTTTGGTTAATACATGTGGTTTCTCTTTTAATATGTCATCAAACAAGAATTTAAATGGTTTTAAATCATCAATTCTTGCAATCTCTTTTTCAATGAATCCATCTTCAAGACTTAATATTTCAGGCACGAAATAAGCTGTATAACTAGAAAATTCAGCCATGTAAATATCAATCTTACTCATCAAACTTTGAAATGTTGAGTTTGATGTATCTTCATCACATTTTAAATGAGCATAAATATATAGTGTTTCTGCTTTTCTAGATATTTTTTCATTTAATTTTAAATATTCTAAAATAGTTTCTCCATTATTTAATTTACCATTAAATTCTTTGAGCTTTACAGCTTCTTTTTTTAAGTCTTCGAAATCTTTTTCCCAATCAGCTATATTTTTATATACCTTATCAATTTTCCATTTATACTTGTCATCGATTTCTTCTCTTTTTTTTAATTCACTCATTTATTACACCCCTTTTTTTCAATTTATAGCTATCACCGTACAATTATCATTTCAGATTAACATTTCTGTGAAATATCTTTAGTTTTGTTTATATTACTATAAATCTCCTTGGGATATTTCCTATTTAATTCTAACTGTTGATTGTAACTGTTAACTACTCTAAGTATTCTGATTCCTTGCCTTTGATTGCCTCAAAGACAGCATTCATTTCTTGTAAAATTAATGAAATACATTCATTAATTTTTTCTTTCATAGGTTCATAATCCTCTATATATTTAAAGCTTATTATATATGTTGGATTATATTCATCTAAATCTTCTGTAATTTCATATCCCTTTTCTTCAAAAGGTTCTACATTAAATAAATCATATATTGCTGAGTATTCCCATTCTTCTACATTTTTATTTGTATCAAAATATAAATTTACTGTATCGTCTAAAACAAAAAGTTTTTTCACATATAAAGCGCCTTCATTCACTTCAAAACTTCCTAATTCTTTCTTTATGAATCCTGTTTCTTTATCCTTTTCCATTAACACTAAACTTGAAAAATCCATAATATTTACACCATCCTATTTATTTTTATTTTTTCTATAACTCTTTTTGAACTAATTCTAACATAAATATACTATTTTTGGCTTATAATTCTGAGTATATCTTAGATTATATCAAAAAAATATCTTTCATATCCATTGTAGGTAAAATTTATCGTAAATCAATAAATTTGTTCGTACGATTTTAATTTTATTTTATTTGAAATTATGTTAATATGCCTTTAAGGCCCAATTTATTCATTTTATACTTTTACAAATACAAAATTAATTAATCATACGCTTCTATTATTTAACAAAATATTAGAAACAAAATAATTCTGGAGGTTTTCATGAATACTAATTTAGCATTAAAACAAAAGCCTATGACATATGAGTATCAAAAGCCAAAAAAGATAAAAAAAACAAAAGGCAAACCTCGCAAGAATAGATCTATATATTCTATTATTACCATTGGTATCATAGTTATGAGTTCATACTTTATCACACATAATTTTTATGTATTATTAAATTCAAAAGACTTATATTTCGCCGTTGAATATAACTTTACTAATAATGATAACGAGGCAGATTCTCTTTTAAGAGTTAAGCATATGAGTCTTATTAATTATGATGGTAACACTGCTACAGTTGCGGTTTCAGGTTTATCAAAAACAAAACCTCATCATACAATTTCACTTGAAGGTACTTTTACAAAAGATGATAATAAAAGCTGGCACGTAAATGAAATATCACAAAAATAATAGAAGACACTAGAAACAATAAATCTTTCTTGTTATAGTTACAGTTTTGTTATTAGGACTATAACTATAAAAAGCTTGATCAAAAGTCTAGTGTCTTAAACTCTAATTATTTTAAATTAAATTTACTAAAAATTAAATCTAATTTTATTTTTAAATTACTATTTTTCTTATTATCTGTTTTCTAAAAATGCTGTCATTTTATTAACTGTAGACATATCTTCTCTCTCTAAATCTGTTGGTTGAAGCTTTATTCCTAAATTTTCTTCAATTTTTAATAATACTTCTATAATTGCAAGAGAATCTAATAATCCCGCATCAAATAAATTTAAATCTAAATCCTCTGCAATTTCGTCATTTCCTGTAACTTCAATAAATATTTCTAATACTTTTTCCTTCATCCTAATCTTCTCCTTTATTTATTTAATTGACAATCAAAAGCTTAAGTTAATTTTATCACCTACACATTCCTCTTAACTTAACAAATTCCTTCAACTATCACTTTTAAACTTTTAACTAAATAAGTATCCAGAAAATATTAGCATTCCAAAACATACAATGTGGAATGTTACTATAATCTGTAAACCTTGAAACCATTTGTCTTTTTTATGCTTTTTATAATATTTAGATTTCCTCTGATATATATCTGTAAGAACTAATGCACACCCTTGATATAATCCATACAAAATATAATATGGCGTTAATCCATGCCATAGTCCCATTACAAGCATTGTCATTATCTGAGCTACATGAGATGCTATAAATCTGTTTTTAAATCTTTTCTTTCTCATTGAATTAAGTACAAATCTTGAAAAAATATAGTCTCCAAACCATCTTGATAATGATATATGCCATCTTGTCCAGAACTCTTTCATATCTTTACTTAGAAATGGCTTATTGAAGTTTTCTGGAGTCTTTATTCCAAAAATATAACTTGCACCTATTGCAAAAAGACTATATCCTGCAAAATCAAAAAATAAATACATAGTATAGGCATACATATAGTTTACACTATTAATTAGATTTATATCTTTTGGAATCTTTAAAATCCAATAGGTATGAATTATATAAGATATTACAAACTTATACAAAACCCCTATAATTATCTTTTTAATACCTTCAAACAAATAATCATTAAGATATTCTGAAGTCGGAATAGATTGTGATAAATTTTCTTCAAATCTCTTCCACCTATCTATTGGTCCTGAACTTAATGTTGGGAAAAATAATATAAAATACATATATGATAAAAAATTCATTTCTTTAATTCTTTCATCATAAATCTCTATAATAATCTGTATAGCTTTAAAATTAATATACGATAAGCCTACAAAACCTAGTATATTGGCATATCTTGTTAGTCCAGCAATTTTTACTATTATTAATGGAAGTATAGAAAAAAATAAAAATAGAAAGTATAGATATTTATTATCAGTTCTTTTTCTTATAAACAAATACGTATATATAACTGCTGTTTCACCAATAAGAAATAAAGCAAATAATTTTACACCTATAGTTCCACCTATTACAATATAGTCTAAAACTATAGATACCAACAAACCATAATATTTAGTCTTTAATCCTAAAGACTTTAATATTATTACTGGAACAGAAATAACAAATAATATATAAAGATAAAAATAATCACCATATTGAGTTAAATTCATTTTATTTCCTCTAACAATTTCTTTCTATCAATTTTTCCATTCACATTAGTTGGAAACTGCTTTATTATCTTTATATTTCTAGGAATCATATATGATGGTATAAGCTTTCCAAGTTCTTTTTTTATAGAAATTCCATTTTTTAAATTACTTAATCCATTATCCTCTTTTAGTTCAACAAATGCAGTTAAATATGCTATTTTATCATCTTTGTTTACAGGTACAACAGCTGCATTTTTAACATTGGTAACTTTTATAAGATTATTTTCAATATCTTCTATTTCTATTCTATATCCATTGAGTTTAATTTGGAAATCTTTTCTACCACAATAATATAATCTTTTCTCTTTGTAGTAACCTAAATCTCCTGTTCTATACGCTCTGCATTTTTCTCCATTATAATCATCATAAAAAAATGATTTTTGTGTCATACTATCATTGTTAAAATATCCTTTGCTTACACTTGGGCTTACTATTATAATTTCACCTTTATTGCCTTCTTCAACTTCATTTTCATTTTCATCAACAATCTTTACTACTGATGTTTTCATGGCAAATCCAATTGGTAAACTTCCATCTTTATCAAGCATTTCTTTAGTCATATCATTTATTGAAACTGCAACTGTAGCTTCTGTTGGCCCATATCCATTTATTATCCTTGTCTGCGGAAATCTTTTTATAAGCTCTGAACATAATGTTTTTGGTAATACCTCTCCTATAAATACCATTGCTTTTAAATTAGGAAGCATATCACAATTAAAACTATCCTCAACTACGCACATTCCTGCAAATGAAGGTGTTGATACCCAAAGATTCATATCTGAATCACTCATATCATTAAACATTTCCTTTAAATTCGAAAGTGTTTTTTTAGAAAATCCATGAAGTGTTTTTCCATAGCATAACCCAGGATATATTGATGTAACTGATAAATCAAAGGAATACGCTGCTTGATTCATGAATATTTCTTCACTATCATCTAAATTTAAATATTCTCCAATCCATTCAACGAAATTATCTAAATTATTGCTACTTATTTGTACACCTTTAGGTTTTCCTGTACTTCCAGATGTAAATAATATATAAGCATTTTCATCACCTTTAACCCATTTGCTGTTATCTACAGTTGTTTCTTTGTATTTTTCATATATTACTTTTATATCTGAATTACATATTACTTTAATATCATTAAATGTATTTCCTTCACTAAAATCAAATAGTACATCTGGTTTAACTTCTTCAATTATTCGATCTACTCTTTCTTTCGGATAACTTATATCTATTGGAATGTATGCTCTTCCTGATTTTAGAGCTCCAATCATAACAGCCATCATTATATTCTCTTTATTTCCATATAAAACTATAGGTTTGTTATCTTGTTCTATTTCTTCACATAAAAAGCATCCTACTGCTTCCGATAACATATCTAATTCCCTATAAGTCATAATTTCTCCATCGCACTTTAATGCAATTCTGTTGCTTTTTGCATACTTTTTTATAGCTCTTAAAATTCTCATTTAAAACTACTCCTTTAAAACTGATTATAAATAAACGGTATTTCACTGAATGGTTCAAAAACCGCTATCAGTATCGCTAATATTATAATTATCGAACTCATTATAGAAAATGCTAAAAACTTATTAATTCTTAAAATGCTCATAAAGTTTTTCATCTACATCAAGCCACCCTTTCCATCCAAAATGAGATGCATCACACATAAAATAAGGCTTATATTCATCATCATAAAAATTTAATACTTTAAAACCTCTACTTTCTGCCATCTTTTGTATGGTTTTGTAAAATTCATGTCTTTCATTTTTCTTCATTCCAAGATCATCGTACCACTTTCCATTTGTAGGCATTAGAATTACATAAGGTTTTATTTTTAAATCTGAACATATATCTAAATACAAATTAAAATCATCATATTCTTTTGAATCCAATATATTTCTATCCTTCAAGTAATCTTTATTTGATTTAAGGGTTGATTTATATTTATTATAATAATCATCATAAACCATATAATCATTATTAGTTACTTGCTTTTTACCTTCTTCTTCAGCTTTCTTAAATTCTTCATTCCAATTTACAGTTCTTATTTCTTCATTATTTTTGTCTCCAAGTATTTTTAACTTTTTATACAAGAGTCCTTTATCTTTTAACTTAACAATATATTCCCTTGTAAAAAAATATGGCTCAAATACAAGCTTAATTCCCTTTGAAATAATATCGTCTTTTACATATAAACGAGAATAAAGCTTTTCAGGTAAATACTGTAATGTACCTGTCAACAAAGCATTAATTCTAGAGGCATATTCTTTCTTATGTTCATCACTAATTTCATTATTTTCTAAAAATGAATAGAATTGAACTGGTGCAAAACTTGATTGAAAGTCTTGAGGTGGTATTCCATCCTTATTATAGAACCATTGAAGTGATACTATAATAGCAACTTTTCTATCTTTATTTTTAGTACTTTGACTTCCTAGTATAGATAAATGAGTAAGGCTCTGCCATCCCTGTACCCCTACAGTTTCAACATCATTCATTCCTTTTATAGGGAAAAAATTTATAGGTGCCTGCGGAACAGGTGCATTTAACTCTGATGTCGCCTGTAATAAAACATAATCATTATCAGCAAAATAATTATTAAATATTACACCTTTATCCTTATATACACTGTTATACTCTTTTCCTGCCCATGATAATGCCTTTTTTTCTAGCATGCTGTTTATATTCTTATCTAAAAAATTATTTAATATAATTGCGGTTATTGCAGCTACAAAAAAAGGAATTAAGAGATAAATAAATTTCTTTATCATTTCTTCCTCCTTTTTTCAATTTTTCCCTAATTATTGTATACCTATGATTGTTATTATTCAATGTAAATAATCTTATAAATATCTTAAATATATCTGATTTTTATTTTTTTATATATATTGCAAATCATTTGCAGATAGATGTATAATAAACAATGGTATTTTATTGAATTATATTAATTTTTAAATTAATATAATCAATCATACTCTTTACAATTTAAAATTTATTCAGGGAGTTGATTTTTTTGATTACAATAAAAAATATGTCATTTTCATATGTTAAAGGAAATGATTTATTAAAAGATATAAATTTAAATATTCCAAATGGAGTTTATTTATCTGTACTTGGTGAAAATGGTAGCTGTAAAAGTACACTTATAAAGCTCATACTAGGATTATTAAAACCAGATTGTGGTTCAATTGAAATAAATACAAAAAAAATTTCTTATGTGCCTCAAAGACTGGATAACTTTAATGCTGAATTTCCTATAACAGTAAAAGAAGTTTTATCTTCTCATGCAAAGGCAATAAAACTAAAAGATCCAGAGGCAGTTTCTAATGTTTTAGAAAAAGTAAATATGGATAACTTTAAAAATAATTTAATAGGAAATTTATCAGGAGGACAACAACAGAGAATCTTTATTGCAAGAGCACTTCTTGGTAATCCTGATCTTATAATACTTGATGAACCATCAACAGGAGTAGATGAAAAAAGTCAGATGGAAATTTATCCATTATTACAAGATTTAAATAAAAATCATGGTAAGACAATTATATCTGTAGAACATAATACACGAACAGCATTAAAATATTCTACTCATATATTAAAACTACAGAATGGTAGTATGAAATTATATACAAAGGATGAATTTATTAAGTATTTAGAACATGAAAATTCTATATCCAATATAATATAAATTTAGGAAGGTAATAAAAAAATGTTTGAATTAGGTTTTATGCAAAATGCATTTGCTGCTGGCTTTATAGTTTCAATATTATGTCCATTCATTGGACTGTTCATTGTACTTAGACGTTACTCTATGATTGGTGATACATTATCTCACTCTTCCTTTGCTGGAGTCGCAATTGGTCTTGTTTTTGGAACAAATCCACTTTTAACTGCATTTGTTTTTACAACAATATGTGCAATTGTTATAGAATATTTAAGAACATACTATAAAAAATATGCAGAACTTGTAATGTCTATTGTTCTTACACTAAGTTTAGGTATTGCAATTATATTAACAAGTAGCGGAAAAGCCACTGCTAAAGTAGATTCATTTTTATTCGGAAGTATTTTAACTGTCACAGTTTCAGATATAGTTTTAATTGGTATTGTTGGTGTAATATGTCTTATAACACTAATATTTATATACGATAAACTTATATACGTTACTTTTGATGAAAGCGGTGCAAACACAGCTGGTATTAATGTAAAACTCATTAATTACATATTTACAATACTAGTTGGAGCAACAATTTCATTATCCATAAGAGTTATGGGAATTTTAGTTGTATCCTCAATAATAGTTGTTCCGGTTGCAACTGCCATGCAATTAAAAAAGGGCTTTACAAAAACACTTATATTTTCAATACTTTTTGGATTTATAGATGTTATGTCAGGACTTGTTCTATCATATTACATGAACAGTGCGCCTGGTGGAACAATCGCCCTTACCTCTGTTATTATTTTAATATTAACATTGATTTTAAAAAGATTAATCAGTCCAGAAGAATAATAAAAGACACACAATAAATTTTATATGAATTTATTGTGTGTCTTTTAAATTATTTTTTATTTTTATTATTTTTGCATTCTTTACATACACCCTTCATCACCAAATCATGTTCTGTAAGAGTAAATCCAGTTTCACTTTGAACCATTTCTTCAATCTGACTCATTGGACATGGAATATCTATTTCTTTATGACAAACATCACACCTTAAATGATGTCTGTGAGTTTTTTTCTTTAATTTATATGCGAATACTCCATCTGTAAGAGTAATTTTTTCTGTTATCTGCTTTTCTTCAAATAATTCTAATGTTCTGTAAACTGTACTCAAATTAATATTTATACTCTTCTCTCTTGATAATATATATATTTTTTCAGCTGAAAGACTGCTTTCTGCATTTTTTAATATATCTAATATTTCAATTCTTCCTCTTGTTACCTTTATATTCTTTGATTTAAGAAATTCCTGTGATTCCACTTTCATATCTCCTAACAATTAAATATTATCTATATTATAACATAAATATAGACAAATATTTTAAAAGAAAATCACTTTTATACCAAAAATGATAAGGGCAATTCCACCTAAGAAATTTGCATATTTACTTATAAAACTAATTTTTTTTATGTATCTGCAGAAGAAAAATGCAAGTGTACATAAAAATAATGTTATTAACCCAATCAATATAGAGTTTACTAATAGTATTATTATGCTACTCAACTTACAAAATGTAGTGAATCCAATAACAAGAGCATCTATACTTACTGATATTCCTAAGATAATACATGTACTATCCTTAATAAGAAGATCACTTTCTTTTTCCTTTAATCCATCAATTATCATAACAATACCTACTACACTCATTACTATCCCTCCAGCGATACTTGGAATGCTAGTAATATAAACATCAAATAAGTGTCCTGCAATTCCACCTAAAAAAGTGAACAAAAATTGAAAAAATGCAAATGATACTATAAACTTTATCTTATTTCTTTTTTTTAATATTGGATTTAATCCAACTCCTAAAGATACTCCAAATGCATCCATTGCTAGTGCTATACCTATAATAAAAACATAATATATACTCATCTTTTACTCCTTTATTAATTACTCTTTATAAATAATACGTAATTTTACAGCCATATTTTCTGCTTATTAATTAATATTAAATATGTCTTCTATTAATGACTACTTAACCGCACATTCTTTATAAAATTAATATTGGAATATAAAGTAACTTATTTGAATTATTATATTATTATGAGTATTTTTTATTATTAGCATCATTTAAAAGCTTTTCATTTTAATATATCATATTATTTTCTGTACTATACTATATTTATATTCATTTTTTGTCAAAAAGCCTTTATTTAATTACTATTTTGTTGTATATTAATAAACAGAGTATTATTTTTATTAAACAGTATACTATATTTATAATTATAGTGTATCAAATAAGGAGGACGTTTAATGTCAAATTGTATAATAGCCCAATCTGGAGGTCCAACTTCTGTAATTAATTCTAGCGTTGTAGGTCTTCTTCATGCAAATAAAGAACTTATGGCATTTGATAAAGTTTATGGAGGACTAAATGGAATCGAAGGTATATTAAATAAAAATATTATTGATCTTTCTTCAAAATCTGATGAAGAAATTAATACTTTTAGATTTACACCATCTTCTGGATTAGGTTCTTGTAGATATAAATTAAAGGATGCACATACATGTAAAGATGAATACAATAAATTAATGAGCATTCTTGAAGAATATGATATAAAAGCTTTCTTTTATGTTGGTGGAAATGACTCTATGGATACTACTGCAAAGCTTGCAAAATACGCAAAAGCTAATAATATAGATATTAAATTTATAGGTATACCAAAAACTATTGATAATGATTTAAAATATATTGATCATACACCTGGTTTTGGAAGTGCTGCTAAGTTTATAGGTACTGCTGTACTTGAAACATATCTTGATGCATCAGTATATATTAATAATGGAATTTTCATTTTAGAAACTATGGGAAGAGATACTGGATGGCTTGCAGCCTCAGCATGTACTGCAAAATTAAACAATAAACCAGTTGCTGATTTTATTTATCTTCCTGAAGTTGCATTTGATAAAGATAAATTTTTAAAAGATGTTAAAAAACGTTTTGAAGAGAATAATAAAGTATACATAATAGCTTCTGAAGGTTTAAGAGATAAAAATGGTAAATTCGTTTCTGAATTCGAATGTATATCTCAAGATAACTTTGGCCATGCCCAACTTGGAGGAGTATCTGGCTATTTAAGAAACCTTATACTTGATGCTAACATAACAACAAGAGTTAAGGCACTAGAACTTGGAATTCTTCAAAGATGTGCAATGCACTGTGCTTCTGATACGGATTTAATTGAAGCTTATACAGTTGGCGAAATGGCACTTAGATATGCTTATGAAGGTGAAACTGGAAAAATGGTTACAATAAAAAGAGAATGTGATTCTCCTTATAAAGTATCATATTCTTTAGTTGATGCAGATCAAATCGCAAATAATGTAAGATACTTCCCTACTGAATGGATAAATGAAGATGGTAATTTTATTACAAATGAAGCCTTTTCATATTTTGAACCACTTATAAACGGAGTACCTGAATTAAGTTATGAAGGAAACCTTCCTAAATATAAAGTATTTAACTAATTTAAGATTGATGATTAAGCCAATATTATAAAACTAAAAGGGATGTATTAAATTTATACATCCCTTTTTACATTATTTTTTAATATTATTTTTGCATATACCTTCTATAACATTTAAAAATGTATCTACTTCATTAACTGAATTGTATATTGCAAAGCTTATTCTTATCATACCAAGCATTTTTTCATTTGGATTTTCTAAAAACAACTTGGCTTCTTCCTCAGTTACATTCATCAATCTTCTACAGTATGGATGAGCACAAAACCACCCATGTCTTACTGATATTCCATTCTTCTTTGCCAAAATTTCAGCAACATCACGATGATACATTTTATCTATATTAAAGGTGGCAATTCCTAATCTATCGCTAATATCTTCTACATCTCCATAATTAATTATTCCTGGAATGCTCTTAAGTCCACTTAAAATATGATCTAATAGAATTTTTTCATGTTCTTCTATATAATCATATCCTATTGTATTTATTAGACTTAATGAATTAATTAATGACATTACTCCAAAAAAATTAGGCGTTCCGGCTTCATCCTTATCAGGTGGCTTTAAATAAGTCACTTCTCTGTCTAAAACCAAATCCACAGTTCCGCCTCCAGCATAATCTGGATCTGCTTTTTCAAACTCTTCCTTAAGTCCGATTATTACACCAACGCCGAAAGGAGAATATATCTTATGAGATGAAAATACTAAAAAATCAATGTCTTCTGCTTCTGTTTCTCCACTTATTTCTACTTTTTTATGGGGTACTAGCTGAGCTGCATCTATTATTAATTTAGCACCATATTGGTGAACTATTTTAGCTATATAATGAATATCATTTACATAACCTGTTACATTTGAAGCCCCAGTAAGAGATACATATTTTACTTTTCCAAAATTATTTTTTAGTTTTTTTTCTAATTCATCAATTTTAAGACGACCATCTTCGTCAACTTCAATATAATCAACCTTTCCCCTGTTCCTCCAAGGTAAATCATTTGAGTGATGCTCCATTCTAGAAGATATTACTACCTCATCTTCATCTTCCTTTAAAAGAGTTTTTGATAATTTATTGATTCCTTCAGTTGTATTATTAACATATATTACAACATATTTGTCCTTATCTTTTACACTAAAGAAATCCATCAAAAACTCTTTTGACGCATGATATAAATCTGTAGTTATTTCTGCTTTCTGACCTGTTCCTCTTCCTATTGAAGCATAAGTATTGCCCAATCTATAAATACAGTCAATACTAGATTTAATAGGTGGAGTGGTAGCCGCATTATCAAAATTTATTCCATCTATGCAACGCCCTTCAGAATCACACACTTTTTCATCTAATCCAATGAACAAATCTCTGATGTTCTTTTTACTATTTATCCTCATAATGCATCTCCTCCAGTTATATAATATTCCATCATAAGATTTATTGTGCATGTACTATATATCTTCATAAATTCATATTAATAGAAGTAGCAGCAACTGTTTTTGTTGATATTTAATTTTAATATATAAGGAGGAAATTTAATGAAACCTGATGAAAAATATATGTCTGAAGCCAAGTTAAGAAACACAATCAAGTTTATACCACCATCTTTTAACAGAAGCCTATCTATGGATGATGATATTAATACTGATTATGATGAAGAAAGTGAATCTTTAGACTTATATCCAGATGAAACAGATGAAGACCAATTATACTGTTACTATAACAGCTTAGGAGGATGTAATAATAATCAAAATAAAAAAGAAGATTTAAAAAGGAATCCAGAAACATTTGAAGTTTTACGAGGATTAGATCTTGATATTGATGAAGCTTCAGATTTAAATAGTAATTATAGCGAAAATGATGTTAACAAAATATATGCAGAAATTATTAATAAAAATCCAGGAATAAACCATTCATTTTCTTTATATGGTATGCCTTCTCCTATAATAAAGGTCGTTACCAAAAGACTCATAAAGCTTTCTTTACTATACAATAATAAAAAGTAGGTGATAATATGTTTTTATTCAGAGATTCACTCCCTAAAATAAAGGGATATGTTAGATTTATTCATAATGTTCCTGACGCACCTAATATCGATATATATTTTAATGATAAAATTATATTTACTGGTTTATCTTTTGGGAATGTCACACACTATATACCTGTACCACCAGAAACATATTCTGTAAAATTATTCAAATCAGGAAGTCAGGATAAACTATTTATAAATGAACCTCTCCAGGTTCTTCCAGACAGTATATCTACAATTAATATAACTTTTGAAGACAATAAAATAGCATTTTTCTCAGTGGATGATTCCCATACGATGTATAATCCGTTTTTATCTTATGTTAGATTTATTAATTTAGCTCCTACAGCACCGTTACTTTCTCTTAGACTTCCAGATGACAGAGTTTTATTTAATGAAACCTCATATCTTGAAACAAATAATTACTATCCAACATCACCTGGAGTCTATAACTTTATAGTATCTACTTCTGATGGTAATTTCAGCAAATATATAAGTGATATACATCTAACCCCTAATTTATATATAACAATATATATGATTGGATTATATGACAAAACACCACCTTTAGGATATATTCTTGTAAAAGATGGTCTTAAAACTCCAAGACATAAAAAGTAATTCTAACTTCTAGATATGTAAAGCTGATAATTAGTTTATTTACTAATTATCAGCTTTATAGTTCATATACTAAATATAAATTATGATTCTATCATTGCTCTTACTTTTTTAAATAAAATAGGCTTGATAGTGTTTATATCTGTAGGCTCTTTAAATATAATTGTCGTATAACATATACTTCCCACTAATTCTATTACCATAAATAAAGTTAACTCTGCTTCTTTTTTATCCATTCCTTCATTCATAAGATTATTTATGAAAACATCTAATACATGTTTTACTTCATCATACTCCTTTTGATCCATCATTGCTGTTCTATATAAACCCCATGATATATTTTTATTTATAAGTTTCAAAAGTGACTGATTGCTTTCAAAAAGTTTAATTATAAGATCTATGAATATCAATGTTCTTTCTTTAAAATCTATAATTTCAAGCTTATCTGTTTTTTCAAGGCAATCTTTTATAACCTCATTACTCTTTTTTAATATTATCTTATTTAAAATTTCATACTTATCTTTGAAATATAAATAGAAAGTCCCCTTTCCCACATTTGCCATTTTAACTATATCATCAATGGATGTTTTCTCTATTCCTCTACTAATAAAGAGTTTATACGCTGCTGAAAGTAATTCTCTTTCTTTTAATTCTTTTTTCATGGTAATATTCATTTTTTTATTTTCCAATACAAACACCTCCAATATTACCCACTATAAATTATATCCTCTTAAAATAATAAATTCAAAATTAACATGATATTTTATATATAATTTTAAATATTTCCTTTAAAAATGTAAACTACACTACATTACTTGTCATGTCTTATTAATATTCCTATAATAAAATGGTATAATTATTATAATTGGCACTTGGCAAGTATAATTGTAATTTTCTATAGAATATATACTTTTCTACTATATATTCTTATTTATTTTGTTAATGTCAATTCTACTAAATCTAATTGTGATTTAAGCTTTATAAGCTAAAACTTTAAAGTTTAAAAATATTATGTAATATGTCTTATTAGTATTTACATATGCGATTATTATAGAATAAAAAACTGGAGGATAAAAAATGATTGTTCTAAGCTGTAAAGATATATGCAAAAGTTATGGTATAACTGAAGTATTAAAAAATATAACATTTTCCATCAATGAAGGTGATAAGGTTGGAATTATCGGATCAAATGGTGAAGGAAAATCTACACTATTTAAGATTCTAACAAAAGAAATTTCCTATGATGATGGCGAAGTATTCATTGATAAGAATAAGACTATTGGATATCTATCTCAGCATTTATCACTTGATTCATGTAATAATATCTATGATGAAATGCTTCTTGTTTTTGATGATCTCCAAAGACTTGAAAAGAAGATCGCTGATTTAGAAGTAAAAATGAATGAACCTTATGATATTAACAATGCTGAATATCATGAGAAAATAATAAAAGATTACGGAACGGCTCAAGACCTTTATGAAAATCGTGGTGGTTTTACATATAAAGCTGAAATCTCACGTGTTATCAAAGGGCTAGGATTTACTGAAAGTGATTTTGATAAATCAATCTCTACATTAAGTGGTGGGCAAAAAACAAGAGTTGCACTTTGTAAACTACTCTTATTAAAACCTGATATACTTCTTCTTGACGAACCTACAAACCATCTTGATTTAGATGCAATTGAATGGCTTGAAGAATATTTAAAAGCTTATAAAGGAACTGTTATTGTAATTTCCCATGATAGATATTTTTTAGACTCTGTCACAACCTCTACATTTCAAGTTATAAATGGTCATGTTAACTGTTATAATGCTTCATACACAAATTCTATTGAACTTATGAAAAAAGATTATGAGGCAAAACTTAAGGCCTATAATCTTCAACAAGCAGAAATTAAAAGACAAGAAGCAATAATTGAAAAATTCAGATCCTTTAACCGTGAAAAAAGTATAAAAAGAGCTGAAAGCCGAGAAAAAGCTCTAGAAAAAATTGAGCGTTTAGATGCTCCTGATGTTGAAAAAAATGCATCAAAAATAAAGTTTGAGGCATCTGTAAAAAGTGGATATGATGTTCTTCATGTTGAAAAATTAAGTAAAAGTTATGGTGAAAAGAAATTATTCTCTAATCTTTCTTTTGATTTAAAAAGAAGTGAAAAAATAGCTCTAATAGGTGAAAACGGACGAGGTAAAACAACTTTATTCAAAATAATTATGGATAAAATAAAGCCTGACTCTGGATCAAAGGTTCTTGGTGCAAATGTTAATGTAGGATATTATGATCAAGAACAGTCAAATCTTAACCTGGATAAAACAATATTAGATGAAGTTTGGGATGACTTCCCTGAAATGACTACAACAGAACTTAGAACAGCTCTTGGTTGCTTTTTATTCAGAAATGACGAAGTATTTAAAGAAATTAATAAACTAAGTGGTGGAGAAAGATGTAGAGTAAATCTTTTAAAATTGATGCTTTCAAAGTCAAATCTTCTTTTACTTGATGAACCTACAAACCATCTTGATATTCCTTCAAGAGAAGCTTTAGAAGATGCTATTTTAAGCTATGATGGAACTCTTATTGTAATTTCTCATGATAGATACTTTTTAAATAAAGTTATAAATAGAATATTGGAACTTCAAGAAGATGGGGCACACGAATATCTTGGTAACTATAACTATTATGTAGAAAAAAAGAAAAATCCACTAAGGTTTGAAACATATGAGGGAACAGCAAACGGAAAAACAAAAACTGCTATTAAAGATGAAAAGAAGAAGAAAAAAGCCTTAGAAAAAGAAGCTAAAGCTAAATTGAGTGAAATAAAAAAACTTGAAGATGAAATAAGCAAAAAAGAAGAAATCCTTGTTTCTCTTCAAGAAGATTTATGCAAAGAAGAAATTTATTCAAATCCTGCTGAAAGTGAACGTGTAAATAAGGAAATTAAAATTGTTCAAGACTTAATCTCAGAAATGTATGAAAAATGGGAAGAACTTTCTATGGAAGAATAGTTTCTGTTAAAAAATTACAATTAAAAGTTGATAGTTTGGATTAATTCACTCCTAACTATCAACTTTTTTATCCACAGTTTTTCTTAATTCAATATGTATTTTTATTATTTCTGTGGATAAATATGTTATTTAGTTCCAGAAGATCCAAACCCATTAGCTTTTCTTTCTGAGTCAGTTAACTCTTCTGCTTCCACAATATTAACCCTATAAACAGGTTTTACAATCATTTGAGCTATTTTCATACCTTCTTCAACAACAAAAGTTTCTTGTCCATGATTTATAAGTATAACTCCAATTTCACCTCTATATCCTTCATCAATAGTTCCAGGACTATTCAATGTAGTTATTCCATTTTTTAATGCTAATCCACTTCTAGGTCTTATTTGAGCTTCTGTATTTTTAGGAAGTTCTATTTGTATTCCTGTGTGAACAAGACCTCTTTCACCTGGATTTAACACTAATTTTTCAACTGCATATAAATCAAGACCAGCATCTCCTTCATGAGCGTAATTAGGAATTACTGCCTTTTCATTTATCTTTTTTATCTTTAATGTATATTCCATCTTTTTTCTCCTCTACTTTATGATTTATTATATAATATTTTATTCCATTAATAGATATATGTTGTACTCTAAACTTTACAATTATAATCTAGAAATCACATAATTCTTTCAACATTGCTTTGCAATTACAACATATAGATTATAACTTAATACAGCATAAAAAATCTACATTAAATATATTAAAATATCTAATGTAGATTTTATAAGCTAATTATGTTTACTTGTACTTTTATGTTTTTTTAGCTTATTCACTATTAATATTTTTTCTTTCTTGTTATTACAATCAATTGTTATTTCATTCCAGTTAATATACTTTGGTTTCTCAAAAAATTCTTTATTAATAAGTTCTATTATTCTATATGAACCTTCTTCAATATTTGAGAACACAACTTCCCCATCATCATCAGTAACTTTTGATTCAATTAGAATTGGTGATAAGCCATTTATTTTATATAAATTGATTTTTACACCTTTTAAAACTTCCTGTTTACCACAATCAATTATTGACTTTACCACTATTCTTCCATTATTAAAAGTCTCTTTTTTCTCTTCATGCTTTATTTCCTTCTCTTTTGGTTCAATATTGCAGCATTCACATTTATCTTCTTCATGACATACTTGATCATCTAAAATTTCAAACACATAGCTATCATTGCCACATTCATAATATTTTATTTTATTATCTCCTGCTGATAAATTAACTCTTAAATCACCTTTTTGACTTTTATCTACAGTGTATTTGTCTCCACTCATAAAAGCATCCTTTCTAATTTGTATCTCTATATATACTATGGCTTCAAATACTTTTATGTGATTGTGATTTCTTAAAATGATATTCTTTACTTTGATTTAATTTATTCAAATATTGGAATTCCCATATCTGCAAAAAAATTAAGTTTATTTAAATCAATTACAGTAAATTCCTTTTTATTTACAGAAACAGAAAGGTATATTAGCGCAATAACTTCTTCATTACAAACTACTGGAACTATACAAACTGACTTCCAATCCGGTATCCCATATTTATCTTGCTTTCCTATATTGTCCCAATCAACTTTGTACATTCCCTTTTTATTTTCAATAGTTTGATATACAAGTTTGAAATTAAACTTTTCACTTATATTCCAACCATCTTTTAACCTATCTTTACTCATTATATTAATTATAGTATTATTATCAATAATAAATAATGTTACACTATCGCATTCTATTATCTGCATAATTTTCAGTACAAATTCATACATTTTATTTTCTTTGCTATTTTTACTTTTAACTATGACAGCAACATCCTTTATTATAGAAATGAAATTATAATCCTTTGCTGAATTACCACTTAATATTCCTGAAAGCTCATTATTGGTGTTGGTATTTTTACTTATAATTTTTTCTCCATCCCAAAGAACATATCGATTTTTCCCTTCATGCTTAGCCATATATAATGCTTGATCTGCACGATTTACAATTTCTTCACTATTTATTCTTTCATGGCCACTCATTGCAATTCCTATACTTATTGTAACCTTTCTCTTATCTCCTAAAATACGAGCATCTTCCACGTTATTTCTTATTTTTTCAGCCATATTAATGGCTTTTAACTTATCAACACTTGGAAGAAGAACTACAAATTCTTCTCCTCCATATCTTCCTATAATATCACTTCTACCTATACTCCTTTTAACTTCTTTTGTTAGCTTAATTAAAACCTCATCACCAACTTGATGACCATATTTATCGTTAACTCCTTTAAAATCATCAATATCAAACATTATTACTGCAAATTCACTATTATTGAAGCTTGATTTTTCTAGTAAATATACAAGTGATTCTTCAAAATATTTTCTATTATATACAGAAGTAAGTTTATCTAAAGTAGAACTTATTGTTAATTTATATTTTTCAAGTAAAAATGTTAAAAAAGGCTTAAACTTTTCAATTTTCTTTTTTGATTCTGAATTTATATAATTTACTGCATTAGTAGCAATTAATATAAGCTGTCCATTTACACTGCTCTCACTATTTATACTTTTATCCTTATTTCTTAATTTCATATATATACACGATTTTATCCCATGTTTAAGTACTTCATCATTAAGATGATCAAGTCTATTATGATTGTTGCTTACTACAATTACATCCTCTTCTGATTCTAGCTTCAAAGAAAAATACCTATCAGTCTCTTTCTTGTCACTGAGTCTATATGTGCATATTATATTATTTTCTCCGTTACTATTTTCAATAACAAGTATTGCTTTATCTGCCAACGTAATTCTAGCCATATGTTTCATTACATTTTCCATATTTTCAAGTATATCGCTTGTAAATGAATTAAATAAATCATATGAACTGCTAAAGTCATTATAGTAACATTTTTCATAAGTTTTCTGCATCAACTTATACATATTTCTATCACTTAATGTGTTCTTAATACTTATTTCATCAATTATTAAATTTAATTCTTCAATATAATTTATTTTTTCAATATTAGAATACACCATCTTATAATTCATCTTTTCTCTTAAACAAAATATAAGTTTTTTTCTTACATCTAAAAATCTACTATTATTTGCATATATTATCTTATCTTCTTCATTTAATATATTTATTATATCTATGTGAAGCCCTATAGATTCATAATAATTATTTAATGCAAAAACATTGCAACTTAATTCTTCATATTTTTCTGCAATTACGCCATATAAATCTGCACAAATTCTTTTGTCATTAATAACTGTACATA
This sequence comes from Clostridium butyricum, assembly GCF_006742065.1. NCBI lineage: Bacteria > Bacillati > Bacillota > Clostridia > Eubacteriales > Clostridiaceae > Clostridium > Clostridium butyricum. The sequence goes on along the minus strand of NZ_AP019716.1, from coordinate 670,950 downwards.
ATCTTAATGCTTTATTTATTAAAAAATTATATGAGTTCCTATTTTTAAACTTAAATTCAAGATAAACATATATCCCCTCTGTATTATAATCTTTAGGATATTCATTCATCTCATAAAAAAACTCTTTTGCCGTTTCATAGTATCCTAAATCTAAGATAGTTTTTATTGATGAAACTCTAATTTTCAATTTCCTATTATTATTATTCAAACCATTAATTTTTTCTAATAATTCTTTATAAGTTTTTCTTATTTCACCGTCATTATTGCATATATATAGCTTTAACATATAATACACACATCTAGTAATTTTATTAAAGTTAAATTCTTCATTTAAATATTCATAAGCTTTTATATTATTATGTATAAACATATTATAGAATGTATTTGTACTATTTATACTAATAATATCCTCCTCTAAAAGTGGTACTACTTTTTGCATCTGCTTTACTAATGAATAATATTTAACTGCTAACTTAAGCTTTCCAATATTTAAATAAACAATGCATAAATTAGTACATATATTAAGCGAATAAAAATCTATTCCTTCTTCTCTTTCTATAGCTAACGCTTTTAATAAACATTCTTCTGCTTCTTGATATTTATCTTGGCTAATATAAAATTTAGATATATATATTAATGTCAATATTGTTCTCTTATATAATTTTAATTTATTACTCAATCTCTCTATATCATGATATTCTTCAAGTATAGATTTGTATGGCTTTCCTTCTTCTGAATCGATATATGTGCTCATAATTCTGCTTATTATAATTCCATTATTATTTTTATTTTTCGCGAATACTTCCAGTGCCTTTAAAAACAGTTCCTTTGCTTCATTATACATTGAATATTTAATATATATAGTCGCAAGGGTTACCATACTCCAAGCATATATATCCCCATTTATCTCATTATTTTTACATATATTAAGTGCTTTCTTAGCTGACTCTATCGCCATTTTATAATTAAATTGTGCTCTGTATTTTAATGATAAAGCATAATTATAATATGCTTCTTCTTTAGGTGAATTTATATTGTCTAAACTAATTCTTATATCAATTAAAGTTTTTTCAATATCTGAGTTTATATTTATAGATGAATTAATCTGTATTATTACCATTTCAAGCATTACATAAGATTTTATATTAATATTCTTTTCTTCAATTGCAATTTTTTTTGCTTTTTCATAATATTCAAAGCTTTTCTTATGATTTGAAAGTTTTTCATGAATTTTAGCAATTCTTATTGCTGCTTCAATACGATCACTCTTTGAATATTTTAAAACTTTTTTATAATATGATAATGCTTTTTCATAATTTGCACATGATTTAAGTTTTTCTGCATACTTCAAAGCATATATGCATAATGTTTCAAAATCAAAACATTCTTCAAGATGAAACAAAAATTCCTCCATATAATAATCTGTTGAATGTAAAGTCTCTTTTAACAGATTTGCAGCATCTTTATGCATACATCTTTTCTTTTCCTTATCTAATTTTAAATACAATATATTTCTTAAAAGATTATTTGAAAACCCAACAAGTAATCCTTGGTCACTTATTTTATCTATAAAATATCCCTTATTTTTCAATGTATTATAAATTCTTATTTGCTCTATATTATTTATTATTTTAAAAATTATTTTTTCTGATAATGGTGTTTCATATATTGATAATAGTTTTAATATACCTATTTCATATTCATTCAATGAAGAGAGACTTGTCTCAAGTTTTTTTTCAAGTGTTTTGGGAATTAAAATTTCTCGAATATTTACATGTGTTCTCCATTTTGAACTTTCTTCATCAAAATACAAAATATCATTACTATATAATTCTTCTATTACTTCACGTATATACTGTGGATTTCCTAATGTCTCTGAATATATTTTATTTGAAAGTTTTCCTAAAGATTTATTTGTATTTAAAATATTCTTTATCATTTTTGTAGTATCATATTGATTGAAAAAATTTATTTTATACTCTTCATATTGTTCAACCATTTTTAATTCATTAAGGTATTCTAAAAATTCATCATCACAACTATTTTCATTTAAAGAAAATACTATCATAATATTTTCTAGACTATTTCCCATAAATGATAAATATCTCACCAATTCTTTTAACCCTTTATTCTTTTTATCTAAATCATCTATTAATAATACAAGTGGATTTGAATTAGTATATTCTCTTATAAACTTTCCTACTCTATTTATAAGTTGAAACTGCTGGTTATTATCATAATTTAAAACGTTATCATAGTCACCCTCTAAGCATGTTGAAATAAATTTCTTTATGTAAATATCATATTTATCATAAAGAGCTCTATCACATTTATTCTTTATATACCCTAATATATTTTTATATGTCTCATTCTTTGACTTGCTTATAAAATTATCAATATAAGTTATATTTTTAAAATACTTATTTTCAAGGATATATTTTATTTCATTCAGTAATCTTGTTTTTCCACTACCAGTATCACCATTAAATCCTATAACTTTATATTTGATTTTACTTTCAAGTATGTTTTTATAATTCTTTTCTATAATTTTTATTTCTTCTTCTCTTCCAATTATATCTATATTATCTTCTATTATATTTAAAGTATTTTTTAAAAAATAATCATACTTTTTGCCTAAGGCGTTATTAACACATTTTATAAAATAATTCAAATTATATGATTTATTTATTGTATGAACTTGATTAAACCTTTTTTTTATATCACTTAGTTCTTTCAATTCTCCATATAGTTCTTCATCCGTAAACATTTTATCTAAAAACTGTATTATTTCACTAATATTATCTTTTAATATTGTTGATTCATCTACATTTTCAATATTATAAGGGTAAGGCTTTTCATTTCTTGAAACATTAATAAGACTAACCTTGCTTATTTCATTTTGCAAAATATTATCAATTTTTAAATGTACATTTTTTGTTTTGTCATAAAATAAAACTATATCTTTCCATGTTATATCCTTAAATATATACCCTTTAATGTTTAAAGTATTAATTACTGCACATAACTCCATAAATATATCAATCTTTTCTTTTGTTGTGCACACTCCAATGTATTCCTGTACACTAACTGGTACATCAATGTATTCCATAAGATATCCATACTGATATTTATCAAGCTTTATTCCATCTATGTTATAAATAATCTGAAATTCTAATAAATTAATTACATTTGAGCAGTTAAGATTTTTTATGGTTTTGAATTTGTTCAATAAATATTCTTGAGTTTTTTCATATGTAAAATCATTTTTTAATATGATTAATATAAATCTATCATAACTTTCACAATCTCTAACAGTGTATTTGCAATAATTTTCTTCATTACTTATTTCTTCATCAATTAGGTACCTATTATTAACAGTTCTCATACCACTCATCTCTTTTCTCCGAAGTCATTTATTGTAAACATTATAGTTAAATTATACCATATACTTATCTTTTTCAATAGTAGAATCTAACTCTAATTAATTGAATAATTCTAACAAATATTAGCATATGTTTGTAATTTAAAAAAAGAAAAAAAATAAAATCAGTATTTTATACTGATTTTATTTTCTATATTATTTATTTCTTTTAACACCATTAAGAATCAAGTTTAGCATAACACCAACAACGGCTGCAAAACTTAGTCCTGACATTGAAATGGTGTCTGTAATTTTTATTCCAATAACTATTCCATATCTATCTTCTATAAGCTTCCCTACAAACCCTATAATTAATATAGATAACATTACAATAATGTTTTTCCAATTCATCTTTACTTTTTCAATCCTTATAGTTTTTACTCCAACAAGAGCTATCATTGAAAATAACATTAAACTTATTCCCCCCATTACTGATGATGGAATAGTTCTTATTGTCATACCAAATTTAGAAATAAAACTTAGTATTATTGCAAAAACTGCTGCTAATCTTAAAAGAGAAGGATCATAATTTTTAGTTATTGCTAATACACCTGTATTTTCACCATAAGTTGTATTTGCAGGTCCTCCAAGCAATGATGCACTTATTGTTGCAAGACCATCACCTAATAATGTTCTATTCAATCCTGGATCCTTTATAAAATCCTGACCAACAACCTGTCCATTTGTTGTTATATCACCTATATGTTCCATAAATGTTGCAAGTACAACTGGTGCTATCATCATTATGGCACCTATATCAAACTTAGGAAGAGTAAAGTTTGGTACTGCCATTAGTTGAGCACTTGCTATTGCTCCTGTGTCAACTAATCCTGAAAATAATGATATTGTATATCCAACTGCAACACCACAAAGTATTGCTATCTGTGAAAAAAATCCTCTACCAAAATATTTTATGGCTAATGTTGTTCCAAGTGTTATTGCTGCAATTATAATATTCGTTTTCGCCATGTTAAATGCTGTTGGAATTAAATTTAATCCAATTACCATTATCATTGGCCCTACCACATGTGCTGGTAAAACTGCTTTTAATTTATCAGTTCCAATTTTTTTAATTAAAAATGACATTATTACATATATGAGACCTGCAACAAATATTCCGCCTTGAGCATATGTTAAATCTCCGTAGGTTTCTCCTACTGCTATAATAACTGGGATAAATGCAAATGATGATCCTAAGAATACTGGAACCTTTCTATTTGTACATAAGTGAAATATAAGTGTTCCAAGTCCAGCACAAAATAGTGCTACTGAAATATCAAGTCCTGTTAATATTGGTACTAACACTGTTGATCCAAACATTGCAATAAGATGTTGGAGAGCCATAATAATTCTCATACCTGTTTTCCTTACTGTTGACTCTTTAATACCTTCAGATGTGATTCCTGTTAATTCTGACATACAATACCTCCTCAAATTTAAAAGAAGAACGTTATATTCTCCCTTTTTAGCCTCTCTGGACTAGAATTAAAATATGTCTTTTAAAAAATATTTTAATATTTATTTGTAAATCTAAAATTTAATATAAATTTCTTTCAAATTATATCACCATATAAACTATAGTTCAACATAAATAAACAATTTTTTTCATATCATCTATAAACCTAAGATATTTTAAAATAAAATTTAAATATTTGTACATACTATGTGTATATAAAATTTTTTATGAAGGTGATTACATGTATTTAAAAAAATTAAAAAAACTAACGCTTTTTTCTTTAATAATCACAATGTTTTTTTCAATTCCTATATACAATACATATGCTGATGAAAAAAATAATGTTGAAAGTAATTCTAAAGTTGTATATCTTACGTTTGATGATGGTCCTGCTGGAAAGGTAACAAATGATGTTTTAGACATATTAAAAAACAACTCAGTTCATGCAACATTCTTTCTAATTGGATGTCAAATTAAAGATCAGGAAGATCTGGTTAAAAGAATTTATGATGAGGGCAATTCTATAGGACTTCACAGTATGACACATAAAAAGAATTCTCTATATTGTTCAAACGAACAATTTCTAAAAGAAATGATAAGTACTCAGGAACTTATAAGTACAGTAGTTCCTATAAAACCAACTATATTGCGCTTTCCTTTTGGATGCAATAACAACACATACAAAATTTCCAAGTCAATGGTTGATTTACTTCATGATAACAACTTAAAAATTTATGATTGGAATACTGATAGTGGTGATGGCGCTAATCCAAACTCTGCACCTTCAACAATATTAAAAAATGCAAAGAGCACTAAAGATAGAGTTATTCTTTTAATGCATTGCTCTTACTTAAGTAAAAATACTGTTAAGGCACTTCCAAGTATTATCCAATACTATAAAGACAATGGATATGAATTTAAAACAATAGATGAAAATACACCGGAAGAATTTCATTTTATGAAAAAATAGAACTATTTTTTCATAAAACTAAAAACCAGGTTTAAAGTAAAATAAATCTTACTTTAAACCTGGTTTTTCATTTATCTATTTACTAATAAAGTAAGCACCAGTAGCCACTGCTGTTCTTTCAACTATCTTAAATAATCCGAAACCTAAAATTGTATTTATTACTGCTGCTGTAAGTACTACGCTTACAAATAATTGAATGAATGCACTTACTTCTATTCCACCGATTATAATTGCTACTGAAATAAATAAAGTTCCACTTATTGTTGTCCCAATTGGTAAAATAAACATCATCAATTTGTTAGCATCAAGCTTGTTTCTCAATATAGAGACAATAGCAAACATTATATTCGTAGTTATAAATTTATCAACAATGTTTGGAATTTGGCCCATTGGCATCTTTGTTGTCATTGCTGCAAATACTCCTACAGCTATTCCACAAATAAGACTAGTTTTATAATCTTTATTATATAAAATTATTATAAACAGCATAGCCAGTGATAAATCTGGTTGCATGCTTATTCCAAAAAGCGGTATTGCCGGTGTTATTTGATGTAAAATTGCTCCTATTGCTATTAATATTGCATTTGTTGTCATTCTTTTTGTATTTAACCCTGTATTCATAATAAAAATCCCCTCTTCTATCAAATTAATTTATTACTATCATTTTTTATTGCTATCTCTTTTATTTCTTTCTTTCATAACATAAATATCAACCCCCACTGATTTTTTATCAGTTAGCAGTTTGAGTCAGTAGTAATTTAAACTTTAATTTCTAGAAGATTTGTACGGAATTTTATAACAAAAAAAAACGTCCTATTTATAATAAATAGGACGGATTATATCCGCGTTGCCACCTAAATTGTATCTTCTTTAACAAAATACCACTCAACTTCAAGTACTAACATACTCTATTCGCTATAACGTGCGACACACGGCGCAACTACTCTCCAAATTTAAATAGATTTCATCTTGCTTCTCAGAGGCCCATTCACCATTAGCTACTGTGCTGAAATCTCACCATCTCCAGCTCTCTTTTACATTGCATCCTGACTACTCTTCCTCTTCCTGGAATTTAATTCATACTCTTATATTATTCTATAAAAAATATTTTGTCAATAGTTTTATAATTTTTTTCCAATTATATTTATAATTTCATCAAAGGATTTTGGGTTACTAAAATAATAGCCCTGAACAAAATCACAAGATATTGCTTTTAAATACTCAGCTTGCTCTTCTTCTTCAACGCCTTCAGCTACAACTTCTATACCTAATTGATGTGATAATCTCACAATATTTTCTACCATACACTTTTCCTTTGGATTTAAACATAAATCTATAATAAAGCTTCTATCAATTTTCAACACATCAATTGGTAATTTAGTTAAATAACTTAATGAAGAATAGCCTGTCCCAAAATCATCTAATGCTATAGTTATTCCCATTTTTTTAATTTCTTCTAAAACTTTTAGATTGCTTTCAAAAGATTTCATAAACATACTTTCAGTTATTTCAACTTCCAAATGCCTTGTAGATATATGATACTTTTTAATTAATCTCTTAAGATCACTAACAACAATTTCTTCTTGAAATTGAACTTCTGATAAATTTACTGCAATTTTAAAATTTGAGTAACCATTAGATGATAAATATCTAATTTTTTTACAAACTTCTTCAAGAACAAAAGTGCCTATTGGAACAATCATCTTTGATTCTTCTGCAAGTGGAATAAATTTAACAGGGCTTACTTCTCCAAACTTTTCGTTATTCCACCGTGCAAGTGCTTCGAATCCACATACTGTATAATCTTCCAAAAGTACCTTTGGCTGAAACATAACGTAAATTTCATTTTTCTCCAATGATGTTCTAAGCTCTTTTTGAAGAGTATATTCTTTAATGACTTTCTTACCCATTTCATCACTAAAAAATTTAAATTTATTTTTCCCATTCATCTTAGCTTCATACATAGCTATATCAGCATTTTTGAGCAGAAAATCGTACTGAATTCCATTTTTAGGTACCAAGGCTATCCCCATACTTATAGTTAAATATATATCTTCATGTGCTTTCTTAAATATATCAAATACTTTTTCAACAGTTGTTATTATTCCATCTTCATAATCAATATTATTTAAATATAATATGAATGTATCTCCACTATATCTACACATTAATATATCGTCATCTAAAACACTTCTTATCTCACCACTTAAGCACTTAAGCATAACATCCCCAAATTCATGCCCAAAGGAGTCGTTTACATGTTTAAAATTATCTATATCAAATAATATTAATGCAGCTTTTGTTTCGTTAATTATAGAGTTTTTAATATTATTTTTTACAACTTTTTTAAATTCATCGACGCTTGGTAATAACGTAATTCTGTCATATTCTATAAAAACTGTTTCTTCTCGGTTATGATACTTATCAAGCTCGCCAATTTCCCCCTTAACCATATTCAACAATCCTCTATCACTTATTTGTTATTTACTCTTCTTATTGTCATTTGCAAGTGATGCAATTAATGCTGCAGTTGCAACCAAAACAGTAATAATCTTTCCGCTCTTTTTTAATTTCATGTTTATGTTCCTCCTAATAAAATTCAAATAAATTTTATCTAAACTGATTTATATCTTTATTATATTCATATCCAACATCATGTAGTTTATTTGTCAATAATTTTTCATCTAAATTTAAATCACAGCATAATAAATTTAACGTACTATATTCATCTCTTAGCTTAGTATTTATAAAACTAAGTAAGATAATTGAATCCATTTTTATCATATCTTCATTTGTCATAAGTTTTCTCCTTGAAATGTAAATATAAGGTACTTAATCTAGTATATAATAATTCATAACCAAATTTAAGCACCTCTGTTATTAATATACTGACTATTTTGATTTTTCTTTAATATTAATATAACATATATTTACAGATTAATAAACACTAATTGAAGCATTATCAAAAAATTAACAAGTCAATCCGTATACCTAGCCTATTCCTCATCATATACATCAAGAAACGAATATTTTTCATCGCCCTTCTGCCAACCTAATATTCCATCCATACTTACATTCTCGGCAGCCTTAAATATTGATTTTTCTACACCATCAAAGTTTTCTTTTAATTGTTTTATGAGATCCTTTATTTCATACCTCTTGTTACCTATCTTTTCAGCTGCAACCATACATGCACAGTTTAAAGGCCATATTCCTGCATTATTTATAAATTTCTTTATGTAATCTTCTTCAATGTAATACATAGGTCTTATAAGTTCAAGATTTGCAAAATTCTTTGCTTTTAACTTAGGCATCATTGTTTTAAAATTTCCTGCATAAAGAATATTTAACATAGTAGTTTCTATAACATCATTATAATGATGTCCTAATGCAAGCTTATTACATCCAAATTCTTGAGCCTTAGCATATAATGAGCCTCTCCTCATTCTTGCACATAAATAACAAGGATAATCTTTAGCCATCCTATCAACTACTTCAAAGATTCCTGAATCATATATATGTATAGGAATATCCAAATGTTCACAATTTTCAACTAATAATTTCTTTATTTCAGGATGGTATCCTGGGTCCATGGCAAGAAATACTAAATCAAACTTTACCTGACCATGTCTTTGTAATTCTTGAAGAAGCTTAGCCATAAGCATACTATCTTTTCCTCCAGATATGCCTACTGCTATTTTATCTCCTTCTTCTATAAGATTATATTCCTTAACAGCCTTTACGAATTTTGACCAAATGTGTTTTCTATATGTTTTTACAATGCTTCTTTCTATATCCTTTAAAGGTTTCTTCTCACCCTCTGGAATAATTCTTGGACATCCTTTTCCTGCAATTGTACTCATTATTCTTCACCTCATTATCTTACTGAAATATTATACACTACTATTAATTGTAATACATATTTCCTTAAAAGTTTATAATGAAGTAATAACATTTACAAGTATTTTTAAAATTCTTTCTTTAATATACATAAAAATATCCTTATATAAATATTATCATTTTCTTATTTTTCTATAAATATGTATTATAGCTGCTATTATTTTTATAATTCTGTTTTATAATAATAATAATAATGGAATTATAAAATCCTGACTATTATAAACTGGATGGTGATTATTAATGAATGAAAAGAAAAAACTTTATAAGGATGTTTCAAGAAAAAAAGTCTGTGGCGTTCTTGCAGGTTTTTCTGATTATATTAATGGTGATACTACTTTAATCCGAGTGTTATTCATACTTATATCTATCGAATTTTTTCCTGCAGCAATTTTAGCATACTTTATTTGTGCTCTAATAATGCCTGATAAAAAAGAAATTTTTAATGATATCAATTGAGATTTATAATGAATGTGATAAAATGTTACTTGCAAATATTTTTAATTCTCTAATTTAACTATAGAATAAAAATGGAGGTAACTTTAAGTGGAAAATAAACTTAAGAATAGAAGATTATCTATCAGACAAATGACAATGATTGGAATGCTTTCTGCTATTTCTATTTTTTTAGGAATAACAGGTTTAGGATTTATACCACTTCCTACAATGAGAGCAACCATAATGCATGTACCAGTAATAATAGGTGCTATTATCGAAGGACCAGTTGTAGGTGCCTTAGTAGGTTTAGTATTCGGACTATTTTCAATGTATCAAAATTTTACTGCACCTGGTCCTACTTCATTTATCTTTTGGAATCCTATAATAGCTATAATTCCAAGAGTACTCGTAGGTATAGTTGCATATTATGTGTATCGTACTTTGTACAATAAGATAAAAAAGGAAAGCATAAGTATTGCTATTGCTTCACTTCTGGCTTCATTTACAAATACAGCTGGTGTACTTAGCCTTGCTTATTTATTTTATCTTGAAAAATACTCAGCTGCATTAGGAATTAATCCTGATACTGCTGCTGTTGCTATTGCTGGAATAGGAATCACAAATGGAATACCAGAAGCTATTGTAAGCTCTGTTATATGTGTTCCAGTTATTATAGCTATATCTAAAATAAAAAAATCAAGAAATTAAAAATTTAGAAATATGAGAGAAAATAACAAGTGCAAATATACACACAAATTGACTTGTTATTTTTTTATAATTTTTTAAACAAAGCATTAAGTAATGTAATTTATTTATGCCATCTTATTGCTTGTTTTTTTATTTATTCCTCTCAATTCATATTTTTTACATTTGTATATATTTATTACTTTTATTCCTCTAATTACATAGGTTATATTTTTTTAAAATACACACAATAATACTGCAAAGCAAAGAAGATTTGCTTAGCAAATAATCCTACATTCAAAGGAGGAATATATTATGTCAAAGAGTTCAGCATTAGTACCAGAAGCTAAACAAGGGTTATCAAAATTTAAAACTGAAGTAGCTAGTGAAATGGGTGTTCCATTTACAGAGTACAACGGTAATTTATCTTCAAAGCAATGCGGTAGCGTTGGTGGAGAAATGGTTAAGAGAATGGTACAACAATACGAATCTGGCATAAAATAAAAATCCGTAGTAATGTACCAAACGAAAAAGAGTTATTCCTTGTGAATAACTCTTTTTTATTTAATTATCATTTGTTTTATTATCTATCTTAATCATTCTATATCCAATACCTACATGTGTCTGAATATATTTGGGTCTAGAAGGTGTTTTTTCTATTTTTTTCCTAAGAGTTGCCATAAATACTCTTAAAGATGGAGTATCATTTGGAAGGACATTTCCCCAAATTTCTTTTAAAATAAAATTATGTGTAAGTACTTTCCCAAGGTTTTTTGCTAAAAGACAAATTAATTTATATTCTATAGGTGTTAAATGAATCTCTTTTTCACCAATAAAAACACCTCTAGATATATAATCAATTTTTAAATCTCCATTTAAAAATGTACTTCCATTACTATCTTTTATTTCATTATTATAATTTACTCTCCTTAAAGCAACCCTTAATCTAGCTAATAATTCATCAACACTAAAAGGCTTGGTCAAATAATCATCAGCACCATTATCAAGAGCTTCAATTTTATCGCTATCATCGCTTCTAGCACTTACAACTATTATAGGTACATTAGACCATGTTCTGATTTTACTTATTATTTCAACTCCATCAATATCAGGAAGTCCTAAATCTAGTATTATTACATCTGGCTTATATGATAATGCTTCTAATATTGCCTTTGCTCCATCTTCTGCAATATGAAATTTATAATCTTTAGTTTCTAGTGTTGTGGTTATAAGATTTCTTATAGCTTTATCATCTTCAACCACAAGTATCTGAGCTTTATTCATTGATTTTAACCTCCTCAATATGTAATGTAAATCCAAATATTGCGCCATTAGGCTTATTGTCTCTTACATATATACATCCTTCATGTGCATCTATAATAGATTTACATAACGCTAATCCAAGACCAAGCCCTCTTCTTCCATCTCCAAACTTATTGTTATCTGTAAAGAACATATCAAATAGTTTCTCTTTACTTTCTTCATTGATTCCTTTTCCATTGTCACTTATTTCGATAACCGCCATATTATTTTTTCTCTTAGATGTTATTGTAATTATAGAATCTTTCGGTGTATATTTTATAGCATTGTTAATTATATTTATTATAACTTGTATAATTAGACCAGAATCCATTTTTGCCATTAGAAAATCATCTTCAATAACTGTATTTATTTTATGTTCTGAAACCTTTCTATTTATATGACATATGGCTTCTTCAATAACTTCTTCTACTAATTCTGGTTCTGTATTTATCTTCATTGTCCCATTTTCTATCCTCGTAATTGAAAGCAGATTTTCAACTAAATTTATTAACCACATTGAATCATCATATATATCCAAGTAAAGTGATTTCTTTTTTTCTTCACTTAAAATTTCTGAATTATTTATCAAAATACCTGCATTTCCAGATATACTTGTTAAAGGTGTTCTCAAATCATGTGATATTGATCTTAATAAATTTGATCTCAACTTTTCCTGTTCTGCTTTTATATATATTTTGTTTTTGCTTTGATTTATTTCTTCCTTTTCTAAAGCTAATGCACTTTCTCCTAGAACTGCAATTAATAAATTTTTTTCAAATGCTTCTAAAAATTCATCTTTCTCTAGAGGTATTCCTATTACTCCAAATGCCTTCTCATGATTTCTTATTGATAAATAAAGACATTTTGCTCCTGGAAGAGTATTAGTTGTAGCTCCTGCATGTTTTTTATTTTTTAATGTCCACTGTGCTACTGCCTTTTCTTCTTCAGATATATATTCTAAAACATCCTTATCATTTTCATGCTTAAATACTAATGGTTCTGCAAGAACTCCCTTCTCTGACTTATAAAGTATTATTGTCTTATCTAATAATTTTTTTGTCTGATATGCTGTTTTATTAAATATATCTTCTTTACTTTTTGCTATTTGCAGTTTCTGACTAGTTTCTAACAATACTTCTGTTCTATATGCTTTCCTTGTTGACTGCTGAGCTTCAAGCTTTACTTTTGTAGCTAACTTACTCGTAACTATAGATGATATAAACATAACTGCAAAAGTTACGGGATAGCTTTTATCATATGCTTGGAATGTAAATCTAGGGTCAGTAAATAAAAAATTAAATGTCAATACTGCTAATATAGACATTAAAATTCCACATCTCTTACCACTTGTGGTTATTGATGTAAGTAATACACCAAAAATATATATTGTTATAATATTAGCTTCACTATATCCAAATTCAAAAAATATAAGTGCTAAGATTGTACTTAAAAATAAAATTCCAAATGTTTTTGCTATATCCACCATGTCAAATTTATAAAGATTAGCCTTTAATTTTATTTTAGTCTGTTTCTGTTTTGAGTTATCTGGAATAATATATATATCTATATTAGGAGCAATTTCTGTAAGTTTATCTACTAAAGTTTTTTTCGTTTTAAACAAACCTTTCTTAGTGGTAGAACGTCCTAATACAATTTTAGATACTCCACTTAATTTAGCATATTCTGAAATCTGCCATGCAATATCATCGCCATATACAGTTGCAATTCTTGCTCCAAGTTGTTCGGCAAGTTTTAGATTTCTTTCAAGCCTTACTCTATTTTCATCTTGAAATTCCTTAGTATCTGTTGTTTCTACAAACAATGCTGTAAATAACCCATGAAAAGCATCCGCCATTCTTGCTGCTGTTCTAATGACTTTAGCATTACTCGGAGAACTTGAAAGACATATTAATAAATGTTCTTCTGTGTAATAACTATTCTTTGTCCTTTCCCTTTCAATATCTATTTTTTTATTTACGGCATCAGCTGTACGTCTAAGTGCAATTTCTCTTAGTGCAACTAATTTTTCTTTTGTAAAAAAATTTAATAAGGCACGCTTTGCTTGATCAGTTCTATATATTTTCCCCTCATTCAACCTCTGAATTAAATCCTCAGGTTCAATATCTACAAGTTCTATCTGATCTGCATTATCGAATACACTGTCAGGAATTCTTTCCTTTACTATGATTCCTGTTATAGATGCAACAATGTCATTTAAACTTTCTATATGCTGTACATTAACAGTTGTATAAACATCTATTCCATTATCAAGCAATTCCTTTATGTCTTGATATCTTTTAACATGACGACATCCCACAGCATTAGAATGAGCTAATTCATCAACTAATATTAAATCTGGCTTTCTTTCAAGAGCTCCATCTATATTAAATTCATTAAGACTTATACCTTTATAGTCTACTTTTAAATTCGGTAACATCTCAAGTCCATTCAAGAGGTTAAGTGTCTCTACTCTTGTGTGTGGCTCTATATATCCTGCAACAACATCAATGCCTGATTCTTTTGATTTATGCGCGGCTTCAAGCATTGCAAATGTTTTTCCTACTCCTGCTGCATATCCAAAAAATATTTTTAACTTCCCATTTTTTTTATGTTCTTTTGAAATTGCTTTTAGAACATCGTCTGGATTAGGTCGTTCATACACCATATCTGTTCACCTCAAAAATTACTTTAAATAAATTATACTATAGTTAAAATAAGTATTTTATAAATATTTTAACTATAGTATAAAGATTTTGTTAATATTTTATTTTATAAACTTTCATTAGCTGGAAATAAAATTTTCAGTAAAATTTTTTCTGCTGATGATTTTGATTCAAAAGTATAATGTATTTGTTCTCCATTACTATCAATTATTTTAAAATCTTCATTTGAATTTTCTATACTAATACTAAGTTTTGATAATGCAATTCTTAACGCTAATTCCCATGCAAATATTCTTCTAACATTTCCATTTTTAAAATTTTCATATAATACATCAAACTCCATAGAAGTATATTTATTTTTTAAGAAATCAATCCATAATTCTGTCATTTTAAAAATACTTAAAGAATTAACAAAGTCACTCTGTTCATCATAAATATTCTCAAATTGAATATAATTATACTTTGTTCCCATATAACTATTATTACTTAAATACTTATCCCATTTTCGTCTAATAGAAATACACGTCTTATTATATTGAATATTAGATAGTACTTCATAAAGAAATTGTAATTCTTCATTATTTCTCACTTCTATTTTTATGCACAAGTCAGAAATTATATCAAAATCTTTTCCTGTAGTATTACTTTTTTGAATTTTCAATTTTCCATCTTCAATTATAATTTTAATTGTTCCAATTTCAAAAGTATCTATAACACCATTTATTGTGATTGAAAATTCATTTGATACTAAACCAACAAGTTCTCCATAGTCCTCTATAAGATTATCACATTCAAAACATGAGTTATCAAAAAGAATCCATAAAATTTTATCTTTATATATGCATTCAACTTCTGGGTTTTTCCTTGATTCTTTACTTAATTCATACACGATTATAGATAGCAATTCTAAGACAGATATATCAACTTTTAATTTTCCTATATCTGTAACTATCTCTTCACTAACAATAACTTTCCTCTGCATAATATATTTCCTCATTGATTTTTATTTCAAAATACCATCAAGTGCAAGATTCACTTCTAATACATTAACAGTTTTTTCTCCTAAAATTCCAAAAAGCTTACCTTTAGTATATTTATTAATTATTTTATCTACATCTTCAACTGACATATTATTGTTTTTAGCTATACGCTCTTCTTGATATTTTGCTGCCTTTACTGAAATATGAGGATCAAGTCCACTTCCAGAACAAGTAACAAGATCAACTGGTATAGGAACGCCAGACTTATCTGGATTAGATTCTTTTATCTTATCTACACGTTCTTCAACTAATTTATTATACTCTTCACTTGCTGGACTAATATTAGATGGTCCTGCATATGCAACTTTATTTCCATTTTTATCTGTAAAAGTATCTGTATCAACATTCATAATTCTTCCCCACAAATATTTATCATCTGTGTATTGTTGCGCTAATAGTGTACTTCCATATTTTTTCCCATCTATTTCTATAATACTTCCATTAGCCTGTTTATTAAACAAAACTTGAGATATTCCTGTAATTACAAAAGTATATAAACCTCCACATATAATTGTGAATATTATAAATATCATAAAAGCTTTTGGAAACACTGATTTAAAATCTTTCATTTAAACTCATCCTTTCTTTAAACAAGACCTATTGAAGTAATGATTAAATCTATTATTTTTATTGCTATAAATGGTACTATTACTCCTCCTAAGCCATAAACCAATAGATTTCTAGATAATAATTTTCCAGCAGGTACTTCTCGATATTTTACACCTTTAAGTGCTAACGGTATTAATGCAACAATAATTAATGCATTATATATTATTGCTGAAAAAATGGCACTCTGCGCATTATGCAAATTCATAATATTTAGTGCAGAAAGTCCTGGATATAATCCAATAAATAATGCTGGTATTATTGCAAAATACTTTGCAAGGTCATTAGCAATACTAAATGTTGTTAAACTTCCTCTAGTCATTAATAGCTGTTTACCAATTCTTACAATATCAATAAGCTTAGTTGGTGAAGAATCTAAATCAACCATATTTCCAGCCTCTTTAGCGGCTTGAGTACCTGTATTCATAGCAACTGCTACATCTGCCTGTGCAAGTGCTGGAGCATCATTTGTTCCATCTCCAGTCATAGCTACCAAATGTCCTTGTGTTTGAAAATCTCGAATCATTTTTAATTTTCCTTCTGGAGTTGCTTCTGCTAAAAAATCATCTACTCCAGCTTCTGCTGCAATAGCAGCCGCTGTTAATGGATTATCCCCTGTTATCATAATTGTTTTTATTCCCATTTTTCTTAAATCTGCAAATTTTTCTTGCACACCTTGTTTAATAATATCTTTTAAATAAATAACGCCTAAAACCATATTATTTTTAGATACTACAAGAGGTGTACCACCTTGATTTGCAATTCTGCTTACTATATCATCACATTCCTTAGTGTATGATCCACCTTTTTCTATCACATATTCTTTAATAGAATCAGCTGCCCCTTTTCTTATTTCATTTCCTTTATAATTAACTCCGCTCATACGAGTTTTTGCTGTAAATGGTACAAATTCCATATTTAATTCCGAAATATTTCTACCACGTATATCGAATTTCTCTTTTGCGAGTATTACTATACTACGTCCTTCTGGAGTTTCATCTGCTAAAGATGATAATTGAGCTGAATCTGCAAGTTCTCTCTCATCAACTCCCGATACAGGAATAAATTCAACAGCCTTTCTATTACCCAAAGTTATTGTACCAGTCTTATCAAGCATCAATATATCAACATCACCTGCAGCTTCTATAGCACGTCCACTCATTGCAAGTACATTTGCTTGATTTAATCTACTCATACCTGCAATACCAATTGCTGATAATAATGCTCCAATTGTTGTTGGTGCAAGACAAACTAAAAGTGCAACTAATGATGTAACTGATGTTGGATTTATTTCCCCAAGCTCATTTGCACAGAACATTGAATAAGCATATAAAGAAACAGTTACTAATAAAAATATCATTGTTAGTGCAATTAACAAAATCTGTAATGCAATTTCATTAGGAGTTTTTTTACGATCAGCACCTTCCACCATTGCTATCATCTTATCAAGAAAGCTTTCTCCTGCTTCATTTGAAACTTTTATAACAATCCAGTCTGATGTAACTGTTGTTCCTCCTGTGACTGCACTTCTATCGCCGCCGCTTTCTCTTATTACTGGTGCCGATTCTCCTGTTATCGCACTTTCATCTACTGATGCTGCTCCCTCTATTACTTCACCATCTGCTGGAATCTGTTCACCAGCTTTAATAATAACCATATCTCCTTTTTTAAGAGATACTGATGAAACTTTTATGATTTCATCTTTTTTATCTAAGCTTATAATTTTATTTGCTTCTACATCTTTTTTACTTGCTCTAAGCGCATCAGCTTGTGCTTTACCTCGACCTTCAGCTATTGCTTCTGCAAAATTAGCAAATAAAACTGTAATCCATAATATAATCGCTATTCCAAAAATAAAACTTGGTTTAGAATCTCTAATTCCAAATAGTGAAACAACATATAGAATAGTTGTTAATACGGATGAAATATATACAAGGAACATAACTGGATTTTCCATCTGAGTCTTAGGATTAAGTTTTAAAAAGGAATCCTTAACTGCCCTCATCATCATTTTTTTATCTGCAAAACTGCTTTTATTTTCATTCATAATTTATTCCCCCATTTTAACCTAACATTTGAAAGAATTCAGCAATAGGACCAAGTGCTAATGCTGGGAAGAAACTCAACGCACCAATTAAAAGTACGATAAAGATAAGCAAACCTATAAACATCATGTTATGTGTTGGTAATGTTCCACTGCTTTCTGCTACTTTCTTCTTTTGAACTAAACTTCCTGCTATTGCAAGAGTACACAACATAGGTACAAATCGTGCAAATAACATTATTATACCGATACTTATATTTAAAAATGGTGTATTAGCTCCAAAGCCTGCAAATGCAGATCCATTATTTCCACCTGCTGATGAATATGCATATAAAACTTCTGAAAATCCATGTGCTCCACTATTATTTAAGCTATGAACTGTTTGTGGTAATAAGGTTGCAATACCACTTCCAATTAATATTGCTATTGGTGTTGCTAAGCAAACTAAAACTGCCATTTTCATCTCAAATGGTTCAATTTTCTTTCCTAAATATTCTGGTGTCCTTCCAACCATAAGACCAGCCATAAATACAGTCAGTATAGCAAAAGCAAGCATACCATATAGACCGCATCCAGCACCTCCAAATATAACTTCACCTAATTGCATTTGTAACATTGTCATCATTCCGCCAATTGGAGTATAGCTATCATGCATTGAATTTACAGAACCATTAGATGCTGCTGTTGTAAATGCTGCCCATGTTGTAGAAGATGCAATTCCAAATCTAGATTCCTTTCCTTCCATATTTCCACCAGGTTGATTAATTGTAGAAATATCAACTTGTCCATTCATCGCTAACTGCGGAGTAGCATTTTGCTCATTTACTCCTATTATTCCCATTGCAACTACAAGCATTATTCCCATTGCTACAAATATTGCAATTCCCTGTCTCTTATCCTTTATATTTCTTCCAAAAGTGAAACATAGTGCTGCTGGAATCAATAATATAGATATCATTTCAAATAAATTAGTTAATACATTTGGATTTTCAAGTGGATGTGCTGAATTCACACCAAAGAACCCACCACCATTTGTTCCTAATTGTTTTATGGCAATTTGACTTGCTGCCGGCCCTTGCGGAACTATTTCTTCAGTTACTACGGTTCCATCATCAAGAGTTATTGGTTCAACTAAAGAAACTGTGTCATATGATCTAAAATTTTGAACTACTCCTTGAGATACCAATACTAAAGAAAGTACTACTGAAAGTGGAATTAACACATATAATATTGATCTTGTAATATCTGTCCAAAAATTTCCTATACCTTTTGCATTTACTCTAAAGAAGCCTCTTATCAATGCAAATAACACACACATACCAACTGCTGGTGAAACAAAATTTTGAACTGTAAGTCCTATCATTTGTGTAAAATAACTAAGTGAACTTTCACCTGAATATGCCTGCCAGTTTGTGTTAGTAACAAAACTGATTGCATTGTTAAATGCTAAATCTAAGCTTGTCCCTTTTATGTTTTCAGGATTTAATGGTAAAAATCCTTGGCATAAATGAATAAAAAATAATATCACTAAACTAATCAATGAAAAAGCTATAATAGAAAAAGAATACTTTTTCCATCCCATATCCTCATTTTTATCCACATGTAAAACTTTATATATAAAAGATTCACACGGTACTAATATCTTTGATAAAAACACCCTTTCTCCATTCATTACTTTACCAATGTAATTTCCAAGTGGTATTGCTAATACTACTAATATCAAAAGATAAACTCCATATTGTAATATCAAACTCATCATTACTTGTCACCCCTTAATAATATATTTGCTAAGTAAATAAAATATATAACTGATATTATTCCTATTAATCCAATCATTATATTCATTTAACTTCCCCCTTCTCTTTTGATGAACTAAGTTTACCACTAAAAATATTAGGGTGGTGTTAGGGTTTTTATAATAGAATTAAGATTTTGTTAAGATTGAAATTCATGAATTTTACTAGTACTAAGCTATATGTTAGTCAATAAAACACTTAAAACATTTACATAACCACACTATATTTCTGCACAAAAATAAAGAGTCCTGATTAACTCAGAACTCTCGAAAATATATACCATATTCTTGTTACTGTATTTTATTTATTCTAATATCTTTTAGTGCTGATATAATTTCATCAATACTTTTATTCATACTTGCATTTACAGCACCTACAACTGCACCTTCCACAATAGGTGCATCAATAATATGAATATTCTTCTTAATATCATCATCTAAAAATTCAATTGCCATTTCTGTATTCATAAGTGCACTTCCAAGATCAAAGAAAACTGCTACACCATCCTCACTATATACATTATTTATAGCAGTACTTATTTTGTTCATATCTGTTCCAATTCTTCCATCACATGTTCCTCCAGCTGTTTCTATTTTAATATCTGGAGTCATTTGAATAGCTATCTCCTTAACCCCCTCAGCTAATTTACTGCTATGAGAAACCAACACTATCCCTACCATACTATATCCATCCTTTTTTATTAAATACTCTTCTCAACTATTGTATTTAAAATAAGATACATTGATGTTGCCCCTGCATCTTTATGTCCAAGACTTCTCTCTTTTAAGTAACTTGCTCTACCCTTAGTTGCTATTATATTTTTTGTATTTTCCATTCCCTCTTTTGCTTTCTTAATCAAAGCAGAAAGAACATCTTCATAGCTTTTTCCTTCTTCTAATGCCTTTTTAGAAGCTTCAAGGGCTGGTGATAATGTATCAATCATAGTTTTTTCACCTTCAACTGATTTACCTCTCATCTTTATTCCCTCAAGTGCTTCATTAAGCATATTAACAAAATCATTAATATCTATGCTTTCTTTTTTATTAACTACTGTTGATGCTTTCATAAATGCTGTTCCATACAATGGTCCTGATGCTCCACCAACAGTACTCACCAAAGTCATACCACAAGTTTTTAGTATTAATCCCACATCATTTTCTGGCATATCTTTAATCTTTTCAGTTATAGCTTTAAATCCTTTGTGAAGATTTAGCCCATGGTCACCATCACCAATTGCTGCATCAAGTTCACTAAGATAAAGCTTATTTTCATCTATAACATCTGATATACAAGTTAATATTTCCTTTAACTCTTTGCCCTTAACCATAATATTATCCTCCATAAATTATTTTATGTTTTTAAACTTATATAACTTTAAATCCTGGTGTATCAGCTTTTGCATCAAGTAATTCCTTTAATTCATCATCTAACTTTAATAAAGATACTGAACATCCTGCCATTTCTAAAGACGTCATAAATTCACCTATAAATGTTTTATGAATTTTAATTCCTTTCTCAGTTAAAATTTCATTTACTTTTTTATTTATAATGTATAATTCCATATTAGGTGTTGAACCTAAACCATTGATAATAATAGCAACTTCATCGTTCTTATTTATCTCTATATCATCTAATATCTTGTCCAATAATTCTTGTGCTATATCATCGGCAGTTGAAATTTTCTTTCTATAAACTCCTGGCTCACCATGTATCCCCATACCTATTTCTATTTCATCATCTCCAAGAGTAAAATTAGCTTTTCCAGCAGCTGGAACTATACATGATGATAGTGACATTCCCATAGAACGTACATTTTTAACTACTCTTTCAGCAATATCTTTTACTTCTTGTAAACTTGCACCACCTTCAGCTTTTGCTCCAGCTATTTTATGAACAAAAACTGTACCAGCAATTCCTCTTCTTCCTGCTGTATATAAACTATTTTCAACAGCAACATCATCATTTACAATAATCTGCTCTACTTTTATGCCATCCATCTCAGCCATCTCTTTAGCCATTTCAAAATTCATTACATCTCCAGTATAGTTTTTAATTACAAGTAAGACGCCATTTCCATTATCAGTTGCTTTAATTGCTTCATAAACTTGATCTGGTGTTGGTGATGTAAATACCTCTCCACAAACTGCACCATCAAGCATACCCTTACCAACATATCCGGCATGCGCTGGCTCATGACCACTTCCACCACCACTTACTAGACTTACTTTTCCATCTGACTTTGAAGTTCTTACAACAACATTAAAATCATCTAGTTTTCTTAGGTATTGTGGATAGGCTGCTACAAGACCTTCAATCATATCATTCAAAACGTTTTCAGGATTGTTAATTAATTTTTTCATATAACCATCTCTCCCTTTATAAATTTTCCAGTATTGTAATTTTATATTACTCCTCTTAAGTGTTTTTTTCAATAATATTATATATAACTATTTCATAATTATGTTATTGTTAAATTTATCTACACATAAATATTTTCTATTTTTATTACTAATACAATAGAAAAAATGGCTCTCTATTTGAGAAGCCATTTTTCATATTATTTAATTTAAATGTGCAACAGTTGGAATTGGAGTTATTGTTATTTCATCATCTTTTCCATCAATTTTCACCTTAGAACCATAAGTAAGCTCACCTTTTATTATCATCCTAGCAAGTCTGTTTTCTAAAGTATTCTGGATATATCTCTTAAGTGGTCTTGCACCATAATGAGGATCATAACCTTCCCTTGCCATTAATGTTTCAGCTTCATCTGTGACCTCAATAATGATATTTTTATCCTTTAATCTTCTTGCAACATCTTTTAAGAAAATATCTATAATTTTCTTTATTCCAGATTCAGTCAATGGTTTAAACATTATAATATCATCAACTCTATTTAAAAATTCTGGTTTAAATCTGCTTTTCAATATGGTCATTACTTTAGATTTAATCTCATCTTCAACATGATCTTCATTCTTATTTTCTAACAAATACTCACTTCCAATATTTGAAGTCATAATAATTATTGTATTTTTAAAATCAACAGTTTTACCTTTATTGTCTGTTAATCTACCATCATCTAATATTTGTAAGAATATATTAAATACATCATCATGAGCTTTTTCTATTTCATCAAATAAAATTACACTATAAGGGTTCCTTCTTACTGCTTCAGTTAATTGACCGCCTTCGTCATATCCTACATATCCAGGAGGCGCTCCAACTAATCTAGATACAGAATGCTTCTCCATATATTCAGACATATCAATACGTATAATATTTTCTTCACTATCAAATAGATTTCTCGCTAAAGTTTTAGCAAGTTCTGTTTTACCAACACCAGTAGGTCCAAGGAATATAAATGATCCTATAGGCCTATTAACATCTTTAAGTCCTGCTCTTGCTCTTAGTATTGCATTAGTAACAGTTTCAACAGCTTCTCCCTGACCTATTACACGTTTGCTCATATCTTCTTCAAGTCTCAATAATTTTTCCCTTTCACCTTCAAGTAATCTTGATACAGGAATTCCAGTCCACTTTGCAAGTACTTGTGAAACTTCTTCTTCAGTAACTTCTTCCTTTAATAACGCTCCTTCATAATTTTCCTTAGTAGCGGCTTCTTTTGCTTTTATTTCCTCTTCTATTTTAGGAATTACACTATATTGAATTTCAGCAACTTTGTTATAATCAAAGTTTCTTTGAGCTTCTTCTATTTTTCCTCTTGCTTCATCTAACTGGCTCTTTAATGTCTTAATTGATGTTATATTTTCTTTTTCTTTAGTATATTTAGCAGTCATTTCATCATTTTTTTCTTTTAATTCTGCTAGTTCTTTTTCCACATCAGATAGTCTTTTCTTTGATCCTTCATCCTTCTCCTTAGATAAAGCTTCTTTTTCTATTTCTAATTTAAAGATTTTTCTTCTTACAATATCTAATTCAGTTGGAAGTGAATCTATTTCTGACCTTATCATAGCTCCAGCCTCATCAATAAGATCAATTGCTTTATCAGGCATATATCTATCTTGTATATATCTATCAGAAAGCTTTGCAGCTGCAACTATAGCTGAATCATGTATTCTAATACCATGATGTATTTCAAATCTTTCTTTTAACCCTCTTAATATTGCAATTGTATCATCAACACTAGGCTCATCAACAATTACTGGTTGAAATCTTCTTTCAAGAGCTTTATCTTTTTCAATATATTGTCTATATTCATCAAAAGTTGTAGCTCCTAAACAGTGTAGCTCTCCCCTTGCAAGAAGAGGCTTAATTAAATTACCAGCATCCATTGCTCCATCAGTTTTACCTGCTCCAACAATAGTATGAATTTCATCAATGAATAATAATATCCTTCCATCACTATTAGAAACTTCTTTTAAAACTGCTTTTAATCTTTCTTCAAATTCACCTCTATATTTAGCTCCTGCAATTAATGCGCCCATATCAAGTGAAAAAATTATTTTATCTTTTAATCCTTCTGGTACATCTCCTCTTACTATTCTTTCAGCTAAACCTTCAACAATAGCAGTCTTACCTACACCAGGTTCACCAATAAGAACTGGATTATTTTTTGTTCTTCTTGAAAGAATTCTTATTGTTCTTCTAATTTCTTCATCTCTTCCTATAACAGGGTCTAATTTATGCTTTTTAGCAAGATCTGTTAAATTAGTACCATATTTCGCAAGTGCATCATAAGTTCCTTCAGGATCTTGAGTTTCTACTCTTTGACTTCCCCTTACTTCTGAAAGCACTTTTAAAAAACTATCTTTTGTTACGCCATATTGCTTCAATATCTTTTCAACATCTGTATTTTTTCCTACATCCATAATTGCAAGCATTAAATGCTCAACACTTACATAAGAATCTTCAAATTTTTTTGAAATTTCTTCTGCCTTAACTAAAACTTCATCTACTTTTCTTGTTATATATACATTTCCTAATCCTTCACCTGTAACCTTTGGAAGTCTATCTAATTCAGCATTTATTGAACTGATTAAATTTTTAACAGGCACTCCCATCTTAGTAAAGATATTTGGAACTAATCCATCTTCCTGTTCAACTAATGCAGAAAAAAGATGAATCAAATCTATTTGTGAATTAGTGTACTTTACTGCAGTTGCATTTGCATCATTTAGTGCTTGTTGTACTCTTAAAGTCATTTTATCAACATTCATATTTTTTCCTCCTCAAATACACATATTACTTATTTTTATAATGTGTTATTATTTTTTCCAAACATATATTTTTTAGTATATAAATTCAATTAAGGTTAAGAATTAAAAAGTAATTATATCATTAAATATAAATACCTTTTATATTCGCCTTATTTCTAGGAATAAATATTAATCAAAACATTAATATTTTCTTCCCTACATCTATAATAATACAAAGGTCAAAGAAAGTCAAAGTTTATTTGAGATTTTTTGTAATTTATTTTTAGTTTTAAAAATAAACATTAATTAACAACTATGTTTGAGGTGAAGTTTAAATGTTTCTTGTTGATATATTATTACAAAATCTAATATTAGTATTTATTCTAATATTAATTATCGCTGTAATTTTATTCTGGCGAAAAGTTCCTGCAGATAAAGCTATGGTTATTACTGGTTTAAAGAAAAGAGTTCTTACTGGAAAGGGTGGCTTTATAATACCTTTTTTTGAAACGTCATGTATAGTATCCTTAGAAAATATTTCAATGACTACTGACGTTAAAGAAGCTCCTTCTCAACAAGGTATATTTGTGGATGTTACTGGTACCGCAGTAGTAAAAGTAGAAAATAAAATTGATAGTATCTATAAAGCCGTTGAACAATTTTGTAATGGGAATGCCAAAAATACTACTGATGTAATACGTGCTATGGTAGAGCCTGTTTTAGAAGGACGTTTAAGAGGAATTGTATCTACAATGACTGTAGAACAGATAAACAACGATCGTTATGCTTTTGAAAAAAAAGTAGAAGAAGATATAAAGCGTGAACTTAGTGAAATGGGATTACAGCTTATTTCATACTCTATCCTTCAGATTTCAACGCAAGGCGGATATCTAGAAAATAGAGCTAGGCCACAAGTTGCACAATCAAAGGCTGATGCCGAAGTAGCTGAAGCTGAACGAAAAAGAGATACTGATATAAAGACAGCTGAAGCTGTACGAGAAGGTCAAAAAGTAAAATTAGCCGCTGATGCTGAAGTAGCTTCTGCCGAAAGAGATAAAAGAATCAAAGTTGAACAATATAGAGTTGAACAATATAGAGCTGAACAAGATAAAGCTAAAGCTGAAGCTGATATAGCCTATAGC
Source organism: Clostridium butyricum (assembly GCF_006742065.1). Taxonomy (NCBI): domain Bacteria; kingdom Bacillati; phylum Bacillota; class Clostridia; order Eubacteriales; family Clostridiaceae; genus Clostridium; species Clostridium butyricum. The sequence continues at coordinate 644,335 of NZ_AP019716.1, read as the reverse complement.
TTAAAAGAAATAGAAAAACAATCTGAAGTAGAAAAGCAAAAAGCTATTCTTGCCGAACAAGAAGCTATAAGAGTTGAAAAAGAACTTGTTGCAAAAGTTGAAAAACCAGCAAATGCAGAAAAACGTAAAATTGAAATTTATGCTGAAGCTCAAAAAGTACAATCTATAAAAGAAGCTGAGGCCGAAGCTGAAAAAATAAGAATTGAGGCATTTGCAAAAGCTGAAGCAAAAAAAATTGAAGCACTTGCTGATGCTGAAGCAATTAAAGCACGTGGAGAAGCCGAAGCGCTCTCTATAAAAGCTAAAGGAATAGCTGAAGCTGAAGCAAAAGATAGACTTGCTGATGCTATGGCTAAGTATGGGGAAGCTGCTATTGTTGAAATGCTTATTTCTAAACTACCTGAAATTATGAGTGAAATTTCTAAACCTATGTCTAATATTGATAAAATCACAGTAATCGATACTGGTAGTAATGGAAACAGTACATCTAAAATATCAAAAACTGTAACCGATGTTGCAGGTTCAGGTTTTGAAGTAATTAATGATTTAACTGGAATTGATATTTCAGAAGTAATAAAATCATTCATTAAGAAAAATTCCACTACTCCTAATGATACTACTAATAATGATAAAAAAGTGGATGTTAAAGATTTTATTGATATATTTAAAACTGTGGTAAGCAGTAAAAATACAACTGATACATCAAATCATGATAAATAAATTATTAAATATAAGCGTTTCATTGAAAAAACAAAGAGTCAGATTTTATTCTGACTCTTTGTTTTTTTATATTTTTTTATCTACAGTTAGTGCAAGATTAAAGTATTTTAATGAATCTAATGTTGCACCAAGTTTATAATACAAATTTGCCATATCAATATATCTATTTTTTCTTTCTTCTCTTGACCCAAATTTAAATAGTGAATCTAAAGATAAATTCATATATTTCTCAGCTTCTTCATACTTGTCCAGTTTTTGAAGTATTGTTCCTTTTAAATAGTAAGATCTTTCTATTAATCTTATATTGTCTGTAATTATTGCCATATTTAATGCATCTTCTGTTATTTCATATGCCACAATATATTCATTATTTGCAATTAATATCTCTATACATGAATTTAAAAACTCAACATACTTCTCTTTATTATCCTTTGGAAATGTATTTATTCCTGATTCAATTTCTGCTATTGCTTTTTCTTTTTCGCCTACTGCAAAATAATATTTTCCATAATCCCCATATGATCTAGCTAACGAAATAAGATTATGCTTTTCATATTGATAAGCCCTCTTCTTATATTCTTCAACGCCATCTTTTCTTAATTTTATACATACATTTGTATATATATGATATATTTTTCCTTTTACTTCATATGATTTTAACTCTTCAACATATTCTATGATACTGCTTAAAATATCATAAGCTTCTTTAAATTTACCAATATTTTGGTAACATATAGCCTCATTATATGCTATAACACAATATTCTGCTTTATCATAGTCTTCTTTTTGAAGCATCATTTCTCGAAGCTTTCCATAATAAGATATTGCTTCAATATACTCTTCATTATATAAAAGATATCTTGCCATATCTTTAAAATATATTATAGTGTTTTCCTCTGTGTTATCTCTTTGATACAAATCATAGTATTCAGAAACTATTAATTGAATATTTTCAATTTTATTTTCTTCAATATAATATGTAAACAAAATGTGTATAAGTTCAAATGCTAAATTGTAATATCCATATTGAGCTGCATAAGCTAAATTATCTTTAAGTTTTTCTTCAACATCATCATCAGATGAAATATTTTTTTTAATTAAAGCCAAATTATTGATTATCTGTTCATAAACATCTTCAACAAGATAATCTAAATCTATTTCTATTTTTTTTGCTATATATTCAAGCAATTCTCTGTCAGCTTTGGCTTTTCCATTTTCAATACAGCTCATTTTTGCTATTGAAATTTTGTCTTCACATAGCTCTTTCAAAGTAATTCCTTTAAATATTCTAGCCCTCTTTATTTTTTCACCAGTAGATAGTATTTCCATAGTATATCACCCATTTTTATTTATTAGTTTTCACTTCTTCAGCTTGTCTAAATAACTCTATTCCTTCATTTAGATAATATGCAGCTTCCTGTTCATTCTTCTTATCCATGAAATATTTACCAACCCTCATAGCTAATTCCCCCGCTTTAGCTAATCTTCCATTTTCTTTTGCAAAAGTATAAGTATTCTTTAACACATTTTCTGCATCCTCTACACTTTCATCTATATTAAACATAGTATATCTTATTAACTGACATTGTATTTTTCTGTCTACATCTTTTTCTGTAAGACTATTTTCAATATCATTTAAAATCTTTTCACACTTTTTAGTATTCTTTAATTTCAAATAATTTTTGCATATATCTATTAACGTATCATTAGTACAACCAATGCGATTTTGTATGCTCACATTTTTAGACACCTCATAATGTTTAAATGACTCATCTAATTCATCTAATTCATAAAAAATTCTTCCTAGATTACGTTCAATATTCACTATGTTTCTATTATGCTCTATTTTTTTATAAACCTGTAGTGTCTTCTTTGAATATTTAAGAGCATTTAATATATCACCTTTTTTATTGTAATCTTCTGCAAGTGAAAATAAATTTCTTGCATAATAATCATCATTGTATATCTGTTCAAATTTTTCTTTCGCCTTATATGCATATTTTAATGCTGACTCTAAATCTTCTACGTCAAAATATGTTCTTGACATATTGTAATGAATCTCACCAATTAGAAAATCATCTACAACCTCATTATCATTATACACCATTTCTGCTTGTTTTAAATAACTACTTGCAGAATGATATGCTTTAAGTTCTAGCGCTATATCAGCTAAATTTAAAAATGTTTTTATTATTTCTTCATAATTATTGTTCTTAACAAAAATTACATTTGATGATAGAAAAAACTTTTGAGCCATGGGAAAATCTCTTCTGAGCATATATGATTCAGCAGTAATAAAAAATATTTTAGCTTTTCTATATTCTAGATTATATTTCTCTGAATAATATAAAGCATTGTCGATATATCTCTGTCCTTTTTCATAATCTCCATTTAATATACAAGATTCCCCTACTTGTTCATAATAAATGCTAATTTTTTCTGCCTGACTTTCTTCAGACTCCATAAGATACTCAACTGTTGTATTTAGAGTAGATGCTAAATACTCAAGTAAATCTACTGATGGATTGGAACGTCCTGATTCAACTAAACTTATCTGCCCTGGAGTTATTCTGTCCTTAGCTAAATCCTTTAAGGTCATATTAAGTTGTTTTCTTCTTCTTTTAATTTTTTCTCCCAATGATAGAATTTCCATTTTTTTAATCCTTCTCTATTCAACAAATTATTTAATTATGTTAATGTATTTTTCCTTAATTATAACATAAATTTATAAAAAACTGCATGAATTTCTGAACTTTTTTCTATATTTTATATAATTTAATTTTATTATCCAATTCATAATCTTTTTTTTACTATTTTTATTTACTTTATCAACTATTTAATTAAAGAAAAATAAAAAAAATACTGAAATTTGAAATTCCAGTATTTTTTAACACATATGTACTTATTTTATCCAGTCACATACTCCATCATATGTACAACCTGCCATATGTCTCATTCTGTCTCCCATTCTTCTCATGCTTCTTTGAGCTCTTCTATCCATTTGTGGAAACATCATCATCTCAAATGCTGCTCCAACTACTGCTCCCATAACCATTCCTTTAATAAACTTACACACTACAAAACACCTCTTTTTATTTTATTTTAGATAAATGTTCTAAAAGTAGGTTATGTATTATTAAAAAAGTTATTCACTAAATATTAAAATTTATTTTAATTCTAAAAGATATAAAATAAATTTCTCTTTATCTTTGCTTAGCATTTTAGAAATCTTTTTCTTTGCCTGAATAGGATTAATTTTATATAATTCTGTAATTTCAAAGTACCTTGATTCATCATCAGATTCCGCATCTACTTCTTTAGATACATTTGTGCAAACCGAATGATTTGAAATTCCATTAAAGTCCATATTAGTGTCCATTACAACTATATTATCGCCAGAATTTGGTGCAAGAGTAAGTATCGCTTCTTTTATATTTGTATTGGTTACATAAATTTTATCACATATAAGATGCTTTTCTACTATCTTATCTGATTGTATTCCTAAAGGCTCCTTGCATTTTTCATCTACAAGTTCATTAAATAAATCTCCTGTATGACTATCTACCTTTACAAAAATTATTTCTAAACCATTTTTCATTAATTCCTGCATCTGCCTATGATATTCAACTGATGATTGTTCATTTCTTGACCATGCACCTGTGGCATGGTTAGCAATACCTTCATAGTCATGAAAAATCACCACTTTTTTTTCACCTTTATCTAAAGCATAAAGTGCAGCTCTTAAAGCGCCCTTAAGTTCTCCTGCAATTTGTCTTATATTTTTTTCTGATGTATCTTTTTCAGCGCCATTTTCAACATATTCTACAATATTATTTTTAACACATACTACTCCATAAGCATATCTTCCATCAGAAATACTATAACTTCCATCTACATATGCATGAAGGCAATCTTTAGGATAATTATTATCTACTTTTTTTAACATCCTATTTCCTTCATTTAAATATCCCTCAGCATCTGACATATTTTCAAAGCTTTTATATTTTGCTCCTTTTACCCCTTTTACATATGATAAACATTCCGCCCATGTTCCTACTATTTTATTCTCAATTTTTTGATTGTTTTTTGAGTCAAAACCATATTGTATTGCATATACTTTTTTAGCCATATTATAAATCCTTTCATTAATATAAAGTTTTTCTATTTATTATAATGTAGACAATTCCTCTACAAATTCATATAATTTTTCTACATTTGTAGCAGCTGTAAAGTTAGTTAAATATTCTAGTCCATTTTTCATTACAATTATTATATCATTGCTTCCTTCCCAATTTTCAACTATTAAACTCAATGGCACATCACTTACCACCCTATTTAAAGCAAAAAATATTACACCAATATCATCTATAACCCCTATAAATGGAATATTATTAGGAATTAAATCTGATGGGAACATTACATATGCTACTGCTGCTGACATTACTAATTTTGTTTTTATAGGAACTCTCTTATCTTTTAGCAATCGATAAATAAGCGAAACCAAATCAGGTAATATAAATAAATAATCTTTGTATTCTTTAATATTATCTGGAAGCTTTTGTGCTAAAATATTTCTACCTGCAGAATAATTATCTTTAATTTTATTAATATTTTCTAATTCATATATCTCTTCTTCTTGTTTATTTTCATTAATTGTTTCAGAAATTTTTTCCTTAATAAGGCTTCCTGCAATAGATACCTCTATATTATCTGCTTCTACCCAAACTTCTGAACTCTTTGTATATATTTCATTAATATTTAAATCAACATATGGAATATCCTTAAGTATCTTTTTTATATCAATAATAGCAATATCTTTATTACTAGCAATACCAAATTCCTCGAATTCTTTAGATAGTTTTTTCAATACAAAGCTTCTTATCAATCTAAAAATTCCAAAATTAAAAAGCTTTACTTTTGAGAGTCTAGCTTTAATTTTGTTATTTTCACAACCAAGTATTTCTGCTTTTACTGAAAAATCCACACTGAATCCTTTTTTAAAAGTACCTTCAATTTCAATTCCATCATTTATAATAATATTTTTTAAATTCAATCCGTCTACTTTTACAAATTCATTTACTATACTTAAAACATCACTCCCTAAAAGCTTCACCTTCACTTCTGATATTTTCATTTTTAACCTTCCCCTTTTTCTTTAATACTAATCTTAAACAATAAAAAATTAGATAATATTAATCCTTATAAAGTTTTTATTATATAAAGTATACCACACATATTTCAATTGACAATTAACCAAAATAGGAGATATCTAGCAACTTTATAACTAGATATCTCCTATTTAATATTTGTAGAATTTCAATATATGTCTAAATTGTTAATATTAGAATACTGGAATAACTGCCCCATTATATTCTTTATTAATAAAATCTCTAACTTCATCAGAAGTTAATGCTTTTATTAAAGCTTGAATTTTTTCAAGATTTTCATTTCCTTCTTTTACAACAACAATATTAGCATAAGGCTTAGCTGCTTCAGAATCTTTATCTTCTTTGACAATTGCATTTGTTGTTGGATCAAATCCTGCCTCAATAGCATAATTACCATTAATTACAGCTGCATCTACATCATCCACTGCTCTTGGAACTGCTGCTGCTTCTAACTCACTAAATTGTAAATTCTTTGGATTTTCTGTTATATCTGCTGGTGTAACTAATTCTCCATCTTTAATTTTTATTAATCCATTAGCTGCTAGTAATTTTAATGCTCTAGCTTCATTTGATGGATCATTTGGAACCGCTATTGTAGACCCATCCTTTAATTCATCTAAAGATGTAATCTTCTTAGAATATAATCCCATTGGTTCTAAATGAATCGCTGCAACTGATTTTAAATGTAATCCTCTAGATTGTACTTGTTCATTTAAATATGGTGTGTGTTGAAAGAAATTTACATCTAAAGATCCTTCTTCAACTGCTGTATTTGGCTGAACATAATCATTAAATTCAGTGATTTCTACTTTATAGCCTTCCTTTTCTAATAAAGGAACTGCTGCATCTACAATTTCTTTATGTGGCTTTGGTGTTACACCAATTTTTATTACTTTATCATCTTTCGAATCTGCTCCTGAACCGTTACTTCCAGTTCCCCCACATCCTATTAATCCAATTGCAAGTACTCCTGCTAAAACTACTGATAATATTGATTTCTTTTTCATTATTTATCCCCACTTTCTTTTTGATTAGCAGTTAAATCTATTTATTAGTTCTCTGCTATCATATATATTTATACTATTTTTAATAATTTTAATATCAAGTTACTTTATAAACTTACTCTGATTTATTTTATTGATGGGAATGAACCTTTTTGTAAATACTAAAGGTCTATCCATCGTATCTTGTATATTATTTAGATAATTTATTATAAAAATAATTCCCCAAAATTTGTAGTGCCTGTACTATAACTATAAGTATTATACAAGTTGCCACCATCATATCTGTTTGAAATCTTTGATATCCATATCTTATAGCAACATCACCAAGTCCCCCTCCACCAATAGCTCCTGCCATTGCTGAGTATCCAACAATACTTATTATGGTTAATGTTATACCTGAAACTATTGAAGGTATTGCTTCTTTAAGCATAACTTTGAAAATAATCTGCATATTTGATGCTCCAAATGACTTAGCAGCTTCTATAACACCTTTATCCACTTCTCTTAAGGAAGATTCTATAATCCTAGCAACAAAAGGTGCTGCTGCAATTGTAAGTGGTACCATAGCAGCTTCAGTTCCTATTGACTTTCCTGCTATTAATTTTGTTAAAGGTACTACTATAACCATTAATATTACAAAAGGAAAACTTCTTAATGTATTAACTATAAAATCTAAAATGTTGTATATTATTCTATTTGGTTTAAGCCCATCCCTTGCTGTTACTGTTAGTATTATAGCTGGTATAAATCCTAAAATAACAGAGAATGTAGTTGATACAAAAACCATTTTTAATGTTTCTATTAACGCTTTAACTATAATTTCATTCATTATCTAAGCACCTCCAGTAAAATATCTTTATCTTCAAGGTACTTTAAGACCTTTTCTTTATCTTCTTCATTTATATTTATTACTAATCCCCCTAATACTTGGTCCCTAAACTTTTCTAATTTACCCCAAACTATTGAAAAGTCTATCTCAAGTTCTCGTGACATTCTTGTTATAAGTGCATTTTCTGAAGAATTACTTGGGAAATACAATTTTATATTTATTCCTGTATCTGGTAGATTTTCTTCATCTTCTTCACCTAAGAATTTCTTTAATGATTTGCCTGGTTTTAAGAATAAATCTTCTGCTTTTCCCTCAGCCTTTATTTCTCCTCCATCTAATAATGCAACTCTTTCACATACTTCTTTAATAACTTCCATCTGATGTGTAACAATTATTATTGTTATTCCAAGTTCTTTATTTATCTTTAAAAGAAGTTGTAGAATATCCTTCGTTGTTTTTGGATCCAATGCTGATGTTGCTTCATCGCAAAGCAGTATCTTTGGATCTAATGCTAATGCTCTTGCTATTGCTACCCTCTGTTTCTGACCACCACTTAATTGAGATGGCTTTCTAAGAATTTTGTCTTCTAATCCAACTAATTTAAGTAATTCTGATACCTTTTCTTTAATTGTGTTTTTATCATAACCCCAAACTTCAAGAGGAAGTGCTACATTATCGAAAACATTTTTTCTCTGCAATAAATTAAAATTTTGAAAAATCATGCCTAATTCTTTTCTGAATACTCTAAGCTCTCCATCATTTAATGCAGAAACTTCTTTCCCCATTACATTTACAGATCCTCCATTATAAGATTCAAGCCCATTTATACATCTAAGTAACGTAGATTTACCTGCACCACTGTGTCCTATTATTCCATAAATCTCCCCTTGATTTATAGTAAATGACACATCTTTTATAACCTGTACATTTCCAAAACTTTTTACTACATTTTTTATTTCAACGGCTGCTTCCGCATATGCTGACACAGCAGATTCTTTTAATAATACTTCATCTTCTGTTGTTTTCTTAATATTTAGCAAAATTCTCTTCCTCCTTTTAAAATTTGTTTTAGTAATCGCGATAACTAAACAAAAAAGCGCTAGAGAATAAAACTCTAGCGCACGAAAACACTACGTGATTTACCCTCTCATCTACCAGCTTCTAAAAAAAAGCTGCAGGAATTAGCACCGTACTCCATTGGTAAATGAACCAATCCGTCGGTTGCTGGGCTTCACAGGGCCAGTCCCTCCGCCACTCTTGATAAGACATCAAATTATTTAATTTAGTTTATGCTATGAATTATAAGCCTAAATTTTTAAGTTGTCAACACTTTATGAAAAAAATTCACTTTTATACTTTATAGTATATAAGTGAATCTTAATTCTAATATCTGCTTCTTTCTTTCATAGCTCTATCAATATCTCTTTTTTGAGCTTTTTCAATCATGGCATCTCTTTTATCATAATTTTTCTTACCTTTGCAGACACCAAGAGCCACTTTTACTTTTCCTTCTTTTAGATATAATGATAATGGAATTAATGTATATCCGTCTCTTGAAACTAATCCATCCAATCTTCTTATTTCATCTTTATGGAGAAGAAGCTTTCTTTCTCTTAACGGATCAACATTGAATATATTTCCCTGTTCGTATGGTGAAATATGCATATTTTTTATATAAATCTCACCATTATATATATCTGCATAACAGTCTTTCAAGTTAACTCGTCCTTTTCTTATAGACTTAACTTCTGTTCCAACTAATACTAATCCTGCTTCCATTGCTTCTTCTACAAAATAATCATGTCTTGCTTTTCTATTTTCCGCTAAAGAATTTTGATTCTTTTTTCTTACCATTCTAATCACCTACTATGGTCATATTTTCTAATTTAAATTATATTATACTCATTAATTTAAATCAATGCTGCACTTTTCCTAAAAAAATTAATATTATAATACTTTTAAATATTTATCTGTATATAAATATCAAGTGAACCTACTTTGAGATTCACTTAATATTATTCATATCATTATTTATGACTATTTTTTGCTTCTTAAAGATTTTCTATCATAAACCATTCTCTTTCATTTAATTTCAATTTCGCTCTCATTATTTTTAGGTTCTTCTACTGAAACTTCTTCTTCATTTGGTTCTTCAATAATCTTAAAGAATATTTCTTTATTTGGCATATCAACATGAACACACTCTACAAGTACTTTATCTCCAAGTTTATAGATTTTCTTAGTTCTCTCACCGATTAATCTTAAATGATCTTCTTCATAAATATAGTAATCATCATCTAAATCTGTAATATGAACTAAACCTTCTATTGTACTTGGAAGTTCCACAAAGACTCCAAATGATGTTACAGAAGAAATAACACCTTCAAATTCTTCTCCAATTCTATCCTGCATATATTCAGCTTTCTTTAAATCATCAACTTCTCTTTCTGCATCTTGAGCTTTTCTTTCCATTTCTGATGACTGTTTTGCTGAGTGACCAACAATATTCTTTAATTTATTTTCTCTCTTTTCATCTATTTTTCCATGAAGATATTCTTTAATTATTCTGTGAATTTGTAAATCAGGATATCTTCTTATTGGCGAAGTAAAGTGACAATAATATTGTGCTGCTAATCCAAAGTGACCAGTACATTCTGGTGCATACCTTGCTTGCATCATTGAACGTAATAATAAAGTATTTACTACTGTTTCTTCACTCTTACCCTTTACCTTTTCTATTATATCTTGAAGTGTCTTCGGTCTTATTTCTTCAGTCCAATTAATATTGTATCCTAAATTATGAATAAATTCTTTGAACTTAGTTAATTTTTCATCATCAGGATTTTCATGAATTCTATATACAAAAGGTAAATGTGTCCAGAACATATGCTCTGCCACAGTTTCATTTGCTACAAGCATAAATTCTTCAATCATTCTATTAGATATAGCTCTATCATAAGGCTTTATTTCTATTGGTTTTCCAAGTTCATTTAATATTATTTTAGCTTCAGCTATTTCAAAATCAATAGCTCCCCTTTTGGTTCTCTTTGCTCTTAATATTTTACAAAGCTCTTTCATTGTTTTAAAGTCATCAACAAGATAATCGTATCTCTTAATTAACTCTTCATCATTATCTTCTAAAATCTTAGTTACATCTGTATATGTCATTCTTTCATTAGTTCTTATTACAGATTCAACTATTTCATGATTAACAACTTTTCCTTTATGATCTATTTCCATTATACATGATAAAGTTAGTCTATCAACTTTAGGATTTAATGAACATATTCCATTAGATAATTTTCTAGGAAGCATTGGAATAACCCTGTCTATTAAATATACTGAAGTTGCTCTTTTAAATGCTTCTTTATCAAGAGGATTATTTTCACGTACATAGTGAGAAACGTCCGCAATGTGAACTCCTAATTTATAATTTCCATTAGGTAGTTTTTCTATAGATACAGCATCATCTAAATCCTTAGCGTCTTCACCATCTATTGTTACCATTCTTACATCTCTTAAATCTCTTCTACCTTTATATTCACTTTCGTCAATTTCCTCGGAAATACCCTCTGCATATTTTAATACTTTACTATTAAATTCTTCAGGAAGTCCTAATTTTTTAATTACTATAAGGATGTCTATTCCTCTATCACCTTTTCTTCCTAATACTTCTGTTACAACACCCTCTGGTTTTCTATTTCCTTCTGGCCATTTTGTTATTTTTACCGTAACAACATCACCATCTTGTGCACCATTTCTATCTCTTTTAGGAATATAAATATCTCTTGATATTCTTGTATCTTCTGATATAACAAATCCAAAACTTTTAGAATCTTCATAAATTCCAACTACAGTTGTTGTGTTTCTTTCAAGTATTTCTACGACTTCGCCTTCTCTTTTTTTTGTATTTGTATCTTCTCTTGTAACCTTAACAGCGATTTTATCTCCATTAATAGCTCCATTCATACAATTACTTGGTAAAAATACATCCTTTTCATTTTCATCTTCAGGAATTAAAAATCCAAATCCTTTTGCATGAGCTTGTAATGTTCCTATAACTAAATTTTCTTTTGTTTCAATATGATTATTATTACCATCAGCAATTATAAATCTATCCTTTTTAGTTCTCATGATGAGACCTTCACGTTCCATAACTCTTAATGTTTTTTTAAATGCACTATACTCATTAGGTTTTATATCAAATACAGCAACTAAATCTTCAAGTGCCATAGGGCTATATGCAGGTTCTTTCATAAAACTTACTAATGTCTGTTTTATTCCCATAATAATTTCCTCCATTATACAATATACTATATTATATTACTTTATACCTATATACTACCACATTAATAATGCACAATATAGATTTTATATCATAATATTATTAGTATTGACACATATTTCTGCTTTTATTTAATTCATATATAAATATATTCATCAAAATAAGGTAAATATTTATAATTCCATATTTTCTTATACTTTAATAAAAATAATACAATATTTATTATCAACAGATTAGACTTAAAATATAAAAAGCCAAGCACCCTTTTTATGCTCAGCTTTTCATTATTACTTAAATACTATAAATATATAATTTACCCTTCAAATGCCTGTGATAAGTCGTAAATAATATCATCAATATGCTCTGTTCCAATTGATAATCTTATTGTATTTGGCTTAATTCCCTGGTCTAATAATTCTTCTTGTGTCAATTGTGAATGTGTTGTAGTTGCTGGATGTATTACAAGTGACTTAACATCTGCTACATTTGCAAGTAATGAGAATATTTCTAATCTATCTATAAATTCTTGAGCTTCCTTTGCTCCGCCTTTAATTTCAAATGTAAAGATTGAACCTGCACCTTTTGGAAAATACTTTTTATATAATTCATAATCTGGACTATCTTGTAATGCTGGGTGATTAACTCTTTCAACTTTAGGATGATTTTTTAAGAACTCTACTACTTTTAATGAATTCTCAATATGTCTTTCAAGTCTTAATGACAGTGTTTCTAATCCTTGCAATAATATAAATGCATTAAATGGACTTATTGCTGCACCTGTATCCCTAAGTAGTATTGCTCTTATTCTTGTCACATATGCTGCTTCACCAACTGCTTCAGCAAATTTTATTCCATGATAACTTGGATCTGCTTCTGTTAATTGTGGGAACTTACCACTTCCTATCCAATCAAATTTACCAGAGTCTACAATTATTCCTCCTAATGATGTTCCATGACCACCTATAAACTTAGTAGCTGAATGAACAACTATATCTGCCCCATGTTCAATTGGTCTAAAAAGATAAGGTGTTCCAAATGTATTATCAACTATTAAAGGAATCTTATGCTTATGTGCAATTTCTGCTAACGCTTCTACATCTATAATATTAGAATTAGGATTTCCTAGTGATTCTATATATACAGCTTTTGTATTTTCTTTTATAGCATTTTCAAAATTTGATAAATTTTCCGGATCAACAAATGTTGTTGTAACACCATAGTTAGCTAAAGTATGTGCTAAAAGATTATAGGAACCTCCATATATTGTTTTAGCCGCTACTATATGATCTCCTGCTCTTGTTATATTTTCAATTGCATATGTTATAGCTGCTGCTCCTGAAGCTACAGCAAGACCTGCAACTCCACCTTCTAATGCAGCTACTCTTTTTTCTAAAACATCCTGTGTTGAATTTGTTAATCTTCCATATATATTTCCTGGATCTGATAATCCAAATCTTGCTGCAGCATGTTCACAATTTCTAAATACATAAGATGTTGTCTGATATATTGGTACAGCTCTTGCATCTGTTGCTGGATCTGGACTTTCTTGTCCAACATGTAATTGTAATGTTTCAAATTTTAAATTTCTTTCTTCTCTACTCATAATTTTTGCCCCCAATTTTATTTATATTTTTTATATTTCAAAACCATAGATATATGATAAATTTACTATGATTTAAATTAAACAATTCCCCAATTTTTATATGAATATAACACAAGAATATATTTTTACAATTTTATATACAAAAAAACTGCTTTCAAGATAAGAAAGCAGTGATAAATAACACTATTGAACTAAAACTCTTCTTATCTCTCAGATATAAAATCTGCAGGAATTAGCACCTTAAACAATATATATATGATATATCCTCCAGGTTGCCAGACATCACAGGGCCAGTCCCTCCGTCTTTCTTGATAAAAACATATTCACTTTTAAATCAAGTATTCTTAGCGAATTACTATGATATTATCATACAATTCTTTTACATATCTGTCAACACTATTTTGAAAAATTTTCATTTTTTTATTTTTATTATATTATATTCCTAAATATTCTACTGACACTTTAATACTCTTAAAGAGATTATTCTAATAAAAATAATTAAAATAATCTCTTCTTTAATGATGAATAATTAATTTTACTTAAATAAACTTAATAATAAACCTCCATATTGTGCTATTACTGGTGCAAAAACAACTGATACTATTGTCATTAATTTAATTAAAATATTCATTGATGGACCAGATGTATCTTTAAACGGATCGCCTACTGTATCGCCAACAACACCAGCTTTATGAGCAAAACTTCCTTTACCTCCATTTACACCTGTTTCAATATATTTCTTTGCATTATCCCATGCACCACCTGCATTTGCCATCATTATGGCAAGTAATACCCCTGAAAGTACTCCACCACCTATTAATCCTGCTAATGCCTCTGTTCCAAGTAATAATCCTGTACCTAACGGTACTAATATTGCAAGAATTCCAGGTAAAATCATTTCTCTTAATGCTGCTTTAGTAGATATTTCTACACACTTAGAATAATCAGGTTTTTCAGTTCCTTCTAATATTCCCTTCTTCTCCTTAAACTGCCTTCTAACTTCTTCTACCATCTGTGTTGCTGCTTTACCTACAGATTGCATTGTTAATGCTCCAAATAAAAATGGTAACATGCCACCAAGTAATACTCCAACTAATGTTAGTGGATTTAGAAGGTTAATACTGTTTAAATTTACAGCCTGAGAATATGATGCAAACAAAGCTAATGCTGTAAGTGCCGCTGATCCTATTGCAAATCCCTTGCCTATTGCCGCTGTAGTGTTACCAACTGAATCAAGTTTGTCTGTAATTTCTCTTACGCTTTCATCTAATTCGCACATTTCTGCTATACCACCTGCATTATCAGATATTGGTCCATATGCATCAACAGCTATTGTTGTTGCTGTTGTTGCAAGCATTCCAACTGCTGCTAATGCTATTCCATATAACCCAAGTTCTGAATTTGAAGATCCACCAATAGCAAAATATGAAACTATTATTCCTATAACAATTAATAAAATAGGAGCAACTGTTGATTTCATTCCTACTGATAATCCAGCTATAATATTTGTAGCTGGCCCTGTTTTTGATTCATCTGCAATTAATTTAACACTTTTATAATCTGCTGATGTATATATTTCTGTAATTTTACCAATCAATAAACCAACTATCAAACCTGCTACTATTGGAATAAATATTCTCATATCACCAATCATATATTTACAAAGAATAAATCCTACTACTATAACTATTGCACCAGATATTGCACTGCCTCCATTTAATGCTTTCTGTGGATTATCTCCTTTATATAACTTAACGTATATTATGCCTATTAATGATGACAATACTCCTACAGCTGATAACAATAATGGAAATAACACTATATTCTTACCAAAACTACTAACTAAAGTTGCACCAAGAGTTATTGCTGATATTATTGAGCCAACATATGATTCAAATAAGTCTGCGCCCATACCTGCAACATCCCCAACATTATCTCCAACATTATCAGCAATAACCGCTGGATTTCTTGGATCATCTTCTGGTATCCCTGCCTCAACTTTACCTACAAGGTCTGCTCCTACATCTGCTGCCTTGGTATATATACCACCGCCAACTCTTGCAAATAATGCTATTGAAGATGCACCAAGTCCAAATCCTGTAATATATTCAGCATTTAAATCAAAAACTATTGAGAAAAAACCCAATCCTATTAACCCTAATCCTACTACACATAAACCCATAACAGATCCACCAGAAAAAGCAACTGATAGTGCTTCCTTTATCCCATGTTTAGCTGCTTGTGCAGTTCTAACATTAGATTTTACAGCAATTCTCATTCCAACAAATCCTGCTGTTATTGAGAATAGTGCTCCTACTATAAATGCTATTGCAGTATTTATGTTCAAGAATATAAATATAGATAAAGCTACTATAATAATAAATACTGCTAAATAACAATATTCCTTTTTAAGAAACGCCATAGCACCCTCTTCAATGTAACCTGATATTTCCCTCATTCTATCGCTTCCAGGATCCCTTTTAATAATACTGTTTGCAATAAAAACAACAACAACTAAAGAAATAATACCTGTTAAAATTGGAAGATATAATAAATTCATACCTATCACCCCTTATATTTTTTTAGGTTTTTAGTATAAAAGATTAGGCTTGCTTTACTTTATAGATATATTCATAATTATCCTTTAACATTCTTGTATTGGATTACAATTTTAAATAAAGCATATCTTATGATTATTCTAAAATTTTATTTATAACTATTCTAATAAATGTTCTACATATAAGTTCAATAAATCTCATACGGATTTTTAAGGCATTGTTAATATTAATTGGAACACATATATTGGATGAAATGATTTTTTAAGATTTGATTTTCTAGATATAATAAAAAAAGCTACCTATATTTAAGTAGCTCAGATTACTATTTTATTAAATTTACTAAAACTGTATTAACAGCAAATAATATTGAAAATAAAACTGTTAATCTTACAAGAACAACTTCCTTAGTTCTTGCCTTGTTCTTTGAAAAGAATGTGTCCTTAGTAGCTCCCTGAATTAACCCACTTAAAGCATCTGCTTTACTTGGTTGCATGTAAATTGTAATAATTACTCCTAGTCCTAACAAAACTTCTAAGACCATTAATATATTTTGCATAGGTAACACCTCCTATAATAATCAATAACGTACATTCTAAATAATATCACATTTACTGTTCTATTACAACTTCTCTGTAGTAAAAAATTACATCTGAGCTTACTTATATTATATCATATTTTTTACATTTTAAAATAATTTTGTTAATTTATATTTAATATAATACTTTCACTCATAAATAACTAAATTATAGCTATGTTTTAATTATTATATCCCTTCAAATTAGCACCAAATTGATTTTGCCCCGGTTGACTGTCTGTACATAACAACACTAGTAGCCATATTGACCCTATCAAAGGAATTAAACATATAAAATACCAAAATCCACTCTTGCCAATATCATGAAGTCTTCTAACAGTAACTGCAATCATTGGTATAATTAATGCTAATCCATAAATATAACCTATTATTCCATTAGTTCCTGCTGCATACTCAATTAGCGAAATAGCCATAACCACTATAGCATTAATAAGAACAAACATCCAATACTCTTTTCTTCTTGCTCTCCCAGAAAAAGTTGCATATTTCTTTAATACATCCAAATAGTAATTCATACAATATCCTCTTTCTTTTAAATAATTATTAGATTTATCATTTGTTCATAGTTTTCTCAAAAATATTTCTCTATCAAAATGCAAATATAATTATGTAAATTTTAAAAATAATATTTTTTGCAATTTTATAAAGAATGCTTTCTAATATTAAGATTCTACAATAAAACAAATTTACCTAAATTATATCAAATAGCTCCACCCATATCTACTTAATTATTTATAAAACGAAATTTATGTCCATAATTTCTTATTTAATTATAATCATTCTATGATTTATTCTTCCTATTTAAATAATAAAATTCAAAAGGAACTGTATCAATTGCCTAATTAACATCAATCAAATACAGTTCCCTGTCACACTTATATTTTTTTACTTTAACTATTTAATGTTAAAGAATGCCTTTTTACCTCTATATTCAGCAACATCATCTAATTCTTCTTCTATTCTTATTAATTGATTATATTTAGCTACTCTTTCAGATCTTGCTGGAGCACCTGTTTTAATTTGACCTGCATTTGTAGCTACAACTAAATCTGCAATAGTAGTATCTTCTGTTTCACCACTTCTATGAGAAACAACTGCTGTATATCCAGCTCTATTAGCCATTTCTATTGCATTTAATGTTTCTGTTAAAGTACCAATTTGATTTAGTTTTATAAGGATAGAATTTGCAACTCCAAGTTGAATTCCTTTTTCAAGTCTTTCAGTATTTGTAACAAATAAGTCATCACCAACTAACTGAACTTTTTTTCCTAATCTTTCAGTCATTAATTTCCATCCATCCCAATCTTCTTCTGCCATACCATCTTCAATTGAGATTATTGGATATTTATTAACCCATTCTTCAAAGAAATCAACCATCTCTGCACTTGATAAAGTTCTTCCTTCATGTTCTAAAACATATTTTCCATCTTTATAATATTCTGATGAAGCAGCATCAATTGCTATGAAAATTTCTTCACCAGCTTTGTAACCTGCTTTTCCTATTGCTTCGATAATTACATCTAAAGCTTCAGCATTGCTCTTTAAATTTGGTGCAAATCCACCTTCATCACCTATACCTGTAGCATAACCCTTATCATTTAAAATTTTCTTTAATGTATGATAAACTTCAGCACACATTCTTAAAGCATCACTAAAAGTACCCGCTCCTGCAGGCATAATCATAAATTCTTGTAAATCAACTGAATTATCAGCATGAGATCCACCATTTAATATATTCATCATAGGCACCGGTAAAACCTTTGCGTTTACTCCTCCAATATATCTATATAAAGGAATACCTAATGCATTTGCAGCTGCATTTGCAACAGCTAAAGATACACCTAAAATTGCATTTGCACCTAATTTACCTTTATTGTTTGTTCCATCTAATTCAATAAGCATTTTATCAATATATGTTTGATCAAATACATTACATCCTATTAATTCTTCTGCAATAGTATCATTTACATTTTCTACAGCTTTTAAAACACCTTTTCCTTGGTATACACCTTTATCTCCATCTCTTAATTCAACTGCTTCATACATCCCAGTTGATGCTCCTGATGGAACTGCAGCCCTTCCCATAGTACCATCTTCAAGATATATTTCAACTTCTACAGTTGGAAAACACCTTGAGTCTATAATTTGTCTTGCTACCACATCTACAATTTCTAAATAATCTTTCATTTTGTTTTACCCTCCTTGTTTACTAAGTATTTTATATATTAAGTTAATATATAAAAGCTTCTCAGCTTTTTAATCTACTTTAGTATTCTTTGTAATTTTAAAATTAAATATTCAAAATTCATTTCCCATTTTATTTTTTTTATTGATTTTTTTTACATTAAATGAGAAAATATATTTGCTGGCAAATTTTGCTATAGTGAATTCAAATTAGGGGTGTAATAATAATGATAAAAAAATTCTTAGCTTCTGTATTAACTTTAGGAGCTCTAATCAATTTTGTTCCAAGCACATCTGTTTATGCCTACACATACCATACTGTGTCAAATTATTCACAATATCTAGGACAATCAGTAAATAGTAATGGTAATCGTGAAGGATGGTACAAGTTTGACGATGGAACTTGGGGATATTATATTGAATACGGAAAATTAATTAAGGACAGTCAGCTTAATTTTTCTGATGGAATGTACATTATAGATGAAGATGGTAAAATGGGAACTGGATGGTATTCAGATTACGATGCTAGTTATTTCTTTAATTCTGATGGACGTGCTCAAAAAGGATGGCTTCAATCTGATGGTCACTGGTACTATTTTGATAATGACTATAAAATGCAAACTGGATGGCAATATATTAATCAAAAATGGTATTACTTTAACGAAGATACAGGTGTAATGGCATCTAATGTTAAAGTTGGGGATTATTTTGTAACTGCAGATGGTTCTTTACAATAAATACCTTATGTACTATATAAAAAATACACCATTTATTCAAACGAATAAATGGTGTATTTTATTCCATAAACTTCAAATGATTCTCTGCTTCGCAGTATTCACTAAACTTTTGTTCCCATTCTCGAGCCTTCTTACTGTTAATTCTATTTATTTCACTTAAGAACTCTTCTAGAACTCCAAGTCTTTTTAATCCTTTCATTAAATGCCTTGGATAATCAACTTTTCTTTCATATGCTTTCTTAGGATCAATTATCATTAGAGTTTCCTTATCAGATACAAGAATATCCTTACATCTTATATCTAATTTTTTAAACTTTAGTTTTTTAAATTCTACTAATAGCTTATATATTTTTTCTACTAAATTTCTATTTAAGCCATAAGTTTTTATATACTTATCCATCTCTATTCCTTCTACTTTATCCCTTACTATATAGTACGTTCCTTTTTTATATAATTTCGGAAAATATTTAGACCCATTGGTTCTTAATAATATTCCACCTTCATCATTGCATACCTTTTTAGATAAAAAAATTTTTATTGCTTTATTATCAGGTAGCTCGTATACTATTCCATTATTTCCTTGTCCAAGATATGTTGCCTGTTTAAATAATAATTCTGTATGTTCGTCAAAATCAACAGAATACCCAAAATTTTTTTTCATATAAACCAACCCTAGATAAGTCTTTTTTATTAATATATTGTTCATACTACAGAAATATTCAAAATAACAAGAAAAACACATGTAGAAAACTTTCTACATGTGTTTTTACTATATACTAAAAATTATTATTTATTTATTATTAAGTTTTCTCCAGTCATTTCTGCTGGTACTTCAAGACCTAAAACATTTAACATTGTTGGAGCTATATCAGCAAGCTTACCATCTTTTATTGTCTTTCCTTCTGTGTGGTTAGATACCCATACAAATGGAACTGGATTAGTAGTATGAGCTGTAAATGGATTTCCTGTTGAAAAATCTATTTCAGTTTCTGCATTACCATGGTCAGCAGTAATAAATACTGTTCCATCTTTTTCTAATACTTTATTAACTACATTTCCTAAGCATTCATCAACAGCCTCTATTGCCTTAACAGCTGCTTCAACAACACCAGTATGACCAACCATATCTGGATTAGCAAAGTTTAATATGATCATGTCATATTTATCGCTGTCTAATCTAGCTAATAATTCTTCAGTTACTTCATAAGCACTCATTTCTGGTTTTAAATCATAAGTTGCAACCTTTGGTGAAGGTATAACCTTTCTATCTTCACCTGGATTTTCTTTTTCAACACCACCATTGAAGAAGAATGTAACGTGAGCATACTTTTCAGTTTCAGCAATTCTTAATTGATTTAATCCCTTGCTACTTACATATTCTCCAAGAGTATTTACTAGTGTTTGTGGTGTATATGCAACATTAACCCCTTCTAATGTCTTATCATATTGAGTCATTGTTACAAATACTAAATCTAATGTTTCTCTCTTAAATCCAGCAAATTCTTTATCATTTATAGCTCTAGTTATTTCTCTAGCTCTGTCTGGTCTAAAGTTAAAGAATACAACTGAGTCTCCGTTTTTAATATTAGTTAATGGTGCACCATTTTCAGTTATAACTGTTGGTAATACGAACTCATCTGTCTTGTTATCATGGTATGATTTTTCAATAGCTTCTACTGCACTTGTAGCTGTTTCACCTTTACCTAAAACTAATGCGTTATAAGCAAGTTCAACTCTTTCCCATCTATTATCTCTATCCATAGCATAGTATCTACCACTTATAGTAGCTATTTTTCCTACACCAACTTCAGCCATCATAGCTTCGCATTTTTCTATGAATTCTTTTCCTGATGAAGGTGGAACGTCTCTACCATCCATAAATGCATGAACAAATACATTTTGAACGCCTTCTTTTTTAGCAAATTCTAAAAGACCTTTTAGGTGATCTATATGTGAATGAACTCCACCATCAGATAATAGACCCATTAAGTGTAATGCAGATCCAGTTTTTTTAGCATTTTCCATAGCTAATTTAATAGATTCATTTTCAAAGAAGTCTCCATCACTGATAGCTTTAGTTATTCTTGTTAATTCTTGATATACAATTCTTCCTGATCCTATATTTAAATGTCCAACTTCTGAGTTACCCATTTGTCCTTCTGGTAATCCAACTTGCATACCACTTGCTTGTAATTGTGATGTTGGGTAATTAGCTGTTAATCTGTCGAAGTTTGGTTTATTTGCTAAACTTACAGCATTTCCTTCTGATTTTGGTGCTAATCCAAAACCATCTAATATCATTAACATAACTGGTTTCTTTGACATAGTCCTATCCCTCCAAGTTTTCTTATTTAAAATTATAATATATATTCATAATTAAATTTTTCTACATTTGAACCATTTAATTATATTATTTTTTTATCTTTATTGCAACTTATTATAGCTTTTCGAAAGATTGATGTATTCTTTTACAAAATACTCTTATTCCTTTAATCTTCTGCTATTATTTTAATTCATCTGCAATTTTTTATGTAGATAAAACAATTCTTCTATACATATTTTTAAACTTAATTATTTATATACTTTATTATTTTTTATTGTAAAAATATATTAACATAATAAAAAATACCTATGTAGAACATAGGTATTTTTCACTAATCTTAGTAATTAACTATTGCAGCAAAGTCTGCAGCAGCTAAACTAGCTCCACCAACTAAAGCTCCGTCAATATCTGATTGTTCCATTTGAGCTTTGATTGTACCTGGTTTAACAGATCCACCGTATTGGATTCTTACTTTATCAGCAACTTCGCTTCCGAACATTTCAGCTACGATTCCTCTTATTGCTTTGATAGTTTCGTTTGCTTGTTCGTCTGTAGCAGTCTTACCAGTTCCAATAGCCCAGATTGGTTCGTAAGCTATAACAACTTTTTCTGCTAAGTCTTTTGATAAACCTTCTAAATCAGCTTTTATTTGAGCTCCAACAACTGCATTAGTTGTTCCGTTTTCTCTTTGTTCTAAAGTTTCACCACAACAAAGGATTGGAGTTATGTTGTGAGCAAATGCAGCTTTAACCTTCTTGTTTAAAGCTTCATCAGTTTCGTTAAAGTATTCTCTTCTTTCACTATGTCCTAAAACAACATAATCAATTCCCATAGCTTCAAGCATTCCTGGAGCAACTTCTCCTGTAAATGCTCCACTTTCTTCAAAGTGCATGTTTTGAGCAGCAACTTTTATGTTTGATCCAGCTACAGCTTTTTTAACAGCATCTAAACATACAAATGTAGGACATACTACTACATCACAAGTAGCATCCTTAACTAATGCTTTTAATTCTTCTATCATTTTAACTGCTTCATCAACAGTTTTATTCATTTTCCAGTTTCCAGCGATAATTGCTTTTCTCATTTTATCCACCTCATATAATATTAAAATTTATTTACAATTCTGAAAATTAAACTCAAAATCAAATAGTATATATTACAATTTACATGTGATAATTGTCAATTTAATGTTATGAACTTAAGAAAATTGATCAGATTTTCTTAAGTTCATTATTTACTGCTATTTTCATAGACCATGGTATTAAGTTATATTTATTAATTAAGTAATTATACATTTCAAGGTAAAGCTTTTGGCCTAAAGCTCTACAAAGTCCCGTCGAACATTCTTAAAGCTGTATTAATATTCAATTATAAAATATATTTGTAATTACTTTCTACTATATTAGCTGTAAACTTCAATAATAGTCATACACTATTTAATTGTGATATTTAATTTTAATATATCTAATTTATAATTAGTCGTTTAATGCAGCTATTCCTGGTAATACTTTACCTTCTAAGAATTCTAAAGAAGCTCCACCACCAGTTGAGATGTGAGTCATCTTATCTCCAAATCCTAATATGTTAACAGCAGCAGCACTATCTCCACCACCGATTATAGTTGTAGCATCTGCATCTGCCATAGCCTTAGCTACTGCAATTGTACCCTTATTGTAGTTTTCGAATTCGAATACTCCCATTGGTCCATTCCAGATAACAGTCTTAGCATCTTTAATAGCATCAGCGTATATAGCTTCTGTCTTAGGTCCGATATCTAATCCCATGTTTCCATCAGGAATGTTTTGGTCTTCAGTAACTGTAGCAGCTACATCTTTAAATTCAGCAGCTACTCTGTGGTCTACTGGTAATAAGAATTTAACACCCTTAGCTTCAGCTTTAGCAACCATTTCTTTTGCATAGTCAAGTCTATCTTCTTCAACTAATGAAGTTCCGATTTCATATCCTTGAGCTTTTAAGAATGTATAAGCCATTCCACCACCAATGATTATAGTGTTAACTTTGTCTAATAAGTTGTTGATAACAGCAATCTTATCAGAAACTTTAGCTCCACCTAATATAGCAACGAATGGTCTTTCTGGAGTTTCAACAGCATTTCCTAAGAATTTTAATTCTTTTTGGATTAAGTATCCACATACAGCTGTATCTAAGTATTCAGTAACACCAACTGTTGAACAGTGAGCTCTGTGAGCTGTACCAAATGCATCATTTACAAATACATCTGCTAATGAAGCTAATTCTTTAGAGAATTCAGCTATGTTCTTAGTTTCTTCTTTTCTGCATCTAGTGTTTTCTAATAATACAACGTCTCCGTCTTTCATATCAGCAACAGCTTTTTTAGCATTTTCTCCAACAACTTCTTCATCTCTAGCAAAAACTACTTCTTTTCCAAGCATTTCGCTTAATCTTACAGCTACAGGAGCTAATGATTTAGAAGCATCTTTTCCTAAGTGAGAGCAAAGGATAACTTTTGCACCTTTTTCAACTAAGTATTTGATTGTTGGAAGAGCTCCGTT
This sequence comes from Clostridium butyricum, assembly GCF_006742065.1. NCBI lineage: Bacteria > Bacillati > Bacillota > Clostridia > Eubacteriales > Clostridiaceae > Clostridium > Clostridium butyricum. The sequence continues at coordinate 619,795 of NZ_AP019716.1, read as the reverse complement.
TAATCTATTTTCATCAGTTATAACACCATCTTTTAATGGTACATTGAAGTCACATCTTACTAATACTTTTTTTCCTGCTACATCGATATCTTCGATTGTTTTCTTGTTGAAATTCATTTACATTCACCTCAAAAAATTATTTTTATAGATAATTTTAAAATAGTCTGGCTTTATAGCCTTATACTACAAAACCAGACTTATTTACTTTAACATAAATTTGCGCATTTTATGTTTAATTAGGGTTTAGATTACTTTAAGTTAGCGAAGTATCCTAAAGTTCTGATTAATTGGTTAGTGTATGACATTTCGTTGTCGTACCAAGAAGCAACTTTAACTAATTGTTCTCCGTTAACTTCCATAACTCTTGTTTGAGTTGCATCGAATAATGATCCGAAGCTGCTTCCGATGATATCGCATGATACGATTTCGTCTTCAGTGTATCCGTAAGATTCTGTAGCAGCATCTTTCATTACAGCGTTGATTTCATCAACAGTTACTTTCTTACCTAATGTACAAACTACTTCAGTTAATGAACCAGTTATACATGGAACTCTTTGAGCTCCTCCATCTAATTTACCAGCTAATTCTGGGATAACTAATCCGATTGCTTTAGCAGCACCAGTTGAGTTAGGGATGATTGAAGCTGCAGCAGCTCTAGCTCTTCTTAAATCACCTTTTCTGTGTGGAGCATCTAAAGTATTTTGATCGTTAGTGTATGAGTGGATTGTAGTCATGAATCCTTTTTCTAATCCGAAAGCATCGTTTAATGCTTTAGCCATTGGAGCTAAGCAGTTTGTAGTACATGATGCACCTGAGATTACTGTATCTTCTGCTTTTAAGATGTCGTGGTTTACATTGTAAACTACTGTTGGTAGGTCGTTTCCAGCTGGAGCTGAAATAACAACTTTCTTAGCACCTGCAGTGATGTGAGCTGAAGCTGATTTCTTTGAAGCAAAGAATCCAGTACATTCTAATACGATATCTACGTTTAATTCTCCCCATGGTAATTCAGCTGGGTTAGAGTTTGCAGTAACTTTAATTTCTTTTCCGTTTACTACGAAAGCTCCTTCTTTAACTTCGATTTCTCCATCGAATCTACCTTGAGCTGAGTCATATTTAAATAAGTGTGCTAACATTTTAGCATCTGTTAAGTCGTTGATTGCAACCACGTTAAATTCAGGGTTGTTAATCATTAATCTTAAAGCTAATCTTCCTATTCTTCCAAAACCATTAATTGCTACGTTTACCATATCAATTACCTCCTAATAATGCTTTTATTATATTTATTTTAAAATTTTATAAAAATAAATTTTACAAACTACTTTAAGAACTGAACTCTTGTAACTTTTCTAGTATTCCATTAGCTGCAGCTTCATCTGTAACCAATACACCAGTAGAGTCATTATATTCAGTTGCAATAATCGATTCAACTTTATTATTCCCGCCAGCTACTGCAATATGCGTTTTTATTTTTCTGGCATTGTTGATTTTAATACCAATTGCGGTAGTTTCTGAAATAATTTTAGAATCTTTACTAAAATAACATCCAAACGCTTCTCCTACAGCTCCATTATCAATTAAATTTTTAATTTCATCTTCTGGAACTCCTCTTTTTCTAGCCATTTGAACAGCATTTCCCACACCATACATTAGTATATCAGCTTTATGTATAGTATCTATAACTGCTTTAACAGCCTCTTCCTTAAGTAAATTATCTATGATATCTAAACTTAAGTTTTCTGATATATGAAGCATTTTATAAGTACCATTAAGTTTTTTAGCTAGTGATGCAGCTAATGTATTTGCTTGAGTTTCAACATTTTTGCCCATACCACCTCTTGCAGGTACCACTTGAATATTAGATAAATTTGTTACTTTCGGAAATGCTTCCACTACTTCTTTTAATGTACTTCCTCCTGTAAGAGCGACAATTGAATTATCTTCCAGTACATCCTTTACATAATTCGCACAAGCTTTTCCCAAATCTTTTAAGACTAAAGGATTTTCCTCAACATCTCCCGGAACAATAATTACCTTTTTTAAATTCAACAAAGACTTTATTTTTTCTTCCACTTCTGAAAGTCCTTTTATTTCATGGATAAAATCTTTCAATTTATTGATAATTTCTTCTCCATCATCAGTAACTTTCATTCCAGCAGGATTTATTTCTATAAGTTCTTGTTCTTTTAAAAAACCTATTTCTGTTCTAACAGTTCTCTCACCAGTATTTAACTTTTCAGCAAGACTTCTTCTGCCAATAGGTTCATTATGATAGATTGTTCTGAGTACGTTATACCTTTTTTCTAAAGTATTTACAAGCTCAGGAACTATCTTTTTCTGTAATTCTAATATTTCCTGCAACTTAAACACTCCTTTGGTCATTATGTGTCCCATATCATTTTATTATGTCCCACATCTATTATTATAGAACACCTTTAGGAAATTTTAAACCCCTTATGTGAAATTTTTTTAATTATTTAAAAATTTTCACCATTTAGGATTAACTTTGAATATATTTTGTATAAAATTATGTAATCTTATATGTATTATCCTTTTATATGTTTTATTGCTATTTAAGGCATACAGCAATAAAACAGGCATTCAAATTTTATAAAACAAATATTCAATAATTTTTCAAGATTTTTTATATGACTTTTCTTCCTTTTTAGTATTTATCAAATTTATTAAATACATACATAATAAAAAATATTGTTTTGCTTTATTTTTTGAATGCCTTAATAGAATATTATAACCTTTTCCTCATAGAAGATGATTTTATCCCAAGTTCTTCCCTATATTTTGCAACTGTTCGTCTCGATATTTTAATATTATTCTCCTTTAATATAAGACTTATAGACTGATCTGATAATGGCTTGCTCTTATTTTCCTCTTGTATAATCTTTTTTATTTCATTTTTTATTTTTACAGTAGATAAATCTTCTAATGTATTATTAGTTATTCCGCTTGGAAATAGATCCTTTATTTTAATAGTTCCATAACTTGTCAATATATACTTATCTTTAATGGTTCTGCTTATAGTAGAATCATGAACATCCAGCTCACTTGAAACTTCTCGTAATGTTAAAGGCTTAATATATGAATATCCTCTTTCAAAAAATTCTTTTTGTTTATCAATCAGACATTCCAAAACTTTATATAAAGTATTTTTTCTATCATCTATAGCCTTTATCAAAAACATTGCTTTATTAATTTTTTCTTTTACATAGCTATTTATTTCAGTATCTTTTCCATTTTTCAAAACATCTCTGTAAGTTTTATTTATTATAAGCTTTGGAAGCACGCCTTCATTCATTATGATAAAAAATTCTCCATCTATATTCTTGATTTCAGCATCAGGAATTATATAACTTACTTCTTCTCCCGTATAAAAACCTCTTGAAGGTTTCGGTTCTAACTTTTTAATTATATCACCATATCTTTGAGCCTCTCTAGGTGAAATTTTCAATGCTTTTCCTATAAGTTCATATTTGTTTTCCGCTACTTCTTCAAGATGATCTAAAATTATTCTTTCTATATTATCATCTAATATATTTAGATTAATACTCTGTATAATTAAACATTCTTTTATATTTCTTGCACCAATTCCATAAGGTTCTAATGATTGAACAAGTTTTAATCCTTTTTCAACGTCATCTGTAGAAATTCTTAATTCCGTCGCTAATTCTTCCATTGATATTTCTAAATATCCTCTTCCATCCAAAGATTCAATAATATATTTAGCTATCATTATTGTATACTGTTCTTCATCAGATTCTAATAACTGTTCGTATAGATATTCTTTTAATGATTTCTTTTCCTCTATAAAATTAAATGGTGAAACATCTTCATTTGAGTATGATCTTTCAGGCTTATCTTTGTAACTATCATAATCCATTTCTTCTGCTATTTTTTCAGCATTATATTTATCTATTAAATTATTGTTTTGTATTTCTTCGCTTTGGCTGCTCTGTTCATTTATTTCTAAAATAGGATTTTCTGAATATTCATTATCTATATATTCTCTTAAATCATGAAGAGACATTTGTAAAAGCTTAATTGACTGCTGCATATTCTGAGTCATAATCATCCTTTGCTGCTGCGTCATTTTCATACTATAATCCAGATTCATAATTATCCCCCTATACACAAAACTAATTATTTTACTAAAAATCAATTTCTAATAAATACTATTTCAAATACAACTCCACCTTTTGTTAAACGTATTCAAAACTTCAGGTGAAGATATTTCATTTACTTTAAGTATAACCTTTTTCTTGATAATTTAGCAAGTAATCTTAATACTTTACTTATTTATATTTACTACTTTCATATAATTAATATTCTTTTAAAATTCTATAAATATAATCAAAAAAATAATGCCTCATCAAGAATACATCTTGATAGAGACATTGTTTTTATTTTGTTAAAAATACCAACCCACAACAATCCGGTCCTGAATGAACACAAACAGTAGAACCAAGTGGACATTCAATATAATTAATATTATTGTTTTCTAAATACTCTGTAAGTTCTTTTTTTATTTCAATTTCACTAGCATATACTAATAATACCGGTACATCACAATCCAATTCTGATGCTTCTAAGTCTGTAATTATTTTTCTTAATGCTTTTTTACTTCCTCTAACCTTATCTTTTACTGACATTAATCCGTCTTTGATATTCAGTACAAGTTTAACACCTAATACAGTTCCTACAACACCTGCAGTCTTAGATATTCTTCCACCTTTAATAAGATTATCTAAAGATTCAAAACACATTCTTGTTTCAACTTTATTTTTTTCTTTTTCTAATTCTTCTGCTATTTTTGCAGTATCATAACCTTTTTCCATAAGAGTACATGCTTTTAATACAAGAATTCCTAATGCTGGAGCTATATTTTGAGAATCAACTATAAAAATATCATCACTTTCTACTGCATCTTTGGCAATACATGCAGATTGATATGTTCCACTCATTGCAGATGACATTAATATGGTCAATATTTTATATCCTTCCTTTAGATACTTTTCATAACATTCAATAAATCTATTTGGAATTATTTGACCAGTAGTTGGAAAGTCTTTTTCTTCTTTCATTCTCTTTAATAACTTCTCAGCATTCATATCAACTCTATCTAGATAACTTTCTTCTCCAAAGTTGATTAGTACAGGTAACACTTCGATATCATATTTATCATATAATTCTTGTGGTAAATCAGCAGTGCTGTCTGTTATGATTTTTATTTTTTCCATCTTCTTCATTCCTCTTCATCTATTTCATATTCGGAAATCCTATTTGTCTCAAAGCTTCATACGCTACTATAGCTACAGTATTTGATAAATTCAAACTTCTTGTACTTGATTTTATCATAGGTACTCTTAAACCTTTATGTCTATTGTGAACATCTTCAGGAACACCACAAGTTTCTCTTCCAAACATAATAAAATCTCCAGATTTAAATTCAATTTCATCATAATGTGTTCCAGTTTCATGAGTTGTTGCCAAGAAAATTGTCTCATTGCCATATTTCTCTAAAAAATCTTCGTAACTTTCATGAATTTCTAAATTTAATTCACTCCAGTAATCCAATCCAGCTCTTTTTACTTGTTTTTCATTTATATCGAATCCTAATGGTTTTATTAAATGCAATTTACAATCTGTAAGTACACACGTTCTAGCTATATTCCCTGTATTTTGTGGAATTTCAGGTTGATACAATACTATATTAAAATTCAAAACTTCACCCTCTTTAATATTCTTAAAAATTATATTAGCCATTTTAAAATTATACTATATGGTTAATTACAAGTCAAAAACACCATATTTTTATTTCTTTAATTAAAATAAAGTTCGAAAAATTAAATAAATAATTCTTCGAACTTTATAATTATAATTCAGAAATCACATAGTGATTACAATATTATTGATGTGTAGTTGATGTTGCTTGTGGTGCTGGTGCTTGTGGTGCCTGTTGTTCAGTTCCAGTGCTTGTTCCTCCTGGTTGAGCCCCAGCTTCGCTGCCTTCTGTTGTTGCTGGCGGCTGTTCCTGAGCAACTGGTTTAGTACCTTTTTTAATTGTTACGTCAACTTTAGTATATGTATCTGTAGCAATTTTTTCTCTATTTACCTCTACTCCATTTTCATATGTAACTTGATATGAAGATGCTCTATAGCCTGTCATTCCCCCACCTTCATTAACTTCAGTACCTTCATCAAGAGTAGGATCATCAACGATTTTAGTTTGTGCTGGAAGTGTTTCTAATATTTCATTAGCCATATCATAAGTTTTTCCACCTAAAATACTTGTATCACCATATATATTGTAAGTAACCACCTTACCTCCAGTATATCCTTGAATATATATTGGAAAATCATATGGATTTTTAAATTTATAATCTAGATATCCATAAGCAACAGTTGCATCTAACCCTGGAAGAGCATATCCTACTGCCATTGAGTGATTTGTTCTTTCTGTTGATCTTATATTAGCTCTCATTACAGCTCTATAAAGTGTTGTTGATACCTGACATATTCCTCCACCAATTCCTGGTTCAACTTTATTTCCAACATAAGTACCTGCTTCTTGGAAGCCTGCTTCTTCTGTTCTAGGTCCTACAATATCATTAAAACTAAATGTTTCCCCTGGCATTATAACAGTTCCATTAATATGTTTAGTTGCCAGTTCTATATTATGACTTCTTCCTGCTGCTGATGTTCCATAGCTTGTCGAAAATGAACCCATAACATTTTTTATTTTTGATAAATCTTCAGCTGTTATTTTTGCTTTTGTTACTTCTGCATCAACATCAACTTCTGAACTAGATTCAATAACACCATTTAATGCTTCTTTTATTTTAGAATCTAGTGTATCTATACTAACTCCAATTCCGTCTTCTTCAGGTTTAACCTGAATTTTATCTCCTGTAATTGTAATAGATGCATTTACAGGTTCTTTGTTAACTTCCTTAATTACCTTTTCTTCAAACTCTTTTAATTTATTTTCATCATAAGAAAAAGCAAGCTCTATCTCACTTGGTTTCTTCCCTTTAATACTTAAATATTTACTTAATAATCCATGCTCTTTTCCAGTATTAAAAGCTTCTTCTACAGTTTTATCAATATCATAAGTTGGTGATATTTGAGAGTAATTAAGCTCAAAAGTTTTTCCTTCTATTTTTATAGGAAGAACTTTATTATCTATTTCTCCTTCAAATGATTGTTTAAGCTTTATCTTCGCTTCTTCTTTGGTCATCCCCCCAAGGCTTACATTTTGAACTGTAATACCTGGATAAATCTTTCCATCCCACTTTTTAACTGCGCTGCTTACTGCTAATGAATATGCTGCTAATCCACAAATAATAATTGCTAATGTACTTGCAATCATAATCCAAGTCTTCTTTTTCTTTGCAGCCGCACTTTTTCTGGAGGATTTCCTTCTTCCACTACCATTTTCCACTTGTTAATCCCCTTTCAAAATATAAATATAAGCTTCCCTATTTAAAACAGATAATAATTCCATTTAATTAAAATACACACAGAAGCTTATACCTTATCGTAAAAAATATATATTTTATAAGAATACATAATTGATGACAATTTATATCAATATAAATTGTCATCAATGTTAATATTATATCATATTTTGTTATAGTTATGATAGTGAATTTAAGGTACATATTACTGGAATATATATCTTTTTTATTGTGCTTACAATTTTACTTTTGCCCTACTTTTAGAAGTTTCTCCATCATAATCAAAAGCTTCTATAGAAACTTCTAAAGGTCTGGTTGTTATATTCTTCACCTTATCTGCACTTATAACATAACTTGTATCATTTTCATCTACTGTTCCAACCCATTCTTTATTTAAAAATATATTATATCCTAAAAGATCTGGGTCATTATTTCTATCCCATGACACATATATCTTTCCATTTTCTAACCGTGCTTTTAGCCCCTTTACAGTAGCAGGCTGTATTAATAATGCAATATTATCAGGTCCCCAATTTGCATCAACAGGATTTCCTACTCCTTGAACTGTTTCACTTTCACTATACTGCCATATTCTCCATCGTGTCCATCCTCCAATATCAGGCGGAACTTTAGGATTAATTGGCACATTAGTATACATAGCAATCCACAAAATCATATTCTTTAATGGATAACCTTTTCCTGATACATAAAAATTATCATACAATTCAATAAAAAATAATCCTGTATAAAGCATCAATCGTCTTCTCGTTTTCTTTTCAAACCTTTTTCTAAAACGATCAATCCACTCTACTAAAACTTTAGTTGATATAGATCTATCCACTGGTGTTTCAACATCTAATACGGGGAATAAATCTCCATAATCTTTATTTCCAAACCCTTGCTGCAATACCTGAATAAAGTCATCACACTGTCTGTCTGCATCAGTAAGATCATATGATGGAACCCCAAAATGATATGCCCCTACAGGTATTCCATACTCACGACTTGATTTTGCAAAATCAAAAAACTTTTTATCTACTCTGAATCTTCCAGAACCTGAACCTGATGATCTTAAGTACAAAAAATCTATTTTGGTTGCTAATACGTCAAACTGTACACTTTTAGTATACTCATTTATATCAATACCAAAAAGACTTTTAGAATTTTTATCTTGCATATTTCCTCCAAATAAAAATACTTCTCTAAATATAAATATTAACATTCACATAAAAAAGTACCTATTTTTTGATAATATGTTCTAATTCATTTCAAAAATATCAAGTTCAACGTAAAAGCTTATATTATTCCCAATGGACTCAGCCCATATCTTTCCGTCATGAAGTTCAACAATATTTTTAGATATAGCAAGACCCAATCCAGACCCACCTGTACTAGTGTTTCTTGATTCATCAACTCTATAAAACCTATCAAATAGTTTATCTGTCTTTTCTTTTATTAAATGTTCTCCCTTATTTCTGAATACCACTATTGCTTTACCGTCTTTCTCATATAATCCTATAATTATTTCTCCAGGTTTATATGAATATTTTATTGCATTGGTAAGTAAATTTTCAAAAACCCTAAGCATTTTTATAGGATCTATCTGTACAAAAACTCTATCACATTCAAATTTTTTAAATACTGTAAGATTATTATCATCCAAAACAGGCATCAATTCTTCAATCAGCTGAGATAAAAATTCAGATAAATTAACCGAATTTTTATTTAAAGTAATTCCATGACTATTATATTTAGTATATTCAAACAAATCATCAATAAGTACTTTTAGGCGTTCAGCTTTATTAAATGCCACGTTCAAGTATTCATTCATTTCACCTTCATCTTTGTATCTTTTTTGAATAACAAGTCCTATGTATCCCATCACTGATGTTAATGGTGTTCTTAAATCATGTGAAACATTTGTTATTAAATCTGTTTTAGTTTTTTCTGCATCTCTTTCAGCATTTATTTTTTCCCCTATTTCCTTAGCCATATAGTTTATATTGTATGCTATAGTTTTTATCTCATCTGTTCCTCTTTCTTCTATTCTGTAATTCAAGTTACCACTGGCTATTATTTTTAATCCTATAGCAATTTCATCTAAATATTTCATCTTACTATTAGTTATTATTACAAATGAAATAATAAACACGATACATGTTAAAAATACTGCTAATGATGAATTTGATTTGCTTATTGTTGTATACGTTATGGTAGCTTCTGGAACTTTACTATATATTAAGTAGACCCTATCCTCACCAATTTTAAGTGGCATTATATATTTCTTTTCTTTTACCACACCCATTTTCTCATAATTAAAATTAGTCATAGCATCTTTTAATGCACTATATATATCTATTGTCTCTTCTGACACCCCTTCTGTCTTAAAAAGCACATTCCCATCAAGATCAGTAATATAGCATTTATCTGTTGAAGGGACTGTATTTAAAATTGCATTTATAGAATCTTTATCATTCAACAATATATTTTGATTTTCAATTTTAGATCCCAACTCGCTTGCAAGTCTTTCAACTGACTCATAATCATATGATATCTGTGGCTCTGTATACTCTCTTTTCAAAAAATTATTTGTAAATGTATAAAAAAAGAATGAAATAAGAAAGCATATTGCTATAACAAGCATAAGCTCAAACCTTATACTTTTTTCAATTTTTCTTTTAGTTACAGATATAAAATGTTCTATATAATCTAGAATTTTAGTATAAGATTTACTAATATTGCTCTCCATCTTATTTTTAAAATTATTATTTTTCAATCTTATAGCCTACCCCCCAGACAGTCTTAATGAATCTTGGATTTCTAGGATCAGATTCTATTTTTTCTCTTATCTTTCTAATATGAACCATAACAGTATTATCAGAAGTCATAAATTCCTGATTCCATACACTTTCATAGATATTTTCTATTGAAAAAACCTTTCCTCTGCTTTTTGAAAGTAATGATAAAATATCAAATTCTGTTGGTGTAAGCTTTAAGAATGTATCTCCAAGTTTAACTTCATGAGTATCAAGATTTATTGTTAAATCTTCAATTCTTATTATATTCTCATCTTCTTTATATAAAACGTCCTGTTTATTTTTAAATTTATAAAATCGTCTAAGTTGAGATTTTACTCTAGCAACAAGCTCTAGTGGATTAAATGGCTTTGACAAATAATCATCAGCCCCCATATTAAGCCCCAATATCTTATCTATATCTTCACTTTTAGCAGATAACATTATTATAGGCATTTCTTTCATTTCTCTTATTTTCAAGCAAGTTTCTATTCCGTTTAAATTAGGCATCATAACATCTAGTATAACAATATCCACATCAGTATTTTCAATTATATCTATAGCTTCAAGACCATCACATGCTTGAAGTGTATTATACCCTTCACTTTTTAAATATATTTCAACTAAATCACGTATTTCTTTTTCATCATCAACTATTAATATGCTTCCATTTTCCATTGACACTCTTCCTCCAAGTTATATTTTTAAGTACGAACTAAATCCATTTTATACTATAATTTTAGCCTAAACTCCTTAATAAAAGTACTATAACTTCTTAATATTTTCTGAAATAATAAATTAAGCCACAATCATTCGATTGCAGCTAATTTAGTTATCTTGAAATTTTCATTGAATCTTCTATTATCATATCAACAAGCTGAGCAAAATCAATGTTAACTGCTGCAGCACTTTTTGGTATCAAACTATTTTTTGTCATTCCTGGTAAAGTATTAACTTCTAAAATATATGGAACACCATCAGTCGTAACTATCATATCAACTCTTGAATAAACTTCACACTTTAAAGCCTTGTAAGTAGCTAACGCCATTTTTTCAACTTCTTCATGTAAATTTTTATCTAATTCTACCACAACTTCTTCGGCTCCACCGTCTTGATATTTTGATGCAAAATCAAAGAATTCAGCTTTTGGCTTTATAGCAATTACAGGAAGCATTCTATCTCCATAAACAGGACATGTTATTTCATCACCTTTAATAAACTTTTCAATCATAACTTCACTGTCCCATTTAAAGCCTTCTTTAACACACTCTTCAATTTCTTTTTCTTCTTTAACTATAAAAGTTGCAACACTTGAACCACCATGAGTAGGCTTAACCACTACAGGATATCCTAACTTTTTAATAGCATCATAATCTATCTTATCATTTTTAGATAGATTAATCCAAGGTGCTGTTCTTATTTTAGCAGCTTGAAGTATTGATTTTGTCACATCTTTATCCATACACATTGCACTACTTAAAGGACCACATCCTGAATAAGGTATTCCTAATGTCTGAAGTACAGCTTGAACTGTTCCATCTTCACCAAATTGTCCATGTAGTGCTAAAAGTGCAAAGTCTATGCCCTTAACTTTTGTTACTATATCTTCTTTTTTATCTATAACGATTGCTTCTACTTCGTACTTATCTTTATTTATATTTTCAACTATTGATTTTCCACTATTTAATGATATTTCTCTTTCTGATGAAATACCACCCATTATAACTCCGATTTTCATTTATTTACCTCCAGTATTTTCTTCATATGTTTATTGTAATAAAAATACACGCTAAATAAAAGAACCACTATCTACTTAGTTTTCATAAAAAGTGGTTCATTTAATACTATTTATCATATTTACATATATGACTCAAAGGACATTCTTCACATTTAGGATTTCTTGCTGTACAACATCTTCTTCCATGAAAAATCAAAAGATGGTGCATTAATGTCCATTCTTTTTTAGGAAGTTCTTTTTGAAGCTGTTTTTCAACTTCAAGAACCTTATCACTTTCAGCAAGGCCAAGACGATTCGAGACTCTGAAAACATGGGTGTCAACAGCTATTGAAGGTACTCCAAATGCATTTGATAAAACTACATTTGCTGTCTTTCTACCAGCTCCTGCAAGAGATGTTATACCTTCCATAGTCGTAGGAACCTCTCCATTAAATTTTTCTTTTATCTGCCTAAACATAAGAATTAAGTTTTTTGACTTATTTCTATATAAACCAATCTGTTTTATTCTCTCTTCAAGTTCATCATTAGTTATTTCAAGAAATGCATCTAAATCAGGATAATCTTTAAACAATTCTTTTGTTACTTCATTGACTTTCTTATCTGTTGTCTGTGCAGATAACACAGTTGCAACAAGAAGTTGAAGTGGTGTTTCATAATTTAATTCGCATTTTGCATCTGGATAAGTTTCTTTTAAAATTTCTACAATTTTCTTTGTCCTTGCCTTCATTTAATCTGCTCCTTATTTATAAACCCCTCTGTAATGTTCAGGTAAAAGTCTAGCTATACTTCTCATTAGTGTATCCATACATCTATCTTCATATTCATGCTTATCCTCATCTTTTTCCCTTTTAGGGAATTGGATTTTGTCACCTATATTTATAGTAACATCAGCTCTCTGCCACTTTTCTGCTCCCATATTTCCATCATTACTGATAGGAAGTAATTTATCTGTACCTGACATTCCTATAGGTATTATTTCTGCTTTTGCCATTCTTGCAAATAATAAAATCCCTTTTTTCCCTTCAATCATTGCACCTGTACGGCTTCTTGTCCCTTCTGGAAATATAAGAATATCTTCTCCACTTTTTAAAGCTTTAACAACTTTTGTTATAGCTTCCTTATCAGCAGAATTTGGCTTTATTGCAATGTTTTTAACAATCTTAGTTCCTATATTAGTTATAGGATCATTTGATAGTTTAATTCCAGCAATAAAATAAGGATCACTTTTTTCTTTAAGAATTTTATTTAAAACTAATCCATCTGAATTACTTAAATGATTGCATACAAATATTCTTGGTTTCTTTACATTATCAATATTTTCAAGTCCACGCACTGTTATATTAGCATATTTATTAATATATCCATTAGAAATTCTTCTTGCCATTTTTACCAAAAAGCTTTCTGGCAACATATTTATAATTTTAGCTGCTGTTGGTGATAACATTTCATTCACCCTTTCTCAATAGTAAATCTATTATATTATATATTTTTTTAAATATCCTTGCAATTTAAAAACAAAACTACATTATATGGTTTATGTAATCTACATATTTACATTTAATAATTATTTCATATAGTTTAATAAACCCCTAATTAATTGTAAAATATTTACTCTATTTTTTCAATACCTTATCACTCTTCATTTCAGCAATTCTTTTTAAATATTCTTCTAAATATGGAGATTCGAATTTTACAGTTTTCAAATTATCTATGGATTCATTTTTAAAAATATATTTTCTTATTAAAGCATTTCTCTTTAAAATATTTTTTCCTCTCCACCCACACGATGTCTTTTTGAAACTTTCTTTAAACATGCTGTTATTCATATCAATAATATAATCTTCATCATAATCACAAAACCAATCTAATGGTTTAAATTCTTTAAGTTGTGATTTTTCTATTTTAGAATTATACGGACATCCCAATTGGCATGTATCGCACCCAAACATCCTGCCATCAAGTTTTTTTATCTCCCAATCACTTAAATCTTTTTTCTGAGTAATATATGATAAGCATATATTACAATTTTTTCTCACATTATTTATGGACTTTGTAGGACATTTATCATAACAGATACTGCACTCTCCACATTCTCTGAATAAATCAATTTCATCAAAATGTCTTTTATCTTCATCATAAATCTCTAAATCAGTTATTATTTCTCCTAAAAACACATAAGATCCATGTTTCGGTGTAATTATCAAGTTATTTTTTCCTATGAATCCAACTCCTGATATATATGCAAGATATCTCTCAGGTAATGTATTGCTATCCACAAAAGTTTTATACTTTCCTCCATTTGCTTCTATTATTTCACAAATTTTATTCAAGTATTTATTCACCACATGATGATAGTCAAGTCCTTGAGTATAAATCGAAAAATTATTTTCTGATTTCGTTTTTAAATTGTTATCTGAAAAAACATAGGGGAAAGCTATAGAAATTATAGTTTTCCCCTCTTCAAACCACTCTTTTGAGTTTATTCTTGATTCTATATTATCTTCTTCAAATTCATTTTGTAAATTTAAAGACTTTCTCACTTCATAAAATGCTTTCAGTTCTTCAAAGCGTCTGCATTTAATAAATCCCACTGAATTTATACCTAAAGAAAAACAATAGTTTTTTATATCTTCTTTTACTCCCATGTTTCATCCTCTATATTATCATATCGTTATATATTTTTTTCTTTCGCCCCTGTAAATCCTTTATTTCTATTATACATGATTTAGCCTTACTTTTTAAAATATTTTTTGCTCTTAATCCTACAGCTGTAGCTCCCTCTGGAACATTGTGAAGTACAACTGAATTAGCTCCTATTTTAGCATTATCTCCAACTGTAATAGGTCCGAGTACTTTTGCTCCTGTACCTATCAAAACATTATTACCAATGGTAGGATGTCTTTTACCTTTATGTTTTCCTGTTCCTCCCAATGTAACACCATGATAAATAGTAACATTATCTCCTATTTCAGCTGTTTCTCCAATAACAACACCCATTCCATGGTCAATAAATAATCCCTTTCCTATTGTTGCCCCTGGATGAATTTCTATACCTGTTAAAAATCTTGCCATCTGCGAAATTAAACGTGCTAAAAAAAACATTTTGTGTTTATAAAAAAAGTGTGAAGCTCTATATGCAATTAAAGCATGGATACATGGATATAATAATAATACTTCTATTTTGCTTTTTGCTGCGGGGTCTTCCTTTAATATTCTTTCTAAATCATAGTTGAGTATTTTAAACACAGCTTATTTCTCCTTTTCTTATAGTACTTATTCAGCAAGTCCAATTGATAATTGATAATTATCAATTTACAGTTAAGAATGATATTTCCAACTTGACTGTAAACTGATAACTTTTAACTATCAACTAATCAAATAGTCCCATTGATATATATTTTTCTCCTCCATCTGGAGCTATTGCCAATACTTTTTTACCTTTTCCAAGCTTTCTTGCTATTTCAATTGCTGCATGAATTGCCGCTCCAGCTGATATTCCTACAAGTACACCTTCTTTTTCAGCAAAAGATTTTGCAGCTTTAAAAGCATCCTCATCTTTAACCTTAATTATTTCATCAACAAAATCTTGTTCATATATACCTGGAATAAAACCTGCTCCAATACCTTGTATTTTATGACCACCTGGATTGCCTCCACTTAATACTGGTGAGTTAGCTGGTTCTACAGCTATTGCTTTGATATTTTGATTTTTCTTTTTTAAATTCTTTGAAATACCTATTAATGTTCCACCTGTTCCAACACCTGAAACAAATGCATCTAACTCTGGAATATCCTTATATATTTCTTCAGCAGTTGTTTCATAATGTTTTTCTGGATTTGCTAAATTCTCAAACTGTTGTGGTATGAAATATTCTTCGCCATTTCCTATTTCTAATGCTTTTTCTATGGCTCCCTTCATTCCCTTTGATCCTTCAGTTAATACAAGTTCAGCGCCATAAGCCTTTATTAAATCTCTTCTTTCTTTACTCATTGTCTCAGGCATAACTATTATTACTTTATAACCTTTTAATCCTCCAATAAGAGCTAATGCTATTCCTGTATTTCCACTTGTTGGTTCTACAATTATGGATCCTTCTTTTAACAAACCTTCTTTTTCAGCTTTTTCTATCATTCCAAGTGCCGCTCTATCCTTAACACTTCCCCCTGGATTGAATTTTTCAAGCTTAACATAGATATCCGCAATATTTTCTTCCTTTATTAAATTGTTCACCTTTAATATTGGTGTATTTCCTACTAATTCTAAAACTCCATTATAAATCATATATTCGTCCTCCCAAAAACATTTATTTTTATACTTTATATTTTTATCATTTAATTTTCAATTTATGTCATTAGTAATTCCTAAATATAGATTAAGTCCCGATCATGAAGAATACTTCATGTGGCTTACTGCTTTTTATCATATAAACGGAGATATTAAAACCATATGTTTTTAATTAGTCCAAAAATTATTCGTGCACTAATAATTTAGATTTATATAACAAAAAAACCTCATCTTCTATATACTTATAGAGACGAAGTTACTTCGCGGTCCCACTCTAATTGGATTAATATAATCCCACCTCAAATCGAGCACTAATCATGCCTATCACTATAACGGGTGAACCCGGAGAATCTTACTACTATTCAGATTTCAACTCCAAAGGGCACTTCACATAGTTTCCTGATAGAAAGTTCTCAGCTTCCTTTCCTCTCTGTTAACGTTCCAATATGCTACTTTCCTTTTTCATAGTTTTTAATTCTGAGTGTTTTGATAAACTTTATATTTTTATTATATGATAAAATATAAAAAAGTCAACACTTTTTTAAATATTTTTCCAAAAGTGTTGACTATTCTTAATTCTTTTTCTTCCATAAAGGATACAAGAATTCATCTACTATATCATGTATTATTACTATGCCTATAAGCTTATCATTTTCATCTGTTACAGGCACTGAAATCAAATCATATTTTGCTGCTTTTTCTATTACTTTATTTATTTCATCATCATGTTTTACACGTGATACTGTTGTATCCATAATTTCTTTTATCTTAGTTTCAGGAGAATATAAAATTAGGTCCTTTATAGGAATAACACCTTCAATATTCTCTTCTTCATCAGTTATATATACATAATACATAGCTTCTTCATCTGGTTTCATTTCTCTTAAAATTTCTACTGTATCACCTATTGTTATATTAAGATTTACTGAAATAAATTCTTTACTCATTATACTTCCGACTGTCTCATCTTCATACTTTAGAAGTTCTTTAACTTCTTCTGCATCTTCTCTTTCAAGATTTATTAAAATCTTCTCTCTTTCTTCTTCATCAAGGTCATCTAATAAATCTGCAATTTCATCACTTGGCATATTTTCAAGAACTTCTACAGCCTTACTGTCTGACAATTCCTTAATTATAGCTCCCTTATACTCAGAATCAATTTCTTCAAGAGTATCAGCTGCTAAATCTTCATCAAGTGATTCTAATACCTGTTTTCTTGAATTAGTATCAAGATTTTCAAGTATATCTGCTAAGTCTGCTGGATGCAATTTTGAAAGTTTTTTATATGGAACTGATATTTGAAGGTTATTATTAACCATTTCAAGAGATTCAACATCATCCCATCTTAAAACTGTTTCTTCTATATCTTTGCCTATTATCTTATATAAAATCTTCATTAATCCTGAGATTTTTAATCTTCTATATCTTGCAAAAGGTCCTACTTCAACTGCAATAACTCTAAATTCACCTGCAAGCTTTGCTATTCTAAGATCATTAACACGAACAACTTGTTTACCATTAATATCAACAATCTTTTTATCAAGAAGATTTTCAGATAACAGATAACTATATCTCATTGGAAGTATCTCTTTACTTCCTCTTGTCTTCATTCTAATTTTACCGTCATTATCTATAAACTGTATATATCTGAATTCGTAGTGAAAAGTAACTCCATCCTTCTTTAATTTATATCCAATTATTCGTGGATAACCTTCTTCTGTAGTCACATAAACATCTTTTAACAGTCCAAGTACATCACCAAATTCATCATAAACCTTTCGATTTAATATATTGGTATATAGAAATATTGATAATTCCATAATAAAGATTCCTCCTACTTCTTAGCGGAAAGAATTCTTTAATTATTAATTACCTTTTTTTGCATAACTAGTAACTACTATTTATATATATTAAAATTAAATAAACAGCATACAACCTTAAAAGAATTCTCTCCATAAATATTTAATTTTCTCGTATGACAATTAGTATTCTGAGGTCCTTCCTCCATGTTTTTTACACCACCCATTTTTTATATCTACAATTAATAGTCTTTTAATTAATTCTCCTAAAATGTTTCTTCAAAAAATTAAATACTTACACTTTATTTAAAATGTAAGAAATAATTATATATCTTAAAAGCAACAATTGATAATATCATAATTTTTATCATAATTACCAATTGTTTGTTGTTAATTTTGAATTAATATGATTTTAGTCCATATTTATTATATTACATAGAAATTAAAAGGCAATAAAATTCTTAATATTTACCTAAAGTTTTATTAATTTAATGGTACTCATTCCAATGAATTTGGTTTGTAAACTATCACTGCTTATGTTAATATACATTAAGACTATATATTTAAATTAACAATTGAAACGTCATTTTAAAATCACTTTGTGATTTCTAAATTATAATTGCAACATTTATAGTTTAATATATATAAATTTTCAATATTATCCACATTTTATTTTTGCATTTGTGGATAATATTACTATTCAAACAATTAATTTGTGGATAAAATATTTTTAAGAATTGGAGTTAATAAATATTATGAAGCTTAATAAAGAATTTTTACCTATAAGCAAAGAAGATATGCGTAGAAACGGTATTGAAGAATTAGACTTTATTATTGTTACTGGTGATGCATATGTTGACCATCCATCTTTCGGTACTGCTATAATTGGTAGAACATTAGAAGCTCAAGGATTTTCTGTAGGTATAATTGCACAGCCAGACTGGCATAATTGTGAAGACTTCAAACGCCTTGGAAGACCTAAATTCGGATTTCTAGTTAACTCAGGTAATATAGATTCTATGGTTAACCATTATACTGCTGCTAAAAGAGTAAGGCATGAAGATTTATACTCACCTGGTGGTGAAGCAGGACATAGACCTGATAGGGCTGTAATTGTTTATTGTAATAGAATAAGAGAAGCTTATAAAGATGTAGCTATTGCAATTGGTGGTATTGAAGCAAGCCTTAGAAGATTTGCTCATTATGATTACTGGGATAATAAAGTAAGAAGAAGTATTCTAGTAGACTCAAAAGCTGATTTATTAATGTACGGTATGGGTGAAAAAACTGTTGTTCAAATTGCTGATTTATTAAGATATGGAGCCAACATAAAGAACATAACAAATGTACGTGGAACATGTTACCTTACAAATGATATATCTAACATAAAAAATGCAATTCATGTTCCTTCATTTGAAGAAGTTTCTAGTGATAAAAAAGCATATGGTGAAGCCTATAAACTTGAATATTATGAACAAGATTCAATTTTAGGTAAAACTATAATTCAAAAACACGGTGACAGATATCTTGTTCAAAATTCACCTCAAGAAAATATGACACAAGAAGAAATGGATATTACATATAATCTTCCTTACACAAGAACATATCACCCTATTTACAAAGAAAAAGGTGGTATACCAGCAATTACAGAAGTTAAATTTTCAATAACAAGTCACAGAGGATGCTTTGGTTCTTGTTCATTCTGTGCATTAACGTTCCATCAAGGAAGAGTCATTCAAAATAGAAGTCAGGATTCAATTATAGATGAAGCGAAATTACTTACTACTTTTCCTGATTTTAAAGGATACATACACGATATAGGGGGTCCTACTGCCGACTTCAGACATAAAGCATGTAAAAAGCAAGAAGTACACGGAACATGTAAAACTAAACAATGTATGTTTCCTAAACCTTGTAAAAACTTAATCATAGATCATACAGAGTATCTTTCTCTTTTAAAGAAAGTACGAAAACTTCCTGGAATAAAGAAAGTATTTATTCGTTCAGGTATAAGATATGATTACTTAATTCATGATCATAATGAATCATTCTTCAAAGAATTATGTGAACATCATATAAGTGGTCAGCTAAAGGTTGCCCCTGAACATGTTGTTCCAAGAGTTTTAAACCAAATGGGTAAACCTACAAGAGAAGTTTATGATAAGTTTGTTGATAAATACTTTCAAATAAACAATAGGATTGGAAAGAAACAGTTCCTTGTTCCATATTTGATGTCTTCTCATCCTGGTTCTGACTTAAATGCAGCTATAGAGCTTGCACAATATGTTAAAAAGATGGGATATACTCCTGAACAAGTTCAAGACTTCTACCCTACACCTGGAAGTTTATCTACAACTATTTATTATACCGGAGTAAATCCACTTACTGGTGAAGAAGTTTATACACCTAAAACTCAGGAAGAAAAAGATATGCAAAGAGCATTAATACAATTTGCTGTACCAAAGAACTATCCAAAAGTTAAAAAAGCTTTAATTAAAGCTCATAGAGAAGATTTAATAGGTAACGGAAAAGACTGTCTAATAGGATTTGCACCTAAAAAACTAGGATATCAAGGTAAAAACAATAAAAATAAATCTGATACTCCAGATTCTAGAGAACAAAGACAAAAATCTAAAAATTCAAATAGTAAATCTGGAAAAACTAACTCAAAGCTTTCAAAAAACACTACTAGAAAGTCAACTAATAATAAAAAAAGAATTCATTAAATGAATAAGCAGATAGTTTCTTCTATCTGCTTATTCTAAATAAAAAAATTTTGTGATTTTCTTATTTATATTTTATAATATCTTTATATATGACATCTATAATATCTTTATAATAAAAAATCTTAAGCTATATAGCATAAAGTCTTAAGCTAAATTTTAATTGTATATATTTGAAATGGGGAACTGACTAATTATGAAAAAAAATATTTATATTATGATAAGCCAGACTAATACTGGATGTTCGAGAATACTTCAGTTTTTTACACGTGCACCATACAATCATGCATCTATAGCACTTGATGAAAATTTAAATTCTCTTTACAGTTTTGCAAGGCAAAACTTGTATGTACCTTTAATTGCTGGTTTTGTTAAAGAAGATATAAACAGCGGAATATATAAAATTCATGGCAATACCTTATGTGAAATATATAGATTGAAAATCACAAAGGAACAATATGAACTTTTAGAAAAGTCTATTGAAGAATTTAAAGAAAATGAAGATAAATACAAATATAATTTTGCAGGACTAATCGCAATTCTTTTCAATATTCCATATCATAGACCAAAACATTATGTATGTTCACAATTTGTTGCATATGTACTTGAAAAATCAAATGTGATGGAATTTGACAAGCACTTCACTCTTATGAGACCTTATGATTTCAAATCAATTGCTGATCTTGATTTGATTTATTCTGGAAGACTTTGTGACTATGGTGTATAGATTAAAATAACTTAAATCGTTAGGAATTAACATTATATAATACTGTTAATTCCTAAATTTTTTATTTAATTTTTTTAAACCCATTAAGTACAAAATTTATTATTATAATAAAAATCAATTCACCTATAACTGAATACGGAAAAACTCTAATTCCTCCAAGTATTATTACTTTTTCTATCATTACAGCCATAATCGCAATTATTATAAACCATATTCCCTTTTTATTAACATACTGTCTATCTAATAAAAGAACATTTATTATTAGCATTATACCTAGCAATATTAATGAGAACATAGATATTACTATTTCATTATTTATTGACATAATAAATCCATAAATATTACTTACATTTACCATAACCTTTGACATGTATATAATGCTTGAATAAACTAAGAGAACTGCTGCAAGGATAAAATAGCTACCTGTAAATTTTAGTTTTTCTGCTCTTGAATACACATATGTTACTGCTAATACTATTAAAGGAACTGCAATATTATCTAAATAAATAATAGATTTTAAATAATATATATATTTACTGCTCTCAAGTATGCATAATGAAACAAGTCCTAAATGCCTTATTAATAGTAATGCAATAACTATAGTAAAATATATTTTTATCTTTTTAGGTGATACTAATAAATTTCGTTTAATTGTAAAAAAGCACAAAAAAATTATAAGCAACAAAAATATATAGTATGCAAAATTCAACGCACTTACACTCCAATCACTATTTCTGTTACTTATATTTATTATTGTATATCTTCTTTTATACCTAAAAGTTTTATTCCACCTTTAATACATTGAATTCTCAATGGGAAATCTGGACCTTTTTCTCCATCAATATCTGTTACAATATCCTCATCAGACTCAATATATAAATCATCTGTTTTAAAATATACAACCTTGTCTGAATCAAGATGCTCACCTTTAAGAACTTTGATAAATAATGGAATAAGCTCTATTATTGGAACTGCTTTGAATATTATAACATCAAGCTTACCATCAACTACTTCTGCCTGAGTTGCCAAATTAAAATTACCAGCAGTCTTACCATTGAAAACTAACATTAAATACATATCACCATTATACATACACTCTCTTGAGGAAAGTTTTATCTTTAGGTTTCTGAAATTAGGAAGTTCTTCAAGACCCTTTAAATAGTATGCTAGTTTACCTATAGTATTTTTTAAATTAACATCTGTTTTTTGAGATACATCTGTAAATAATCCTGTACTTGCTACATTCACAAAATATTTATTGTTTATCTTTCCAACATCAACTGGAACTGGTTTTGAATCAAGAATCTGTTTGCACGCTTCCTGAATATCTGAAGGCATGCTTATAAACTTTCCAAAATCATTTGCTGTTCCAACTGGAAGTATTCCTATTGGTATATCAATGTTTCTTTCCTTCATTGCATTGACAACTGAGTCTACAGTTCCATCACCACCTGCAACTAATACATATTCATATGTATTATCTACAATATCTAGAGCCTCACTCAATGATCTTCCTTTTTGTATTCTATATGGAACTATTGTTAAATTAACTTCTTGATGCAGTCTTATAACACTATCTAATTCACTTATTATACTATTTTCCCCTGAATATGGATTGTATATAAATCTAACCTTTTTCAAAATAAAACCGTACCTCCTCTAAAGATAATCTTTGTTTATTATAACCTTTGTATATATTTTTTTCAAATATTTGAATAATTATTTACATGATGAATAACTAAATTATTCCTTAATAAATTCTTAAAGGTTAATTTATACCTTATATTATTCATAATAATGTGCTATAATAACTCTTTGTAAGTATTTTATATAATTCTAGGAGTGATTTTATGAGGAAAAGTTGTATTCCTAATGTATTTACCTTTATTAATTTATCTTGCGGAATTTTGTCTATATTATCAGTAATGAATAAACAATATACTTTATCAAGTGTCTTTATTTTATTAGCAGGTTTAGTGGATAGGTATGATGGTCGTGTAGCTCGTTTTTTAGATGTTTCAAGTGATTTAGGAAAAGAATTGGATTCTTTAGCCGATCTTGTTTCTTTTGGAGTAGCACCTTCTATTTTAATTTATACACTGTTCGAACTTAATGAACCTGGAATTTTAGGTATTATCGGATTTATAATATTATTAACATTCCCAATATGCGGTGCATACAGATTAGCACGTTTTAATACTGCTCAATTTGACGGTGTATTTACTGGGGTTCCAATAACAATTGTTGGATGCTTTATGGCATTATTTTCATTTTTATTAACATTATTTAAAGTTGAATTAAATACAATTCATACTTATATAACTGTTATTCTTATGATTGCAGGATCTTATTTAATGGTGAGTAAAGTTCACCTTAAAAAAGTATAATGGATAAATTAGAGCTTTGAATAAAATTCAAAGCTCTAATTTTTATTCTTCTTCATCCTCATCAGAATCTCGTCCTGTATTTTGGAAATTCAATTCATTATCTATTTCAGTATATATCTCACTTTTCTGTGTCTTCACTGACAAGTACTCATTTTTTATCTTACAATATTTTAAGTATCCATTCTCACATTTATCTAGTGCTTCAATTAAATTGTCTATCAAGTCTCCAACGCCATCTACTCTATCAAGCGCCTTCTTTATATCTCCTTTTTTAGCAATATTTACACCATATAATTCTGATGCTCCTGCTATTAATAATCTATATGCATTAACATAGTTATTTAAAAGATTGCACAGATTATTTATATCATCATAATGATTTTTGGCTAAGTCATCATATTTCATATACATTAATTCCCTTTTATTATTCTTATTATTTAGTATATTAAATATGCTTTTTTTACATGATTAAATTCTTTCAGTTTCACCGTCAGAATACTCTTTATCTATTTTTTCTAACATTTTTTTGTCATCTATATTTTGTGAATGTTTTCCTTCATATTCCCATTCCATAACAAGTTCTTCTTGTAATTTCTCATAACATTCATTTTTATCATCATTCCGAAATTTTTCTTGTTCATCATTCTTTACTACTTCTTTTATGCATTTTTCTACTTCTATTTTTTCACTTTTCTTTTCCTTAGTTCCCTTATTCATAAAATTTTCTACAAATATTACTGGAACTATAAAATTGTCTGGATAAACGTATATCATAATATAATCCCTCCTATTTGCATATCTTAGAATCTAAGTTTTTAAAATAAGCTCTAGGGTATTTACATAAAGGACATTTTTCTGGTGCTTCTTTTCCTTCATGAATATACCCACAGTTTAAACAAACCCATAATGTATCTTCATCACTTTTAAAGATTTTATCATCTTTTAGTTTCTTTGCTAAATCAAGGTATCTTTCTTTATGACTTTCTTCTACTTCCTGAAGTTCTTTATAAAAATCTGCTATCTCTTCAAATCCTTCTTCTCTTGCAACCTTTTCAAATTCCTTATATATTATATTAGCTTCCTCTGATTCACCAACTGCTGACTCAATAAGATTATTTTTTGTACAATTAATTTTATCTAAATATCTTTTATACGATTCTCTTGCATGAGCATATTCATTCTTTGCAGTTTCTTCAAAAACTTCTGCAATCCACACATATCCATCACATCTAGCTTTTTCTGCATATAAATCATACTTAGTTCTAGCTCTACATTCCCCTGCAAATGTCTTAAATAAATTTTTTTCTGTTTTTGTTCCTTTTAAATTCATTTTAATCTCCTAAGTTATTTTTCCATATAATTATATTATTCTGGTAGTATTTTTTGGTTACTTAAAAAGACCCCATAGTATTTACATACTACAGAGTCTCATTTTTATAATATAGTTAATTTTTTATCTTGATCACATTTAATCACAATTTCTTGTTTGTCTGTACCTTTGGTAATTAATTTTACATCATATCCCCAAAGTTCTTGTATATATTTCAATGTTTCCTTTGCGTATGACAGGTCTAAAGCCCTTCCATCAAATATATTTTCCAAAGTCAAAGTATTATCTTTCTTATTTAAATCAATAACTCGTACATAAGGTATTCCACCCATTCCAGCTGTATAACTCAAGGTATCTCTAATAACCTTCCAACCATCTTCATCTGATATTTCTTCAATTATTGTATCAAATGTCCTATGATTATACTGGAATAAATTTAATTCCTCACAAAGTTCCCTTGTTAAATACCTTCTCAAAAATGAAGCATCTCTATCAACTTCCCTAACTTCAAAAATCTTTTCTTTTCCATACTTCTTATCTAAATCTTCGAATATTTTAAAACCTACATAATATGGATTTAAACCGCCTATAGCTGGAGCTATAACATCATTGTGCCTCTTCAAAAATTCAAGATGAAGTTCTTGTGGAAGATCTAATTGTTTTAATATATTGTAATGAGTATAACTTGCCCATCCTTCATTCATTATTTTAGTTTCAACTTGAGGAATAAAGTATTGAGCTTCTCTTTTAACTATTCTTAATACTGTCCTTTCCCATTCCGCTAGATTTCCGTATTCTATTATAAATCCCATAACATCATCAACAGGTTCTAATGGAATTTTATCTAAATTCGGAAGCTCTATTTCAACATGAGAATCTAATATGCCTCTGTTTTCCCTTTTACTTTCATATTCTTTAATAATATTATTTTGTATTTCACTATTGGATAATTCTTTTACTCCTACACTTCTTCCTACATGGAATCTTATAGCATGAGCTGCATCAAGAATTCTTTCAACTTTAGTATAACCTATGCTTGGATCATCAATATAATCACGTATTATTTTCGCATCAAGGTTAAACATTTCTAGCGTATACTCCGCCTTTGTACCTTGTTTGAACAATCTATTATTTTTAAAGAAATCATTATGACCATATACATGAGCCATGGTAAGAATCTGCAATAATAAAGTATTATCCTTCATAAGATATGCAAGACATGGATCTGAGTTAATTACCATTTCATAAGGAAGACCTGTAAGATTTAAGGAATAAAGAGTTTTACTTTTTTCATAGGATTTACCAAAACTCCAATGAGGATATCTTGATGGCATTCCTACATAAGCTTCATATCCAATCATTTCATTAAAGCCTATTATTTCAAATTCCTGAGGATAAAAGTCAAGTCCGTATTCCTTAACTTTTTCCTCTATTTCTGAATTCCATTTTTCTAAGTCACTAATACTATACTTCACAGCTTATTCCTCCTTTAACTCCTTCCTTAGCATTGTCTTAAGCGCATCCCATAAATCCTTCTTTTCCTTTATTATTACTGGTACAAAATTTTCATTTGTAATTTCCTTCTTGAATTTATGATACATTGTAGTTGTATATGTGGATGGAAGAAGTTCTGCATATCCAAACATATTGCTTATCTCACATATCTTTTTAACTGCAGTAATAGCCTTTTCATTATCCTCTGACCAGTTATCTCCATCACTAGCGTATATAGGATATATATTCCATACGGCTGCAGGATATTTATCTTCAATAACTTTCAGTGCCTCATTTATACCACTTGAAATATAGGTACCTCCTGATTCAGACTTATGGAAAAATTCATACTCATCTACCCTTTTAGCTACAGTTGTATGATATATAAATTCAAATGCAATATTGTTATACTTTCTCTTTAAAAATGATGCAAGGACGAAGAAATAAGATCGTGCAAGATACTTTTTAGTCGTATCCATTGAACCTGATGCATCCATTATAAATATCATAACTGCATTACTATCTCTTCTTGGTTTCATTTTTACTCTATAATATCTTAAATCTTCTTCTCTAAATGGGAATCTTTCAAGTTCAGTATCCTCTTTAAGTTCATGAAGGGCTCTCTTTTTTCCTTGTTTTCTTGCTATTTTACTCATAACAGTCTTTTTCTTTGCAAGACGAGGCCTTATTCCATGAGTCTGATAACCACGTTTCTTACCAGTAGTTTCAGTAATTATTTCAGAATACTTCTTTTGATCAAGGTTCGGAAGATTTAAATCTTCCGAAATATAATCCATTAACTCTTCAAGAGTGATTTCAGTTTCGTAAACATCATCACCTTCATCATTACCTGCTCCTTGATTTCCTTGGGCAAGTTGCTTTTTACCATTACCTATTTTATCTCCTCTTTGTTCATCTCCAACTCCAGTGGCTACGCCCTTTGAGTTTCGTCCATAAACAAACTGATATTCTTTAATTCCTTTAATAGGAATTTTAAATTTCTTATTTTTACTTTCACCTACAATACTTTCTTCTGATAGTATATCTCCTAGATTTTCTTTAATTGATTTTTCAACAAGTTGTCTATGTCTCCTTCTATCTTCTATGGATCTATCATGATCAACTGGATTGCTTGTATAGTCTCTAAATATAGCCATAATCTATTAGTCTCTCCATAAGTTATTAGCTGCATATTTTAATATAACATCACAGCAGTGAATACAA
Organism: Clostridium butyricum; assembly: GCF_006742065.1. Lineage (NCBI taxonomy): Bacteria > Bacillati > Bacillota > Clostridia > Eubacteriales > Clostridiaceae > Clostridium > Clostridium butyricum. Next base: position 591,821 of record NZ_AP019716.1, on the reverse strand, counting down.
TATCCATTTCTCTTCATTTCTTCAACCATAGAATTATATTTTTCTGCTTGTTCCTTATCTCTTACTTTAGATTTTGTAATGATTCTAGATAAATCCTTAACTGATTCAGTTAATTTCTTTTCTATAGCTTCTTTTAATGGCTCATAAGAAGTATAATCTAATTTACCACCTTTTCTTATAATATAGAACATATAAGAAGTTACATCAGATCTAAATCCCTTAGCAGATGCTGCATAAACACCAATCTGTTCTTCTATACTTCTCATGAAATCTTCATCAGGATTAAGCTCTTCACCTGTTGAAACATCTTTAATCTTTGTCTTATTAACATAGGCTTCTGCATTATCTATATAATTATTAAATAAACTTTCAGCCTGTTCTCTGAATGAATGTATAAATGCTTTTGTTATTTCTCTTTCAAGAATCTTATTATATTCCTTTCTGATAGTATCTTGGATAAATCCTAAATACCTCTTCTTATCATCACTAGCAATATCCATATCTTTAACTGATTTAATTATATTTTCCATTACACTTAAAGGATTTATACAGTCATATTCTGATTCTGCAAGAGCATTATCTATAGTCTTTATTATAAATCTTGTACTAATACCCTTCATACCTTCATATTGTCCTGCTTCTTCCCTAAGTTCAGTGATATCAATTTTCTTTGTTGTACCTTTTTCAACAATTTCATCACCATTATAAATCTTAAGCTTGGTCATACTATCAGCTTTAGCAGATGGTGTAAGTCTTGAAAGAATTGCAAACATTGCTGCAACTTCAATTGTATGTGGTGCAATATGAGCTTTAAAATTACTCTTCCTTAAAATCTTCTGATATATCTTAACTTCCTCATCAAGCTCTAAGCAGTAAGGAACTTCAATTTTTACTATTCTATCTAAAATAGCTTCATTTGTATGATCAGATTTAAACTTGTTCCATTCAGCCTCATTTGAGTGAGCAACAATAACACCATCAAAATAAATCATTGATCCTTTACCAGGCGATGGTACGGACTTTTCCTGTGTTGCTGTAATAATTGTATGAAGATACTCAACATCGTTTTTGAATACTTCTATAAATTCAACAAGGCCTCTATTACCAACATTAAAAGCACCATTTAAAGAAAAAATTCTTGGGTCATCTTCTGAATATAAATCCATTTTGGAAATATCGATTGCCCCTGTTAGTATTGAAGTATCTTGATTGTTAGGATCAACTGGTGGAACTACGCCAACACCTTTTCTTGATCTAATTGAAAAACCTACTCTTTCAACTGGAAATTCTTCATACATACCATTAAGTTCATGCATTAATTTGTATTTACATACTGGACATAAATCACCTTCAATCTGAACACCTAGCATTTCTTCGAATTTTGGTCTTAAATGCTTTGGAATAAGATGAAGTGGCTCTTCATGCATAGGACATCCCTTTAATGCATATACAGGTTCACAATCCTCAATTGCTGATTTTAAACTTTCAACTATAGATGATTTACCAGCACCAACTGGACCTACTAAATATAATACTTGTCTTGCTTCTTCACCTTTCATAGCGGCAGACTTAAAGTAATTAGCTAATTTCATAATAACTTTATCAATACCATAGAAATCATCTTTGAAGAAACCATATTTCCTAATAATCTCGTTTCCATAAATTTTTCTTACTCTTGGATTTTCATCCGCTTTTAGTTCTTCAACACCCTTATCCATAATCATGTTATAAAGTCTCTTGTGAGCTAATTGAACAATTTCAGGATGTTCCTTAACAATATCAAGATATTCTAAAAAAGACCCTTCAAATTTCTGTGTATTAGCCTTCTCTCTGTCAGTTTTTATAAATTCCTTAAAATTCATACTCATGAACACTCCCCCCTCCTAATTACAATATATTCATTTAAAACCTTACAGTATGACTAATTTTTTTAAGTTTAATTACTAGTTCTATAAAAAATTTCATCTTAACTACTTATATTAATAATTATGTATATTTATTCTTAATAAATAAGGATAGAAACAATTATTTTGTTTTTATCCTGACACTTTGAGTAATATCAAATTTTTTAATAATAAAAAAATAATCAAAACGAAAAGGAATTGAGAACAATTTCTCAATTCCTTTTTAATCATCTATTTAATGTTTTTCAGGTTCTGGATAATCAGCACCCTTTGTATCTACTTTTATTGACTTAATCACAACATCTTCTTTAGGTTTATCATTTGAACCAGTTTTTACATTTTCTATTTCATGTACTATATCCATACCACTTATTACTTTTCCAAAAGCTGCATATTCCCCATCAAGATGAGAAGCTGCCTTTGTCATGATAAAGAACTGACTTCCTGCACTATTAGGATCTTGAGATCTTGCCATTGATAGTACACCTTCAGTATGTTTCAAACTATTTGCAGTTCCATTAGAAGTGAATTCCCCTTCTATACTATACCCAGGACCTCCAGTTCCATTTCCGTTAGGATCTCCACCTTGAATCATAAAATCTTTTATAATTCTATGAAAAGTTAAATTATCGTAAAATCCACTATTGGCTAAGTAAATAAAGTTATTTACTGTATTTGGTGCGATTTCAGGATATAATTCAGCCTTTATTGTTCCAAATCCATCAACTTCTATAGTTGCTATTGGTAAATTTTCAGTTGATGCTGTAGCATTGTTGTCTGTACCTTCATCTGATATAGACTGACTTTCCTTGTTTTCTTTGCTGTCTTGTGAAACACCACATCCCATAAGAAGTACAGGTATCATACACATAACAGCTATCATAACTTTTATAAACCTTTTCATTTTGTTCACCCATTTCTCTATTTATTTGTGCATCCATGTTGTAATTTTAGTTATTTATATTTTAAGAATATTTTTTAATTTAGTCAAATCTATATTCTTTGAAAATAAAAAATGCCCCCTTATAAAAGGTGGCAAATTAATAAAGCAGTTTTTTATATAAATAAAATCCATTATTATAATAATTTAGAGGATTTATTTGTGTCAAAATTTTATATTAGGGAACAACCCAAACTTCCAAAAGTGTGATAATTCTCTAATTATATGTTAAATTAATATACTATGATTCCAATTCTTCAACTGAAGATATATGCTTAGGATTTATGGCTATATTCTGACCTGGTAATTTTATTAATCCTTCTCTTAAATGTACTCCTGCAAAGCTTTTTGTTTCATACATTATTCTATCCAAATCTCTTTCATCTACGTTATATTGTTTTCCATTATCCATAATAATTCTAGCCATTATAGTACCTCATCTTTCTTGTGTTTTATACTTGTTTTTCAAAATCCTATTAATGTAAGGACTTTTTATCAACTGTTTGTTTTGTGATGCACCACTCAGAATAAATTAATACAATTATATTAATTTATTCCTTTAAAGCTTTTTTCTGCAATTTATGTATTAATACAATTAATTATATCACTTTTTGTATTAATACACTATTCCGTTTAAATTGGTAATACCTCTATATTTCTTTAAAATATTAAGTTTTTCATAACAAACATAGCTATATCTTGTCCTTATTCTTTATATCTTCCTTTTTATAGGCATTATGTATATATAAATGTATTAATCATATGGATTTCAATACTATGTCAAAGCATCATAAAACTTATAAAGAAGTTAATAATACTATTAATAGGTATATTAAATACTATATTATTGTGTACTTTTCAGATATATAAAAATAGAGGGTTTAACCCCTCTATATAATTCTATAATTCTTAAATTCACTAATATTATTTTTATCAACAAATCCTGAATTAAACCACGGAAATTCCTTTTTAAGTTCATTAATCCCGTATGATAAATATTTAATATATGGTTCACATACTAAATTTAAGAGTTCTCTATCTTTTATAGTGTACACTGAACATAATTCTACTTCTTTAGGTCCTAAAGTTACAAGCGCACAAAAATGATAAAATATTAATGGCTTATTATTTACATAAATCAAGTCATCTACTTTAGAAAACTCATAATTTTTTACATTCCAAAATGCTACATTTGCACCAATAGATTTTACCACATGAACATCTTTAAATATATCAATCCAATCTTCAACATATCTTTGATCACCAAATGTTTTGTTAATAGTATCATATTCTGCAGTACATCTTTTTAAACAACGATCTCTCCAAAGTTTTATAGCTGCTTTTCCTTCATCGGTATTTCTGAATCCAACAAATCCAGTATTAAACTGTCCACTTAATTCATAGTAATGCATAAATTCTTCAGAATTTCTATGATCTGTTAGAAAAATTGATGCATTAGAATTTTCATTAAAAATAGAATCTATATTAGAAAAAAAGAATAAATCTGCATCTACATGAGCATAGTACACTGCATCACTATATTTATTAATAATATATTCTAAAAACACTGGCTTTAAAGTCCAACAATATTCATGAAATGTTCTATTAGATTTAGCTATAGTAAGATTAGTATTGCTTTTTTCTAACTCTTCTAATTTTACTACAGTAATATCTTCAAACCCTATTTTATTCAATACTTTATCAACAGAATCATTCATTGCTAAAATAAATAACTCAAAATCATCACAATACTTACATAAAGAAACATACATAGGCAAAACTTTAAATAAATGAAACTCTGATAAAATCATTGAAAAATGATATTTTTTCATAATTCCTCCTTAAAATTTCTTTAAAAATCTAGTTATAAACATCATTTATCAATCCAAGCATAGCTTGTGAAAAATATTTGATTCCAAATGAATTCTGTAAGATATACATTTCTTTTATCAATTTAATTACATCGATATTTTTAGCATAAATTAAACCATAGTTATTATAAATATCTTCTTTGAAAAATTGTTTTCTACGTATTTGAAGTAACTCTAAAAATATATTTAAAAGCGGTTTAAAATAGCTTAATTCCAACATTTTATTTATATCCTTAACCAAGTCATTAAGCTCAGAAAGATTAATAGATGTTGCATATGCCATACAGACTAATATTACATCAATAAAATATATATTATTATATTTGTTGCAAATATAAATCGTATTTGTACCAATCTCAGCTGCTTTAATATTTGTAGGATGTTCTTGATGAACACTTAAAATATCTTCATCATAAATAAATTTACTGCCAGATTTATATAATCTTATTCCTAGATCATAATCTTCAAATCCATATCCAACTATCGCCTCATCAAACATTCCAACATCTAATACTCTTTTACGTTCTACTGAAGCATTATTAGTTATAAATAATCTCCAAGATAACATATACTCATCTAAGTTATCTCTATAATCATTCAGTATACCTTTTAAAGTTTTAGTAAAGTCACTATCTAAATCAAAAGAATAATTCATATAACTTCCATCAATTATTGACTGTTTTTTTATTGTTGGATATTTATTTATTTTTTTAAAATCTTCACTTAAATAATCCAATAATTCATAATTTGTTCCACTCTTCTCTAACTCTTCATAGTAAAAAGTAATAATTCTTTTCCATGAGATTCCACATACAACTATATTTTGTTCTTTATGATCATTTAAATGTTTAGTTACAAAATCCTTAGGCGCTATCATATCACTATCATGAAATATTAATATATCTCCTTCTGCCATTTTTATTGCTTCATTTCTACCATGTGCAATACCACTGTTTTTTTCAATCCTCTTAAATTTTAAATTATACTTTGCCTTAAACATTTTTAACATTTGTAAGGTATCATCATTAGATCCATTATCTACTACTATAACCTCAAAAATTTCAAAGTCACAATCCTGATTATTTAAAGACAACAAATTATAATACAATCGTTCTTTAGAATTATATGATGGGATAATAATACTCGCTTTCATTTACTCTCTCCTTATAAATATTTAATTACTGTTAATTTCATTTGTAATCATATATTCTTTAAAATCAGGATCAATTTTTTCAACTTCATCAATGATATCTCTTAGTATCTTTTTATATACATCATATATAAATGGCTGGTTTATTCTGTCTTGTTCATGAATCTGTCTTATATCATATTTACTTACTATTCTAAATCCACTGAAATGATAACATATCAATTCATAATTATTTACCAATATATTATCACCTGCAATTGTAAATCTATATCTTGGATAATTCCAATGTCCAATGTTTACTCCAGGAGTTGTTATTTCCCCTATATTACTGAAAATTTGTGGCATATCATCAAGATATTTTTGATCACCAAATTTATTGTCCTCCGGAGTTGCAGTGCAACTTTCAATACACATTTTGTCCCACCATTCTACACATTTAAATGCATTTACATCATTTTTAAAACTTATAAATCCCGAGTTATAATTTCCAGTCTTATCTTGGATATCATGAATAAACTCTTTAGAATATATTGGTAGAAATATCTTTCCATCTGAAAGTAACACAGATACATCTGGTTGATTCTCAAATATTATATTAGGATTATGCAAGAAAAATAAATCTGAATCTATATAAGTTACTCTTTCAATATCATCGTTTGAATTCATAACATATTTAATAAAGCCTGGCTTTAGTGTCCAACAGTATTGATTTAATTTTCTAGTATTTTTTAGTTTTTCGAAATCTTCTCTGTTTATTTCATTAATATTTACTAAAATAACTTTATCAAAACTAATTTTTTTCATAAAATCATAACATTTTTCATCAACACAAAGAATATATAATTTAAAATCATCTGTATTATCATATAGAGAAAAAATACATGCAATTCCTTGAATCAATCGCTTGCTAGATAAAACAGTACAGAAAACACTACTTTGCATTACCTGTATCTCCTTTTTCAAAAAAATTCTTATACCATTCTACAGTCTTTCTCAATCCTTCATCGATTGTATATTTAGGAGACCATCCTAATATATCTCTTGCTTTTTTTGCAGATAAATACTGATGCTTTATCTCATTACTGCCTTGATTTAATATTACTGATTTTAAGTCACTTCCCATAATATTTAAAATCTTATCAACTAACTCTAAAACTGTAAGCTGTATTTCATTACTAAAATTAAATGCTTGTCCTCCAAGATTATATTCTTGAACCTTTTCTGCTAAAGCAATATATGCATCTACAGCATCTTCTACATAAAAATAATCTCTAATAAAACTTCCATCACTTCTTATTACTGGAGCCTCTCCATTTAAAACAAGCTGAATAGTCTGTGGTATTATTCTATTGAAATTCAAATCACCGCCACCATAAAGATTTCCACATCTAGTAATGCAAACTGGTAGTTTATAAGTTTCATAATAAGTTTGTGCGATTAAATCAGTGCAGCTTTTTGAAACATCATAAGGATGTTTTCCCTGAAGAGGCATATTTTCATCATATGGTAGCTTTTCCTGATCTCCATAAGCCTTATCACTAGATGCCACTATAATCTGCTTTACCAAAGGACTTCTTCTAGCTGCTTCTAGTACATTCCATGTTCCTTGTATATTAGAGCTAAATGTTCCTAATGGATTTTTATTAGCAACACCAACAATAGCCTGAGCTGCTAAATGAAATATAGTATCTATTTCATATTCACCTAATATTCTCTCAAAAATATCGTAGTCTTCTAATTTACCACTAACTACATTAATACTTTTATATTCTTCACCAATATACATATTTGATTTTGGTATATAATCTCTAACTAAAACTGTTACATTAGCCCCAGAGTTAACAAGTTTTTTAACTAAATAACTTCCTAAAAATCCAGTCCCACCTGTTACAAAAACATTTTTATTATTCCAAAATTTATCTACCATGTTTTCCACACTGCCTTTCCTTCATTCCAAAGTTTATTTACATTATTAATATCATTTAAAGTATCCATAGCAGTCCAGAAACCATCATGAATATATACTGATAGCTCATTATCTTCTACTAATTTCTTTAAAGGATTTTGTTCTAAAACACACCCTGAATCATCATCTAAATAATTAAATATTTCAGGTTCAAAAACAAAAAATCCACCATTTATTATTTCTTCAGTGTTCTTTTTCTCTTCAAAGGATTTAGCTAATCCATTATCTACAGTTAAAATACCATATTGACTCTTTTTGTATATGCCTGTAACTGTTGCTATCTTTCCTTGTTTTTTATGAAATTCTAAAAGTTCACTTATATTTATATCTGCCAATCCATCACCATAAGTCAACATAAATGTTTCATTTCCAATATACTTTTCAGCCTTTTTTATTCTTCCACCTGTCATTGTTTCAACGCCTGTATCTATAAAACTTATCTTCCATGGTTCTGGCTTTGAATAAATATCAATATTTGAACTTTCCATATCTAAAAGAAAACTGCTTCGCTTCCAACTATAATCAACAAAGTACTCTTTTATTTTTTCTCCTTTATATCCTAAAAGAAACATAAAATCATCTAATCCATACTGATTATAAATCTTCATTATATGCCACAAAATAGGCATTCCTCCAACTTCACATAAAGGCTTAGGAGTATTAACAGTTAACTGACTCATTCTAATGCCTTTGCCTCCAGCAAGAATAACTACTTTCATCTTTTGTCCCCCTAATGCTTTTTCTTAACTTTACATTATACTTTTTTAAAATCCATTAAGGATTTTGTATTTAAATATCCACAGTTACCATATGAATCATATAAAATAATGACTATTAAAATATTTTCAATATATTTACAAGTTCTATACTGAGTTGATTCATACTTTATATCTATTACACATTTATCTTGTATAAATTCATTGACATCATTCTCTAATTTATCTAAATCCTTATTTTTTAATATTTTTATCTTCATTATTATAATTCCTTATCCTAACTTCATAATAATATTCACAATATATAGTATTCATAAGAATTTATTATGTTACTTTAACTATAGATTTTTTTGTGTATGCTTTCTAATTGTTATAAAGTATCTGAGTATTTACTAATTTTAAACATAAAAAAATGTACTGTTAAATAATTTTATATGTTTATTTAACAGTACATTTTTATTTAATTTAGAAATGTATTTTCTTTCTTCTCATACCTACATTAAGTACTAATCCTATTGATAAAATCGTAGTAAGGAGTGAACTACCCCCATAACTTACAAGTGGTAATGTAATACCTGTTATTGGAAGCAGACTAATTGTCATACCTATATTCTGTATTATTGCAAACAAGAAATATGATATAATCCCTACACATATTACTGAACCGAATATATCCTTAGCTGTTCTTGCTATAGCTATCATTTTATATAGCATACACCCATATAAAACAAGCAAAAACATAGCTCCAATAAATCCCCATTGTTCTGCTATTGCTGCAAATATAAAATCTGTATGTACTTCTGGAACATTCTGTGCTGCATATCCCATAGCTACTTCACTTGTTATTGAAGGCCTACTTCCAAACAATCCCCCTGATCCTATTCCTGTAAGTGATTGAATTAAATGATAGCCAGTATCTGTTTCATAAGCTGTAGGATTAACAAAAGCTATAAGCCTATTTTTCTGATATTGTTCAATAAACCCAGAATTCCATACTACTATAATTCCAATAACAAGAGAAACTAATCCGCCTCCAATTATCTTTAAATCTAATCCAGATACATAAAATATTCCAAGTACTATAAAGAAACAAACCATTGTCATTCCCATATCAGGTTGCTTCAATATAAAGATTACTGGCACTGCACAATAAAATACTAAAATAAAAAAGTTTTTTGTATCGTTTATCTTTCCATCCATTTCATCAAGCTTTTTCCCAAGCATAAGTATTATACCTATCTTTGCAACTTCTGATGCTTGTAATGAAACAGGTCCAAATCTAATCCATCCCCTTGCACCATTTACAACTGATCCAAAAAATGTTGTTCCTATTAGCAACAATACGGCTCCCCAATAAAACAATGGTACATAATTCATTATTACAGAATAATCTACAGCCAAGAAAATATATAATACAACTAATGATATCAGAAGCCATACAAACTGCTTTGTTGCACATCCAGCATTAACTCCACCTTTAGTGCATAAGTATATGTTAAATATTCCATATAACACTATTGATATCATTGAAAATAATATTGTTTTATCTATATCCTTAAATATTCTTCTATCTAATTTAAATTGTCTAAACAATATCTTACCCCCAATATAGCATATTTCTTTTACGTATTTTCAATTATACGCTATTATAAACACACTCTCTATATTGGTAATATAATCATAATATTTTTGTAATATTTGTAATAATTAAAATCATTTTGAATATTCTTTCCTATTTATAATTCGTATACGTATGGATTTAAGCTAATGCTTGTAAATAATCATCTTTTAAAATATAAGAATGTGTTTCAAGTGATTCTTCTATAACTTTCTTATTAATAATATTTCCACCATCCATATAATCATTCACATCATATATGCAAAGTAATGATGCATTAGTATCTTTTAATGCCATATCTAAATTTTTTTCAAAATTTAAGAAAGCATCTTGTGAATTTAATTTTATCGCATATGACGGTTGTCCTATCCATCTGATTCCATTATATTTTTTAACTTCATCTTCTAATGAAATCTTGTAAATTTCATTTTTTAATGATTTTAATCCACCATCTCTATTACCTTGAATAAGTGGCTTAACATTTCTAAATTGTATATCATCTACACAAACATTGTTTTCATTTAAAACTTTTAATAACTTATTATAAATATTATCTTCTACAAAAAGATATATAATTTCATTATTTTCAATGCCTTTCTTTATATAATTGTACATATTTATAAATAAATGTTGCTCTCCATAATAATAAAATGTTGAATGTATTCCAAATATACTGTCTAAGCTTACTTTTTCATTATTAATATCTACTAATCTTATCTTACATTTTATACAATCATAAATCATTTTATCGATATACTGACTTATTTTTATAATGTTCTCATCCAATAAATTATTATTTTTTTCAACTATAGCATTATTTAATAAGTTCTTTTCCTCTTTTATAGATTCATTTAATTCACATTTTTCACAAAAATCATTCATAATATTAACCTCTCTTTTTACGTTATGAAAAAATTATAACATTTATATTTGTATTATTATGTATTTTTTTGTTTTTTATGTAATTTTATTTGTCTCTTTTTTCACTAAAATAAATGTGATTTTGTTCTGTTTTAAATGTATATTGTTATATTTTGGTATATTTATACTTCTGATTTTTTATTCTTATAAATATATCTTTTATTTTCTATTACGGTAAAAAAATTTGCTGAATAAATCCATAAAAAATAGGACTAAGTTTTCCTTAATCCTATCCTTGTAAAGTTTCTACAGTAAATCTGAGTTTGCTTCTCTCAGCTTCTTGGGCATCCCTTGCACAGACATTTGTTAGACTTACTTCATCCCTTTGGTCTTCGTAAGTTTAACAACTGTCTCAGCATGAGGTGTATTAGGGAACATATCCTTAACCTTAGTCTGAACTACTTTATACCCCTTTTGAGTAAGAACTTCTAAATCAGTTACTAATGTCTTAGGGTTACAAGAAACATAAATAATTTCTGGTGCATTGAACTTGATTACGTAATCAAGAGCCTTTGGATGCACCCCACTTCTTGGTGGATCTAAGATTATTATGTCCGGCTTATCCTTTACATTCTTTATTATTTCAGCAACATCTCCCGCTAAGAATTCACAGTTTTCTAATCCATTAAGCTTAGCATTTTCTTTTGCTGCTTCAACTGCTTCTTCTATAAGTTCTATTCCTACAACTTTCTTAGCTTTTGGAGCTACTATCTGACCTATTGTTCCTGTTCCACAATAAAGGTCAAATACAACCTTATTTTCACTATCTCCCATGAAATCACGTACCATTGAATAAAGCTGTTCTGCTCCCTTTGTATTAGTTTGGAAGAATGAAAATGGTGATATGTTAAATTCTAATCCTAATAATTCTTCTCTTATATAGTCTTTACCATAAAGTACATTAACCTTTTCAGGTATAACTGCATCAGATTTTGAATCATTTTCTGTATGTATTATAGATACTAATCTTCCATCATAACTTTCATTTCTTAGTAACTTCACATAATCGCTTAAATCAAAGTCTATTTGAGTTGTTGTTACTAAGTTAACTAAAAGCTCACCAGTATTCTTAGCTTTTCTTATTACTAAGTGTCTTAAGTATCCTTCTGCTTTCATTATTCTATAATAAGGTAAATTTTGTTCTCTGAAATAATCTACTGTTAATCTTATTACTTTTCTGTAGTCTTCATCAATCAGCATACATTGATCAACTGTTACTATACCAAAAGATTTACCTATCATATGCATACCCACACCTAGTGGAGCTCCCTTAGCTTCATCTCCAAATGTGAATTCCATCTTATTTCTGTATTCAAACTGTGTTGGGCTTCCTTGTATTCCAAGATACTCACCAGTTGGTACACCAGCTTCGTCAAATAATGCTTTAACTTCTTCACTTAAAAATTCCAACTGTTTTTCATATGGAAGACTTTGTGATGAACATCCTCCACATACTCCAAAATGAGGACATGGTGCTTGTATTTCATAATCTGCTCTTTCATCAACTTGTAATAACTTTACGTCAGCATATTCTTCTCTTTTTCTCTTTACTCTTCCTGTTACAGTCTGACCTGGAAATGCATTTTTAACATATATTATTTTATCTTCTGCATGACCAATCCCTGTTGATGGAAATTGTAATTTTTCTATTTTAACTTGTAAGTCGCTTCCTCTTCTCATTATTTACTCCTATAATCATTATTTTTTCATCTATAGTTTTTTATTTTTAACTATCCATAATCAGAACAACAGATTGGTATTTACACAAAACTAATTTTACGTAAACCCAATCTGCTAAATAATCTTATTGTATATAATTTTATAGATTTAATATCTTCTTTGCAATAGTATTTTTTAATTTTGTTCTTTCCATTAGCTGTACATAGAAACAGTTTATAACAAAGTATACACACATAACTACTGCTACTAATATTCCAGTTTCTCTTACAAACTGATATCCAAACATACGCATAACTACGTCTGCTATTAATAATATAACTGATGAACCTGCAAGAATCACAAACTGATCTAAAAGATTTGCAAATATCTCCTTGCCAAATGATGGCTTATTATTTTCTTTAGAATCAACTTCTTCATGATCTTCAATTAAATCTTGAAGTTCATTATTTGTATTTTCTTCATGTTCTTTTGAAAGCTCTACACTATTTTCTTCTTTTTCATCTGTATTAACTTCTGTTTCATTTTCTTTTACATTATCTTTTTCCAAGAAAACTTCCCCCTTACGGTCTATTCCATACTCATTTCTGCATCTGCGAATTTATATTTTTTTGTAGATAATTTATAAAAAATACAATCTTTTGAGGCTAATATTTCTTCATTTAGCCCATCAATTGTGTTATTTATCCTTACTTCAGTATCTCCACTTGCAAGTTTTTCTAAGATTTCTTTATTTATGTCAGAATAATCTCTATCAGCTTCTCCTGTAAAGGCCGCTATGTACTTTGCAAATGATGTTTTTCCTAAATCTAAGTCATTATTCTTTACTGCATTTTCGCCATCAAACTTTAATGTAAGTTTTAAGCTTATTACACCTTCTTCAAGATTTTCACCATATATCTTTAATCCATAATACATACTTTCGATTTTATTATTTTCTGGATTTTCATTATCAAAGTATATTGATTTATCCGTTATTGTTTTATCATCTTCTTTTTTTATTACTTCATCACTACTATACTTTACACCTAATTCTTCAGTTATTTCTTTCATTTTACTTAACTTTTCTTCATATAACTTTTTAGTTTCATCTAAAGTATAATTTTGTGCCCATTTACCTTCTGCTTGTTCATTGGTCACAGTGTTGTTTGCACTTTCTGTAGGATTAGCTGTTTTTGCATTGCTACTGTTTTCATCTGTACTTTTTCCGCAGCCTGCAAGTGATGCTGCTACTATTAAACTCATAAATATACTTACTATCTTTTTAGACATTAGTTTTTCCCCCTCAGGTATAGGTTCTTTCATGTTTTTTATTTTATCCTTGTTTATATGACTTAATATATAAATAGAAATAATCATAAATTTTAAGAATAAATTTTAATTTAAAATCTTTCAATTTTACTATTTAAGTAATATGTCCACATGTAGTAATAACAATATCAGCATTTTAATGATATCACTTCCATATTACAACTATGTGTCAAAATATTATTTGTTAAACATCTTAATTCTTCAAAATAATCCTTAAGATTAATCTAATTTATTATTATAAATAACTTTTAAATCTAAGCATTTCTATTATATATTCTTTTCATAAACCATGCAATTCCAAGATTTTATCCCATTTTTATCTCACAATTTAATTTCATTATTCATATTTGATTATAATTTTCTACTTCTGTAATATGAATACTTTTATATTATAACATCTTAATGTAAATTTTCATAACATGATAATATAACCAAAATTAAACGGTGATACTTTCCTTTATTTTTTCAAACATCTTATCTCCAATTCCCGTTACATTTTTTATTTCTTCTATACTCTTAAATCCTCCATTTTGCTCTCTATATTCAATTATACTCTTAGCCTTTGAATCACCAATTCCATTTAGTGTTTTCAATTTATCTGTAGTTGCAGTATTAATATCTACAAGAATTTCATTATCCATTGAACCATTTTCCATATTAGTAGCTTGAGTATAATCATTATTGATATCATTCTTATCTGCAATATAAATCATTTCATGATTTTGAAGTTTTTTAGCCCTATTTATATTACTTAAATCTGCATTTTCAGTAACTCCACCAGCTAAATCTATCAAATCATTTATTATTGAATTTTTATCAATGGTGTAAACATCTGGTTTTTTTACCTGCCCCTTTATCTCAACTACTATTGTTTTATCTTCTAATTTGCTTTCCATTTGCTTACTCATATTTACAGAATCCTGTGAAGGTAACTTATCTTCTTTACCATTTTCAAATACAAGATTATCATCATCTACAAAAATACTTTCAGTATTATTTTTATTGAGTTGTTTGAATCCTTTAGCATTGTAAAAAATCACGCTTACAATTACTACAATAGCCAAAATACTCATTAATCCTATCTTCTTATACTTAAGAAAGTTATCTTTCATAACTTCATCCTTTCCTATAAATAATCATATTATTTTAATAATTGCCAAAATCCATACATTTTACACATTAAATGTATATATTTTAACTTTAAGTGGAATAATAATTATTTTTTTGGTAAAATATACTTTATAGTGATAACTAAAATAGAAATAGTATGGAGATATTTATGAAAAGATATTTTAAATTTTTGAGTATGCTGCTACTTTTTCTGTGTATACCTTTAACAGTACATGCAGAAACTGCAAAACCAGAAATTAATGCTCAAGGGTGCGCATTAATAGATGCATCGAGCGGCACAATTCTTTATGGTAAAAATGAAGACTGCACCTTTGAACCTGCTTCAACAACTAAAGTTATGACTGCACTTGTTGCTTTAGACAAATGCAAATTAACAGATGAAGTTACTATTCAAGAGAATTTCACTTCTGTTGATGGTACAGCAATCGGTCTTTTAAAAGGTGATGTTGTTACCGTTCATGACCTTCTTTTAGGACTACTTATGGAGTCTGGTAATGATTGTGCTAATGAATTAGCTTATCATGTAAGTGGAAGTATTGACAGCTTTGCACAGCTTATGAATGAAAAGGCAAAGGAACTTGGCGCTACTGCAACAAGCTTTAGAAATCCAAGTGGTCTTCCAGATCCAGAACATCTTACAACGCCTCATGATTTAGCACTCTTTCTAAGAGAAGCAATTAAAAATCAGGATTTTTTAGATATTGCACAAACACCATATGCGACTATAACAATGATTAATAATCCAGAAAGAACTATAATAATTAATAATAAAAATTATATGATTAATAAAAATTCAAAATATTATTATCAATATGCTCTTTGTGGTAAAAATGGATATACAACAAAAGCTAATCATACATATGTATCTTCTGCTGAAAAAGATGGACATATTCTTATTGCATCATTTCTAAATGCTATGGATAAGAATCAAAACTTCTTCGATATGCAGTCAGTATTTAATTATGGTTTCGATAATTATTCTTTTGTTAAGCTTTATGACAAAGGTCAAGAAGTTGCACAATATGATGTTACTAAAAATCTTACAGTTCCTTTACTTATCAATAAAACATTAGAATATCCTGTTTTAAAAGGTGATGAATCAACTTTATCTTTTGATATAAAAGTAAATGACGAAGATTTGAGTAAAAAATCTTTCAATAAAGATGAAAATATTTTAACAGGAACTATTTATGTTAATGATAAAAAATTAGAAACAGTTGATTTAGCTTCTGGTGTTTCAAGAACATATGAATCACCACTTTCTGCTGAAGCATTTTCAAATAATCCTAAGATTCCAATCTATATTGCAGTTAGCATTGCTGGAATTGCTATTATTGTTGGACTAGGTATATTTATAAAAAAGAAACTTTCAATTAATGGCAAGCATTAAATATTCAAATATATTTAAACTAAAAGGTCTAAAATCTCAATTAACAGATTTTAGACCTTTTAGTTTACATATTTTTTTAATAATTATTTGAATTAAATACCTTAATCTACTTTTTAATTTTCTCTATTAAAGTTTTAATGTCTTCTGGAAGATTAGATTTTAAAGAAAGGATTTCACCAGTTCTTGGTGATCTAAAATCTAATGAATATGCATGAAGCGCCTGTCTGCTTATTAAATCCTGCTCTTCATCTCCACTACCATATAGAGAATCACCGTATATAGGGTGTCCTATACTGCTTAAATGTACTCTTATCTGATGGGTTCTTCCTGTTTCAAGTGTACATTCAACAAGACTTGCATTTTCATACTTTTCTATTACTTTATAATGAGTTATACTTCTTTGGCCTCTTTCATCAACTATTCTCATTATTCCAAAATCAATTCCTTCTGGTCTATATATTGGACGATCAATAGTTCCTTCTTCATTTTCTAATATCCCATGAACAACTGCAAGATATCTCTTAGTAACTTTATTTTCAGTCATTTCCTTCGAAAGCATTCCATGAGAAAATTGATTTTTAGCAATTATTATAAGTCCAGATGTATTCATATCCAATCTTGAGACAAGTCTTACAATACAGTTTTGACCACTTTCCATAAAATAATTTATTACACCATTTGCAAGTGTTCCACTTTGATAACTCTTTGTAGGATGAACTACCATAAATGGTTTCTTATTCACTACTAATATATCTTCATCTTCATATATTATTTCAATATCCATCTTTTCTGGTGCAATATCTTGACTTTCATCTTTTGCTAAATCTATTTTTATTACTTCACCTTCATTGATAACACGATTCATTTTTACTGGAATGTCATTTACAAATATTCTTTTATCAATGGATGCACTTCTGATTAATCTTGTAGATAATCCCATTTCCATCTTTAAATATTCTCTTATTTTAGTTCCCTCTTCTATTCCAGTCACCTTTTTTTCTAAGATACTCATATTATTTTATCTCCTTATCCATAATGTTACTCTCCAAACTTTTTGAAGTCCTTGCCAAGAATTATAATAACATCATAATCTTTGTATTCTGCTTTATCATCCTTTTTTCCACTATTCTTAATATCTAAATCCTTTGATATTGTTTTTAGCATGTTTTTATTATTACTTAATATTACTGTCTTATCAGAAAGCTCTGTATTTCCAGTATCAATTTTTGTATATCCTATATTATTCATATTAATTTTTAACTCTGATGCTAATCCGTTGATTTTTGTTGCATTTAATATCTTTATTTTTATATTCTCTTTTGATATACCATTTTCTGATTTTGATGAAACTTCTGATGAAGCTAACTGAGAAATTATATCCTTATTTGAATTTTTATCAAATACCAAAAATGACTGTCCATTTATTGTTTTTGGCGTTCCTGCAGCTGTAAGCATTGATATATCATTATTACTTACACCCATAAACTTTAATCCATATTTTATTATTGAAAATGGAGACATATTAGTTTCTACATTATTTCCTATTGCTGACATTATCTTAGGTATTCTAAAAACAATGAGAGGATTTGTGCATTTATCTATTACTTTTGCAATAAATTTTTGCTGATTCTGTATTCTATCTAAATCACCATTTGCAAAGCCACTTCCATCATTATTTTTTCTCCATCTGAAAAATTCTTGTGCTTTCTGTCCATCAAGCTTCACAGTTTCTCCAGCCTTAAAGTTTATATGAAGATTTTGTCCTTCATCATCATAAATCATATTTCTTTCAATTTTCATTTTAACTCCGCCTATGGCATCTATTATATCCACAAATGCATCATAATCTACTTTAACTATATAATTTATATTTACATTAAGAAGACCCTCTACCTCTGTTTTTATTCTGGAATATCCTCCAATGGCAAATGCAGAATTAATCTTTACACTGTTACCATTATTCTGTATTAAAGTATCCCTTGGTACTGATACTGTTGTTATTTTGTCCGTTTCTGGATTATAATTAACCACCATTATTGTATCTGTACGCTTAATATCCTTATTATCCTCTTGGTTAGGATCTCCAATATCCATACCTAAGAGTAGAATATTTACTGGTTTATTGCCAGATGGGTTTGATGCCTTAGGCATGGATTGACTTCCCACTTCCATAAGTGCTATAAAACCTGATATTATCGAAAATACTGTAAAAGTTAAAAAAATCGATATAACTCCAAGTATTATTTTTTCAAATTTATTTGTACCATCATTACCTTTGTTAAACCGTTTCTTTTTCTTATCTTTTCTCCCCATTTTTTCACCTCTTTACTGTAATTCATCTTAAAACTTATTTTTAATTACAGTATTAAATATTTTACATTACATAATAATATGACTTATCTACTATTTTACTAATAGTTCAATAACTATGTTAACTGCATATATATTCTATCATAAATATACTCTAACCATATGACCATAAGAGATTCTTTAAAATCTTTTAAGTAAATCTTATTTTTATTTAATATTTTATTAATATGTTTTAAATTGACAATTATCCGGTGACAATGGATACACTATATCTAGATAAAAATATTATTTAAACAAAAAATAATTTCTTGCCTTCATTGTATTTTCATCTATCAATAAATTCTTGCTCAAAAGAAACTGAATACTATGTGTAAGTCCTAAATAAACTCCTTTATCAAGATTTTCAAAAGTTTCTTTTCTTATCTCTTCTACTCCAGGAAAGCTTCTTCCTGGTTCTATCATATCCGCTATGTAAATTATTTTTACAAGAACAGACATATTTTCCTTTCCAGTAGTATGCCATCTCACGGCATTTAATATATCTTCATCAGTTATTCCTAATTTTTCTTGTGCTACTATTGGTCCTATTATACTATGCCATAAATTCATATTTTCTTTTTCAACATTAGAAAGTTCTATATTATTTTCGTTTATTATTTTTAACATTTCCTCTTTATCTAAGTTTTTAGCAACATCATGAGCAAGAGCAGCAATTTCTGCTTTTTCTATAGATATTCCATTTAATTCTGCAAGTTTTACAGATGTTTCACATACACCAAGAGTATGATTATATCTACTTTCTTTTAAATTCGACTTTAAATACTCTCTAATTTCTTCTATTGATAGCAATTTAATCCCTCCTATAATCAATTATCTATTCTTTATATAAATTATTTTCTAATATAAATTTATTAACTTTTTCCGGCACAAAAAAGTCTATTTTCCTTCCATTTTTAACTCTTTCTCTAATATCTGTTGATGATATTTCTAATTCTTTTAATTCTAAAATGACAATTTTGCAGCTATATTTTTCTTCAACTTCTTTCTTCTTTTTACTAAGATCTTCTGAATTAAATCCACCTCTTGAAAATACAACAAAAGTGCAAAGTGAAAATATCTTGGATACATTCTTCCATTTATCTATGCTCATTAAGCAATCTGCTCCTGTAATAAAGAAAAGGTCTACTTTTTCGTTATTGTAATTTTCCTTAAAATACTCTAATGTTTCATAAGTAAAACTAAGCCCTTCTTTTTCAATTTCATAATCTGAAATTGAAAATTCTTTGTATGGCTCTATAGCCAACTTAACCATGTTATATCTAAGTTCTGAATCAGTAACCTTATTTTCTTTTTTAAATGGCTGTATTCCTGCTGGCATAAATACTACATTATCCAAATCCAGCTGTTTCTTTGCTTCATACGCTATATATAAATGTGCATTATGAATAGGATCAAATGTTCCTCCTATTATACCATATCGCTTCATTTAGCTTCCTCCTATGCTTATCATAGTTATTTTAAATATCCTCTTGTCAAAGTATTTTATACTAACTATATTATTATATCATTTCTTATTAAAATATTTATGATGTTAATAAAATTCCACAAAAAAATACAGCATAAAAAATGCTGTATTTTTAAACTAAATAATATTACTTAGTAGGTAATTCAATTTTTCTCTTTTTTAAGTTACTTGATTGCTTATATAGAACAATCTTATTTCCTATTGCTTGAATGCCTTCACATCCAACAGCTTTACAAATCATGTCTGAAGCTTCTCTAGTATCTAATCCACTATTTTCTAAAACTTTTATTTTTATTAACTCTCTAGCTTCTAAAGCCTGCTTTACTTGAATTAAAAAGTTTTCTTCAATTCCACCTTTTCCAATTTGAAATATAGGTGACATTGTGCTTCCTAAACTTCTTAAATATGCTCTTTGTTTTGTTGTTATCATTTTATTTTCCTCCTAAAATTGCTGTTTGTTTTTTGCATTATTTATCCCTGGGGGGTTTTCAGTTAACAATTAACAGTTGTCAGTTAACAGTTATATTTTTTAGAAATTCTATAAGAATTTCATCCACAATTGTTAACTGTTACTTGTTAACTGTTAATTGATTAAAGGATGTATTCAAATTCAAAGTCATTTAATCTCATAAAGTCTCCGTCTTTGATTCCCATTTCTCTAACTTCATCAAATACTCCCTTATTTCTAAGAACTTTATGGAAATATCTTAACGAGTCAGCATCATTTACATTGACAGCATGCAATAATCTGTCAACAAAAGTACCTTCAACAACATATGTTTTTGTACCTTCTTCATTATCTTCAACACTTATTTCATAAGTGAACTTTCTATCTTCTGGGATGTATCTTTCATCTTCAGCTATTTCTAGTTCAGTTATTGGAATTTCCTTAAGCATTCTTGCTGCTTCTTTCATTACAGCATCTACTCCATCATTTGTAGCTGCTGACATTTTGAATACTTTAGTATATCCTAATTCTTCAACTTTTTTCTTGAAGTCTTCATATATGCTTTCATCATAAAGCATATCACTCTTATTAGCTACAACTATTTGAGGTCTATCCCAAAGTTTAACTGAGTATTTTTTTAACTCTTCATTAATCTTAACGAAATCTTCAAAAGGTTCTCTTCCTTCAACACCTGATATATCAACAACATGTATTAATAATCTTGTTCTTTCGATATGTCTTAAGAATTGAATCCCAAGTCCTACACCTTCAGCTGCACCTTCAATTATTCCTGGAATATCAGCCATAACAAATGGTTCTATTCCATCAACAGCAACAACACCTAAGTTTGGCTTTATTGTTGTAAAATGATAGTTTGCTATCTTTGGTTTTGCTTTTGTAGTCATAGAAAGTAATGTTGATTTACCTACATTAGGGAAACCTAATAATCCTACGTCTGCAAGTAATTTTAATTCAAGAGTTATATTTAATTCAGCTCCTGGCATACCTGGTTCAGCATAATGTGGTGCCTGCTTTGTTGCAGTAGCAAATTTAGTATTTCCTTTACCACCTTTACCACCTTTTAATACTACTAACTCTTCATCTTTATGAGACATATCCGCTATTATTTTATTACTTTCAGCTTCTCTTATAATTGTTCCCATTGGTACATTAATTATAAGATCCGCTCCATCTTTACCATAACATTTTGATCCGCTTCCATTACCACCACATTCAGCTATAAATTTCTTTTTGTATTTGAAATCTAATAATGTAGTAATCCCTGTATCAACTTTGAAAATAATGCTTCCGCCTTTTCCTCCATCTCCACCATCTGGTCCGCCTAATGGTACGTACTTTTCTCTTCTGAATGTAATGGCACCATCTCCACCATTTCCTGATTTAATAAAAACCTTGGCTTTATCTATAAACATATATACTCATCTCCTAACTAACACTATAAAATTCTAATCTTAATGTTTACTAAGAATTTTATTACTATTCTTATCCTTAACAAATTATAAATTTGTATTCACATTATATCACATTTCTTTTAATGCCTTATCTAACTCTTTAGATGCTTGATAAAATAGCATCCATATTTTCTTAATTATAAGGCACAATGCACAACTCACAAAAAACATCATACATAAGAATTTGAAAAACTTATGAACTGTGCATTGTGCATTAAATCTACATTTAAAAAAGCACTCTTTGCTAAGAGTGCTTTATTTCAAAAAAATTATTCAGCTATTGCTTCAACGTTTACTGGGTAAACACTTGCTTTCTTCTTATCTCTACCAAGTCTTTCGAATTTAACAACTCCATCGATCTTAGCAAATAAAGTATCGTCTTTACCTCTTCCAACATTTTCACCTGGATGAATTTTAGTACCTCTTTGTCTTACAAGAATGTTTCCAGCAAGAACAAATTGTCCGTCAGCAGATTTAACTCCTAATCTCTTAGATTCAGAGTCTCTTCCGTTCTTAGTACTACCTACCCCTTTTTTATGAGCGAATAATTGAAGGTTCATAATTAGCATGTGACTACACCTCCTCTTTTATTAAAGTTATATATTCCATACGTTTCTTTTTTCCAACTAATGCATCGAAACCTAAAATGACACTTTCTAGGCTCTTCTCAAAAGTCCTTAGTAAAACTTGAGTTTTTTCTATTTCTTCAGAAGTAAAATCCTGAAGATCAAGATTTAAGTATCCATCTTTCATTTCGTATGTACAATTTAGTTTTAACACCTCATCAATACCAATGATTACACTCTGTGATAAAACTGCAACACTGTTACATATTAAGTCAAATGCTTCTCCTACGAGAGCAGAATCACTTGAAAAATCTCTATCATCAGATAATGCGTGACCATTAATTACGAAACCAATGATTTTGTTACTCTTTTCTCTAACTTTTACTTTAACCATAATATTAAGCTTCTATCTTTTCGATAACTAACTTAGTGTAAGGTTGTCTGTGTCCATTCTTTCTTCTATAGTCTTTCTTAGCTTTATACTTGAAAACTATAACCTTCTTAGCCTTACCTTGAGCTGCAACCTTAGCTACAACTTTAGCACCTGCAACAACTGGAGCACCAACTTTGATACCTGCATCAGTTCCTACTGCTAATACTTCTTCTAATTCAACTGTAGAATCAACTTCAGCGTCTAATTTTTCAACGTATATTACGTCTCCTTCTTGAACTCTGTATTGTTTTCCACCTGTTTTTAATACTGCGTACATTAAAAAACACCTCCTCATAACGGTCTCGCCACTTTTGGTACAAAGATTTGACTTTGTTTTACTAAAAACCTTACGTGTGCGGTCTACAAAAGCCATAATATCATAATTTTCAGCTTTTGTAAAGAGATTTTTCAGTTTAACCAAATTAAGCTTTTTCTATTTCTGTAATTTTTAATTTTTTCAAATTCTCTTTTTGAGTCTGAAACAATAAAGGTTCTATTCTGTATCCTTCAATTCCATCAACATAATCAAGATAAATCTCATTATCTAATCCATCAATTTCTTTTATAAAACTAAAAATATCATCCTTTATTCTATCTTTATAAACACTATCTATTTCTATCTTAAAACTGTCTATAGAATTTTCTTCTTTCATTCTTATAATCTCGTTTCTAATAAGACCTTCAATATAAGATAATTTTAAAATTATTCCTCTACCTTTACATCTTGAACATTCTTCTTCCATATATTCATAGATGCTTTTCCCTTGCCTACGTCTTGCAATTTGAACAAGATCAAGCTCTGTAAATGGGAAGATTTTCACATTCCCTTTATCTTCTTTTAAACTACTGTAAAGTTCAGACATAACGATTTCTTTTTGCTTTCTATCTCTCATATCTATAAAGTCAACAACTATAATTCCACTTAAATTTCTAAGTCTTATCTGTTTTCCTATTTCTTTTGCAGCTTCTAAATTAGTTTCAAGAATAGTCTTATTAAAGTTTCTTTCCTTTATATTTTTACCACTATTAACATCAATTACATACATAGCTTCTGTTTTATCTATAACTATATATCCACCACAATGAAGATTAACTTTATTATGTCTTAATTTTATTAATTCTTTTTCTATTCCATAGCAGTCAAAAAGATTTCTATATCCGTTATACTTTTCAACTTGAAGTTCTTTTTCTTCGCCAATAAACTTAAGTATCTTTTCAAAATCAGAGTCATTATCTACATATATTTTAGTATTTTCATCATTATATGAATTTCTCAAAAGTCTATTTAAAGTAGGATCTTCACCATAAAGCTTTTTTAATTCATTAGAATACTTCATCTTTCTTTTAATATTTTCAAATTCTCCATAGAGTTTGTCTATTTCCTTTTGTAAAATATTTATGTCTGTATTTATTCCTTCTGTTCTTATTGTGATACTCACATCATCTAAAGGTTTTATATTATCTAAAATTTCTTTTTTTCTAATTTCATCAGTTATTCTTTTAGAAAAACTGATTCCTTGATTATAACAATTCAAAACAACATACTTTCCTGGAATCGAAACTTTATGACTAAGTTTTGCACCTTTATCGTTTATAGGTTCTTTTACAACTTCGACAAGTATGTCATCACCCTTTTTTATATTTGCATCTTTAAGGTCATTACCATAGTACATATATCCTTCTTTTGATAATCCCATATCTATAAATATTGAATTAATTGCAGGAAGTATATTTTTTACTCTGGCTTTATAAATTTCGCCTATTATAGGCTCATCATTCTGCTCCTCAACAATACTCTCAACAAGTTCATTATTAACCTTTACTGCAATTCTTAAGATATTTTCTCTTCTCTCTATAAAAATTTCCTTCACACTAACACATCCTAAAAAGTTGGTTGCTGCAAATTATAACTATTGCAACAACCATTAATCTCTCTTATATATTTTTAACAATAAAACCCGTATTTAAACAAACAACCATATAAAATTGATAATATTTAAATCCTGAAGGTTACACACATTTGTAAAGAGGTACTAACTTGTCATTTTTATAAAAATACATTTCTTCTCTCTTAACATCAACAAATGAATCTGTAATAGCATTGCTTGTATTTTCTTGAATATATTTAACTAATAAATCTGCACTTAAATGTTCTCTACTTCCAGTGCTTATTAATGTATTCATAACTAAAGAATTATCTTTAACCCAAAATTTGAATTCTTTAATCATTGCTTTAATATTTGTTTCTTTTTCACCCTTTTTAGTTTTCTTTATAATGTTCCACTCATCTTTTTGTAGTATTTTTTTTATTTCTTCTTCTAAGCTTGAAACATCAGAATACTTAACTTTTATTGTGTATCTTGCTCCATCAATCATTGCCATAGCTTGTGGCACTTTTTTTTCTCCTTCTTTATAAGGAATAGCAAGAGCACTTATGTACTTAATTCCGCCTGGCGCTGTAGCATTTAATCTTGCAATAATTTCATCTTCATTCATTTCATCAACTAAAACCATATCAAGATATTCACCACTTGAATATACTCCAACAGATAATGGCTGTGCAATAGATGTAGTCATATGAGGATTAAATCCTTGTGAATATTCTATTGGTAGCTCCGCTCTTCTTATATTTTTTTGAATTGTTTTTAGTACATCTAAGTGGGATATAAATTTAATGTTTTCTTCTTTTGTAAATTTAACTAAGTATCGCACCTTCAAAGCACTCTCCTTCCTTAAAGTTTACGTTAACTCCACATCCTGTACAACCTTTTCTACAGTTTTGAGTTAATTCTGCTTTTTTAGCTTTTTCATTTTCTCTTTCAAGATATTTTCTATTAACTCCAATATCAATGAAATCCCAAGGAAGAATTTCATCATATGATCTTTCTCTAAATGCATAGAAATCTTCATTTAAACCACATTCTTTTAATGATTCCTGCCATATATCATATTTGAAATATTGATTCCATCCATCAAATCTAGCACCTTTTTCAAATGCTTTTATTAAAACGTCACATAATCTTCTATCGCCTCTTGCAAATACTGACTCCATAACTGATGTTTTTTGTTCATGATAGTTATAAACTATGCACTTACTCTTTATAGAATCCTTAACAGCATTAATTTTTTGATTTACATCTTCAATTCTAGCCATAGGAGCCCATTGGAATGGTGTAAATGGCTTTGGAACTAATATTGATGTACTTACTGTAAGTCTTAATCCCTTATTGTTATTTTCCTTTTTAGCAGTCTTATATCTATAAACTATTTTTTCTGCAAGTTCACCAATACCTCTACAGTCATCTAATTCTTCATAAGGAAGACCTACCATAAAGTAAAGCTTAAGAGTCTTCCATCCAGATTCAAATGCACTTGTAGCTGCATCTAATATTTTTTCTTCTGTAAGTCCTTTATTTATAATATCTCTCATTCTTTGAGAACCAGCTTCAGGAGCAAAAGTTAAACCAGTCTTTCTTACCTTTTGAATGCTCTTTAAAATATCTACTGAAAATGCATCTACTCTTATTGATGGAAGGGCAACACCAACTCTTTTTTCTTCATGCTCATTCATTAAATCATCTACTAATCCTTTTATATCCGAATAGTCACATGTACTTAATGATGAAAGTGATACTTCTTCATAACCCGTGTTTTTAATTAACTCTCTTGTAAGATCTAATAAATCTTCTTTTGTTTTTTCTCTTACTGGTCTATAAATCATTCCTGCTTGACAGAATCTACATCCGTTTGTACATCCTCTGAATAATTCTAATACTACTCTGTCATGAACTATTTCTGTATATGGAACTATTATATCTGTAGGAAATTGAACTTTAGTATAATTATTTATTATTCTCTTTTTAACTGTCTTTGGAACATCTTCAAACTTAGGTTCAAAAGATTTTATTGTTCCATCTTCATTATAAACAACATCATATAATGAAGGAACGTATATACCTTCGATCTTTGCAATTTCTCTTAAGAACTCTTTTTTCTTTCCTTTACCTTTATATTTTTTATAAACATCTAAAACATCATTCATCATTTCTTCGCCTTCACCAATTTCGAAGAAATCAACAATATCATATAAAGGTTCAGGATTATAAGCACAAGGACCTCCAGCCATAACTATAGGGTCATTTTCGCTTCTTTCTGATGCTCTTATTGGAATATTACACATATCAAGCATATTTAATACATTTGTATAACTCATTTCATATTGAAGTGTAAATCCTAATATATCAAAATCATTTAAAGCATCTTTAGTTTCAAGAGTAAATAATGGGATATCATTTTCTCTCATTAACTCTTCCATGTCAGGCCATGGTGCAAATGTTCTTTCACAATATGTATCTTCTCTTAAATTTATTGTATGATATAAAATTCTGCTTCCTAAATGAGACATACCAACTTCATAAACGTCAGGAAAACAAAAGGCAAATCTTATATCAACTTCTTTGGGATCTTTAATAATTTCATTTAATTCTCCGCCTATGTATCTTGCCGGCTTTTCAACCTTAAATAAAATATCATCTGAAACTCTGTTCATTAATATCTTTCCTCCTTAAAACACTATGGTGCTTTGTAAAATCTGTAGAATCAATTTAAAACTTCTAGCAATCAAAAGCTGTATTTTTCGTTATTCATACATAAATAAGAAGAAGTATAGCTTCTATACTCCTTCTATTTTGATATCCCTATTCTAACACAATTAATCTTCATTGGGAATATTCTTATTATTCCCATAATTGTTTAACTTAAAAACTTATGCTCTATAGATATACTTTATTATTCTGAGAAACTAAATTATAAATATATACTGCAGCTTCTGCATTAGTCATATTTTTATCACCATTAAAGTTTCCTTTTGAGTCACCCTTAATAATGTCTAATCCATAACATATATTTGCATATCCTAAATATTCGTCATCAATTGAATCTTTAAACTGATTATTAAAAATCTTAGAATTAGTAGCCAATTTTTCATACCCAAGATACCTTGTTATAAATTTTGCAGCATCTTTATTAGTTACAGCCCCTAAAGTATTTTTTTCTTCTTCTTTAATTATTCCTCTATCAATAAGTATATTATATAACTCATCATCAGAATAATCAGAAGCATTTAAAGATAACATATATCTAAAAAAGTTAATCTGACTTATATTTGTGTCTGGATTAAATTTATCTCCTGGGATATAATATCCACTATCTAAAAGTTCTTTTACGGTTTTTTCACACCAATGCCCTTGAATATCGCTGTACTCTGGAACTTTATTTGATTTATATTCATTTCCCCATCTATCAATCTTTTTACCAGATATAGAATCGATATAATATACCATATCTTCACCTGAGAAGTTATAAACTAATCCTACAGTGTTATTTTCATTAAGAACATATTGTAAACCGAAATTTTCTGGTTCATTATATTTATTAAATGCATCAGTTTTAGAAATTGCCTGACTTATGTCTGGAAGGCTTATATTATTATCCCATGTATTGCTATAACTTATTATATTACCTGTGTTTTTGTCTACTGAAACACTCAATACATTACTCATATATCCTTTTCCATCTATTTCTCTTATATAATTAAAATTATATTCAGATGATTCTGATGTATCATAATCATCGATTAGTTTTGTTTGTTTGAACTTATCTTTTGCAAGTCTATTTAATAATGCTTCTGCCTTATTTTTAGCCTCTTCCTTAGTAACTTTATTTTCTTTTGATTCAGAAGGTTTATAAATATAAAAACCAATAATTTCTCCTGTGGAAGCATTTATTTCTGCATTTCCTCCATCAAAGCTTAGTTGCCATAAGTAAGAATCCCCTCTGTATGTTTTTCTAAGTACTATATCTTCTATTTTCATAGAAGATAATAAATCACTATTTTCATTTATTATCTCTTGTGCCTTTTCCTTTGAAATTAATCCTGAAACCTTATTAACTTCATCTTTTTCAACTTCACTCAAACCTGCTGAATCAGCTTCCGTTACTGAGTTACTTCCAGAATTCTTATCTAAATATTCATTAAATCTATAGTTATCTAAACTTACAATTTCACCACTCTTTGCATCAACTGCTTTATTGCTATCAAATGAATACAATGCAACAGTATTATTCTTTTTTTCTTTGTAATCATACGTTGAATAATAACATAAATCATTTTGAATCTTATCTATATATATTTTTTCTGCATTTTCAATACCTATAACATTATCAACCTGAGGATAGTCAAGTTTTTTAGTTCCTGGTTTAAGACCTGAATATGAAGATATTTCTCCTGTAAATTTATTTACTCCAACATTAACTTTAATAAAATTTACCGGAATATCATTTACATACTGTTGATATACAAAATAATATTCATCACTATAAATATTACTATTTACAAGCTTCATATCCTTTGAAAACTCTGGCATAGCTTTTCCTAAAAATTCTTTTGCTGTACTTTCAGCTTTTTCTTTGCTTACTTTAGCTAATCCTGATGTATCAGTTTTATTATTATAATTATTATAATCACATAAATTTCCATATGAATCAACTTTAGCTGAAATATATCCTCCCTTTTCATCATCTGTTTCCCATTCTAAATCCCATACAGTTACACTATTATTTCCATTACTAATTTCTCTTGATGAGTGTGAAAAATTTTTATAGTCATCTGAAATTGAAACTATTGATTTCACATTTACTATTGCTTGTTCAAAATTCTTACTGTCTAATTCTGCTGCGAATGCCGTACTTGTCATTAACGATAGTGATATACACAAACTCAGCAAAATTGATACAATCTTCTTTCTTTTCATAATATTATCCCATCCCTCATTATAAATTTAAAGTTTCTATTTTTTATAAATATTACCATATTATTAATTATAACCTACAATAATATGTACTTCAATTTATTAATAATAACCATTGATTCACCATAATCATATTTTTTATAATCAATGGTTATTTCTTATTTTAATATAATCTTCTAAAGTAATATTCCCATACTCCTTTAAAGCCATAATAAGTTCATCTTCATGTATTATTGTAATAAGCCTCATATCATCGTCAAGAATGTAAAAACTATTAAACTTATTCTTATCAACAAGTGTTAAAACATTAACAAGACCTTTTTTATAGTATACGGAAATAGATTTATTTTCCATATAATTATACTTTTTTAGTCTTCTTACCTTTTTGATCATATCATCCATAATTATATACATTGTCTTTTCCTTTTCCAAAAAAGTAGTATACCCCATTAATATGGATGCTAGAAATAAGCTTATGTTTACCTTATGTAATAAAAGCATTATATTAAATAAAATAAATAATACTCCTGAAATAATAATACTAATACATTCTGTAATTTTTTTTGATTTCTTATACAAAAATTTCTTAGATAATAATATTTCTAAAATTCTTGCCCCGTCTAATGGGTAAGCAGGTAATAAGTTAAATGCACCTAAGCAAAGATTTATAATTATACTGCTTTTTAAATAATTTAATTTAAACACACTATATAAGCAAAATAAGACTATACTCATAGTAATATTAAAAACAGGACCTGCCAAATAAACTACTAACTTATCCTTTTCTAATAATTCATCAAAATCAATTAAATCAGCTTTTACGCCCCAAATGCTGATATTTATTTTATTAAATGTACATCCAAATCTCTTTGCTGTTAAAATATGTGAAAATTCATGTAGTATTATCCATAAAAAGCTAATTATAACTGACGCTTGAAAATCTGCAATCCACATAAGTGCTAGGAATTCAACTAATAAAATCACAATCCATTTTTTCATTTCTAACCCCTATAATATTGCTTGTTGTGTCGTATAAACTGATTTTATATGCTTAGTTATAATTTTAATACTTTCACAATATTCACTCCTTTCTGGTCAATTTATATACGTCACTTCAGTTTATTTTTCTAAAATTGCAATAATTTAAACTTTTTCTCCTTGTAACTTATTTATATATTCTTTAAAGTTTTTCATTTCTGTTTTCAAATTTTCAGATTTTAAATCTTCAATTTGAAAAGTTCCTATTTTAAAATCTTTAGTTTTAAATGTACCTATTTCCATTGAATTAAGAACTTCAACAGATTGATCATAATTAAATTCACTTACAACGTTCTGCTTGCACCACTTATAAAAATCCTGCACATTTTTTATATTGGTATACTTTAATCCCATAAAACATGCTAATAACGCAAGTGATCCAGCAAGTTCTCTTTCTATTCTTCTTATCCAATAGTCTTTAGAAAAATAATAAGTTTCTTCACCATTACTTGATTGAAATTTATTACTCTGAGTATTATTTACTCCTCGGTTTAAGAAAGGACCCCTATTACCACTTTCTTTCGTTATCGATTTGTTATTTATATTCTTATAATATTCTTCATATGCAGATGAATAATTTCCCATAGTATCCTCCCTTAAAGTTCTCATTATTAAATTATATTTTCCACTTTTAAGTTTTATGAGAAGAAGTTTTACAAATTAAAAAAGCTGACTTTAAAATTTAAAGTCAGCATATAATCAATTTATAATATTTTAAAAATGTATTTTTTTTCTTCTCATTCCTACATTAAGTACTAATCCTACTGATATAACAGTTGTAAGAAGTGAGCTTCCACCATAACTAATAAGTGGTAATGTTATTCCCGTAATTGGTAACAACCCTATTGTCATTCCGATATTTTGAAGTATTGCAAATAGGAAATATGATACTATTCCTACACATATTACTGAACCACAAATATCTTTTGAAGTTCGTGCTATAGAAATCATCTCATAAATCAAAAATCCGTATAGAATTAATAGAAAAGCTGCTCCTAAAAGCCCTAATTGCTCTGCTATTGCTGAAAAGATGAAATCTGTATGTACTTCTGGTACATTCTGAGCGGCATATCCTGTAGCAGCATCTGCTTTTAATGATGGTCTGCTTCCAAGTATTCCTCCAGATCCTATTCCTATCAAAGACTGAGTTAAATGATATCCATTACCAGCATAATCTGCTTCTGGATTTAAGAACCCTGTAAATCTGCTTTTTTGATATGCTGGAATAAAACTTGAATTTATTACTACGATTATAGCTATAACAAGAGATGCTAAACCACCTCCAATAATCTTCATATCTAATCCTGCTACAAAAAATATTCCAAGTACTATAAAAAAGCAAACCATAGTCATTCCCATATCTGGTTGAATTATAATAAATAAAACTGGTACAGCTGTATAAAATACCAATGTAAAAAAATTCTTTACATCATTTATCTTACCATCCATTTCATCTAACTTCTTTGCCAACATAAGTATTATTCCTATTTTTGCAATTTCAGATGCCTGTAGTGAAAGCGGACCTAACCTTATCCATCCTTTAGCACCATTAATTTCTGAACCAAAAAACATTGTCGCTATTAAAAGTATTACTGATCCCCAATAAAATAAGGGCACATAATTCATCATTATTGTATAATCAATTGATAAAAATATATACAGTACAACTAATGATATTATAAGCCAAACAAACTGCTTAAAAGCAAATCCATCATACTTACCGCCTTTTGTACACAAATATATATTTAGTATTCCATATAAAACTAAAGCAATCATTGAAAATAAAAGTGTTTTATCAATATCTTTTATTAGCTTTATATCTAATTTAAACTGTTTAAACAACATTTCACCTCCATGAAATACATCTCAATATAACATATTTCTTATTAATTATACACTATTATTGTTTCATTCTCTATAATAAGAATCTCTTCTAATTAAATAATAATAATTTTGTAATAATTATAAAAAAACTTATCTTCTATCTTAATTATTATTTTAAAATTATTCATATATTTCTTAAAAAATGAGTATATTTTAAAGAAAAAGAAACTGATAAAACAGAAATCCCCTTTCCATTTCAATCAGTTTCTTTTTCTTTTTGTTTATAATCACAATTAAGTAGGTATCTTATAAAAAGTGAAACTCCAAATTTTATATTTGGTTAGTTGAACTTTCTCAGCGAGCAAGTGAAACTCCAAATTTTACATTTGGTCAGTTGAACTTTCTCAGGCGAGCAAATTTATCTTCCTTTTAAATTCTTTATAGGAATATTTGCAACTAGTGCTGAAGAATTATCTCCCTCTTCCACATTCTTATTTACTGATATTTCAACATCATCAATCTGTATATCTATATACTTTGATATAACACCTAAAATTTCTTCTCTTATTTTTTCAATAATATCTGGTGCTATTTCTCCTCTATCATGTATTAAAATTAACTTTAATCTGTCTTTAGCAACTTGCTTCGGTGTCGGTTTGCTATTTAAACTCTTAAAAAAACCCATTTCCCTTTCCCCCTTTAACTACGTTTAAACAGTTTTAAAAAAGATTTGAAAAACCCTTCATTTGCTGTTGTATGTAATTCAAGAAGAGGAACCTCTTCGCCTATTATTCTTCTCGCAATATTTTTGAAAGCATGTCCCGCAATTGCTTCTTCATCTAGAACTATAGGCTCTCCCCTGTTAGTTGAAACTGTTATGTTTTTATCATCAGGAACTACTCCTAATAATTCAATTGAAAGGGTTTCTATAATATCTGATACGTCAAGCATATCACCATTTTTAGTCATTTCATAATTTAATCTGTTTATTATTACACCATGATCTTCTAATCCCTTTGCATCAAGTTTACCTATTACTCTATCAGCATCTCTTACAGATGTTATCTCTGGATTCACAACAACAACAGCTCTATCTGCACCTATAACTGCATTTTCAAATCCCTGTTCAATTCCTGCTGGAGAATCGATTAATACATAATCAAATTCTTCTTTTAGTTCGTTAACTATTCTAAGCATATCCTGAGGACTTATATCATCTTTATCTTTTGTCTGAGCTGTAGGTAAAAGACATAAATTTTGAAATCTTTTATCCTTTATTAATCCTTGCTTTAATCTACATCTACCTTCAATAACATCAATTATTGTATAAACTATTCTATTTTCTAATCCTAATAATACATCTAAATTTCTTAATCCTGTATCACCATCAATAACAACTACCTTTTTGCCAAGCGATGCTAACGCTGTTCCTATGTTGGCTGTTGTAGTTGTTTTACCAACTCCGCCTTTACCTGAAGTAATTACAATAGACACTCCCATTTTCCTAATCCCTCCGACATTTTAATATATATATTTATTGGGTAAATACGGTTCAACTATTATTGTACCATCTTTAATTTTAGCAAGTTCAGGATAATTAGGTTTTTCTGTATCGTCTGGTGACATTGCTATAATATTAGAAATTTTTAATAGCTCAGGTTGTAATAAAAATGCAGCTATTATAGCTTTATTATTTCCATTAGTTCCTGCACTTACTTTACCTTGTATTCTTCCAAGAACAACGACATTCCCAGTAGCATACACTTCTGCACCACTATTGACATCTCCTATTATAACTATATTCCCTCTATAATTTACAGATTGTCCGCTTCTTACAGTCTTTCTTATAAATTTAGTTTTTCCTTCATATACACCAGTAAAAACCTTATTTTCCTTTTGATTTATGTCTTCTGCTTCTTTTTCTAAGTCTTCAAACACAATATCTTTTAGACCAATCTTACTTAATAAAATTTCCTTAAGTTCTTCATAATTTTTTTCATTAAGGAGTTTTAAATCTATTCTTAAAATCAATGTAGTACCTTGATAAAACTGCTTTCCCTTTGAAAGCTTTTTAATTAATAACGTAATCATGTCTTCAAATGAAGAAAACTTGCTCATATTAATTGTTGTATTTATACCATCTCTATTTCCTTTAATTAAAATCCCATCATTATTATACATTTATTACCCCCAACTACTTTGCAGGTCTAAAAATACTTCATTAAATTTTCTGAAAACATTAACCTCTCTAAATTATATCATTATCCACCGTATTTTTGTATATGTGTTTAAATTATTTTATCTTATTTTCAAAAATAACAATTTATTTCTTTTTATTTTATGATACATATTATATTATAACATATTTTGCGCTATAATATGTTATTTATTTACAATCTAACTTCAACATAGTCACATATGTCAATACTATCCTCACTAACATAACAATTTACTGCAAGAACTTGAACACCTTTTTTATGTGCTATTCTAAGAGCATCACCAAATGCTTTATGTGTATCATCATTTGGTGTAAAATACAATACATCTTTCATTTGAATCACAAAGATTATATATGCCTTATATCCATCATCAATACATTCACATAATTCATTGATATGTTTTACACCTCTTTCAGTAGGTGCATCTGGAAATCTTACTACACCATTTTCCTCTAATGTTACCCCTTTAACTTCAATGAATGCTTTTTCATTTTCTGTCTCAACATAAAAATCGAATCTTGAATTTTTATATTTCTTTTCTGGTTTTATAAGTTTTACATTTTCAAATATATTTCCTTTAAGAATCCACTCATGTACTACCTTATTTGTAACCTGAGAATCCATATTTATTTTTTTATCATCTTTTAAAACACCGATAAGTGAATATTTAGTCTTTCTATTTGGATTATCACTCTCCTGTACATATACCGTTGTTGACCCTGGTATTAATAATTCTTTGCATCTACCTGTGTTTTTAACATGGCACACTTCATTAA
Organism: Clostridium butyricum; assembly: GCF_006742065.1. Classification (NCBI taxonomy): domain Bacteria; kingdom Bacillati; phylum Bacillota; class Clostridia; order Eubacteriales; family Clostridiaceae; genus Clostridium; species Clostridium butyricum. The sequence continues at coordinate 555,806 of NZ_AP019716.1, read as the reverse complement.
TTCCATCTATCTCAACATTTGCAATAAACCTATTTGGTCTTGATATAAATCTTCCTTTTGTAATTTTATCGTATTTCATTTTTTATCCTTTCTCTGCATTATCTTAGTTTTAATTATAATTTAGTCATATATTGAATCTCAATATTTGCATATACTTCATAAACTTCTATAATTATTTTCTACAATCCAGCATTTAATTTTTCATTATCAATGTAAACTGCACATTAAATATTTTTTACATATTCTAAAATTCTAATACTAAAAAACTTTAAACTTCTTATGTATCTATAATTCTTATAAAAATCCTTATGAGGACTATGTTATATCAAGCATATAAAAAATTTAACTCTATTAAAATTAATATCTTAATAATAAGAAAAAAAACTCTGCTAGGTTAATTATACTTTTAGTAAAATTATATACCTAACAGAGATTTTAACAATCATATTAATTTACATTTTTATATTTTAGTCAGTTGCCGGTACCGTTTGATTTGATATATTACCCGTTGCTGAATTAGACTGAGAATTATTTGTACTATTATTACTGCTGTTATTTTCAGTACTATTCTCTTTATTCTTTGTAAGTGGATTTCCTAAAACATACTTTCTAAAACTCTCAGATTTTGATGCATAATTAGGATCACCAGCTAATATTCTATCTTTAAAATATTCCTCGAATACAGCTCTAACAGCACCTGCAATCGAACCTCCATGACCTCCATCAAAAACAACAGCAACAACAGCTATTTCTGGATCATCAAGAGGTGCAAAACTTACATATGTTGCATATGGAGCTCTTCCTCTTTCCTTTTGATTTTCAGCAAAATCCGCAGTACCAGTCTTACCACCAGTAGTTATAGGAAATCCTTGCCATTTAGATGCTGCAGTACCACTATCATCACTATTAACTTTAGACATTCCGTATTTAACTGCTTCAACATCATTCTTATCTAAATGCATTTCACCTAAAACTTCAGGTTTAAACTCCTGTACTACATTTCCATCATTATCTGTTACCTTATCTACCAAATGAAGTTTGTATCTTGTTCCTCCATTTACAAGAGTAGATATATATGAAGCTAATTGTAAAGGAGTATAGTTATTCATACCTTGCCCTATTGATGCATATATAAGCTGTGCTGGAGATATTATTTCTACAGGCTTATCATTTAAAGTAAACTTAGCTATAACTTCAGCAACTATATTAGCTTGTGAATCTAAGTTAACAGTCTTCCCAGAAGCTTCATAATCAGATACTCTCTGCTTATACACATCTGAATTGTCCATTATAATTTGTACATACTTTTTAATTTCTTTAGTAAAATCATTCTGATTTATATTACTAAAATCATCTGTTCCTACTTTTGCAAGTGTTTCTTCCATTTTATCTTTTATTGCTTTTTTAGCATTTTTAACTTCTTCATTATCATCTTCTGAATATCTTATATCAAATGGAATAAACACATATCCCATTCCTTTATAATCACCTTTTTCTAAATAATCTACTAATTCAAATTTAGCATAGTTTATTGCTTGTTTTTTCCAAGATGTAAAGTTATAAGTTTGACCAAAGTTCTCCTTTATTTCTATTCCTGTAGCTGCTTTTTCACTTCCATTAGGGTCTACACCTAATCCAAATCCCCAAGCATATTTTGCTAGCGAATCTAATGCATTTAAATTTCCTCCATTAAGCATATATAATCGGTATGCTGTTTCATAGAAGAAAAAGTTACACGAAACTTCAAGTGCCCCTGCAACATTAAGATTTCCATGTCCTGCACCATAATTAGTGTACTGAAGGCATTCTGGTGCAAAGCCTTTACCAAATACCTCTGGATGTATATTAAACTTACCAGTATCATTTATAGTTGTCGAAGGTGTTATTACATCCGACTCTAATCCAGCTATAGATGTAAGAGGTTTAAAAGTAGAACCTGGTGGTATCAATGACATTGTAGCATAATTATAAAATGGTCTAGGATAAAGGTCATTGTTATCCTGTCTTACTCCCTTACTATCTTTAGGAAACAAATCATCAACAGTTTTGTTTAAATTCATTCTGTTAATAAGTTCTTGACCAAAAGTCTCTAAATCAGGATTGAAGTACTGTTTACTTTCTTCTGATGTTAAAGTACCTGGTATAGTAAATAAATTTGGATTATAATCTGGATAACTTACTAAAGATAAGATTTTACCACTTTTAACATCTACTGCAACAAGCGCTCCCCTTGTTGCATTTCTAAATCTGTATCCATCTGTATCCGTACCATTTTGTTGAATTTCTTTAATACCATCTGCAAGCGCCTGTTCAGCAACATATTGCATATTACTATCTATTGTAAGATGAACATTATTTCCTGGGTAAGATTCTAGCTCAAATAATTTCTCTGTAACTCTTCCTGAAGAATTAACTTTAACAGTTTTTCCACCTTTAACAGCTTTTAATTGTTCTTCAAATGCTGATTCTATACCAGCCTTTCCAATTAAATCTGTAGATACATCGTATCCTCTCATACTGTATTTCTCTTCTTCAGCACTATTTATTGTAGATACATATCCAAGTACAGAAGATGCAAGATTATTATATGGATAGTCTCTTATTAAAACTGAACTTACATCTATTCCTGGCATATCATTAAGTTTTTGTTTTATTATAAGAACTGTATCCTTTTTTATGTTACTTGCTATAGTTACTGATTTATAACCTTTTAAACTTTGTATTTTTATTGTATCTTTTACAAGCATATATTTTCTTAAATCATTAAGAGAGTATCCTGCATCAAGAATTTTTTGAGTTATTTCTTCACCAGTCATATTTTTATATGCTTCTTTTTTCTCTTTTGTAGAATTATATTCCGGATCAATAAGTTCTATTAAATTATAATTCTTAACAAGCATATAAAATGATTCTTCTGGGGTAATCTTTAAAAGTTCTTCGTTTATTTTATTGGTCTGCTCATCTGAGAATTCAGTTATTTCAGGAAATAATTTATTTTGTATTGGTTCATTAAAACCTCTGTCCTTTTTAAATCTAAGTTCAGAATAATTTTGCGAATCCTTATCACTGCTTAAGTAATCAAAATACATTGTTCCATCATCTTTAACTTTTAAAAGCATTGTATCCTGAATGTTCTCATTGCTTTCATCTAATATCTTAAATAATTCTGACATAGTTGAGTAAAAGTTCTTTTGAGTAACATCAGTTTCTGTATAAGTTAAAGAATATGTTCTTACATTTGTAGCTAATGTTACTCCATTTGAATCATATATTTCACCTCTTGGTGCACTTTCTGATACAAATCTTGTTGATGTTGTATTAGCTTTTTCCTTGTACTCTTCATAACTAAAAACTTGAAGATATAAAAGTCTAAGAGTTATTGCTCCAAAAATAATTCCCATAATAATGCACAAAACAGTATATCGTGAGATTTTCTTTTTTTTCACTGGTTTATTAACTATCATTTAAACCTCCATCTTTGTTTTGTATATTCATCATCATAAATATTTATAATATATTTATATCCAAAAAACATTACTACAGCATTATATACTGCCATATATAAGCCTTTTGATAGATCTACTTTAATATTTAAAATACAGAATATTGCAAACACACCCATATATTTCAATATTGTAATAATAAACATAGAAACAACAGGAACTAATTTTTTATTTTTTATCATTCCTTCTCCAATTACTGATGCAAGAAAACATAGTAGTAAGTTTAAAAAACAATTTACTCCAAATCCATTAAAAAAGAATATATCCTGTAATATTCCAGTTACTATCCCTATAAATACAGACTTTTCTCTTTTATTAACTAATGAATAAGCAATTGCAAATGTAAATAATAAACTAGGATATCCTTCATGTATTGAAAAAAAAGGAATTATTGAATTATCCAATATAGCTAAACCAATTGAAACTAAAATAAGAATTAATCTTTCCATTCTTCCCTGCTCCTAATCATATTTAACTTCTCTTGTATCTTTTGGAGATACAATAAATAATTCTTCTAATTTGTTGAAGTCTACATACGGTTTTATAATTGCACTCTTCATTACTTTTACCTTATCTTCTTCAACAGATATTACTTCACCAATTCTTATTTCCTTTGGATATACCATTCCCACACCAGAAGTCATTATAACATCGCCTTCTTTAACCTCAGAATCCATAGGAAGATCATATACTTTAGCTAAATTTCTATTCTGACTATCTTTATATCCTGTTAGATATCCTGTCGCATCTCTTGTACTTTCCACCATAACACTTACAGCTATATTCTCATTAGCTAAAGTCTGAACTATACTCCAGTTGCTTCCAACACTTGTAACTTGGCCAACAAGACCCTTATTAGTTATTACAACCATACCTTTAGCAATGTTATCATTTGTTCCTTTATTAACTATATAGCCATCATTAAAACTACCGCCACTATATCCAATAATATCACAGCCTATATAATTATAATTATTTCTTTCTTCTGCAAAATTCAACATTTCCCTAAATCTATCATTTTCTTCCTTTAAATCGGAATACTCTGCTAATTTATTTTTTAAATCTTCATTTTCGTCAACTAATTCCTTGTTTTGTGATTTTACTTCCGAAAAGTTTAAGAAAAAATCTAATGTTTCTTTTACTTGATTAGTTGCACTATACAATAATCTTTGAACAGGATTAAGAGCACTTCCGGCACCACTTTCAATAATGCTCCTATTTTCTTTTTTCACTGTATACGCAATTAACCCTAAAAATGTAACTGACAGCACTATTATAGTTACTGCCAGTTTATTCTTAAGAAGTTTCATTAATTAATTAACCTCTTTGGTCTCTGCTTATTTTATCAAAGTCTTCTAGTGCCTTTCCTGCTCCAAGTACTACACAGTCAAGAGGTGCCTCTGCAATATGTACAGGCATATTAGTTTCTTTATTTATTAATACATCTAATCCTCTTAAATAAGCTCCTCCACCAGCAAGCATTATACCTTTTTCCATGATATCTGCTGCAAGTTCTGGTGGTGTCTTTTCTAATGTAGTTTTAATTGATTCTATTATTTGATATACAGGTTCTTTTAATGCTTCTCTAACTTGTGATTCTGAAATTTCAACAATCTTAGGAAGACCTGAAATCATATCTCTTCCCTTAATTTCCATTATCATTTCTTCTTCTCCATCAAGCTTGTAAGCTGAACCTATTTCCATTTTAACTTGTTCTGCTGTTCTTTCACCAACCATTAAGTTAAATTCTTTCTTTATATAAGAGATTATTGATTGATCAAGTTCATCTCCTGCAACTCTTAATGATTTACTAGTTACTATACCACCTAAAGATATTATCGCTACTTCAGTAGTACCTCCACCGATATCAACAATCATACTTCCTGTTGGTTCACTTACTGGAAGTCCTGCTCCAATAGCAGCTGCCATTGGCTCTTCCATTAAGATAACATCTCTTGCCCCTGAAAGTTTTGTTGCTTCTTCAATAGCTCTCTTTTCAACTTCAGTTACGCCTGATGGATAACATACAATAATTCTTGGACTCTTAAATGCATTTTTTGTTGATACTTTTTCTATTAAATTTTTCATCATTGTTTGTGCCGTATCAAAATCTGCTATTACACCATCTTTTAATGGTCTTATTGCAACAATATTTCCTGGTGTTCTACCAATCATAAGCTTAGCTTCTGATCCAACAGCAAGTGTCTTCTTAGTCATATTATTCATTGCTACAACTGAAGGCTCTCTTAAAACAATTCCCTTTCCCTTAACAAATACAAGTGTATTTGCAGTTCCTAAATCTATTCCCATGTCTTTTCCTGATCCAAAAAATCCCATTTTATTTTTTCCCCTTCCGAATTCTATATCAGTCCCTTTTCCTTTAGACTGACAAAAGTATTATTTCCTATTATAATGTGATCAATTAGTGGAATTCCTATAATCTTTCCACACTCTTTTATCCTTAAGGTTATATTTATGTCTTCTCTACTAGGCGTTGGATCGCCTGACGGATGATTATGACATATTATTACTGAAGCACTATGACTAGTTATAGCCCGTTTAAATATTTCTCTTGGATGAACAATAGAGTTATTAAGACTGCCTATAAAAACATCCTTTGCATCAATAATTGTATTCTTTGTGCTCAAAGTTATAACCTTGAGTACCTCCTGATTTAAATAACTCATTTCACCCATAAGAAGATCTGCTAAATCTTTTGGTGAAGTTATTTTTATATTTCTTTTTCCTGCTCTTAGAGTCCTAAATCTTTTAAACAATTCACTTAAAGCCATAATTTGAGATGCTTTTCCTGATTTAATTCCATTAATTGAAATTATTTCATTGTAATCTGCTGTAAGTATTCCATCCAAATCATCAAATTCATTTAAAATCCTGTTACTAAGCTCTATAGCATTTTCGCCTTTTACTCCACTTCCAAGTATTATTGCTAATAACTCAGAATTGTTTAAAGTTTCTGCACCATATGTCAATAGTTTTTCTTTAGGTCTTTCATACTCCGGTATATTTCTAATGTTTAGGCTATTATTCATAGAATATTATCCCTCCAAAATTAATATCCCTTCCATTCCCCTAAATTATTTAACTTCATCTAACATTGATTTTAATTTGTTAAGCGGAAGTCCTACTACATTGTAATAGCATCCTTCAATTCCTTTAACAAATACTCCACCTCTGCCTTGAATCCCATAAGAACCTGCTTTATCTAAAGGTTCTTTTGTTTCTATGTACTCTAGTATTTCTTCATCACTTATCTCTGAAAAAGTAACTTTTGTACCTAAACTTTCTTGCTTTGTTTTATTCGTTTTAGTGTTTATAACAACTATTCCTGAATAAACAAAATGACTTTTTCCTTGAAGTGATTTTAACATTTTAAATGCATCCTGCTTATCTTTAGGCTTTCCAAGAATGTTATCATTCTGTACAACAACTGTATCTGCAGATATTATTATTGCTTCTTCATTAATCCTGCTTTCTACATCTAGTGCTTTACCTAAAGCAACAGCTTTAACATATTTGTCTATGTCTCCTTCAAATGGAACAGTGTCTTCGTCAAATTTGCTGACTTCAATTTTAAAATCATCAACTAATCTGCCTAATAATTCCTGTCTTCTCTCTGAAGCGGAAGCTAATATTATTTTCATATGTTCACATCCTAATTAAAGAATCTAATATATATTATTGACATTTAACATATATTATAGACATGTTAATATTTTAACTAAATATCTCTAAAATTTAAGGTGTAAAAATGGAAAATATACATATTAACCATTTCCACACCCTATAGTTTATCATTTAAGAAGTTCTTAAACAAGTGTGTTATATTAAGTTATAAATTTTTTTATATAAATGTAATTTTGTTGTAATAATTTCAATGATTTTGACTAACTTTTTATTAATGTATATAAACTTTGGACACTATCAGCACTATTAGACTTACTTATTTCATCTGGAAGACTTTGAACATAACTTTGAATATCTTTTAACTTTTCTGACTGAATTGAATTTCCATCATTAATTATACCATCAACCCAAGTTTTAAAATCAGCTGTTTTCACACTTTTAACATCACTTTCTTCAAACTTGCTTGTAATTTGTAAAAAACCTTCCACTATCTGAAAGATTTTTTTACCTTCAAGAGTATCGGTAGGTATTTGTATACTTACTTTAGCAACATCTATACCTTTACCCTTAAGCTCATCCAACTTTTTCATACCCAGTTCATCATCGTATAAGCCTGCAATAACTCTATAATTACCGTTTTCTTCTACAACAAAAGGTTGACAATATGATGATATAGTTGGAATTGAGATATCAGCATTTTCTTTCTTAGAGTAATATCCACATTGAAGAGCCATTATACCTTGACTTTGAACAGTTTCATTCTGTTTCTGTGTTACTTGTGTCATATTACTGGTTTCCTTTGTGGAAAAAAGAAATTTACTTATATATAATCCGCTTCCAATAGATACTGTAGCTACAAGGACAACACTCATTACAAACTTTATTTTTCCTTGCTTTTTATATTCATATCTTGTGTACCTCACAATACCACCCCCATTATATAATTAACAGTTAACAGTTATCAGTTATCAGTTAAACTTTAATGACTTATATTCAATTATGACTTAATAATTTAAACTGATAACTGATTTATAAGCTATAGGTCATTATAAAAAACTCATTTTTTGCCTATAACTTATTTCTTTTAAACTATTTATTTATACAATATGATATTCATGAAGTTACAACTATATTCATTATGTTAAATAAATTTAATTAATTATTCTTCTTGCTGTTGCAAATCTTTCACAGTAATATCCATCTTTTAATGAGCTTACCATTACAGGCTTTCCAGTTCTTGGCGCGTGAATAAATGCTCCATTACCAACATAAATACCCACATGACTCATGTATCCATTAGTGTTAAAAAAAACTAAATCTCCTGGCATAAGATCTTTTTTATTAACTTCAATACCTTCTTTAACCTGAGTATAAGTAGTTCTTGATATATCCTTTCCTGTACTCCTATATACATATTGAGTAAGACCTGAACAATCAAATTCATTAGGGCCAGTTGCACCATAAACATAAGGTTTTCCGATAAGAGTATAAGCACATTTCACAATATCTTCTTCTCTATTTTTTAACTCTTTATCACACTCTACTGACGCTTCATATGAAAAGCACTTTTCACTAAACATACTATAATCTTTAAAATTGCTTTTTTCATATATTGTTGGGATTTCAATTGAAATTTTCTCAATAGCTTTTACACCAGTAACACTAAATAAAAATAAATTACTTTCAAAAATTGATAATACTACTGCTATTTTTCTCAGCTGAGAACTTTTTTTCACTTTTATTCCTTCTCTCTAAATAATGTTATATTATTTTAATAATCCAACATTAATAAAATGAATATAATGCAATATTAATCAAATTAACATTGCTAATTTAAAAATTCAGCATTTTCCCTTTAGTATAATCAAACTTTATCATTTTATACTTTCAAAAATAGTATTACTTAAAATTTTAAATAATCGATATTCTTTAATTATTGTCTTTTTAATCTTTCTTTTTTCTAAAAAAAGAATTGATATTCTACAGTTGAACATCAATTCTTATATTTTTTATACCAAAACAATAACATTCTTTAGATATTTTCAACTCTTTATAAATTACTCACAAAGTAACCAAAACTATAATCAAAAAATCAATTAATAATTAGAATCTATCTAAATTTATTATTTTATTTCTTTAAGAACTTCTAATAAATATTCATAGCACCTTTCTACCGATGAAATACTAATATGTTCATTTGGAGTATGTATGTCTATAATATCTGGTCCAAAACTTATCATATCTACATCATTACCAAGTTTTTCTTTGAATAATCCACACTCAACTCCAGCATGTATCGCTACTATTTCTGGTGTTTTTTCATACATTCTTTCATATACATCCTTGCATACTTCCCTTATTTTCGAATCTGTTTTATAAGGCCATTCTGGGTATGATGATTCTGTTACTAATTTTCCACCTAAAATTTCAGTTATACATTTGCTTCTAGTCACTATTTCATCTTTTAATGATGAAACAGAACTTCTTGCAGTACTATCATATTCAATACTGTTTTCAAGAGTAGTCACAACCCCTAAATTTGTTGAACTTTCAGTTAATCCTTGGATATCAGAACTAACCGTATTTACTCCATTTGGATACATATATAATAAATCTACAGCCTTTTTAGTTGAATCATCTGAAAATACCTTATCAACACTTTCTTCTACCTCAAGAAGATGTACTCTTAAATTAGGATCTTTTTTACTAAATTCATTTTTTAATTCTTCACATACTCTTCTCTTTATGTCTAAAAGTTTTCTCTCATCTTTTTGTGATACTGTAATAATAGAAGAACTTTCTCTTGGAATTGCATTATTTTTTGAACCACCATTTAATGATACAAGATTAAAATCTAATTCCTTATCTATATTTTTTAAAAGTCTTCCCATAAGTTTATTAGAGTTTCCTCTACCAAGATGAATTTCCATGCCAGAGTGGCCACCTTTTAATCCTCTTATAACAATATTATATGCTATAGTATCATTTTTTTTATCAATCCATTCAATTGGAAGAATTGATTTAGTTCTTATTCCACCTGCACAACTTACAAGAAGTTTCCCTTCTTCTTCTGAATCTAGATTCAATACAATTTTACCATTTATATAATGTGGTTGAAGCGCCATTGCTCCACTCATTCCAGCTTCTTCATCAGTTGTTAACAAAAACTCTATTGCTGGATGTTCTATAGTGTTATCTTCAAGAAGAGTCATTGCATATGCTACAGCAATACCATCATCAGCTCCAAGGGTTGTCCTATCTGCATATATATAATCACCTTTAACCACAAGGTTTATAGGATCTTTTTCAAAATCATGTTCTTTATCACTATTCTTTTCGCAAACCATGTCCATATGTCCTTGAATAATAACAGCGGGTGCATTTTCGTATCCAATTGATGCTGGTTTTTTTATAATTATGTTTAATGCTGCATCCTGTATGCATTCTAAACCTAAGCTTTTTCCGAAATCAAGTAAATAATCACTTATAGCTTTTTCATTTCCAGATCCTCTAGGAATTTTACTTATTTGTTCAAAATGATAAAAAATTCTGTCAAATTTAACATTTTCAATTTTTTTCATATTTTTACACCCTTTCATCAAATACTTATGTTACAATAATTTCATATATCTTTTTTCTTAGTTTATCATAAAATTTTTAAATTATAATTAATATTTTTTACAATTTTATGTTCTATGTATTTCGTACAAAATCAGATACACAATATAAGTATACTATAAAATTTTTATGTGAGGTGTTTTTATGCAAAAAACAAAAATGATTTTTACCATTGGACCTGCTAGTGATAACGAAGAAACATTAAGAAAATTTATTGAAATTGGTATGAGTGCAGCAAGATTAAATTTTTCTCACGGTACACATGAAAGTCACAAAGAAAAAATTGACTTAATCAAACGTTTAAGAAGTGAGATGAACTCTCCTACTGCAATCGTTCTTGATATTAAGGGACCAAAAATTAGAACTCATAATTTTATAAATGATGGAGTAGAACTTAAAGAAGGTAATGACTTTACTTTTATTTGTGGTGATGAAATACTTGGCGATGAAACACAATGTTCAATTTCTTACAAAGAACTTTGTGAAGATATTAAAGTTGGTGGAAACATATTAGTAGATGATGGTCTATTAAAATTCAAAGTTACAAGTGTTGAAGGAAATAAAATTCATACTAAAGTTACTGTTGGGGGAGAAATTAAAAATCATAAAGGTGTTAATGTTCCTAACGTAATTATCAAACTACCATCAATTACAGAAAAAGATATAGAAGATATTAAATTTGGATGTGAAATGGGCGTTGATTTTATCGCTGCTTCTTTCATAAGAAAAGCAAGTGATATACTTGATGTAAAGAAAATTCTTCAAGAAAATAACGGAAATCACATCAAAGTTATTGCAAAAATAGAAAATCAGGAAGGTGTAGACAACATAGATTCTATAATAGAAGTTACAGATGCTGTAATGGTTGCTAGAGGAGATATGGGTGTTGAAATTCCAATAGAAAAAGTTCCTATAAATCAAAAAATGATAATCAGAAAATGTAATGAAGCAGGAAAAATAGTTATAACTGCTACTCAAATGCTTGATTCGATGATTAGAAACTCTTTACCAACAAGAGCAGAAGCTAGTGATATCTGTAATGCTATCTTTGATGGTACTGATGCTATAATGCTAAGTGGTGAAAGTGCTTCTGGATTATTCCCTATCGAAGCTGCAAAAACAATGTCTAAAATTGCTCAAGAAACTGAACAATACTTAGATTACAATCACTTAACTGCTAGATTTAGAGAACCATCATTAACAGATTACGCTGCTGCTATAAGCTACTCAGCATGTAGAACTGCAAATCTTTTAGATGCAAAAGCAATTGTTGCAGCTACTAAGAGTGGTGCAACTGCAAAACTTCTTTCAAGATATAAAGCTAAGGCTCCAGTTATCGCAATTACTCCTTATGATCATGTAAGAAGAGGATTAAACTTAAACTTTGGATTAATCCCTATGCAATGTGATATGTTTAATACTACAGATGAAATATTAACTGAGGCTAAAAATGTTGTATTTAAACTTGGAATTACAGAACCAGGTGATGATATAATTGTTGCTGCTGGAATGCCAACAACTCAAACTGGCGGAACTAACATGTTAAAAATAGAAAAACTATAATTATACTATCATAATAAAACTCCCCATAATACAACTTAAAAATTATATTATGGGGAGTTTATTATTTATTGATACTAATTAAATTTGAATCCTTTAAGTAAATCTGCCAAAGAAGTTCCCTCTTCTTCATTATCTACATATTCAAGATATTCCTTACTACTTTCAACAGCATCTTTTATACTTAAAGACATTTTCTTATTTTCCCTATCTATACTTAACACTTTAACTTTTACCTTTTGATTTAATTGTAAAACATCAGAAGGTTTTGCAATATTTTCATCAGTTATTTCAGTTATGTGTACAAGCCCTTCGACACCATCAAATAATTCTACAAAGGCACCAAAAGAAGTAAGTCTTACAACTTTTCCTTCTATAACATCACCTTCATTTATTTCTCCACTATGAACAGACCAAGGTTCTTTAGCAATATCCTTTAATATTAAAGATAGTCTTTCCTTTTCCTTATCTACACTACCAATAAATACTTCAACTTTATCCCCTTCTTTAACGATCTCTTCTGGCTTATTTACTCTTTCCCATGATAAATCCGAAAGATGAATTAAACCTTCTACTCCTCCGATATCTACAAATGCTCCAAATTTAACAAGCTTTTTAACAACTCCAGTTCTCTTTTCACCTTCTTGTAAGCTGTTCCATATTACTTTTTTATTTTTGTTATATTCTTCTTCTTCAATAACTCTTCTAGATGCTACAATTTTATTATTATTTAGATCTAATTCAGTTATTTTAACATCTATTTCTTTACCTACAAGAGTACTTAATTCAATTCTTTCTCTACTTGCAAGAGAGCCTGGAATAAACACCCTTAAGTTTCCATAATATGCAGCTAATCCACCCTTAATTTCTTCTTTAATTTTTACAGATACAATATTTCCATTTTTAAATGCATCTTTTATATTTTCTTTTTCCTTTATCTGTTTTGATCTTTTTAATGACAATTCAACGTACCCATCCCCATCATTAGGCGATATAACATACACTTCAATTTCATCTCCAATTGCCACAACATCTCTTGGATCTTTTTCATCACTTGAAACTTCTTCTTTTGATATTAATCCATCAAAAGCATAATTTATATTTACAGAAACTTCTTTATCATTTACATCTATAACAGTTCCTTTTAAAATATCTCCTCTGTTAAGTTTTTTTACATCATAATCTTTTAACAGTTCATCCATGCTGTTTAATATTTCTTCATTTGCCATATTAATATCACTCCCTAAATATAATACTCTTAAATTAATTACCTTAATTACAATATTAATCTACGAAAACAATTTATACAAGTAAACTGTTTACATTTTTTCTTTGTTACAATTTTAATAAGCTTTACAGTTAAAACTTATAAAAAAAGTTCCCTCTATAACTTAAGAGGGATTTTTCTTTATTATATATTCAATCAGCTTATCTATTTTAACCTTCATCATATAATGCAAACTGCTGCTTTTCATATTCTTTTCTTTTTTCCATTTCATTATAGCAGTAATTAATGATATCACTTCTCTTAATTATTCCTATAAAAATCCCATTATCATCTGTAACTGGAACGAAATTTTGATTAATTGCTAATGATATTAACCCTTCAATATTCGATGTTATTGATACAGATTTATGAGAAATTCTTCTTTGAATATTTTTAACTTTGACACTTTCAGTATTTTTAAAATTTAAATCCGGAGTATTTTTAAGCTTCCAAAGCAAATCTCCTTCTGTTAATGTTCCAACATACTTTCCTTCTCTATTAATAAGAGGAATTGCAGTGTATCCATGATGCTCCATTTTCTCCATTACTTGTCTCATTGTTGAGTCTTCATTTTCACACACTACTTCATTTTTAGGAGTAAGAAAAAAGGCTATATTCATAAATAAAATCCTTTCCTTAAATGTATTCGTTATTATAGCTTATACATTTATTTTACCATATTTTTAAGAAAACTTCCTTATGGAATTTATTACTTATTCGTAAATTTTTCTTAATTATATATTAAATTTTCATAAAGCATAATTCTCAGCTTTTTCTCTCTTTTATATTATCAAATTTATACATATAATCCAAATAAGAATCTTCTTTTAATTGAGAACTTATTTCCTTATATCCGATTTCACCTTGAAGTGTTTTCTTTACTATTATCTCAAACAAGATATTATTTTTACACTTTGAGCATCTTCCTATAGCAGCGAATCGCCAGTTGAAAAGTTCTATTGACGTTTCTAAATTTACACTTCTACTGCATTTAGGGCATTTAAATTGTAACTTATCTATATCTATTTCTATTTGTTCAAGATTAGATACATTAATTGCTGGCATATTATATATATCTCTCACTATATGATTTTTTATTATTCTTGAATTATAAATACGCTTAAATATCTCCACTGTATAAAAAGCATCATTTAAAGCATCATGAAGTCTTTCCTCATTTACCCTTATTTTTAATTCATCAAGAGCTGTTTTAAGACCAAGAACTTTTTTATGTGCAAGTATTTTACTTGCATATTCCTGAATATCTAGATAACTATCAAGCCAATTTAAATCTTTATATCCATGATAATTGGAATTTATAATTATTTCAGCCACATCATCTTTAGCCCATGAACACAATACATCTCCATCTTCGAACATATCTTTTAATTTATTAATAGCTTCTTCAAATGTAATCCCCTTTTTTTCAAGAATATTGCTATCTATCTTTGTTATTTCGGTCACTTTAGGATTGATTATTGGAAAAATAGTTGGTTTTATATATTCTCTCATTTCACCTAAAGGCTTCATATATTTATCAACCTTAATGGCACCAATTTCTATAATCTCATTTTCAAGATTAATACTTTTCAAATCAGCATTTTTTTCAAAAAAATCTTCATAATACTTTGTTATATTTTTTAAATTATTAAATTCTAAATCTACTATAATGTACCCCATTTATATTCCCCTCTAATTAATATCTATTCCTGCAAGTCTCATTAGATGTACTGCATTTCTCGTCTCACTCTTTCCTCGTCTTAATATATAATCAAATTTTATTTTATTATTTTCATAAAATTCTCTGAAGTTATAATTTATAATACTACTATTTTCCTTCTCTAAATCACATAGTTCAAGGTCATGTGTAGAAACAATTCCCATACCTTTGTATGCTATAAGCTGTTTAATTAATATGGAAGCTCCTGAATGCCTATCTTCTGAATTTGTTCCTTTAAATATTTCATCAAGAAGAAAAAACACCCTTTCTCCTCTTTTTGCTGCATCTATTAATAATTTTATTCTTAAAATCTCTGCATAAAACGATGATATACTTTCTTCAAGATTATCTTTTGTTCTCATGCATGTATATAAGTTCATTATTCCACATACAAACTTTTCTGCACATACAGGTCCTCCAGTATAACTTAAAATCATATTTATTCCTATAGTTCTTAAAAAAGTACTTTTTCCAGACATATTTGATCCTGTAATAAGTGCAACAGTATTATTATCTTTAAGAGAGAAATTATTTTTAATACAGCTTTTGCTTAATAAAGGGTGCCCTATATTCACTCCTCCTATAACTTTATCAACAGATATTTGTGGATAACACCAAGTTTCATGTTCAAAATCTAGATTTGCAAAACTACACATCTCATCAACCTTATACATAACCTCTAGCCATTGTTTTAAATTTTTTCCATTCTTTAATTTCCATTTTTCTATACTTCTTATTAAAAATACATCTGAAAACAATGTTATGTTTATTATAAAATAATATGCATTATACTTACTATCTCCTATCCAGCTAAAAATGCTAGAAAGCTTCTTCATTGACAATCTGCAATCTAATTCTTCAACGCTTACATTCTCACTATTTTTATTTGAAATAAGTTCTTTTTGTAGTTCACTCAAATAACCAGAATCAAACTTTTCCTCTTGTATTAATTCCAGTACTTTACTATATGAAGTCATACTATTTTTTATAGATTCAAATAATTTGATTTCATTTTTCAAATTTTTTGTCATTGTTTTTACAACAATGTAATTGACCATTAAATCCAATAATATAAACGATTCTGGAACTATACCTTTTAATGCTGCAAACACAGATATTATTGTTATAGCAATAAATATTGTTGAAATTATACTTATTGTACTGTTGGTTTTCTGCTCTTGTTGACTCCATTTTATAAATTCATCGATATTATCATTTTCATCTTCTTTAAAATGACCTTCTACTATTAATTTTTGTCTCCAGTCAATCTTCTTAGAAATTTCCTTTATAGCATTCTGTCTCTCTAATATTTCTTTTTCATTAAAAGTAATATCCCTTTTCAAAATACTTGCAAGCCTTTTTCTACCACCTGTTGTAGCACAGGTATTTATAATCTTAAATAAAGAGTTCCTTCCAAATATATCAAGATCATCTGAAAAAGGATGATTAACATCTAAATACTCTTCTCCACCATCTTCTATTTTATTTAAATCTCCATTAACTCGATTTAATCCGTCTTTATTTATCTTTATCAACAGATCAATTTTTTTCTTTTTGTTAAATAGTGAGTCATGAAAATATATAAAAAATAAAAATAATCCTATAAATATTAGTGTTATTAATAACATCATATTTACATTATTATTCTTATACAAAAAATAATCAGTTAATAAACAAAGAATTACTATACCTAATCTTATAATGCTTACAGTATTTATTTTTACTTTTAACGAATCACTTTTTTCTTTATTAATTTTTATATTTCTATTGTAAATCTCTTCAGAATGATTCATAACTCCTCCTTCTTAATGTTAAATATTTTCTCTATCTACTATTATTTTACGTTATTAATTTGCAGTGTCAATGTTAAATTCCATATTTTGTAACTATATTACAACGCAAAAACTCCCTTTAAACTAGTTATTAAATTAGTTTAAAGGGACTCAATTCTATCTATCGTCACTCTGAATTATTGAAACAAATCTTAATAAATCAAGTAATAAGTTCAAGAAGCTTATGAATATAGAATAAGCAAATATAGCAATTTCTTGTTCACTTAATACCCCATACTGACAATTTCTTTGTATTGATTTCATTATAATTATAGCATAAACACTATAAATAATTATTCCTATGGCAGAAATAACCAAAGTATATGTGCTAAATCTAAATAAGAATATATTTAAAATTTCTAAAATAAATAATGCAAATACTCCTCCCCATACAAATGGTGCTAATCTAAAAATATTTTCATCACTTGACCTTAAAGCTATTATATATGCTATACCAAAAATTAATACAACCCCTATAACTACTGATATAAACAATCCACTTCCAAGTCTATAAAAATAATACACATATGATGATCCTGACAATACTCCAAGTATTAATGCATATATATACATACTACTTTTACTTCTTATAAAACCACCTTTTCTAGAAAACATTGAAAATAAAACAACTATAAAGAAAGCTATATTCAATATACTCTTTATTGAATAAGGTATTAAATATACCCCTGCAAATGATCCAATTGCCAAAAATATTAATCCTAAAAAAAATGTTTTTAAGATTTGAAGATAATTTTGTTTTACAATATTATTCAAGTAAAACACCTCCCAATTTAATAATTAACCAAAATAAAATATATATACATACAAAATTAAATATATATACCTAAGAATAAGTTATATCTATATAAAAAGCACTATTATTACATTTATATTTAACTATTAACTCCTTAATTATTTCTATATATTTGAAATCTAATCAAATAATGGTATAATCTAAACATATATTCCATAATTAGTAAGGAGATGATTATTATCAGAAATGATTCATTAAAAATATACAAATACCTCTCAATAGTACTACTAATTTTTATAGTTTTACTATCTTTTTATGACTTACAATGTATAAATTCAATACATAGCCATAATTTAAAAACTATATCACTTTTTTTTCAGCTATTATTATTTATTATATTCATACTCTATATAATTTCAAGTAAAAAACTTTCTCAACAGGAAAATGATGAATTTGATTCTTTAACAAAAATTGTACCTGGTGGAATTGCAAAAGTATATGGAAATGATAAATTTACAATTCAATATGCTGATGATAAATTTTATAAAATGATTGGCTACACTAAAGAAGAATTCCTTAGAGACTATAATAATAATTCAAAATTTTTAATTCATCCTGATGATTTGACTTCAGTAATAAGGTCATTTAAATTTCAGTTAGATAACGGACAACCTTTTAAAGCACAATTTCGTGTAATAAAAAAGGACAGTGAAATAATCTGGATATCAGCTCGTGGAAATACCTTATCAATAAATAAGAATATATCTTTATATAATTTCATATTTACTGATATTACAATTCCTAAAAATGCAATGTCTAAATTAGATTTAGAAAATAAACGTTATGAAATAATATGTAAACTATCTGATGATATATATTTTGAATATGATATCTTAAATGATACTCTTATAAACAGTACTGTCTGTCAAAAACTTTTTGGTAACGATCATGTAATCTCAAATTTTAAAGAGAACTTAATAAATAGCGATGTTATTTATAAAGATGATATTGAAAGCTTTATAAATCTATATAATGATTTTAATAATGGAAGTAAAAATATTTCTTATAGACTAAGAATAAAAAATTCTGATAATAGCTATACAAAATGGCAAATTCAAGGTTCTCCTATATATGATCAAAATAATGTTCCAATAAAAATTATAGGAAAAGCTATTAATATTTCACAGCTATCTAAAGACTTAATCGAATTATAATTTCACAAATAAAACCTTCTTAAGTATGGAACTTAAGAAGGTTTTATTTTTTATGTTAAATTATTCTTGACTTAAACACTTATATATCTCTTCCAAATTATATCTCATTGCTTCAACGTAACTCTTATCATCTTCATTTGATTCTAAAGTTAAAATAGGTACCACTTCTGCTCCAACTTCCTTAGCTAAAGTTTCTGAAACCTTTGGGCTTGCTAATGACTCTGAAAAAACAGTTTTTATATTATTTTCCTTACAGAATGTTACTAACTGCTCTAATTGCTTAGGTGTTGGTTCACCTTCTGCAAATAAGTTTTCTACTGATTTTTGTTGCAATCCAAAATCTCTACACAAGTATCCAAAAGCTGCATGCCCTGTAACAAAATCTTTTGTTGATAAGTTATCAAATTTTTCTTTGTACTCATTATATAAACTTTCTAATTCACCTACAAAAGCATCATAATTTTCTTCATAATAAGCTTTATTATCTTCATCAATTTCAACAAGAGTATCTTTAATATTTTCAGCTTGTTTTTCAGCTTCTTTTAAGCTAAGCCAACTGTGTGGATCTATAACCTCTCCTTCTTTTCTTACTTCTACACCTTCACTTGAATCCACAATTCGTAGTTCTTTATCTCCTATTACACTCTTTACTTGATCAACCCATGTCTCAAGGCCAAGTCCATTATATATAAATGCATCACTTTTTATTAATGCTTCAAAATCTTTTGTTTTTGGTTCATAATCATGAGGCTCCATATTATCAGGAACCATGCAGCTAACTTCTGCCTTATCTCCAGCAATTTTATCTGCAAACTCCTTTAACGGATATACCGAAACCATTATATTAACTTTTTTATTACCTTCATCATTTGTAGTTTTTGTATCAGAATTTGTTCCACATCCAATGAGCATTATGCTTGTAATCACAGCCAAAGCCCCTGAAATAATCTTTTTTTTCATTTCTACCTCCATTTTGCATATGATTTGCATTTGCATTATGATAATATATTACTATCTTATAATAAAAATGTCAACATAAACACCTACATCTATTTTTTACATTTATATCTCTATATATTCATAATATGGATTTATATAGTCCAAAATATTCTTGTCATTAATCTGACTAGTAAAAAATATAATCTGTTTGAAATTTTCTTCTACCAAAAGACGTAGTGCTTTTTTTCTTTTACTGTCATCATATTGTGCAAATGTATCATCCAACAGAAGTGGTACATTTTTATTTTTGAAAAACATTTCTGAAAAAGATAGACTTAATGCTAAATATATTTGGCTAATAGTACTACTACTTAATTTATTTAAGTCATAAAATCTGTCACAACTATAAATCTCTATTCCACTTCCCTTTTCAATTTTAATCTTATCAAATTTCATTGAAGATAATCTGTTAAGTCTTTTTAAAACTTTACTATTTAATTCATCTCCAATAAATAATTTAATATGATCATATGATTCCTCTAATAAAACTTTCTTTTTAAGATCTTTTAATTTTATAATTAAATTGTCAATTGAATAATCTTCAGCTTCAATAATTATTTTTTTATCCAGTATGCTTTTTTCAATTTCTTTTATATTAATTTCAATATTGAGAAGATATTTTTTTGTTTCTTCTATAGTTTTGTGAATGTTAAATCTATCTATTTTTAGTTTTTCGTATCTTTCTATCCTTTCTACTAATTCATCTATATTGCTACAAGATAAAGTATCATAAAACAATTTTAATATATCTTGGTTTTCCTTAAAAAGATGCTGCAAAGTATTAATCCTCTCTTCATTAAATTCAGCCTCTTTTTCTTTTAAAACCAATTCATAATTATGCTTATAGCTTATATATTTATCATACTTTGTAAGCTTTTCTATAAATTCCTCATAGCTATTGCAGTTGGTTTCTTTAATATATATATTTATTTCTTCTTCTTCATCTTCAACTCTCTTTTTTGCTTTTTGAATAAGATCAATATCCTTCTTTGCAATTTTATTCTTTCTAATTATTAATGAATATTTAAAATATCTTTTTATTAAAAAAACAAACAATACTATACAAAGTATTGACCCTGGTATATATTTCATAACTACTGATAATAAAAATAATATACATAAAACTACTAGTTCTATATTAGTTAATATGATTTTTCTATTAATGTCTTTAGTGTTTCTATCAATCTTATGTTTGCTTTGGTTTTCTAATCTATATTTTAAATCCTTTAATCCATCTTTATAAGATTGAAGGAGATTCTCTATTTCCCCTCTATACTTTCCTATAAATTCAATACAATCAATATTAGCATCCTGCTTAATAAGTTCCCTCTTAGTCTTGTTGATAAACTCATAATTTATTTTATATTTATTTATTTCTCGCTCAATTTCTTGTTGATCATTCTTTAATTTATATATTCTATCTAGTAAATTATCTCCCATTGAATCAATATTCTTATAGAGACTAATATCTTTACTAAATTCATCATTTATTTTTTTTAATTCTTCCAAATCATTAATTTTTCTATTTCTCAAACTTAAAAGTTCTCTATATTTAACGCATTCATACTCCATTGTTTCTAATACTTCAATAGAAGGAAGTTTATTCTTTTTAGTATCCTTCAATTCTGATTTATCATGCTTATTATTTTCATATAAGAAATCAAATGTATTTTTTTGTACTTGTCCAATATCTAAGGACTTCATATATGATGAATAGCTTATATTTAATAAACTTTTTCCTGGTTCTTTTAAATGTTTAACTTTTATTTTCTTTCCAGTAGAAGCATCTATCACTTCACATATATCCTCTTTATTGTCTAATCCAAATATCCTATCTATTATTATTTCCCTTCCATCATATTCGACAACTAACTGTCCTGAAATCTTTTCACCACTTAAAGGCAGATATTTTTTTCTATCTTCTAACTCTTCTTTAATTCCATAAAGCCATATTCTTATAAATGTTTCTATTGAACTTTTTCCTGATTCATTTTCTCCATATACTAAATTAAATCCTTCTTTGAATTCAATCATTTTATTTTTTAATCCCGCAAAATTAATAATACATATACTTTTTATTCTCATTAATTTTTACCTCTTATCTTAAACTATGCTTTTGTACATTATAAATTTAAAAATTAATTATCTATTGTTAAATGTCAATTGTAATATACACTATAAATATCTTTCGAACTTTCGTTCTAATTTTATCATGTATTTCTAATCTTTCGCAATTTATCAATATTGTTACCTATGATATAATATAAAATATTTATATCTTAAAACCATTATATTTTTTAGGAGAAATTAATGAACGAGCAACAATATATAAAGATAACTTCATATTTTAGAAAAACTAAACTTAGAGAAAAAACAGTAATATATTTATGCAAGTATACACCTTTAATAGTTGCTTTTTGCTATTTTGCTACCTTAGCTATTCTACTTATAAGCAAAAATGAAAAACTTATTCTATTTTTATTAATACCTGCAACAAATTTTATATTTATTACATTACTTCGTAAAATTCTTAATAGACCTAGACCTTATGATGTATTTAATCATATTCCGCTTGTAAAATATACTCCTGGAAAAGGTAAGTCTTTTCCAAGCAGACATACTTCTAGCGCCTTTATTATAGCCATATCATATTTTTACATTAATTATGTATACCTTGGACTATTTATGCTTATAGTAGCAATAATTATTGGATTATCAAGAATTATTGCAGGAGTACACTTTCCAAAAGACATTATAGCCGCTATTGTTATTAGTATTATATGGGCTTTTATTGGATTCAATATATAATTTTTTTTAATAAAAAAGCGTATTACTAAAACTTAGTAATACGCTTCTCGATCTCAGAATAATATATTATACTTTTGTATATAGCATAATATCTTTAGAATTTAAACCCAATTTCTAAGCTTAGATTCTGTGTTCATATTCTTCGACCATTCTTTTTACCATTTCTCCGCCTACTGAACCACATTGTCTAGAACTAAGGTCTCCATTATATTCTTTAAATGGTACTCCAAGTTCTTGAGCAACTTCGTTTTTAAACCTTGCTAAACCTTGTTTTGCTTCTGGAACTAATGCACTCTTTGACATAACGATCCCTCCTCGGTTAATTTGGTATTTAGTCAGTAGAAAAATTTTTTTAAATCCTCCTGCCGACAATAGTATTTTGCCCGACTTATTATTTTATATTCCTGATTTTTTAAGGCAATTTTTGGTATATATCAGATAGATCAAGACACTTGTCTTTCATAAAACACGATAAAAGCTCCATAGCTATCATGTTTATTTGTTTAATATCCTCATCAATTATATTCCCACTATCTTTCATTCTATATAGTGGTGCATTTATCTCTTTAAAGAATCTACCTATTTCTTCTTTTAAAAATTTTTCTGTATATCCTTCTTGTTTTAATGCATTAAGCCTCTTTTTAAAATCAAATATTTTTAAAGGAGATAGCATATATATTTTATTTTCTGCTAATTTTTTAAAATCATATTTCCAACTTTTAAAAATATTGAGTTCATAAATTTCAGATTTTTTGTCACTATCTATTTTATATTCAAATAAATCTGGGACCTCTATATCTGAATCTATAACCAGTACTTTAAATTCATTATTTTCTTTTATTACTGGAGTATTATCTTCATTATCACAAGCTTTTTTATACTGGTTTCTTTTTACTTGAAAATTAACTACATTTTCATAATTTCCACATACCTGAAATTTTTTTATATAAATTGCTATATTGTTACAATCATATGATTGTATTCCTATTCTATATTTAAATTCTCTATAATCATCTAATACTGATACAATAAAATCATCTTTTTCAAAATCACACAAATCTTCAAAAGTTATAGCAGTACTTGTCCCTAAGCAATCATCATATAAAAAATTTATTAAATCTATAAATAATCTATTATTTATAAAGAAAATCTTTCTTATTATATCGCTTACTTGATTCATAATACTAGTATTTTCTTTTATATTTCCTGAAATATGACCACAAAACTTTTCTTTAAAATTGCTATAATCCTTTGGCTCAATAGTATTTAATTTACACCTGCTTTTTTCCTGTTTAATGTTATTAACTTTTTTCTCTTTTTTTATATCATTTAGCAAAACTAATTTATTCATTTCGTATTCCACCTCATCATGGATTATTACCATAATATGCATTTATTATACCAATATTGTATTTTTTAATTTGTTTAATAACTAAATTTCCAAAATAAAAATTATTATTTTCAGGCCGAGTCTTTAGTACTGTTAATTTTTTAGTAATACTATATACACCTCAATTTAATACAATCTTAAACCTTTCATTTAATAATATGAATTTTCATTTAAAACAGAATAGAATTTTAAAATTACAATTTAATATATTAAAAATTTTTTATAATAATGTTTTTATAAATAAATAACAAAAGATCGTAGTACAAAAGCTGTACTACGATCTAGTTTGGCAGGGGCACTAGGATTTGAACCCAGAACCAATGGTTTTGGAGACCACTACTCTACCGTTGAGCCATACCCCTAAGACATTTGTTATTTTATCATAATTAAACATTAGTTGTCAACATTATTTTTCAATATATATTACTTTCTATCAAATTCAACTATATAATATAATTTTTCATCATTAACCATAATATAAATTTATTAAGATTTTCTGAAAAATATAACCCAAACTTCTAAATATTCTTATAAATAAATTATTATTATATAATTTTTCTTGTTTAAATCACTAGATTATTTTATAATATAATTACAATTAGTTTGATAATCAAAATATTTAACAATCAAAATTATTTAGCGAAAGGATATATGTGAAATGAAATTTAATTCTCTTAAAATCGGAAATTTAAATGCTGAAGTTCCAATAATTCAGGGTGGTATGGGAATAGGTGTATCTTCATCTAAATTGGCTGCTGCTGTAGCAAACTCAGGTGGTATAGGTATAATTTCCGCAGCTCAGTTAGGTTATAATGAGCCAGATTTTGAAAAAAATCCACTTGAATCAAACTTAAGGTCTTTAAAAAAACATATAGCTCTTGCAAAATCTAAAGCTCCAAACGGTATAATTGGAATTAATGCCATGGTTGCAACAAATAATTATGAAGAACATATTAAAGCTGCTTTAGATGCAGGTGTAGATTTAATAATTTCAGGTGCTGGACTTCCTACAATGCTTCCTAAAATAGTAAAAGGACATGATGTAAAAATTGCTCCAATAGTTTCTTCTTTAAAAGCCGCAAAGGTAATTCTTAAACTTTGGGATAAGCACGATAATGTAGCTCCTGACCTTGTTGTTATAGAAGGACCTAAAGCTGGTGGACACCTAGGTTTCAAACTTGATGAATTAAATGATGAAGATTTTGATTTTGATAAAACTGTAATTGATGTTATAGATGAAGTAAGAAAATACGAAGAAAAATATGATAAAAAAATTCCGGTTGTTGTTGGTGGCGGAGTTTTCGATGGCAATGATATTGCTCACTATTTGAAATTAGGAGCAAGTGGAGTTCAAATGGCTACAAGATTTGTTGTAACTGAAGAATGTGATGCTTCACAAGAGTTTAAGAACGCTTATCTTAATTGCAATAAAGATAATATTCAAATAGTTAAAAGTCCTGTAGGAATGCCAGGAAGAGCTCTTAGAAATGAATTTGTAAAAAAATCATCTCTAGGACCTGAGAAAATAACTCATTGTTATAACTGCCTTACTCCTTGTAACCCAGCAAATACTCCTTACTGTATAAGTAAGGCTCTTATAAATGCTGTTAAAGGAGATATAGATCAAGGTCTTATATTCTGTGGAGAAAATGCATATAGACTAAATAAAATGACAACAGTTAAGGAATTAATTGATGAGCTCATTACAGAGTTAAAAAATGCCTAATAAAATAAGTTTTATTGTTGGACATAATATAAAAAATAAAAAAATTACCAGAAATCAATTCTGGTAATTTTTTATTTTATAAATTAACATATTTGTTCTATTGTAAATTAAATATGAGCAATTACTTCAACTTCGCATAATACTGACTTAGGAAGTTCTCTAACTGCAACACATGAACGAGCAGGATTGCTTATAAAATATTTTGCATATATTTCATTAAATTTTGTAAAATCAGCAATATCAGCTAAAAAGCATGTAGTTTTAATAACATTATTAAAATCAATATTATTAGCTTCTAATATAGCTGAAATATTTTTCATTACTTGTTCTGCCTGTTCTTCAATAGTACTTCCTACAACTTCTCCATTTTCAGGATTTAAAGCAATTTGACCTGATGTAAATAATAAATCTCCAAAGGCAACAGCTTGAGAATATGGACCTATAGCTGCTGGAGCCTTATCTGTTTTTGTAACTTTTAACATATAAACTTCACCCCAATAATATATTTTATAAACTATATTATATAACAGCTAAATAAAATAATCCATTATTTTGCTTCTCTCTTAATGATTAAGATAGTTATAAATTTTATCCACAATTTTTATTATTTTTTTAATTTTAATCACAGTTTAATTTACTTTTGTTGATTAATATTCTGTTATTATCCACTTTAATTTTTTCATTATTTATAAAAACATCCTTACCAGACCAGTTTATAAACATTATTTCTATACTATCATAATTATCATTAAACTTGTTATTTAGTATATTTATAGATATATTTATGTTATCATTTTCTTCAACATTTATCTCATAAATATTATATTCTCCATTTTCATATTTAAAGCTTTCTCCATCATCAATATAATGATTATAAGTACTATTTGTTTTATCAGAACTCAAATAAAGTTCCATTGTTAATTTATTTAATTCCTTTTCCCCAATATAATTTTGTTCTTCACATATTGGGATTATAGTACCACCTTTTATAAATATTGGGCATACATCTAATGGTGTATTCTTAATTATATATTGTCCACCCTTGAATTCTTCTTTTGTCCAATAATCTATCCATGTATTTCCCTCTGGAAGATATACCATCCTACATTTTGCGCCTTGTTCTAATACTGGTGCAACTAAAATATTATCACCGCAAATGAATTGGTCATTAATTTCATATGTGTTTTTATCATTTTGATAATCGAATAATAAAGGTTTTAAAAATGGTGATCCACTATTGCTGCATTTCCACATTGTATCATACATATATGGTATTAATTTATAACGAAGTTTAATATATTTTCTATTAATATCTTCTGTTTCTTTATCAAATGCCCATGGCTCCTGATCTCTTGTTCCCATTGCAGCGTGATTTCTAAATAGTGGAGTAAATGCTCCTACTTGAACCCATCTACTTAATAACTCTGCACTACAATCATGACCAAATCCACCTACATCAGTACCACAAAAAGTCATTCCACTTAACCCCATATTCATAAGCATCGGAACTGACATTCTCAAATGTTCCCATGTGCTTTGATTATCTCCTGTCCATACAGTTGAATATTTCTGCGTACCAGCATAACCTGCTCTTGTTACTATAAATGGTCTCTTATTGATTGATGATTTTATACCTTCATAGGTTGCTTTTGCCATAAAATGACCATAAACATTATGCGCCTCTCTATGTTCAACGGGTATCCCATCATTATTGAACATTACATCATCAGGAAGCGGTCCCCTAAAGCTTGCAGGTTCATTCATATCATTCCATATTCCACTTACCCCTGCATCCATCATTATCTTCTGATTATCTGCCCACCACTCTCTTACATTGGAATTTAAAAAATCAGGATATACAGCATCTCCAGGCCACACTTCATTCACATAAGTAATATCATTCTTATCGGTTGCGAAATATTTATTTTCAAGACCTTCCTTATAAATTTTATAATTCTTGTCCACTTTAACTCCTGGATCTATAATAGTTACTACTTTGAATCCCATTTCTTTTAGCTTTTTAATCATATCTTCTGGATTTTTAAATCTTTCATTATCCCATGTAAATACTCTATATCCATCCATATAATCAATATCCAAGTAAATAGTATCACACGGTATATCTCTTTTTCTAAAATTCTCTGCAATTTCCATAACTCTTTCTTCATTATCGTATGACCATCTACACTGTTGATAACCAAGAGTCCATTTCTGCGGCATAGGCATAGTACCTGTAAGAGTTGTATATCCACTTACAACATTCTTTATACTAGGTCCATATATAAAATAATAATCAAGATTACCGTCTACTGCTGAAAAATAATAATATTTTGAATTATCTCTTCCCATATCAAAATGTGTCTCAAAATGATTATCAAAAAATATTCCAAAAGCATTATCTTTCTTTAAACCTATAAAAAACGGAACTGATTGATAAAGTCTGTCAAAAGTTTCTCCATGTGGTGCAGGATTATCAGTATTCCAATTTACATAGTGATATCCCTTTTTATTTAAATGGCCTGTCTTTTCACCAAATCCATAAAAATACATATCCTCTTCCATATTCTTCGCAACATAAACCTTATATTCTGAATCTCTGCTTGTTGAGTGTCCTTCTGCTTCAGCAAGCTGATAATCTCCATATCTTCTTTTAAATGGATCACATTTTTCTCTATAATCACTACATAGCAAAGTTTCATTAGAATCATATATATCAACTATAAATTCATCATGTACTTTTACTATAAGTTTATTGGTAGTAATTTGTATTTTACCTTCAAACTCTTTTATATCAAAATTTAATTCATCATCTTTTAGTAACTCTATATTTTCTACCGCTTTAGAAATTCTTTCTTTTCTAAATAGCGGAACAAAAAAGTTAATAATATCGTCACTAATAATTGATATAATTGCATCTATATTTTCATATTTGATTATTACTTTATTTCCATCAACTTCATAATTTTTTATTTTTCCAAACACCTCATGTTTTCCTTTACATAAATTCATAATTTGCCTCCCTAATATATAAAATAATTTCTTTATTTTTACTTATAATATAAATCCTATAATTATATATTAATGAGTTTTATATTTTTTTTCTTATGTATTTATGATTTAAAATTATGTTATTATGACTTTTTATTCTTAAATTCCTGTCTATATTTTATTGGGCTCATTCCAGTAAATTTTTTAAATACATTTATAAAATTGCCCATATTATTAAATCCACATTCAAGACATATATCCATAACTTTTCTGTCTGTACTAATTAACAATTCTTCAATCTTTTTTATTCTATATTCATTAAGATATTCAATTGGAGATCTTCCTATCATTGATTTGAAAAACCTACAAAAATACTGTTCATTCATATTAATTTGTCTAGCCATATCTTTTATATATATCTTTTCACTATAATTTTTTTGAATATAAGATATTATAGTTTTTATATACTCTACCTTATAATTTTCACTTTCAGAAGTATTGTTTACAATTAACTCATTTTCATATAGCAATGCTAAAATATTAAGAAGTGATGCTTTAATTTTTATTTGCGATGAAAGATTTTCAGCCCTATTCCCTTCTATTTCTTGTGAAAGAGGACCTTCATCTTTAAAAGCCTTTAATATATTTTTATATTCATGTAATATTTTTTTAGAAAAATCATTCTCAATATGTATAAAAGATGGAAGCTTTAAATTTCCATTAAGCATCGGTTGGATAAGCTTCATCTGTATTGAATCTATCATGTCAAAACTCAACATTTTCAAATCAAAAACAACTGCACTTTCACTATACGGAAATGTTGAATCAATATAGTGAAGTTCCTCACTATTTATAAAACAAAAACATTCATCATCAATTATATGTTTATCCATATTTATTTCTACAACATATTTACCTTTTTTTAAATAAATCATTTCAAGTTCACTATGCCAATGATGTTTTACAAGAAGTTTATCTTTATTGCTGCTTTTTAAATAAAATCCACAGGGAAAATTCTCAGTTCCATGTTCTTTAATTTCTTTTAATTTATTCTTGTCCATAAAACCACCCTTTTTATTTATTTTACATTCAAAAATTTCAATACATTATGGTTTATATGTTTTTTATAAATTCTCAATCCTATCAAATATTAACTTTATCAATATTTATATTTAAATATAAAAAAAGCCGTAGCACAACGTGCTACGACAATTCTGGCAGGGGCACTAGGATTTGAACCCAGAACCAATGGTTTTGGAGACCACTACTCTACCGTTGAGCCATACCCCTAAGACAAAAATTATTATATACTAAATTTTCAAACAATGCAACATATTTTTTTATTATATTTATAATGATTTAATCTTTTGATATAAAATCATTATAAATATAAATATAAAAATTATACTTTTTGACTATGTTGTGCAGATGCACTAGTCTTTTCTGACTTGCTATCTTCCTTTGCTGGTTCATCTTTTGCAAATTTACTTAATTCATTTACATTATACTCTATCAAATCATCAAAAGACATCTTTCCATAATACTTCCATAATTTAACTGAATAATATGGTGATAAGTCTAAACCTGATGGCTTTTCTCCATCTTCAATTACTACCACTTTATTTATATCTAAATTATTTATTTTTATAAATTCACTTAATTCATGATTATCAAGCTTTACAATGTTAAGTCCAAGATCTTTTAATAAATAATCAAAATCATTGCTTAATGTTATAAAAGTAAATCCATTAAGCTGTTTTATTTTTCTATCATAATGTTTTATCCTTTTTTCAAAGTCCTTTATAGCTTCATTATAATTATCTTCATAATAATCTCTATTCTGAGGATCTCTATCTTGTATTGCTGCCTTCGCATTATATAATGCTATTTTATATTCTTCAATACCACTAAAATAATAAGGATTTTCTTTGCTGATTCCATCCTGTTCATAATTTAAAAGTCTTATACCTCTTGCCATATTTATTATTCCAAGATTCCCTTTTTTAAGTTCATCTATAAAAGTATTTGTCCAAGGTTCAAAACTAGTACCTGAATATATAAATAAATCCATGTTTGAAACATTTTCTATAACTTCGTTATTATATTTAAAATCTCTTATATCATTTCCTTCAGTAAACATATACTCAACATTGTGCTTGTCCTTGGTTATTTTCTTTACCATATCATATTGTGGTTTATTTACTGTCATTATATTTAAATATCTATCTCTACTCTCTACTCTGTTTGTTGAAGTATTATCTGTATTAGCTAATAATGGGCTTGAAAATACACTCATTCCCAAAGACAAAACAATAGTTATTATAACCATTGCAAAAGTAATCTTTTTCAAGGAAAGCACCTCCTGTACCATAAACACTTCCTAGTATTGCTTTTTAGTACTTTTTAGTTAATAAGTTAATTATACTCATTTTTTTATTAATATTTATAGTTAACATCTTATATTATTATACCAACTAATATCAAATAAATATATACAAAATTATTACATTTTAATGTAGTATATATAAAAGTAAAAAAAAACTCCCAAAATATTATTTAATTTGCTTTTATAGAATTTTGATATACAATAAAAGAATAAGAAAATGCATAACAATAGTTGTGTAAATCTTATACCTAGGAGGTATTTTATGAAATTTGAATTTAACAGTGTTGAAGAGACAACAAAACTGGGAATACAATTAGGAAAATTATTAAATCCAGGTGATATAGTCTGTTTAACTGGTGATTTAGGTACTGGCAAAACTCATATAACTAAAGGAATTGCTAGAGGCCTTGATATAGATGATAACATTACAAGTCCTACTTTTACAATTGTTAATGAATATGATAGTGGACGTTTAAAATTAAATCACTTTGATGTATATAGAGTAAGTGATCCTGATGAAATTTATGCAATAGGATTTGATGATTACATTTTTTCAGATGCAGTCTCAATTATAGAATGGGCAAATTATATTGAAGAAATACTGCCAAAAGACTTACTTCATATTTATATAGAAAAGGACCTTTCTAAAGGAGAAAGTTATAGAAAAATTACATTAACTCCTTATGGAGAAAGATATAATTATATAAAGGAGCTGAAATTATGATTACATTAGCTATAGATTCTTCATCCAAGGTAGCTACTGTTGCTTTGATGAAAGATGAAAATTTATTAAGCGAAATTACACTAAATGATAAAAGAGAACATTCAGTTGTTTTAATGAGTATTATTGAAGATTTATTAAAATATAATAATCTTACTGTAAATGACATAGATGGTTATGTTGTTTCTAAAGGACCAGGTTCATTTACTGGATTAAGAATAGGAATGGCAACAGTTAAAGGTCTTAGCTTTGGTAGTAATAAACCTTATGTAAGTATATCAAGTCTTGATGCCTTAGCTTTTTCTGCATCTGAATTTGACGGTCTTATATGTCCTGTAATGGATGCATTAAGGAATAGCGTATATACAGCTTTATATAAATCTAATATTAATTCTGATACAAAAGTTGTATCTCTTGAAAAACTTACAGACTACTCTGCTTTGGATTTAGATGATCTTATAGAGTTACTAAAATCAAAAAATGAAAAGGTAATGTTTATTGGAGATGGATTAGATAAATATAAAGATTATTTAATTAAAAATTGTCCTAACGCTTATTTTCCACCTAATCATTTAAATCTTGTACGTGCATCAGCTCTAGGTGAATTAGGAAGCATATTGTTGAAAAATGGAATTTGTGATGATCCAAACTCTACTCCATTTTATTTAAAAAAACCTCAAGCTGAAAGAGAATATGAACAAAGGATGCAACTAAAAAATGAATGTACATGTTAGTATTATGGATGAAAATGACATTGATGATGTTTTAGAAATTAGTAATCTAAGTTTTTCATCTCCATGGAGCAGATTATCATATGAACAAGAATTGAACAATTCACTAGCAAAATATTTTGTTGCTAAAATTGATAATAAAGTTGTAGGTTTTATTGGAACATGGATTATTGTTGATGAATCTCATATAACAAATGTAGCTGTACACCCTAATTACAGAAAACTTGGAATTGGCTCAAAGCTTATCGAATCAATGCTAAGCTACTGTAATGAGAAAAACTGTACTGCATATACATTAGAAGTTAGAGAGAGCAATAAAGCTGCTATATCAGTTTATGAAAAGCATGGTTTCATAATTGATGGTATAAGAAAAGAATATTATCAAGATAATAAGGAAAATGCTTTATTAATGTGGCTTAGAATAAATTAATATAAAATAAAAATCTTAATCCTTACTTATTTTAAAGGATTAAGATTTTTATTTTACAAATTTTTATTTATACTGTTTTTTTATCTGTGACTGAACCAAAATTAGGTTCTGCTTTAAATATAGATACTGATACTCTTTTATATAAGAAATATGTTAATACATTTACCATTGCAGCTTTTACTCCATTAAAAGGTAGTAATCCCACAGTAACATACTTAGCTAATTCTTCTGGTGACATCTGCATTCCGTATAAAGGAAGTAATATATATACATTAGCTAGGATTCCTGCAACCTCCATTATAAGTAGACCAACTACCATTCCTACAATTGCATTCTTCTTACTCTTATTTCTATGATAAATAAATCCTGCTGGTAAAACTAGTGCTGATCCAACAATAAAATTAGCAATAACTCCAGCTATACTACTTCCCTTTATAAAGAAATATAATAAATTTTTAATTAATTCTATTAATATTCCAACAATAGGACCAAAACCAAAAGCTCCTAACAATGCTGGCACATCACTTAAATCGATTTTAAGCCATGGAAATATGGGGATTACCGGAAAATCAAAATACATAAGTATTAGTGCGATTGCCGATAACAAAGAAATTTTAATAAGCTTACTTGTTTTATTGTTCATAATCTGCCTCCCTGAATTATCTTCTTAGGGTAGCTTATCAGGCTTATGATTTTGTACGCATTGATTATCATATATATAATTTCCTATAAAATAAATAAACCCTGATGCAAAAAAACATCAGGGCACAAATACAAACATACAAAAAACTCATATTTCCTAATAGGTTACCTTCTTTCATCCAGACTATACTGTTGGCTTCGGAATTACACCGAATCTGCTAAAATAGCTCGCGGGCTGTACCGCCAGTAGGGATTTTCACCCTGCCCTGAAGATATATTTTATTTTATATAAATATTATATATATAAAATGCTTATATTTCAATTAAAACATTATAAATAAAAATATATCTTATTTATAGTGTTTCATTCTTTTAATAAAATATTTACAAAAAAAGTTTATCTTAAAATCATTTTATATAATTCTAAGATAAACTTTTTTACTCTAACTTTATTTAATTTTATAAACCATATATATCCCTAAGCAGACGAAAATTAATGATATTAGTATCTTTATATCAAATATATTTTCTCCAAGAAAAATTGCTGAAAGCAAACTTCCAAAGACAGGAACTAAAAAATTGAATATTGATATTATTCCTACTTTATTATACTTTAACAACTGAGTCCATACTGCAAATGCTACTGATGATAAAAGTGCCATATAAATTAGTAAGCTTGTAGATTTAAATGTAAAACCAGATAAACATCCTCCTGATATATATCCTAATAATAACAAAATTAATCCACCAATAAATAATTGATATCCTGTAACAATAGATGCATCTTGATTCTGAGTTATTTTCTTTCCATAAATTGATGATGCTGAAAGAATTAATGCTGCCAACATAACAAAGCCTTCACCTTGGATGGAAAAAGAACTTGCAAAAAAGTCTTGTCCATTTAAATTAACTATAATTACTCCTATAAATCCAACAATACATCCAACAATCTTATTCACATTAAGTCTATCATTCTTATAAATAAAGTGCGCTAATAAGATACTAAAAAATGCTCCGGTTCCATTTATTATAGAACTCCTTATTCCTGTTGTATATGCAAGTCCTATGTAAAAGAATATATATTGTAATGTTGTTTGAAATATTCCTAGCAATGTAACTTGAACTATTTCTTTTTTATTTAAAACAAAAATATTTTTTTTACTAATGATTTGAACCCAAAGAACTATTATGCCTGCTAATGCAAATCTATATCCAGCAAAAATCAACTTGCTTGGAATATCCCCTCCTGATATATTGAATAATTCATATCCTCCTTTTATTGCAGGATAAGCGCTTCCCCATAAAAAACAACATAAAGTAGCTAATAAAACAATATTTCTTCTATTGGTATAAAACTTTTCTCTATTCACCTTATATCCTCCAAATATATATTAAAAATCTGGATTAAGTCAATACTTTCAATTATAAATACTTAATCCAGACTTTAATTAATTATACTATTCCGACTCTTTGATATCCTTCATAGTTAATGATATCCTTTTTCTTTTCTCATCCACTTCTAAAATAGATACTTTTACTACATCTCCAACTTTAACAATATCTAATGGATGCTTTACAAATCTATCTGCCATCTGGCTTTTGTGAACTAATCCATCTTGATGCACTCCAATATCCACAAAAGCACCAAAATCCGAAACATTTCTTACTGTTCCAGCTAAAACCATGCCTGGCTTTAAATCTTTCATCTCTATAATTCCAGTTTTGAGAATTGGCTTTGGCATTTCTTCTCTTGGATCTCTTCCAGGCTTTTTAAGTTCCTTTATAATATCCTTTAGTGTAAGTTCTCCAATTTCTACTTCCTCACTTAATTTGTGAAGTCCTTTTAATTCTGCTCTCTCATCTATATCATTAAGATTTTTATTTTTTAAGTCTTCCTTATTGTATCCAAGTACCTCTATTATTTTTTTAGCAGCTTCATATGATTCTGGATGAACTGATGTATTATCTAAAGGTTCTTTGCTTTCTGATACCCTAAGGAAACCTGCGCACTGTTCATAAGCCTTCTGTCCCAGCCTTTTTACTTTAAGAAGCTCTTTTCTTGATATAAATCCACCTTTTTCATCTCTATAATCAACTATATTCTTTGCTATTGATGCATTAATTCCAGATATATGTGTTAATAATGATGGAGTTGCAATGTTTAAATCTACACCTACTGTATTAACAGAATCTTCTACAACTCCTGCCAATGATTCTTCAAGCTTTTTAGGCGTTACATCATGTTGATATTGACCTACTCCTATTGCTTTTGGATCTATTTTTACTAGTTCTGCAAGAGGATCTTGAAGTCTTCTTCCTATTGATATTGCCCCTCTTACTGTAACATCTAAATCAGGATATTCCTTAGTTGCTAGTTCTGAGGCTGAGTATACTGAAGCCCCTGCTTCTGATACTATAACATAAGAAAGCTCTTTCCCTGTTTCTTTCTTTATTTCACTAATCATTTCTGCAATTACTTCTTCTGATTCTCTTGATGCAGTACCATTTCCAAGTGATATAACATCAACATCATATTTTGATATAAGTGCTTTCAGTGTCTTTTTAGTACCTTCAATATCCTTTTTAGGAAGAGTTGGATAAACAGCTGTATTTTCTAAGAATTTACCTGTAGCATCTAATATAGCAATTTTACATCCTGTTCTAAACCCAGGGTCAAACCCCATAACAACTTTTCCCTTTATAGGCGCTTGAAGAAGAAGTGCCTTTAAATTTTCTTTAAATATTTTTATTGCCCCTTCTTCACCTTTATCTGTTAATTCATTTCTTATTTCCCTTTCTATTGATGGAAATATTAATCTTTTATATGAATCTCTTATTGCTAATTTTAATTTTTCATCAACAATATTATTTCCTGTAAGTATATTGTTTTCAAGATAAGTTATGGATTTATCTTCATTTAAAACTATTTTTACGGCTAATACTTTTTCTTTTTCACCTCTATTTATTGCTAAAATTCTATGAGGTGGTATTTTATATACATCTTCACAATAATCATAATACATTTCATAAGGAGTTGGTTCATCACTGCTTCCTTTTGATTCTATCTTACCTTCTTTAAATACAAGGTTTCTTATGTGCTTTCTATATTTTGCTTCATCTGAAATATTTTCAGCAATAATATCTAAAGCACCTGATATAGCTTCTTCTGCAGATTTTACTCCCTTTTCTTCATTAATATACTTAGATGCTTCTTCATCTATATTACCTGTAAATTTCCCCTCTTTAATAAGTTCAGCTAATGGAGCCAATCCCTTTCCTTGGGCAATAGTTGCTCTTGTTCTCTTTTTAGGTTTATACGGTCTATATATATCTTCAACCTCTGTTAAAGTTTGTGCTTTTTCTAGTGCTTTTCCTATTTCTTCTGTAAACTTTTCCTGCTCTTCTATAAGTCTTCTTACATCCGCTTTTCTTTCTTGTAAATTTCTTAAATAAGTAAGTCTTTCTGATAACTTTCTTAATATTTCATCTGAAAGTCCCCCTGTAGCTTCCTTTCTATATCTAGAAATAAACGGAACTGTATTTCCATCATCTAAAAGTCCTATTACATTCTGAACTTGACTTAATTTTATTCCTAGCTCCTCAGCTAACCTATTTTCTATAGAATTCATAATTGCCTCCCATTTTATCCTCTATTTTGATTAATTCACTTATATTATTTGCATAAAATTGTAAAATATAACTTTAAATATTATCTTTATACAAATAATATTGCCATTACTTTATAAGTAATGGCAATAAATAACCTTATATACTATTATAGACTTAATTTTATAATTATATCAAGAAAACATCAAACTATTATTTAAGTTTTTATATTTAATTCTTTATGTGCTTTTACATATTTATCATATGAAATTAAGACATTACTATTTTTATTTATAAATTTTATTAATAAATAAATTCCACCAATACAAAATATGCTTCCCAAAAAAATATTTATAATTACATTACTGTACGTTATTATCATATCATTTACATTTTTATTAACTACCGGTAATACTGAAATTAAAACAATAACATTGTTTATAAAATTCACAAAAATATTAATTAAAATATTTCTATATTTAATATATAATATACAATTAATTATCCCTAAAGCAAAAGCACCTGCAATTCCGCTTCCAGCATAAAATGATGCATAAATTATAGATGATACGATTATTCCAACGCACAAATTAAATTTTTGTATAATCCTATTGAATATCACACCTCTAAAAACAATCTCATCTACAATTGGTGCTATCATCACTAGTAGTACTACATTTAATAGATAATTTCTAAATGTATTTATCAATGAACTTGATTCATAAATAAAATTATTTACTATGCTTGGATCAATAAAATAAAGAAAACTTATGATTAATTTACCTCCACCTAATGCTATACATATCTTAATGAAAGTAACATTAAATAGCTCTCTTTTATCTATCTTTTTCTTAAAATCCTCATATAAGAACATTATATCTTGCTTTGATAACTTAATTTTTAATACTAATATTATCAGTACTACTAGCTGTAAAATTAAAGTTAATGTATTTAAAATAAAATTTTCAACCTCTTTTTGATTAATTTTTACAATACCAAATATTATTCCACTAACGATAAATGTACTAAATAAATAAATAATAATAATATCCCTTATTTTTATTTGATTTAATCTTTTATTTAAATCCAATACTTTACCTCCTCTACCCTTTTCCGTAAACACCAATATTATTATTCTGAAATCTGTACTTATAATAATAATTATATTTAATTCGTATTAATTAATAGTTGTTGTAACATTAAAAATACCTTAAATATTATTTTCATATTTTAACTTCTTCAGCTATTCTCTAAGTAAAGGAAGATATACCTCAAAGTTAGTTCCTATTTCACTTTCTAGTATTTTTATATCACCATTATGTTTATTTAGTATTCTTTTTGTTATAGACAGTCCAAGTCCTGTTCCACCAGTCTTAGAATTTCTTGATTTATCAGTTCTTACAAATGGATTAAATATACTTTCTTTATATTCTTCTGGTATTGTATCCCCATTATCAAAAAATCTAATATAAAATTTATCATCAATAATTTCTGTTTTTATAAAAATTTCATTTCCAGCTTTATTATATTTTACTTTATTCTCAAGAATATTATTGATAGCTCTATATAATTTTTCTTCATCCATCATAACATAATAACTTTCATCAAAGATTTCAAAATCATATATGAATTCCTTATGATCAAACTCTGGAATAAAATTAGCTATTATTTGTCTTAATACTTCACAAATGTCTTGTTTAACAAGATTAAATTGATAGTCAGTATTGTTATATAAAGAAAACTCAAATAAATCATTAATAAGCTTATTCGCTCTATAGGAATTTCTATTTATTATAGTAAGATATTCCTTCATCTCTTCAGAATTTAAATCATCTGAATTTATTAAAGTTTCACTATAACCCATTATTGATGCAAGAGGATTTTTTAAATCATGTGATATATCTAAAATTAAATCTTCTCTCATTTTTTCAAGCTTTCTATTTTCCTTTTGCTCATTCTGTATTGTCTGAGCCATATTATTAAAACCATTAGTTAATTCTAAAAATTCATTTATTTTTTCACTTTCAACTCTAACATCGTAATTTCCATTAGCTATTTCTGTAACCCCTCTAAGGAGAGTCCTTATGGGATTTATAAATTCCTTTGAAGTTTTTTGAGCAAGAATATATACAATACATAAAACAATCATCACATTACAAAATGCAAGTCCTTTTACTATATAATGATGTGGAAGTATCTGAGTCACTAAGTTAGATTTTGTTATTTCTGAATAAGGGCACCCCAAAACAAGTAGTGACTTATCTTCATGCATGTATCTTGTATATATTGAATATTTTTCACCTTCATCAACAGTTACAATAGCATTATTACAATTTTTAAAAATATTTCTTGAAAGAATATCAGGTGGTCTTACTTTGAATTCACTATTGGTCTTAAATCCGAGTAAACTTATACAATCCTCTAATTTTATATCATCAAACTTTTTTTCATCAATATATCCAATTGCATATTGAACTCTGATATTATTATCTATTTTAACAATAAATCCATTAATCATTTTAAGATCTTCCTCTGTAATAGTTGTATAGTCGTTTTCAATTTTCTTTTCTAACATTTCAAAGTATTCCCTGTTATATGTACGTCTACTACAAGCTATTTCATAAAACTTAAAAGATAAATGAATGGCAAGAATAAGTATTATCGAAATAGTTATATATCCTAAAAAATATACAAAAAACATTT
Source organism: Clostridium butyricum (assembly GCF_006742065.1). Lineage (NCBI taxonomy): Bacteria > Bacillati > Bacillota > Clostridia > Eubacteriales > Clostridiaceae > Clostridium > Clostridium butyricum. Next base: position 515,563 of record NZ_AP019716.1, on the reverse strand, counting down.
CTGTTGTAACACTTCTTACACGTTTCTTAGATTTCATTAGGCTTATACCTTTCAATCTTATACCCTATTCCTCTTATAGTTTTTATATACACTGGATTCTTAGGATCATCTTCTATCTTTTCTCTTATATGACTTAAATGAACCATTATATTGTTTGAATCTCCAATATAAATCTCACCCCATACTTGCTCATAAATTTGTTTCTTTGTAAAAACTCGTCCCGCATTTGATATTAATAATTTAAGTATTTTAAATTCCTTAGGATTTAACTCTATCTTTTTATCTCCTTTGTAAACTTCAAAGGTGTCTGAATATATTTTTAAATCTCCAGTAGAACAGGTATCTTCCCTATTTTCAGTATACCTATAACATCTTCTAAGATGAGATGATACCCTTGCACATAATTCTATAGGACTTATGGGTTTAACTAAATAGTCATCAGCACCTATTCCTAGCGCAAGTACTTTATCTGAATCACTTCCCATTGCTGTAATGCATATTATTGGTATAGTAGAACTCTCTCTCACCTTCTGTATAACTGCAATTCCATTAATTTTAGGCATCATTATATCAACTAATATTAAATCTATTTTTTCACATTCAAAAATATCTAAAGCTTCTTTTCCATCACTTGCTTCAAAAACATTATGATTTTCCTTTTTCATATGTAATGAGATAAGGTCTCTAATGTCTTTCTCATCCTCTGCAATCAAAATATTCATCAAAAAAACACCTCACAAACATTAATTATATACATTTTACCACAATTTATTATTATTCAGTTAACAAGTGTACATACATAGGTAAATAAATTTGCCATCTTGTCACTTTATAATTAATCGCACAATAATTTGCTATTTGATTATATTTTAATATGTCTGTATAATTATTATGTAAATTATTTCCATTTAATTGTTAGGATGGTGAAATTATGATTAAAAATATAAGTAAAATATGTTCATTTGTATTACTATTTCTTTTTCTTGTACTTATTTTAAATCAATTTGAAATTATGACCTACTCTGATATCCTAAAAAATATATTCTATTTTTTAGGAATACTTTTAATTATGCTTTCTTCTGTTATAACTCTCTTGACAAACAAATCTGGATTTTTTAAATTTTTAAGCGTATCTATTATGCTTTGTCTTGTTGCTGGTGGTATTATGTCTATAATAAATCCAGGATTAAATATATTTATTTATATTTGTATGGTATTATCTGCTATATACTCAATGATAGACATGTTTTATAAACCATTATGATTTTATCAGTAAAATTTATAATATATTTTTTATTAATAAAAGATCAAGTACAAATTAAAACATTAGTACTTGATCTTCTATTATTTTCAGTATACTTACAATATTAATTCTTATGGTTGTAATATTAAATTTAATATCATATTTACAATCTTTACTTAATAAATATTAATATAAACATTTATTATAGAAGGACTTAATAATGAAAAAAAAATTATCAACATATTATTTTATTTTACTATTAATATTAATTTATATTTCTACCTCATTTTTTTTACAATTCAAACTCTATAACTTTAATTCTGAAAATGTAAAAAACACCATAGAAATATTATCATCTGATGAATATGAAGGACGATTAGCTGGATCTCCTGGTTGTGATGCTGCTTCTTCATATATAGAAAATACTTTTAAGACTTTGAATTTAAAACCTATAAATTCAAATTATAAAGAATCATTTGATGTTGTTACCCCTATTCCTAATAAAAAAACTCCGTATATTATTATTACTTCAAATGGAAAAGTGATTCATGAATATTCATATGGTACTGATTTTAAAGAAAATATGCTTAGTTTTAAAAGTTCAGAAGCTACGTTTACCAAATCTGATAATGTTGAAATCCTTACTTCATCAATAATTATTACACAAAATAATAAAAAATATTTATTTAAAGTAAATCCAACTAAAGATTTTAGTTTCCGTAGTTCATTTAATTGCAACTCAGAGTATGAATTCTGCATAAACATAACAACCCAATTATATAATGATATCTTAGATTGTTTACGAAATAATTGTAATGTTTCAGTACAGATTCCTTATACAACTACTATTAAACCAACATCAAATATAATAGGCATAATTAAAGGAAAGTCTGATAATTTACCTCCACTAATATTAACTGCTCATTATGACCACATAGGAGTTGATTCTCTTGGTAACTATTATGACGGTGCATTAGATAATGCTTCAGGAACTTCTTTTTTATTAGAACTTTCTAAAAATTTATCATCTTTAGTAAAACCTCAACGTGATATAATATTCGTCGCCTTAACTGGAGAAGAATTTGGACTTCTAGGTTCTAAAAACTTTGTTTCTAAACATTTAAATGAAATAAAAAATGCTGATGTTATTAATTTTGATATGATTGGTGCTCCAAATACTCCTATTTCATTTGTCATTGGAACTTCTGCAAAAGAACTGAAAGATCAAAATACTTCTAATACACTTAAATATTTAGAAGATGCTTGTTCAAAAAACAATTTGAAATATGATGTAAAAATTCAAGATTCCAGTGATCATGCAAGTTTTAATAATCAAGGTATAGATGCTATTACTATATGTCATTCAGATTTGTCAAAAATTCATACACCTACAGATAAAATTGATTATATTGATTCAAGTGCAATAGATCATGTATACTCAATAGTACAAAAAGAAATTTATAACTCTTCTTATAACAAGTTTATTTTAATATTATATAATCAATCCATTACTTTTATAGTAGTAATTATTTTCATATCCATAATTACTATAAAAAATAACAAAAAATTGTTAAAATATTTTAAACGCTCAAAAGAATGCTAATAAAAATATGAACATAGTTTATATCATCTTATCATGATTAAACTATGTTCATATTTCCTTTAATTCGGCTGCTTTAAAAATGCATTTATAAACAAATCTATATCTCCATCCATTACTCCATTAACATTTGAAGTTTCAACATTTGTCCTATGGTCTTTAACCATACTGTATGGATGAAATACATATGACCTTATCTGACTTCCCCATCCCATATCCTTAAGTTCACCAGTAAGATCTTCTATTTTTTCTTTATGTGCTCTTTCTTTTAATTCAACAAGTTTTGATTTCAACATTTCCATTGCAGTTTCTCTATTTGAAAACTGACTTCTTTCATTCTGACATTGAACAACTATCCCTGTTGGAATATGAGTTATTCTTACTGCTGAATCTGTTTTATTTATATGCTGACCTCCAGAACCACTCGATCTATAAGTATCTACTTTTAAATCATCAGGGCGTATAGTTATATCTTGTTCCTTTGTTAGTTCCGGTAATACCTCCATTGATGCAAATGATGTCTGTCTCTTTCCATTTGCATTATACGGAGATATTCTAACCAATCTGTGTATTCCCTTTTCCGCTTTAAGATATCCATAAACATACTCACCTGTTACCTTTAGTGTAACACTTTTTATTCCTGCTTCATCTCCTGCAATTAAGTCAATAGTTTCAACAGAATATCCTTTATTTTCACACCATCTTGTATACATTCTTAATAACATCTCTGTCCAATCATTTGCATCAGTTCCACCAACTCCAACATGAAGCGTTACTATTGCATTATTCTTATCATATTCTCCAGATAGTAGTATTTTCATATTGTAATCTTCAATCTCATGCTCTATTGACTTTATTGTTTGTATTATTTCATTAGCAGACTCAATATCATCTTCTTCCATAATATCTTTTAATACTTCTATATCATCAAGTTGTGATTTTAGTTTATCATAATTTTCAATCTTATCTTTTATAAGCTTGCTTTTCTTTGTGACTTCTTCTGCCTTTTTAGAATCATCCCAAAATCCTGGTTCCTGCATTTTACACTCTAATTCGTGAAGTTCCTTTTCTAAACCTGCACGGTCAAAGTGAAGCCCCCATTTCATCTATAGATTTTTTTAAGTTAGAAAGCTTAGATAATTCTTTTTCTAATTCAATATTCATCCACGTCACCTCTTTCTTTTTCTTTAAGAAATATTATATCATATTTTTTAAATTAGCAACCAATATAAAAGTTCATCTTTAATTATAAAATGTAAAGCCTGTTTATATTACTTACTATATAAAAATCTATAAATTTATTTGCTAAATAAAATAAGAAATCCCAAAAGGGATTTCTTATTAGAAATTTATTCAATATAAATTCTGTAAGAATTTTATCACAAACTGCTTAACCATTAGTTGTTAACTTTTAATTGATTAAACTTCTCTTCCACAACAGTTTTTATATTTTTTACCACTTCCACAAGGGCATAACTCATTTCTTCCATGTTTTTCTTCATTTCTAACAGGAATTTGAGAAGGATGAGTTAAACCTTCATATGGATTTTCACCATTAGATTCATCTGCTGATGCTGAATCTCCTGAACCTGGTGCCATAACTCCACCTGGACCACCTTGGCCTGGTTTTATTGTTTGAATAGGACCACTTTGACCTGGTCTTGCATTAGATCTTACCATAGTTTGTAATCTAATAGGACCATTGTTTGTTTGTTGTCCTGCACCTTGACTTTCAGCATGAACTGCTGCTGTTTCTTGAGCTACTCTTGCTCTTTCAGGTGCTCTTTCAATCTTAACATGGAATAATAATCTTACAGTTTCTTCTTTAATTTCATTGATCATATTATCAAACATTTCACTACCTTCCATTGAATATGCTTGAACTGGATCAATTTGTTTAAATGCTTGCAAACCAATACCTTGTTTTAAATGATCCATGTTATCAATATGATTCATCCACTTAGTATCAACAGCTTTTAAAAGAACTACTCTTTCTATTTCTCTTAATCTTTCAGAAGTAAATTCTTCTTCTTTGTTTTCATAAAAATCAATTGCTGTTTTATATAAACTATCAGAAATCTCTTCATTTGACATATTTTCAAGACTTGGTAAATTAACGCTATTTGGTGGTATACACATGTCTTGTAAATAAACCATTAAGTGTAAGAATTCTTCTCTATAATTATCACTTTCACCTGTAATATGAGTATTAACAGCTTTACTGATTATTTCTCTAACCATTGATAAGATTTCTTCCTTAACATCCTCACCCTCAAGAACTTCTGATCTTTGCTTGTAAATTACTTCTCTTTGAATATTCATTACATTATCATATCCTAATAATGTCTTTCTTATATCAAAGTTATTACCTTCAACCTTCTTTTGAGCATTTTCAATAGCTTTAGAAACCATCTTACTTTCAATTGCTTCATCTTCTTGAAGACCTAGTTTTTCAACTACACCTTGAATTTTTTCTGAACCAAAAATTCTCATTAAGTCATCTTCTAATGAGATAAAGAATGTAGATTCCCCTTTATCTCCCTGTCTACCTGAACGTCCTCTTAACTGATTATCTATTCTTCTTGATTCATGTCTTTCAGTACCTATTATCTTAAGTCCACCTAATTCAAGAACGCCTTCTCCAAGTTTAATATCCGTACCTCTACCTGCCATATTAGTAGCTATAGTAACCATTCCTTTTTCACCAGCATGACTGATGATTTCAGCTTCTTGTTCATGGAACTTGGCATTTAATACTTGATGTGGAATTCCTTTTTTCTTAAGTAAGTGTGATACAAGTTCTGATTTTTCAATACTTACTGTACCAACTAACACCGGCTGACCTTTTTCATAAGCTTTAGCAACTTCTGATGCAACAGCTTCGAATTTACCTTTTTCAGTACTAAATACTAAATCTGGATTATCTATTCTTGCTATTGGTCTATGAGTTGGAATTACAATAACGTCTAAGCCATAAATTTCTCTAAATTCACCTTCTTCAGTTAATGCAGTACCAGTCATACCTGATAACTTTTTATACATTCTGAAGTAATTTTGGAATGTAATAGTTGCTAATGTCTTAGATTCTCTTGCAATCTTAACACCTTCCTTAGCTTCTATTGCTTGATGAAGGCCATCTGAGTATCTTCTACCTTCCATAAGTCTTCCTGTAAATTCGTCAACTATTATTACTTCTCCATCTTTTACCATGTAATCTTTATCTTTTCTCATAGCAAAATTTGCTTTTAAAGCTTGAGTAACATAATGTTGTAATTCTAAATTATCAGCATCTGCATAATTTTCTACTTTAAATGTAGCCTCTGCTTTTTTGATACCTTCATCTGTTAAAAGTATAGCATTAGCTTTTTCATCTTTTGTAAAATCTTTTTCTGCAACAAGCTTTTTAGCAAAATAATCTGCAACTTTATAGAATTCAGTTGATTTTTCACCTTGACCAGATATTATAAGTGGAGTTCTTGCTTCATCAATTAAAATTGAGTCAACTTCATCAACAATTGCAAAATTTAATGGTCTTTGAACTCTTTCTTCCTTATAAATAACCATGTTATCTCTTAAGTAATCAAATCCAAATTCATTGTTTGTTCCATAAGTTATGTCACATGCATATGCTTCTCTTCTTTGATCATTATTTAAATCATGTATAATAACACCTGTTGTTAATCCTAAGAATCCATATAACTCACCCATTTGCTCAGCATCTCTTTTTGCAAGGTAGTCATTAACTGTTACTATATGAACACCGTCTTCACTTAATCCATTTAAATATGCTGGTAATGTTGCAACCAAAGTTTTACCTTCACCAGTTTTCATTTCTGATATTCTTCCTTGGTGTAAAACCATACCACCCATTAGCTGTTCATCGTAATGCTTCATTCCTAAAACTCTTGAAGAAGCTTCTCTTACAACAGCAAATGCTTCTGGTAAAATATCATCTAATGTTTCTCCATTTTTTAATCTCTCTCTAAACTCTACAGTTTTAGCCTTTAATTCTTCATCAGAAAGTTTTTGCATTGATTCATCCAAAGAATTTATTTTTTCTATTGAAGGCTTAAGTCTTTTAACTTCTCTTTCACTGTATGTTCCAAATAAGGCATTTAATAATCCCATAATGTCATCCTCTCAATTTATATATATTTTCATTGAAATTGCTTTATTATCATAATAAACATTCTTAAATTATACCATTTTAATTGCACAACTTTCAATAAAAGTACGTATTTTTCTTCATATTCATCAGTTAATAATATGCTAAATAGCACATATTTTTGAAATTTAACATCTAATTTATAAGTATATATTATAATTATGTCTATACTGTGACAAATTTACTCTTAATTTAAAAAATCCTAATTAATGTTTTTAATATAACCATTATATATTACAACAAAAATCAAAGCTAATGGTACGAAATTTGAATTTCATTACCATCAGCTTTGTTTAATTATATAAATTTTATATTAATTCAGGTTCTAACAAACCATAATTTCCATCTTTTCTTTTATAAACTACATTTACTTTGCTACTTTCTGAATCTTGATAAACAAAGAAATTATGTCCTAATAAATCCATTTGAAGTATTGCCTCTTCTGAATCCATAGGTTTAACTCCAAATTTTTTAACTTTAACCAAACTTCCTTCATCATCTTCATTTGATTCTACTTTACTATCATTAATTGCAGCAAATTTTAATGATCCATTATTTTTTCTAGATAATCTTGTTTTTTGCTTTCTTATTTGTCTTTCTAATTTATCCTCAACTAAATCAATTGATTTATACATATCGTCTGTTGACTCTTCACTTCTTAGAATAGCTCCATTAAAAGGTATAGTTACCTCGATTATCTGTCTATTTTTTTGAACACTAAGTGTAGCTTTTGCCTCAACTTCTACTTCAAAATACTTTTCCAATTTGCTTATCTTTTTTTGAACAATCTCCTTTAATGCTTGTGTTAGTTCAATATTTTTTGCTATAACTGTGACTTTCATTATTGCCAGCCCCTCTCTATGTGAAAAAGTTTTTATTAAGTTTTGGTTTTTTATGTTAACTTTATTTTAACACTTTTCATCATATTTAACAAGAGAATTTTCTGTAAATTCTGAATATTTTATGTATAAAAAAAGTAAAGCTAGTTGACCTGGTCTTTGACCCCACACTCGCCTGCTGGAGATTTCGCTACTAAAAATTAATTCCTCACTACTAACCCTCTCAGATTTAACTGGCAGGACTTACTTCTATACCGCACCATGCTCCTTAGACATTTTGTCTAAATTACGTGGATCGTTTTGCCTGCGACTGGCATCGACTTTCAACCACAAACCTAGCTTTACATTACTATTATATATGACTTTTCGCTAAGGTCAATAGTTTTATATGTTTTACACCATATTTTTTTAAAATTCTACATGCTTCTTCTATTGTTGCACCACTTGTTGTTACGTCATCTATGATTATAAACTTTAAATCTTTAATATTTACATTTCTCTTTAACTCAAATATATCTTTTACATTTTCATGTCTCTCATTATATTTAAGTAGCTTTTGCTCTTTATTTTCTTTCTTCTTAATTAGAACTTCCATACATCTTATCTCTAAATCATTGGCTATTTTAGCAGCAAGATATTGACATTGATTGAATCCTCTCTTTTTTTTAGATTTTTTTGATAATGGAATATATGTAATAACGAAGTCCTTATATAAAAATTCACTTTCAATATATTCTTCTAATAATTCTGACAAAATATCTCCTGCTGTAAAATTATGATAATATTTAAACTTTAATATTAACTCTTTTAATACTCCACCATAATAACCATAACTATCAATACTATTATTAAATTTATTATTTACCCTTGAAATACTATTTCTACACTTTATACAAAGACCATTTGAATCTTCTTCACCACATATTATACAATGACTTTCTCTTGGATATATAATTTCAAGTATTCCTTTTAAAATGTAATTAATTGATTTTATAAACGTTTCAGACTTTTTTCCCATACTATTTTATTAAATTGTCTTGCTATATCTTTTGCTTTGTCAATATCCTCAGATATACTATTAGATACAAGTAAAACTTCTGGAATATTATAGTTTATATTTCTCATACCTCCACAGATGTACAGTATTTTTTTATAGTTAAAAAATATATTATCCGCAAAAATCACAACAGCATCATCTATATAACAATTTTCTAATAACTCCTCACTCTGATTTGTTATTATAAATATTGACTTATCTTTATATTTTAATACACGTTCAAGTCTCTTCATTTCATTTTTTTCTAAAATTTTTATTATCTTCACTTCTGACAGTCTCAGTTTATGTTCAAAGTATTCATATACTAGCTTTACCTTTTCTTTATCTGGAACTAATATAGCAACTTTATGATTATTATCTTTAAACCAGTTTATATAATCATATAAACTATATGGAATATCTATATTTAAATCTATCCTTGTGGTCATAACTCTTGGTTCTACAAATGGTTGTTCATAATTATATGCCGAAAGTTCTATTTTTTCTCCTATTATTGGAAGTCTTTCTATGTTATAAACTATAATCCTCTTTCCCATATTTTCATATTCTCTTACATATTCAAAAAGTTTTTCATTACTGATATTTGAGAAGTATGTTATATCATCAAAAATTACTAAATCATATTGATTATTTAAATTTCTTAAACTATTATAATTTACAAATGTTAATTGAGAGTTAGAATCCGACTCTTTAAAATAAGAATATGTTATCTGTGAATTAAATTCTCGTATAGAATTAACAAGTTCTCTATTTTCTCGTTCTTTTCCCCAAACATATAACACTCTTTCTCCATTTTTAGAAGCCTTATCAATAATGTCCGAAAAGATGCACGCTGTATTAAAGGGAACTGTAATTATAGTTAAAAACTTTATATGTTTCTTATACCAGTAATCTATTTTTTGTATTGCATATTTTAAATCTTCTTTATTTACTTTACATATTCCCCCCATAAATTATCTCCTCTCCTATTCATTATTCTCTTCTTCAAATTCTTCAAGCCCTTTTTGAAATTCTTCATCTAGTTCATATTCAAAGCCACTTTCAATTTCATCCTTAGATATTATATCTGTTATTCTATATTTTAAAGCAGAATGCCTCTCCATACTATTTGTATTATTTATCATATACATTAATGCCTTCTGAAATCCTACAACAACTACAAGCTGTTTAGCTCTTGTAATACCTGTATAAAGAAGATTCCTATTCATTAAAAACGGTGATCCCATGAATACCGGTATAATTACAACTTTAAATTCGCTTCCTTGGCTTTTGTGTATTGTACAAGCATATGCTAAGTCTAACTCATCCAAAAAACTAAAATCATACAATACCTTTCTTTCATCATCAAATATTATAGTCATAGCTTTTTTTTCTTCATCTATACTTTGGATAAATCCTAAATCTCCATTAAAAACTCCTACGCCTTCATTTTCACCACTTCCAGAAACTCTAAACCATTTAAGACTATAGTTATTTTTAGTTTGCATAACTTTATCTCCTTCTCTAAATACAAGATCTCTGGATGTCTTTTCTTTTTTATCTTTCTCTGGAGGATTAAACATTTCTTGAAGACTATTATTCAAATTTATTACACCTAACGTTCCTTTTCTCATAGGTGTAAGAATTTGCATATCTCTCAATCTATCCCATGACCTATTAAACTTCGGAAGTCGCCTATTTATTAAATCTTTTATTGTTTCTACAATTCTATCTTGATTCTCTCCATTTATAAAGAAAAAATCCTTATCTTTCTGATTTAATAACGGCATCTTACCTTCATTAATTCTATGAGCATTAACTACGATAAGACTTTCATTTCCCTGCCTGAATATTTCTTTAAGCCTTACAACTTTAATGTATTCACTTTCAATTAAATCTCTTAACACATTTCCAGCACCTACTGATGGAAGCTGATCAACATCTCCAACGACTATAAGCCTTGTTCCTAATTTAATTGCTTTAAGAAGACTCTGCATCAACATAATGTCAATCATAGATGCTTCATCTATAATAATAACATCACAATCTAACGGAGACGATTCTCCCTTTTCAAAAACAGATTCATCCTCTTCTGAAACTCCCATTTCCAAAAGTCTGTGTATTGTTTTTGCCTCACGACCTGTTGATTCAGTCATTCTTTTAGCTGCTCTTCCTGTTGGTGCTCCTAATATTACCTTCATTCCATTATTCTCATAAATGTGTATTATAGCTTTTATTATTGTTGTTTTACCAGTTCCAGGACCTCCTGTTATTATTTCTATTCCATTGTTAAAAGCACCAAGAATTGCTTCTCTTTGAGAATCTGCAAACTTTATCTTCTGCTCTTTTTCAAATACATCAATTTCAAATTGTATATCTGAATTTATAGTAGGAATATCTTGAAGCCCTAATGTTACTATTTTACTTGTAACACCAAGTTCGCAATAATAATATTGAAGTAAAAAAACTGCCTCTTCGTTATTTACACTTTCTACAACTATTTTCTGAGTTGCAGCCATATCATAAATATTTTTTTCTATTAATTCCTTGGTTATCAATAAATTTTTTTCACACTCTTCAATAACACTCTTCTTTGGCATATATGTATTTCCAGCAGCACAATATTGATTCATTATGTATTTTATTCCACTTTGAATTCTAAAGTTAGAATCTTTTTCTATACCTATACTCATTGCAATTCTATCTGCTGTTTTAAAACCTATTCCAGATATTTCTTCACATAATATATATGGATTATTTGATACTATCTGTTTTGCATTAGGACCAAATTTTTTATATATTTTTATACACTGATTATTGGTAACTCCATGCTTATGAAAGTATAATATTATATCTTTAAGACCCTGCTGTTCAATATATGATTCATAAATTATCTGAAATTTTTTCTCTCCAATGCCTTCAATTTCCATTAATCTTTCAATACTATTTTCCATTATATCAAGAGTTTCCTCACCAAATTTGGCTATTATTTTTTTAGCCGTAACAGGCCCTATACCATGTATAACACCTGCGCTCAAATATTTTTCAATTCCATCTAATGAATTTGGCATTATTTCTTCATACTCTTGAATGTTGAATTGATTTCCAAACTGCTTATGTACTGTCCAATATCCAGTAATTTTTACATTTTGCCCTTCCTTTAAAAAAGGAACTGTTCCAACTGCACTAATAACTTTATTATCACATCTTATTTTGCAAACCACATATCCAGTATCATCACTTTTAAATACGATACTTTCAACAAAACCATTAAGGACTTCCATAGAATCTCTCCACATCTTTTAATTAACTCTTATTATTGTCTATAATTAATATTTTTAATCTACTTTTTCATACTTATAAATTTATTTTATTATATCATAAAGATATTATACCATTTTAAATCTTATATATATATTATCCAATGATCATGTCATAATTTGTAACAACTTTCTAAAGAATTTTTTAATCTATATTTAAATTGGTACTTTCAATATCAAAAATAAAAAGCACTATCATATGATAGTGCTTTCATTTTTGATAAATATTATAAATACTTCTTTATTTCTTCAACCTTATTTAATTGTTCCCATGGTAAATTAAGATCATTTCTTCCAAAGTGTCCATAAGCAGCTGTTTGCTTATAAATAGGTCTTCTTAAATCAAGATCTCTTATTATAGCACCTGGTCTTAAATCAAATACTTTTTCAACTATTTCAACTATTTTATCATCGCTTAATTTTCCTGTTCCAAAAGTATCCACAGTTATTGATACTGGCTTAGCAACTCCAATTGCATAAGCTAATTGAATTTCTAATTTATCTGCTACTTCTGAAGCAACTAAATTTTTAGCAACCCATCTTGCAGCATATGCAGCTGATCTATCTACTTTTGTTGGATCTTTTCCTGAGAAAGCTCCGCCTCCATGTCTTCCATATCCACCATAAGTATCAACAATTATCTTTCTTCCTGTCAATCCTGAATCACCTTGTGGTCCTCCAACAACAAATCTTCCTGTTGGATTAATAAAATACCTAGTTTTTTCATCTAATAATTCAGCTGGAACTACTGCTTTGATAACATATTCTTTTAAATCTTTTTCTATTTGTTCTAATGTTACATGTTCATCATGTTGAGTTGATATAACAATTGTATCGATTCTTACTGGTTTTTCATCTTCATATTCAACAGTAACTTGAGTCTTACCATCTGGTCTCAAATAGCTTAATGTAGAATTCTTTCTAACTTCAGTAAGTCTTCTTGATAATTTATGAGCCATGTATATAGGTAAAGGCATATATGCATCTGTTTCATTTGTTGCAAAACCAAACATCATACCTTGATCTCCAGCTCCTACAGCTTCAACATTATCTTTTTCGCCTTGTCTTGATTCAAGTGCTTCATCTACACCTTGAGCAATGTCTGCTGATTGTTCATCTATTGTTGTCATAACAGAGCAAGTATCACAGTCAAAACCAAACTTAGCTCTATCGTATCCTATTTCTCTTACAGTTTCTCTAACTACTTTTGGAATATCAACGTAGCAGTTTGTTGATATTTCTCCCATTACCATTACCATACCAGTAGTTGTACATGTTTCACATGCTACTCTAGCATTAGGATCTTTCTCTAAAATGGCATCTAATACACCATCTGAAATTTGGTCACACATTTTATCTGGATGACCTTCTGTAACTGATTCTGAAGTAAATAATCTTCTCATATCTGTTTCTCCCTTCAATGTGTACTCTTTATCAAAATTATTCTCATTGCCATTTGCTAATTTCAACATTTTTTAATATTAAAAAATAGCAAAGCTTATAGATTATATCTTAAAATTTAGAAAAAAACTTTAAATTATTCTTTTTACAGAAATTTAAACAAATAAAAAACTCTTCGATAAGAAGAGTATAACTTTAAAAATCCTTTTCTTATCTTGTAGAATTACATCTACAGGAATTGGCACCTTGTATATACAGGTTGCCGGGTTTCACTGGGCCCTATCCCTCCACCTCTCTTGATAAGAGTAACTTAATTCAATTTTCAATATGTATTCTAGCATAGCCATTTTATTTAGTCAATATGTTTTTCCCTTTTAATTTTTATCAATTAAAGCTGAACATTATCAGTTCATTTCTAAATCAAAATATTCTTTAAAACTATTAATTTTCTATATAATATTATTAATTTAAACATAGTCTTTCTAAATTTAATTAATATAATATAAAAAAATAATATTCCAAAAATCATCACATAATATTTTAAGATATATTATGTAATATAAAAAAAAGAATAAACAATAGTTTATTCTTTGGTGGAGGAAGATGGATTTGAACCATCGAAGCTAACGCAACAGATTTACAGTCTGCCCCCTTTGGCCACTCGGGAATTCCTCCTCATTAATGGAGCTGGCAATAGGAATCGAACCTACAACCTGCTGATTACAAGTCAGCTGCTCTACCGTTGAGCCATGCCAGCATATATTTTATTTTTTAATGGTGGGCACAACAGGGCTCGAACCTGTGACCCCCTGCTTGTAAGGCAGGTGCTCTCCCAGCTGAGCTATGCGCCCATTAAAATTGGTGGAGGAAGATGGATTTGAACCATCGAAGCTAACGCAACAGATTTACAGTCTGCCCCCTTTGGCCACTCGGGAATTCCTCCATATATAATTTATTTTTTTCATTCTGTCTTGCTTTGCTTCGTCAGCACCGCTCGACAAAGACTAGTATATATTCAAAGGCATTTTATTTCAACTATCATTTTATGCCTTTAAAACAAATTATAATCACTATTCTATTATTTTCTCTATTTTTCTCAATTTTACAACACTAAACATAATTATTTTCTAATTGTACTTCAACCCTGTCAACATCAATGATTTTACCTATAACACTCTTTATCTTTTCATAATCATCCGATGTCATTCTTTTTTTAATTAACTTAAAAAATTCCATAACTTTATCATTATTTTTATCATTCTTCAATCCACTCCACTTAGATAGATCGCTAGTTGATAACCTTTTTAAAGTAGTATTCACTTCTTCAATATCACTTTCGTCTAAGGCTTCTATCCCTTCATCTGGATTAAAATAAAATGATACTTCTTCTGGTATCTCCTCTTTATCTATGCTCTTTATATCATTAATATTTTCATAGGAATTTACTGCAATATCATTTATAGATGGTGTCCATCCAAAAATCAAATACATATTTGCAATAATGGTAAAAAATATAAGCAAAAAATAAATTTTTTTCATAATTAACGCCTCACTCTTTCTTATTTTTATTACTAATTATTTCCAATAAAGCTTTTTTTATTCTTTTTTATTTTGAATAAAGAATAAATTCTTAATCATTAATTATATTTTTAAGTTTTCTTATAATAACTGGACTCACTTTTTCATATATATATTTTATAAAGGAGGTATGTCCTTTGATAAAGCCGGATACTAATTCTAACAATTCCAAAACATACTCTTACGATTTAGCTTTAGAGATTAGCAATTATATTTCTGAAAATACTGTTATAGTTTGTATTGGTACTGATAAATGCATTGGTGATTGTTTAGGGCCTTTAGTAGGTTCAATATTAACAGATAATAGCTTTCCTCTTCCAGTTTATGGAACATTATCTTCACCAATACATGCTCTAAATATCGATGAACGTCTTAAAGAAATACATGCTATCCATCCTGATTCAACAATTATAGGTGTTGATGCCTGCTTGGGTAATCAAGATGATGTAGGACAAGTTAGAACTAGAAATTATGCTATCCACCCTGGTAAGGGTGTTGGAAAAGAGCTTCCTGAGGTTGGAATTGCATCAATAATTGGCATTGTTGATTCTAGTGATAACTCTGAATTTTTCTTTTCTCGTAGTATCAGACTTTCTTTCATAATGGATATGGCTAAAACAATATCTAAAGCTTTAATCGATGCGTATAACTTAATATGTTAAACAATTAATATGAAATTTTTCAAAATAAAGAAGACTGGAAGTAACAAATTATATTATTTCCAGTCTTCTTTATTATTCTATAAGCACTATTTGTTGCGAATTGACTTCACTATCTAATTTATCTATGTATCCAAGAACTTCTCCTGTTCCTTTTGCAACACATTCTACAGCATCCTCTGCAACCGTAGCAGAAACTCCTGTCCTAAATTCTATTAGCTTATCTAAACCATGTAGTAAAGCTCCTCCACCAGTCATCAATATTCCTCTTTCAATTATATCTGATGCTAATTCAGGAGGAGTTCTTTCCAACACTTTTTTTACTGTTTCAACTATATTTTGAACAGGATCATCAATAGCAAGTCTTATTTCTTCTGTAGATATTTCTATTTCATCTGGCAGTCCTGTTATTAGGTTTCTACCTTTCATCATACATGTTAAATTTCTAGAATTCTTAAATGCAGAACCTATGTTAACCTTTAATTCTTCTGCTGTTTTTTCTCCAATCATTAGCTTATATTTATTTCTAACATATTTTATAATAGCATTATCCATTTTATCGCCAGCTATTTTTATAGATTCTCTCTCTACTACACCACCTAATGATATTACAGCTATGTCACAAGTTCCTCCGCCAATATCTACAACCATACAACCATTTGGTTTAGTTATATCCAGTCCTGCACCTATAGCAGCTGCAAGTGGTTCTTCAATTAGATGAACTGTTTTTGCACCTGAATTTGCAGCAGCATCAATAACAGCTCTTCTTTCTACTTCTGTAGCTTGAGAAGGTACACATACAATAACCTTAGGAGCTCTTATACTTCTTGTTCCACATGCTTTTCTTATAAACTCCTTTAGCATTTTTTGTGTTACATCATAATCCGAAATAACACCATCCTTTAAAGGTCTTAAAGCAACTATATTTCCTGGTGTTCTACCAAGCATCTTTCTTGCTTCTTCTCCAACAGCAAGAAGATTATTATTGTTTCTATTTATTGCAACTACTGAAGGCTCCTTTAATATTACACCTTTTCCTTTAACATAAACCAAAACCGTTGCTGTTCCTAAGTCAATTGCAAGGTCTGTCCCCGTTCTCCAAAAGCCCATACTTTATTCACTCCTATAATACATATTAATCCCTATGTTTACATAATTCTACTAATAATATATTATAGTCTTAATTTTATCAAGATTCAATAGCCTTATATTTCATTTGAGTTGCTTTTCCGCCTCTAATATGACGTTCTGCTTTGTTTAGTTCCAATATAGAATGTGTTTCTTCTGCTATTTCAGGATTTATCTTAGGTAATCTTTCAGTCATATCTTTATGAATTGTACTCTTACTTACCCCAAAAACCTTAGCAGTTTTTCTTATTGTTGCTTTAGATTCAATAATATATTTTGCGACATCTAGTACTCTTTCTTCTATATAATCTTTCATATAATACACCTTCTTAAATTTATTTAAAAATTTCCTAAATATGATTTTTATCTAAAATATATTTAGGATTATTCTATAAATATCAATTTATTTTTTTTGATAACATATTAATTAGCCCTATTTAAAGTGGCTAATTAATATGAATTTACTATTTTACTATTTTGAAAAAGTAAAATAGCTTTCTGGATTTACTTGCTCTCCATTAGCATTGATTACTTGTAAATTTAAAAATTCACCAAATACATCTGAACTATAAACTTTTGCTGTATCTCCAACTTTACCAATTACTTGATTTGCTGTCACTTTATCACCTTGCTTAACAGATGTATTTTCATCTAAATTTCCATATCTTGTTTTTAATCCATTAGCATGTTTTATTTCTACTACAATACCTTCTTCTACTCCTGAATTTTCAACAAGATCTACAACTCCATCTGCTGCTGCTTTTACTTCTGTTCCAATTTTAGCTTCTAAATTTACACCTTTAATAGTTCTGAAAACATTTTCCCCAACTTGTACTGGCTTAGGATAAGTATAATTTCTGCTTTCAACCCCATTTAAAGGAACTACAAAATTAACACTATTATTTGTAGAAACTACTGTAGATTTATTGCTATCTTTATTCTGTTGTTTATCTTCTTTATTATTATTTTTACTTTCTTCATTAGTAACGCTGTTTTCTACTCTTTCAGCATTAGGAATCTGATTATTTGCATTTGCAACCTCATTATTATCATCTGTGTTGTATGAGTCATCTTCACTTGTCTCTTGAATCTTATTAGCTTGATTTTGAGCTGAGAACTTCTTGTATGAAAAAGTTCCAACTGTAACAACTACACAAAGACAAAGAAATAATGCAATGTAAAAACCGTCCCTACTCATTAAATCTTTTAATTTCTGTTTAAAATTTTTGTCCATTACGAACACCTCCTTTACTTATCTTTTCCTTTTTTTGAATTTTAATACATATTTTTTACTATTTTTATTTTTTTATGTTATATTAATATTTCTTTCAAATAGCATCATTAATCTGCTATTAACTTACATTATGTCCACTTTATTTTTTTCTAAACATAATCTTTATACATTTCACTTAATATATGATAACTGGCACTACTTGTAGGTACCCCTTGTAAGCAACTAATGTTAAAATATACACTAATAAAATTTAACTATCCACATATAAAAAAGTGGCTACTCCATGTTTTAAATTGATAATTTTACTGGAAAGCCACAGTTTTTTAATTTTTGTTTTTTAAAAATATTCTTTTTACATTTGATCCTTAACTATAAATTCTAAACTCTCTAACTTTATTGAATTGACTACATTCAAACATTATATTTAAATTACACTTTCCTACACATAAAAAATAGAAGTATTATTACATAATACTTCTACTTAATCCTTTATTTATACTTAATTTCCCCTATATCAACTCCGCTATAATAATGCTTTAATATATCCTCATACTTGCTACCACTTTTAGCCATCGCATTAGCTCCCCATTGACTCATTCCTACACCATGTCCATATCCTTTGCATAAAAACACAATGTCATTATTTTTAAAAGATATTGTAAAATTTGCAGAATTTAAATTTAATATCTTTCTAAAATCTATTCCACTAATAACCTTATCTCCAACTTTAATTTCCTTTACGCTTCCTCCTTCAGTATAGCTTTCTATTTCTATTGAATTTTTTAAATTACTTTTAGATACGTTAGCATCCTTATACTTTGATTTGACTTTATTGATAAAATCATCTAAAGGCATACTAAATGTTGTTTGGTATTTAGGTGCTATTTCTTCACCTTTACTATCAGTAGATTTTAAGTATGGTACACTCATAGAGAATACATCCACTGCATCTTCTGTTTTTCCTGAACTTACTGCAAAAAACTGAGGATACTCCAAAACAGTCCCATCATATGTAAGTACTTGTCCTTTT
This sequence comes from Clostridium butyricum, assembly GCF_006742065.1. NCBI lineage: Bacteria > Bacillati > Bacillota > Clostridia > Eubacteriales > Clostridiaceae > Clostridium > Clostridium butyricum. The sequence goes on along the minus strand of NZ_AP019716.1, from coordinate 496,330 downwards.
GTTGACTCAACAGCTTCATCAATTTTATTCCAATTACTTTCACTATCTTTTTGACTCCATTTTGAAATTCGTTCCTCCTTATCCATATAAACTTGACAATTAGTACTATCACAGATTTCTGCGCCCTTACTTTCTGCATCTTTACATGGATTTATTCTTTTATTCATATAATATGTCCTTGCTGCAACTGCCTGAGCTTTAAGTGCCTCTTCATCAAAATTCGCTGGCATTTCACTTGCAACAACGCCTTTTATATATTCCTCTAAATCTAACTCTTCTACTGTATTTTTTTCTCTTCTATATAATTTTACCTTTCCTCCCTCTGGAAAGAAAAGACCTGAGCTTTTCACTATATTTTCATCATTCAATTTAAATCCGGATGATGACATATTACTTGTATTCCTGCTCTCTTTCAAAAATATAATTGGTAAAGCAATCATGATAATTAAAATAATAAAAGTCATAATAACTACACTTTTTAAACTTCCATTTATCCTAAGTTTCTTACCCTTTTCATTAACTATTCTCATAATTTAATTCCTCCCAAAACCATCACTATAAATTATATGTTTTTAGGACTCTATTATGATTATGTAACTATAATAACTTTCTTTATAATTACTGACTCTTATAAATCAGACTTTTTATAAAAAGTAACTGAGCCATACTTTAATTTAATAATTGATAGTGGGAAGCTTACATTTTCATTAACCAAACACAGGTTTTCTATAAATAAAAAAATAGGTTATCTCAAAATATATATTAATATTTTGAGATAACCTACCTATTCATCAATTCTATATATATCTGCACCTATATTTCTAAACTTACCTTCTATATCTACATAACCTCTATCAATATGATATATATCACTTACAGTTGTTTCACCCTCTGCAACTAATCCACCTAAAATCATAGCTGCTCCTGCCCTTAAATCTGTCGCTTTAACTTGGCATCCTGTAAGTTTAGGTACGCCTTCAACAATAGCAGTTCTTCCATCGATCTTAATGTTAGCACCCATCCTCTGAAGCTCTGCAACATGCATAAATCTATTTTCAAAAACAGTTTCAGTAATTACACTAACACCTTCAGTCACAGAAAGTAAACTCATAATCTGAGCTTGCATATCTGTAGGAAAGCCTGGATATGGTAACGTTTTTATATCTAATGGATTACGTTTGTATCGTCCATCAACAGTTACAGAATAATTTTTATATTCACTAAAAACAACTCCTGACTCCTTTAATTTTTCAATTAAAGGACGTAGATGCTCCTCATTTACTCCATTAATTCTTATTTTACTATTTGTAATAGCAGCTGCTATCATAAAGGTTCCAGCCTCTATTCTATCATATATAGGCGTATAATCTATCCCCTTCAATGAAGTCACACCTGTAATTGTTATTTTTCCTAAACCTGCACCTTCAATTTTAGCACCCATTTTGTTTAAAAAATTTGCTAAATCCCATATTTCTGGCTCTTCAGCTGCATTTTCAATTATTGTAACACCATTAGCTAAAACAGATGCCATAATTATATTTTCTGTTGCTCCAACTGAAGGAAAATCTAAATAAATTCTATTTCCAGTTAATTTTTTAGCTCTTACCTCCACAAATCCATGTCCCATAGTAATGTCTGCTCCTAACAATTTAAATCCTTTAAGATGTAAATCTATAGGTCTGCTTCCTATATTGCATCCACCTGGTAATGATAATTTACAATATCCAAACCTCGCAAGCATAGGACCCATAATAAGAAATGATGCTCTCATTTTTCTAATAAGCTCTGCATTAGCGTCTATTGCTACAATATTTTTTGTATCTATTGCTAATTTATTAGTAATTTTCGATATATTAATATCACAATTAAGTTCATTTAGTAGTTTACAAATTACTTCAACATCTTCTAACATGGGCGTATTATTTATTACTATAGGTTCTGGACAGAGTATTGTTGCCGCAATTATAGGTAAAATTGAATTTTTAGCACTGCTTATATTAACTTCACCCTTGAGTTCTTTTACACCCTTTACTACTATTTTCTCCATATTATCCTCCAAATTTCAATTGTTAGTATGTTGTAAATATTATTGGCGTACCAATAATAATATAAGCACCTGTATTATAATTACTTATGGCAAAATTTATTTTTTCACCATTTCTACAATACCCACTGCCTGTATATCCATTATTTAAACTAATCATATTTGATTCATAAATCCTACTACACATATCGTCAGTATATTCAGTTTCATGGTTAAATGATATTCTTCCTTTGTAATATTTGTAGCACTGAAATTCTATAAAATCTTCAGTTGTTAGTCCTTTTAATATCTTTGTTAATTCTTCTATTTTTTTATTAGGATTATTATTTACTACTGTTATTACTACATAAATGTCTATATCATCTTTCCAAAATTCTGCTTCTATTTGCAAATCATCATTACAAAATTTAATACTATTCTGCGCAACTTCTTTACACGTTACTAAATAATTAGTAACAAGATAAGTTTCTACCCTTTCTTTCTCCTGCTCTATGGAATTTTTAGTTCTATATTGAATTTTAGAACCATTTTCAACAAACTCACTTTTATTTATATATACAGATTCCAAGTTATCAAATGAATAACTTTTGATATTATTATTTGAAACAGCCCCTATATTAAAAAAAGATAATAAAACAAGAAATATTATACTTATTTTAATTTTCATAAAACTCACTCCCACCTTTATCTTTTCTTAAGTATTGTCACTATTTCAAATTTTATTCCATCTGTTAATAACTTTATATTATTATTATATAAATTACTCTATATTTTGTGATAAATTGTACAAATTCATGTTTATATTCAATATTAATGTCAGATTATAATTAAATTCCTATCTAGTTATTAAATAAATTATATAAGCATAAAAAAAATATGATTTTTAAATTAAATATTTAAAAATCATATTTTTATAAATATATCTATTTATTTTTTAATTTTATTCTTTCATTAGCTCTTAGTAATGCAAGTTTGACTCTTTCTTTGTCAAAGATATCTGGTGAAAGCATTTTTTCCTCTGCTCTCTTTTTAGCTTTTTCAGCTCTTTCAAAATCGATATCTTTAGCAAATTCTGCTGCATCACTACAAATGATAACTTCACCCTTAACAACATTAACAATTGCTGTTGAAATAAAGAGCTCAAATGCTTCTCCATTTTCATCAATAAACTTTGCTATATTAGGCACCGTACTTGTTATCATATTTTCATGATTAGCTAAAACCTCAAATTCCCCATCTGAATTCTTTAAAAATACACGCTGAACCATTCCTTCATAAACGTCATGACTTGGTGTAACTATTTTTAGTAAAAAGCTATTAGCCATACTCTAACATCTCCTTACTTTAAAGTTTTAGCTTTTTCTATAACATCTTCTATAGTTCCTGCAAATAAAAATGCTGATTCTGGAAGATCATCATACTTACCTTCAAGAATTTCTTTGAAGCCTCTTATAGTTTCTTTTATTGGAACATACTTTCCTGGCATACCAGTAAATTGTTCTCCTACAGTAAATGGTTGAGATAAGAATCTTTGAATTCTTCTTGCTCTTGCAACTACAGCTTTATCTTCATCACCTAATTCATCAACACCTAATATAGCGATGATATCTTGTAATTGCTTATATTTTTCAAGAACATTCTTAACTTCTGTAGCTACTTTATAGTGTTCATCTCCAACAATTCTTGGATCAAGCATTCTTGATGATGATTCTAGCGGATCAACTGCTGGATAAATTCCAAGTTCAACAATACTTCTAGATAAAACTGTCTTAGCATCTAAGTGAGTAAATGTTGTTGCTGGTGCTGGGTCAGTTAAGTCATCGGCAGGAACATAAACAGCTTGAACTGATGTAATCGATCCATTAACTGTTGATGTAATTCTTTCTTGAAGCGCACCCATTTCAGTTGCAAGTGTTGGTTGATAACCAACGGCTGAAGGTGTTCTTCCAAGTAATGCTGATACTTCTGAACCAGCTTGAGTAAATCTAAATATATTATCTATGAATAATAATACATCTTGACCTTTATCTCTAAAATATTCTGCCATTGTAAGTCCAGTTAATGCAACTCTCATTCTTGCTCCTGGTGGTTCATTCATTTGTCCAAATACTAATGCAGTCTTATCTATAACTCCAGAGTCTTTCATTTCATGATATAAGTCATTACCTTCTCTTGATCTTTCACCAACTCCAGTAAAGACTGATAATCCACCATGTTCTTTTGCTATATTATTTATAAGTTCCTGAATTAAAACTGTTTTACCAACTCCGGCTCCACCAAATAGACCTGTCTTACCACCTTTTTGATAAGGAGCAAGTAAATCTATAACTTTAATTCCTGTTTCAAACATTTCAGGTTCTACCGCTTGATCTTTAAAGCTTGGTGCTGGTCTATGTATAGGATAACTTTCCTTTGCATCAACTCCCCCAGCATTATCAATAGGATTTCCTAAAACATTAAATAATCTACCTAGAACTTCTTTACCTACTGGAACAGAAATAGGTCTTCCTGTATCAATAGCTTCCATTCCTCTTTTTAAACCTTCAGTAGCTTCCATTGCAATAGCTCTTACAATATCATCTCCAACGTGCTGTTCAACTTCTGCAACTAAAGTGTGTTCTCCCATGTTTATATGAATACTGTTATATAAATTAGGAAGAGAATCTGAATCAAACTTTATATCTATTACTGGTCCAATTACTTGAACTACTTTTCCCATCTTTCCAGGCATAAGATATACCTCCTTACTATTTTTGAGCTTCTGCTCCTCCAACAATTTCGCTTATTTCTTGTGTTATCATACCCTGTCTTATTCTATTGAATTTAAGATTTAGAGATTCCAATAAATCATTAGCATTACTTGTTGCTCCATCCATTGCAGTCATTCTAGCACTCTGCTCACTGCATTTTGAACTCAATAAAATATTTCTTATTTTAGCTTTTAAATAAATCTCTAAAGAATCATTTAGAACCGTCTCTACATTAGGTTCAATAATGCATCCTTCAGCTTCTCCATCATTTCTGTCTATAGGTAAAATTTTAACACTTGTAGGAATCTGCTTTACTGGTGAAGCAAAATCACAATATACTACATTTACTTCACTTATTTCTTTATCTTTATACAATTTAAGAGCTTTTTCAAAAATAATTTTTGCTTCTTTTATAGTTGGTAAATCTGAAATATCTACAAATTCAGCGATTGGTTCAAAGCCATATCTTCTAACATAGCTAAGCCCCCTCTTTCCAACTACAATAACTCTTGCATTGCCTCTCTCTTTTCCTATTACTTTTTCTAAGTAAGATACTACACCACCATTAAATCCACCACATAATCCTGATTCTGATGTTATTACAATATATAATTTATCTTCACTATTATTTCCTGTAAAATAAATACTTTCATTATCAGTAACAGTTGCTGCCAGATTCTTTATAATAGTTTCTATTGAATCAATAAACTTTTGATTTACTAATAATTCTTTTCTAGATCTTCTTAACTTAGAAGTGGCAACAAGTCCCATGGCATTTGTAATTTTTCTTGTACTTTCTACTGACTTAATTCTTCTTTTTATATCAATAAGTCCAGCTGCACCCATGTATTCCACCTCCTGGAATTTAATTGACAGTCAGCAATTAACAATTAATCTTAAATATAAAATCCCAGTTAGGGATTTTTTATAATAAATAGTTACTTTAATATAATGTAGAAATCTATTAAGATTTCTACATTATATTATTAATTGTTAATTGCTAATTATGAGTTAATATAAGTTATGCTTCCTGCAAAAATACTTTCTTAAATTCAATGATTGCTGCTTCAAGGTTTGATTTAATATCATCAGTTAATACTTTTTCTGTACCAATAGCTTTACCTACTTCTCTATGATGAGTATCCATAAATTCTAAGAATTCTCTTTCAAACTTTCTAATATCATTTACTTTAATATCAGATAAGAAGTCATTAACAGTTGCATATAACATCATAACTTGTTTTTCAACATCTAATGGTTGGTATTGATCTTGTTTCAATACTTCCATTAATCTCTTACCTTTTTGAAGTCTTCTACTTGAATCGCTATCTAAATCAGATCCAAACTGAGCAAAAGATTCTAGTTCTCTATATTGTGCAAGTTCAAGTCTTAAAGTACCACTTACTTGCTTCATTGCTTTAATCTGAGCATTACCACCAACTCTTGATACAGATATACCTGGATTAATAGCTGGTCTTTGACCTGCATTAAATAAATCTCCTTCAAGGAATATCTGACCATCAGTAATTGATATTACATTTGTTGGTATATACGCAGTAACATCACCAGCTTGAGTTTCTATTATAGGAAGTGCTGTTAATGAGCCTCCTCCTAATTCTTGTGATAATTTAGCTGATCTTTCAAGTAATCTTGAATGTATATAGAATACATCTCCTGGATAAGCTTCTCTTCCTGGTGGTCTCTTAAGTAATAGTGACATAGCTCTATAAGCTACAGCATGTTTAGAAAGGTCATCATATATTATTAATACGTCCTTTCCTTGATGCATAAAATATTCACCAATACTACATCCTGCATATGGAGCAAGATATTGAAGTGGTGCAGATTCTGCTGCTGTTGAGCTTACTACTACACTATAATCCATTGCTCCCATTTCAGTTAATGTATTTACTATATGTGCAACTGTAGATTGTTTTTGACCTATAGCAACATATATACAAATTACATCTTTACCTTTTTGATTTAGTATAGTATCTATACCAATTGCTGTTTTACCAGTCTGACGATCTCCAATTATAAGTTCTCTTTGACCTTTACCAATTGGAATCATTGAATCAATAGCCTTAATTCCTGTTTGAAGTGGTTCATTAACAGAACTTCTATCAATGATACTTGGAGCTGGAACTTCTATTGCTCTTGTTTCATCAGTTAATATAGGACCTTTACCATCAATAGCTTCTCCTAGAGCATTTACAACTCTTCCTATTAAGGCATCTCCTACTGGAACTTGAACTATCTTTCCTGTTCCTTTAACTATATCGCCTTCTTTTATTCCTTCTTCAGATCCTAAAAGAACACATCCAACATTATCTTGTTCAAGGTTAAGCGCCATTCCATAAACATCGTTAGGGAATTCTAGCAATTCACCTTCCATACAATCATCTAATCCATAAACTCTCGCAACACCATCTCCTACTTGGATAATAGTACCAGAATCTACTGTTTTAATTTGCTTTTCATATTTTTCAATTTCTTTTTTTATAATAGAAGTTATTTCTTCTGGTTTAATATTCATGGATTCACCTCTATTTCTTTCTAAGCATTAAATCTTTCATTTCATCTACTTTGGACTTAAGAGTATCGTCAATAACATCATTTCCAACTCTAACATATACTCCACCCAAAACTTTTGTGTCCACTTTAGCTTCGAAAATAATATTTTTATCATATTTTTTTTCAAAAATGTCTTTTAATTCATTAAATTCATTATCTAAAAGAGGTACTGCTGTTTTTATTACCCCTCTTAATGTATTCTTGCGTTCGAGATCTATTTTTTCCATCTCGTTAAGCTTTTCTCTAAGATAAAGAATTCTGTCTTTTTCAATTAATATTAAAAGGAAAGATAATAATTCCTCATCTATTTTACCTTTAAATATATTGATAAAACTTTGTTTCTTTCTTCTAGTATTAATCTGTGGATGACGTATTACTTCATAGAAATCATGATTATTTTCTACTAAATCACAAATTTCTCTTAAGTCCTGAAGGTATTCATCTACTTTACCTTTAGATTCAGCTACTTCATAAAGAGCTAGTGCATATCTACGATCTAAATATTCATACATAATTACATACCTACCTTAGCAATAAAATCACTGATAAGCTTTCTATGTACATCTTCGTCTATGCTACCTTCTAAGGCTTTAATAGAAAGTTCTACAGCTAAATTAACAGCTTGTTTTTTAACTTCATATTCAGCTTTTTCTTTTTCTCTTTCTATTTCTACATTAGCTCTTTCTATTAATGCATTAGCTTCTGTTTTAGCATTGTCAACTATTTCTTCATAAATCTTATCACCTTTTTGTTTTTGTTTTTCAGTGATTTTTTTACCTTCTTCTTTAGCATCTTTTAAGATTCTTTCATTTTGTAATAAATACATTCTTGCTTTTTCAGAATCTTCATCTGCTTTAGTTAACTTTTCATCTATGGCATCTTGTCTTTCTTCTATTATGCCTTTAATTTTATCCCAAAAAAAGTGTTTTAAAATTAATACAATTATTCCAAAGTTAACCCATGTCATTAATATTGTTGAAAAATCTATTTCCATTTTTACCTATATCCTCCCTTCGGAGTCAATATAATTAACTCATAAAATCGATTATTTAGCGATTGCCATGAATGCAATAATTAACCCATATATTGCTGTTGCTTCTGAAAGTCCAGCACCTAATATTAACATAGTCATAATTTTACCTGATGCTTCTGGTTGTCTTCCAACTGCTTCAGCTGCCTTTCCTGTTGCTATACCAATACCTATTCCTGCTCCGATACCTGCTAATACAGCAATACCTGCTGCTAAAACTGATAAACTCATTACAATTCCTCCTCAAAATAATTAATTTTTTTTATTCATCTGCTGTTACTTTTATGTTAATCATAGTTAACATTGAGAATACTAACATTTGAATTGTTCCATCGAACAAATCAAAATACACATGTGCAACCACTGGTAAACCTAATTGGGCAAACATATTTATTCCACCTAGTTTAGTATATAATAAATCTAAAACTATAGTAGCTGCTACCATGTTACCAAAAAGTCGCAAAGACAATGATACTGGAAGTACTAATTTTTCCATAATGTTTATTGGTAACATAAATGCTACTGGATGCATATAACTTTTTCCGTAATCTGCAATCCCGTTCTTTTTTATAGCATTTATATTTACTACTAAAAAAGTAATAATTGCAAATGCTATTGTTACACTTAAATCTTGAGTTGGAGGTTTAAAACCTATCAAGCCTAAGAAATTTAAGACTAACAAATAAACCATCAATGTACCAATATAAGGTAAAAAGGATAAATATACACTTCCCATAGTGTTTTCTACAAGATTATATATCATTTGATATAACTTTTCTAAAGCAGCTTGTAATTTGCCAGGCTTTAGCTTTAAATTTCTTGTTAATAGAAATGACCCTATTCCCAAGACTAAAATTATAACCCATTGAGTTATAACACTTGTAGTAATGTTAAATGTAAATGATCCAAAATTATGGGAATATATAATTGGGCTCGATTCCACTTTAAGCACTTCCTTTCCTTATTTATTTTTTAGCATGCACGAAATACCAAGGACTACTAGATGAGATATAAATCCAGCAACATATAAAACAACAAATCTCAAATTATTCATTAGTGGTATAGCAATTATAACTACAGCTAAAATTCTAAAAAAAGTTATAAGCACCGCTAGAACGCTTCTAGCACCTCCTTCAAATAACATTTTTGTTGTAACATAATAACTGCATACGAAATTCAGCATCCCAACTATTATGCCTAAAAAGTACATCATTGCATTTAAAAACGAGGAAGATAATACTATCAATAAAGCTATCAATAATCCGCTTCCCAAATCATATTTTATAGTTTGTTGAAGAAGTTTATTCATATCTTTACTCATACATACCTCCTGTCTTCAATATCAGATATTATATCGCCATGGACATCTTTAACAAAGCATTATTTTCCATTAAATTCACTCTTTTTTCAAAGTAATATTAAAATAACTCTCATTTTCTTCAAATTACTTAGCTAATGTTAGATATTACTCTTATTTTCTTCTTTTATAATTTTTTATAAATATAATTATTCAATTATCTGAATATTCTTTTTTTTGAATAAAGTATTGCTTGTCTTTGATAACATTTTCATTAGTTTTTTTTTTCATTTTTCTTTGATTATCTATAATTTTTAATATAATTGTGTATTTTTTGTTAACTTTTGGTTTTTGTATTTTTTTTGTACTAGTGAATACAAAGAAAATATCTTATTCAATAATTTATTTTTTTTTTCTTACAATTTTCTTAAATATGGATTGCAAAATGCTTTTATACACTCTATTACAAAGTATTAAAAACGCTTTAAGATACATTAATATAACTCATAATTAGAGCATACATGATTAGAAATTAAATCTTGCAAATTTTTTTTATATTTTTTTGTAAAATGCTGTTTGCTAATTTTTCATAGAGGTATGTATTTCTGTACTATTTTTCTCTGAAAACAAATATCTTATTCATAATCTCTCTATTATCTATTGATTTATATAGATTTCACTCTGAAAACTTAATAAAGTAATTCATTTTTGAAATAACTTAGTCTATATATGACAGTTATATTTCAATATTATCAATAATCATTTATTAAATTTGAAAGTTATAATATTAATATTCTTTTTTTGAATTAATATTATGCAAAAAAAGAGAATTCATTTAATAAAATGAATTCTCTTTTAATGAATTTATATAAACTTATTTAAATTACATTCTTTCAACGATGACAGCAGTTCCCATACCACCACCGATACATAATGTAGCTAAACCTTTTTTAGAGTCTCTCTTTTCCATTTCATAAAGAAGAGTAACAAGTATTCTTGCTCCTGAAGCTCCTACTGGATGTCCTAAAGCTATAGCTCCACCATTTACATTTACTTTATCCATATCGAATTTTAAATCCTTAGCTACTGCTAAACTTTGAGCTGCAAAAGCTTCGTTTGCTTCGATTAAGTCTAAGTCTTCAACTGTAAGATTAGCCACTTCTAATGCTTTTTTAGTTGCATGGAATGGACCGTATCCCATTATAGCTGGATCTAATCCTTTTGAACCATAAGAAAGAATTTTAGCAAGTGGTTTTATTCCTAATTCTTCTGCTTTTTCTGCACTCATTATTACGAAAGCTGCTGCTCCATCATTAATTCCTGATGCATTACCAGCTGTAACTGTACCATCTTTAATGAAACAAGGTTTTAATTTTCCTAAAGTTTCTGCTGTTGTTCCGAATCTTGGGAATTCATCAGTATCAAATACTTTTGGTTCACCTTTTCTTTGAGGAATAACAACTGGAACTATTTCATCTTTAAATCTTCCTTCTTTAATAGCTCTTTCTGCTTTTTGTTGTGATGATGCTGAGAAAGCATCTTGTTCTTCCTTTGTAATTCCCCATTCTTTTGCGATGTTTTCAGCTGTAACACCCATGTGGTAATTATTAAAAGCATCCCATAATGCATCTTTAACCATAGTATCTACTATTTTACCATCATTCATTCTTTGTCCCCATCTAGTAGTTGGTAATGCATATGGTGCTGCTGACATGTTTTCCATACCACCTGCAACTATAATATCTGCATCCCCTGCTTTAATCATTTGAGCAGCTAAACTAACTGATCTTAAACCTGATCCACAAACTTTATTGATTGTCATAGCTGGAACTTCATTTGGTAACCCAGCTTTTATTGTAGCTTGTCTTGCTGTGTTTTGTCCAAGACCTGCTTGTATAACATTTCCCATTATAACTTCTTCTACTAATTCTGGTTTAACACCTGCTCTTGTTATTGCTTCCTTAATTACTGTTGCACCTAAGTCTACTGCTGAAACATCCTTTAATGTTCCTCCAAAAGATCCTAATGCTGTTCTTACAGCGCTTACTATAACTACGTCTTTCATAATTTACCTCCTAAAAATATCATAAATTATTTTAAAATTATAATTATGTTTTTTATTTACTTTTCGTTAAATTATTAACATAAGATAATTATACCATTTTTAACTTTTTTATCAATAGTTTATTGTTAAATTTTAGACAAAGTTTTATTTTTTATCAAAAGTATATAATTTTAGAAAATAAATAAAGCAGAAATTACATTATGCGTAAATTTCTGCTTTATATTTATAAAATTAATTATCTTTTAAATTCATCTACTTCATGATCAGTTAATTCATAATATTTTAATATAGCATTAACTATTCTCTTAGATGCTATTCCATCTCCATATGGATTAATAGCTTTGCTCATTCTATTATAAGAATTTTCATCTTGAAGTAATTTATTTGCTTCTCTTATAATTGTTTCAACATTAGTTCCAACGAGTTTTACAGTTCCAGCTTCAACTGCTTCTGGTCTTTCAGTAACATCTCTTAATACAAGAACTGGTTTTCCTAAATGAGGTGCTTCTTCTTGTAAACCACCTGAATCAGTCATAACCATAAATGATTTATTCATTAAGTTATGTGTTTCTTTAGTATCTAAAGGAGATAATAAGTGAATTCTTTCTTTATCACCAAGTTTTTCAAACACTACATCTTTAACTACAGGATTTAAGTGAACTAAATAAACTAATTCAACATCTGGATTTTGCTCAACTATATTATTTAATGCTTCACAAATATTTTCTATTCCTTGACCCCAATTTTCTCTTCTATGAGCTGTTATCATTATAACTTTCTTATTAAAGTCAATATTATTTAATTCTTCTGTTTCAAATACATAATCTTTCTCAACGGTATGTTTCATTGCATCAATTACAGTGTTTCCTGTTATGTAGATATCGCTTTCATTTATACCTTCTCTTAATAGATTATCTTTTGAGCCTTTTGTAGGTGCAAAGTGTAAATCTGCTAAACTTCCAGTTAATTTTCTATTCATTTCTTCTGGAAATGGAAAATATTTATTAAATGTTCTAAGGCCTGCTTCTACATGACCAACTCTTATTTGCTGATAAAAAGCAGCAAGTGCTCCTGCAAACGTTGTTGTTGTATCACCATGCACTAATATCATATCAGGTTTTTCTTCCTTAAAAACTTCATCTAAGCCTTCTAAAACCTTATTTGTAATTCCTGTTAAACTTTGTTTTGTTTTCATTATATTTAAATCAAAATCCGGTGTTATGTCAAATAATTCTAGCACCTGATCTAGCATTTCTCTATGTTGAGCGGTTACACATACTTTTGATTCAATTTCTTCTCTTCGTTCTAATTCCTTTACTAAAGGTGCCATTTTTATTGCTTCTGGACGTGTTCCAAAAATGGTAATAATCTTTTTCTTTATCACTTTTATACCTCCAACTCTGTGACTAATGAACTCTTTGCAATTTATCCAGCAGACTAAAGTTCTGCTGGATAAATAATATAAAAGATAAAAATTTTATTAATAGCCTGCTTCATCATATACTTTCAAAGAATCATCATCATCAATCCATGAATCCACACATATTTCTCTGAATAAATCTTTAGAATCTCTTATTACAACATAAGAAATACCTGAATTTATAATTAATCTTTTGCACATTGAACATGAGTTTGCATTTTCAACATACTTTTTAGTTTTTGCATCTTTTCCTACAAGATATAAAGTAGCCCCAATCATATCTCTTCTTGATGCACTTATTATTGCATTTGCCTCACTATGAACACTTCTACAAAGTTCATAATGAGTTCCTCTTGGAACATTTAATTTTTCTCTTATACAACTATCTAAATCAATACAGTTTTTTCTCCCTCTTGGAGCTCCTGTATAACCAGTAGAAATTATTTCATCATTTTTCACTATTATAGAACCGTAATTTCGTCTCATACATGTTCCTCTTTCTAGTACGGTTTCTGCAATATCTAAATAATAATTATGTTTATCTCTTCTATCCATCCCCAAAACCTCTAGTTATTATTTAGTTCCAAATAATCTATCGCCTGCATCTCCAAGACCTGGAACTATATATCCATGTTCATTTAATTTTTCATCTATAGATGCAAGATATATGTCTACATCTGGATGAGCATTTTGTATAGCTTCAATTCCTTCTGGTGCTCCAACTAGACACATTAATCTTAAATTTTTAGCTCCTCTTTTCTTTAACATAGTTAATGCATCGATAGAAGAACCTCCTGTTGCAAGCATTGGATCAACAACAATTACATCTCTCTCTGCTATATCTTGTGGTAGCTTACAGAAATATTCTACTGGTTGAAGTGTTTCTTCATCTCTGTATAATCCTATATGACCAACTTTTGCTGCTGGAATAAGGTTAAGTACACCATCAACCATTCCAAGTCCAGCTCTTAATATAGGTACAACTGCCATTTTCTTTCCTGAAAGCATTTTACATTTTGTTAATGAAACAGGAGTCTTAACTTCAACTTCTTCTGTACTTAAATCTCTTGTTACTTCATATGCCATTAACATTGAAATTTCTTCAACTAAATGTCTAAATTCCTTAGACCCTGTTTCTTCATTTCTTAATATAGCTAACTTATGTAATATTAAAGGATGGTTTATTTCTGTTACTTTACTCATTTTTTAATTCCTCCAAGTTTATTCATTCATATTATTATTTAAATTGTATATTTATCAATAAGCATATTTAATATATTTATTGATTAAAGGCTACTTGTATTTAGTTATAAATCAACGCTTTGAATTTAACTCTTTAAACTATTTTCCATATTTTTCTTCAATAGCTGTGATTTTATTTATTCTCTTACTATGTCTATCACCTTCAAATTCAGATGATAAAAATGTCTTTACTATATCTAATGCCAATCCTGTACCAACTACTCTTTGACCCATAGTTAATATATTGGCATTATTGTGTTGTCTTGTTGCATGAGCACTAAAAGTATCTGAGCATAGAGCTGCTCTTATACCTGGCACCTTATTCGCAGCTATTCCGATTCCAATACCTGTTCCACAAATTAAAATCCCAAAATCAAACTCTTTTGCTGCTACTGCTTCTGCTACTGGTTGTGCTATATCAGGATAGTCACAAGAATCAGTTGAATAAGTACCAAAATCTTTTATTTCATACTTTTCACTTTCTAAATATTTGATAATTTCATTTTTTAATTCAAATCCACCATGATCGCAACCTACTGCAATTTTCATAATAAAGTACCTCCTAAAAATTAAACATTAATTATGTCAAAACCAGCTGCTTTATTAAGCCTATTCATTATAGCCACTCCGACACCTTTTTCTTCATATGCTTCTGCTAAAATTAAATCTGCACCTAAATCATCACATTTTCTTAAAGCTTCAAATAAATTTTTAGCAACTGTTGTTAAATCCGAAAGACTACCTAATGTAATTTTAATACCTTGCTGATACTCCTTTTCGTTTTCTTCAACAGTTAATATGCATACTTTTTTTTGTTTTTCTATATTATAGTTTACCATTTCTTTTATTTTTGCAACAGTCTTTTTTCTATTTCCTGAAATTATAGTAACTTTTGCTTTTGGTGCATAATGTCTATACTTCATTCCTGGTGCCTTAGGTTTTAAATTTTCACTTGGTTTCTGCATTATAGCTTTATCTATTTCTATTCTTGAATCTATTTCTTTGAGCATCTCTAATGTTATTCCACCTGGTCTTAAAACTAGTGGTGGATCTACAGTACAATCTACTATAGTAGATTCCACTCCTATCTTACTATGACATCCACCTATAATATAGTCAACTCTTCCATCAAGATCTTCTACACATCTTTCAATATCTGTTGGACTTGGTCTTCCACTTATATTAGCTGATGGTGCAGCAATTGTAGTTCCTGATAGTTCAATAAGTTTTCTTGCTATTTCATTATCAGGCATTCTAACTCCTATAGAATCAAGACTAGCACTCGTTATATTAGGAATAATATCATTCTTTTTTAATATTATAGTAAGTGGTCCTGGCCAAAATTTATCCATTAATTCTTTAGCTATTTCAGGAATTTCATCTACATAATGTTCAATATTTTTTGATGCAACATGAATTATAAGTGGATTATCTTGTGGCCTTCCTTTTGCAACAAAAATTTTCTTTACTGCATCTTCATTAAGAGCATCTGCTCCAAGACCATAAACTGTTTCTGTAGGAAATGCTACAATTCCACCCTCTTTTATAATCTTTGCAGCTTCTTCTATTTTATATTCTTCCTCATCAATATTTTTTATATAGCTAACTTTTGTATTCAATATTTTACCTTCCTTCTATTAAACTATAGTTTGACCTCTAGCTATCTTTATGTTTTGAATACTCTCCTCAGTATATGTTGCTTTAACACAATTTTTATATATTAAATCTAACAATAAATATTTTTTAAGTCCGCCCCTTCTTATTACTTGAAAATAATATTCTTTTTCTGGATTCATTTTTTTTATATAATTATATTCTTTTTCCATTTGAGGATATCTTCTGAAAAAGTTTTTTTCAATTTTTCTAAGAGCCTTGTTTTTGAATTTTACACTTGTTATTATAACTATTTCTAAATCATAGTCAGATTTATTCGTATGTACTAATGCAACTTTATCACAAATGATTAAATTTTCTTTTGTAAAAATTCCTGTTTTAAATATTAACTTATTATTAGAACATCTATACATAACTTTGTAATAATTCAATCTTATTATTATAGATATAACTATCAATAATTCAACAACCCCTAAATAGCATAAGTAAAATACCGTAGTAAGATTAGTTAATACAACTGCTATAGGAAGAATGATTGAAATTATAGACATAGTAATAAAAAATATTTTTAAATTAAATCTTTCTTTCTTTATGGCTGTATATATATCCATTCCCATTCCCCCAATTACTTTATTAAAGGGACTGTCTCAAAACATAATTAAAGAAAATATATTAACTAAATTTCCTCAAACTAATTATTGATACAATCCCTAATTAAGTAATTATTATACTTGTGTATTTCCCATTGCTTTCATTTTTTCAGCTTGATCTGCTGTAATTAAAGCATTAATCATTTCATCAATGTCACCATTCAAGAAAGTTTCTAATTTATATAGAGTTAACCCTATTCTATGATCAGTAACTCTACCTTGTGGATAGTTGTAAGTTCTTATTCTTTCACTTCTATCTCCAGTACCAACCTGACTCTTTCTGTCTTCAGCTATTCCTTCAGCTCTTTCTCTTTCAGCCTGTTCATAAAGTCTAGACTTTAATACTTTCATAGCCTTTTCTTTATTCTTTAACTGTGACTTTTCATCCTGACATGAAACTACAAGACCACTTGGTAAATGTGTGATTCTTACCGCTGAATCTGTAGTATTAACGCATTGTCCACCGTTTCCTGATGCTCTAAATACATCAATTCTTAAATCTTTTTCACTTATTTCAATTTCAACATCGTCCACTTCTGGTAAAACAGCTACTGTTGATGTTGATGTATGAATTCTTCCACTTGATTCAGTATCAGGTACTCTTTGTACTCTATGAACACCACTTTCATATTTTAACTTAGAGTATGCTCCATTACCTTTTATCATAAATACAACTTCTTTAAATCCACCAAGATCTGTTTCATTTAAACTCATAATTTCTACTGCCCATCTTTGAGTTTCTGCATATCTTGTGTACATTCTGAATAAGTTATAAGCAAATAATGCTGCTTCCTCACCACCAGCACCACCTCTGATTTCAACGAATACATTCTTATCATCATTAGGGTCTTTTGGTAATAATAAAATTTGAATATGATTTTCTAATTCAACTTCTCTTTTAGTAAGATCTGAAATTTCTTCGCTAAGCATTTCTCTCATTTCTTTGTCATTTTCTTCACTTAGCATTTCCTTATTAGCTTCTAAGTCTTCAGTAACTTTCTTATATTCCTTATAAGCATTCACTATAATCTCTAAATCAGCATGCTCTTTACAAAGCTTTCTCCATTCATTTTGATTTTGCATTATTGATGGATCACTGATTTTAACTGATAATTCGTCATATTTATTTTCTATAAATTCTAATTTATCTAATAACATGTAATCACTCCGTACTTTATTTTTGGCATTTTTATATTATATCATATATTTCGATACTTAATCAATTAACTCTACAACAACTGCCATTATTTAAACAATAATATACACATATTTTACCACATCATTATAAATATGTTTATAATTCATTAAATTTATTTTAAAAATATATTATTAAACTTATTAATGGAAAACACTATATTATAAAAATTAATGTTTTCCATTTGTCTTTATATGTTATAAATGTCCAATTACTATTCTATCAAGACTTGCAAAGTCTTTAATAACTCTTACATCTTTAAAATTTTTTTCTTCCATTAATGATTTTACTGCTTTACCTTGATTATATCCTATTTCAAATGCTAATATTCCATTTTCATTTAAAACTTCAATACTTTGATTAACTATTTTTTTATAAAAATCTAATCCATCAATTCCACCACTTAATGCAGTATGAGGCTCATATTTTTGAACATCATCCATAAGTTTCTCTATTTCTTCTTCTTCAATATAAGGTGGATTTGAAACTATAATATCATATTTTTTTGAAGCTTTTATGGAAACATCAAGAAGATCACTCTTACTAAAAGATACTCGTTCTTGAAGATTGTGCTTTTCTATATTTATTAATGTTACTTTCTCAGGAATCGGATAATAGTCAAGTAAATCTACCTTTATATTTTTTCTTAAACACGCTAATGATATACCTATTGCTCCAGATCCACAGCATAAATCGCAAATCTGTTTTTCATCATCTTCTGAAATATTTTTTAAAACCTCATCAACAAGTAGCTCTGTATCATCCCTAGGAATCAAAACCCCTTCTTCAACATGAAGATCAATCCCCATAAATTCACATTTGTTTAATATATACTTAACAGGCATTTTCTTTCGTCTCTTTTCAATTAACTCAAAAAATTCATCACACTGATCTTTACCTATTGTTTCCTCTTTATGAGTAATTAGATACAATCTTTCTTTTTCTATTACATTTCCTAATAATAGTTCTGTATCAAGCCTAGCTGTATCTATTCCATTATCTTTTAATGTTTTTGTTCCTGTGTTAATTAACTCTTCTATTGTTTTATTCAAATCTTCAATCCCTTCCGCAGCCTTTAATGATGCTATTGCAACTTCTATTTGTGAATCATCAGGCTCCTTCGTTGTAAGTAATTGCAGTTTTAATCCAGGATATGCTATTATCCTAGCAAGCTTTCCATCACTCTTTCCTAACCACTTTATTAGTTCATAACTTATACCAGTAACAACTGGTATAAGAATAATTCTAAGTAATAATCTTTCAACAATTCCACCCCATCCAGTACATGAAAAAATAACTATACTCACAAACATTATAAGGAACATAAAATTTGTTCCACATCTTGGATGTAATCTTGGCTGTTTTCTTACATTCTCTACAGTAAGTTCTTCCATTGATTCATAACAGAATATTGTCTTATGCTCAGCACCATGATATTGAAATAACCTATATATATCTTTCATTTTGCTAATAACGTACATATATCCTATAAGAATGGATATTCTTATAAAGGCTTCTATTAAATTTAGTGCTAAATTAGAAGCTCCCATATTTTTAAATATAGATGCAATCCCAGTTGGTAAAGCTACAAATAATCCTATAGAAAAAATAAATGATATAATCATTGTAAATCCTATTATTACATCATTAGCCCTTTTTCCTAATTTCTTTTCAAGCCATAATTCGAATTTTGTTGGTTCTTCATCCTCATCATCTAAAAACGAAGCCGAATAATTCAAAGACTCCATTCCAATTTTCATAGATTCTATAAGTACAAAAAATCCTCTTAAAAATGGTATATTTAATATAGGATGTTTTTTTGTTATAGGTCTATTATCCTTATAATTTATTTCTATATTCCCCTTTGGAGTTCTAACAGCTGTTGCAAGGCTTTTACTTCCCCTCATCATAACGCCCTCAATTACAGCCTGACCTCCCACATCACGCCTTTTCATTTATATACATCACTTACTCTCTTATAAATTTTCTTTGTATTTGTAATAGCAGTGTCCACATAATGCTTCATATTCAACATTATTTTCTTCATCTATTGCAATCTGTTCCCCTTCAAACACAAATTTCCCATTAACTTTTCTTCCATTAAATATAGCTTTTCTTCCACATGCGCATATAGTTTTCATTTCTTCAATACTATGAGCTAATAAAAGAAGTCTTGTACTTCCCTCAAATCCTTCCCTCTTAAAGTCAGTCCTAAGTCCATAACAAATTATAGGGATATCAATTTTAACTGCAATTTCAAATAGTTGATCTATCTGATTTGATTTCATGAACTGAACTTCATCAACTAATATACAATCTATTCTTTTTCCTTCTTTTAAATATCCATCAACTATGGTAAATAAATTTTCATCATTGGAAATTAATAAATCCACATGTCTATTTACTCCGAGTCTAGAAACAAGTGTATCTCCACCTTTTGTATCAACTCTTGGCTTTACAATAAGTACCTTCATGCCTCGTTCTTCATAGTTGTGTGCAACTTGCATTAAATGTGTTGATTTTCCAGAATTCATTGCACCATATCTAAAATATAATTTACTCATCTGTATTTGTGTCTCCTTTTTTCTTTATCATACTCGATTATATCATTTAATACTTATCATAAAAAGCATCATAATAGTAATTATAAAATTAAATGTAATTAAAAATATATCTGTTCCACTTAATAATTGTAATTTGATAATTAAAGTAACAAATCCTTATATAATTTTTTTGAATTTACATGTATAACATTTATTAAAATATTAATTTTTTTAATTTTTTTAATTACAATTAAGTATTAATTATATCATATTAATACTTAATTTTTCATATAACCACCTAAATACATATAATTCATATTTTTCAATATACTTAAACTTACAAATTTATTGACGCTCTAATCCCCCTATGATATAATCAAATAGTTATTGATTATTTAATAACTATTTATTAACTGAAAGAGGTGAAAAATAATGAGAGAAGGCATACATCCAGAATACCATCACGATGCTGTGGTTAAGTGTGCATGTGGAAACACTTTCACTACTGGTTCTGTTAAAGAAGAACTTAAAGTTGAAATATGCTCTAAATGCCACCCATTCTTCACTGGTAAGCAAAAAATCGTTGACGTTGGCGGAAGAGTTGATAAATTCAACAAGAGATTCGGTCTTAACAACAAATAGGAAATTTAGAGAAAGACATTGTCTTTCTCTTTTTTTCTTAAAATATAGCAACTAATAATATTTTTCAACCTTTTGGAAATAATAGTAATATTTGATAACTATATGTGCTAATTTTAATTTTTTTTTAACATATTGGCATTTAAAAAGTATTATAATTATAATAACTAACTAATTAGAATATATTGGAAATGAGTGAATTTCGTGAAAAAAGTTTTAATCTTAACAATCTCCACGGGGCAAGGTCATAACCAGGCAGCAGAATCTGTTTCAGATTCATTTAAAGATAAAGGTTATGAAATAGTAAAACATGATTTTTTAAAAAACAATAGTAAGTTTCTTAATGATATAATTGTAAAGGGTTATGAACTCATGGCATCCAAATTTCCAAAAACATATGGTGCGTTTTATAAATTAACAGACACAAGAATAGTAAATGCATTGCTAAATTTTCCTTTTTTCTTTTCAAGGCGAAAAGTATCAAAGCTTATTACAGAAATAAAACCTGATGTAATTGTTGCCACTCATGCTTTAAGTACTAGAATTATCTCTGAATTAAAGAAAAAAGGACTAAATATTCCTTATATCTTAATTGTAACTGATTTTAAAGCCCATTATACTTATATAAGCAATTACGTTGATGCATATATAACTGGCAGCGAATACACAAAAAAATCACTTATTGAAAGGAATATAGATGCAGAAAAGATATATCCTTTAGGAATTCCAATTAATAAAAAATTCTATACAGAAATAACAAATGCATCTGAATTAAAGGATAAAACATATTTTAATTTACTGCTAATGAGTGGAAGCTTAGGATTAAATCAAATTTCTTCAGTATTAAAAGAACTGTTAAAAAATCCAAATAAACTCAGAATTACTGTTGTATGTGGAAAAAATATAAAATTAAAAAATACTCTAACTCAATATTGTAATGAAAATTTATTTCAAAATAAGAAACTTCATATTTTAGGTTTTACAAAAGATGTTTCTTATTTAATGGATTATTGTGACGTAATAATCTCAAAACCAGGCGGATTAACAGTAACTGAATCAATAGTAAAAAACATTCCTTTAATAATTCCATTTGCAATACCTGGACAGGAAAACGAAAATATAGATTTTTTAACAAGTGAAAGATATTCTATTCTAGTCAATAACCTAACTGACATTAATGACATAATTAATGATTTGATAAACAACCCTAAATCATTATCAGATAGAAAAAATAGATTAAAGTCACTGGCCTCAACTTATTCTTTAGATAAAATAGTTTATGTGGCAGAGGACTTAATAAATAAATCAAAAAAATAAAGTGACTGCATTATTTCTAATGAGTCACTTTATTTTTATTTCTTAAAATTGTTTTTCTTAAAAGTTTCAATAAACTCTTCGTTATTTTTAGTTTTTGAAAGCATATTTATAAGATTTTCAGTAACATCATCTGCATTTCCATCCTTATACATAATTTTTCTAATTGAAAATGCTACTTCAAGTTCCTCTTTAGATAATAATAAATCTTCTTTTCTAGTACCTGATTTATATACATCAATTGCTGGGAAAATTCTTCTTTCTTGAAGTCTTCTATCAAGATGAACTTCCATATTTCCTGTTCCTTTAAATTCCTCAAAAATCATATCATCCATTCTTGAACCTGTTTCAACAAGTGCTGTAGCTAAAATTGTAAGACTTCCACCTTCTTCAATATTTCTTGCTGCACCAAAAAATTTCTTTGGCATTATTAACGCTCCAGGATCAAGACCTCCTGATAAAGTTCTTCCTGTTGGTGTTATCGTTAAGTTGTAAGCTCTAGATAATCTAGTTATACTATCCATAAGTATAACTACATCTTTTCCTTGCTCAACCATTCTTTTGGCTCTTTCTAAAACCATTTGAGAAACCTTAGCATGATTTTGTGGTTCTTCATCAAATGTTGAATAAACTACATCTCCATTTATAGATCTAATCATATCTGTAACTTCTTCTGGTCTTTCATCTATAAGAAGAACTATAAGCTTTATATCCGGATAATTTTTAACAATGTTTTGTGCTACTTTTTTTAATAAAGTAGTCTTTCCAGCCTTAGGCGGAGCTACAATAACACCTCTTTGACCTTTTCCTAATGGGCATATTATATCCATCAGTCTAGATGAAAGGTCTCCACTGTTTTGTGTCTCAAGTTTTAATCTTTCCGTTGGATATATTGGAGTTAATGTTTCAAAAGATTTTCTTCCTATCGCCTTTTCAGGTGCTTCACCATTAACTTTCTGAACAAATAATAACGCTTTAAACTTTTCGCTTTCTTTGGCTTCTCTTATTTTACCTTCAACTTCATCACCTGTTCTCAAATTAAATCTTCTAATTTGTGATGGCGATACATATATATCTTCACTGCTTGTTAAATAATTTTTGCATCTTAAAAATCCAAAATTATTATTTTCCAGTATTTCCAATATACCTTTAGCACTATTAGATTCATTTATCATTTCTCTTAATACTTCTTTTTTTTCATTTTGAGAATCATCATTTCTATTATTATTTACATTTTGATTTTCGCTGTAATCTCTTTTTACGTTCTTTTCGAAATTTCTATCTTTTATATTACTAGTTTCTCTTTTATCTTCACCAGTATGTATCTTTGAATTTTCTGAATTACTGCTTGAATTTTTCATTTCTAAATCTGATCTTTGTATTTTTTCAACTGCTTTTGGAGAAATATTTTCTCTAAGAATTACTCCATCTTTTTTTATTGAATTTGGAGAAACACTTATTATTTCTTCTATCAGTTCATTTTTCTTATATTTTGATATATTCTTAATTTCTAATTCCTTTGCAATTTCCTTTAATTTGCTTAAGGTCATGCTTTCATAATCTTGTTTAATCAAACTTACACCTCCAAAATCTATAGGCTCGATATTTCTCTATAAAATTTTATATAACATTCTTCTTCGGAAAATTTTTAAAGATTACTTGATGTGATAATTAATTAAATAAATTGTATTAATGTGAAATTTAATATTATATAATATCAAATCTTAAAACTGAGGGAAATAATAAAAATTTAATTTATAATAATTTTAAACTGGTGAAATAATCATTTCACCAGTTTACTTTATTATATATTAATTTTTTTAATATTACAAATTGCTTTTTATATAAATTAAATATTATTTACTATGATTTAATGCTGCTTCAATAAATCCTGAAAATAATGGATGTGGTTTATTTGGTCTTGATTTTAATTCAGGATGGAATTGTACTGCAACATACCATGGATGATCTTCTACTTCAACAATTTCTACTAATCTTTCATCAGGACTTGTTCCAGCAATTCTCATACCAGCTTCAGCTATTTGTTTTCTATAGTCATTGTTGAATTCATATCTATGTCTATGTCTTTCATTGATATTTTCTTTACCATAAACTTCGTATGAAGTGCTTTCCATATCTAATTTACATGGATATTGACCTAATCTCATAGTTCCACCAAGGTTTTCTATGTCTTTTTGATCATGCATAATATCAATTACAGGATATTTTGTATTAGGATTAATTTCCGAACTATTTGCACCTTCAAATCCTAAAACATTTCTTGCATATTCTATAACTGAACATTGCATACCTAAACATATACCTAAGAATGGTACTTTATTTTCTCTAGCCCATTGTATTGATGATATCTTACCTTCGATTCCTCTATCACCAAATCCACCTGGAACTAAAACTCCATCAACACCTCTTAGTATACTATTTACATCTCCGCTTTCAACTTCTTCAGCATTTACCCATCTTATCTTAACTTTTGAATTATTAGCATATCCACCATGACTTAATGCCTCAACTACTGATATGTATGCATCATGTAATTCTACATATTTACCAACTAATGCTATTTCAACATTTTCTTTAAGATTCTTTATTCTTTCAACCATGTTTATCCATTCAGTATTCTCTATGTCCTTACATCCTAAGTGTAATTTTTCACATACTAAATTATCTAAACCTTCATTATGTAACATTAATGGAACTTCATAAAGATGATCTGCATCAAGATTTTGAATAACTGACTTACCTTCTATATTACAGAATAAACCGATTTTAGATTTGATATCATCTGATAATTCCTGTTCAGTTCTACATACTATTATATCTGGTTGAATACCAATTGTTCTCAATTCTTTTACTGAGTGTTGAGTTGGCTTAGTTTTTAATTCTCCGCCTTTTCTCAAATAAGGTACTAATGTAACATGAATATAACATACATTTTCTGTTCCAACTTCGCTCTTAATTTGTCTTATTGCTTCTAAAAATGGTTGTGATTCGATATCTCCAACAGTTCCACCTATTTCAGTGATAACTACATCTAAATCTCTTTCTTTTGCAACTTGATAAACTTTATCTTTTATCTCATTAGTTATATGAGGTATTACTTGTACAGTTCCTCCAAGGTATTCCCCTTTTCTTTCTTTTTCTATAACCGAACTATATATTCTACCTGTAGTTACATTAGAATTCTTACTTAAGCTTTCATCTATAAATCTTTCATAATGTCCTAAATCTAAGTCTGTTTCAGCTCCATCATCAGTGACAAAAACTTCTCCGTGTTGGTAAGGGCTCATTGTTCCTGGATCAACATTTAAATATGGATCAAATTTTTGTATTGAAATTTTTAAACCCCTATTTTTTAAAAGTCTTCCAAGAGATGCTGCTGTTATCCCTTTTCCTAAACCAGATACAACTCCACCTGTAACAAAAATGTATTTTGTATTACTCATCTTATCCTCCTATGTCGAAATAAATTTATATTTATTTATTATTTTTTGTTGACTTATTCATTATGTAGTGATATACTAAAGGTCACCCAATAAATCAGATTCTTATTGGTTTATTTGTGTTGTTTTTAATAACATAGGATATATAATATCACATATCTTTATTAATATCTAGTCTTTTTTTGCTAGTCTATTTGTTTTTTTATATTTTCTTCTAATTCAACATATTCTTTTCTAAAATAACTATTAATCAAAAATTTCTCTTCTGCAGTTTTAATATTGCTCTTCATCTTTTTAAAACTCCCTATTCCAAGCATATTAATCAATTCATAATTATCCAGTATATTATTATTTTTTAAGATAAGTAAAAGTAAAAACTTTTTTTCTTTATTCTTTAAAAGTTCATAAAATTGATTTTCATTTGTTCCGTAATATCTGCATATAATACTGAGCACTTTAACATAATCATTTTTATACATACCATCAACCTTAACCATTCAATATTAATTTTAACATTTTTATTTTCTATAATTTTAAGTCGTCAATGCATTAAGTCAAAAGTAATTCTAAAAGTAGTTATATCCAAAATTAATCTTTCTTAATCATATTTAAATAATTATATTAATAATTATTTAAATATAAAAAAATAAGTTTTCATATTTAAATGAAAACTTAAATATGAAAACTTAATTATTTCTATTATGCTTTTATAATTACATTTAAATCAGTTTCTATTAATTGTTGACCTTCAACATTCAAAGTATATACTATATGTACAATTCCGCCATTATCATCTACATTTATTTCCAAACTTTTAGTATCAATTACAACACTCATTGCACCAAATGGTGTTTTATATAAAGATACTGACTGTTTATTAATCTCAAATTCCATATTAGTTTCAGTTGTTCCAACTCTGTTTAACTTAAAATAATTATTTTTAATTATCATAGTAGTTTTAGTACCTTCCATACCTGAAAGTTTGGTTTCATCATATTCAATTTTATATCCACTTTTAGTTATATAAAATTTTCCTGGAGTAACCACTTCTATTAATTCATCTTCAACTGATACTCTACTTTGAACAGTAACTACTGCATTCTTAACCATTATATCCTCCAACATACAAATTAAATTTATTTTATTAATTGTATAATTTAGTTAATATTATATTTTTCAAGTTCTTCTTGATCTAATGAAGAAACGTATCTTACTTCCGAAAAATTAGTTGATACATTTCCATATTTAACCTCAACATTTTCTTCATCTCTGCCCTTACTATATCTTACCGCTAATCGACAAGCTAATATAATATCATCTTCTTTTGGATTATATCCTTCTGGTATAATCACCATAGCACCATTAAAATTACTTGTAATAAACATTAAATCATTTTTATTTAATAATTTTTTCAATTCATTACCTTCATCAGCAGTTCTAGACACAATTATCTTGATATTATTATCACTAACAAAATGTCTTCCATACTTAAGTAAATGTATATCTTTCTCTGTTGCATCACCTTTTCTATCTAATACATCTTTTAATCTTATTGAATAATTAGGCTCTGTAAGCTTGCACCCGCCTGCTGGTGATGGATAATCTTTAATCCCCCATTTTTCTGCTAAAGCCATTTGAGGTTTTCTATTTCTGCCTGAAATATCTAATAACTTTTCTCTATCAACTAATCCATCTTCTTCCATTTGTGTTGCCTTTAAATTTTTTGCACATAAAGGTCTTAAAATTTTATCACTAAACCCAGACTGCTTTTTAACAACATCTAAAGCAGATCTATTTTGAGACATAGGTCTCTGATTTAAAACTTCTCCAGTAATTATAAAATCAGCATTAAATTTTTTAAGAAGTTCTCCACTATATCTCATCATCATTGCATGACAATCAATACATGGATTCATATTTTTTCCCCAGCCATGCTCTGGGCTCTTAACCATATCAAAATGTTCTTTTGAAAAGTCTATTACCTCTAAAGGTATTCCTATTTGTTTCGTCATTCTCTTTGCATTTTCTTCATTAAAGAAATATGATCTAAAACATATTCCAATAACATCTATACCTTGTTCTTTTATTAATTTAGCGGCTAATATACTATCTAATCCACCTGAAATCATCGCTAATGCTCTTGTCATTGTACTTAATCCCCCTATTTAAATAAATTCTGAATAACTTCTACTAATTTAAACTTAATCTTAATATCATTATTATTAGAATTTTCATCACTATTTTTTAAATCTTGTGTTTTATTTTTTTCTTGTTTTTCTATTTCTTCTTCCACTTTATCATACTCTACTTCTGCTTTAGATTCATCAACAAAGCATAAAGGAGGAAACATTACACACCACCAGTTTCTACCTTCACCACTGCCTATTATTATTCTAAAAGCTTCATAGTTTCCTTGTGGAAGAACAATGTTTCCATAAGACTTGTCCGGAAAATTTTCCCTTGATAATTGCAGATTAACATTATAACTATATCCTTCTTCTTTTATAACTTCTTCTGCTAATGCTTTAACATTGTTCATATTATCAGTTATTATTTTTCTTGAATTATCAATAGATTCACTTTCTTTTAAGTATGGATATAAATATTCAATAACCTTATTTTTTACCTTTAGTTTTAACTGTTGATCTTCATCACTATCGCTGTTAGCAATCACATGAAATCTTATTAAAGAATCCTTAACATCATTATAATTAAGTGTTTTTGCCTCTAAATTATTTACACACACTTTATCAACAGTTACAGTAGTACATCCACAAAAAATGTTTGATATAACAACTAATGCTAAAATAAATATTACTCTTGTATCAATAAAAAACTTTCTCATAAACAAACCCCCTTGTAGTTGAAATTATTAACCACTTAAAGGGGTTTTATACAAAATATTTAATATAAATTAAATTTATATTGTTCTTGATAGAAAAACATCTTTGTATTTCTTTTTCATTTCATCATAACAAATCTGAGCTTTTAACATATCATCAAAAAAAGCAAATACTGTAGGTCCACTTCCGCTCATCATTGTTCCTAAAGCATCATAAGACCTCATTGATTCTTTTATGTTTAAAATAACTCTATGTTTTCTTAATGTTACATTTTCTAATAAATTTTTCATATTATTAGAAACAAAGTGAATATCATCATTTTCCATTGCTCTAATTATATCTTCAGTTCTAGGATGAAAGATAACTTTAGATAAATCAAAATCCTTATACACTTCTTTAGTAGATACTCCAAATGGTGGTTTTACTATAACTACTATCTTATCATTAAAAGGCTTTAATTGTGTTATTTTTTCACCTATACCTTCACATAATGCCGTTCCACCATTAATACAATATGGAACATCAGCTCCAAGTTTTAATCCTAATGCCCTTAATTCTTCATCACTTGCATTAATATTAAAAATTCTATTCATAAGCTTTAATACTCCAGCTGCATCAGTGCTTCCTCCTGCCATGCCTGCAGAAACTGGTATATTTTTTATAAGATTTATAGAAACACCGTCTTCTATATTGTAGGTTTCTTTAAATAATTTTGCAGCTTTATACGCTAAATTCCTTTCATCTATTGGAACATAGGGTTTATTACAAATTAATTTTATATCTGAATCAATCTTTGTTATTTCAATCACATCATATAAATCAACAGTCTGCATAATCATCTTCAATAAATGATAGCCATCTTCTCTTTTCCCAACAACATCTAAGGCAATGTTAATTTTTGCATAAGCCTTAATTTTCATTTCTACTTATCCTTTCATAGCAATTTAACATTATTTTATCATAGGTAAAAATTCCTGTCTAATTTAGTTGTTGAGAGAAAACTATTTATTAACTCATCTTATTGATTCTTTCCTGCTCATTATTATTTATATAATTAAGAAGAGGTTCTATATTTTCATAAAATACTATTATTATATCATCTTTTTTGCTAATCTTTATTGCATATTCAAGTGCATCAACCTCATCTAAATATACCTTAACATTTTTTTTATTGCTATTTTTTAACATAGATATTTTTAATAATTGAGATACTTCACCAATTGACCTTCCTCTTCTATCTTCATCTTCTTTTATAATTATTTCATCCAAATATTCACAGCATATTTCACCAATTTCTTTTATAACATTATCTTGTCGATCTCCTGGTACTCCTACAACACCAATTAATCTATTTTTAGTTTTGAGTTTATTTATGCATGATAAAACAGCTTTATACCCTTCAATATTATGACCATAATCTAAAATCACCTTTCGACCATAATATTCAAACATATTAAAGCGACCTTCATTATCATCACAAGGCATAAAATCTGAAAATCCTTTACTTATCATACAGTAATCTATATTTAATCCAACTAATGCGGCACAAGCAGCCATAGCATTTTCTATGTTATATGTTAATATTCCATTATATGATATTGGTAATTCATCTATGGACATTATTAAATATTTTCTATGATTATTTATTACACAAATATTATTATCTTCTATAAAAACAGCTATTTTACCATCGTTTATATTTTCTTTTATTAATTCGTTATCTTTTGATTTAGAAAAATAAATTTTTTCACAACTTATTCTATCTAAAATTCTTTTACTATACTTATCATCAGCATTTATCACAGTATATCCATTTTCCTTTACTTCTTCTCCTACTAATGATTTTACAAACATTAAATCTTCCATTGAATCAATACCATCAAGACCTAAATGATCATTTGTAATATTTGTTATGACAGCTACATCAGCCAAATCATATGCTAGACCTCTTCTTACAAGTCCTCCCCTTGCAGTTTCCAAAACTACAGCTTCAACATCTCTATTCAATAATAGTGTTTTTGCACTGTTAAACCCTGAATCATCACCTTTGTGAATACATTTATCATTTATATAAATTCCATCAGTTGATGTTATTCCAGTAGTCATACCCATCATCTTAAGAACATGGCCTATCATTCTTGTTGTCGTTGTTTTTCCATTAGTACCTGTTACAGATATTACAGGTATGTTAGAAGGTCTTCCTTCATAAAGCATATCCACTATAGCTTTTCCTACATCTCTTTTTTTACCTTGCGAAGGAAAATGATGCATTCTTATTCCTGGTGCAGCATTAACCTCCATAACTATTCCATTTTGTTTATCAATAGGAATACTTATATCTTCAGTACATATATCTACACCACAAATATCTAAACCTAATGCTTTTGCAGCTCTTATACAATAATCAATATTTTCATCACATACATCATCAGTACAATCAACAGCAATTCCTCCTGTTGATAAGTTTGCATTTTCTCTAAGTATAACTTTTTCACCTTTATTAGGTATATAATCAAGACTCATATTCTGTCTATATAAACAATTACAAAGCTCTTTATCAAATTTTATTGTTGTTAAAGGTTTTTCATGATCTTGACCTCTTAATGGATCATTATTCAAAATATTTATTAAAGCTTTTATATTGCTTTTTCCATCACCAATAACAAATGGAACTACTCTAAGTGATGCGGCAACAACTTTATAATCAACAACACAAATTCTATAATCATTACCCTTAACATATTTTTCAATAATTATATCCTTAGTAATCTTTAAAAGAGATGTGTAAGCCTTTATTAATTCTTTTTCATTTTTTAAATTAAGCATCACTCCCTTTCCTTTATTACCATATTGAGGTTTAATAACAACTGGATATCCAATAAATTCAGCTTCTCGTAAAAGACCTATTATATTAAATACTTTTCTTCCTTCTGCTACAGGTATATTTTGAATATCTAGTAACTGTTTTGTAAGAAATTTATCACACGATATATCCACTCCTACACAATTTGTTTTATTGCTTATTGCAGCTTCTATTATCCTACCTTGTTTACCATACCCTATTTGGTATATTCCACTTTTGCCAAGCTCAGTAACTGGTAATCCATAGTTTTTCGCTGCATCACAAATTGACTTTGTACTTGGTCCGATAGTCTCTCTTTGCAAAGTCTGTTTAATTTCCTGTAGTCTTCCATTAAAATTAATAGGACTACTTTTTATTAATGAATTAATCAAATCAACAGCTAAATTAATTATTTCAATAGCAGTATTTTCATATTCATATTGAACTATAATATAATACAATTCACCTTTTATTTCTCTTGCTTTACCATAGGATACATCCATACCTAAAATATTTTGGATTGCAATAATACAATGTTCACAGATATGAGCCAAATATGTTCCTTCTTCAAGTCTTTTTACAAAACCGCCTTCTTCATCAATTCCACATCTGTGCTTTTTTAGTTCTGGTAAAATTTCTACAATATTAAAATTAAAATTAGGGATTTTTTTACTAGGTATCTCAGAATATCCTTCTAAATCTACATCAATTCTAATACATTTTTTATGAGAATATATATTTTTTCCTTCATATATTCTTTTCTTTACTATTTTCATAGCTAATTTTTTTCCTCCTCAAAAGGTGACCTTTTTATTAAATCAAATTTATTTCTATTTGTTAAAATATGTAACTTAACATTATGCATACTCAATATTTCATCACTATGCAATTCTGATACGTTTGTATATGTAATATTACTTCCATCAATAAAATAAACTGCGCCTTCTCCTACTACTTCTATTTTGCCATCTTGATTGACACATATAGCAGTATTTTCATCAATTCCGATTCCTAAAACTTCAGGATTCTCAGCTATTCCCACAAGTAGTCGTCCTATTCTACCTCTTTGAGCAAAATGCTGATCAATTATAACATTCCTTATAAAGCTTAACCCTGGTGCCATTTTCAATGTACACTTTCTTGGTGAATCATCATCATTTCCTTGAACAATCATTGTATCACTCATAACAGATGCACCAGCTGAAGTTCCAACTATATAAATTCCCTTTGTCAAACATTTTCTTAATGAGTCATAAACAGGAGTACCTCCAACCAAACTTGTTATTCTTAGTTGATCACCTCCAGTAAAAAAAATTAACGAACAGCTATTTATTAGCTCTACATTATTTTCATCAAAAGCATCTTTTCTACAGCTTATATCAAGTACCTTTAGGTTTTTTACTTTTAAATCACTAAAAACTTTTTTATATTTTTCTGCTGCTTCTTCTGGAAATTCTGTAGCTATAGTTGCTATTAGTAATATGTCATTATCTTTATCAATGGAATCACATACTTTTTTTAATATTTCTCTCTTTCCTTCTTTATCTTCTGCGCCTCCTATAATAATTAAATTTCCACTTAAATTATCATTCAACTTTCTCACCTCATATCGCATGATATATATTCTTGCCACTAACAAATATATTTATTCAATAAATTTCCTACATGAAAATTTCAATAAAAAAAGAGACCTCTCTTAGAGATCCCTTAAATATGTTTTGTTTTAAAAAATTGCTCTTCCTGGTATTATTAGTTTTTGTCCACCTTCAATATTATCAGATTCATCAAGCCCATTTATTTTTATAAGATCATTAACTGTTGTGTTATATTTTTTAGCTAATTCCCAAAGAGTCTCACCTTCATCAACAACATATATTGTTATACTAGCTTTTTTCTCTGGTTTTTCTCCCTCTTCTTCCACAACATCATAAATAAACTCCTTAGTCAACTCATCCATTATCTTTCCACTTAATATAACATTAACTTTAATAGCGATACTATTTCCTTCAATTGCAGCGTCAATATTTTCAACAGCTGCTCGTATTATAGACTTCATACCCTCAGATGCTCCAGAAATATCAAGTGCAGATGAAAATGGTATCTCAGCTTTTATATCTGATATATTTTTTTCTTCATCAGTTGTTTTATATAGCACGTTTGCTTTTATTATTCCTTCAACCACAATTCTATCTGTCATTATTTCTTTATCAGTTAATATTATAGTGGCATTTGAGTATATTATTTGATCTGGCTTTAAATCAGTATCACTTAATTGTATATTATCCTTTACAACAGTTTCTGAAGAATTAGCTCCCTGTAAAACCCCTACTTCATATTCTTCTTTTTTCAATCCAATAATTGAATTTGGGCAATAAGCATCTTTAATTGTATCAATTTTATCTTGAGAAAATATTTTTATGTTAGCTTTAACAGTCAATTCATTATTTATTACTCTTACTTCACCTAAATCATCTTCTTCAAGCATAAGCTCGTCATCTAGTATCTCAAATGAAACTGATGGTATCATATCTGCTGTTATTCCTGGTATCTCTTCTTCCTTGGATAAATATATATCATCTTCCATACATACTATATCCTTTGTATCATCACCCTTATATAATATATTTAACTTGCAGTAGCATCCTAAATATATCTTATCGTCGACTATTTTAACCTCTTTCTTATGAAGCAATAATCCACAGTTAAGTATTTTACTTATTTGTGGTTTATCCATACCTACCCTTATTACAGATTTTCCTGTTAACTCGATTTCCTTATTTGCACTTATTCTATTTATTGTTTCTGTTTTCTTTAAAACTTCTACCTCATCATTTCCTTCAATTTCTTTAACAAATTCAAATTCATTTGTTTTATAAAGCTCCCAATCAATATCAAATATCCCCTGTATCAATATTTTTCTTTCATTCATGATTGCAGCTTCAATATGTTCTACTTTGCATTCTGCTTCACAAATAACCTTATGTTCATCTTGATTAAGATCAATATTACTAGTAAATTTCTGAGTATAATTTACTGAATTAATTATAAGCCCTTCTTCTCTAGCCAAATATAAAACAGTATATTCTACTTTTCCATCAAGTACGATTTTATCTCCAACAACTTCCTTGCTAGTTATCATTGGTCTTGATTCAACTGTTAATATTTCCTGAACATCCGGGTGAGTATCTGGAATTAAATATTCATCCTTTAATACACAGTTAGAGTTGCTTTCCCTTATAAGCTGCTCAAATTGAACATTTTCTTTTATAACATCTATATCTGACATACTTTCTACCTCCATAAAATTTCTACTATCTATTTATATACTTTATTTTCAAACTTTATGATAATTAATAACTAATTTAATTTATTAATTTTTATATCTATATAACTATAGATTTTCATATTCTAAAATGTTTTTAAATAGTGCACAATCCCCGGTAAATATACATATTTCTTTATATTATCTGAAATTTGAAACTTTTTTCAGTTTTTTTATTGACAATTATTATATTTTGTCGTAATATAGTAATTGGTTATTGACCATATAACCTCTCATAAATTCTCAATACCCTTTTATACCATAGTTGAAAGATGGAAACCCACCATCTTTCTTTTTTTTATGCAAATTTTTATAAAAAAAAACTTCGATAAATCGAAGTTTATATTGTAGCTGGAAATACCAATTGTACAGTCTTTGTTAATACGTCTGAATAACTATATGTCACAGTCCTTTGGGTGTCACATTTTAATCTAATAACGAAAATACTAGGATATACACTGTCTATTATTCCGTCATTGACTAAAACTTTTTTTCTTCCACCATTAGCTTTAAGAGTTACTTTCTCTCCTATATGCTGCTCAATGTCGTTTTTTATGGAAGCAATTGTTTTTACTTTTTCCATACAAACACCCTCTTTCCATTGTAAATTATACATGTAATTCCTAATTTTGTCAAGTAAAACAAATATTTTATCACGTACAATATTAGTTGTCAATAAAAATAAAATATATGTTAAATTTTTATTTTAAAGTCATTCTATTATTCTCTATTTTTTTGTTTTTTATTCCAATTTACTGAATAATTTCTTTAATATATAAAAGTCATATAATAAAACTTTAAATTTAATTTATTTGTTCTCAGTTTTATATTATATGACTTTTACCTAATTTTATATTTTCATAATTTTAATCTAAATATATGATGATTTGGGATAGCCTTCTCTA
This sequence comes from Clostridium butyricum, assembly GCF_006742065.1. Classification (NCBI taxonomy): domain Bacteria; kingdom Bacillati; phylum Bacillota; class Clostridia; order Eubacteriales; family Clostridiaceae; genus Clostridium; species Clostridium butyricum. The sequence continues at coordinate 460,580 of NZ_AP019716.1, read as the reverse complement.
TATTTCCCTCTTGTCTGTAATCCTCCAACCCCTTTAATTCCTGTTATTGTGTTTTCTATAACATCTGTTATAGAAACAACTTTATCAATTCTTGTATATGCAATTTTTTCACATACAAAAACAGGATCTAAACAATGAATCAAAACTCGATTTGGTGATGATGCAAAATTAGCACCAACATCTAAAATTCTCTCATAGCAGCTTTGACATGCTCCTGCAAAAATCACAAGCTCATCATAGCTAGAATTATAATTCCTTAAATTTTTCACAGATTCTAAATAATATTTAGAATTTCTATAATTATTTAAATCAAGATAATCTTTAGGATCTTTTATAACACTATCATGACCTGTTAATACCACAATATCTGGTTTTATTTCTTTTACAAGATCAACTATAACACCTGGTTGTTCACTTTCTGGAATTGATTTACCGACTGCATCTAAATATAGTTGTTTATAAACTTTTAAACATGTTTCCATATAATCGCTATCTCCATCAACATGAAGTATTTTACCAGGTCTTCCAAATACAAGTTCATCTTTATTTTTTATTTTAGGTGACTTTTCTGCCTTATCCCTAAAAACACCACGTATACTTATAGCCTTATTTATAGCTTCACTAACCCTAGTATTCAAAATCTTATCTTGAGTACCACTGTCCTCCTCTTCTGCTGGCTCCAAATCATCTATTGTTGAATCAGCAATTATTCTTATATTTATTCCCTTTAATATAATGTTTTCTCTTCCGTTCTTTTCTCTTACATCTATAACTTTAAATGTAATATCTCTTCCATAAGATTTTCTAACCACTATATCTCCTATTTTCATTATTTTCTCCATATGTTATTATTAGTATATTTTTATAATATGGATTATAATATGAAAAAGTTTCACTAAATTATAATTAAATCACTAAATAAAAATCCTTATTGATAATACTAATTAAAACATCAATAAGGATTTTTAAAATATATCATAGTTTATAATGGTTTTTAAATTTATCCAAGAATTGAAGATATTTTTCCTGTTCATTTATTATTGAACTTAACTTACCAGCAAAAGTGTTCTGGCCCCAGTTGACTTCATTATAATAATATCTGTTTGCTAATCTCCAATATCTTTGTGGAAATTGAAGATAAGAATATAGAACTTTATATTCTTCATCTTTAAGCTTTGAAACTGAATTATAAGTATCTATTATAGCTACCGCAAAATCAAAATTCCATTCTACTCTTTTCAATACTTTTATCATGAAATTACTTATATCAAAAGTACGTACTTCTCTTTTGCAGTAATCAAAATCTATTACATGCACATCTTTATTTTCGCCTATTATTATATTGTGATAAGTAAAATCATGATGACAGAAACTTTTTTCATTTTCCGCTGCCATACAAAGCTCATAATAATCAGACTCTTTCAGTGTCTGCAAAGCCTTTTTCCCAATCTCTTTATAAAATTCCATCGACTGAATATAAATAAGATCAAAATCATTTTTTATATTTTTCTTTCTTACCATATCACGCATCTTATCTAATGATTTTATTCTTTTTTCCATTAAATGAGGCCATCTACCAAGATCACTCTTTAATTTTGAATTTTCAGGTGGATCGTACCCCTTTGATGCTTCATGAAGATTAGCCAATGTTTTTGCTGCTATTTTCACCTCTTCTATATTGTGAAAATCACACTCTTTTCCATCTAACCATTCTGATAAAGTATATAAGTCTTCGTTTACTAAAGCATAAGGTTCTCCATCTATGTTCAAATAATATTTATCTAAATTACTAAAGCCATTTTTTCTTAAATGCTCCTTAGCACCATACACAAAGAGCAACTTTTGAGGCCCGTAATTTATTTTTTTTAAACACCTTTCGCCCTTATCAGTCTTAAGATAGTATACACCTTTATTGGCTTTAATTTTTTCTATCTTAATATTAAACTGTCTTTCTATTTCAAACTCCCTCATCATAGTTCTCACCTCCTGTATATTTATATGTGGATATTTATTCTTTTATTAACATTTTTTATGTTCTTTTAATATAATACAATATGATAAATGCTATGGAAGGATTTCGAAATGAAAGTAGGAATAGATGGCAGAGCTGCAAAATGGTATCGTGGTACAGGAATAGGAACATATACACATGAACTTATTCGTAACCTAAACAGCGTTGACAGTACAAATGATTATTTAATATTTATGCCCCCTTGTGATTCACTTTCTAACTTAAAACCAAATTTCAAACTGGAAACAGTTGATTCAATAAGTTCTAATAGCTTTTGGGATGATATTAAAGTTCCTAATATTTTAAAGGATTCAGATATTGAACTTTATCATGTTCCTCAGAATGGAGTAGGACTTTCCGACAATATATCATGTAAAAAAGTAATAACTCTTCATGATATAATTCCTTTAAGAATGCCTGAAACAGTAAGTGACAGATACTTAAGAATATTTAATAATGAACTTCCTAAAATTTTAGACAACTGTAATGGAATTATTACAGTTTCTGAGTTTTCTAAAAATGACATTGCTAAAGAGTTTAATTTTCCTCTTGATAATATATATGTAACACCACTAGCAGCCGAAGATATATATAAACCTCTTAGCAAATCACAATCAAAAGAATTAGTCACAAGAAAATATGGCATTGAAGAAGATTTTGTTCTTTACGTTGGTGGATTTAGCCCTAGAAAAAATATTATTGGACTTATAGAAGCTTATTCAAAACTTCCTGAAAACATTAAGGAAACATTTAAACTTGTTATAATAGGCAGAAAAGGTCCCTCATATGAAAAGTATAAATTAAGAGCAGAACATCTAAATGTTGATGATAAGGTAATTTTTACTGATTTCATTCCATTAGAAGATATGCCTTTATTCTATAATGCTGCTGAAGTCCTTGTTTATCCTTCTTTCTATGAAGGATTTGGTCTTCCACCTGTAGAAGCAATGGCTTGTGGAACTCCTGTAATCGCCTCTAATGTAACATCTTTGCCTGAAGTATGTTATGAATCAGCTTTATTAATAGATCCACATGACATTGATTTACTTTCATATGATATTGAAAGAGTTTTAAGCAATAGCCTTCTAAAATTAACAATGGTAAAAAAGAGCCTTACCAGAAGCAGTAAATTTTCATGGAAAAAGACAGCTCTTGAAACACTTCATTCATATGAATCAATAATTAATAACTAATCATTAATTTAGTTATTAATTATAAAATAAAAATATACTTATTTTTATTTTATTCCAATATAATTTTATTAATATTTAAAATATCCCCTTCTATGTTTAAAACATAGAAGGGGATAAAAATATTAAAAGCGTTCAATTTTTTGAACGCTTTTATATTAATCATAATATCATTTTTTTATACTCATTCATAAATTCTTGTCTAAAAAAATCATTATCAAGTTTATTGCATAGCCTATTTAAATAAACATCATAGTCCCACTTTTTACGCTTAAAATAATAATCCCTAGTTATTGAATAAAAATCTTTTGGAAATTTCAAATATATATATATTAATTCTTTTTCTTCTTTCATCAATATACTTGACTTTTCATAAGAATCAATTGCCAATATCATTTTATCCATATCAAATGCAGAATTTTTTATTGCTTTTAATAAAAAATCAGAAATATCACAAACTCTTAAATCTAAAGTCATATAATCAAAATCTATAATGCTAACTTCTGAATTTTTGATTAGAAAATTATGATATGCAAGATCGTTATGACATATAGTAATATTATCATAATTTTTTCTTAAATTATCATATGAACTCTTATCTAAATCCTCTTCAACATATTTTATATCATCAATATACTTATCTACATTATCTAAAAACAAGTTATCAAATTCATTTTTATATTTATATCTTGATGCAATACTTTTCATGTATTCAAGTTCATCTAATGCCTTCTTAATTTTAATTTTAAACGAATCATCTATAAAATCTTTATTATATTTATCATTTAAATAAGCAATAAGTCCTTTTGATGCATTATGCATAAGAGCTATATTATTTGCACATAGTTCAATTTCTACAGGGTTCGAAAACGATGCCTCTCTTCCATCCAGTATATCCATAACTATATAAATATCATCCTTCCACTTTATATAGTTCAAATTATTTTTTAATTTATTGTAGCTGATTATATTTTTATACTTCTTCTTTAAGTAATCTAATGATTCACTTATAAATTCTATTTTTTCAACACTATAATTTACTTTTTTAAGTATTTTATTTCCTTCATCTGTTGATAAAACAAAAACTTTTCTCAAAGGAATTATATCATTAACTTTTATACCTGCCGCATTAAAAAAATTCAAACTCAAATCATAATCACACAAGTACTCTTTTTCTGAATACTTTATTCTATTCATTCAATTCCCTCCATATTTCATAATGGACATGTGCACATGATCTATCAAGTAAAACTTGATTAAGGTTGGATTTAATCCACTATACGTATTAGTTAAACAACATGCTTAAGGTGCATCTTATTTAGTAGCATACCTCTATATACTCAAAACATTTTGAGTATTACATATGATAGACATCAGATAAACTTTCTACTTTCATATTTTAAACTTTTACTTAAAAGATCTAAAAATTCATCCTCACTCTTATTCTTTTTATTTTCCTTATATCGCTCCCAAGTTTTAAAGAAATCCTTAGGATAAGTGCACAGACCTTTAAGATAATTAATGCTGCTTAAAGATAAATGAGATTGATGTACAAAAAACCTTATAAACTCTTCTTCATCTATTTTAATTCCTTTTTTCTGTATTCTTTTAATATATTTGTATAAGTCTTCTTCAACTAGATTATAAGATATGCCTTTAATTATACCAATTTCAAAATTCCCATTTACTTTTCTCAAATTTCCACTATCAGCTCTTCCTATACATATTTCTTCCCTGTTCATGCTCCTTTTTATAATATCAAGATATCCATTATTACAGATATATTCTACAGCTTCTCTACCTTGAAGAATCATTCTCTTCCCTTCTGATAGAAATAATTTTTCAACATTATTTTTTGAATTCTTCTCAAATAATATATTATAATCTCTCTCTATTTTTTTTAATTGTACCTTAAAAGATTCAAGTTCTTTACCTATAACACTTCCAAACCTATTTAAATTATTGAACTTGCAGTTTATTAACAACTTATGAAGTTCAACCATAGTACTTATCTGATTCTCACATGACTTTCTTGTAAAATCTTTTGTATGAGAAAAATACTTTCCCATTACAATTATTCCTTTTGATTCTAAATATTCATTGAGTGACAATTCATTTATTTTAATCTCCCCCTTTAAAATAAGAATCAATAAATTCCTCTCTCTCATCACAATCCTCTAGATATCTTTTTAGCTTGTTCAAAAAAAATTCTTCTCCCCAAGGTTGTTGCTCCCAATATACTTGTAAGCCAATCTGCCAAAAAGCCTGTGGAAATCTTATAAATTCTCTCATTATAGGTAATTCATTTTTTTCTATTTCAAATATCTTTTCATATGAGTATAAAATCACATCAGCTTTTCTGTCACTCCACTTTCCATCTTTCATTGATCTTATAAATAGTGATGAAACATCATGTAAATGGGAATCTAATATGCAATAATCAAAATCAATTATTTTGAATTTACCTCTATTATCTACTAATATATTATGATGAGCATAATCATGATGACAAAATCCTCTTCTAAAAATCTCCTTTTCCATCACCTTGATATAATTATTTTTTTTCAATCCCTCAATACTTTTCTCTGCTCTTTTTATTTCTGAATTTATATTATCTAAATATAATAAATCAAAATCTGATTTATATGCCTTTTGATATATCCTGTTTCGAAAATCAAGTATTTCATTTTTCCTTGTTTCAAAAACTTCCTCCCATGAAAACCATCCAATTCTCGCTTTCATTTTTTCTGTAACATTAAAACCACAGCTTGATTTATGCAATTTTGCAAGTTCTGTAGCTACAAGTGAAAGTTCAATTGGATTATCAAAATTACTTAACCTTGATGGTATCCATTCAGTTAAATAAACATATTTTTTATCCATTAATCCAAATTCTTTTTCTCTATTATTTAAAATAAATTCAGGCATATCAGTAAATCCATTTTCCTGTAGATGTTTCATTGCAGATAAAATAAAATAGAAATGAGGAAATTCATATTTAATAGTTTTCAAAGAATATGTTCCATGTGAAGTAATTACTTTATAACTGTTTTTAACCTTTTCTACTTTTTCTACAGTCAGATCATAATTTTCCTCAATAAATTTTTTGATTTTAATTGTATTATTACTATCATTCATAAAAATTCCCAATTAGTATTATTTGTCTTATTATATGTCATTAAATAATTTATTGTGATTTATTAATAAAAATCAAATCCTTATAATCACAAAAAGGTATCAGTTTTAATATCCTATAAGTATATATGTGTTTATAGAGGTGTTCATATGAAAATTGCCATAGACGCAAGAGGTGCTTATTTATATAACGGTACTGGAATTGGAACATACACTAATAATTTAATTACTAATATGATTAATATTAACTCGTACAATAAATTCTTATTATTTTGTTCCGGAAGCCTTAATGAAAATTTTAATAAAAACAACACTGAAATAATATTTTCTTCAGGACGTCATGGAAGCTTTTATGAGAAATATTATTTTCCAAACAAAGTGAAAAACTCTAATATTGATCTATATCATATACCTCAAAATGGAATTGGTCTTAATTATGATATGGATCTCCCTACAGTGGTTACAATCCATGATTTAATACCGTATTTAATGCCTGAGACTGTTGGTAAAGGATATTTGGAACGTTTTTTAAAAGATATGCCTAATATTGTTTCAAACTCAGCAGGCATACTGACCGTATCTGAATATTCAAAAAAAGATATTCTAAAATTTTTTAGTTTTTATCCAGAAGAAAAAATATACGTTACTCCTCTAGCAGCTAATTCAAAATTTAAACCTTTAGACAAAACCGAATCAAAACTTTTTGTAAATAAAACATATAATGTAAACACTCCTTATATATTGTATATAGGAGGTTTCAGTTCTAGAAAAAATGCCCTTGGTTTAATAAAGGCATTTAAAAACTGTTATAAGAGTTTAAAAACTCCATATACTTTATTACTTGGTGGATCCTTAAAAGATGAAGGTGAAAAACTTTTTGACTATGTAAAAAGTAATAATTTATCTGATAAAATTGTATTTTGTGGATACTTAGAAGAAGATGTTCTTCCTATTTTATATAGTGGCTGTGATGCTTTTGTATACCCCTCACTATATGAAGGCTTTGGACTTCCTCCATTGGAAGCAATGAGCTGTAAGGCTCCTGTTATAACATCTAATATAACTTCAATTCCTGAAGTCACAGGAGATGCTTCTATTTTAATAAATCCATATGATGAAATACAACTTGAAAATGCTCTTGTAAAATTATTAAATGATAAAACACTAAGAGAAGAGCTTTCTCAACGAGGATACGAGAATAGCCTTAATTTTACTTGGGAAAAAACTGCTCAAAAAACATTAAATGCATATGAATCAATAGTTAATTCACTATAAAAAATCTTTTATAAAAAATAAAGAAATAAGCTAATAAATAATAGAGAGTTTAGATAGTTTTGTGTAATTAGTATTTTTATCAATTTATTATTACTGGAAATTTTGATTTCCAGTAATATTTTTTTATATTTAAGAAATACTAATAATGTTTTTTATTACCTTTTTTAGTATTTCAATAAAATCTAAAAGTATGCATATTAATCAATAAAAGTACAAGCTTCTAAGCTAATTCATCTTTTAATTGATCTTCAAATATTATTGATAGCTCCGCTAGCGTAGCACCCCAATTTGGAGTAGGTTGACTCCATTTTTCTATTATTTCCATCGTAGCTAAGTAAACACACTTATTTAACGATTCATCTGTAGGAAAGATCACTCTAACCTTAGTAAATTTACGTATTTGACGATTAAACCCTTCAAGTGCATTGGTAGTATATATCATCTTTCTTATGCTTGGAGAGAAATCAAAAAATGTTGATAGATTACTCCAATTATTATACCAAGAATCAATAACTATAGCGTATTTATCACCCCACAAAGATTTTAAATTGTCTAGCTGCGCCAACGCAAGTTCTTCAGTTGATGCTTTGTAAACTTCTTTTAAATCCTTCATAAATGCCTTTTTATCCTTTGAAGCTATATATTTGATTGAATTTCTAATTTGGTGAACAATACATGTTTGAATATTTACTGATGGAAATACTGTTTTAATAGCTTGTGGTAATCCTTTTAAACCATCCATACATGCAATTAATATTTCTTTAACTCCTCTATTTTTTAAGTCATTACAAATTCCTAACCAGAACTTAGCACCTTCTGCTTCATCAACCCATATACCTAAAATATCTTTATAGCCATCCATTGTATATCCTAAACAAATGTAAACAGCTTTATTAATTATCTTTCCATTACTTCTAACTTTAAAGTACATAGCATCTAAATAAACGATAGGATATATTTTATCCAAAGCTCTATTTTGCCATTCGGTAGCGCTAGCAAGTACTTTATCTGTTATTTTAGATACCATCGATGGAGATATTTTTATTCCATATAGATCTTCAATCTCTGATTGGATATCACTTGTACTCATACCTTTAGCATATAAAGATATAATTTTTTTATCTAACTCAGTACAGACAGTTTCATATTTCTTTATAATTTGAGGTTCGAATTCTGCATTTCTATCACGTGGTACGTCTAAGTCGACGTCACCGAAGGAGCTTCGTAGATTTTTACTGCTATACCCGTTTCTATAGTTTCTATTGCTTTGATTATTTGATTCTGTACGCTCATATTTATTTCTTCCAAGATGCTCTTCCATTTCGCCTTCTAATATATTTTCAAGGACATCTTTTACAAGTTTCTGTATTAGCCCATTCTTACCCATAACATCATCGATGGTTTTACATTTTTTTATTTCTTCATTGTAGTCAAAGTTAGTATCAATTTTTTTTGTCATAATAATTCCTCCTAAACTTATATGTTTTATTATTCCAAAACTACCAACTGTTCATACAAAAAAACAGTAGATAGATTTTGTTTTTACACAAATCTATCTACTGTCCCAAATAATATGCTTATTTCTTTATTTTTTATTATGTTATTTATTTAATATTGTCTTTTTAATATTTATATACTCTTCATAATTACTAATTGGACGTGTCTTTTCTTCAACATTACTTAATACAACCATAGGACTCATTCCAATAAAATTATTTAGCTGAACTTCACTATCTTTGTTTTTATAAGTATATAAATAACTTGAAAAAAATCTTCCTTGTGCAACATATTCTATAGCTTCAGAATTATTAGTCATTACGTAAGTTATAAATTTTTCTACTAATTTTCTATTTTCTACTATATCATTAAGTACAACAAAATTATCACCTTCACTAGAAAAGAACTTATTAGTTCCATGAGTAATTGATGGTACATTCTCTGCTGTCCATTGGCATTTCACATCTAGTGCAACAATTTCTTTAACAGCATTAATTGATGATATTCTTCCTAAGAACTCTCCACCTTCAGTTAAATTCAATATGTTATTATTCTTTAACTGATCCATCATGTTATTTACTTGGTTTTTTACCAATTCTTCATTATTTTCTTTCCCCATATATTGCATTATTAATAAAGATACTAAATCTTCATAATCGTCTCCAGTAGCATTTATTATTCTTACATTTCCATTGCTTTTTTCAAAAATATCTTTACCAATTCTAATTACATCATCCCAAGTGTTCATTTCATCCCTATTATACCCGTACTCTTCTAACATATCTTCTCTTATATATAGCGCTAAAGGTCTTGAAGTAAATGGAATACCAACAGAAATATCATCATATTCTGTTTGTTGTATTCTATATGTTGAAAAATTCTTAGAATATGTATTTAAAATATTCTGCTGTTCTTCTAAATAGTTTGATTTTTTTAATCCTAAAATATCAAAATCCATTCTATTAATTTGAGCAATAGATGTCACTCTGCTATTGTCTTTATTATTTAATTCTTGTAGTATTTCATCTGAACTATATATTTTTTTTACAGTTACTGTTGTTTTGTCATTTAACTCCATAAATTTATCTGCACATTCAACTAAATAATCATATACATCATCATAAGCTATTATCTCAATCTTACCCCTAAGAGTTTGCTCTTTATTAGGCTGATATATATTAATACTTATAATTCCAATTAATAAAATAATCATAAAGGCTATTCCATATTTAATTTTATTCTTCATCAAAACACCTACTTTTAATTTATAACTGCCTTACAATACACTTAATAATAAGTATAACATAAAAAGTTCTCTATAAAAGAGAACTTTTTATCTTAATTAAACTACCCTAATTAAACATATATTAGCATTCTTCGTCGTCGCATCTTTCACCAATACATTTTCCCTTGTAGCATGATGCATTAATAGGCTCATATCTTATTCTGATATTATCTTTGTATATCTTTAACATATATTTTTCATTAGGACATAAAGGACCTAGCAAAAATTGTCCATAACAATCAGTAAATGTGTGAGTTAATGGAATTATTCCTTTATCGCAAACTTTTAATAATTTAACTACTGCGTCAACTACTGGTTTTCCACATTCATCAATAATAGTACCATATAAACAACTTCTGTTTTCTCTTCCTATTTGAATAACTGCATCAATCTGCTCATTTTCTCTAGGACATATAGAACACATACTTACTCTTCCGCTCATTATCTTTACCTCCATGAGTTAGTTATATAATAAATTATGAAAGTAAGAAGTAAAATGTGCAGATATGACAAATTTATATTTATTTTTTATCTTCTAGTTTATATAATTTTTCATGAACTTCTATCAATTCTACTGCCATATCTTTAAAAGTCATTGTTGTCATCAAATGATCTTGAGCATGTACAAGAAGCAATGAAAATTTAATTTGATCATTGGCTGCTTCTCCCTGAATTAAACTCGTTTGTGAACTATGGGCATAACCTAATTCTTCATCGGCCATTCTTATTAAGTCCATAGCTTTTTCAAAATTTCCTTCTTTAGCTATTCTAATAGCTTCCATGGAATAGCTTCTAGCTTCGCCACTATGCATTATTATACTTAATACTATTTCTTCCATATTTCATCTTCCCCCAATTCCATTATAATAATTAATTTTACTATTCTTTTATTTAATTTAAAAGATTTTACTGTAAAAAAATAGAAGCATTTTACTAATGCTTCTATTTGCCTTATTTATTTCTATTTTTTAATAATTATTTTGATTCTTCTAAAACAATACTTAAATCAATAGTCTTTTTATCTCTTATGACTTTCATAGTCATTGTATCACCAACATCTTTACTTTGCTTAATTTCCTTAAGCTCATCAAATGTCTTTACTGGTTTTCCATCACAATCTACAATTATATCACCAATTTTAAGTCCGCCTTTTTCAGCTGGTGAATATTCATCAACTGAAGCAACATATAAACCTTGTTCTAAATCATATTTTTGAGCAGTAGTACTATCAATTTCTCTTATTTTTATTCCTAAGTTTAGAATTTGTTTTGATAAAGTATCTATTTTACTCTTAACTTCATTTATAGGAATTGCAAAACCGATTCCTTCAACTGTAGCCGAACCAGTTGATTGTGAACCAAGTTTCATAGAATTAATTCCTATTACTTGACCTTTAGTATTTACTAATGGTCCGCCACTATTACCAGAATTTATAGCAGCATCTGTTTGAAGTAAATGTACACTTGTTCCACTTTGAGTTTGTATAGTTCTATCATTTCCACTTATTATACCTTTTGTAAGAGTATATGCTAAATTCTTAGAAAGTGGTGTTCCTATTGCTATTACTTCAGCTCCTGGATATAATTCATCAGAATCACCAAGCTCTGCAACAGCAGGAACTTTTGTACCTTCTTTTAATTTAATCATGGCTAAGTCTTTTTCTTGGTCATAGTTAACAACTGTTCCTGGAACTTCATTTCCATCACTTAATGTAACTGTAATATCCTTTGCGCCTTCTATTACATGATAGTTGGTTAATATATATCCTTCTTCATTTATAATAAATCCTGAACCCATACCTTCATATTGACTTGCTGTAAAACCATTTGATGCAGTACCTACAGTTGAAATAATTACAACTGCTGGGGATACTTTATTGAATGCATCAGCAGCTGTCATCGCTTGTGAATCACTTTCAGTAAAAGATTGAGGTACATAATTTACTTGTTTATTTATTGACAGTCCATTTCCACCATTGACATTATTTTTAATAAGAGAATATGTAATTCCTCCTCCAAATAATCCTCCTGTAACTGTAAGTAAAAGACATCCTGCAACTCTTCCTAAGATTCCTCTTCTTCTTTTTTTCTTTGAAATATTTCCGTCTTCATATTTAAATTGATTATCAAATACATTTGAACCATTATCATTAACTGGTGATGATTCTACATCAATATAGTTATTATTTTCATCATTAATCATGTGCTATTCCTCCTAAACAATAATTTTATATATATTAAAATTATTTATTATTTATTTTATATTGTTAGTATATAAGCTTTTTGTGTCAAACACATGACAATAAATTTTTAGAATTTAAGAACTTTTTGCCAATTTTTTTGCCTGTTTAATTACAGTATTAATTCCATTTACTACACTATCAGGATCTACAACTGCAAATGGTTCTTCTTCAACAGTCTCTACGTATAATGTTGATATTTCAGAATTTCCTAGCTTCATTAATGGTTCACTCTCATTATTACTTATAATATAAAGAGGTTTTTTTGAAAGCAATCCATCACTTTGACTATTTGATGTGTTTTTATATAAATTTTCTATTTCATTTTTTACTGCTTCCGTATAATTTTTTCTATTTTTAAAACTATTGAATTCCTCTAATTCACTTCCACTTAAACTATTTATAAAAGTTGAATTATTTAATGTAAGATTCATCTTATCTAGTAATGATGTTAAGGAAACATTTGAACCAGCATATTCTATTTGACTTCTTAAATATGGAATTAAAATCTGTTTATTTGTTTCTTTTTGAGATAAATCACTTTCATTAATTGGATTAACAAGTACAACCCCTGCTACTGATTCTGGATATAGATTAGCAAAATTAGTAGAAATTAAACTTCCATATTCCTCACCAACTAAAATATATGGCTCTGCTGCACCAGCTTTTCTTAACAATAACTTTAATTGTTTTGCCTGTTCTTCTGGACTTAATCGTGCTCCACCATCATTAAATCCATATCCTCTTCTGTTATAAACAAAAGTTGAAACCTTATCTTCCTCTTCTAAAATCTTGCTTACTTTATCCCACTCATATAAATTAGTTCCTATTGATCCATCAAAAATTATTGTATATTCTCCGCTTCCTTTAAGTTTATACTCAATTTTTTTACCATCAAGTCTTACATATTTGAAACGTGATTTTAGTTTCGAATTATCAATTAAATTACCTATACTCTGTATTAAAAAACCTATAGCTAACAATCCTACTAAAAAAATAGCGCATCTTTTTAATATTTTTATCTTACTTACTTTTTCTTTATCTAGTTTATACAATCCATTAGAATGAGATAATAATTTCATAATATAAATTACCCCTCCGCTAATTTTAGATTAGGCTTTGCATTAATATTTAAATCAGATTCTGAACCATCCATGAACTTAAAGTAAGCAGCACTCCCAATCATTGCCGCATTATCTGTACATAATATTGGTTCTGGGAATAATATTTCTATACCTCTTTTAGCTCCTTCTTTTATTAGAGTTTCTCTTAAACATGAGTTCGAAGCAACTCCTCCTGCCACAGCAATTTTCTTTAGTTTTCTTCTTTCACATGTTAAAAACACATTATTTTTTAAAACATCAACAATAGCTTTCTGGAACGAAGCTGCAATATCTGCTTTATTTATTTCTTCATCCTTCATCTTTGCTTTGTTTAAATAGTTTAAAACTGCTGATTTCACTCCACTAAAAGAAAAATCTAATGTATCATCATGGAATTTAGCTCTTGGAAACTCTATAGCATTTTCATTTCCTTCTTTAGCTAACTTATCAATTTTAGGACCTCCAGGATATCCAAGGCCTAGTGCTCTGGCTACTTTATCATAAGCTTCTCCAGCTGCATCATCTCTTGTCTGTCCTATAACTTCAAATTCTCTATATGATTTTACATGCACTATGAATGTATGTCCTCCAGATACAACTAATGAAACAAACGGTGGCTTTAAATCCTTATGTTGAATAAAATTAGCACAAATATGACCTTGTATATGATTTACTGGTATTAATGGTTTATTTGAACCTAATGCTAATCCTTTTGCATATTGAAGTCCAACAAGTAATGCTCCTACTAAGCCTGGACCGTACGTTACTCCTATTGCATCAATATCATCTAATTTAAGTCCTGCTTCATCAAGTGCAGCTTTAACAACACTATCAACTACTTCTATATGCATTCTCGATGCTACTTCAGGAACTACACCTCCATACTTTTTATGTGTATCTATTTGAGATGCAATTACATTAGATAAAACTTCTCTTCCGTTAACTACAACTGCTGCTGATGTCTCATCACAGCTTGATTCTATTGATAAAATTATCTTCTTATCCATCTTTATACCTCTTCTTATATCTTTATGTTATATAAAGTATCAAATTACTATAATTAATTGTATATTACAAATTTTAAACTTATCCTACATTATTTATTAAAACTTTATTAACAAACTAATAACATTAAGTAAATTACAAATTAAGCAAATTTTGTTTGATAAAAAGTCAAATAAATATTATTACTATATACATTAGTAACTGTAAATTATTATATCAAATTGAATATATTTAATTCTTACATTAATCTTAATAATCCCCAAATATTATACTTTATATATACAATATTATCAATTTTTCATTATTGTATAACATAATAATATACTGTATAGTTTTAATTATAAGAAATTTATCTTGTAAGGAGATATAAAATGACAGATTACGCTAAAGTAGTGGTAAAAGGATCACCTATTACTAAATCAAATTTTAAATTACATAATATTAATGGACGTGCAATACTTCCTGATAATTCTGGTAAGTATCATGATAGATATGCTTTATACGAACAAGAAATAGCTCTTCTTGCAAGAAGTCAAAATCCTGATATTGTTTTTTCTGAAAGCCTCATTGCTATCTTAAAAGTATATTATAAAAGTGACAAAAGACACCCTGATACTATTAATATTACTAAAAGTATCTTTGATGGTATAGAAAAAAGTGGCTTAATTGTGAATGATGCGCAGATAACTAAAATCTTCACTGAAGAATATTATGATAAAGATAATCCTCGCTTTGAATTAGAACTATTTGCTGAAAGTCAATATAACTTTAATTATAATATTACTAAAAAAGATATACCTTGTAATCCAAAATTATATTCCCCTATAAAAAAGAGTATTATTAAGAATAAGGATACTTCTTTAAATTCATCAAAAAAACAAGCATCCAATGATAATGATAAGCTCTGTAGTATATGCAATAAAATTACAGATCCAAACAATTGTATAAAAGCTGACGGTGGAAAAACAATAATATGTAAAAAGTGTTTTGGAAAATTGTTTTAATAAAAGGAGGATATTAAATGAATAATCATATTGACATTATCTTTTTTGGAGATAGCCTTACATTTGGATATGGCGTTTCAAAAGAAAAATCATGGGTATACCTCATAGCCAATAAGCTTAATTTAAGTTATATTAATAATGGGAAAAATGGTGATACTACACCTTCTATGCTTTCAAGATTTTATTCAGATGCATTAAAATATAATCCACATACAATATTTATTATGGGCGGAACTAATGATCTTCTATGTGGAAGAAGCATCTCATCTATTATTGAAAATATAGAAATAATGATTCAAGATTCTTATAATATAAATGCTAAAGTTATTATAGGAATTCCTCCTAAAATAATAGGATCAATGGCAAATGAGTTATTTATTCCATCTTCTTTTTATAGCTATGCTGAAAAAAGCCTTACTCAATTAAGAGATTCTTTAATATTACTTTCTCATAAATATAAAACTGACATAATCGATTTCTACAGTCTTGAATTAACCCAAGATTTGTATATTGATGGATTACATTTATCTTCTGAAGGAAATAATATTATGTATAAAGAAGCAGTAAAAATACTTAACTAGTATTTTTACTGCTATAATGTTATTGTAAAACTCTTTATATTATGAAAAATATTTTTTTATATATGCTGCTGCTTTTTCCCCACATTCAATACCATCAATTTCAGATATCTTAAGTACATCTTCTCCATATACTATATTCCCACATGCAAAAAAACCATCTGTAGAAGTCATATAATCATTAACTTTAGGACCTAAAGTTCTTTCATCAATCTCTATATTTAATTTTTTTATTCTTACGGTTTCTGGTATAAAACCAACTGAAAGTAATAAGCAATCACATTCTTTATTTATTGTGCTTCCATCTTCTAAATTTAATAATTTTACTGAATTTATTCTTGTATTTCCTTCTATGCCAATTATTCTAGATTTCTCTATTATTGATATTCCAAACCCATCTATAATATCATTTATTTCTTTACTTTCAACATTTTTAAAACTATCTTCAAGAACAACTGCTGACACTGATCCACCTTCGATAAGTAATCTTCTTGCCAAAAGAAATCCCCATCTATCTTTTGCTGTTATTATCGCATTTTTCCCTGGAATATATCCATCAAGATTAACTATTCTCTGCGCCTCTCCTACAGTAAATATTCCTGTTAAAGTATTAGTAGAAATCATTATATTTCCTGAATACTTTTCTCTTGCACCCATTGCAAAAATAATTGCTTTCGCATTTACTTCTTTTACTCCTTCACTTGGACTAACGTATGTTACTACTCTATCTCTATTAATATCTAAAACATTAGAATTAAGAATAATTTCTATATTTTCTTTCTGAATTTCATCTTTTATGTATTGAATATACTCTGGACCAGTAACATATTCGCCTATTAACTTCTTACCAAATCCATTGTGAATACATTGATTTATTATTCCTCCAACTGACGATTCTTTTTCAATTACTAAAATTTTACCTATTCCTTGTCTAGCAGCACCTAATGCAGCTGTCATTCCTGCAATTCCTGCTCCTATTATAATCAAATCATAACTTGGCATTTATCATACCTCCATGTAATTTTTTCTTTTTTTATATTTCATATACTTTAAGTCTTTAAAATTTCAATATATAATATAATTATACATTATATTATAATATTTTAAAGTTAGTGGTGATTTAAATGAATTTACTCCCAATAATCCTTTACCTTATAGGTGTTGTTGGAATTATAATATCTCTTTTATTAATTGTTTTTGCAATTAAAAGAGGTGCTAAATCTTCTTTAAACCTTGTGGGAATAGTTTTTCTTTTATCAATAATTCTAATATCTGCTGGAACTGGAATAACATTTTTCAAGAAAGAATCCTCTTTTGAGCAAGTGGAAACACAACTTTCAACCCAGCCTATTGATAAAGAAATTAAAGTTACTGAAGCTTCAATTGATGATTTAAACTTCCAATATAAATTATATTCATTAGGAAGTAGTACAAATAAGAATGCTGAAATGACTATTAACAATAATTCAGATAGTATCTTTAATGGTGAAATTAAGCTTACATTTACTGATTCTTCTCAAACAGTAACTGATACTCTCTCTCTACCAATTAAGAATTTTATGCCGAATACATCCTATAAGCCTACTGCTCTTGTTAGTAGTAATGCAGTAAACTTAGATTATTCCTTTTCTGGAAAATTTGATACTAATATTGATAAAAACATACCATTTACAATAAAGAAAATAACATTTGGAAATAAATTTTTCAGATTTGATGTTTCTGTAGAAGATACATCTTCACAGAATTTAAATAATATTTGCAATCAATTTGCTGCTCAATATGATTTAAGTCTCTGTGATGGATTTCTAATTTATTTTTATCCTTCAACAGAAAATGTAAATGTTAATTTTAATGATGCTATTGGTGATTTTCACCTAGATAATGTAAGTAAAAAATCAAAACTTATAATTTATTAAAATTGTTTTTCTCTATAAGCATATACATAAATAAAGGACTATAAATACTATGATTTTTAAATCAAGCATTTATAGTCTTTCCATTTATATTACTTTCCTGCAACAGATAATTCTTTTACAATTACTGATGGTGATCCAATACTGCTCATAGGAAATTTCAAATCACTTCCTACAGTTTCAATATCCTTAAGTAGTGTAAAGAAATTTCCTGCAACTGTTATCTGTTCCACAGGGAATGTCTTTTTACCATTTTCAATCATGAAACCTTTAGCTGCTAATGAAAAATCTCCTGTTACAGAGCTTGCACCTGCATGCAATCCAGCAAATTCAGTTATTATTACTCCATCTTTAACTTCTTCACAAAGTTCATCAAAAGATTTATTTCCTGGTTCTATATAAAAATTAGTAGCACTTATTCCTACAATTGAAGCGTAAGAACCCTTGAATCCATTCCCTGTCGACTTAACCCCTGCCTTATTCGCTGTTTTTAAATTATAGAGCAATGTATTTAATTTACCACTACTTATAATTTCCTTTCTATAAGTAGCAACTCCTTCATCATCAAAAGCTGTTGTTCCTAATCCATCCTTTAAATGTGGATCATCAATTAGATTTACAACATTAGATGCTATAACTTCTCCTTCTTTACCCTTTAAAAGAGATAATCCCTTCTGAGCTTGCTCAGCATCGAATATTGAGTCAAAAGTTCCAAGAAGAGAAACCATAGCCTCATTGTTAATTATTATTTTATATTTTCCAGAACTGATACTTCTACCACCAACTCTTGATAATGCTTCATTAAGTCCATCTTTTGCTATCTTTTCTGGATTTACATCACTTATTTTTTCTGCTACAACATATCCCATTCCATCATATTTCTGATCATTATCCTCAATTATAGGAATAACATAAGCTGTGAGATGATTTCTTTCATTTTTTAAATTTAGTCCCTTACTATTTACTATTCCATAAGTTGATTTTCCATAACCAATTCCACATCCAGAAAAATTCACAACTTTATCACACTGCTTTTTACATTGTTCTTCCATTTCAAGTGCAAGTTTTATAAGTTCATCTGGTTTCACATTATCAAGCTCTTCCTTATAACAATCTAATTTTTTATATTCTTTATCACCTTCATAAATAAATTGTGTATCATCATTTTCTATTGCTAATGCAGCACTTTTAGCATTGCTAATAACTGTGTTAATAGCTTCTTCATCTAATATTTCAGTATAAGAATATCCCATTTTACCATTAAACATTCCTCTAAAAGAAAGCCCAAATGCAGTATTAAGCTTATATTTTTCAACTTCACCCTCATAAATATTTATGTTTAAACTTTCAGCATCTGAATAATAAATTTCGCATTCTTCAAAACCAGATTTTTTTGCTTCCTTAAAAAGTTCTTCTTTAAATAATTTAAAATCCATTATTATCTACCTCCTACAGTTATATTCTTTACTCTTATCATTGGCTGCCCTACATTAGTTGGAATACTTCCTGAAGATGATCCACAAACACCTTGAGCTAGTTCTAAATTATCTCCAACCATATCTATTTCCATAAGAACATCACTACCTTTACCTATAAGACTTGCACCTCTTACTGGTTCTTGAATTACACCATTTTTAACAAGATATCCTTCTTGAACTGAAAAGTTAAATTCACCTGTTACAGGATTTACAGAACCACCACCAAGTTTTTTTGCATATAATCCATTATCAATAGATTTTATTATATCTTCTGGTTTATCTGTTCCTGATGCAATATAAGTATTAGTCATTCTTGATGTAGGTTGATATTTATAACTTTGTCTTCTTGAACTTCCTGTAGGCTCCATATTCATACGTCTTCCATTAAGCTTATCTATCATATATCCCTTTAAAATACCATTTTCTATTAATACATTTTTCTGTGTTTTATTTCCCTCATCATCAATATTTAAAGATCCCCATGCATTAGGAATAGTTCCATCATCAATTGCTGTAACCTTTGAAGATGCTATCTTTTGACCTAATTTTCCTGCAAAAACTGAATTTCCTTTTGCAACAGCTGTAGCTTCCAATGCATGCCCGCATGCTTCATGGAATATTACACCTCCAAACCCATTATCAATTGCTACAGTCATATTACCTGCTGGGCAATTTTTTGCATGAAGCATTGTATGAGCTATTCTCGCTGCTTCTATTCCTGCTGCTTCTGCATCAATAGTTTCAAACATCTCAATTCCCATGTGTCTTCCTGGACCTTGAAATCCAGTCTGATTTTCATTCTCCTTAGATGCTACAGCACTTACTCCTAATCTTGTTCTTATTCTTTTATCCTCAACATATAATCCATCTGTATTGGCTATTAATATACTCTGTTCTTTATCAGAATAGCTTGATATAACTTGTGAAATATCACTATTATAATTCTTAGCTCCGTTGTATGCACTCTTTAATATTGATATTTTTCTTTCATATTGTACATCTTTAGGATAATAAAGTATCGGATGTATTGTCTCTATTTTTTTCTCTGACAACACAATGCTCTTTTCTTCTTTTACATCACCTAATGCTAGAGCAGCTCTATATGCTGTTTCTAAAAGACTATTTAAGCTATTATTATTTGTATATGCATAAACACTTTTTAATCCCTTAAAGATTCTTATTCCTATACCATAACTTCTTCCCCCTATAGCATCCTGAACCTTACCATCCACTAATGATATAGAATTATTAATTGAATCATCTTCAAATATTTCTGCAAAGTCTCCTCCTGTTATTAAGCATTTAGCTAAAACTTGTGAAACGATATTTTTAGATAACATGAAACTCCTCCTTATAATTTTTTTATTATTTATTATACTTAATTGAAATAAATCTATTTTCTATGAGTATCGTAACTATTGATGTTTTCATAGATACTTATTTAAATAAAATTTAATCATAAACTAATACAATATATAAGTTTATGTAATTGTCAGTTTATTATTTTACTCATATTAATAATTATAATATTAAGTTCATCAATAGAGAATACCTAAGTTTTTAAAGTATTAATTCTATCATTTAATGAAGACCTAATTTTCTTCATTAAATTTATTTCATAAAATATTTAAAATTAAATAATAATAGAGTGAGTATAAAGACACACTCACTCTATTATTATTTGTTATTAAAATTTTAAATCTAAAAGATAAATTCTAAATATAACTATTCTATTTTTTAAATATTTTATCTGAAATTATAAATTCTAAAGTACCCATATAACCTGGAG
Source organism: Clostridium butyricum (assembly GCF_006742065.1). Lineage (NCBI taxonomy): Bacteria > Bacillati > Bacillota > Clostridia > Eubacteriales > Clostridiaceae > Clostridium > Clostridium butyricum. The sequence continues at coordinate 439,078 of NZ_AP019716.1, read as the reverse complement.
CAACTTCATATTCATCAAAACATATAACAAGATTTCCATCATTATTTATATAGAAATCCTGATTTTCTTTTATCTTATCAAAAGAGTCTATAACTTCTTCGTTTTCATCAGATTCTAGAAAATATATTAAATTACTGTCTTTTTTCATATTCTCTATCATTTGAGCCTTTATATCATTACTTATCTCTTCAATATAATTCTCACCTTCAAACAACATAGGTAATGTAAGTACAATTTGCTTATTCTTATCTATTGTATAATGCTTTTTTGTTGTATATGATGATGCCTGAATTTCTTCTTTAGTTATTTCTATTGATAAGAAGCTATCATTATCTGCTTTTATTTTATAGTCAGAACCTACATACTTCATTTGATTATTTATTGATGGAAATTCTTCTATTAGTTCTTCATAGATTTTTTTACCATTTTCAATGAATTCTTTATTAAGATTTTCCTCTAATTGCTTATTTTCCAAACCTTCTATTGCTGGTACTTTTATATCTGCTTCAACATTATTTTTCTTTAATGTATAATTTTTAACTGTAACTAATTTCACTATATTACCTACAATAGGAATATCTGAAACTACATCTGCGAATACTGGACTTATATTTATTCCAAATATAATTGCTAATACTGCGGCTGAACCTATAATTTTTTTATTAACTATGCTTTTTCTATCGACTTTTTTTATTGACTCTTTTACAACATCATCAAGATTTTCAGGAATTTTTATATCCATATATTCCTTTTTTAAATCATTTATATTTTTCATAAAACTAACACTCCCCTATATCTATTTTTAATTTTTTTAACCCTGCATATAATCTTGTCTTAACTGTATTTGGATTTTCATCTAATATATCGGCAATATCATTTATCTTCATATCTTCAAAGTATCTTAAAATTATAATTGTTTTATATGTTTCATCTAATTCATCTAATGCTTTATATAAATCTAAGTCCTTATATTGATCTGACTTACCATTATTTATAATTTCAGAAATATCTATCATATCATTATATTTTTTATTCTTTCTTATATAGTCAATACTTGTTCTAATAACTATCTTATAAAACCATGATTTTACTTTTTCTATTTCCTTCAAACTTTCAATTGAAATTAGAGCTTTAATAATTGATTCTTGTATAACATCTAGTGAATCAGCTTCATTTTTCACATAAGAATAAGCTAATCTATAATAATACTCTCTATTTTCTATTATATATTTTTCCACTTTTTTTCTTTTTAAAATTGCAAGCACTTTTATACCTCCTTTATTTTAGTTTTATCAATCTTTCATAAAACATTAATCAATATTTTAAACTTTTAAATTAACAATCCCAGCAAAACAAAATATAAATTATTTATTTCTATTTAATAGACGATTTATACTATATAAAAAGTTTTGCACATAATAAAACAAAATAATTCAGTAGATAAAAAATAGAGTCCCCATTAGGCACTCTAATCAATACGCTTATAGTAAACTTATATTAAAAAAATTAAAAATGCTTATGTAATCTATATAAATATATAGAAACATAAACATTTTTTAGTGTTTATAATTATTTTATAACTCTAAATTCATATCCATTATCTTTAAAATGACGAATTATATTAGTTAATGATTTAGCTGTTTCTTCTTTACCATAAGTATCATGCATCAATAAAACAACTTTTTGTTTATTTCCAGATGTTTCAATTACTTGTTGAACTAATTGATCAGCATTTTTTTTAGGACCTTCTGCATCTTTAGATAATGCATTCCAGTCAATATAACTGTATCCATTTTCTTTAAAATATTTATCTAAAGGTTCTGTACCCTTCCATGTCATATGACCCCCTGGAAGCCTTATAGCCTTAGTAGAAAAATCATCTCCTAATACCTTTTTCAAAGATGCATCAGTTCTTTCCACTTCGCCTTTAAAGTTATCCACATTAACAATTTTATTTGGATATAAATAATTATAATTATGTGAATAACTGTGAATACCTATAGCATTACCTTCTGAAATAGTTCTTTTTATAAGTTCCTTATTCTCAGCGCTTGAATCAACAGCTTTTCCAAGAACAAAAAAAGTTCCATGTACATTCTCAGATTTAAGAACATCTAAAATCTGAGGTGTGACAGTTTCTGATGGTCCATCATCAAAAGTAAGATATACAACTTTAACACCATCAGCACCATCTGGCATTTGACCTTTCATTTGCTGATCTAAATATTTTTGAACAAATTCTGGACTATCATGTGGTATATCAGAATTCTCTGAACTTACCTGATTAGAATTTTTATTATCTGAATCTCCATTATCATTATCCTTGTTATTGTTCTTATCATTTAAAACAATCTGATCGTCTTTTGCTTGTACAGTATCTATATATGAAATAAATCTCTGAGCCATTACTGCACTACCTGCAATTACTAAAAGAGCTATACTCGTACATAAAATAATTATTTTTGTCTTATAAATATTTTTTGCCTTATTTTTGTTACGTCTTGGTTTGTACCTCATTTTTATACCCCACACAACATTTATATCTAAAAAGGATTATTAACTACTAAATTTAGAATAAATATAGTAATTTCATCCCCCTAATTAAGTATAAGTACTATCTCTGTTTTTTACAATAATAAAAATATGAATTATAGGCTTATTTCTTAGTGAAAATTTAGGTAATTAGTAATATACCTTCAAATAATGTTAAATTATTAGCCATTATTTACGTATAACCTCTATATAGTATCAATTATATTGGTAATTTTACAATTCTTAAGAAAATTATAACAGTATATTTAGTACATTAATTTTTCACAAAAAAAAAGCCGATTTCTCGACTGAATAATTTCAAATTTATTTTCATAAAAAAAATGGCTCCGCGAAGAGGACTCGAACCTCCAACCTATCGGTTAACAGCCGAGTGCTCCACCATTGAGCTATCGCGGAACATTATTGAAAAAACTATTGTTCTTTCAAAATTGCATATTAATTGTATATTACAACTTGATTATATTGGTCAAGCCCTCGACCTATTAGTATCAGTCAGCTAAATACGTTACCGCACTTACACCTCTGACCTATCAACCTTGTAGTCTTCAAGGGGTCTTACTAGCTTATGCTATGGGAAATCTCATCTTGAGGTGGGCTTCACACTTAGATGCTTTCAGCGTTTATCCCTTCCCGACTTAGCTACCCAGCTATGCTTCTGGCGAAACAACTGGTACACCATAGGTCAGTCCATCCCGGTCCTCTCGTACTAAGGACAGCTCCTCTCAAATTTCCTACGCCCGCGACGGATAGGGACCGAACTGTCTCACGACGTTCTGAACCCAGCTCGCGTGCCGCTTTAATGGGCGAACAGCCCAACCCTTGGGACCTACTTCAGCCCCAGGATGCGACGAGCCGACATCGAGGTGCCAAACCTCCCCGTCGATGTGAACTCTTGGGGGAGATCAGCCTGTTATCCCCGAGGTAGCTTTTATCCGTTGAGCGATGGCCCTCCCACGAGGTACCACCGGATCACTAAGCCCGACTTTCGTCCCTGCTCGACTTGTAGGTCTCGCAGTCAGGCTCCCTTATGCCTTTACACTCTACGAACGATTTCCGACCGTTCTGAGGGAACCTTTGGGCGCCTCCGTTACATTTTAGGAGGCGACCGCCCCAGTCAAACTGCCCACCTAACAATGTCCTGTCACCAGTTTCATGGCATCCAGTTAGAACTTCAATACTATCAGGGTGGTATCCCAACAACGACTCCATTAAGGCTGACGCCCTAATTTCCCAGTCTCCCACCTATCCTGTACAGACAATACCGAAATTCAATGCTAAGCTACAGTAAAGCTCTACGGGGTCTTTCCGTCCAATCGCGGGTAGCGAGCATCTTCACTCGCACTACAACTTCGCCGGATTCACAGTTGAGACAGTGCACAAGTCATTACGCCATTCGTGCGGGTCAGAACTTACCTGACAAGGAATTTCGCTACCTTAGGACCGTTATAGTTACGGCCGCCGTTTACTGGGGCTTAAGTTCACACCTTCGCTTGCGCTAAGTGTTCCCCTTAACCTTCCAGCACCG